>JACQZY010000007.1 GCA_016213645.1 Actinomycetota bacterium
CGTCTGTGCGTGGTTCTGGCAAGGACGCACCGAGCGCAGTGTGCTGCAAGCACATAAGCGAGGGAGGACGCCGCCAGAACCGCGCACAGACGCCCAAACTGCGGGACAGGGATTCGAACCCCAACTTCTCGGTCCAGAGCCGAGCGTCCTACCATTAGACGATCCCGCAAAGACACGGCGCGCCCAACCAGGGCGACCGCGGAAGCACAGGATACCGCTCCCGCAATCGCCCTCAGTCGGAACGCACGGATCAGCTACTTCAGTTTCACCACCACGGCGTTCGCGCCGTCGCCATCGTGTCCGGAGTCACCGCTCCAGCGGGCCGTAAAGGTCGTCGGCTTCTTCACCTTCCAGCGCGTGGTGAAGGTTCCGTTCGCGGCCACCGTAACGTCCTGAATCACCCACGGCGAACCGTTTTTGGCACCGACCGCTCGCGCGACGACACTGACACGCTCGCCGCCCACCGCCGGAGATAGCTTGCCCGTCACCTTGATCGTGGTGCCGCGCTTGACCTTACGCGCGCTTGGCTTGATCGTCAGCGTTGACGCTGATCCGATCGTGCCGCCGGTCGACGTCGCGAAGAACTGATTCGTGAAGTCGATCGCCATAAACGCGTGAGTTGCCGACGGCGCTTCCATCAGCATGAACCCGCCGCCGTTCGGGTTGTAGAACGGGTATTGGCGCGACCACGTCTTGCCGCCGTCCGCGGTGTAGAGCACACGGCCGCTGTCGTCGGTCAGGTAACCGTGCAGCACGTCGCCGAAGGCGATCGTGTCCGTGTAGGTAGTGCCGGTGGTTTCGATACGCACCCATTTGCGGCCCGCGGTGCGCGTAAACCAAAGCTCGCCGCGTCCGTCGAGCAGATACCCGGCCTTGGCTGAGACCATGTCCAGATTGGAGATCGTCTTCGCGCTTGCGGGGCGCTTGACCTGCTTCCACTTGCCACCGCCGTCGGTGGAAACCCAAAGCGATTTGCCGCTGAAGGCAAACAAGGCGCCGCCCGCGTGATCGACGCGATCGAGGCGAGTCTTGGCCAAACCCTTGCCCTTGGCGGACTCAAAGCTGTCGCCACCGTCGATCGAGCGGTGGATGCCCTTCGGGCCGATCAACACCACTGTGTTTTCGGCCGGCGAGCTGATCGCGTTGCCGATTATGCCCTCGGTGTTTAGGAACTGCCAGCTGGCGCCGCCGTTGCTTGTGCGAATCAGCACACCGGCGCTGTCCAGCACGTAACCGCGCTGGGAGGTCGGGAACGCCACGCCGATCAGACGGACCGAACTGGAGACGCCGACCGGCGCCCACGAGTTGCCGCCGTCGGTCGTACGCGCGAGCGCTCCGTTATCACCGAACACGTATGCCGTGGAATCCGATTCAGCGCGGATGCCGGTGTAGCTGCCGCTCACGCCGCCGCTGATCGTCTGCCACGTAACTCCGCCGTCGTTTGACGCGACGGTCGCGCCGCCGGCGCCCACGGCGACGATGCGAACCGGAGACGAGGATGCAGCCGCTTTCAGCGCGCTGGATGACGGCGAAGTGGCGGTCCACGTCGTCCCGCCGTCGCCGGTCAGATACAACTGGCTGCCGTCGGCGGCCGCCAGCACGCAGTTATTGACGTTGTGGCAATCCACGTCGCCGAGGTTGATGCCGGCGGTTCCGGCGTTCACGTTCACCGCGGTCCACGTCTGACCGCCATCGCTCGTCGCGAGCATGTTCTTACCCTTGCCCACGACGAAACCGTCATTTGCGTTGACGAAGTTCAGTCGCGTCAGGTCGCTGGACGAAGCCGTACTTACAGGTGACCACGATGCCGCGGAGTCGGTCGTGCGGTAAATCGTCTTGCCGGCGGTCGCCACGCCCGAGCCGTCGGCCGTAAACCAGACGTCTCCGGGGGCGTCGCTGCCGCCCTTTGCGGAAGTACCGGGCAGCGCCGTACGCTTGGTCCAGCTCGAACCGGCGTCTGCGGTCGAAAAGACATCACCGTTGGCCAGCAGCAGGTATCCCACGTTCGAACTCGGGAAGTAGAAGGACTTTATCTCCGGCGAGCAACTTTCGTCGCTGGGCGTCCAGGGCAGTCGCTTGACGGTCTGGCCACCGTCATCACTGCGACGAAGCGCGCAGCTCGCGGCGAAAACGAACGAGTCAGGGCCGATTGCGCGTACCAAATTGACATCGTCTAGCAAGCCGGTGCGCACCGCGCTCCAGGTGGCGCCGGCGTCGTCGGTGCGGACCATGGTTCCAGACGCTCCTCCGGCGTAACCACGACTGCCGATCATGTCGAGGGTCTGAAGGCTGTTCCCTTGAGGCAACGGGTTGCCCCATCTCCAGCCCGTATTGCCGGCGTTCACCGCGGCCCGTGCGGCAACCGCCGCAATCAACGCCGCGATCAACGCGACAAATGCCACTAGCAACTTCTTACGCATCGAAATGCCCCCTCAAGGTCTTTGGAAAAACGGTTTAAGTTTCCGGACTGCGCAGCGTGGCCGGACGAGCGATCAATACCGCGAACACCTGCTTGGGGCCGAAGTTGCGCGGATTACGCGATTCTAGGGCCCCCGACGGCGGCGCACGTGGGGTTTTTCGTCACGCAGAACCACCGGTCGTAATGCCGCAATCGCGCGCCCAAAGTGGTTACAGCAACGTTGCCACGTCGTGAGACGTGTCGGCGATCATCTCGATCTGACCCACGGTGAGCGATCTTCGGGCCGCGATCAGCTCGCGTCCGGCCTCGATGTCGTGCGGACGGCCGACGGCGGCCACCTGAACAACTCGATCGCGATCCAGATACCACGCGCTGAAGGCCCGCTCGGCGGGTTTACCGCGAACGATCACCCGGTCCCACCTTCGCGCCGGACCGACCGACTCGATCTCAACATCTGCCAGGTCGGTCCAGAAGTACGGCACGACGGTGTGTTCGGTGTCGTGCCCAAGCATGTTCAGCGCCACCGTCTTGCCGTGGTTGAACGCCACGTCCCAGTGCTCGACCCGGATCGGACCGCCGTGCATCGCCGATTCGTACTCGCAGACGTCGCCGGCGGCGTAAACATCCGGCGCGCTGGTGCGTAGCCGAGAATCGCAGAGAATCCCGCCCTGCTCGCCGATCGTCAGCCCCGCCCCCTTCGCGAGCATCGTGTCGGGATGCACGCCGGCGCCGATCACCACCACGTCGGCTTCGATCTCAAGACCGCTTTCGCAGATGACCCTGGTGACGCGCTCACCATCACCGTCGAAGCGCGCGAGTGCCTGCACCGGATAAAACTGCACCCCCAGCGACTCCAGGTACTCGCGCGCCCACGCGCCAACCTCGTCGCCCAGCGTGCGTTGAAGGGGCAGGTCCTCAAGCATCACGACACCGCAGTCGCATCCAAGCCGGGAGAGCGTGGCCGCCACCTCGCAGCCGATGTAACTGCCACCGACGCAGATCACGCGGCGGCCCAGTCGATCCAAGTCGTCTCGTAGCGAGTCCGCGTTGCCGTATGCACGGATGTAGTGGATGCCCTCCTGTGCCATGCCGTCCACTCGCAACAGGCGCACGTTCGCTCCGGTCGCCAGTAACGCAGAGTCAAATGAGATCTCGCGTTTGTCGATCAGCGTCGCGATCTTGTTTTCGGCGTCCAGCTTCATCACGCTGGTCTTCGTCATCAACTCGATGCGCTGTTCCTCCCAAAACTCGGGCGGCCGGAAGTAGTCCATCGCGCGCTGTTCGGTGGCCGCCAGGTAACCCTTCGTCAGAGCCGGGCGGTTGTACGGAGGTTCGGGTTCGCGCCCGACGATCAGGATCTCGCCGTCGCCTCCGGCTTCGCGCAGCCAGCGCGCGCAGTTGGCCGAGGC
The DNA here is from genome assembly GCA_016213645.1 of Actinomycetota bacterium. Taxonomy (GTDB): domain Bacteria; phylum Actinomycetota; class Thermoleophilia; order Solirubrobacterales; family JACPNS01; genus JACPNS01. The sequence continues at coordinate 3,829 of JACQZY010000007.1, forward strand.
CAGTCCGCCGCCGATCAGAAGGTGATTTACATGTCGGTCCGCCATCGCGCGCAATCTACAAGACGGCGCGGGCGCGGGCGGCCGTTAGGCGAACGAGTCTCCGGGGGCGTCGAACAGCCGCGTGATGTCGCCCTCGATGTTTGGGCTGAGCACCAACAGCACTTCGTCGCCCGGCTCGATCACCATGTCGCCACGCGGCACCATGCCGCCGCCGTCACGCAGCACGGCGATCACCAGGCAGTCCTCGGGCAGGTCCAACTCGTCAACCCGTGTACCGGCCGCCGGTGAACCCGGGCTGGCCTCAACCTCGATGATCTCAAGGTTCTCGACCTGCAAAGTAAGCAGGTGGACCAGTCCGTACTGCGGCACCTCGTGTTCGATCAGGCGCAGAATCAGGTCGGTGGAGGAAACCACCGGGCGAATGCCCAGAAGCTCAAAGTGCTCCATGTTGCGGATGTTGTTGCAGCGCGCGATGATGCTTTCGCGGCCGTACTTCTCGCGCGCGACCTGCGAGATGATGATGTTGTCCTCGTCGTCGCCGGTGACCGCGATCACCATGTCTGCCCGCTCCACGCCAACCTGCTCAAGCACCCACAGTTCGGTGCCGTCGCCGAACTGAACGACGTGTTCGAGCTGGGGTTCGAGCATCGCGTAACGTCGCCGGTCGGCCTCGATCAACGTGACTTCGTTGCCCTTTTGCATCAGCTCGCGGGTGAGGTTCAACCCCACCTTGCCGCCGCCTACAACCAGTACGTACATCGCGTCAGATCCCCACCGCACCGGAGCCGGCGCCGTCCTGCACGGCGGCCGTCAGCATGTCGATGCCGGCCTGCGTGGGACAGATCGTCGTGAGACCCTGCTCGCCATACCAGCGCGCTCGGTTCGGATCGAGTACGCGCACGACGACTTTGTCGACGTTGAAACGTTTTTGCGCGATCTGCGCGATCACGAGATTGGTGTTGTCGCCGTTGGTGGCCGCGACAAAGGCGTCGGCCCGCTCGATCCCGGCCTCAATCAAGGCGTCGGTCTCAAGCGCCGTGCCGACGGTGAACATGCCGCCGGCGTCCTCCCAGTTGCCGTCCAACCCGCTGTCGAGCAGACGGTGCGCGTCCGCGCTCTCGTCGAGCACGGAAACAGTGTGGCTCTGGGCCATCAGGTTCTTGGCAAGCGCTGCTCCGGCACGGCCACATCCAACGATTAGAACGAACACGAGGCGAAGATTAGCTGGGATGACCGCGCTCGGCTTACGTGCAAGGCATCGTCCGCGCTTCGCCCGCCGTCCCTACGCGATCGTGTCGATGAAGTCGTCCGGATCCTCGCCTTCGACCACCTGCGATTGATCCGCCTCGTGTTCGTGCGGGCGCGTAGCCTGGCCGCTCTCGGCCACACCCGGAGAGACGGGATCGTGTTCGCCGGTCAGACCCGCCATGCGCTCCAGTCGCTTGACTTCCTTTTCGGCAAACTCGACGCTGACGTGCGGGTTGTTCTTGATCGAGGCGATCAACGCCGCAACATCGGTTTCCGGCGGTGCGGTGAGGATCACTTGGCAGGGGGCCTTGCGGGTCACGTACTCCGTAACCTTTCCAACAAATTCCGCGGCGCGCGGCTCGACTCCACCCAGCAGCGGACCGCCGCGAATGCGCGACGGGCGCTCAGCGGCCAGCACGATCACTTCGACTCCACGACGAGAAGCCTCGCGCACGATTGCCTCGCCGGTGGAGCGCGCGCGCACGGTGGCGGTGGCCACCTCCACACCGGCGTACTCCTCGCCCACCTCCTTGGCGCGCGCCAGCACCTGACGGGCGCGCTGCAAGCGGTCCGCGGTTACGGGCGCGTCGATCGGCTGAGACATCGGGATCTCGATCACGTGCAGTGCCTCGATCACCGCTCCCCCCTCCTCTTCGGCCTCCTCCATAGCCAGGCGACCGGCCGTGCCGATGATGTCGTCGTCAAGCACACCGCCGAAGACCGGCACGAGCATCGATCCAAATCCGCCCTTCTCGCTCTCACGCGCACGACGGCGCAGGTCCGCCTCCGGAATTGTGATGCGCTGGCGCAGAGGCCTGCCCTGAGACCGGCGGTAAACCACATACAGCGTGAGGCCGGCGCCCATCCACAGCACGCCGACGAGCGTTGCGGTGTGCCTAAACGCCAGCACCCCCGCAAACGCGGCGATCGACGCCGCCAGCGCCACAACCGACGGCAGCGGCAGCCGCCCGCTGCCGACCTTTACGGAAAACGGCACGGTGTAGGCGCGCGGAGCCTCAGGCTCGCGATAGCGCAGGCGGATGATTGAGAGATTGGCGATCGAAAACGTCAGTAGCGCGCCGAAGGCGAAGATCGCGGTCAGCAGCTCCGGGTTGTCGAGTATCGCGAGCGCGCCCGAGACCAGCGCGACGGCGGCGGCGGCTACGTACGGAGTGCCGTAGCGCGGATGCAACCGGCCGATCACGCTGGGAATCTGCCGGTTGGTCGCCAGGGCGTAGGTCATCCGCATCGGCCCGAGCATGTAGATACGAGCGGCCTGCACAAGCGTGATCACCGCCATCGCGCCGACGAGGTATCGCAGCCCGCTCGCCAGCCAGTCGGGGTGGAACCTGCTGACCACGCCGATCACCGGCTTTTCGATGTACCGGCCGCTGAGCGGAGTTGCCGAACCGCCGCCATCGAGCATCTTCACCGGCTCCACCATCAGCGCCACAATCGAGAGGCCGGCGAAAATCGTGATCGTGGAGGCCGCGCTGGCGGCCACCACCGAACGCAGGGCGCCCCGGCCAATTCTGATCTCTCCGGCGAGGCCGGAGGCGGCCTCGATGCCGGTGCCCGCCACGGTGGCCAAGATCATCGCGAGCGCAAGCCCCTTCCAGGTCGGCGTGGTGCCGAGATCGATCGACTGGGTGAGTGCGTCAGTGTCCCAGAGCGTGATCAGGCCCACGACGATGACGCCGATCAGCACCGCGAGATCGATCAGGCCCAACGGCAATCGAGTTCGCAACTGACCCGCGCTGACGCCGCGTATGTTCGCGATTGCCATCCCGAAGATCAGCAGCACCGGAATGATCATCTCCGCGGTGTGCTTCTCAAAACCGGACCAGAGTGGCGAAAGGTAATTCGGAACCGCCGACGCCACCAGCGCCAGCACGATCGTGTAGTCCAGCAGGATCGCCCAGCCGGCGACGAAGCTGACCAGCTCATCGAACGCGTAACGGGCATACGAGGAGGCGCCGCCACGCTCGATGTGCAGCGACGATCCCTCCACGTACGACATGAACGTGAGCACGAAGAAGATGCCGGCCACGATCAGCACGGCGGGTGTGAGCGCCAAGCCCTGCTCGGCGATCAGGCCAAGGCCGAAGTAAAGCGAGGACGAGGCCGCGATGTAGACGACCAGAATCAGCGCACCGGCGCCGATCGCGGACATCGGATTTGCTCGTCCCCAGGCGATCGCTCGCGCAAACATCAGACGTCGTGCCTCAGCGTCAGATACAACCGAAACGAACCCATCAAGGCGAGCACGGCACCCAGCAGAATTCCGCGCGCCGTGGCTCCGCCGCCGGCGGAGACCGTGACGACGATCGTGGCCAGACCGAGCAAGACGGCGAGCGCGCTGAGGATGATTTTGGCGTTACGCATCAGGTGGTGGCCCCAATTCGTTTGACGGCATCGGTGGACTCCGATGTGAGAATCACGCGGCAGGGACGCTCGGAAAGCACCTTCTGGACGCTCTGGGGAAACAGCGAGCCGCCTCCGCCGCGTTTGATCGGCATCACCAGCGCGCGGGCGTTCATCTGCATAGCCTCGTCGACGATCCGGCGACCGGCCTGACCTGCGCGAACCTTTTCGAAATGACCGGTCACGCGTCGCCCACCGATCTCGCGAGCGCGTTCGATCGCGGTGGCGGCTGCGGCCTCGGATTCGGGAAGCGCGGCGTCGATAGGCGCGTTGGCGGGCACGGTGATCGTGACGAGCACGTGCACCCCTCGGCGGCGGCGCGTGGCCATCTTCACCGCCGTCAACACCGCGGATTCGGAGAACTCTCCGTCTTCGAACGCCACGAGGATGCTGTCGTATTCAACGTCGTGCTCAACGATCGGCTTCGGCACGGCAAGCTTCTCGGTGCCGGTCAGAGTGAGCCCCTGACTGCGGCGATAGAACACGTAGAGCGTGATGCCGACCGCCAGCCAGGCGACGCCGACCGCAAGAGTCACCATGTCGCGCGCAGTCACCACCACCCAGGAGATTGCGGTTCCCCAGCCGCCGAAGATGGCAAACAGCGGTATCGCCGTCTTATGCCAGGTCACGTTCATCGGCCCGCGCCAGGGGCGCTCAACCTCGGGGCGCGAGAACCGCAGCTTGATTATCGCCAAGTGCGCGATCGTGAAGCTGAGCATCGCGCCAAAGGCGTACATCGTGCCGAGGAAATCGGCCTGTCCGGGAATCATCGTCAGACAGGCGATCGCGCCGAACACGATGATCGCGATGTACGGCGTTTTATAACGCGGGTGCAGCGTTCTGAGCACTGCCGGAACCTGGCGATGCTGGCCCATCGAGTAGGTGAGGCGCGACACGCCGATGATCCCGGCGTTGGTGGCGATCACAAGGATCGTGGCGGCAAGAATGCCCACGTAAATCCTCGCCGGCGCCTCGAACACGCCCAGCGGCATGTTCTCCACGACACCGAGAATCGGGTCCCCGGAATACTTGGTCGCAAGCGTGGTGATGCCGTTTTCGACCGGCATCGCGCTGAGCGCCACGGCCGGCAGAAACAGATAGATTGCAAACACCGCCGCCACGACCATTCGCGTGGCTTGCGGCAGCGTGGTTTTGTAGTCCTTGGCCTCTTCGGCGAGGTTGGAGATCGTCTCGATGCCTGTATAGGCGACCATGCCGATCGGAATCGCAATCAGAAAGTCGTTCCATGTCGGAGTGATGCCGAAGTCGATGTTTTCAATCAGCACCGTGGGGCTGAAAACCAGCACCGCGCCCAGAATCACCAGCAGCACCTGCGTGAAAAAATCCACCACCGAAAGCACGATGTTGACCTTCGCGGACTCTTGGACGCCGACGATGTTGAGACCGCCCAGCAGCACCAACACGCCGATCCCGAAGACGATGTCCCAAGGCGCGCCCTTCAGCGGTTCCCAGAACACACCCAGGTAGTGCGGCACGAAATACGCGCTGATCGCGGCCGTGATTATGTAGTTGAGCATCTGTCCCCAGGCAGCGAAGAACGACCAGAACTCGTTGAAGGCGTGACGCGCGAAGCTGCTGGAGCCTCCGGCCTCGGGGTACATGGTCGTCGCCTCGATGTAGGTGGCGGCCGTGAAGAAGAAGATGATCCCGCTGATCAGAAAGACGAGCGGCGTCAACCCCAGGGCAAGGCTCGCGACCAGACCCAGCGCGTAGTAGATCGAACTTCCGACGTTGCCGTAAGCCGTGCTGAAAAGCGCGCTGGTGCCCAGCACCCGCTCCAGCGAATGTGACTTCGGTCTCCGTTCGGCCATCGGCGCACGATTCTACGTGCGCCGGCCACGATCCCCTCGTTCCCATAAAAATCATTCGCATTCCGAAGCGGTTTTCTGCAGCGGAGTCTGGCTCCGCTGCACCTCCGAAGCGGTTTTCTGCAGCGGAGTCTGGCTCCGCTGCACCTGGCTCCGCGGCGCTCCGTGGGGGCTTTCGTTGTGGGGTTGCCGGGCGGATACGGCGAAGGCCGCCCTTGCGGGCGGCCTTCGGGTTCAATCGTTGTCCGGCGGATTAACGCGGCGCCGGCCGCGTGTCGCGGCGTTAGCCCGTGATCAACGGGATCAGCAGCAGGGCGACGATGTTGGCCACCTTGATCATCGGGTTGATCGCGGGACCCGCCGTGTCCTTGTAGGGGTCGCCGACCGTGTCTCCGGTGATCGACGCCTCATGGGCAGGTGAGCCCTTTCCGCCAAAGGCGCCGTCTTCGATCAGCTTCTTGGCGTTGTCCCAGGCGCCACCGCCGTTGGTCATCGCGATCGCCATGAACAGGCCGACCACGATCACGCCCATCAACAGGCCGCCGAGCGCCTTGATCGAAAGCACTCCGACGATCGTCGTGACGACGATCGGGATCAGTGCCGGAATGATCATCTCGCGCTGCGCGGCCTTCGTCACGATGTCGACACACTGACCGTACTCCGGCTTCTCGGACCCGTCCATGATGCCGGGCTTCTCCTTGAACTGACGGCGAACCTCGTCCACAACGGCACCGCCGGCACGGCCGACGGCTTCCATCGCGAATGCGGCGAAGAGGTAAACCATGATGCCACCGACCAGCAGACCGACGAGTACCGCCGGATCGTCGATCGCGAACACGACATTCTCGCCGGCGCTGGAAAGCTCCTCGGTGAAGGCCTTGAAAAGCACCAGGGCGGCCAGCACGGCCGAGCCGATCGCGTAGCCCTTGGTGACCGCCTTCGTGGTGTTTCCGACCGCGTCGAGCGGGTCGGTGATGTTGCGCACCTCTTCCGGCAGCTCGGCCATCTCGGCAATACCACCGGCGTTGTCGGTGATCGGACCGAACGCGTCGAGCGCGACGATCAATCCGCACAGCGAAAGCTGCGCCATGACCGCTACGCCGATGCCGTAGATGCCGGCCAGTTCGTTGGCGGCCAGGATGCCTCCGACGAACACGACCGCGGGTGCGGCGGTGGATTGAAAGCCACTCGCCAAACCCTGAATGATGTTCGTGGCGTGGCCGGTCTGTGAAGCTTCGGCCGTGCGCTTGACCGGGCTAAAACGCGTAGACGTGTAGTAGTCCGTGATGACGAAGATAAAACCGGTGATCACGATGCCGACAAGCGAGCAAAGCCACAGATCCATCACCGTGTATTCCTCGCCGGATCCGGTGGAACCGAGATCGCCCATCACCCACTTCGTGACGGGGTAGAAAGCAGCCGAGGCGATCACGCCGGCTGCGAGTACGCCCTTGTACAGAGCGCCCTCGACGTGGCCGGTCTTCGTGCGAACGAAGAAGGTGCCGATGATCGAAGCGATGATCGACACGCCGCCGATCACAAGCGGGTAGAGCGCGACACGCGTGAAGTCAACCGCGTCAAAAGTGAGCACACCGATCAGCATCACGGCGACTGCGGTGACGGCGTACGTCTCGAAGAGGTCCGCCGCCATGCCGGCGCAGTCACCGACGTTGTCACCAACGTTGTCGGCGATTACGGCCGGGTTGCGCGGGTCGTCCTCGGGGATTCCGGCCTCGATCTTGCCGACGATGTCGGCGCCGACGTCGGCGCCCTTGGTGAAGATTCCACCACCAAGTCGCGCAAACACGGAGATCAGTGAGCCACCGAAACCAAGACCGACGAGTGCGTCAATCGCATCACGCTGGTCGAAGTCGAAGAACGCCGTGAGAATGCCGTAGTACGCCGCGACGCCCAAAAGCGCCAGACCCACGACGAGCATGCCCGTTACGGCACCGCCGCGAAATGCGACGTCGAGCGCGGACGAGATGCCGCCGCGGGCGGCCTCTGCGACGCGCGCGTTCATGCGCACCGAAACGTTCATGCCGATGTATCCGGCGGCGGCAGATGACGCGCCACCGATGACAAATCCGATCGCGACGGCCGGACCGAGGTCCGGGAGCAGCGCGATGATCGCCGCGACGACGATTCCCACGATTGCGATCGATGAATACTGGCGGTTGAGGTAGGCGCTGGCGCCTTCCTGAACGGCCTGCGAAATCTCGCGCATACGGTCGTTTCCGGCCGAAAGCTTGAGTAGCGACATGGTGTTGAGAACGCCGTAGAGCACGGCGCCCCCGGCACACACGAGCGCGATGATGACGCCGTGATTGATCAAAAAGTCAGACAAGGATTGAACCTTTCGTAATCGGTTACTTCTGTAGTCGGAACTGCGGAGACTGAATCAGCTTTTTCCGAGTGCGACGAAAGCAAGATGCTTCCGGCGCAGGGTTGCGTGGACGCGGCGGAGCCGACGCCCGAAAAAGCGCGCGTCAGTCTATCGGGAAGGGTGAACGGAGCCGGATTTCGGCCGGATCAGGCATGAATCCGTGCGTCTTGCGCGCCACTGTAAGTAGCGACTGTCTCTCGTAGAGAAGCGGCCAGCGACTCGCGCGGACCCAGACCGGCGTCGCGTATTCGCTGCGTGGCGTTGCGTTCGGGGATCGCCGGTTCGATGCCGAGCTCCGCGCGAACGGGCGCCGTCCAAGTCAGCAGCCGGTCCGCGGCGGCGGCGGCGGGATACTGCTCTCCGGCCCGCAGGTCGATCAACTTTCCGTCCAAGCCGAAGCGAATCGCGCGCCAGAGGTTCTCCTCGACCATGCGCGGGGCAAGCGGCGTGAAAGGCACGCCTTCATCGTAATCGCGCGCGGCCTGTGCCACACACGAGACGATCAAGCCCGCCAGCGCCGTGCTGTCGTTCCCGCTGGGTTGCGCGTCGCAGATCCGCACCTCGACCGTGCCAAAGCTGTGATGCGGCCGCACCGACCACCAAAGCTGTGTGGACTCCACGACTGACTCGGTGCGCTTCAGGAACTCGATGAAATCGCGGTAGGCCGTCCAGTCGCCGAACGCGTCGGGAACACCGCAGCGCGGAAACATGCGCGTGAAGATCTGTGTACGAGCGGATGCCAGGCCGCTGTCACGGCCTTCGGCGAACGGCGAACTGGCGCTGATCGCCAGCAACTCCGGCAGGATCTCTCGAACGCGGTCGCAGACCGCGATCGCGCGGTCCGCCCCGCGCACGCCGACATGCACGTGAAGACTGAACGTGTTGTTGCGCCAGGCCACGTATTTGAGACCGTCCTCGACCCGGTGGTAGTGCTCCGTGTCGATTATGTGCTGGTCTTGCCACGCGCTGAAGGGGTGCGCGCCGAGCGCGCCCAGCGTTACCCCCTGTCGTTCCGCGAGTTCGAACAACTTTCGGCGATGATCGGCCTGCAAAGTCACCGCGTGCGCAAAGTTCTCGCCTCGGCCCGAACGAATCTCGATCTCCGAAGAGATCAGCTCCCCGGCGACCGAAGCGGCCAATCCGTCAACGCCCGCCGCGGCCTCCGCCATCCGCTCGAACCCCGCCGTGAGCTCCAGCGACGCGGGGTCGAGAATCTGAAACTCCTCTTCGATACCGACGGTGAAATCGGTCGAATCGGCGAACAACTCGTATGCCTTTTTCAGATCGAGCGACATTTTGGTGCCCCGCGGCGCCGGACGAATCCGGCTACTGGAGATAAAAGTAGAGGGCGTAGAGCAGGTCGACGGCCGGGCTGGACGTATGCACGGTTACGCCTTGGGGCACTTCGAGCAGAGCATCGGTGTAGTTGAAGATGATCGTCACGCCGGCCTCAACGAGCATTGTGCCGACCGCCGGAGCGGCTTTTGCCGGTACCGCGATCACGCCGACCAGGATTTCCTCGTCGAGCACCGTCTTGCGCAATTCCTCCGGCGGCTGGATCGTGACGCTGCCGGCCTGCGTGCCGACCTTCTTCGGATCGCTGTCAAAAACGGCCTTGATCTCAAAGCCGTGGTCCGCGAACACCTCGGACCCCGCGATCGCCTTGCCCAAGTGACCGGCGCCGAACAGCGCAATGTTGTACTTGCCGGCGGTATGCAGGATCGCGCGAATTTGCTCGGTCAGATGGTCCACGTCGTAGCCCACGCCGCGCTTACCGAACTTGCCAAACCCCGAAAGATCGCGGCGTATCTGCGTGGGATTCACGTGGGTATAGCGGGCCAGCTCCTGCGAATTGATCTTGTCGCGGCCCATTTTCTTGGCCTGCGTAAGCACCTGCAAATAGCGCGAAAGCCGTGCGGCGACGCCAAGTGAAAGCCGCTCGCCACCCAGCGCGGCCGAAATTTCCGCGCCGTCCTTGGCCCGGCTGCCGGTGCCGGCGGATTCTGATTTGCGTTTGTTCGAAGTCATTGAACGGGATCCCGCCACGCCATTGCGCGACGGCCGGGCAACCTTAGTAACTCGTCGGCCGGCCATCGCCGTCATGCCCCGGACGCCGCACGCAGAGCCTCTTCCAGGCCGCCGTGGCGGTGGTCGTCCTCGCGCAGCCGCTCAACCCCGTCTATCAGAACGACCGGAATCGCCTCCAGATAGCGACCGTGAAGCTCGTCGTCGCCCTCGATGTCGATCATTTCAAGCGTGAATCCAAATCGTTCACGCAGCGCCTCGGCGGCGGTCACGGCTTCTTCGCAGAGATGACAACCGGCACGGGTGTAGATCAAGACCTCCACTTCACCGTTCTCCCGCCGCGAGCGCCGGCGTTCCGCTGGGAAACGCGTCGAGCGCCGCGTACTTCGGATACGGCGTCGGCGCAATCCCGATCGCGGCGGCGGCGATCATCGCCGCGTTGTCCGTGCACAGTTCGCGCGGCGGCACTTTCACGTGCACGCCAAGTTCGGCCACGCGTTCACGCAGCAGCGAGTTCGCCGCCACTCCGCCGCCGATCGCGACGCGCTCCAGGCCGGTGCGAGAAAGCGCATGCTCAACGCGGCCGACCAGCATGTCCACCACAGCTCGCTGATACGAGGCGGCCAGATCCGCCTTGACGCGCTCAAACTCGTCGGTCGGCATCTCGCGAAGCTTGTAAAGCAGCGAGGTCTTGATTCCGCTGAAGCTGAAGTCCAACTCACCGACGAACGTGCGCGGAAAGTCGAACGCGCGATCGTCGCCCTCGCGCGCCAGAGCGTCGAGCGCGGCGCCGCCCGGGTAGCCCAGACCCAGCAACCGCGCGCCTTTGTCGAACGCTTCGCCGGCGGCGTCGTCGGTCGTCTCGCCGATCAGCTGATGCGTGTCATGATCGCTCACGCGCTCCAAAAACGTGTGACCGCCGCTCGCGATCAGGCATAGAAACGGCGGCTCGATCGGGTCGGGTTGCAGAAAGTTGGCGGCCACGTGGGCGCGAAGATGATTCACCGGAACCAGCGGCAACTCTGCCGCCGCCGCCAGCGCCTTTGCGTAAGAAAATCCCACGAGCAGCGCGCCGATCAGCCCGGGGCCTTGCGTGGCCGCCACCACGGAAACCTCGTCCAGCGTGACGCCCGCGTCCGAAAGTGCGATGGCAACCACGCCGTCGAGCATCTCCAGATGACGCCGCGAGGCGACCTCAGGCACCACGCCGCCGAAGCGGTCGTGGTCCATTTGTGAGGCGATTATGTTCGAAAGCACGCGGCCGTCGCCGCTTACGATCGCCGCGCAGGTGTCGTCGCATGAAGTTTCGATTCCAAGCATCAGTTGATCCGGCTCGATCATCTGTGGCCCTTCCAATCGGTCGGATTGGCGACGTTTGGCGGCACGAAGTTCTTGTCGGTGCTGCGCCACATGATCAGCGCGTCCTCGCGGTTGTCGGTGTAGTAGCCGGGACGCGTGCCGGCCACGCGAAAGCCGGTGCGCTCGTACATTTCAATCGCGGCCAGGTTGGAGACGCGAACCTCCAGCGTGTAGTGCGTACGCGCGCCTTCGGTGAGGTGGAAAAGCTCGTTCATCAATGCAGTGGCGACGCCGCCGCGTCGGCGACCGGGCGCCACCGAAACGTTCATCACGTGCCAGACCTGCGCGTAACGTGCGGCGATCAGGTATCCGATCAGTTCGTTTTCGGCGCCGACGGCGGCCAGGCAAACGCTCGACGCCTTCGAAAGCTCAAGTACGAACATCGACTGCGACCACGGCGTCGGAAATGCGATCCGCTCGATCTCCAGCGCGGCCGGCAAGTCGGTGATTTCCAGCCGACGCAGATCGAACGCCTTGTCAGGCAACGCGTTCATGATTCGGCGTTCACCAGCCAGCGTTCCCGCGAACTCACCTTGGCGTCCGGCGGGCGGATGTAATTGGGAACCACACTCGCCGGCTCGCCGGCGACGGCGGCCCTTGAAAGCTCGATGATCGCGACGGCGCTGACAACGTGTCGTGGGTCGTCGCCGGCCGGCACCTGCAATCCCGCTTCAACGAGCCGATCCCGCAGCTTGATCGCGCCGTCTCCGACGGCCCGCGCCTCCAAGCCGGCGACCCGGTCGATCAGCTCGTCTGGACCGCTCACACAATCCTCTCCGCCCGGGAGCCGGTAGAAGTATTCGCCCCGTCGCGCGTCGATCACAGGCAGCACGCACGTGCCCGCCTGCTCGCCGCCTTTGGCGACCGTCGCCGCGCCGTCTGGAGGATTGCTCGCGCCGGTCCCCGCGGCCAGCGCGGAAAGCGAGGAAACCGGCGTCAGGCGAAGTCCGCGCGCGGTGGCGATCGCGCGAGCGGTGGTCACACCGATCCGCAGACCCGTGAACGCGCCCGGCCCCACCCCCACGGCCAACCGCTCGATCTCGTCCCATCCAGCTCCGGCGCGGTCGAGCAACTCCACGATCGCCGGCAGCAACTCGGTGGCGTGCGCGGGCCGTTCGAGCATGCGCCCGCTCTCCGGGCGGTGCTCGAAGACCTCGCCGTCGGCCCGGCCCAACGCCACCGAGCACGCGGCGGTCGCCGTGTCAAAGGCCAGCACCGTCATACGCTTTCGCCGCCGTACCATCGCACCTCGATCTCGCGAGCGTCGCCGCCCGCGTGAGTCAGCGCCACCGCCGCCCGCAGAGCGTTTAGCTCAAAAAGCTCGTCATGCGGCCATTCCACGAACGCTACGCGCCGCTCGTCCAGGTAGTCGTCCAGCACCGCCTCGTCGGTGCCGTCCAGCGCGTCCAACCGGTACAGATCCACGTGCGCCACATCGCCGGAACCGGCCGGATAAACATTGCCGATCGCGAAAGTGGGACTGGTCACTCGACCTTCGACACCAAGCGCATGAGCCGCGCCGCGAACAAACGTGGTCTTGCCGGCGCCGAGATCGCCGGTGAGCAGCACCACATCGCCGGGCCTAAGACGCCTGGCCACGTCCGCGGCGACGCGTTCCGTCTGCTCCGCGGAAGAGCTCGCGAACGTTTCGATCATCGTGTTCACCGCCACCAGATGAGCGTAACCGGCCATTTTGCGCGACGTATTTAGTGATGCGAACCGCCTTCTAGTACGAACCCTGGCCAACATCGCGCGGTCGTTCTACAATGTATTCAAGCCGTCACCTTCAGGGACGGACTTTCAAAAAAGCCTCGACGGTCGGCCCTGCGGGTGTTCCGGTCCGAAAGGCATCACGTAAGCACCACCGAGCTTTCGTCCGGTATCGCAAGAACTGGAACGAAAATGATTTTTAGACGACACTTCAGTCCGGCGCGAACGCGCCTGACAGCGCGGAGAGCGACATCGACTCGCACGGCCGCGGAATTCGCGACCGCGAGGCGTTCGCGATGAACACGGTCACCTCGATCGCCGAGCTTCGCGCTGAATTGGACGCCGCGCGCGCTGCGGGTCTCGGGGTCGGCGTCGTGCCGACAATGGGCGCGCTGCACGAGGGTCACCTCTCGCTGATCGACCGGTCCGTCGCCGAATGCGACCTCACGGTCGTGACCGTCTTCGTCAACCCCACGCAGTTCCGCCCCGGCGAGGACCTGGACGCTTACCCCCGCCGCCTCGCCGACGACACGGCGCTGGCCTCCGAACGCGGTGCGGACTTGCTCTTCGTCCCCGCCGTCGAAGAGATCTACCCACCCGGTTTCGCAACCTCGGTCGCGGTTCGCGGCATCACAGAACGGCTCTGCGGCGACGCGACGCGACGCGGCCACGAGCACTTCGACGGCGTCACCACCGTCGTAGCCAAGCTGTTCAACATAGTCCAGCCGGATCGCGCGTATTTCGGCCAGAAGGACGCCCAGCAGGTGGCGGCAATCCGCCGGATGGTCGCCGACCTCAATTTCCGGGTACGCATCGAAACCTGCCCGACCGTGCGCGAAGCCGACGGTCTGGCACTCAGTTCGCGCAACGCCTACCTCTCGGCCGATCAGCGCGAGCGCGCCACCGCACTGGTCGATGCGCTGCGCGCCACGCAGTCCGAGCTATCCGACGGTGTCCGCGACGGCGCCACGCTCACTCAATCCGCGCTGCGGAGACTCGCGGACCGCCTCGCCCCCGACGACACCGTCGAGTATTTCGAAATCGTCGACCCCTGCTCGCTCGAAACGGTTGAATCCGTGGATCGCCCGGCGCTGGCCGTGGTCGCGGCGCGCGTCGGCTCAACCCGCCTGATCGACAACTTCCCACTCGAGCCAAAGACGGACCGGCCGAGCGCAATTCCAACCACCAATCCCATTCCTCAAGGAGCAGCAATCTGATGCAACGGCAGATGCTGAAGAGCAAGATTCACCGCGCGACGATCACGGACTGCGACCTGCATTACGTGGGCTCAATCACGATCGACGCGGATCTTCTGGAGCAGGCAAACATTCTTGAGCACGAACTTGTTCACGTGCTCGACATCGACAACGGCGCGCGTTTCGAGACTTACACGATCGCGGGCGCCCGTGGCTCCGGCATGATGCAGGTCAACGGAGCCGCCGCGCGGCTCGTGCAAAAGGGCGACAAGATCATCGTCGTCACCTACGCAAGCTACGACGAGTCGGAACTCGCGGACTACCGCCCGGTGGTCGTTCATGTAGACGACGAAAACAATCCGGTGTCCGTGGACTCCGAGGTCGCGAAATTGCTGGGCAGCTCCGTTGTGGGCGATCCCAGGGAGCGAGCATGAGCACGCGCCCGACAGACAAGCACGGCGGACACGCCGGCGTCGCCGGTGGCGGCCAGGATCCCGCGCGACGACCGATCACGATCACCCGGTTGCAGGAGAAGAAGGCCCTCGGCGAACCGATCGTGATGATCACGGCCTACGACTACCCCAGTGCGACGGTCGTTGACGAAGCCGGCGTGGACCTGGTGCTGGTGGGAGATTCCGCAGCGATGGTGGTGCTCGGATACCCCAACACGACGCCGGTCTCAATGGACGAGATGGTGATACTTGCCTCCGCCGTGCGCCGCGGCTTGAAGCATCCCCTGCTGATCGGCGACATGCCGTTCGGCAGTTATGAGGCGTCGAATGAACAGGCGATCAAGAACGCTCAGCGTTTTGTCAAAGAAGCCGGTTGCGACGCCGTCAAGCTGGAACGCGGCGGCGCCTCCGCCGAGCGCGCCCGCGCGATCGTCGAGAGCGGTATTCCGGTGATGGGCCACATCGGCCTGACTCCTCAGAACGCGGTGCAGCTAGGCGGTTACCGCGCCCAAGGCCGCACCGCCGCCGCGGCAAAGGCCGTGATCGAGGAGGCCCTTGAGCTTCAGGCGGCGGGCTGCTTCGCGATTGTCTTGGAATGCGTTCCCTCTGAACTGGCCGACGCTCTGATGCCGCTGCTTGGCGTGCCCGCGATCGGTATCGGCGCCGGTCCACAAACCGACGGCCAAGTGCTCGTGTATCACGACCTGCTTGGGATATGGGACGGACGGCCGGCAAAATTCGTGCGCCAGTACGCTGACGTGCGTCACCAGATGGTGAACGGCGTCACGGCCTTCGCGAAGGACGTGCGCTCGCGCGCATACCCCGCCCCCGAGCACGAATACGAGATGTCACCGGACGAGGCGTCGCAACTTGCGGAATGGGCCCGAGACCACGTCGCGTCGCTGCACGAGTTCCTCGCGGACTGAATTTCTTGCGGACCGTCGCCCTCGCTTAAAAACTGGCCGTTTGGCCAGTTCGGCCGGACGCCGCCATTGGCGATATTGCCGATAGTCACGCGGGAACTGGTTCGAAGGTCACACAAACGTGAGGAAATTGCGGATTTTCCGTCCGCGCTAATTACCAAAATTTTTAGTGAAAATCGCTCTTGACCGAGCGGTAACTATTCGTGTATGCTTCGATTCGAGCAGTCGGGACCTGGTGGATCGGTTGCTCATCAATAGCGATGACCCCGTCGTTATCAGTGTTTGCGGTCAACAAAATGCCCAAATGTCTTGCCGATTTGCGATTGCCGTTGAAATCGTGTAGTACCGGATAATCGGCATGACCGAAAGGAATCACGGAATCAAATGAGCGCCGAAACCACAGTCGTCGTCGTGGACGACCACGAGGTACTTCGCACAGGATTGCGATACGTACTTGAACCACACAACATCCGCGTTGTCGGAGAGACCGGCGGCCTGGAAGAAGCCAAAGCGCTTGTTGCCAGCCACCGTCCCGACGTCGTGGTGGTCGACGTACGCCTGGCCGAATACGACGGCGTCGAGTTGATCAAGGACCTCGCCCGCAAACGCACCCGCGTAATCGCCTACTCCGGTTACAGCGACGACCGCCTGCTGGCTCGCGCGATCGACGCCGGCGCGATGGGATTTGTTGTCAAGGACAGCTCAACCGAAGACCTGGTGGAGAGCATCCGCGCCGTTTCTCAAGGCCGCCGCTGGCTACCGCAGCCGCTTTCCGACGAAGAGATCGACGAAGCGATTCGAGTGAAGCTGCCGATGCTCAGCCGCCGCGAGCGCGAAATTCTCGGACACGTCTCAAAGGGACTCTCCACCGATGAGGTCGCCGAAAAGCTTCAACTTTCAGCCCACACGGTGCGCACGCACGTAAAGAACGCGATGCGGAAGCTGGAAGCCACCTCACGGGCTCACGCTGTGGCGATCGCGCTGCGCGAGCTGTCGATCCGCTGACGTTGGGCGCGACCACCCCGGCGCTTGACGCCGGGGTGAAATCAGTTTTACGCCGGGTTTGCGCCCGGACTGAAATCAGTCGCCGTACTCAATCGTCCTGATCACGCGCGCAGGCGCACCGGCGGCGATCGAAAACGCGGGGATGTCCGTGGTCACCACGCTGTTTGCCCCAATCACGCAGCGCTCGCCGATCGAAACCCCGCTCGTGACCACGACGTTCGCCGCCAGCCAGCAGTTGTCGCCGATACTCACCGGCCCCTTGCTCGTGAAGCCCTGAAGCGGCACCGGCGTAGTCGGATCGTCGAACCGGTGGGCGGCGTCGCCGACAAAGCAGCCGTTGGCCATCATCGTCCAGTCGCCGATCGTGATCTCGTCCTGCGCGGCGAGCATCACGCCTAGGTTCAGAAAGCAGTTCGCGCCGATTTTGATGCGCGCCTTGTCCAGATCCAGCGTCAGCCAGCAATGTGGCTGAAACATCGTGTTCTCGCCGATCTCGATGCGCCCGGCGCGCAGACCTTCGAGGATCTCACCGTGGATCGGGAAACTCGCGTACGCGTGTCGCTTGACCAGTTCTTCGACGATCTGCGCCCGGTGCTCGGGATCGTCGTTGCGCTCGTACCAGGCGAGGCGTTGGTTCCAGATCTGCCAGTCCTCAGCGCTCGGTGCCGCGCCGCTGGGTACGTCGTTGCTGGGTACGTCGTTGCTGGGCATCCGCGATCGAGCCTAACGGCCACTGCGGAGCGCATTCCACGCGGCTTCCACCTGGCGAGTGCGCATCTGTTGGGCCTTGTTCGACGTATCGGGATTTTTATGCCACGGCGGCATAAAATTCCCCACCAGCTTGACGAGGTATCCGAGACCCCCGGAAGCCGCGTTTGCACGTGCCTTAAGTAACGCTGATGTTCAATCTGCGAGGGATTTCAGCGAGAATGAATCCGGTGCGCCCGGACGGCCGTCCGCTACAAAACGCCGGAGAGAAAGCGTCCGGTGTATGAGCCCGGTTCAGCGGCGACGGCCTCCGGGGCCCCCGCAGCGATGATTTCGCCGCCGCCTTCGCCGCCTTCGGGGCCGAGATCGATCAGCCAGTCGGCGGTCTTGATCACGTCGAGGTTGTGTTCGATGACGACCACCGTGTTGCCGGCGTCGACCAGGCGTTGCAGCACCACGAGCAAGCGTTCGATGTCGGCGAAATGCAGACCGGTGGTGGGTTCGTCGAGGATGTAGAGGGTGTTGCCGGTGGCCACCCGCGCGAGTTCGTTGGCCAACTTCACGCGCTGGGCCTCGCCACCGGACAGCGTGGTGGCGGGTTGGCCGAGATGCACGTAACCGAGGCCGACGTCGTTCAGCGTCTTCATGCGGCGTGAGATCTTTGGCACTGGCTCGAAGAAATCGGCCGCTTCTTCGACCGTCAGGTCGAGTACGTCGGCGATCGTCTTGCCCTTGTAGCGAACCTCCAGCGTTTCGCGGTTGTAGCGCTTGCCGTGGCACTGTTCACACGACACGTAAACGTCCGGCAGAAAGTGCATCTCGATCTTGATCTGTCCTTCGCCGCTGCAGACCTCGCAGCGCCCGCCCTTGACGTTGAAGCTGAAGCGGCCGGGTTTGTAACCGCGAGCGCGGGCCTCCTGCGTCTTGCTGAAGAGTTCGCGGATCAGGTCGAAGACGCCGGTGTACGTGGCCGGATTTGAGCGCGGAGTGCGTCCGATCGGCGATTGGTTGATGTCGATCACCTTGTCGATCTGCTGCAGGCCGCTGACACCGGCATGCGTACCCGGCCGCTGGCGCGAACTTTGTTTCAAAGCGATCCCGGCGGCGCGATTGAGAATGTCGTTTACAAGCGTTGACTTGCCGGAGCCGGAAACGCCTGTGACGCAGCAGAACACGCCGACCGGAAACGCCGCATCGACGTGTTTCAGGTTGTGCTGAGCGGCGCCGCTGACCTCGATCCAGCCGCGCGGCACGCGGCGTATCGGCGGCAGCGCGATCTTGCGTTTGCCGCTGAGGAACTGACCGGTCAGCGATTTCTTCACCTTTCCGATCTGCTTGGCGGTGCCCTGGGCCACGATCTCTCCACCATGTTCGCCGGCGCCCGGGCCAAGGTCCACAATCTGGTCGGCGGCAAGCATCGTGCCCTCGTCGTGCTCCACAACGATCACGGTGTTGCCGAGGTTGCGCAGGCGTTCCAGCGTGGCGATCAGCCGCTCGTTGTCGCGCTGGTGCAGGCCGATCGACGGCTCGTCGAGGATGTACAAAACGCCCACCAAGCTGGAACCGATCTGCGTGGCCAGACGAATGCGCTGGGCCTCACCGCCCGAGAGCGTCGACGCCGTGCGGTCCATCGACAGGTACCCAACCCCCACGTTGACCAAGAACTGCAGCCGTTCCTGAATTTCCTTGAGAATCAGCCGGGCGACCTGGCGCTCGACGTCGCTGAGTTTCACCTGCTTGATCCACTCAAGCGCCGCGGCGGCCGAGAGGTTCGAGAACTCGTGCACTCCAAGGCCGTCCACGCGCACGGAACGCGACTCCGGACGCAGGCGCGCGCCCTCGCAAGACGTGCAGGGCTTCAGCGACATCACCTGCTCGATCCATTCGCGGGTGTTGTCGGAATCCGTTTCTTTGTAGCGGCGCTCGTTTGAAGGAACGATGCCTTCGTAGCGGGCCATGTATGTGCGGGTGTTGCCGCGCTTGCTGGTGTACGTGACCGGCACGCGCTCTTTGCCGAGTCCGTGGAGAAACACCTGGCGCGCACTTTCCGGCAGATCGCGCCACGGCTGCGTGGCGTCCACGCCGAGATGTTCGCCGACGGCGATTGCGAGCCGGTCGAAGTGCAGGCTAAACGGCACCAGCCATCCGCTGACCGCGCCGTCGGTGATCGGTTTGGCCGGATCCTGCACGACCATCTCCGGATCGACGGTGCGCTGAAATCCAAGCCCGTGGCACTCGTCACAGGCACCGTGCGGTGAGTTGAAACTGAAGCTGCGCGGTTCGAGCTCGGGCATCGAGCTGCCGCAGTTCATACAGAGGAACTTCTCCGAGAACAGCATGCTGCGCGGCGGCTCGCCGACCAGTTCGATCTCGACCAAGCCGTCGGCAAGACCGACCGCGGTCTCGATCGAATCCGCTAGTCGCTTGCGCAGATCTGGGCGCATCGTCAGGCGATCTACGACCACGGCGACGTCGTGCTTGTACTTCTTGTCGAGCACGATCTCGCCCGATCCGTCCGGTGAAACGTCGTCAAGACGGCGAATCTCTCCGTTCACCTTCACGCGCACGTAGCCGTCGGCACGAAGTTGCTCGAAGAGCTTGGCGAACTCGCCCTTGCGACCGCGCACCACCGGCGCGAGCACCATGAACTTCTCGCCCTCGGGCAGCTCCAGCACGCGGTCGATGATCTGCTCCGCGCTTTGGGCCTCGATCGGGTCGCCGCAGTTGTGACAGAACGGATGACCGACGCGCGCCCACAACAGGCGCAGGTAGTCGTGAATCTCGGTCACCGTGCCGACGGTCGAGCGCGGGTTGCGCGAACTGGTCTTCTGGTCGATCGAGATCGCCGGACTCAGCCCCTCGATCGAATCAACGTCCGGCTTTTCCATCAGGCCGAGGAACTGGCGCGCGTAGGCGCTCAATGACTCGACGTAGCGACGCTGGCCCTCAGCGTAGATAGTGTCGAAGGCGAGCGAGCTCTTGCCGCTGCCGGAAAGGCCCGTAATCACGATCAGAGCGTCTCGCGGCAGCTCCAGCGAAATGTTCTTGAGATTGTGCTCGCGCGCGCCGGCGATCACCATGCGGTCGCTGAAGGCGGTGCCTTTGCGGCGGGCGGACAGAACGTCCGCCAGATCCGAGTCACCGTCGTTCGCGCCGGCTGCGCCGTTGCTGCCGCCGGCCTCGATCGCGGCTGTTTTTTTGGTCTTCGTGGGCATTGGAATGAGGTTATGGCGGAACGCCGGAGGTCGGTCCGGCAATCGGCTTCAGAAGGTGAAGGACGCGCCCGCAGGCTGATCATACGGATCGCTCCGGAGGGAACGTATGTTCGCAGGCATAAGGCCGCGGTGGCGCTACGGTCGGAGGCGTGGAATTCGAACTGATCGAGATTGCGCCCGATCGCGTCGAGTTGTTGCGCGACGCATTGATCGAGTTGCACCGGCACGAATCAGCCGTGCAGCCCACACTCGGTCACGCACCGGCGCGTGCGGACGACGATTACTGGCGGCTGTATGCAGCCAGATTTGCTGAATGGCATGCGTCCGGCAACGGCTTTTGCCTCGCGGCGGTTGCCGACCGCGAGAACAACGACGAAGCGCTCGGCTTCGTGTTCGCTGTCGAGCGACAGGGCGACACCGCGTACGACGCCGGCGAAAGAATCGGATACGTGGAGGAGCTGGCCGTGCTTGAGCAAGCCCGACACAAGGGGATCGGACGCGCGCTCATGGCAGCGGCGATCGAGCGGTTTCGCGAACGCGGACTGGCGAGCTTCAAGCTTTCGACGGTTCCGGGAAACGACGATGCGCGGGCTTTTTACTCCGCACTCGGCATGGCCCCGGCAGCAAATCTGATGATCGGCCGCGTCGACGCGGTCATCGACCGGGCGAAAGGGCCCTGACGAACTTGAATTCGGCGTAAAGCGGCGGTTCGAGCGTAAGAAGTTGCTCGACGCCGAGCCGCCGCAGGCTCGCTGCTTGCAGCGCCGCGCCGAGCTTCGTGGCCGGCAAACCGTGTTCGCGCAAGAGCGCCAGCGCCGCGACCAGATCGTCGGCCTGGTTTTCGGCGATCTCAACGTTTGCGGCTGACGCGTAGTCGTTGCAGAGCGCGGCGACGTCGACGAGTTCCGGTGGGTTTTCGAAATGCCCGTTGTCGGTGATCAGATCGACAAAGCCGGCCATCTCCGCCGCGGTCACTACAAGGACGTCCTCGGCCAGCACGGCTTCGATCGCGTCGGCGCACTCGCGCTGCGCCGCACCTTCGCCTGCGTACGCGACCAGCATCACCCCCGCGTCGACGGCGACCTTCATCGCCTGCCGCCGCCCCGCCCGACCACCGGACCGACACCCTCGAACGGCCGCACACGCGTGAGCCTGCGGCCCGTCCCCAGCGACTCGCGGTAATCGCTCATCGCGTCACGAATCAGGCTGGCGATTGAGCGCCCGGCGCGCACCGATTCGGCACGAAAAGCTTCGTAGTCTTTTTCCGATACTGAAAGTGATATAGTTTTCATATTGGTAACGATATCGGATTCGCGCCGAGTAGCCGTCGATCCTCCCAGCCCACCGCAAGGTGGGGCGGCGATTGCAAAGCATTGAGAACGAGGCGTTACGCACTAAGGCAATTCACGACGAAGGCCCCGCAATCGCGGGGCCTTCGTCGTGGTGGGGCCGATTGGGACAAGCTTGCGGTGCGCGAATCACATCTGCGCGTGCAGTTCCTTCAACTCGTCGCGCAGTTCGGCGGCTCGCTCGAAGTGCAGCTCTTCGGCGGCGGCAAGCATCGCCTCCTCAAGCTCGGCGATCTTGTCGTGCAGCTCTTCCGGCGATAGTGCCGCCAGCTCGGCCTCGCGCTTGGCCTTCGCGGCCTTGCGCACAGGCAACTTCGAACCCTGCGTGATGAACTCGCTCATGTCCCCCACGCGTTTGGCCACCGTCGCCGGCTCGATGCCGTGCTCCTGGTTGTAGGCCACTTGGATCTCGCGGCGGCGGTCCGTCTCGGAGATGCACTTACGCATCGCTTCGGTCTCGCGATCGGCGTACATCAGCACCGTGCCGCCGATGTTTCGCGCAGCGCGGCCGACGGTCTGCAACAGCGCGGTCTCACCGCGCAGGAAACCTTCCTTGTCAGCGTCGAGGATGCCGACCAGCGACACCTCCGGCAGGTCCAGTCCCTCGCGCAGCAGGTTCACCCCGACCAACACGTCGAACTCCCCCAGCCGCAGGTCGCGGATGATCTCGATTCGCTCCAGCGTGTCCACATCGCTGTGCAGGTAGCGCACCTTGAAGCCCAGCTCCGTGAGGTACTCGGTCAGATCCTCGGCCTGCTTTTTGGTCAACGTGGTGACCAGTACTCGGTCGTCAACGTCAACCCGCTTGCGGATCTCGTTCATCAGGTCATCGACCTGATTTCGCGTCGGGCGCACGATGATCGCCGGGTCGACCACCCCGGTCGGGCGCACTATCTGCTCGGCGATTCGCGAGCTGTGGTTGCGCTCGAACTCTCCCGGCGTGGCGCTGACGAACATCACCTGGCCGACGTCGGTCAGGAACTCATCAAAGGTCTGCGGGCGGTTGTCCATCGCGCTGGGCAGCCGGAAGCCGTAGTCCACCAGCGTCTGCTTGCGCGACTGGTCACCGGCGTGCATGCCGCGAATCTGCGGCACCGTCTGGTGCGATTCGTCGATCAGCGTGATGAAGTCGTCCGGGAAGTAGTCCAGCAGGCAGAACGGCCGTTCGCCCGGCTGTCGGCCGTCGAGATGACGGGAGTAGTTTTCGATCCCGCTGCAAAAGCCCAGCTCGCGCATCATTTCCATGTCATAACGCGTGCGCTGCTTGATGCGCTGGGCCTCCAACAACTTGTCGTGCTGCTCAAACCAGGCCAGCCGCTCGGTCAATTCGGCGCCGATCGTGCCCAGCGCGCGCTCGATCACATCGCGCGAAGTGGCGTAGTGCGTGGCCGGCCACAGCGACACGTAATCGATCTTGCCGAAGTGCTCGCCGGTCAACGGGTCGAAGCGCTCGATCGACTCGATCTCGTCGCCGAAAAGCTCGATCCGGTACGCGCTGTCGGCGTAAGCGGGAAATATCTCGACGGTGTCTCCCCGCACCCTGAACGACCCGCGTTCGAGCACCGTATCGTTGCGGCGGTACATCATGTTCACAAGCTTTTCGAGCACGCCGTCGCGTGGCGTGTCCTCGCCGACCGAGAACATCAGGTGCGACTGTTCGTACATCTCCGGTGAGCCGAGACCGTAGATGCAACTGACGCTGGCCACCACGATCACGTCGCGTCGCGTAAACAGCGCGGCCGTGGCGGCGTGGCGCAGACGGTCGATCTCTTCGTTGACGGCACTGTCCTTGTCGATGAAGAGGTCTTTGCTGGGCACGTAGGCCTCGGGCTGGTAGTAGTCGTAGTAACTGACGAAGTACTCGACGGCGTTGTCGGGAAAGAACTCACGCAGCTCGCTGCAAAGCTGGGCGGCAAGAGTCTTGTTGTGGGCGATTAACAGCGCCGGTCGCTGGAGTTGCTCGATCACGGTGGCCATCGTGAAGGTCTTGCCCGTGCCGGTGGCGCCGAGCAACGTCTGGAACCGCTCGCCCGTGTTGAAGCCCTCGACCAACATGTCGCGCGCGGCCGGTTGGTCGGCGGTTGGCGAGTATTCGCTGTTCAGTACGAACTTGCCGGAGGTAGCGGTGGCCATGTAGGGCAGGTTAGGACGAATGGACTCCACTCGGGGCGGTGCCGGACGGCGCCAAATGCGGTCATTCGAACTATTCAGCGCCACATCGACGACGCAACACGATCCCCATGGCCGCAGCCATCGCGCATATCCTGTGTTTCTGAAAGAGGCCGCAGAGCACGCGGCCGGGACGCTTGAACGCGAACGGAGCCACGCCGTGCCGATCCACCGAGCAAGGGTTTTGCTGCGTACCGCCGCACTCGCGGCGGTTGCTTCCATCACCCTCTGCTCACATGCCTTCGCCGCGGTTTACGTGGGCGAACTGCCCCCGAGCTCGGTCAACGCCTGCTCCACGACGAACTCCGTTTACCTTCAGCGCCAGGCCGCAGGCAGCGCCTACACGATTCCCTCGAACGGCGTGATGACGATGTTTTTCGTGACCGCCGGTTCCAGCATTCCGGCCGCGGATCAAGTGAGTGCGCGGCTATACCGCAATATCAGCGGCGCGAACTACCAGGTGATCGGCGAGACGACCGCGCAATCGTTCACTTTCGCCAACGGAGCGAATCTCTTCCCCTCGCGGGTACCGGTAGTCGCAGGCGATCTGCTTGCGCTGCATCTAAACAGAGCCGGTGGAGGAAATACCGGCTGCGAATACACCACTTCAAGCGGGCAAGACGTCACCGGCGACACGAACAGCGCCCCGGTTGCCGTAGGCGGAATTGACACCTTCGACAGCCTCGCGAACCGTCGCGTGAACATCTCCGCGCGGATCGAAGCAGACGCCGACGAAGACGGATACGGCGATGAGTCGCAGGACCTCTGCCCCGAAGACGCGGCGCACTCCACGACGGCCTGTTCAGGCGTACTGCTTGGCAGCACGCTGCAGTCCGTCGCAAACGGCAGCTCGGCAAGCGGCAGCTTCGTCGATTGGATTCAAAGCTCGCTGCCCGGGGCGTTGACGGTGGCCCCATTTGACGGTGTGGTGGTGCGATGGCGGATCAAACATGCGAGCAGCCTCGACAGCTACGGCCTACGCGTCATGCGACTAGACGACGCGGCATCCGCCACGCCACTGGCGTCCAGCGACATGATCAATGGACCTTCGGATTCGCGGAACATCCTCACGGTGCCGGCCCGGCTACCAGTCGCCGCGGGCCAGACGATCGCACTGAAGGCCAAGTCCGGGGTGCCCTTTTTCATCTCGCCGGGCATCGGCACGATCGACTTCATCAACCCGGCGGCGGATACCGGCGTGACCACGCCCCGTCTGTTGATCTTCTCGTTGCACGAGCTGCTGGTCAACGCCGACGTCGAGCCCGACGCCGACCACGACGGCTACGGCGATGTCACCCAAGACACATGTCCGACCGAGACGCAGGAGCAAAGCGCCTGCGCAAAGCCGGTCGTCGGTCGTCTGCGCGTCGCGCCGTCCAAGTTCTGCCCCGAAAAACGCGGGGCGGCGATAGCGGCGATCTGCAAACGTGGCGCGCGCATTTCCTTCGATCTTTCGAAGGATTCGAGAGTGAGCTTCAAGATCAGCCGACGGCTGGCCGGAAAGCGCAAAGGCACTCGCTGCGTGAAGCCTTCGTCGGCCGGCCGCCGCGCCCGTCGCTGCGTCCGCTTAAAAGCCATGGTCACTTTCACTCGCAGCATCCCGGCGGCCACTGTCAACTTTCCCTATTCCGCCAGGCACAAGCGCGGCCGGCGTACGACCGGGCTGGTACCCGGCCCCTATCGACTGATCGTCACTCCGGTCAGTAGCGCATCCGGCGTGGCGGGGCAACCCGCAGACGCGAACTTCTCAATCATGAGCCGGTGACAAATATGTCCTCTCGCCAAATGCCACGTTTGTTCGTCGCAATCGCCGCCATCGCCGCGTCGCTCGCCTTAGTCTCGATTGCCGAGGCGGCCGTCGACCTCGGCCGCCCCGCGCCGTACCTCACTACCTCCGGGTCCACGTGTGTGTCGGTTTTCAGCTGCACGTTCTTTCAGGCCTCCGACGACGGCACGGACACGTACGTCGCACCGAACGCGGGTGTGATCACGAGTTACACGGTGCTGACGGGTGATGATTTCTCCGGAATCAACGCGGTCGGACTACGTGTGTTTCGCCCGCAGGCGGCCGGCTCGTGGCTGTTGGCGGCGGCCAGCGCAAGTGATACGACGCTGACGGCGCCCGGTGGCCTACGCGTCGAGATTCCTACGCGTGTGGCAGTGCAGGCCGGTGACCACATCGGCATCGCCGTCGAGTTCGACGGCAGCACCGCTTGGCGATACTCGACCGGCATCGCGGCTGATCAGGTGCTGCAGGTGTCGGGTGTGGCACCGGTCGCCGGTACCGTCGTCACTCCGGCGAATTTGACGTCGTTCGCAAACGCGCGCGTCAACGTGCGCGCCCACCTGGAAGGCGACGGGGACGGCGACGGCTTCGGCGATTCATCCCAGGACACTTGTCCTCTCGATCCGACTCGTCAGTCCGTGCCGTGCACACCACCGACAATCACCGGTCTCAGGTTTGCGCCCACGGTTTTTCGCGTTCAGCCGAAGGGCGAGATCCTGCGCAGCACCCGCGCGCGCCAAGGAAGCACGATCAATTTCACACTAAGTCAGCCGGCGAGCGTTCAGTTCGTCGTGTCACGTAAGCGAGTCGGCCGCCGGAACGGTCGCAAATGCGGTCCGCTGACCCGCCGCAATCGCGGCCACAATCACTGCGTCTATTACGAAGGCGGCCACCACTGGAATCGCGCCTCGCTTCCCGCGGGCGAAAACTCGCTTCCGTACTCGGGCCGATACAAACACGGTCACGGGTCGGCACTTTTGAAGCCCGGCCGTTACCGCCTTACGGCGGTTCCCGCGAACGCCGGCGGTGGCGGCACGGACCCCGTCGCAATCACCGATTTTCGGATTGTGGCTCGATAAATCGCGCGCTGAGGCGCGGAAGCAGCGCTTGCCGCGATTAGAGCGTCAACTCTCTCGCGTACTGCCTCCGGTACTCGTCGCGCGTGTCAAGCACGTCTGTCACGTACGCGCGGGTTTCGGCAAACGGGATCTCGTCGGGATCGGTGATCTTGCCGCCGTCCTTGCCGCTCTTGCGCAGCCACTCGTTCACACGCCCCTCACCGGCGTTGTAGGCCGCCAGCGCCGTCAGTTCGTCGCCGTCATAAGTCTGCAGCAGATATTTGAGATACCAAGAGCCATAGGCGATGTTGATCTGCGGCGTCGCCAGATCGCGCGTTTTGAACGCGGTGCCGCCGCTCTTGTGAGCGATGTACTTGGCCGTCGAGGGCAGGATCTGCATAAGTCCCTGCGCGCCGGCCGCGGACTCGCGCGGCCTGAATCGTGACTCGCGATAGATCACGGCGGCAATCAGCGCAGGGTCAAGATCCTTGTCGCGCGCCTGCTGGCGAATGATGTCGTCATGGCGCAGCGGCAGGGCGAGTTCACGGTAGCCCTTCTGGAAGGTGATCGCGGCGATGTAGCCGAGCGCGGCGACGACCGCCAGGACGAACACGAGGGTGATCGTGCGACGTCTGCCGACGGAGCGCGACCGTCGCCGGGGTATCGCTGGCGCGCGTGTACTCATGCGCGTTCGATTGTGGCAAGCCGATCGGCGCGGCCCGCCGCATTCCCTGCGACGGGCCGTTCGCCGGATTGCTTAATGCAGACAGACCTGTCCTGGTTGCGGGACGCAAACATAGGCCCAGAATGACGAGCTCGAACTCGCGGAAAGTCCATTGACGTTGGTCACCGTCACCGTGAACGTATGGTCTCCACCCGACACCGCCTGCGTCATTCCGGAATTGCAGACCGCCATCGGCGAGCCATCCAAATAGCAGCGCACGGTGCTGATCGGCGCGACTGATCCGTAGTTGAAGGTGAACGTCATCTGGTTGAACATGTTGTAACCGGACGGCCCCGTCACGTTCACCGCGGGTCGTGTGGCGTCCACGACAATCGACTTCGTCACTGTGGTCGTGTGACCAGCCAGGTCGGTGGCGCTGAGCGAAAGCGTGTGCGTACCGTTTGCGATCGCGCTTAACTGAAGCGGATCCGGGCACGCGGACAGCGGCGTACTGTCCCATGCGCAACTGGTCGAGACCGGACCGCTGTCGTCGTAGGTGAAGGTGTCGATCTGGAAGCTCGGCCACGGGCTGTTGTAACCGCCCAAACCAACGACGCCGTTGATCTGTACCTGCGGCGCAAGCGTGTCAGTGATGAACGTGACTGTTTGGCTTCCAACCTGACCGGCCGAGTCTGTCGCCTCGACCAACACCCGTGCGTTCGTGCGATTTCCCGCGGGACCGAGCACGTCGCCGGAGTGGCAATCGTTTTTGACCACGGTTCCCGACGCGTTCGGATTGAGCGTGCAACGCACCGACACGAGATCGTTGTCGACCACATCGAACACAACCGGAACTTGCTGCGTCGGCAACACCTCGCCGGGGCGAGGCGAGGCGATCGTCACCTGCGGGGCGGCGTTGACGACCGAAGGCGTGATCGTAAAACAGAGCTTGGAGTCGGAGACGTTTCCGGCGTCGTCGGTGGCGCGCACACGGAAGCACCAGCTCTTTGTTGAGCCGGCGGCTCCAGCGGCATTCGGACCGGCCTTGATTTTCAGCGTGCAGGCGGCGAACTCCAACTCGGACGCGGGCGTTTCGCCGGTGGGGTCCGTGTCAACGGCGCATTCCGTCTGCGCCGGCTCGGAAACCGTGAACTCCGCCTCGGGCTCGGGGTTGGTCGTTTGCGGCGGTGAGGCCGGATCGATCGGTGCGCCCTCGAAGGATGTGAAGGTCACACTGGGCGGCGTCAGATCGACCGTGAACTCGTGCGTGGCCTCGACGGCTCGGCCGTCTGCGCCGCGATGAATCGCGTGGATGAAGTATTTGCCCTCGGGTAGATCTTGGGTAGAGGTCGCTGCGCAGTCGCAGCCGCCGCCATTCCAGGTACCACGGCAGGTAAAGATAATCAGCACCTCATCATCGACCTCGGGTATCGCGAAGCAATCGGTGGCGCCCTGTGGATCGCCGTTCTTTATGTCTAAATTGAAGGTTGGTCGGGCGGTGTTGACCGCATCCGGCGCGCCAACGAATTCCACCGTCAACGGCGGATCACGGAAGACGTCGAAGAACGCCGTCGTCGAGTTGCCCGCCGGGTCGGTGACGGTGAGCATCATTCGGTTTAGCCCGACGGCGAGATTCGTCAATGGGCAGTTACCGTCCAGGCCGCCGTCCAAGCCGCCGCTTGCCGGCCGATAGGCGACGATGCAGTCGCAAGGAGCGTTTGGTTCGCTGTCCGCCTTCTTCACCTCGCAATCAGTTAAAAACAGTGGCGCGCCGTCGACCGTCGCTGCGGTATCGGTGACGCTGAAGACCACGTCATGTGACGAAGTCGTCGTGTGCACTGGACTCGCCTGCGCAAATTCGATCTGCGGCGGCGTGTTATCGACGGTGTAACCGCGTTTAAGCACGGTGACCAGTCCGGCGACGTCGAAGGCGCTGATCTCAAGGGTGAGATCGCCCTCGGGAAGACCACTCATGTGACAGACGAATGACCCGTCCGCACCGTCCACGATGCCGTCGATGACGCTGCCGTCTGCCAGTCGGCCGGCGCAGCTTGACGGCTTACTCGCGAGACCGCTACCAACATCGGATGCATCGAACGGAACGTCGAACGACGGCGGTCGCCAGCGCATGTCGGCGCGCCCGTCGGAGTCTTTGTCCGCGTCGCGCCAAGTCGTCGGCGTCACAACCGGCGGAGTGGCGTCGACTCGGACGTTCGTCGGCGTCTCGGATGTGTTGCCGGCCAGGTCGGTGGCGAAGATCCGGTACTCGACGTCCATGCCGGTCGTCATCTCGCGGCAGTCGATATTGAGGTCGACCGTCTGCGTGGTTTTTCCGTTGTCGAGCGAAACCGACTGGCGCGGACCGCTGTTGAATGAGACCTCGACACGGGCCAAATCCGCAGTGGAATCCATCAACGTAAACGCGACGCGGACCGCATCCTCGGCATAGGGATCGGATTTGAAGCGGCACGCGATCCAGTCGCCGTCGGCCGGCGTATCGCTCTTGACGACCGGCGGCATCGTGTCAACTGTCACGTCCGCGGTGGCGGTGCCGACGTTTCCGGCGGCGTCGGTCACGCTGATCGCGATCTCCCAGTCACCGTCTTCCAGACCGTCAAACCGGCAGATCGACTGCCCGGCGTGATCGCCGTCGGCGTCGACAGCCTGAATGTCGTGATGCTTCCATGGCGTCGCCTTGCGCGTGGCGCGACAGGCGCGGCGCGCCTGGCGACGAAGCCCGGGGTCTTCGAAACTGTCGTCCGTATCGACGAAGTATTGGTCGAACCGGCCTGTGCTGAAGCGGCGATCGGGGACGCCGTCGCCGTCGGTGTCGGCCACGTCAGTCGGTGTGACGACCGGCGCCGTGCGATCGAAGAAGACGTCGAAGAACGATGTCGCCTTGTTGCCGGCGAGATCCGTGGCCTCCAGCTCGAAGCGGACCATTCCTTCGTCGGTGCTCTCGACCTGGCAGAGATAGTCGTCCGGGTCCCCCGCGGACCCGGCGGTGGACGCCGAACATGCGCCGTTGACGCAGGTTGCCGCTCCGGCAGCGGCACCGGCGCCGGTCGCGACCCCGCAACGTACGATTGCGACACCGTGATCGTCGCTGACACGCACAAGCGTGCCGAATGATGTCGAGGGCGTTGTGCGGGTTGAGGAACCGGCTGAAATCTGCGGAGGCGTTGTGTCGATCGTGAACCTGCGACTCACTTCGGCCGTCGCCGTTTTGGTGGCGTCGGTCGCGCTCAGCTGGACGGTGTAATCGCCGTCGCTCGCACCCTCTACGTGACAGACGTCGGGCCTACCGTCGCGGTCGATGTCGGCGAGAGCGACGATCGGCTGCTTCTGAGTCGGGTCCCAGCCGCGCACTTTGCACGCGAGCGACGACCAATCGACGCCGTCACCACCATCGGCGACGCTGAAGAAGACATCAAAGAAAGCCGGGCGGAAGCGCTGGTCGGCATAACCGTCGCCGTCGGCGTCGGCGTCGCGCGGGTCCGTCAGCGCGAGCTTCGGCGCACAACGCCATCTCACCGTCGAGCGAATGTCGCGTCGCACACCGCTCCAGCCGGTGACGCTGCCGGTCAACGACGACGCGGAGCAGGACTTGTCCTCGTAGAGCGGATTAGCGCCGGTCATCCGCAGCTTGCTGCCGTCGATCTGCGGCATGCCGTCGAGCACGATCGCCACGCCGCCGTTGTTGACGAAATCGCGGGCTGAACCGTGACCAAGCGAGATGATGCCTCCGGCGCCTCCGGCACCTCCGCCACTGCGTAGCGTGTAGGCGAGTTTGACGCTGCCGTCGCCGGCGCTGCCGCGCGACACGCTCTGATTCCAGACCTCACCACTGGCGTAGCGATCGCTGCCGGACGTCATTTGCAATTCGCCCAGGCGGCTGTCCGACGGACATGCGTCCTTCGCCAGCGTGGCGTCGTCACAGGTCGGCAGTTTCGCGAGCGCGTCCAGATCCAGGTGTCCGGTCCCCACGCGTAGCTCAACACTTCGCGCGTCGCTGATCGCCTCACCGGCAACGTGATCATGCAGATCCATCGCAAGCTTGAAGCCCCGGACCTTTTCGGGTGTGTACTCCTTGGGATTGAACAACGCGGTTACGCGGATCGAGAGGCCGGTGCAGCCAGAGATGTTTGGAGCGCGCGTCGTGGTTTGCACGCGTCCGTCGGCCAGCGTGGCGACTGCGCTGATCGTGGCGGCAGTGCCACAGGCGGTGGGATTACGCAGCCACCGTTTACGACCGCTGGTCGTGTCGTTGCCGTTGAACGCGAGAGCAGTGAGCGGCGCGCTCAGCGCCGCGCCCGAGGTCAGTTCAAGTGCCGGCATGTCGCGCAGACTCACGCGTAGGACGGGCTGACCGGCCTGGCCCGCCACGTCGATAGTGACCGGTTTGACGATTCTCTTGAAGGCGCTGGACGGAGGGTTGAGCACCAGCAGCGCGTCGGCACCGGCGACCTCGCTCGATCGATCGGCGGAGTCTGCCAGATAACCGGTGACCGGGACACTCACAATGCCGCGCGCCGAAAACACGGCGTTGACAGCCGCGAGTCGACTGCCGGCCGGACAGCCGGTCGCACTCGCCGCATCCGCCGCGGCGCAGCGTTTGGCGACCTGATGCATGTGCGGCCAGTAACCACCGGTCATGCGTAGTTGCAGGCCGGTCACAACCTCGCCGCTCGCCGCGGTGAAGGCCCAGGTCTGGTCCTGGTCAGCGCCGGCCTGCGCACCGGTCGATGACAGGGAGAAGGTCGTCGCCGCCGAAGTTGACACCAACCCCAGGGTCGCGCAAAGCGACGCGATCAACGCGATCAGCAATGCGCGGGTCGGGCGTGCGCGGTGTCGGCTCCAGTACGGACGCGAGCGCGCGAGATTAAGCGAGTGCATACGAAGGGTCCCCCCCTTGATTCCTCCCGGCCGCAAGGAGCGCACCGGCGTTCCCGCTGATCTTGCCACAAAGCAACAAATTCGTCAAGTCCAGAACAACAACCGCATCACAAAGCGGAATCCTGCGCAGATCACCGGTGCCTGCGCAGGATCAGTGATCAGCACAGGGTGCGCAGGTTCCGTGCGCAGGTTCCGTGCGCAGGTTTCGTGCGCAGGTTTCGTGCGCAGATCACCGGTGCCTGCGCAGGAACTGGCTTGGGAATGCGATGGAGCGTTGGGGGGGGGATGGCTGCGCGGCGGCGCTAGGTGAGTTTGTTGAGCAGGGCGGTGAGTTGAGGGGGTAGTGAAGTTGGGGGGCCGTCGTTGTTGATCACGTGGTCAGCGCGGGCGGCTTTGTCGGCAGGGCTGAGTTGGCGTGCTTCGCGGGCGTCGAGTTCACTGACGCCGGTGCCGCGCGCCTCGGCGCGGGCGCGGCGAACGTTGTCTGGCGCGGCGACAGCGACGGTGCAGTCGAAGGCCTGGTCCATCCCCGACTCGAAGAGCAATGGCACCTCCACGACGATCGCGCGCGGCGGCGGGTTGGTGGCTTCGTGC
This sequence comes from Actinomycetota bacterium, assembly GCA_016213645.1. Lineage (GTDB taxonomy): Bacteria > Actinomycetota > Thermoleophilia > Solirubrobacterales > JACPNS01 > JACPNS01. The sequence continues at coordinate 36,825 of JACQZY010000007.1, forward strand.
CGCGCGCGGAACTCGAAGATCTTCGCCCCGACGCGCGGCCAGATCAATTGCTCAAGCCATGCCCGGCCTTCTGGCTCGGCGAAAATCTCGGTCGCCAGCGCCTCGCGATCGACCTTGCCGTCGATCAAAACCTGATCGCCGAAACGCTCGGCGACGAGCCGCGCGACCTCTTCGTCCTCGTAGATGGCATGCACCACGGCATCGCTGGACAGCGTCGGCACGCCGAGCTTTTCCAGCTCCGCAAGCACGGTCGATTTACCGGATGCGATTGCACCGGTGAGCCCGACAAAGACGGGTTTTTGCGGTGGCCGTTGCCGGCCGGCGTTCATTGGACTAGGCGGTCGGCTCGACGTCGGAGGGTTCGGCGTCGGCCGGCTCGGCTTCGGCCGACTCGGCGGCTTCGGCGTCGACGGCCTCGGGGGCTGCCTCTGCCTCTGCCTCTGCGTCAGCATCGGCCCCTGCGGCTACGTCGGCATCAGCCTCGGACGCTTCCTCAGCCTCTACCTCGGCGGCCGTGTCGTCGGACTCGGATGAGACTTCGGTCTCGTCTACCGCGTCGACGGGCTCCGCTTCGGCCGGCTGCTCCGGAATTTCTTCCTCGATCGCCTCCGCGGCTTCCGGCGCGGCCTCGGCCTCCGGAGCCTCGACGTCCGCCCCTTCAGCTTCCACGGCTTCATCCTCAGAAGCCTCGGCGGACTCGACCGCCTCAACATCCGTCTCGGGCGCCTCGGTTGACTCAAATTCAGTCGACGCCTCGGCCGAGGCCTCATCAGCTTCTCCCTCGCCCTCATCTCCGCCGATCGCGGCCGGGATCAGGTTCTGGCCATCGACCTGCTTGGCCGAAAGCGAAAGACGCCGGCGTTCGGTGTCGATCTCGAGGATGCGCACGCGGACCGTGTCACCCTCGTTGAGCACCTGACGCGGATTTTCGACGTGCTGCTCGGAAAGCTCGCTGATGTGGACAAGTCCCTCGACGCCGTTGTAGATCTCCACAAACGCGCCGAAGGAGACGATCTTCGTGACCGAACCTTCGAGCACGTCGCCGATGTGGTGCGTGTCGATGACCTTCTGCCACGGGTCCTCTTGGGTCTGCTTGAGGCCAAGCGAGATGCGCTGGCGATCGTGGTCTATGTCGAGCACCTTGACCTTCACGACGTCGCCGATCGACACCACTTCGCTTGGGTGATTGACGTGACTCCAGGAAAGCTCGGAAATGTGAATCAGGCCGTCGATCCCGTCGAGGTCCACGAACGCGCCGAAATCCACGATGTTGCTGATCGCACCTTCGACAACCGAGCCGCGCTCGAGGTTGTCGATGATCTGTTGGCGCACTTCCTTGCGCTCCTCCTCGAGGATCGCGCGGCGGCTCAGCACGACATTGTTGCGAGAGCGGTTCAGCTCGATCACCTTGCAGCGCACGGTCTGGCTCTTGAACTCCTCCAGCACCTGCACGCGGCGGATGTCCACCAGCGAGGCGGGCAGGAATCCGCGAATACCGAGGTCCACGATCAAGCCGCCCTTGACGACCTCGATCACGGTGCCCTCGACCGGCTCGCCGTTTTCTGAGGCCTCTTCGATCTTGCGCCAAGCCTTTTCGAACTTGGCGCGCTTCTTCGAGAGCACCAAGCGGCCGTCGGCGTCTTCCTTTGTAACCACCAGCGCGTCGACCTGCTCGCCGAGCGAAACCTCATCGGCGGGGTTGACGTTCTTGCGGATCGATAGTTCGTGGACGGGGATAACGCCCTCGGACTTGTAACCGATGTCGACGAGCACCTCGTCGCGGTCGATTCGAACGACCTCACCCTGCACCACGTCGCCGTCTTCGAAGGCAATTAGCGTCGCCTCGTAGTTGGGAACGATTTTTCCGTCTATTTCAAGTAGAAGTCCGTCAGATCCGGGGACTTCGGTTCCGACTGTGGGCTGGATTTCGGTAATGGTCGTTGACATATCTCGATCGTTTTGGTGGTTTTCCGGAAAGAACCGCCAAGCCTAGCAATGCGGCTTGCCCGGAGGCACCGCAACTCCGCGCGCGAACCGGCCGCGCACGCCGCACGCAACCGCTCGCGGTGCTACCTTATTTCGGGTAGATCCCCCCATTCGCCGGATGCGATTTCGACAGACGCGATTTTTGCGATTTGTCAGACCAGCACCGGTGCGGGAGTCGGTTCCAAATGGTTACGCGTTTCGCGCGCCAAGGGAGGCAACGAGAACAGATTCTCCAGGCCCCCTTGGCGCGAAACCGCGCGAGCGGACCTCGCACTCCGCACTCCGCGCTACGCACTCCGCACTACTCACTCCGCGATACCCCGCCGAAGTCCGAATCAATCGGCGACGATCAAATATGTGCCCGCGGCAAGCAGCACCACGCCCGCGATTCGCGCGAGGCTGATCGGCTGCCGCTCCAACCCAAACATGCCGAGGCGGTCGATCACGATCGAGGCGCCCAACTGGCCGGTGATCGTGGCCGCCGTCAAGCCGCCGGCGCCGAGCGGTTTGACCGTGATCAGCACGGTCGTGACATACAGCGCTCCAAGCACGCCTCCGGCCAGGTAGTACCACGGCAGCGAGTACCCGCGAACCCCGCCCAAACCCCCCGCCGCCAACGCGATCGCCAGCAGCAGCACGGTGCCGATGACAAACGACACGACAGCAGCCGGAAGGCGGCCGATGTCCTCCCCCAGTCGCGCGTTGATCGGCGCCTGCGCCGCAAGCACGCCACCGACAAGCGCGGTCACCAACACGGCCGCGCCGCGGTCCATCACTTCGCCGCCAGCCAGTTGGGGCCGCTGCCCACGCTCACGCCAAGGGGCGGGTCCAGCGGGTACGCGTTGGCCATCTCGCGTTCCGCCAGCTCGGCGATCGCCGCCGCCTCGCCGACCGGACCCTCAAACAGCAACTCGTCGTGGATCTGCATCACCAGTCTCGTCTCTAGATCAGATTCGCGCAGGGCATCGCTGCATTTGATCATCGCGATCTTGATGATGTCGGCAGCCGTTCCCTGCACGACCGTATTCACGGCGAGTCGCTCGCCGAGCCGACGGGTCTGCATCTGGCTGGAGTTCAGCTCCGGAATCGCGCGGCGACGGCCGAGCAGCGTGGTCACATAGCCGTCGCGCTTAGCCTGATCGACCACCTCGTCCATGAACTTCCTCACGCCGGCGAAGCGGTCGAGGTATCGCTTGATGAACTCGCTCGCCTCTTTCTGCGGGATTCTCAGGCGATCGCTCAAACCAAAGGCCGAAAGGCCGTAGATGATCCCGAAGTTGACCGCCTTCGCCCGGTCACGCGTGGCGTGATCGACCTCCGCCGGGTCGATCCCGAAGATCGCGGCCGCCGTTTCCGTGTGCACGTCCTCGCCGCGGCGGAAGATCTCGCGCAGCGTCTCGTCGCCCGCCACCTGCGCAAGCACCCGCAGCTCGACCTGCGAGTAGTCGGCGCTGGTCAGCACGTTTCCGGGCTCGGCCACGAAGCATTCGCGAATCGTCGCGCCCAGCGGCGTGCGCACCGGGATATTCTGAAGATTCGGGTTGGTGGAACTGAGCCGGCCGGTGGCCGCGCGCGTCTGGTCGAGCGTGGTGTGGATGCGCCCGTCGCGCGGCGAGACCATCTTTGGCAGCGCGTCCACGTAGGTGGACTTGAGCTTTGTCAGCTCACGCCAGCGTTCGATCTTCTCGACGATCGGATGTTCGCCGCGCAACGACGCCAGCACGCGTGCGTCCGTGCTGTAACCGGTCTTGCCCTTGCGGCCACGACTGAGTTCGAGCTTGTCGAAGAGAATCGGCGCGAGCTGTTTGGGCGAGCCGATCGTGAAACGCTCTCCGGCGAGGTCGTAGATATCGGATTCGAGCGTGGCGATCTCGCCCTCGAAACCGGCCGCGGCGCGCGTCAGCGCGTCGGTGTCGAGCTTGAGACCGTTTCGTTCAATCTCCACCAGCACGGCCACCAGCGGAAGTTCGACGCTTTCGTAGACGTCCGTTAATCCGAGTTCCGCGATCGACGGGCGCTGGGCAGCGGCGATTCCGGCGACCGCTTGGGCGTCGACGGCGAGCTCACGAAGCTGTGGTTCGACCGCTTCGTCTTCGGCGGCGGCGAGCTTGACGCCCAACTCGACCGCCATCTCCCGGATCGCGTATTGGCGCCGTGCGGAGTCGATCAGATAAGCGGCGATTCGTGTGTCGTGGGCCAGCGCCGGCACGGCAGCGTCGCTGTCGTTGAGTTGTTCCTTTAGGTGATGGGTGACGACCGGCCGCGCGCCGATCGCGCCGATCACCTCGGCGACCGTACCGGCAAGACCCACCAGCACATCGGCGGCGGCAATCGCCGCAAAGCGGGTCTGCTCACCGGCCGCCTGATTTGCCGCGTCCGCCAGCAACGAGTCTGCCGGGCCGTCGATTCCGGCCGCTGCGGGACGCAACAGCAGCGTGATCTCGGCGTCGGGAAGATCGGCCAGCGCGGAAGGTTGAACGTGCTTCAAAGCGAGCCGGTCCGGCGCCGGCCGGGCATCGCGCCCGCCCGCGCGCGCCGCCTCCGCCTCTTCGACCGCCGCGTCAAGCCCGGATTCGATCTCCGCAAACGCCTCGCGCTGAAACAGCCGCTCCGCCCGGCGCAGCGGTTCGCGTAGATCGTGCTCGCGCAAACAATCACGCAACGCCGCCGGATCAACCTGACGAGTGAACAGATCGTCAAAGCTGAATCCGGGCACATCAATCCGGCGATTCATCGTTGCCAGCTGTTTGGAGATCCGCGCCAGCTCGGCGTGTTCGGTGAGATTTTGTTTGCGCTTGGCGCCGGAGATCTTGTCGACGCTGCTCAGGACATCCTCCAGCGAGCCGAACTCCTGCAGTAGCTGGGCGGCCGTCTTTTCGCCGATCCCCGGCACGCCGGGAATATTGTCCGAAGTATCGCCCTTGAGCCCGATGAAGTCCGGCACGAGCGCGGGCGGCACGCCGTAGCGTTCAATCACGGCGGCCTCGTCGTAGAGCTTGGTGTCGGTTACGCCGCGGCCGGTGGCCATAATCGTGACTTTGCCGTCGTCAACAAGTTGAAAGCTGTCGCGGTCGCCGGTCACCACGATCACCTCGTGACCCTCACCCTTGGCCTTCTCGGCCAGCGACGCGATCACGTCGTCCGCCTCCCAGCCGTCTACGCGCACGTTCTCAAAACCAAACGCCTGCGCCATCGGGTAAAAGTGCGGCCACTGCTCTCGCAGGGCGTCCGGCTTGGCGTCACGCTGCGCTTTGTAGGGCTCGTAAACCTCTTCGCGGCCGGACAGGCCGGCGTCCCATACGGCGACCACGGCCGGATTGCCGTGTTCTTCGTCACCGACGATCTTGAGGAACATATTCGCCAGACCGAACAGTGCGTTGGTCGGCGCGCCCTTCGCGTCAACGAACGTATCCGGCAGCGCGAAGAACGCGCGGTAGGCCAGCGAGTTGCCGTCGAGCAGGTAGATCTTGCGGCTGAACGCTTCGGGGACGGACGACACGCCCGTCATCCTAGATCGGCACCTAGTCGAAGCCGCTGGTCCGGCGATCAAAGCGACGATTCGCCGAGCGGGAGACAATTGCCCCGCCCGGCGGATCGCGTTAGCGGATTTTGTCCGAACTAACCCATCGCGTCGCTTAGGAAACGATCGCGTTGCCGATCACGTGACAGTCACCCGTGCCGCCGAAGGCGTTGTTCATGTCTTCAACCATGTAGGTCACGGTAACCACGGAACCTGCCGCGTTGGAGTACGTCAGCGTTCCCTGCGTCGAGTCATCGTTCGTGCCGGCCGTCGTGTTGTTGAGAGAGAGGAGATCAACATTGATCGCAATGTCGAAGTCGTCTTCCTCCTGGTAGGCGTGAATCGTGCCATCGTTGGCGGCTGTGACTGCTGTCAGCCTTCCGATCTGCCAATGGATCATCGCGTTGTCGGTCGACGAATTTGCCTGCAAGGTCGGAACGCTGCCGGCGCATCCCGCCGTCAGCTTCAGTCCGCCCGCATCGAAAACCGTAATCGGGGCGGTGCCGTTTTCTCCGCGATAGTTGATCTTCGTGATGTTCGAGCCGCCGACCGACTGCGCCGTTACGGCGTTCGTCGCGTTGGTCGCGTTGGTCGCGTTCGTAGCGTTCGGGACCGCTCCAAGCGTTGATTCGTTGATGTCGTCTCCTGTCAGAGCGTCGTTCTTGACGTCGCTGCTCAACACTCCGCTGGTCTTGATCTTCGAACTGGTAACGGCGTTTTTCTTGATCTGCTTGCCGCCGACGCTGTTTTTCGGCAACGAGGCCGCATAAGCGGTGCTGGTCAGGGCAATGAACAGCGCAAGCAAGGAGACGCCGGTAGATGGCGATGGAATGCGAATGAACTTTTTCATAGTCAAACTCCAATTTTTCCTAGGATTCAAGGTCGGACGGTAAACCCGTTTTTTCCACGTCCCGAGTCGTGCGGTCTATTCCGAGATCGACGGGACGTCGCGAACTTAACGAAAACTACCGAGATACCGACTTGGACACGTTGATCCCGGTACCACCGACACACTCGAAAGCCTCGCTTGGCGCAGGTTTTTTTCCTCGGACGCGTAACATCACTTGAAGAAATGGCAACGACGCCGAACCCCTCAGCCAGCTACAGCATCACGCTCTCGGTCGCGATCGACAACCGCGAGGGCACGCTACCGCGCGTCACCGGAGCGATCAGCGAGGCCGGCGGCGAGATCACTGCGATCGACATCGTCGGCAGCCACGAGGAGATGACGGTGCGCGAAATCACCGTCAGCGCGCGCAACCAGGAGCACTACCGCGGCATCATCGGCGCGCTCACGAAGGTGCGTGGCGCGAAGCTGCTGGAGACAACGGACCGCACCTTCAACATGCATCAGGGCGGCAAGATCGAGCAGCACAACAAGCACCCGCTAAAGACGCGCGACGACCTTTCGATGGCCTACACCCCGGGCGTGGCGCGCGTCTGCATGGCGATTCACGACAACGTTGAAAAAGCCTTCAAGTACACGATCAAAGCGAACACCGTGGCCGTCGTCAGCGACGGCACCGCCGTGTTGGGACTTGGCGACATCGGCCCCGAAGCCGCCATGCCGGTGATGGAGGGCAAGGCGATGCTCTTCAAGGAGTTCGCCGGGGTCGACGCATTCCCGATCTGCCTGAACACAAAGGACCCCGACGAGATTGTTCGTGCCGTGGAGCTGATGGCTCCCACTTTCGGCGGGATCAACTTGGAGGACATCTCCTCGCCGCGCTGCTTCGAGATCGAGCGCCGGCTGAAAGAGTCATTGAACATCCCGGTTTTCCACGACGACCAGCACGGCACGGCGGTCGTGGTGATCGCCGCGTTGCTGAACGCCTCGAAGGTGACCGGCAAGAAGATTTCCGACATGCGCGTATTGATGCTGGGCCTGGGAGCGGCCGGTATCGCCGTGACCGAGATGCTCGAACTTGCGGGCGTGCGGGACATCATCGGTTGTGACCGCAAAGGCGCGCTGCACACCGAGCGTGAAGACTGGGACTCACTCGACCCGGTCAAGCAGTGGTACGCCCAGCACACGAACAGCGAAAAGCGCTCGGGAGACCCCAACGATGTAATCGAAGGATGCGACCTGCTGATCGGTCTCTCCGGCCCGGGCGTGATCCGTGCCGAGTCGCTGGCGAAGATGAACGATGATCCGATCGTCTTCGCGATGGCCAATCCCACACCCGAGGTGATGCCGGAGGAGGCCGCGCCATTCGTGCGGATCATGGCAACCGGCCGCAGCGACTACCCCAACCAGATCAACAACGTGCTTTGCTTCCCCGGGATTTTCCGCGGCGCGATGGACGCCCGCGCAACCAAGATCACCGGTGAGATGAAGATGGCCGCCGCCGAGGGAATCGCCGCCTGCGTGCCGGAGAACGAGCTTTCCGAGGACTACATCATCCCGTCGGTGTTCAACCGCGACGTCGCCAAGGAAGTGGCCAAAGCGGTGGAGATCGAAGCCGAACGCAGCGGCGTCGCGCTTCAGCTCGAAGAAGGCGAGTCGGCGACCGTCGACCTGCCCGCGGTCGATCGAAGCTGAACTAAAACTGCGGAATTCGTCCGCTCGCTCGCCGGAATTTTCAGCAACAGCGGGATGGCGCGTCGGTTGCTCGAAAACCGTGCGCGCGAGCCACGGTGACCGTTAGCCGCGGGCCACCTCGATCGTCCGCGACTCCTCTTCTTCGACCTTCAAATCCAGCGGCCACGGGCGAATGCCGAACATGTACAGCGTGGTTTGGCCGCCGGGCAACACGTCGTAATGGCCGACCGGACCGAAGCGATTGCGCAGCGCCAACGCGGCCTTCAGCGTCGCGGCGCGGGTGACGGTGCCGTCGCTCTCGCCCGCGTCCGTGGCGGCGTTCAGAGCCAGACCGGTCGCCTCGTAGCCGTAGATCGCGAAGCGATCCGGCTCGCGGCCGTGGAAATCGCTGAACGCCTTGGCGAATCGCTTGCCGGAGTGCGGATAGTCGCGCGAGGCCATCGCCGGAGTGACCAGATTGACCGCCGTCGAAGGATCCGGCTGATTGACGTGGTCGAGTTGGAAGGTCTCGCCGGGACCCTCGCCGGCGTTGGCGTGGGCGGTCAGCGGCGCGGCGGTGTTTTCATGCTCGAACCAAATGTCCGCGACCGGCGCCGGCGCGGCGCCCATCGCCTGCCGGAACGCCGCAAGCGCGGCCCTGCCAAATGCAGCACCACCGCCGCGCAGGATGACGGCACGCGGGTTGCCGTCCGTTACCGCCTGAGCGAGCGCCATGCCCGCGTACGCGGCACTGGGCAAAAGGTGAATCACCTCGGACGAGGCAGGGTTCGGCGGCGCCGTATCCGGCGCCAACGTGATCCGTAGCAACGGGTCACGGACGGACGCCGTCGCGGCCTGAGCGGCCGGCTCGCGATTGGTCACATAGGCGAGGGCGTTTCGGTCGGCTCGCGCAACGCGTAGATTGAGCGCCTCGTTCTTCGAGTCGAGCACACGCAGCTTGATCCGAACGTCCGGCGTGTCGTAGTTGGTCTGGTCCAGCGCCAGTACCGCGCCATCGGCGAGATCCCGACCTCGCTGAGCAAGCGGACCGCTCAGCGGCACGCTGAAGTAGATCGTGCGCGCGGGCAGGTCGCGCGAAGGTTCGCCGCCACAACCCCCCACCAGCGCCGCCCACACAAGCAGGCAGGACGCGGCCAACAGCCGGACACCGTTGAATCTGAATGCGCGCATCGCGATCGCAAGCCTACATTCGCCGCCGCCGGGAGCATCCGCCGCGAGCTGCGGCCACCACACGGCGGGCCGCCGGTGGCCGACCTTATACTCGCCCGGTGAAAGTCGGCATCCTCACAGCAGGCGGCGATTGCCCCGGCCTCAACGCGGTGATTCGCGCCGCCTCCCGCAAACTGCTCAACGATGGGCACGAGCCCGTCGGCCTGCTGCGCGGATTTGAAGGCCTGGCCGACCGCGATTTCATGCCCCTCGGCCGGCGCGAAGTGGCGGGCACGATCCAGCTTGGCGGCACGATCCTCTCGACGTCAAGCTACAACCCGTTCCGCGAGCCGAACGGCGTGGAGAAGGTGAAGTCCGCGGTCGCCGACGAGGGCTTTGACGCGATCATCGCGATCGGCGGCGAGCACACGATGATGATGACCCGGCGTCTGCATGAAGACGAAGGCATCCCCACGATCGGCGTGCCCAAGACAATCGACAACGACGTCACCGGCACCGACTTCACGTTCGGCTTCAACACCGCCGTGCAGACCGCGGTATTCGCGATCGACCGCCTGCACACCACCGCCCAGTCGCACAACCGCGTGATGATTCTGGAAGTGATGGGCCGCAACACCGGCTGGATCGCGCTGTTCGCGGCAATCGCCGGTGGCGCCGACGGCGTACTGATTCCCGAAGTCGATCTGACCGTCGAAGAGCTCTCGGAGTCAATCAAGCAGCGGCACGCGAAGGGTTTCAACTTCTCGATAATCGTCGTGGCCGAAGGCGCCGAGTTGGCCTTCGCCAGTGGCGAGAAGCGTCAGGTGCTCGCGACCGAGGCCACCGATCAGTACGGCTACCCACGCCTTGGCGGCATCGGTGCCGCGCTCGGCGAAGAGCTGGAACGCTCGACCGGATTTGAGACCCGTGTGACCGTGCTCGGCCACGTACAGCGAGGCGGCACACCGACCGCCTATGACCGCCTGCTCGCCACTGAATACGGCATCAAGGCTGCGGAACTGGCGATCGCCGGCGAACACGGTCGCATGGCGGCGCTGCGCGGCACGCAAGTTGTGTCCGTACCGCTCAGCGACGTCACCGGAGTCAAAACGGTGGACCTGCACTACTTGGAGATCGCGCGCACGTTCTTCGGCTGAGCCGGCGGTCCGGCGGCGGCGCGGCGCGGCTCAGGCGAATCGCGTTCAGTGCGAAAGCGCGACGCCGATCCAGACGATCGCCATCGACGTCAGAAAGGCAAGCCCCTCCAGCGCGTGCATCTGCGGTCTGCGCATGTGCCACAAGATCAGCGCGGCGGTCACGCCCACAAGGGTCATCTTCACTTGCAGCGCCACGCTGCCCCACAGATCCAGGTGCGCGGCCATCGCCGTGCCCGTCGCGATCAGAATTCCGACCGCTATCAGCGACCCGTATGCGAAGCGGCGAGCCATTGCGCGCATCGGCGTGTTGTCGGGCTCGTGACGCATCACCGGTACAACGGCCGCGGCAAGCACAAGCTGACCGCCGACGAAGAACGCCATCGCCACGATGTGCAGCAGGCGGATGATTTCCCAGGTACTCACGGCGGGGATTTTGGCACAGCGAATGCTCCGCGAGGCCGGATCAATGATCGAATCGGACGATCGGCCAAGAACGCGCGGCGATAGGACGGTGACAGGCGCGCAATCCGTTAAACGCTGCGCCTCCGGCGGCAGCGCGGACTACTTGTCGTCGCCGTTAATCGTCTTCTTGACGAGCGGAATGTAGGTGTGGGCCGCGACGGCGCCGACGAGAATCATCATGGGGATCAACGCCGCGTCGACGGCCTTGGCGCCGATCGCGAAGAAGAACAGCCAAACCACGGCCGCGACGGTGAATGCAACTAAATTGATCATCAGCGGCGCGAAGGTTACCGCATGGCGGGGCGGCGGGACCTATTCGAGCGCGGCCGCGAGCTCTCGGACGACTGCTTCCACTGCCGGTGCGGGATCTTCTCCCGCTTTCGCGCGCTCTCCGGCCTCGCGCACCAGACGCGTGCCCACGATCGCGCCGTCGGCTACTTCAGCCACGCGCGACGCGTGCTCGGGTCCCGAGATGCCGAATCCCACCGCCACCGGCAGATCGGTGTGAGCGCGCACGCGGCCAACCAGTTCGGCGAGCCCTTCGGCCGTGACCATGCGTTCACCGGTCGTGCCGGTGACCGAAACCGTGTAGATGAAGCCACGCGCCTGAGCGCAGATCGCCGCCATGCGCTCGTCCGTGGTGGTCGGAGCGACCAGCGGAATCAGCGCCAACCCGTTGCCGTCGCACGCCGCCAGCAGCGGCGCGGACTCCTCCAGCGGAATGTCGGGCACGATCAAGCCGCACACGCCGAGCTCGCGGGCTCGGCCGACGAACCGCTCGACACCCTGCGATTCGATCAAGTTGAAGTAGGTCATCAGTAACACCGGCACTCGCGCGGCAACCGGAGCCACCGACGTGAGCACGTCGTGTACGGAGACGCCCGCGGCCAGCGCATCCACCGCCGCGCCGTGAATAACCGGGCCGTCGGCCAGCGGATCGCTAAACGGCAAACCGAACTCGATCAGATCGGCGCCGCCGTCCGCGTAAGCATCGGCGATACGCACGGCTGTTTGAACGTCGGGAAATCCACCCATCAGGTACGGCATAAGCGCGGCGCGCCGACCGTGCCCGCGAAAGGCGGCGGCGATGCGTTCCACGCCGGTGGCGGTCTCGCTGACGCTCACGACGTGCTTTCGATTTTGTCGAGGCCGGTGAGCCGCAAGACCTCAGCGAGATCCTTGTCGCCGCGCCCGCTGAGCGTGACCAGATCCAAATCCTCGCCGGGGTTGCGAAGCAGCCACGCGATCGCGTGCGAAGACTCAAGCGCCGGGATGATCCCTTCCAATTTGCTCAGCTCCTGAAACGCCGCCAGCGCTTCTTGATCGGTTGCCGAGACGTATCGCACTCGACCGATGTCCCGCAGATAGGAGTGCTCGGGTCCCACGCCGGGATAGTCAAGCCCGGCGGAGATCGAATGTGCTTCGACGATCTGCCCCTCTTCGCTCTGCAAAACGGACGTGCGCGAGCCGTGCAAAATGCCGGTACTTCCGGCGGTCAACGTGGCGCCGTGCGCGCCGGTTGAGACGCCATGACCACCAGCCTCCACGCCGATCAACTCGACCGATTCATCCTCTTCGAACGACTTGAAGCTGCCGATCGCATTGGAGCCGGCGCCCACACAGGCGATCACGCGGGCGGGTAGCCGTCCCGCCATGTCGCAGAGCTGGCTGCGGGCCTCGTCGCCGATTACGCGCTGCAAGTCCCGCACCATCGACGGAAACGGCGCCGGGCCAACCACCGAGCCGATGATGTAGTGCGTGTTCTCGACGGTCTCAACCCAATTTCGAATCGCCGCCGAGACGGCTTCCTTCAAAGTCTTCGATCCAGCCGTGACCGGGATCACCCGAGCGCCGAGCAGGCGCATACGCGAGACGTTTGGCGCCTGACGGCGCATGTCTTCCTCGCCCATGAACACGTCGCACTCCAGATCCAGGCGCGCGCAGACAGTGGCCGTCGCCACACCATGCTGACCGGCGCCGGTTTCGGCGATGATGCGGGTCTTGCCGATGCGCTTGGCCAGCAGCGCCTGGCCGAGCGCGTTGTTGATTTTGTGCGCGCCGGTGTGCAGCAGGTCCTCACGCTTGAGGTAAACCGGATAACCGACTCGCTCGGACAGTCGCTCGGCCAGATACAGCGGAGTCGGACGACCGGCGTAGTCGCAGAGCAGTGTGTTCAGTTCCGCCTGAAAAGCGGAGTCGTCACGGGCGGCGCACCAAGCGGTCTCCAGCTCGGCGAGCGCGGGCATCAGAGTTTCGGGCACAAATTGCCCGCCGTATTCACCAAAGCGATGCTCGACCGGCGAGTGGGCGTTTAGGCGAGAAACCTTCGCGGTGCGAATCTCGTTCACTCGCCCGCCTCCCGTTCGGCGGCGGCCGCTCGCTCAGCCCTGGCATTCCGTTCGGCGTCCGCCTCGCGTTTGGCCTCGGCCTCGCGGCGGGCGTACGCCAGCGTGAGCACCTCTTCCTCGGCGCCGGTCACCGGCGCGGGTTCTTCCTGATCGTCACGCGCCACGGAACGGACCGCGGCCGCGAACTCGCGCATCGCCTCGTGGTCTTTTACGCCCGGCGCGGATTCCACGCCGCTTGACACGTCAACCGCCCGGGGCAGCACGGTCTCGATCGCCGTCGCAATATTGCCGGGTCCCAAGCCCCCGGAGAGGATCAGCGGCACTCCCCCATGCCGGCGCTCGCGCAGAAACGACCAATCGAAGCTTTCGCCGGTGCCGCCGGGCACACCGGCTTTGTAGGTGTCGAGCAGGTGCCAGTCGACCTCGCGGAACTTCCCGAGTTCCGTCAGCACCGAGCGGTCGCGCACGCGAAACGCTTTGATCACCTTGCAGCCGGTACGGCGCGCGACCTCCATGCAGTACTGCTGGCCTTCGTCCCCGTGCAGCTGCACGATCGAGAGCCCTACCGCTTCGGAGATCTGCACGACCTCGTCGAGCTTGGCGTCAACAAAGACGCCGGCGATCTCGGCCGAGCGCCGGTGCGCATCGGCGATCGCGGCGGCCTGCTCCATGCTGCAACGGCGCGGACTCTTGGGCCACATGATCACGCCCAGCGCCCACGCGCCGAGTTCGACCGCGAGGGCGGCGTCCTCGGGGCGCCTAAGTCCACAGAATTTGATGCGAGTCATGGCGGGGGTAAGTGTGGCACGAAGCACCCTCGCCGGGACGCACCGGAATTTTCCCGGCGAAAGTATTCCCGCCGACATCCGCGTCGCCCGTACCCGAGTCGGGGTCGCCGGACTCGCGGCGACCTCACCTGCTGCAGTTGTTCTGAACGGCTTTTGTCGGACGCGAGGAAAGCTTGGTCTTGAGGTCCTTTGACTTACCGTCGCGGATGACGGTGACAATCGTCTCCTGGCCCGGCTTCTTGGTCACGATCAACGCAGCGACGTCCTCGCTGGACTTGACCTCTTTACCGTCGATCTTCACGATCAAATCGCCACCGATCTTCGTTTCCTGACCGTTGATCACCGCACTGTCCGAACCGGCGCGAAAACCTGCCTTCTCGGCCGGTCCCCCATTTACGACACACTGCACCAAGGCGCCCGATTTAGAGCCACCCACGTTTAGCTTTCCGGCGATCTCCGGCGTCAGGCCGAGCGTGCTTATGCCCAGATACGCGTAGTCGATCTTGCCGCTCTTCTCCAGCTCCGGCAGAATCTTCCTTATTGTGTCGATCGGCACGGCGAAGCCGATGCCAACATTGCCTTCACTGTTGCCGCTCGTGGCGATCTGACTGTTCATACCAATCATGCGGCCGGCAGCGTCAAGCAGCGGACCTCCGGAGTTGCCGGGATTTATCGCTGCGTCGGTTTGAATTACGTTTCCGATCGTAAATTGATTCGGAGCGGTGATCTCGCGTTGCAGTCCGGACACGATTCCGGTCGTCACCGTCTGATCGAGTCCAAACGGGCTGCCGATCGCCACAACCGGACTGCCGACTTCGAGCTTGGAGGATTTACCAAGCGGCACCGGTTCGAGTTTCAGGCCCTTCGGGTCGATCTTGAGCACGGCAATGTCGTTGGATGGGTCCCTGCCCACGACCTTCGCCGTTACGGACTTCTCATCGTTGAACTGCACCGTCGGGCTGGCGGTGTTGTTCTCGACAACGTGCGCGTTGGTGACTATGAAACCCTTTTTGTCGATCACGACTCCCGTGCCCGAAGCCAGGCCCTCCTGCTGAACGCCGAAGATATTGTCCGAGCCACCGGCGTTGACGCGGGTCTTGATGGAAACGACCCCTGGAGAGGTCTTCCTGTAAATCTCGTTGACGGTCAGCAGCTCGTCGTCACTAACGGTGGTGGTGCCGCTCACGCCCTGCTGCACGACGGTGCGAGTCTCGCCGCCGATTACGCCGAGGATCGTCAGCACAGCAAAGACCGCGGCCACGACGGCGCCGCCGACAACAGCAGAGAGAAAAGAATGCTTGCCGGAGCCGCCGCCATCAGGCGGAAGGGCCGGTCCGTTGTGGTAGGTGCTGGTGATCGATTCCATGAGTGAATTATTTAGCAGGATGATCGACCCGGGAACCCCGGTCGGACAGCGTTTTCGGTGCTTTCTAACCGTGCCTTAACGCGGCCTGAAGACCAGCAGCATCATGGAGGCTCGATCAACGTTGCGGCGGCTCGTCCTCCAGGCGAGCGAACGCCCGGCAGGCCTCTTCCAAATCCGGTGCGCGCATCAACGCCTCGCCGATCAGCACGGCGTCGACGCCGGCCTCTTCGAGCCGCTCGATCTGCTCCATGTTGGAGATACCGGACTCCGCCACCACGGTCTTGCCGGTCGGCACGTCGGTCAACAGACGGAATGTGGTTTCCACGTCGATCTCGAAGGTCGCCAAATTGCGGTTGTTGATGCCGATCACGTCGGCGTCGATCGCGAGCGCCCGCTCCAATTCATCTTCGTCGTGAACTTCGACGATCGCGTCAAGGTCGAGTGCGTGCGCTTCGTCGTAGAGCTCGCGCAGCCGTTCCTCGTTCACTGAAGCGACGACAATCAGAATCGCGTCGGCGCCGTGCGCGGCCGACTCAAAGAGCTGATACGGATCGAGGTGAAAATTCTTCGCCAAGATCGGCAGCCCCGTAGCCGCGCGCGCCTCATCCAGGTCCTGAAGGCCGCCTCCGAAATGCTGCTGCTCCGTGAGCACCGACAGCGCGGCGGCGCCACCACGTTCGTACGCCTGCACAACCTCCGCGACATTCGATCCCGCGCGGATCTCACCGGCGCTCGGCGACCGGCGCTTGTGCTCGGCGATCACGGATAG
Source organism: Actinomycetota bacterium (assembly GCA_016213645.1). Taxonomy (GTDB): domain Bacteria; phylum Actinomycetota; class Thermoleophilia; order Solirubrobacterales; family JACPNS01; genus JACPNS01. Next base: position 52,912 of record JACQZY010000007.1, read on the forward strand.
GCCGGGCCGCACGAGCGCCTCCGAAAACGGCTTTCCTTCGTGGCGATTGCCGGAGATCAGCTTTTCCAGCTCGGCGACCGGCAGTTCGCGCTTTCGCACCTCAACCGCGTCGCGGGTGGAAGCGATCAGTCCTTCGATTCTGCTGCCCAAGTGGCTTACTCCCCCAATTCCCGTGAGCGCTGCACGAACGCTTCTAGTTTGTCACGAGCGGCGCCGCTGTCAATCGACTGGATCGCCAGTTGCACGGCCCCGGCCAGCGTTTCCGCCTTGCCGCCCACATAGATCGCGGCGGCGGCGTTAATCACCGTAAGAGTACGATTCGGCCCGTCTGCGCCTGAAAGCACGTTTCGCGTGGTCTCTGCGTTCTCCTCCGGCGTGCCGGCGCTGAAGCGACCCGGCTCAACGGTCTCCAGGCCAAGCTCATCCGGAGTGACCTCGTGGCTGCTTACGCGACCGTCGCGCACCTCCGTGACACGGGTCGCGTGCGTGGCCGAAAGTTCGTCTAGCCGGTCCATGCCGTGAACGACCATCGAATGCACCGTACCCAGCTCGGCAAGAGCATGGGCGATCGTGTCCTGAAAGCGAGGATCCGACACGCCGATCAACTGGCGAGAAGCTCCCGCGGGATTCGTCAACGGGCCGAGAAAATTGAACGCCGTACGCACGGCGAGCGCGCGCCGCACCGGCATCACGTACTTCATCGCGCTGTGGTAGAGCGGCGCGAACATGAAGCCAAAACCGATCTCGTCGATCAACTGCCCCACAACGTCGGGCTGAAGTTCAATCTTTGCGCCCAGCGCTTCGAGCAGATCCGCGCTGCCGCTCTTGCTGGTGCTCGAGCGATTGCCGTGCTTGGCCACGGCGCAGCCGGCGCCGCAGGCCACGAACGCCGCCGTCGTGGAGACGTTGAACGTGGGCGTGCCGCCGCCGGTGCCGGCGGTGTCCACCAGGTCGGCGCGCGAACAACTCACGGGCATAGCGTGCGCGCGCATCGCCCGCGCCAGACCGGCGAGCTCGGACGCCGTTTCACCTTTCGTGCGGAGTGCGATCAAGAACGCGGCGGTCTCCACCTCACCGGCTTGACCGCGCATGATCTGGTCGAGCACGTCGGCGGCCTCGGCGGCGGTCAGGTCCACGCCGTCGGCAACCTGATCGATCGCGTTGGTCATCGCGGGGGTTGGCGCCGCTGGCGCGTTCTGTGGCGGTGAAGTCTGGCTGCTGGGCATCGTTAAAGCGATATCGCGTGCAGAGCAGGATACGGGTAAATCGAACCGCTTAGTCACTCAACCGGTTAGAAAGTTGTCGAGCAGCTTCATGCCTTCGGTGGTCATGATCGATTCCGGGTGGAACTGCACGCCCTCTACGGGCAGTTCGCGGTGGCGCAGCGCCATGATCAGCCCGCCGCCCTCGGCCGACACTTCAAGCTTGTCCGGCAGATCCTCCCGAGCCACGACAAGCGAGTGATACCGGCCGACCTGGAGCGGGTTTGAAAGCCCCGTAAACAGCGTTTTGCCGTCGTGCGTGACGTTCATCGTCTTGCCGTGAATCGGCTCGTTGCGCACGACGCTGCCGCCGTAAACCTGACCGATCGCCTGATGACCCAGACACACCCCCAGCACCGGGGTGCCGATCTCGCCAAATCGCTCGATCGCCTCCATCGAGATGCCGGCCTCGTTGGGCGTGCACGGACCGGGAGACACGACGACGCGCTCGGGGTTGAGTTTGATCAGTTGATCGACGGTGGCTTTGTCGTTGCGCACGACCTCGATCTGCGCGCCGAGCTCGCCCATGTATTGCACAAGGTTGTAGGTGAAGCTGTCGTAGTTGTCGATGATCAGCACGCTCGGCATGGCGAGTCCCTAACCCCACTCCGGCTGCGCCGCGGCCAGCTCCATCGCCCGGAACACGGCGCGCGACTTGGCGTGGGTTTCGGCGACCTCGGTGGCGGCCACGGAGTCGGCGACGATACCGCCGCCGGCCTGAATGTACGCCTGTCCGTCCTTGACCACGACCGTGCGGATCACGATGCAAGTGTCGAGGTTCCCGCCGAAATCCACGTAACCCACCGCGCCCGCGTATGGACCGCGTTTGTGCGGCTCAACCTCGTCGATGATCTGCATCGCGCGCACCTTCGGCGCGCCCGACAGCGTGCCCGAAGGTAGGCACGAGCGCAGCAGCTCGATCGCGCTCTCGCCTTCGCGCAGCTTGCCGCTGATCGAGCTGACGATGTGCAGAACGTGGCTGAAAGTCTCGATGCGCATCAGGTCGTCCACCTGCACGCTGCCGTATTCGCAGACGCGGCCCAGGTCGTTACGGCCAAGGTCCACCAGCATCATGTGCTCGGCGCGTTCCTTTTCGTCGGCCAGCAGTTCCGCGGCCAGCGCCGCGTCACCGGCCGGGTCCTCGGCGCGCGGCCGAGTGCCGGCGATCGGGCGGTATTCGGCGTGGCGGCCGGTCACCTTCACCAGCGGTTCCGGCGAGCCGCCGGCCAGGTGGAAGTCCTCAAACTCCAGGAAGTACATGTACGGAGAAGGATTGATCGCGCGAATTCCGCGATAGATGCTGAACGGATCCACCGGGCATGGTCCACTCCAGCGCTGGGCAGGCACCACCTGGTACGCGTCGCCGGCGCGAACGTACTCCTTGATCGTCTCAACGCCCGCCGCGTAGCCGTCGTCGCCCATGTTGGAGATGAACGGCTCCGGCTCGCGCGGCTCATGCGACCGATGCGGCACGGCTTTGGCCAGCGCTGCGCGGATTTCGTCAATGCGCGACGCCGCTTCGGCGTAGGCGGCGTCAACGTCAGCGACAACGTCGCCGTCGCCGTCGCCGTCGCCGTCAAGAAATATGTTCGAGATCACAATTACGCGGTGCTTGGTGTGGTCAAACGCCACAAGCGCGCCGGTGATCGTCAGTGCCATGTCGGGAATGCCGATCGGGTCTGGATTTGACTCTCCGAGCGGCTCGACGTAACGCACGAGGTCGTAGCCAAACAGCCCCACGGCACCACCGACAAACGGCGGCAGGTCCAGTTCCGGCAGCTCGGCGGGCACGTAACGCTCCAGGTGAGCCGCGACGGCACGGTACGGATCTTCAAACGCCGCCGCATCGCCGTCCACCATCAGCTTGCCGTCATTCAGAACGATCAGCGAGCGTGGTTTCACACCGATAAAGCTCCATCGGCCGAAGCGCATGCCCTGCTCGGCCGACTCCAACAAGAACGAAGGGCCACTTCCGCGAAGCTTCAGGTATGCCGAGACCGGCGTTTCGCAATCCTCGACAAAGCTGTAGGTGAGCGGGATCACGGTCTTGCCCGATGCCGCAAGTTCGCGCACCCGCTCCAGCGCAGGCAGCAGCGTCGGCTTAGCGGCGGCGGGATCGGCCGGGCCGAACGTTTTACCCGGCGTGTCGCTCATCGGGGCTGGGCCCGGTTGTTGAGCACGTCAAAGGCGTTCTGCAGACGCAGCCCACGGCTGGTCATCAATACGGCCATGTGGTAAATCACATCGGCCGCTTCCTCGGCCACACGCTCGTCGGTTTCTTCGCGCGCGGCGCGGGTGACCTCTTCGGCCTCTTCGAGCACTTTCTCGGCGATTAGGCCGGGATCATTCAGCAAAGTGGTGGTGTAAGAGCCCTCGGGCATCTGATCGCGGCGCGCGTCGAGCGTGCGCTGCAGCTCGCCGGGAGCTTCAAAGCTTTGGCGTTCGGGAGCAGCGCCTGTTTCGCCCTCGCCGGCGGCCTCGCCTGTCTCGCCGAGCGAGCGATAAAAGCAGCTGAACTCTCCGGTGTGACATCCCGGGCCCGCTGGCTCGACGATCGCAAGCAGTGCATCGGCGTCGCAGTCGTATCGCAGTTCCAACACTTTTTGAGTGTTACCGCTGGTCTCGCCCTTGTGCCAGAGCTCGCCGCGCGAGCGGCTGTAGAACCAGGTCTCGCCGGTCTCTCGCGTGCGCTGAAGCGACTCGCGGTTCATGTAGGCGAGCGTCAGCACCGCGCCGCTGGCGCGGTCTTGCACGATGCACGGCAGCAGGCCGCTTTCGCCGAAGTTGATGCCTGAGGGGTCGTTCACGATGACCGAGAGTCTAAGCGCACGAAAGTACGCGCCAAAACGTCCGCCGCAGTTACCGCGGATCAGTCGCCGGATCGGTCTTCGCGTGTGGCGTCAACCGGCGAAGCCGGGACGCAGCGCGGCCCAGCCCAGCGGCTCTTCGAGCTGACCGATCAGCGAAAGCAGTGTCTCTTCGTCGGCCGGGCGGCCGATCAGCTGAATCGCGTGCGGCAATCCGTCATCGCCGATCCCGGTCGGCAGGGAAACCGCCGGCTGGCCGGAGAGATTGATCCCGGCCGTGAAGCTCGTGAATTCCGCCGCCCTGCGGAACGCATCCATGCCCTCCGTGGAGTCGATGTATCCGATCGGTACGGGGCGCTGGTTTAGCACCGGCGTGAGCAGAATGTCGTAATCGCTGACTTTTGTCACGATCTCGCGCGCGAAAGCGAAGGCCATCGCGTTTGACTTGATCCAATCGAGCGCGGTCACGTCCTTGACGATCTGCCAAATCTCCCAAGTGAGCGCCTCCACGGAGTCCTCGGTGACCTCCTGACCGCTCACGGCCGCGGCGAATTCGGTCATCGTCGAGATCCAGCCGCCAAAGATCTTCGTGAAAAGCACCATCAGTTCGGGGCTGCCCCACGGAATGTCAAAAGGCTCAACGTCGTGGCCGAGCGATTCCAGCAGCTTCGCGGTCTGCTCTACCTGCTCGATATGCGACGGGTCCACGGGCATGTCGACCGCGGGCTTGACCGTGTATCCGATCTTCAGGCGGCCCGGGTCGCGTTTGACGGCCTCGGCGAACGGCGCACTTGGCGGCGGCGCCCAGCTGGCGTCTCCAAGCTCGTAGCCGGCCAGCACGTCGAGCGTGGCTGCCGTGTCGGCGGCGCTGCGGGTGAGCATCATGTCGATCGTCAGCGGGTGCTCGGCCAGCAGCGGGGCCCCCGAGACGCGGTTGCGTGATGGTTTAAATCCGATCAACCCGCAGCAGGCGCCCGGAATGCGCAGCGAGCCGCCACCGTCGTTTCCATGCGCAACAGGCAGAATGCCCGCCGCCACCGCCGAGGCCGCGCCGCCCGAAGAGCCACCCGGCGTGCGGCTGGTGTCGTAGGGGTTGCGCGCCGGCCCGTATCGCAGCGGCTCGGTGACAGGCAGAATGCCCATCTCCGGAGTCTTTGTCTTGCCGATGATCACAAAGCCGGCGTCCTTGATGCGCCGCACGATGCTGGAATCGCTGCGCGGCGTGAAGTCTCCGAAAATCTTTGCGCCGGCGGTGTACGGGTAATCGGCGAGGAACGGTCCAATGTCCTTGATCGCCGTCGGCACGCCGGCGAACGGCCGTTCGTCGCCGGGCTTGATCTCGTCGGCGACGGCAAGCGCGCGATCCGCGTCGATCACCGTGAAGTCGCCGAGCAACGGGTCGTAGCGGTCGGCGCGACGCAGCGAAAGCTCCGTCAGTTCGCGCGCGCTGACCTCACCGGCGCGAACCATCGCCGCAAGTTCAACGGCGGGCTTGAAGAGGATGTCTGCGTCGGCCATGGTGAGCGGATATTACCGGCGGCGCGGCCGGATCAAGCCCGAGCGGCTGTTCGTTCATCCCAGAAGTGACCGAACCCATATGCCGAAGAGCGGGTCGACCAGATAGCTCGTTCGACCTCCACCGGCATCGGCGATTACTCCGTCATCAAGCAACCGCCGACGCGACGCTTCCACCGACCCGGGCGCAATTCCGAATCGGGATTTTGCCTCGGCCGAAAACGGACCAACACCCGTCGCCAGAGCCGAGACAAGTCGCCGATCGGAAACGTTCAATCGCCTCCACTCCGACTCAAATGCTTCCGCATGATCCGCGATCACTCCGTCTAGCGCACGTACGAAAACCTCCTCATCGGCGACCGCTCCCGGTTCGGTTTCATCCCACACGCGATTCGCCATCAACATCGCTCGCTGAGGGTGTCCGACGACCACATCCAGCAGCCTCCCCAGCGCCGAGCCGGAATCCTTGCCCGTAAGTTCGAAATGTTCCGCGATGTAGAGATATAGGTCAGCATCTGCGAGAGGGCCAAGCACGACCGGTCTCGCTTGGCCAAATAGTGGCCTTTCTCGATTCGAAAAGAGCTCACGCATCATTCCCGGGTGCGAGCCGGCGAATAAGTAGGTCGCCTCTTTCGTCTGCGCCTGGATTCGCGACCGAAGAAATCCGTCGAGATTGGGGCCGGCACCCAAAAGAGATTGAAACTCGTCAAATGCGATCACCGCGCGTACGCCGGTTTTTTCGAACAGCTTGACCGGTAGATCGAGCAACGTCTGTAGGCGGTCAAGGCTCTGGCGGTCGTCGCGCGAAATTCCCATCGAGATCGTGGCGCCTTCCGCGGAGAAGCTGACTTGCGGCTGAATCGACCTGATGAGCGCCTCGGCAAATTTGCGAAAGGGTCCGTGGAAGCTCGCTCGATAGCCACCGTCGAGCCGATGTACGACGTCAGCGGCGGTTTGTATTCCGAAAAAATCGACGTAGGCCGTGGGCATTCCGAGGCGATCGCAGTCGGCCAGCACCTTTCGCAACAAGCTCGTCTTGCCGTACCGTCGCGGAGCGGTTAGCCGAGCGTGATTTCCCTCCTGCGCCAGCGTCGCAAGCATTTGTGATTCTGCATCGCGATCAATCAAGTCCGGGGGATCGATCGGATGGTTGTAGACAAAAGGATTGAGCCCGGTTTTCATACCACTATCTATTGTAGTGGTATTTACTATAGGATTAGTAGTGATCCAACGACGGACCTCTCAACGCGCCGTTCACCCGATCCCCAGCCGGTCCAGCAGTCCATCGTCGCGCCGCCAGGATTTACGCACCGTGGCGCGCAACTCAAGGTGTACGTGCGAGTCGAGCAGTTTCTCCAAGCCCGGTCGTGCGGCCGCGCCGATCGCCTTGATCATGCGGCCGCCTTTACCGATCACGATGCCTTTTTGCGATTCGGTTTCCACCCACAGGTTGGCGTTCACGTAGGTGATCGTGCCGCTGTCGTCGGCCGGCTCGACGCGCTCGATCTCGTCTACGCGCACTTCGATCGCGTGCGGTAGCTCGTCGCGCGTGCGCGCCAGCGCCTGCTCGCGAATCAGCTCGGCAACGCGCACCTCAAGCGGTTCGTCGGTGGCTTCCTCGGGCGGAAAAAGAAACGGACCCGGAGGAAGCGTCGCCATCAACCCCTCAATCAGTTCGGGCACGCCTTCGCCGGTGCGCGCGGACACGGGATAGATCTCGCCGGGCGCAAACTCCGCCGTGTCCAGCAGCGCCTGCGCGGTGCGCTGTTTGTCGAGCAGATCGATCTTGTTCACAACGGTGATCACCGGCACGTTGGCTTGCTTGATCAGCTCTGCCAGATAGTGATCGCCACCGCCCGAACGCTGCTGGCCGTTAAGCACAAACAGTGCGCCGTCGCAGTCAGCGACGGCTCGTATCACGCCCTTTTGCATGCGTTCGGTCATCGCGTCGCGAGGGCGCTGACTGCCGGGCAGATCTACCAGCACCAGCTGCGCGTCGTTTCGCGTGAGCACACCGCGTACCGCGCGACGAGTGGTCTGTGGCTTGTCGCTGACGATCGCCACCTTCTCGCCGACGATCGCGTTGACGAGTGTTGATTTGCCTGCATTGGGACGTCCGGCCAGCGCGATCATGCCCGAGCGGGTCTGCATGCCGTCAAAGGACTGGAGATTGCCGGGGTCGTGCAGGGTCATGCGCCCGCGCTCCCGTCATACAAGCTCGCGACGATCCCGTCTTGCAGCGCCAGCATCTCGCCGTCGTCGGTCTCGTGATCCAAGCCGCAGAGGTGCAACACGCCGTGCACGACGGCTTCGACCATGTCCTCGGTGTGCTCCGGGCAGATCACCACGTCACCGAGTTCAAACGGGCCGGACTCGGGATCCGGCAGCTGACCGTACGCGATCGCCTCGCCGTCCATCGGAAAGCTGAGCACGTCGGTCGGCGAATCCATCGCGCGGTACTCAAGGTTTAGTGCGTGGATGCGCGCCAGCTCGACGATCTGGATCGCGACGTGGCCGTGGTTTACACCAAGTCGCCGCAACGTGGCCACGGCGGCATCCACCAGAGACGTGTCTTCACTGCCTACCAGTTCGATCTCGGGCGAGCCCGGATCACGCGGATCGGCCTCGAACAAATCGCCGTTCATCGGTCGCCGTCGCCGCGACGGTTGCCACTTGAGCCGCCGGTCTTCTTACGCGATTTACGCTGCCGTTCGAGCTGTTCGGAGTGCTCGGCGTAAGCGGTGACGATGTGCTGCACGAGCTTGTGCCGCACCACGTCCTCATCGCCAAAGCGCACAAAAGCAATATCGTCGACCCCTTCGAGCACTTGGGCTACTTCAATCAGCCCCGAACGTTCGCCCTTGGGCAGGTCGATCTGCGTGATGTCTCCGGTGACGACGATCTGCGAACCAAAGCCCAACCGCGTCAGAAACATCTTCATCTGTTCGGGAGAGGTGTTTTGCGCCTCATCGAGGATCACGAAGCTGTCATTCAAGGTCCTACCGCGCATAAAGGCCAGCGGCGCCACTTCGATCGCGCCGCCTTCCATGTACTGATTGACCTTCTCGGGCTCGAGCATGTCGTAGAGCGCGTCAAACAACGGGCGCAGGTAAGGATCGACTTTGGCCATCAGATCTCCGGGCAAGAAGCCCAGTCGTTCTCCGGCCTCGACGGCCGGACGAGTGAGGATGATGCGGCCAACACGGCGGCTGCTCAGTGCCTGCGCGGCCATTGCGATCGCCAGATAGGTCTTGCCGGTACCGGCCGGACCCACGCCGAAGGTGACGGTCTTGTTGCGGATCGCCTCGACGTAATTTTTCTGGTTGATCGTTTTTGGAGAAACCTTTTTGTCGCGGTGACGCCAGACGACGTCCTCAAGTACGTCGGCCGCGTTTCTGTGTTGGTCGAGCGCGCCGGCGACCACCTCGATCGTGCCGGGGGCGATCTCGTGACCGTTCTCGATCAACTCCGCAAGCTCTTCGACCACGCCGCGCGCGGCCTTTACGTCGATGTCTTCGCCTTCGAGAGTGAGGATGTTGCCGCGCAGGTGAACGGCGCAATCGAGATGCTCCTCGAGCGTCCTGAGCACGGCGTCCTGCGTGCCGGCCAACTCGGCCGCGACGCTGTTGTCGAGCTCGATGGCGGTGCGGGTCAAGTAATCAGGCCCCTCAGGTCAGGCGCTCTTTGACGGCGGCCTGCACGCGGTTGCCGTCCGCCAGACCCTTCACGCGCGGCATCACCGTGCCCATCACCTTGCCCATGTCGGCGGGCCCAGCCGCACCGGTCTGCTCGATCGCCTCGGCAACAATTCCGGCGAGTTCGTCATCGCTCATTTGCGCGGGCAGATACACGTCGATCAATTCGGCTTCGCGCTCTTCCTGGGCTGCGGCCTCGTCACGGCCGCCGTCGCGGAAAGCCTTTGCGGACTCAAGCCGCTTCTTGCGCGCGGACTGCAAAACGCCGACCTCGTCGGAGTTGCCTTCTTTGATCGCGCGCTGCAGATCGGCGACAACAAGGCGCAAGGCTTGGACCTTGTCCTTCTCGCCCGCTTTCATCGCGGCCTTGACGTCTGATTGGAGTTGGTCGAGGATGGGCATGGGTTCAGGGTAATGGTCGCGGTAGATCTTGGCTCTTATACAACCTAGAGCGTCAGCACAATCTTGCCCAACTTGCCGCCGGCGGCGAAGTGGTCGTAGGCGGATTGGACGTCGTCGAGCGCGTAGGTCTTGGCGACGGGCACGCTGATGGAGCCGTTTTCGAACAGCGGCAGCACACTGCGCTCCACCGCGCGGGCCGTTAGCGACTTCTCCTCCAGCGGACGGGCGCGCAGGGTCGAGCCGCGCAGCGCGGCGCGCTTGTTCATCAGCGCGAGCAGGTTTACATCCGACTTGAAACCGGCGCCTACGCCGATCACGACGATGCGGCCGTCGGTGTTAATGGACTTCAGGTTGGCGGGCATGTTCGGAGCGCCGACTAGTTCGAGGATCACGTCGAACGGGCCGCTCCGTTCAAATCCCTCCGGGTCGAGCACGTCGTGTGCGCCAAACGCCGCGACGGCATCTCGCATGTCTGGATTGCGTACGGTCGCGGTGACGTGGGCGCCGGCCGCCGCGCCGAGCTGGATCGCTGCGGTGCCCACTCCACCCGCGCCGCCGTGTACCAGCAGACGTTCGCCGGGACGCAGGTTGCACTGGGTGAAGACCGCGTCGTGGGCGGTGGTGAAAACCTCAGGCAAGCCGCCGGCCTGCGACCAATCAAGCTTTTGCGGCACCGGCATCGCCTGTCGTTCATGTACGGCGATCAGCTCACCCTGGCCGCCTCCACCGACAATCGCCATCACGCGGTCACCCTCTTCAAAGCGATCGGCGTCGGGCCCGCGTGAAACAACCTCGCCGGCAAACTCCAGTCCCGGGATGTCCGGCGGCGAACCGGGCGGCGCCGGATAGGCGCCTTTGACCTGCAACAGGTCGGCGCCGTTGAGACCGGCCGCGCGCACGCGCACGAGGATCTCGCCGACACCGGGCGAGGGATCGGCGTGCTCTTGGATCGACAGTGCGCCGTCTGTGATGGTTACGGCTCGCATTGGGCGGGAGTGTATTGGCGAGTCGAGGTTCAGCGAGGCGACGGCGCGAATGTGGTGGGGATTCCGAAGCCGTCGAGGACGCGTTCGGCAGCGGTGCGCTGAGCGTGACTGAGGCGGCGGCGGGCGCTGCCGGCGAGGCCGGCGCGAAGGCGGTTGATCTGGTAGCCGGAGCCTGGGGAATTGGTTTGGCGGGCCTTGGCGGCGGCCGCTTCCGGGTAGGGCAGGCTTAGGTCGCGGGCAAGCGATGTGATCAGTGGTTCCGGGTCTTCGCACATTGGCTCGTGTTCGATGACATGGCAATTCAGGCGCGTGGCGGCTTTGTGGTGCGCGGTGTGCAGGAGGCCGACCTTCCAGGCGATTCGCTCAACGGGGGAAGCGTCGGGACGCGGAGAAGACGGCGGATCGCCATCCGGCGCCAACCGCTCGCGCCATCCCGGCGCCAGCGGGCCCATGTCGTCGCCGTACTGGGTAGTCCAGCTGGCGGTCACGTCGAGCGGGTCGCGTTCGACGACGACGATTCGCACCTCGGGCATCAATTCGGCGAACCACTCCAGAGCAAGGCTGAGTTGCACGGATTTGATGACAAGGTGGTGTTCGCCGTCGCGCGGCGGACTGAATCCGGCAAGTAGTTCCTCCAGTGAGTGGAAAAGCTCGCCGTGTTCTTCCGGAGACAGCAGCGCCAGATCGCGCGCGCGGCGGTCCAGCCCCGACAAGAGTCGATCAGCGGCGACGCTGGCCGGGTCCAGATTGCGCGGCCACGCTCCCGCGATTACGCGCCTCCAGTGATCGGCGAACGCGGGCGCGATGTCGCCCGGCCGCAGCACGGGGAACGACCCCAGACCCCGCTTCGCGACCATCGTCAGCGGTTGATGGTGATGATTGTCCGGCTCCACCAGGCCTGGCTCGCCGCATGCGGCCGCAAGCAGCGCGGCCGTCCAGGTGGTGGACGATCGCGGCACGCCCGTGACCAGCACGGGCGCAACTCCGGCGCGCGCGTCCGCAAGCTCGGCCTGAGTTGGCAGGGCGCGCACGGTGTCGCTGGTTTGCACGGCTTCGCCCGGCGGCACAGCGTCGCTAGCCTGCGCCGGCGACCAAGCGCGAGCTGTCCGAAATAACGTGCTTTCAGCGCGACCGGGCACCGACCCGCAGACTACCGCGCGAGCAGCAGTCCCGTCCAGCCGCCTTCGCTGACGCGCCGCCGCTCGCTGAACCCCAGGCAGTCGTAGGCGGCGGCGATTTCATCCGCCTCCTCGTTGAGCAGACCCGACAGGATCATTCGCTCGATCGCGCCGCTATCCGCGGCCGCGCCGATCTGCCTCGCCACGTCAAGCAGCAACGGGCGCATCAGGTTCGCGAGCGCCGTGGACGCCGGCGCGGGTAGACCGTCGCGCAGATCGGCGCGGGCGACGGACACGGATACGTCGTTCAAGCGCGCGTTCTCCTCTGTCGCCTCAACCGCCAGTGGATCAAAGTCATAGCCGCGCACCGGATCCCAGCCGAGCTTACGTGCCGCAATCGCGAGCACGCCGCTGCCGCAGCCGAGATCGACAAGCTCGCCTTCAGGCCGCAGGTCGAGCATCAGTTCCAAGCACAATCGCGTGGTCGGGTGCGACCCCGTACCAAACGCCTGTCCGGGGTCGAGCACGATCTCGTGGGCTTCGACCTTCTCGTCGGCGGGTTCCCAGGTTGGGCGCAACAGCACCCGCCCTCGCGCGTCGTCGCCCACGAGCACGGCGCCGTGGAACTGCTTCCACCGCTCGTGCCAGTCGTCGGCAACCTCGCTCGTGGTGACCTCGACAAGCGCTCCGCCGACGGCCGCGCGCAGGTCCGGCAACTCCGGCACCTCGCCGGGCGGGCCATAGACGGCGTACTCCACGATCTCGCCATCGCGCACTTCCTCCACCCCGCTCGGCGCCAGTTCCATCAGTTGTGCCAGCGCAAGCTCGGCGTCCTCCGCGCGGCAGCGGATTGCCAGCCGGATCACGCGCGCGGCCTCGACCGGTGCGGCGCAAGGGACAAACTCCGCCTCGCGGGCACGTCGCGAACCGGCGCGTTCACCGCAGCGCCCGGCGCAACCGCGACATGATGCCCTCGCGGCGCGGTTCGCGCAGGTTGTCGCTGGTCACGGTTTCGCCGAATCGCTCGAGCAGATCGCGCTGCTCCTCGGTGAGATTGTGTGGCACGCGCAGATTCACGACGACGTGAAAATCCCCCCGGGTGTTGTTGCGCAGACCCGGCAGTCCGTGACCGCGAATCTTCACCTCGTCGCCGTGCATGGTGCCGGATTCGATCTCGATCTCCTCCACACCGTCGAGCGTCTCCACTTCCAGTGTCATGCCGAGCATCGCGTCGTGAGCGTCCACGTCCACAACCGTGTAAAGCTCCGTGCCCTCGCGATGGAAGCGCTCGTCGTCGGCCACGCGCACGACCACGTACACGTCGCCGGGCGGACCACCGTGCGGACCCGCGTGACCACTGCCGGCGATACGAATCTGCTGGCCGTCGTCGATACCGGCCGGAATCTCCACCGCGATCTCCCGGTCCGTGCGAACACGGCCCTTACCGTGGCACTGCTTGCACGGCTTCTCGATCTTGCGGCCAACGCCGTCGCACCTGCTGCATTCCATCTCGCGCGCCATCTGGCCCAGCACCGTGCGCGTGACAAGGCGCACCCGCCCCGAACCACCGCACTGGTCGCAGTTGGCAATCTTGCTGCCGGGTTCGGCGCGCGAACCCTCGCAAACGCCACAGACGTCCACGACCTCAAACTCAATGTCCTCGTTCTTACCGGTGATCACGTCTTCGAGCGTGATCGAAATGTCGACGGCCAGGTCACCGCCCTTGCGCGGCATGTTTCCGCCGCCGCCGCGGCCGAAGATCCCAGACGCAGCGCCGTCAAAGAACGCCTGAAAGATGCTCGAGAAGTCGCTGAAGCCGCTGAAATCCGGCTCCGCGCCACTGCGCCGCAGTCCCTCGTGCCCGTAGCGGTCGTACGTGGCGCGGCGCTCGGCGTCTGACAACACCTCGTAGGCGGCCGCGATCTCCTTGAACTCCTCTTCGGCCTCCGGGGAGTCGTTGACATCTGGATGATGCGTGCGCGCGAGCTTGCGAAACGCTTTTTTGATCTCGCCCTCGTCGGCGCCGCGGTCGACGCCGAGAATCTCGTAGTAGTCGCGCGTGGTTGCCATCAAACCGTCTCCATCCCTGTAGGTGCCGCGTCCGGCGGCGGTTACTCGTAAACCCCGACGACGAAGTCGCTCAGCCGTGCGGCGGCGTAGCGCACCGAGGCGATCGCGCGGGGATAATCCATGCGTACGGGACCGATCACATTGACAGAACCCAGATTGCGGGTGTGCGTTCCGTAATTCGCGCCCACGACGCTGGCGCCGGCCAGCTCGCTCGCCTCGTTCTCACGACCGATTCGCAGGTACACGCCTCGTTCGCCGAGCCGCTCGCGCAGCAGGCGCGTGACCACCGCGCGTTCCTCGACCGCGGTCATCAGCCGATCAAGGCCGGGAATCGCCTGCTCGCCGTGGCCGCCGACAAGATGCCCGGCGCCGCCCACGAACAGCGTCTCGTCGCCGACCGGCGGTTCGATAAACATCGGCGAAATCGCCTCCAAGAAGCTGCGCTCGGTGGCCGGCAGGTCCGGCGCGAACAACCGCGTGCGCGTGGTCCGCGCACCAAGCGGCATGCCTTTGAGCGTTTCGTTGAGGTACCCGGTGGCCCACTCCACCAGCCCTGGATCAACCTCACGCTCGAACTCGAACTGGCGCTTCGTGACTCCACCCGACGATGCGATCACGACGATCATCACCTTGTTCGGCTGAAGCCGAATCAACTCCACACGCAGGATGTCTTCGGTGGAAAGCGGCGGCGCCGAGATCAGCGCCATCAGCGCGGTGGCCTCGGCCAGCGATTCCGTAGTGCGGCGAATTGCGTCCGCGACCTCGCGGCGGTCGAAGGTGAGCTCGATGCCCGGGCGCTGTTCCAGCGCCGCGTCGCGCGTGGCCAGCAGACCGTCCACGAAGTAGCGATAACCGGACTCCGTCGGCCGGCGGCCGGCAGAAGTGTGCGGTTGCTCAAGCAGACCGTGGCTGACAAGCACGGCGAATTCGTTGCGCACGGTGGACGCCGCCCAGGGCACGTCCGTCCGATCGGCGATCGAACGCGAGCCAACGGGGGAGCCGCTCGCGGTGAAGACATCCACGACGATGCGCAAGATCTGTTCCTGGCGGGAAGAGAGCATCACCTAGAGGATAGTTTTTGCGCCCATGCAGCCACTCGTGAGCTTCGACACCGTCAGCAAACGCTACGACTCGCGCGCCGTGATCGACCAGCTCAGCTTCTCGGTGCCGGAGGGCAGCGTGACCGCGCTGCTCGGCCCGAACGGCGCGGGCAAGACCACCGCGATGCGTCTACTTCTGGGGATTGCCCGCGGCGACGGCGGGTCGATCTCATTGCTCGGAGCCGCACCGGGCGGCGGCGGTTTTCACGACGCGGTCCGCCGGACCGGCGCGCTGGTCGAAGAGCCTGCGCTTTACGCCAACGCAAGCGCCGAGTCGAACATGCGCATTCAGGCCGCGAGCCTGGGCATGTCGGACCACGATCCGCGAATCGGCGCGCTGCTCGGCCAGGTCGGACTGTCCGCACGGGCGAGCGACCGCGTGAAGAAGTATTCGCTGGGCATGCGCCAGCGGCTGGGCCTGGCGCTTGCGCTGGTCAACGTTCCGCAACTTGTGATTCTGGACGAGCCGACCAACGGACTGGATCCGGCCGGTGTGGTGGAGATTCGCGAACTTATTCGCTCGCTGCCCGCGCAGGGCACGACCGTGCTGGTGTCGTCGCACCTGCTGGCGGAGGTGCAGAAGACCGCCGACCGCGCGGTGATCATCGACGGCGGCCGCCTGGTGTCCGAGGGACCAATCGCGGATCTGATGGCGGACGCTCAGCAGGACACGGGTTATCTGGTCCGCGTGCCGCGCGAGCAACACCCGGCGGCGGTCGGCGCGCTTCAGACGGCGGGATATACCGTGGCCGTCGAGCCGGACGGCGCGCTATTGGTGTCCGGTGAGATCGACCGCGGCGCGCGAGTGGCGTATGCACTCTCAACGGCCGGCGTGCTGCCGGACGAGCTGCGGCCGCGCGCTGCCGATCTGGAGACCGCGTTCCTGAACATCACCGGCGGCAATGTGGCGGCGGCCGGGGCGGCGGCGGAAGACAGCATCGGAGTCGGCGGCAGTGATGCGATCGGCGGCGCGACCGACGGCGCGACGGGAACTACGCCGTGAACCCCGAACTCCTCAAACTGCGCCTGCTGCCGATGCCGCGCTGGATCCTGGGATTGTCGCTGGTCGCGCCGCTACTCGTGGGCCTGATTGTCCTCGCGGTCCAGCCGAGCACCGACGACGCGTACCGCGGCGGCCCCACCACGATGGCCACGTTCGCCGTGATGATCGGCGCGCTGGTCTTTGGCGCATGGATGTTTGGCGTCGAATTTGGCCAGGGCACGATGCGACGCACGATCACCGCCGAGCCACGACGCGGTCTGGTGCTGACGTGGAAACTGCTCACAACCGCGGCCGCCGCCGCGGTGTTTGCGGCGGTCGCGATGGGCTTCAGCGCGTTGGTGGCGATCACGATCTGCGCCGCGCACGGCGTTAACGCGAACACTGAATCGATTCTGGACCTTTCGCTGGCGGTCACGCTTCAAGCGCCGCTGATCGCGCTGATCGCGGCCGCGTTCACGCTTGTCTTCCGCAGCTTCGCCGGAGGGCTGGTGGCGACCTTCGCGATGATATTCGTGGTTGACGGTGTGTTGCGCCTGCTGCTCGGCAAATACGGCGACTACACGTTCGGCACCTCGTTGGTATCGATCATGACGATTTTCGACGAGACCGATCAGTCCGCGCCCTTCGGTCTCGCGCAGACACTGCTGATCGCACTCGGCTGGATCGCCGCGATCGCGTCGCCCGGCGCCTATCGCTTCATCCGCGGCGACTTCAAGTAGTCGCCGCGGCTGTCGCCGGTGCGGCCACGCCCAGGTGCTCGCACAAAAACGCGGTCTGATCGGCGACCGCTTGTTCGAACGGCTCGTCGAAGTAGATATCGAAATGGCCGACCGGATAGGTCTTGGCGATCGCGTTGCGCGCCTTGGCGACGTATTTCAGCGTCGGCCCCGGCGGCGCCACTGAATCTTGTCCGCATACGCATACGAGCGTCGGGCACTTCACGTCCCGGAGCTTCGCGCCCGGCCGGTAGTACGGAATCTTCATGGCGATACGCGCCTGAACCCAGTGGGGCACTTCCTGGCCCGGCTTCATAAAGCGCGAGCCGTGATCGATCAGCCTGAGGATGCCCGGCAGCGCGTCGGACGCGGTCATCATCGCCGGCTCGCCCTTCTTGCCGAACAGCAGTACGCGCGCCGTGCGGCCGCCGGTCGCCGCGCCGATCGTGTCCATCGCCGCGCGAAGCATCAACTTGACCGTGCTGACCGGTCCCACTGTCATCGCCGAGGCCATTCCTTCTGTGAACGGGCACTGACTGACGACCGCCTTGAGATCATGGTCGCGCGCGCCCATCGCCATCACGTGGCCGCCGCCAAAGGAACTCCCCCACAGCGCGACGCGAGAACCGTCCACGTCCGTGCGGCCGCGCACGTATGCCAGCGCGGCGGCGATGTCATCGTGCTGCATGTTGATGTCGAGCACCTGGCGCGGCTCGCCGTCGCTGTCGCCGAAGCCGCGGTAGTTGAAACTGAAGGCCGCGATCCCGGCCTGCGCGAAGCGCTCCGAGAACATGTCGAGGCCCATCTCTTTGACGGCGCCGAGGCCGTGACAAAGCACGACCACCGGTGGGCGCTCAATCCCTTCAGGCTTGTAAAGCCAGGCCGAACAACGGGTGCCGTTGCTGACGAATGACAGGTCTTCTTTCGTGAAACCGCTCACTTGATGCCTCCGGGGGGAAGGGCGCGCAGGCCGTTGATTCGGTTCTCACACGGGCAAAAGCTCGCATGTGGGTACTAACGCTACCGGTCCGGCACCGGTTTCGCCGCGACTTCGGCGGAATTCAGGCAACAGTCATGCCTTACGAGAAAGGCCGCCGCGGTTCGCCGCGACGGCCTTTGCTCATACTGTGCGGCAGATCGGACCGGTCAGGACTTCTCGACGACCGCCACTGAATTGCGGATGATGCGGCTGTCGCCCTGCGCCGCCTCAAGCGCGATCTTGATGTGCGTGCCGTCGTCCTCGGTCACTTCGCCGGTCACGATCACCTCGGTTTCGGGCTGGCCCATGCCGCGGAACTGCGCGCTGAGGTTCTTGACCTTCGTCGGGTCGTTACCCGCGGCCTGAATCGCCGCGCGCTGCACTTGAGCCATCGACCACAGACCGTGCAGAATCGTGTTCGGCAGGCCGACGGCCTTCGCGAACTCGGGGTCGATGTGGATCGGGTTGAAGTCTCCCGACGCTCCCGCGTAGCGGTGCGGCAGGTACTTGTCCGGAGTCACGCGGACTTCGTCGATTTTTTCTCCGACTGCTGGCGCCATGATCAGACTCCCCTCACGATGCAGGTCCAGTCGGCCGTCACGACGGGCTCGCCGTCCTGGTTGACCGACTCGGTGGTGAATACGTAAAAGCCCTTGCCGCCGTTTTCCTCGATCGACTTGACAGACGCCGTCGTGGTGACACGGTCGCCGGCGACGACGGGCTTGTGGAACGTGAAATCCTGCGCGCCGTGCACCATCATCGCGAAGTTCATCGCCACATCCGGATCGAACATCGCCGGTGCGGCGGCCTTGCTGCTGTAAACGACCGCGAACATCGGCGGCGCGACGAGACCGGAATATCCGGCGGCCCTGGCGGCGTCTTCGTCGTTGGAAAGCGGGTTGTCGTCGTAGGTAGCGGCCGTGAACTCTCGGATCTTCTCCGAGCCCACGACGTACTCGACTGGTGGGAACGTCTTGCCCACCGCATCGGTCTTGATGGCCACTGCAACTGCTCCTTGGTTGTGGAGGAGGAACGGGCGCCGCGCGCCGCCAAGTACGCCGACGACAGAGGGCGAAAACTGCGGGCGCGATTCTAGATGA
Source organism: Actinomycetota bacterium (assembly GCA_016213645.1). Lineage (GTDB taxonomy): Bacteria > Actinomycetota > Thermoleophilia > Solirubrobacterales > JACPNS01 > JACPNS01. The sequence continues at coordinate 71,665 of JACQZY010000007.1, forward strand.
CTGATTCCACGACGAAGCGCTCTCGGGCGCGGTTCAGAGCCAGCCGGGCGTGAAATCAGCCATCTTGTGGGCGCGAGGCAGCGCGACCGAGCGATGGCCGCAACACGCGACCGGCGTAGTCCGAGGTCGCGCCCAGAACGACCGACGCCCGGCGTGAAAGCCGGGCGTCGGAAATGATCAAGTTGCCGGAGGTGGCGAAGGCGGAGGCGGCGGCGGAGGCGCAACGGCCGGTGGCGGCACCGGAGGCGCCGGAGCGGCGGGCGAGGCAATCGCCTGCGGGATTTGGGGTACCGGCTGAACGAGGGCCTCATCGATCCAGTCGAGTGGCCTGCCCGTTTCGAATCGCCAAAGTCGATTCATCGCTGTCTGAAGATATGCGGTGCCGATCGGACCACCAGCCATCAAGTAAAACAACCAACCGTTAATTGGCTCGGGCACACCAAGGGCTCGCTGAGCCATTTTCATTCGCTTGAATGTGCCAAAAAACGACATTACGGCCGGCACTATGACCAATGCGCCAAGCGTGACGGCTAGAAGCGATTTCGCCGGGCTGTCCCCGAGGGCCAACCCTCGCTTGCGACCAAGCACGCTCAATTCTTTGTTGATCGCGTACCACCAGTAAAAGAAGTAGATACCTCCGGTGATGTACGGCAGCAATGCCGGCGCCCACGGCGAGCGTATCTTTGCTTGCTCCGGCCCGCCGGAAATCGGAACTGGTTCAGCCACGAGTGTCTCGCTTTCAGAGTTGCTGACGGTCGATCCGAAACCTACCCGACCCCGTGGACTGAAGTCGGCTCGTCTACTTGTCGCCGTCGCCGTCCAACTGCAGTACTGCCAAGAACGCCTCCTGCGGCACCTCCACACGGCCCACCTGCTTCATCCGCTTCTTGCCCTTCTTCTGGTTTTCGAGCAGCTTGCGCTTTCGCGAGATGTCACCGCCGTAACACTTCGCGGTGACGTCCTTGCGCACGGCCTTGACGGTCTCACGGGCCACGACCGCCGAGCCGATCGTGGCCTGAATCGCCACGTCGAATTGCTGGCGAGGGATGCGCGCGCGCAGACGTTCGGTCACCAGGCGTCCCGCCGGATACGACTTGTCCTTGTGCACGACCATCGACAATGCGTCTACGGGATCGCCCGCAAGCAAGATGTCGAGCCGCACCAGATCAGAGGCGCGCAGGCCGGTTATCTCGTAATCGAATGAGGCATAGCCCCTGCTGCGGGACTTCAGCTGGTCGAAAAAGTCCAGAACGATTTCCGCGAGCGGCAGGTCGTAGGTGAGCTGCACACGTTTGTCGCTGATGTAGTGCATGTCCACGTGGCTGCCGCGGCGTTCCTGGCACAACTCCATGACCGCACCGACGAAATCGCGTGGCGTCAGGATCGTCGCGCGGATGAACGGTTCGCGGATCTCCTCGATCACCACGCGCTCGGGCATCTCGAACGGTGAGTTGACCTTGACGATCTCGCCGTTGGTCAGCGTCACCTCGTATCGGACGTTGGGCGGCGTGGCCAGCAGCTCCAGGTCATACTCGCGCTCCAGCCGCTCGCGCACAATGTCCATGTGCAGTAGGCCCAGGAAGCCGCAGCGAAAACCAAAGCCCAGTGCGCGACTCGTCTCCGGCTCGTAACTGAGCGCGGCGTCGTTGAGCTTGAGCTTTTCGAGCGCCTCGCGTAAATCCTCGAATTCGTCAGTGCTGACCGGAAACAGGCCGCAAAAGACCATCGGTTGAACCTCGCGATAGCCGGGAAGCGGCTCGTCGGCGTGGTTGGCCTCGGTCGTGATCGTGTCACCGACGCGCAGCTTCGCCACGTCTTTGATGCCGGTGATGATGTAACCGACTTCACCGGCATGCAGGCTGTCGGTGCTGGTCATCTTGGGAGCAAAGAAACCGATGTCGTCGATGTCAGCTTTTGTGGGAGTTTGAAAGGTCTTGATCGAGTCGCCCTTCTTGAATTCGCCGTCGACCACTCTCACGTAGGCGATCACACCCCGGTACTGGTCGAACTCGCTGTCGAAGATCAACGCGCGCGGCGGCTTGGTGGCATCGGCTTTCGGTGGCGGGATCTTGTTGACGATCGCTTCGAGCATCTCGTGCACGCCCTCGCCGGTCTTCGCGCTCATGCGCAGTACGTCTTCCGCCGACTCGCCGAGCAGCTCCTCGATCTCACCCGCCACGCGCTCCGGCTCCGCACTGGGCAGGTCGATCTTGTTCATCGCCGGAATCAGTTCCAGGCCGCCGTCGACGGCCAGATACGTATTGGCGAGCGTCTGCGCCTCCACTCCCTGAGCGGCGTCCACCACCAGCAACGCCCCCTCGCACGCTGCCAGGCTACGCGAGACTTCGTAGGTGAAGTCGACGTGACCAGGAGTGTCGATCAAGTGCAGTTGGTATGTGAGCCCATCGTCGGCTTTGTACAGCACGCGCACGGCCTGAGCCTTGATCGTGATGCCGCGCTCACGCTCCAGATCCATGCTGTCGAGCAGCTGGGCCTTCATGTGCTTGGCCTCGACTGTGTTTGTGACTTCGAGGATTCGATCGGCCAGCGTGGACTTGCCGTGGTCGATGTGGGCAATGATCGAGAAGTTGCGGATGCGCTCGGCTGGAATCTGCATTGTCGAACGAGATTATGGCCGGGGGTATCTTGAAGTCGTGAATGCGCTTTTCGAAATCGCGCCGACGGCCTTCAACTACATCGACTGGCTGCCGCTGACAGAGCTGTTCGTGTTCCTGAAGATCTTCCTGCTGCCCGCCGCGCTGATCGGCTGGTTTTTCGGACGGATCCGTGAGCGGCGGGGTGGCCTGAAAGCGCACGAGTCCGCCGTTGACAAGACCACCCGACACCCGATTTGGACCAATCACTCGCTCCAGTCCGACGACGCTCACAATCAAGCCGGCGAATGACCTATGACACGATCAGCGACCGTCCGTCTTCGGGCAATACGTCTCCGTCGAGCGGCGCCACTGCGCCGTCGTCGCTGCTTGGTCAGCCGACGCGCGTCCTTTGCACGACGCCTTCGTAAGCATCATTCGCCACTCCGTCGGCGATCCAGCGCTCGACCATGCCGCGCGCGCGGGTAAGCCAGTTCAACTCGGAGTCGCGGTGAATAATCGCGTAATCGGCCAGGCTGTCGGCCAGCTCACGCTCCCAGTCCTCACGCGTGTCGCTTCCCGCACAGGCTTTTAGGCTCTGCCGGGCTTCGAGATCCACATCCAGTTGAAAGGTCAGTGCGCGCTGGTACCAATCGATCGCATGCAGCAACTCACGCGCGTCTCGCGGCCTGGCGACCGCCAGCTTGGCCAGCAGTTCGCCACGCATCGGTTCGACCTCCTCGGAGCGGGTCGCGAACCAGCGAGTGAACTCCGCGGCGCCGTCGCCCGTGATCCGCCAGACCGGACCGGACCGCGCCGAAGGCACCGGTTCGTCCGCCTGTTCGATCAGCCCGTCGCTTTCGAGCGCGGCCACCGTGCGGTACACCTGGCCCCGGTTGACCTTCCAGGGGCCAAGGCGCCGCCCAAAGCGCACGGCCACATCGTATGTGTGGCCGGGCTGCTCCCGGATCAAGCCGAGGATGACGTGTCGTGTTGACATTTCGCTGGAGATGCTTCCGGTGTTTTCGAGTCGCTACAAATAGTTAGGAGTCGATGCACTCTACTATTACGTATCACGGAAAGGTCGTAACCCTGTCGCTCCGACTCGATCAAGTAACAAAAAATTTCGTCAGGGACGGCCGTCCCTTCACCGCGCTCAGCCGCGTTTCGCTGGTCGTCGAACCCGGTGAGATGGTCGCGGTGATCGGCGGTCGCGGTTGCGGCAAGTCGACACTCCTGAACATCGCCGCCGGCTTGATGCGGCCTGACGCGGGTGTCGTGACCGTTGACGATGTGCGTCTGGACAGCATGTCGGAGAACGAATTAACGACGTTTCGCCGTAAACGGATCGGCTGCGTCTGGACCACTCCGGCGCCGACGGGCCACTCAAAAGTGATCGATCTGGTCGGCCTGCCGCTGCTCCTACAGAGCGGCGATCGCAAGTGCGTCGAGCATGAGGCCCGCAACATGCTTGAGGCGCTGGACATCGGTCACTGCGCGAAGTCTGATCCGACGGTGATTTCGGACGGCGAGAGGCGGCTGGTGGCGATGGCCCAAGCGCTGATTGTGCGGCCGCGCGTTTTGCTGCTGGACCAGCCCGCGACCGACCTCAATCTGGCCGACGAGCGAAACCTGCTTGACGCGATGGTCTCATTGACTCGCCAGGTCGGCGCGTCGATCCTGATGACCGCCCGTTCCGCCATCGAGGCCGTGGCCGCCGACAGGACCGCCACCCTCGTCAACGGCCATCTCGTCGTCAGCAATCCGCGAAACAGAAACCCCGAGGGTGCCGACGTCCTGCCGATCGACGCCCACCGCAACGACAAACGCGCCGGAGACGACGGTGCTTGAGCTTGACCACGTGACGAAGGACTACGTCGGCCCCGGCGAAACCGTGCATGCGGTGCGCGACGTATCGCTTTCCGTCGAACCCGGCCAGTTCGTGGTGCTGCTTGGGCCTTCGGGCTCCGGCAAGTCGACGCTGCTGTTGCTCGCCGCGGGCATCCTGCACCCCGAGTCCGGTTGCGTGCGCTTCGACGGCCAAGATGTCTCACACATGAAGGACAACGCCGCCGCCATCTATCGCCGCCGCCACTTGGGCTTCGTCTTTCAGCACTTCAACCTGATGCCCGGCAGTGCCGTCGACAACGTCGCGTTGCCGTTGCGCCTGGAGTCCGTGCGACCACCCGAGGCGCGCGAGCGAGCCCGAGAGATGCTTGGCACGGTCGGGCTGGAAAAGCGTGCCGAACATACCGCCGACCAGCTCTCGGGCGGCGAGCGTCAGCGCGTGGCGATCGCGCGGGCGCTGGCCGGCTCGCCGCGGGTGGTGCTGGCGGACGAGCCGACGGGAAATCTCGACAGCGAGCGCGGCGCGCAGATCCTCAAGATGCTGCACGACCTCTGCCGCGAGCGCGACATCGGCGTGCTGATGGTCACTCACGACTCTCGGGCAATTGACTTCGCAGACCGCGCCTACCAGATGAAGGACGGACAACTCAGCCCGATCAATGGCTCCGCAACCGAACACACCGGCATGCGGAGCTAGGACCAGATGGCGGCGCCGACCCTGGTCGACCTCTATCGCGAGGCGGACGACCCCAATCACGTGATTAACCGCCCGCGCCCCCTCCCCTTACGCCTACTCACCAACGCCCCGCACCTTTACCGCCTGCGCGTTCGCCACCAGCCCCTGCAGGAACTACTGGCCCTGGTCGGTATCGCCGCCGGCGTGGCGCTGCTCTTCGCCGTGCAGGTGGCCACGTCCAGCATCACCGGTTCACTGGAGAAGCTCGCCCACGGCGTGACCGGAGACGCCTCGCTGGAGATCGCCGCGCGCGGACCTTCAGGCATGGACCAGGCACTTGTGACCAAGGCCCGGGCGCTGCCCGAGGTGGCGGCCGCAGCGCCGCTGATCGAGCGGCGCATAACGATCCAGGGTCCAAGGGGCAAGGCGCCGCTTACGCTTGTCGGCGTAGATCAGCGGCTTGAGCGGATCGGCGGGCCGTTGGTGCGACGATTCATCGCCAAGCGCGGCAACATCAACTCGCTTGGCCTTTACCTGACATCAGAGACGGCCGCGCAGATCGGTGTGAAGGCGGGCGACTCGCTGACGATCGAGTCCGGCGCCACGAAGCGCAGCGAGATCCTCGCCGGCGTGCTTGGCAGTCGCGAGATCGGTGATCTGACCAAGAGTCCGGTGGCCCTTGCCCCGCTTGGACAGGCTCAGCGCATCGCCCAGATGTCCGGGCACATAAGCCGGGTGCTGATAAAGCCCGCGCCCGGCCACAAAGCGCAGGCCACCGCGGCGCTTTCCCGTTTGACGAGCGACCACTCCGATGTGCGGCCAAGCGACAGCGAGGTCAAGCTGCTTGGTCGCGCGATCCAGGCCGATCAGCGCTCAAGCGTGATCTTCGGCGCGCTTGCGGTGGTGATCGGACTGCTCTTTGCCTATAACGCGATTCTGCTCTCGATGGCGTTTCGACGCCGCTTTATCGGCTACCTGCGGCTGATCGGCGCCGACCGGGCGACGGTACTGGCGACGCTGGTGTTTGAGGCTCTGCTGCTTGGACTTGTCGCCTCGTTTGTGGGGATGGTCCTTGGCGACCTGCTCCTGCATGTGGCCTTTGGCTCATATCCACGCTACCTCTCGGCCGGCTTTACGATCGGTGACCAGCGCTTTGTGACGCTCCAGACGGTCGGCATCGCTCTGGCCGGCGGCATGATGGCCACCGGCGCGGCCCTGGCGATTCCCGCGATCGAGCTCTTTCGGGTTCACGCTGGCACCGGGCTGCGGCCGGTGGCCGCCAGAGAGCGGCCGCTTACGCGGCGTGGGTTTGTAGCGGCGCTGCTCTCCGGGGCGTTCATCGCGGCGGCGGCCGGCACGATCGCGCTGCTGGCGCCGGTCCTCACCCCCGCTTGCATCGCGCTTGTTGTAGTAGGTGTCGTCGTCGTGGTCGGCCCGCTGACAAACGCGGCCTTTCGCCTGATTAGGCGCGCCACGCGAAGACGCTCTCCGGCCTGGCTTTCGCTGGCTGTGGACGAGTTGGCCGGAGCGCGGCGGCGGATGACGGCGATGGCGCTGATCGCCGCCGGCGCGACCTTCGCGATCGTGGCGATCGGCGGGGCGCGGCTGGATGTGCAGCGGGGGACTACGGAGCTCAATCAGCGGTTTTTTGCCGGTGCAGAACTGTGGATATTTCGTGACGGGACTGATAACGCTTTTATGACGGAGCGGTTTGATCCGGCCCCAACGCTCACGAAGCTGCGCAAGATCGAGATGGTGGGCGCAGTAGACGAGCTTCACGGGGTATTCGAAGATCTAGGCGGCTATAGGGTGCTGATCGCCGCCCGGCCAAGGATCTTGCCCACGAGAATCGCAAGCCGGATCGTCAGGGGCGACGTAATAAGTGCCAACAAACGCATCACTGCCGGCGACTGGATCGCGGTCGACGACCTGATCGCACGCCGCAACGGCGCCGGCCCGGGCGACTGGTTTGCCCTGCCCACGCCCACCGGCATCAAGCGCTACCGCATCGCCGCAACGATCACCAACTTTGGCTGGCCCTCGGGAGCTATCGCGATGAACGGCCGCGACTTCAGTCGCGCTTGGGCGGACGATAAGGTCGGCGCCCTCGCCGTCGATCTTAAAGCTGGCGCCGATCCAACGGTTGCGCGCCGCCAGATCCAAAACGCACTTGGCTTTAGCTCCGCACTTAACGTCGTCACGCCGGAACAAGCGATCGACGAGCGTGTCGCGATCGGAACGCAGGGCATGGGGCGCCTGCGCCAGGTAGCCACGCTGACCCTGTTTGCGGCCGTACTCGCGATCGTGGCGGCGATGTTTGCGGCGGTCTGGCAACAGCGCGCATGGCTTGCCTCGCTACGGGCGATCGGCATGGTGAGCCGCGACCTGTTCAAGCTGTTGCTTACCCAAACCACGCTTGTGGTTTTGCTTGGCGGGCTTATCGGACTGGTCTTCGGGGTCTATTCGCAGTTGTTCGCGTCGCGCTGGATCGAGTACTCGAGCGGTTTTCACGCGCCCTATAAGCCCGCGCTCGCCTTCGGCCTGCTGACGCTGGCGAAGGCGGTCGCGCTGGCGACCCTTGCCACCGCCGTTCCGGCTTTTTTGGCCTCGCGTGTCAGGCCTCGTGTTGGTGAGGCGGTGCTGTAGGGTTGGCCGCTAAAGACGGAGTCCGTGCGACTGCGACGATTCCATACGCTGTAGGTGCTCGCCATATCCGGGGATCGTGAAAGCTAGCCGGCCGTGCGCAACGGCGTAGATGATGCCTTTGTCAAGAAGATTTTGGCGCACCGGTGAGACGCCGCGAGTGGGTCGACCCAGAACTCGCGCGATATCGCCAATGCTCGCGTCGGAACCGAGCGGTGCCATCGCGCGAACAAACCGCTGCTCGGCATCGGTCAGACTGCTCGTACGCAGCAGAAAGAAACTGTTGTCAAGCTCTTCGTAGACACGCGAGCGCACATGATCGACCTCGGACACGGTGAACTTGGCGAGGTCGGTGTCGCGCCAGAGCCGGTCTCCCCACTCTTGGACGAAGAATGGATATCCACGCGTTTCCGCGTCGATCGCCTCAATCGCCTCGGGAGTGAATTCGCGGCCATGAGCGCGCGCCGGACCGTTTAAAGCCTCGTCGACCTGAGACACCGTCAGCGAACGCAGCTGATGGACCCGAAACAGCCGTTCGGCGTACGTGCGCCGTGAGACGATGCGCTTAGGCAGCGATGGGAGCCCGGCGACGATGACGTGAAAAGGCGGCGAAGGCGCCGACTTGCTCAGGCCATGGGCGGCCGTCACGAGACTCTCAAGGTGCTCGAGTGGGGCCTCGTGCAGCTCGTCAATCAAAAGTGCGACGCCAGTGTGCTTACTGCGAGCGAGTTCGGCGACGGCTGCGAGCACTCGCGTGAAGTCGACGCCGGCGCGAGCGGTCTGGCGTTCCTCGGCCTGCAGCGAAAAGGAAACACCCGGGGCGTCGACCGTAAACGTCGCGGTAGCTTTGATCTGAGATTGAAATCGGCGAAGCGCGGCTGCAACAGGCTTAATCGCGTCGATCGTCTCGTTGAGACCATCGAGAATCTTCTGATCGAGATATGCGGCGCGCGACGCTTCAATCTCGATCGAATGCCACCCCGTCTCCTTGGCGCGCATCGACAGTTCACCGAGGATTGCGGTCTTGCCGAGGCCGCGAACGCCTGTGATGAGCATCGGGTGGCCAAGATGCCCTGACGCGAGGTCATCAAGAGCCTGGTCGTTGGCCTCGATGATCTGCTCGCGGCCGGCGAGCCGCGGCGGCGCGGCACCGGCGCTGGCTTGAAACGGTGAACGGTCTTTCCAGGCCATGTCTAGCAAAGTATAGCCCCCTGCGCGAAGTATAGGAATGTCTAGACCCTTACAACCGATTGCCGCGCACACCGAAATCGCTGTACTGCGCAAAACCGGCCCGCAACCCCATGGCGGTACGTCCTACGCGAACCGGCGACGCGACACTTACGCGCGCCGAAGCCGCCCGGTCACCAGCCGCCAAACCTGCTGGGCCTCTTCGATCTTCATCGCGAAGACCGCAACGGCGTAGACGGCGCCGCCGGCGAGCAGCCCTGTCCCGAGCGATGCGGCCTGCGCGAGCAGCCCGCGGCCAAGCGCCTGGTCCAGCCCGTACCAAACTCCGTACGAAACCGCCGCCAGCAGCGCCGATGCAACCAGAATCTTGCCGGTCACGCCAATCGTCTTGACGGCCTCGATTCCGCCGAGCGGTTTGCGCAGAAACCATGCCTGCGCGATCGTCATAAACAGCGTGGAAAAAGCCGTCGCGCCGACCACTCCGGCGATGCCGAACGGCTTGTAGAACGCGTAAGACAATCCTCCATTGATCGCCAGGCTGAAGACGGCGAGCGCGGTTGGAAACCACGGCCGCTGAAGTGCGAAGAAGGTGCGGGTGTACAGCAGATTCGAGCCACTCGTCGGCAGGCTGAAGGCGAACCAGAACAGGGCCGTGGCGACAAGCTCGGTGCCGTCGTTGGTTACCTCGCCGCGCTCGAACACCAGGCGAGCGATCGGCATCGCCAGCACGGCGCTTGCCACGGCGGCAGGCACCAGCAGCATGTACATCTGCCGAACGCCATTGCCAACGGTTTTACGCATGCCGGCCATGTCGCCACGCGCCGACAAACGCGACAGGGTCGGGAACAGCACCGTCGCGATCGCGACGCTGAAGATCCCCTGCGGCAGCATGAAGATGCGGAACGCGTAGTTGATGGCCGCGACCGTCTCGTCGCTGAGCAGAGATCCAACAATCGAATTCACCGCGAGGTCGAAGTTGATCAGTCCAAGTCCGATCGAAACCGGCGCCATCAGCACCAGAACCCGTCTGACATTTGGATTTCGCCAGTCGAAAACGCGTCCGAAGCGCTCGCCGGCGGCCTTGCGCCGCAGCACAGGCAACGGCATCAACATCTGAATCAACGTGCCCAACACCACGCCGATCGCATACGCGTAAAGACGGTCGCCACCTTCGAACATCGGAGTCAGCCAAACGATGCAGGCGATGATCGCCAGATTCCAGAACATCGGAGCCAGCGCGGGCACGGAAAAGTGATCGAACGAGTTGAGCATGCCCACGATCAGGCCCGTCACCCCGAGCATCACGACGATCGGAAACAGCACGCGCGACAGACCGATCATCAGCTCCGTGTTGGAATCACTGAATCCCGGCGCGAACAGCGGCATCAGGATCGGCGCCGCAAGGATGAACAGGCCGGTGATCAGACCCAGAACGAGCAGAATGATGTACAGCAGCGTGCTGGCGAGGCGGAACGCTTCGCGCCGCTGACCCTTTTCGAGCAGCTCCGAGAACACAGGCACAAACGCCGCCTGCAGCGCCGCGTCGGCGAAAAGCGCGCGCACGAGATTTGGCACGAGAAACGCGGCCTGAAATGCCGAGGCTACGCCGGTCACGCCAAAGACCGCGGCGGCAATCACCTCACGCGCCAGCCCCACAACTCGCGAAAGTGCTGTTGCAAACGAGAAAAAGGCCGTCGAAAGAGCCAGCCGGCGGCGGTCTCCCGCCTGCGTCGCCGCGCGTGGCGGAACAGAATGAATTGGGTCCTCCTCGGCGGCTACTGCCTGCCAGGCGACCGCCTCGGCGGCCATTATTTCCCGCGTTTCACCGGCCCCGTGAGGGTCGTGTTCGGAGGCTTCCGCCGGCTCGTTGCCGTCCGCGTCGCGTCCGTCCCGCTGCTTGTCGTCTGAAAAGCTGATCTGCGCCCTCTACACTCTGCGTTCCTGCACGGCGTACTACCTGTTCGCCGCGCAAGCCTAAACACATGGCAAACATCACTTCACAGAAAAAACGAATTCTTCGCGCCGAGCGCGAGCGCGACGAGAACCGCCGCTACACGTCCGCGATCAAGACGTACTTCCGCCGCCTCGAAGCGGCGCAGGACGCCGAGACCGCCGAAGCGGAATTCAAGGCGCTCTCATCGAAGATCGACAAGGCCGTCAAGCGCGGCGCGCTGCACCGTAACACCGGTGCCCGCAAGAAGTCCCGCGCCGCTCGTCTGCGCGCCAGCGTCGGTTCGACCGAAACCGCGTAGGCGCTGTTCGCGCTGTCGCTGTACGGTCCGTCGCTGTTCGCACCGTCGCTGTCTCCCTGCAGACTTTCGCCATACGGGGCGCGTAGTTGCCCGGCGGCGTCCGAATGCGTTGTGTCCGATTGCGCGGCGGCTCAGCCGCTGATCCGGCTGACCGTGGCGATCAATTCGGTTTCGCCGTCCAACGGACTGCCGCCCTTGACCGCGCTGTCAAGCCTTGCGATTTCGACGAGCGCGTCACGCAGCGCAGCGCCACCGCGCGAACGCGCCTGATCGGTGACTTTTCCGGCTAGCCACGGTGGCAGCTTCAGCTCCGCCGCGATCTCCCCGCCGCGGCCGGCCTCGGCCAGCGCGGCCGCCTGTTGGGCTTGACCAAACGAGCGGGCGAGCATTGCGACAATCCGCGGCGGAGGCTCGCCGTCTGCCAGCAGTTGACCGGCGATTCGAACCGCCGCCGCCCGGTTACCCGCTACGGCCGCGTCGGTCAGCGCGAATATGCCGGAAGACACCTCTCCGCTGCCGCCCAGTTCAACATCGTCGAGCGTGATTGTCTGACCTTTGCCGACCATCAACGCAAGCTTCTGCAACTCCCCGAGCAACCGGCGCTTGGGGCTGAACTTCTGCGCGGACGTGGCGTTCTTGGCCGGTTCGCCGACCCGCGCAACCAAAGCCTCGGCCGCGCGCTGATCCAATTCCACGCCTAGCGTTCCGGCCTCTTGTTGAAGCCACCCAGGCAGCTCCTTGGCTGACGGCGGCTTGAACTCCCGCGTCTCGCCGCCGGCCGCCGCGATGCCTTCCGCGATCGCCTTCAGCGGTTTCTTCCGGCAGATCAACACGGCCGTGGCGCCCAGCCCGCCCTCGGCCAGCGCGGCGAGCGCGTCGGCGGCCGGTCCAATGTCGGCGGCGCGCCAGTTCTCGACGCCGTCAACGAGCACGATCCGATGGCCGGGCAAGAGACTCGGCGAGGTCAGCGCAATCGCAAAATCCTGCGGTGTGCTGGTGGCGCCCGACAGGGATTCGAGCATCGCGCCGTCTGCCTGTGCGCGCGCCGCCAGTCGTCTGCGCGCCTGGTCGATTTTTACCTCGTCGTCGCCGGTGAAGAGATATGCGGGCTTGAGTTCGGCCATCGCGAAGAACGTTAGGCGACGTGACGGGCGACACGACGCTTCAGCCGCCCTCGGCGTGACGCCGGACAACGGCTCCGGTCGGAGACGGCGAGATCACGACGGTGCCGTCTCGATCGGTGCGAAACACTTTGGCACCGGCGTCAGAAAGGGAGACAAGCGTTTGTGGCACCGGGTGGCCGTAGCGGTTCTCGCGACCGACTTCGACCACCGCAACGCTTGGGCGGATTCGCGCGAGAACGGCCGCCAGGCCGTCGTCAGCACTGCCGTGGTGAGGCACTTTGAGCACGTCAACCGCCGGCAGCGGCAACGGCAGCAGCTGCGGACTTTCCGCGTCGCCCGAAGCCAGCAGTCGCAGACCGCCCACGTCCGCGATCGTCACAGCGGCACGTGTGTTCGGATCCGCGGGCGGCGGCGCGTCCGGTGGCATCGGCGCGGGACCAATAACTTCGATCGCCAGATCGCCGCAATGCCAGCTCCGCCCCGCCTCGGCCGGTTCGATCCGCGCCGGGCGCGGCGTCGCGATTGAAGTGGCGTCGAACGGTTCGTTCGGACGGGCGTCTGACGCAGCGCTCGGATCGATGTCAGACGCTGCGTTCGGATGGATATTGGACGCAGCGTTCGGACGGGCGTTGGACGCAGCGTTCGGCGTCGTAAGTCGCCGTCGCATCGCGAAGATTCGTTCGTCCGCCGCCGACCCCCCGCCATCCAGCATCGCCGAAACGGCCGGACGACCGGCCCGAGCGATCTCACCAAGCCCACCATCGTGATCGAGCTGCGGGTGCGTCGCGACCACCAGATCAAGCCGCTTGACGCCCAGCCGCTCAAGCCGTTCGACAATTCCTCGTCCGGGTGGCCCGCCGTCGATCAACACCTCGCACTGGTCGCTGCCGAGCAGCAGAGTGGCGTCGCCCTGGCCAACGTCGAGAAACACGATCGACGGGCGAGGTAAAGGCGACGAGGTGTTGTGGTGCTTCAACAAGAGAACGGCCAGCACGACGGCGAGCAACGGCGGCGCAACCAACGTGACGGCGCGAGGCCTGGCACGGCGCCGGGCCGAGCGCAATGTGCCGTGCCCGATATGACGTCCATCACGAAGCCTGGAGCGGCGTCGAGCACGCAGTGTTTCAACCCCCGATGCCAAGCCGAGGCGACTGCGGCCACTCGCCAGGATCGCGGAACCGAACCCGTTCGCCAAGCATCCCGCCGCCATCACAGGCAACGAAAGCAGCGCAAGCGTGACCCCACCAAAACGCGGAATCGCCACCTGGGCGCCGGGCACCGCAGCGGCCGAATGCGCAATCGTGACCAGGCTGCCGAGCAAAAATTCGTTCGGAGCGTTGAGCAGTGCGCCCGCCGACGGCCAAAACTGTCCGATCGCGGCGGCCAGCGATCCAAGCCACACGATCGGGCCTATCAGCGGCTCGCCGACGACGTTTGCCGCAAGAGAGATCACTGAAAACGTGCCGAAGTGGTAGGCCATCAGAGGCGCAGTGGCAATCGTGGCACCGGCCGTGGCGGCGAACGCCTCGGCCGCCCAGCGCGGCCAGCGCCCGAGCCGACTCGCCAGCGGTCGTGTGAAAGCAATGATCCCAAGCACCGCCGCAAAACTCAACTGAGCACCGACGTCGGCAGTGGCACGAGGGTTGTAGGCGAGCACACCGATTGCGCCAAGCAGCAGGGCGTACGCGCGCGACGTCGGTCGCGAAGCGATAATCGCGGCCAGTCCCACCAAGCCCATTACGCCCGCTCGCACCACCGACGCCTGGGCACCACACAGGGGCACGTATACGCAGATCAGACACACAGGCACCAGCAATCGCGTAGTACGCCCGATTCCGGTCGCCGTCGCGATCGCCTGCACCAGGATGATCAGCAAAAGCACGTTCTGCCCGCTCACGGCAAGAATGTGCGTCAGCCCGGCCACGCGAAACGCGTCGGTCGTCTGCTCGGGGATGCCATTGTCGCCGCCCAGCACCATCCCGCGCAGCAGGGCCCCCGTCTCCGGCCCCAGCCCCGTAGCTAGCGTGCGTTCAGAGCGCCGTCGAATCGCGTCAACGGCGCCTGCCACGCCCGTGCGCCGAGCGCCTGTGGCGCCGATCTGCTCGGCGCGCAACCGACGGCGGACTCCGTTTCTGAGCAGAAATCGTGCGTATGAGCGGGCGGCGGGAGTACGCGCGGTCAGTGCGACTTCAGACAGCCGGCCGCGAACGATGACCTCATCGCCGATCGCCACGTCCGCGGGATGCCGGGCGTACGTGCGCACTTCGATCGGCTGTCTTTTGTCGCCCGCCGCAAACACGCTGACGCGCATCGTCGTACCGTGATCGCCGACCTTTGGATGCTGGAGCAGATAACCGCGCAACGTCACTTTCGCGTTGGACGGCACGATCGCCAAAGGGTCGGCGTCGATCGCACCGAGCCGCGCCTGTCCGATCGCTCCGGCCAAAACGATCGCCGCACACGCGCCAATGGCGATGTGTGCCCGCGCGCCGCAAGCCGCAAGCAGCAGGGCGAAAGAGACAGCCAGACACAGGAACGCCTGCTCCGGAAATCTGCACAGAACCAGGCCAAACACAATCGACGCCGCGATCGTGTGCCTGGGGTGGCGGACGAGCAGTCCGGCCAAATCGTTCGGCCTGGTCACGGCTGCAACTGCGCACGCAGCGCCTCCAAACGCTTGTCGCCGATACCCGGAACCTCGGCCAACTCGTCGACCGAGCGAAATCCACCGTGTTCGGCCCGAAAGGCGATGATTTTCTGCGCAAGACCCGGTCCGACGCCATCCAGCGTGTCCAGTTGCTCCGCCGTGGCCGAGCTCAGGCTTACGGGACCGGTGGCTCCGCCCGCTCCGGATGATTGAGTTCCGCCGCGCGTCGGCACGACCACCTGTTGTCCATCCCCCAGCCTCATCGCGAGGTTGATCGCGTTGAGATCCGCTTTCGCCGACGGTCCTCCGGCCTCGGAGATCGCGTCGCCGACGCGGTCGCCGTCTCGCACGCGCACGATCCCCGGCCGCCGCACTGCGCCGGCCACATGTACGACAAGCGCGCGAAATTTCACGCCCGACCCAGCCGCGCCGGTGGCACCACCATTCCCCGAAACTCCAAACGGCCCGGCTTGGCCGCCCCCGGGGCCTGCGCCCGCACCTTGGCCCGTATCGAAGCCGACCCGGTCTGTCGCCGACCAGCCGGCCCCGGTCTTCTGAGTGGCCGGCTGCTCCGCCCCCACCGACTTGATGTATCGCGCACCGATCAACGCCACCGCAAGCGCGGCGGCGGCGTAGACGACGAACAGCGGTCGATTGGTTTCGTTCACGTCGGCGACGCTAGAGATCGAAACGTTGCGATACAAGACACGTTTGCAACAAATCAGCGACGGAACTGGAAAACTTTCGCAACAGCTTGGTCAAATCCACGCATTTTGCGAGATCGAACATATGTTCCGTCCCCTGCCCCTGGCATGATGAATCCAGATGGAAATCGCTCTTCTCATCATCACCCTGCTCGCGCTCGCCGGGCTTGGCGCATTTTTCGCGCTCGCGCTGCCGCGCATGCTCGCCGGCCACGGCGCGGCTGAACGCGAGCGCACGCTCGCCGAGATCGAGGAGAGCCGCTTCCGTCACGAACAGGCGCTTGAGAACCGGCTTCTCGAGGCTCAGTCGCGGATCGCCGACCAGCAGGCGCAGACCTTTCTGAAGCTCGCGACACCACAGCTGAAGCAAGTCGGCGAGGCCAATCAGCAGGCCCTCAAAGACCGCCAGGGCGAGATCGACAAAGGCCTGGACGTGCTGCGCAAAGAGCTGGAGAACGTGCGTCAGTTCGTTACCAAGACCGACACCGAGCGTGTGCGCAGCATCGGCGAAGTCGCGACGATGGTGAAGGAATCTCGCGTCGCCACCGAGGCGCTGCGACAGGACACGGCCAAGCTCAACGAGGCGCTCTCGGGCGGGCAGTCACGCGGCCAGTGGGGCGAACGCGTGGCCGACGACGTGCTGCGCGTGGCCGGATTCATCGAGGGCGTCAACTACCGCCGCCAGCACACGACCGCAGACGGCAGTCGGCCCGATTTCACGTTCCTACTTCCGGACGACCGCATTCTCCACATGGACGTGAAGATGCCGATGGCAGCCTTCAAGCGTTATCTCGACGCGCCCACCGATGGCGAACGCGACACCGCCGCGAAGGAGTTCGTCCGCGACGCCAAGCACCGGATCAAAGAGGTCACCACCCGGGACTACATCAATCCCGACGAAGGCACTCTCGACTACACACTTGTCTTCATCCCGAACGAGCAGGTGTACGGATTCATCCACGAGCGCGACCCGGAGATCGTCGACTTCGCGCTCAGGCAACACGTCGTGATCTGCTCGCCGCTGACGTTGTTCGCGGTACTCGCGGTGATTCGTCAGTCGATCGAGAACTTCCGGCTCGAGTCCCGCACTCGCGATATCCAGACGGCGATCGTGAAGTTCCGACGCCAGTGGGACATGTTCAAAGATCAGATGGACAAGGTCGACCGTTCGGTTCGCTCGGTCGACGAACGCTGGAGCGAACTCAAAACCAAACGCGTCAACCAGCTCGACAAACACATCGAAAAGGTCGACTCACTCCGCAGCGGCAACGACGGCCTGGAGTCGTCCGGCGATAGACAGGGAGAATTGCCGGCCGCGATCGACACGGCCGACGAGCTGTTCGCCATCGCGAAACCGGCGGACGAAGGCGCGCCGATCGCGCGGCGCGGCAACGAGGCTAACGATCCGGCAGATCAATACGAAGTCGAATCGTCAGCCGATTCGCCGGACGTGCTGGTCTAGCGAACGACCAGATTCACAAGCTTGCCGGGCACGACGATCTCCTTGACCGTCTCCTTGCCTTCGACATGCGCGCTGACGCGCTCTGAAGCACGGGCCAGCGCGATCAGGTCGTCCTGACCGGCGTCGGCGGAGGCCTCGATCTTGTCGCGTACCTTGCCATTGACCTGCACGATCAGTGTGATCGTGTCGGCGGCGAGGAAGCTCTGGTCCGCCGTCGGCCAGTTGACCTCCCACACGCGTTCCCCGCCGAGCATTTCGTAAACCTCCGCGCCCAGGTGCGGCGCAAACGGAAAGAGCAGCGAGGCGGCGGTGGCGGTGGCGAAGCGCAGCGCCGCGTGGTCCTCGGCGGCCCCTTGGTAGAGCGCGTCCTTGTGCTTGTAAATCTCGTTGACCAGCTCCATCACGGCGGCGATCGCGGTATTGAAGGCAAAGCGGCCCACCATGTCACCGGTGACCTTGTCGATCGCCCAATGTGCCTTCCGCGACACCGCGAGCGCGGACTCGCCGAGCGCGTCGGCGGAATCCCCGGGCGCGAGTACTCCGCTCGCGTTCTCGGCGCGACGCGACACCTCCACACCAAGGCGCCATAGACGAGCGAGGAATCGGTGCACGCCTTCAACCCCCTCGTCGGCCCAGTCAGCGTCCTGGTCGGGTGGACCGATGAAAAGGATGTAACAACGCGCGGTGTCGGCCCCGTAACGTTCCACATAAGACGACGGGCTGATCACGTTGCCCTTACTCTTGCTCATCTTCGCGCCGTCGCGCGTGATCATGCCCTGGGTGAAGAGATTCTTGAACGGCTCGACCGCCCCCACCAGGCCCAGGTCATGCAGGGCCTTCGTAAAGAAGCGCGCGTACATCAAGTGCAAGATCGCGTGCTCGACGCCGCCGATGTAGTTGTCCACCGGCATCCATTCGTTGAGCACCGCGCGATGCCACGCCTCGCGGTCGTTGCGCGCGTCGGTGTAGCGCATGAAGTACCACGACGAGTCCACGAAGGTGTCCATCGTGTCGGTTTCGCGCTCGGCCGGACCCTTGCACTCCGGGCAGGTCACATTGACCCAATCGGTAGCGGCCGCCAGCGGACTCTTGCCCTTCGGCACGTAGTCATCTACGTCGGGCAGCTCGACGGGCAGACGCGCCTCCGGCACCGCAACAGTGCCGCAAGAAGGACAGTGGACGACAGGGATCGGGCAGCCCCAGTAACGCTGGCGGCTGACAAGCCAGTCGCGCAGCTTGTAGTTCACCGTGGCATTGCCGCGCCCATCGGCGGCCAGCCAGCCGGTGATCTCGCGCTTGGCGTCCACCGAACTCTTGCCGCTGAAGTCGCCGGAGTTGACAAGCACGTCGCTTTCTGTGGACGACACGTAGGCCGCCCGCGCAAGGTCGCCGGCGATGTCTACCGGCGTGCCGTCATCTCCGGCCGGGGCGATCACCTGGCGGATCTCAACGCCGTACTTGTTCGCGAATTCATAGTCGCGCTGGTCGTGCGCGGGCACGGCCATGATCGCGCCGGTGCCGTACTCCATCAGCACGTAGTCGCTTACATACATCGGAATCGGCTCGCCGTTGACGGGATTGACAACGCTGCGCCCGAGCGGTACGCCGGACTTCTCCTTGTCGTCGGAGCCTCGCTCCTCCTTGCTCTTGCGCGCCGCCGCGTTGACGTAATCGCGCACGGCAGCCTCCTGCTCGGTGCCCTCCACCAGTCGCAGCACATCGGGGTGTTCGGGTGCCATCACAAAAAAGGTGGCGCCAAACAGCGTGTCGGGGCGCGTGGTGAAGACGGGATAGTCGATCCCCATCTCCTCGCAGCGAAACACGACCTCAGCCCCCTCGGAACGGCCAATCCAGTTGCGCTGCATCGTGATCACGTTGTCCGGCCAGCTCTCCAGCTTCGCGAAGTCGTCGAGCAGGCGTTCTGCGTATTCGGTGATCTTGAAAAACCATTGTTTGAGCTGTTTGATCTCGACCGCCGCGCCGCAGCGCTCGCAGGCCCCATCGACGACCTGTTCGTTTGCCAGCACGGTCTGATCGTTCGGACACCAATTGACCGCGGCCTCCTTTTGGTATGCCAACCCTGCTTCAAAAAGCTTCAGGAAGATCCACTGCGTCCAGCGGTAATAGGTGGGTTGGTGCGTGCCGAACTCACGATCCCAGTCGATCGAAATCCCCCAGGTCTCAAACTGGCGGCGAAATTCCGCGATTGCGGCCTCCGTGCTTTCTCGCGGATGGCGGCCGGTCTTGATCGCGAAGTTCTCGGCCGGCAGACCGAAGCTGTCGTAGCCCATCGGATGCAGCACGCGCATGCCACGGCGGCGGCGGTAGTGCGCAAGCGCATCGCCCACGGAGTAGACCTTCAGATGCCCCATGTGCGGCTCACCGCTGGGATACGGCAACATTTCCAGCACGTACGACTTGGCGCGTTCGTCGGGCTTGTTGCTGACGTGCCAGGTCTTTTCGTCGCGCCAGATCCGTTGCCACTTCGGCTCAATCTCCGCGGGGTCGTAACGAAGATGCTGGATTTCGTTTTCTTCGGCCATCCGGCACGGCAGATTAGCGCCGCGCCCGATCCGTCACCGGGTCAACCATGCGTACCAACACCAATCCCGTCAGCAACGCCACGGTCGCGGCCATGCAAAGGCCGCCGACGGCGGCGGCCGCTTCGCGCGCAATTGCGCCGTCGGGCGCCAGCATCATCGCCGCGAACGTGAACGGCAGGCCCGCAAGCCAGGCCAGCGCGTTGATCGCCACCCATCGCCCGGTTCGCGGCAGATGACGGCGCAGTACGCGCGCCTGCGCCCAGCCAATCGAAATCAGCATCACAACGCCGCCGCAAATTCCAATCGCCATCAAGAGCAGGTCCGGGACGCCGTCGCCAAACACGGCTTGCAGGAGACCGGGCAACATGCCCAGCGACCAAGCGATCCCGGCCGCCAGCGCGGTGTTTCGAATCCAGTCGCCGGCGACAAATCCAGTGAGAACATCTCGCAGTACACGCGACTGCGCCCATCCAAGCACCGCGCCTTCCCCTGCGCCGGCCACAACGACCGGCAGATAGATCGCGGCGTCGCCGAGCCCGGTCGAGGCGAGACCACCCCAGACCGCTGCCGGAATCATGAATCCGGCCATCTCGCCAAGCGTTACGTTGACCGTCCATCGACGCAGCAAACGATCACCGGCATCCACCGAAGCGCTCACGCTCGATCAGTCTCCCGCGGGGTCCACGCGCTCCAAGCGCACCACCGGAATCTCGCGTCCGGCACGCTCCTGCACCTTCGCCAGGAGCGGATTGAGTGTCGTAATCCGCGGCCAGAGGATCGCCCGCTCCCCTTCGTCGCTTATTCGTGCGACCGCCCGCCAGATCTCGGCGCCGGTCTGGACGGTCACGTTCGGATTCGCGCGAGCGTTAAGGAACCACTGCGGCGGATTGGGCGAGCCGCCTCCGGCCGCAACGATGATCGTCTGGCCGTCGATCACTTCGTACTGCACCGGAGTGCGCCGAGGCTGACCGCTTTTTCGCCCCGTCGTAGTGAGCAGCAGCACCTTGTGTCCGCCAAAGCTTCCGCCCAGGCGTCCGTGCGATTTCGCATAGATCCAAGCATTGGCATGCGCCCACGCGATTTTCGCTCGGCTGGCCATATTCTCGAAGTTTTAGCTAGTCAGAAGCGTGCATTTGTAAGTGGAAACTACTGAACCGTCGTTCATGATGACGCTTTTCACAGGCACAGCGTGCAGTTACGTGATTGCTTCAGCGAGACAGGCGAGAAAGTCGGTCCGGCGCAGGTCGTCTGGCGCTTGCACGGCGCCCGGCCGAGACTGCCGAGCTCAAGTCCGCGTCAGCCTCTAAATGCTCTGCGTTGTCGGCCTCACCAAGACCAGGTTCACGTCTACGTGAGGCGGTTGCGAAAGCGCGTAGATCACCGCGTTCGCGATGTCCTCGGCCTCAAGTGCGCCCTCGCCGGCGCCGTTGTCGAAAAACGGCGTTTCGGTCATTCCCGGAGCGATTAGCGTGGTACGCACTCCGGTTCCGTTCATTTGAAGACGCAACGCCTCGGCCATGCCGTGAACGGCGAATTTGGTGGCGGAGTACACCGACCCCGGCAATGCCCGCACGCCGGCGATGCTGCCCGTGAGCACAAAGTGTCCGCGATTGCGCACGATCTCCTCCTGTGCCGCGCGTATCGTCAGCGCGGGTCCCAGGACATTGGTCAACACCATCTCGCGCAGGTGCTCCACCGCTTCGGCGTCGAAGCCACGCCGTGCGCCGAAGCCGGCGTTTGCGAACGCGGCGTCCAGGCGTCCAAAACGCTCGACCGCCGCCGCTACGGCCGCCTGTTGATCCGCGTATTCGGTGACGTCGCAGGTGATCGCCAGCGCATGATCATCTCCAAACTCTGCAGCGAGCGCCTCCAGCTTGTCGCGCGAGCGAGCGGCAAGTGCCACACGCCATCCGGCGGCCACAGCCGCGCGAGCGGTCGCCGCACCAATTCCGGACGAGGCGCCGGTGATCAGCAGTACGCGTTCTTGGCTGTCAGAGTGATCCTGGTCGCCGGGCATTGCGCACACGCTACATGCAAATCAAGCGCGACGGGGCGATCGCGGGTTTTAAGACCCTTTCAACGAGTGATGCTGCCTGCGCCGCGCGCTGACGTTTGCGGATTAGTGCTGGCGAATGCAGGACGGACCAACTGGAACCCTTGATTTCCACGTTTTTACAATTATGCTGTTTCATACGTTTTTGCGACGATTATCGCAACCATCTATGTTGTGATATGGCGCTTATCCCCTTACGGTAGGTAAATCGCAGAAATCAAAATGTCGTACAAAGAACTCCCCAAACGAAACCCAAAGTCCTACGGCTCCCATCGAAATCGCGGTAGCAATGCGGTCGCAAATGCCCGGCGAAGGGCTTTGGAATACGCGCTGAAACCCTTCTCGGCGTGGGGTTTCAACGTTCCGTCCGGTACGGGTAGGAAAGTCCCATTGTCACTTTGTGCAACAAAGTCGCAGCGCGACACGAGGGTGAGTTCGTGTTGAGCAGAATCTTCGAGAGAGAAAAATGGCGGGCCGAGGATTGCTAGTCCTACGGATCAGCTACGAGTCGCGGTGGGGTTCCCCTGTCACAGTTCGTCCCTGCGATGAGTGGCTGAAGTAGCTATGTTGGGTCCGTAACTCGTATGTCGTCTGGGGGAATCCCGAACGGTACGAGCTGGCCCGCACCTCAGAACGTAGAAATCTGATCGGACGACCAGGCTTCGAAAAGGGCGATTTCACGCCCGACGGGAGAAATTGGTGAACGAAGAACCTCGCAAATTGGGCAAAAAACAGAAGACCAAGCCCAAGAAGGGCGAGCCGGAAGAGATTCCTGTGCCGAAGCGCGGCGAGGTTGAGCGCGATCTGCTGAAGATCGCAAGAGCGCCGAAACGCGAGAACTAGAGCGTCAATGGCCGAAACCTCTTTCGCCGTCGCATACGACGGTCCGGCCATAACCGATGGGCGAATGCCAGTGCGGGACTTGGCTCCCGCGCTCTTGGCCTTGGGCGAGTTGTTCGCGAGCGCCGGTGCTGTCGTGTATCCGGACCGCCCGCCGCTCGACCTCAACATAGAAGCCACCCAGGAAGGATCGTTCCTGATCCAGTTAGTGCTGGAGGCAACCGGCTACGGCTGGGACCAGCTCTCAACATTTGCGAACTCGAACAGCGGAATCGCTGTGCTGTTTTTGAAGGAAATCATCATCGACGGCCGCAGCGGATTGTTCTGGCTCATCAAGCGGCTCAAGGGCAAGACTATTGTGGAGCAGTCGCTGCCGGATCATGAGGGCCGCATTACGCTGAAGGTCGATGACGACACGACGCTCACGGTGCGTTCAGAAACGCTTGAGCTTTTCCGAAATGTCACCGTGCGCAAGCAGGCCCGTCGCGTTATTGAGCCGGTCAAGCGTGAGGGCATTGACACATTCGAGATCAGGGAAGACGCTGAAGTCTCGGTTGAGATTGGAAAGTCGGATACTCTCGCGTTTGATGTGCCTGAACTTGAGGCGGTCGAACTCTTGGACGAGGAATCGGAGCTGGTGCTTCAAATAGCCGCGCCGGTGCTTGTGGGCGACACCAAGTGGCGTCTCACCGATGGCGATAGCTCTTTTACAGCGCAGATGGAGGATGAGGACTTTCTTCGGACAATCGAAGAGGGTGCCGCGTTCCGAAAGGGCGATTCGTTGCGCTGCGTGATACGAACAGTTCAATCGCAGGCGGGCGAAAAGCTTCGTACGGAGCGCCACATCGTCCGCGTAATACGCCACTTGCCGCGTCCTACGCAACTGCCCCTTGGCGGTGAAACTACGGACGAACCGAACGAATAAGCAACGTCTCAAACATCGCCCGCTCATCATTCCGGTGGTTGTACCGGAACGCAAACTCATCGACGTAGGACTGCAACCACTTCCAAGAAACGTGCTTGTAGTTGCCCCGGATTCCGGTCTTGAGGTTCCCGAAGAACCCTTCGATCGTGTTCGTGTGAGTGTCGCCGTCGACGTACTCGACGGAATGGTTAATCAGACTATGGTCGAGAAACTCAAGCTCAAGCCCGCCGTAAGCGTGGAACTCGTCGGTCAGGATGATCGACTCACGCTCAACCCACTTGCGGAGCTTCTGCTTTAGACCCGACTCACGACCACCGGGAAGCACAGCGGCCCGTACGCGCCCGCCGCGTTCGACCGCAGCAAAAATCGTGACCTTGTTTTCCTTGACCCACGTTCCAGAGTCACGCGATCCCTTGCGGTGCGCCGGGTGACCACGGCGCTTGCCGCCGTAGAGGGTTTCGTCGGCCTCAACGTCACCGGACAGTTTCTCGTCGCCCGACTCGTCCATCAGCTCGTTACGGATCAAATTGAACATGCGCCACGCGGTCTTGTACCCGACGCCGATCTCGCGTTCCAACTGCTTCGCAGGGATCCCACATCGCGTACTAGTCATGAGATAGATCGCGTAGAACCAAAGCTGCAATGACGTAGACGACTTGTGAAAGATCGTCCCGGCAGTCGGGTGAATGTGGTGGCCACAGTGATCGCACGACCAGGACGGACGCGAGGCGACCTTGTGGAACTTCCGCTCGATCTCACACTTAGGGCAATCGGCGTGCGTTCCGTCTGCCGAGTGACGCTGCATCCACAGCCATTCCAGGCAAGCCGCATCGTCTTTGAAGTCCTTCATGAACTCCATGATCGAGTAGTCGGAGTCCGATGCTTTCGACCGCTTGGGATTGTTTCTATCGACCTTCGCCATTAGGAGTCACCTTGCGTTTTCTTCTCAAGCTCGTCAATTGCCTTCGCAAGCTCGACAAGTGCGTCGTGGTGGACGCGAGCAAGTTGGATGACGACGCGGATCTGCTCGCTGGCCAGTGGGTCCGTCACGTTCTGCTCAACTCCGGTCGCGATCTCCCGATAAATCGCAGCTAAGCGAGGATCATCAAACCAAGTCTCTGCCGCAAGGAAGTCGGTTACTCGTTGTTCATGTGTTCGCTTCATGAAATGCAGTATAACAGCTTTACCTACCGTAAGGGGATAAGTGCCTGTGATATGTCTATTTGTTAAATCATGAAATACACCTCACTGGTCCGTCCTCCATTTTGACCATGCAAAACGAAAATCAAGCGGATTCTTGCGCCAGGCAGGCGAGCGGGCGGGCAGGCGAGCGGGCGGGCGGGCGCACCTGCAGGCTCGCACAGCGAGAATCGGACCGGCACGGAGCGAATCCGGCGGAGCCCGGCGTTGGTCGACTTCCTGAACTGGTGATTGGCTGAACTGGTCGACTAGATCGCGACTCGCGCGTGGCTGTCGGCGCCGTGCTTGGCGGCGCCGTCCGCTTCTGAAATTTCCCGCGTGCACACACGGTCGCGGCCGCTGTTCTTCGCGTCGTAAAGCGCGGCGTCGGCCGCAGCGAATACCCGGTCATAGTCGAATATCCCGCCGTAACCGGAGGAGCTGACGCCGAAGCTCATCGTCACGTCGACCCCTCCGCGCTTGGCGCTGCCGACCGCCTCATGCAGAGTCTTCGCGAACTCTTCGGCCTCGCGAAGATCCGCTCCGGGCAGCAGCAGCAGAAACTCCTCGCCGCCGATTCGGTAGGCCAGATCGAACGCCCGAAGCTCTTTGCGCAGCAAGTACGCGAGATCCTTGAGCACCGCGTCGCCGACCGCGTGTCCGTGCGTGTCGTTGATGTCCTTGAAGAAGTCGATGTCCCCGACGATCACGCCGACCGGTTCCGCCGTGACCGCCGATCGTTGCGCCAGCTCGTTGGTGCGGTTACGCAGCGCGTGCCGGTTCAAGAGGCCCGTAAGTGGGTCTATCACCGCTTCGCTTCGGTGTTCGACGTCCGACTGCATCAGCGCCGTCGAAAGGATCGCGCAGGCGACCAGCATCGCGATCGGCGCCAACAGCAAAGTGGGGTTGTCGATCACGCCGGCTGCGTCAACCCCCAGGCACACCGCCGTCATCATCACCACAACGAATCCGACGCCAAGCACGACGCCGCGCACTGAAAACCGTGCGCTCAGTGTCACCAGTGGCACAACAAACCACGCAAGCGCCGGCGAGCGCGGCCCGCCGGTCAGCGCAACACTGGCGGCGATCATGATTTCCGATGCCGCCCAGCCGGCGAACAGATAGTTTTCCGGTTTCGCCGATCCCTCGGTGTGGTTGCCGGCGATCTTGAAGAACGCGCCGGCGATCGCAAGCGGCACGAGCGTCCACCATCCCATCCATGGGCCCGCAAGTATGAGACAAACTCCGAGAACCCCCAGCGCGGTTAGACGCAAAGGCTGGATGCGCCGATCCATATCGAGCATCCGTTCTCGGTCCATCCCGTCCCGGATCAACCAAGATTCCGCCATTTCATGTCTTAATCGGCAATACCACGGCGTTTATTTATGGGTGAAATGGAATTTGGACGCGATTATTCCGCCCCGAATAGCGTCCAGTCACACGGTCTTGCGCTTGACGTGTGCAACTACACACATCCCGGCAGTACCGCCGAAAACGTCCCCAGAACGAACTGCGACCGCCCCGCTCCACGGGACGGCCTGCGTTCGAACAACCTGCCTCTAGGCCGGAACGGCGCGACCCCGCCTGCGCGCGGGGCCGCTGCCAGTCCGTAACCTCGCGGCTATTGCGCGAGACTCTTTATGTACTCCGTGATCTGCTCGATGTCGGCGTCTTTGAACTTGCCCTTGTACTGAGCCATCACAGCCGGCGGAGTGGTGAGCGTTTCCTTGATGTAGGCCTCGTCAACCTTGCCGCCGCGCTTGCCGGTGGCGCCATACAGACCCTTCCAGGTCGGACCGGCGCCGGCGCCGCCGGTTGTCGAGTGACACGACGTGCAGGTGTTGGATCCCGCCAGCGCCTTGCCCTTTTCGGCCTGCGCCTTGTCGAACTCAACCGCCACACCGCCACCGCCGCCACCGGCCGGCTCGTCACTGGACCAGGGGTTGATCCAGAGCACTGCGCCGATGATCAGCAAAACTACTGCGAGGTCGATCGCGACCCATTTCATTGCCGAGGGCTTCAAATTCATGACATCACCCGCTTGTAGGTGCGCATCGACTGGAACGGGCGCACGAAGTAGTTGAACGGATACGTCCACATGTGCACGAGCTTCGTGAACGGGAAGTAGGCGAACAGCAGCAACGCCGCCGAAATGTGCACCTTTGAGAGCACCGGCAGACCGCTCATGCCGGCCGTGTCAGGTGAGAAGGTCCAGTACAGGCTCTTGACCCACGGACCGACAACGCCCGAGAGACCGAACGACTTGTCCGCGATCACCGGGTAGATGCCACAACAGGCGATCGTGATCAACAGAATCAGAACGACGTAGTCGTCGGTCTGGCTCATCGCGCGCATCTCGGGAACAACGATGCGGCGGATCAAGGCCAACGCAAAGCCGTAAATCACGAAGATCCCGGCGATCAAACCAATCCAGTGGAATAGATCGATCAGGTTGCTGCCGCTGGCTACGAGTGAGCCAATCAGCCCGAGCAGGTGGGCGGCAAACAGCGTAATGATGCCCCAGTGAAAGCAAAGTGCCGCAATGCCCATCGACTGACGCTCGATGAAGCCGCTTGCCCGCGTCGTGAAAGTGAAGCCGCCCCGAATGCGCCTGATAACCGGCACCGCGAGGAACAGCGTCAGCGCGATGTATGGAAGCACCGCGAAGAGGAACTCGTTCATTGGTTTCCTACCCCCTCGAGTTGGATCAGTTCGGATTTTGCGCCCTGACCCCTAGGCTCGGGTTCGGGCATGTTGCCGGCCTCGTGACGCAGGCACGCGGTGAGTGCTTCGGCAAGGTGGAAGTACGGCGTTTCCTCGGTCTCGAGCTTCTGAGCGAAGAGGCGAACTCCCGGCCAGACCATGCGCTCGATGAAACGCTTGCGCAGTTTGTCGTCCTCGCCCTGAGCTCCCGCCGTGAGCGCGAGGAACTCGATGATCGCCGGCAGGAAATCAGGCAACTCCTGGCCGATCTGCAGGCCGAAGTGCCTGAAGATGTTTCCGATCTCGAGCATGTACTGATTGCGGTCCGACACGCCGGCCGACGCGCAAGTCGACGGCTCGTCGAACTGATAGCTGCCCATGTAGAGCGGGCAGCGCGGGTTTAGCTCCAGCAGTGCCAGATATTCATCGGTCGTGACCGATCCGAATCCGACGCGGAACTCGCGCAAATGCGCGGCAAGCTCCGGGTCGATCAATTGCGCGTCCTCGATCAGGTCGCGCGAGGCCTCGTCCGACAGCGTCACCGGGTCGATCTCCTCTGGGTACAAGAACCACTCGGAGATCATCCGGTAGACCGAGACAAGCGCCTCGGTCTCCGTGCCGTCGAACGAATCGGACACAGCCGGCGAGCTGAATGTCGCCGTGGCTGGGTTCATCGCGCACCCCCGGTCTTGGACGGGTCGACGTCTACCACGTAGCCGTTGGTGCGGCTCGGGTAAGCGTCACGGTGCGGGTTGACATGGAACTTCTCGCGGCGCTTGAGCGGCGCATCGGTAGCCATGTCGTCGAAGCCCATGAAACCGCGTTCGATGAACGGGTCGGCGGCGGCGTCCTCGCGACGCGTCGTCGGGAGCACGAAGCGCTCCTTCAGGAAGCCCAGCGAGAAGAGACGGAACATGTGATCCGCGTCCTTCTTCGTGAGGCCGACTTCTTCTAGCACCTTCAGGTTCTCAACTCCGTCGACCTGCTCGGAGCGCTTGTACTGACGCAGCGCGAGCTGGCGCTTGAGCGCGACCTTGACCGGCTCCTCGTTGCCCGCGGCGAACATCGCCGACAGGTACTTGAGCGGAATGCGGAACTCGTCCAGCGCCGGAATCCACTCACCGTCGGAACCCCAGACGCCCTTTTCGTCGAGCATCGTGATCATCGGGCTCTCCGGCGGCACGTAGAACAGTGACGGCAACGTGCGGAACTCCGGATGCAGCGGCAACGCGACGTTCCAGTCGACCACCATCTTGTAAACCGGCGACTTGCGCGCGGAGTCCATCCAGTCGTCGCTGATGCCCTGTTCGCGGGCGGCCGCGATGACCTCGGGGTCGTTGGGGTCGAGGATCAGGCTGCGCTGAGCTTCGACCAGCTGGTCCTCCGGAACCGACGCGACTTCCGCGACGCGGTCCAGGTCGTAGAGCAGCGGACCCATGTAACGGATACGGCCCGGGCAAGAGTGGAAGCAGGCCGGCGGTTGGCCGGTCTCCACGCGCGGGTAACAGAGAATGCACTTCTCCATCTTGCCGGTGCGCCAGTTGTAGTAGGTCTTCTTGTAGGGGCACGAGGTGATGCAGTAACGCCATGCGCGGCAGACGTCCTGGTCGATCAGGACGATGCCGTCCTCCTCGCGCTTGTAGGCGGCGCCACTCGGGCAGGCGCCAGCGCAACCGGGGTTTAAGCAGTGGTTGCAGATACGCGGCAGGTAGAAGTAGAACACCTTTTCGTAGGACAGCAGCGCGTCGCGCTCCGCGTCCGAGATGTTCTTGAAGTTGACATCCTTCTTACCCGTGACATGCGTACCGGCAGCGTTGTCCTCCCAGTTGACGCCCCACGTGATCTCGATGTCTTCCTCGCCGGTGATCAGCGACTTCGGCCGTCCGATCGGCTGCTGCTTCTTCTTTTCGGGCGAGTGCAGGTCTTCGTACGTGAAGGTGAACGGCCCCTTGCCGGAGTAGTCCTCCAACTGCGGCATCACCGGGTTGTAGAAGAGGTTGGCCATCGCGCCGAGACGCGTGCGGGCGCGCAGCTTTAGTGGCTTGCGCTTGTTGCCCGTGGTCTCCCAGCCACCCTTGTACTTGTCCTGGTTCTCCCATTCCTTCGGGAAGCCGATACCTGGCTTGGTCTCGACGTTGTTCCACCACATGTACTCCGCGCCTTCGCGGTTGGTCCATACGTTCTTACATGCAATCGTGCAGGTGTTGCAACCAAGGCACTTGTCGAGGTTGAACACCATCGCTATCTGTCGTCCGATTCTCATGGTTTCTCCTCACCTCCCCTTCAGGAGTTCAGTTCCTTGAGTTGCTCTTCACGGTAAATGACCTTGCCGTCCGGCTCCAGCGGCATCTTGCGCACGGCGATCGCCATGTCGCGCTCCGCGGGGCTGGTGCCCCAGTAGTTGATGCCGTAACTGAACTGGGCATAACCACCGGGCATGAATGACGGGTTCATCTGGATGCGTGTCGGCGCGTTGTTGTTGCCTCCACGCAGGTCCTTCAGTCCCCGCTCGCGGGCCAGCTTGCTGAACGGAACGTTCAGCGTGCGTTCCGACATGTGGTACATGACCACCGTGTCGCGCGAGACCTGCTGACTGACCGCGGCACGAGCCACGACGATGCCGGTCTCGCTGTAGGCCTCGATCCAGTCGTTGTCCTTGACGTCGATCTCGTCGGCGTCCTTCGGGTTGATCCAAATCACCTGGCCGCCGCGGAACATCCGCTGCATCCAGAGGTTGTCCCAGAAGTTCGAGTGGATCGACCACTTGCCGTGAGGCGTAAGGAAACGGAAGATCTTCGAGTCCTTGCTCACCTTCGAAGTATCAAGCACGCCGGTCATCGTGGTGTCGATCGGCGGCTTGTACACCGGTAGCGCCTCGCCAAGGTCTTGGTAGACCTGGTGGTCGTGGTAGAGGTCGATGCGGCCCGAAAGCGTGCGCCACGGCACGTCGTGCTCCACGTTGACCGTCCACGGCGAGTAGGTGCGTCCAGGAGGTTCGAGTCCTGACCAGTGTGGAGAGGTGAGCACGCGGCGGGGCTGCGCAATTAGGTCGTCGTATCGGAACGCGTGGTCGCGCTCGCCCTCGACGATATGCGCAAGCTCCAGGCCGGTGCGCTTCTCCAGCGCCTTCCAGGCGTCGTACGCGGATTCTCCGTTGGTCTCGGGCGAGATCTGCAGGATCGTCTCGGCGACGTGGATGTCTTTCTCCAGTGTCGGACAGCCGTTTTCGGCCATGCCGATGCGGTGGTCCGTCTTGAGGTTCTCGTAGATCTCGGTGATGTCGTAGTTGATGCCCTTGACGCCGTAGTTCTTGTTGGCGTTTGGACCGAACGACGTGTACTTCTCGTGCGTGCGCTTGTACTCGCGCTCGACCACCTGAATCCTCGGCATGGTTTTGCCGGGGATCATCTCGACGTCGTCGTACTTCCAGTCCTTGATCGAACCCCAGGGCTGGGCGTACTCGTCCGGCGAGTCGGTCGCCAGCGGCGTCAGCACGAGGTCGCGGATCTTGTCCGGGAAGTGATTCTCGGCGAGCTGGCTGAACTTCTCGGCGATCAGCTTGAACGCGTCCCAGTCCGACTTGGTCTCCCAGGCCGGATCGTGCGCTGCGCTGAACGGGTGGATGAACGTGTGCAGGTCGGTGACCGTGATGTCCGTCTTCTCATACCAGTGCGCCGCGGGCAGCAGCACGTCGGAGTAGTTGGACGTGGAGATCATGCGCAACTCGACGTTGATCAGCAGGTCGAGCTTGCCCTCGGGCACAGCCTCGCCGTCACGCCACTCGATCTCCTTGATCATGCCCTCCGCGGCGTCCGGCTCGGCCGACACGTTGTGGTGCGTGCCGAGCAGGTGGCGCAGCGCGAGCATGTGACCGCGCATTGAAGTTCCGATCAAGTTGCCTCGCCAAACCATCAGCGCGCGCGGGAAGTTCGCCGGGTCGTCCGGGTCTTCGATCGCGAAGCGCAACTCGCCACTCTTGAGCTTCTCGACCACGTACTGCTCGATCTGCTCGTCGGTGGTGGCGCCAGACGCCTCGGCGTCCTTGATGATTTCAAGCGGGTTCTTGTTCAGCGCGGGCTGGAACGGCAGCCATCCGTTACGCACGGCGACGGCGTTCATGTCTGCCGAGTGGTTGTACTTCGGCATCTCCTTCGCCCACGGAACCATGATCGGGTCCAGCTTCATACCGTCGTAGCGCCACTGGTCTGTGTGGAAGTACCAGTAAGACGTGCTGTTGGCCACACGCGCCGGCTGATGCCAGTCGCGCGCGATGCCGAGCGTGCCGACGACGGCGGCGACGTTGCGGATCTTCTCGGTGCCGACGTAGTGGCACCAGCCACCTCCGTTGACGCCGTGACAACCGGTCAGCGCGCCGAGCAGTACGCCGAAGCGCTGGTAGAGGTCGCTGTGGTACCAGTGCGTTGCGCCCGGTCCCGCGATGATCAGCGACTTGCCGTTCGTCTTTTCGGCGTTCTCGGCCCACTCGCGGCCGATGCGGATCGCTACGTCACGCGAAATGCCGGTCTCCTGCTCTTGCCAGGCCGGCGTGTAAGTCTGCGACGCGTCGTCGTAGTCGGTCGGGTATTCGCCGCCGAGACCGCGATCCACGCCCATGTGGGCGCAAAGCAGGTCGAAGCCGGTGGTGACCAGCATCTCTTGACCGTCGGAGCCGATGATCTTCTTGACCGGAACCTCGCGCGAGGTCTCGCCGACCGTCGCGTTGGGATCGCTCTTGCCGACGTCCACTGAGAACGTGCCGGTGAAGTCCGGGAAGGTGCAGAGCTCGCGTGAGTCTTCCATGCCCAGCAGCGACAGCGCCGGCTCGAATTCCACGCCGGTGTCGGAGTCTTTGTGCTCCAGGTTCCACTTGCCGCTGTGCTCCTCTTCCCAGCGGAAGCCGAGCGTGCCGTTGGGCAGGCGGGTCTGGCCCTCGGTGTCCATCTCGACGAGCTTCCACTCGGCGTTCTCTGTGTCGGCGCGACCGGGTAGGTCGGCGGCGCGCACGAGGCGGCCGGGGACGTACTTGTCGCCACGCTTCTCAAGCTGCAGCAGGAAGGGCAGGCTGGTGTACTTCTTGACGTAGTCCTGGAAGTACGGAACCTGACGGTCGATGAAGAACTCCTTCAGCACGACGTGGTTCATCGCGGCCAGGAATGCCGCATCGGTGCCGGCCTTCAACTGAATCCAGGTGTCGGAGAACTTCGTGATGTCGCTGTAGTTCGGACTCATCACGACGACCTTGCCGCCCTTGTACTTGAACTCGGACATGAAGTGCGCGTCCGGAGTACGGGTCATCGGCAGGTTGGTGCCCATGTTGAGCCAGTAAGTGCTCTGGTACCAGTCGGCGCTCTCGTGCACGTCCGTCTGCTCGCCGAAGTTCTTCGGCTGGCAGTGCGGGTTGTCGTGGTACCACTCGTAAAAGCTGTTGATGCTTGCGCCGAGCAGGCTGGTGAGGCGCGCGCCGGCGCTCCAGCTGACCATGCTCATCGCCGGAATCGGCGAGAAGCCGGCGACGCGGTCCGGACCCCACTTCTTGATCGTGTGGATCAGACCGGCGGAGGCGAGCTCTGTGGCCTCATCCCAGCTGACACGGCGCCAACCGGCCTTGCCGCGCTCGTTCTTGTATTCGGCGGCGCGAATCGGGTCATTGACGATCGCGGCGAACGCGTCGACCGGATCCTTGCCCTTGCCGCGCTCTTCGCGGTAGAAGTCGAGCAGGGCACCACGAACGTACGGGTACTTCGGCCGCACTGGGCTGTACACGTACCAAGATGTGGAAATGCCGCGCTGGCATCCGCGCGGCTCGTGGTTCGGTGTATCGGAGTTGATTTGAGGCCAGTCGGTCTTCTGGAGCTCCCAGCAGATCACGCCGTCCTTGACGAAGACTTCCCAACTGCAAGAGCCGGAGCAGTTGACTCCGTGGCTCGTGCGGACGGTCTTGTCATAGGACCAGCGATCGCGGTAGAACTCTTCCCACTGGCGGGACCGGTCGGTTACGTGGAACCACCGGGATTTACGAGTCTTGGTCTGGGCCATTTCGTGCGTACCTCCCGATGCGTACAGTGCGTTAGCTGATGGCCATGGGCTGGTTTACACAACCAGCCCAGCACGAGACGACACGGGTCGAAACGTGCGTTAAAAGGACAGTTTTCCTAGCCGTTTTGATCACGACAGGGCCACCGTAACACATTTTCCATTGGTCCTATGTAATTTTGAAAAATATTTTATTCAGTAGATTGTGAAAAAGATTTCCGACCATTTTGAAAGGGATTAACGGCTTTTTTAAAGCAATCCCGCACCCCATAGGGCATTGTGTAAAAGATTCGCTTCTCCTAACTTTGTGACCGGAGGGTTACTAAGGAAAGCGTTTTTCTGGCCAAGTGATCGAGTGGTGGTGGCTTTGGCGGCGCGACGGCTTTTCACACGTTGCGAGTTGGGCAGGATACGTGCGTTTGAGGAGTGGAGATTCGGGGGCGGCTATTGGCCGCATGTCGAGCGATCTCGCCGACGGCCCCGGTTCGAGAGTGACCGTCTTCAATCCGACGAGCCGACGCGATTTCGCGGCGAGCGGTTGTTCCCGTCAGACCGCTGTTCCCAAAATGGATCGCGTTTAATGACCTCCGGATCTATCTACCGCCGACACCACCGGTGAATTCACGTCGGCAAGTACCATGGTGCATCTTGATCAGATTTTGGCGCTCTGGTAGCGGGAAATGAAGTGAAGCGCCGCGAATCCGACCACGACACGTTCAAATACCGGGGGGTCAGTTGGAGCGCAAATCGACGCAGCTCAAAGTCGGCCGAAGGTCGACGATTGCGTCGTTCTTAGAGTGTCACGGGGACAAGATTCTGCGTGTTGCTCGTCGCTACGCAAGCTCGGGACCCGACGCCGACGACGCCTACCAGCGCGCCGTTGAAAAGCTGCTTACCAAGGCGCCTGAGGGGGTCGGCGATCACAGACTTCTCGGATGGATGCTGACCGTCGTCAAGAATGAAGCGCTGATGCAGTATCGCGCCGAGGCGCGCTTCGATCCGAACGGGATCGATGAGCACGTAGCGCAGCTGAGCGCCGCCGATGCCTCGCCCGAAGCTTCGGTGATCAGCACCGAGCGCGTTCGCCAGGGATTTGAGGCAATCAAACAGCTCGCGCCCGATGAATTGCGATGCATGCTGCTTCGCGCAGACGGTCTCTCGTACGACGAAATCGGTGAAACCACCGGGTTCTCGCCTTCCAAGGTCAACCGGCTGCTCACGACTGGTCGCAAGCGATTTGACGAGCGCGTTGAACGCATCGCCGAGGGGGTGGAATGCCGTCGGATTTTGACATCGCTCTCGATGATCGCCGACGGAGAAGCGACCGACGAAATCGTTGAATCTTGTCAGCCGCACCTTCAGAACTGCTTGTGCTGTCAGTCGACGCTGCGCGAGTTCAGAAGTGCTACGGACCGCATCGCCGCGCTCTTCCCACTGGGTTTCCTCGCAGCCTCGCGATCAGGGGAAGCTGCATCACGCGGCGAGAGCTTCATCCGCAGCGCGGCCGAATCGTTTTCCTCGGCTATCAATTCGCTTTTCGAGCGCGTCACAACACATCCCGCGGCAGCTCAATCAGTAGCCGACATTTCGACTGCAAAAAAGATCGCACTTGTGGCCGCGGTTTCGACTTCAATCGTCGCAGGTGGCGCCGGTGTTCAGCAGGTGGTGCACGACGACAGGGAGCCGAACGCGACGCAGCAATTTGATCGCGAGAAAGCGATTGGCGAACCGAATCAAGAAGACGCGAACCAGGCACCAACGCCGGCGACTACACAGCCAACTCCAGACTCGGCTGAAAAGAAACCGCGCACGGCGCGACAATCCGATGTCGTCGGCGACAACGCGGGCGTTGCCGCCGACTCCAACAACAGTTCAGCGCACTCTCCGGTCGGTAACTCGTCTGATTCCGCCCCAGAGTTTCAATCACCAATTGAATCGACCGAGCAGCAAAGCAGATCGAATTCAACGGCCGACGACCCCGCCAACAGTCTGGTTCCCTAGGCCATCTCTCGCCGCGATGACATCCGAGGCCGGTTTGCGGACATGCTGCCTTTGGTGCTCGCATTCACCTGCATCTTCTTGTTTCACCCGAATGCACCGGCCGCATCGGCGGATGAGTGGGCAATTTCCCCCTGCTCCGGCGAATATGCCGAAGAATTCTGGACTCGCTTTACGTCTTGGACAGACCCGGATCCTTACATCGAGGACCCACCGCCGTGGCAGCTCGCATTCGAGTGCCCACATAGAATCGTGGTTCAACAACCTGGGTCGAACACGTGGCACTTGCCGTTCACCTGGGGATACTTTCTAGACCAAGAAGGACGCGGACCGGTAAAAAGAGTCACCGCCCTCTTGCAATCAGGAACGCTTGAAGCGAATGTGACGACTGGCATTCAGGCATGCTCGAGCCAAGCATGTTCACCGCCCCTTAGCCCTGATCCCGCATTGTTCGGAACCCGCCAACCGATCTCATTGAGCGCGGATAACGGACTGCTTCCCGAAGGCTCCGACCGGTTGATGATCACCGCGCAATGTGCGGACTCCGACCCTTGCTCCCCGGCGGACGCGATGTCGATTTATGACCTCAGAATTGTTCGTGACGACGACCAAAAGCCGAACGTCGATATCAACGGAGCCCCCGCCGATGCTTCGCCGGTCAACACGTACCTGCGCCTGAATAACTGGAACAACGGAAAGAAACTGATTGACGCGGAGGTACGGGATTCAAACTCTGGAGTTCGCACGGTGCATACCACCGTGTCGGGATGGCAGCTATTAGACGATCTCGACTGCGGAAGGTACTCATCGATCGGAGTTGACGCGGGTTGCCCGACCGAATTCACCCTGGAGAGGTCCATCGATCTGCCCGTGATCGCGCCGCCGGCGCACATGCTTGACGGGTCTCAGACTCTCACTGTTTACGCCAGGGATGCCGCGGGGAACGAATCCGAACCGGTGACGGCAAGCTTCAAGCTAGATCGCCGAGCGCCGCTGATCGAATCATTGACTGCTTCTTCCGCCCTGCCTGGCCGCGATACAGATGAGCGATGGCAGTCAAGCCCCTACGCAAGTTTCAAATGGAGAAATACTCCAGAAAATGCCGAATCCGCGACGATGTCGGGTGTCGCCGGTTTCGCATACGCGCTGCATCGAATCGAAACCAGCCCGGCTGTGCCGGTGGTCCCGAAGATCGCCGAACCGATGGCCGACTCCTTCAACGACCTCGAGATCACGGGTGAGGGTTTGTGGCGTTTCACCTTGTGGACCTTTGACCGTGCCGGAAACCGCAGCGACCGGCGCTCGACTTTGATTGGCTACGACACCACAATTCCCGATGCCCCGTCGGTTGATCCAATTGCGATGTTGGGCTTGAACTCCGTTTCGCAGGGAGTCACTGCTGATTGGGATGCGCCGGCAAACCTGGCGGCAATCGAGTCGCAGGTCTGCAATTACGCGGCGACCGTCGATTCAAATCCGTTAACCGATCCGGGCATCGACGGAACGATTCCCGGCAACGCGACCAGCCACACGTTCTTCCCTCCCCTTCTTCGAGACACGCTCTTTCTACACATTCGCGCACACAGCTGCGCCGGAATTGCCGGCCGGATATTGCATGTACCCATCAACGTCGATCCGGATGCTCCGACAATCATCGTTTCAGGGCCGTCCAGCTCCGGGTGGTATGTCGAAAATGAACCGCCGACGATCTCCATCAGCGACGAACGGCTGGGTGTCGTAAGCGCAAGCTACTCGATCGACGGAGGAGATCCGAAAACGATCGATCGGGGATTTGCGTCCCTTGACCTCGGCGATGGCAATCACACCTTGACGGTCACCGCCTCGGACGATGTCGGCAA
Source organism: Actinomycetota bacterium (assembly GCA_016213645.1). GTDB lineage: Bacteria > Actinomycetota > Thermoleophilia > Solirubrobacterales > JACPNS01 > JACPNS01. The sequence goes on from JACQZY010000007.1 coordinate 108,936, forward strand.
CGTCGCAACCAGCCGGACGACACTGCGAGTTGACCGTTCGCCGCCGCAGGGCGTCGTGCTTCCGGCGTCAAACCTCGAACCACAAAAGGTGCAGGCCGTATCGACCGACAGGCAGTCCGGCGTCTCGGGCGCGAAGATTCAATTCCGCTCTGAGCAAGACACCGATTGGCACGATCTCGCCGGAAGTCTCGCCCCGCAACAAGACTCTGAAACCGGCTGGCTTTTGACCAGCCTAATTCCCGACTTGTCGCTGGCGAACGGAGCCTATGCTTTACGTGTTGTTTCGATTGACCACGCCGGCAACAAAGGTGAGGCATACGGTCGCATAGACGGCTCAATTGCAGGGTTTGCCATCCCGCTGCGATCGAAACCAATACTAACCGTAGGTTTTAGGACAACGGTGGGCAGGCGGAAATGCGCGCGACCAGCCCGGCGGAAGCGATGTGCGAATTCCGATTCGACGTCGGGCACAGAATTACAGCCGCAGAAGCTGGTCAATTACGGACGCACTGCCGAGCTCGTCGGTCATCTTCACGACACTTCCGGGCTTCCCGTCGCTAACGCGGAACTTGTGCTGAGAGAATCTGGCATTGGTTGGCCAAGCAGGATCACACAGCGCACCCATTCGAATGATGATGGATCATTCGCGTTCAAACCGAACCCGGGCATGTCGCGGACTCTGAACGTCGCCTTTGCGGGCACGCCGTTACTTCTTCCCACACAAGCCAGCGCGACTTTGTTTTCGCGCGGCAAGGTCACCTTGCGTGTGACCTCGAAACAACTGAACTCCAGAGCGTCCGTCACGCTCGTCGGCCGGGTGTTCGCCATCGGCGCGACGTTCCCGAAGCTGGGAAAGCGGGTGGAGTTTCAATACCGCGTTGGCCGTCAGTGGAGAGAGCTTCCGATCGACGTGCACACCGACTCGCGCGGCTTCTTCACTGCGAAGTATGTCTTTGGACACCTCGATCGTCCGGTTCGATGGACGTTCCGAGCAGTCGTCGGACCGGAAGATTCCTGGCCCTATGAATCAGCCTCGTCGTCGGCCATTTCAAAGGTTGTCGGAGGATGACTCGCCCCGCAAACTTCCTCGTGCGAGATACGCGGCTGGTGCTTGCGATTAGTGCGATGATCTATGTACTTTTGATTTTTCCGCAGCACAGCTCCGCGAGGCTGCTGCAGGTCCGCACATGTTCTGCAATTGCACCGCCCGGGCAGCAGGCGCTAAGCACAGGATGGTCGGGCACCGAGTCCTCATCCTGGAGGACGTTAGATATTTGCCCGTCGGGGCTGTCCTTCGATATGGGGCTTCCCGTCCCGTGGCCAAGTCAGGCAAGCTGGAGGTTTGAGAGCAGCACCAATCTGACTTCCATTCGGATGCAAATTGCCGGAACGAACCATGGGGCGGATGGCGTTCGATACATGTTGCGTGCATGCAGCAACGGGAACTGCTCGGACGTAGCGGAGCTTCCAGAACATGATTCCGACTCTCCGCCCGCAGAACGAATTTATCCGCTTGCATCCTCGACGAGAGTGGAAATCATCGCGAGTTGCCTCGTGAATAGCTGCAGTCCGTCGGCGCCGTTCTTGCTCAATGAAGTCGTTTTGACCCTCGACGATGAGATGGCGCCTCGGGGCGGCTTTGTGGCCCGCAGTCAGAATGGTTCTGTCGCACAGGTCAGCGGCGGATGGAAAGACCCCAGGAAAGCGATCGTTGGGGTGTCCGCGTTCGACTCACAATCCGGAATCGCAAGCGCAACGCTTTCGATTGATGGTCGGGAATATCCGGACAATTCGTTCGAATGCGGCGTCGACGTCATGGCGGAATTCCTCCCGGTTTCGCTGTGCCCACGGTCGGTCCCGCTGCTGGATGATGTTTACGCGGCCACCGGCTCCTCCGACGGTTCGCGTTCGGTGCGCGTCGACGCCGTCGACACGGCTGGAAACGTCGTACCACTCGTGGAAACTCGCCTTGGTTTTGACAGCACTGCGCCGCCGAAGCCATCGGACGTGGATTTTTCTGGCGTGACTGCCGACCTCTGGACGACCCACGCTCAATTAACCGCATCGTGGCGAAACGACGGCGAGAACCTGCCGAGCGATCTTCACTCTGGTTTGGCCAAGAGCTGGGTGAATGTCGATCCGCTTTCAGGCCAGGCTGAGGATCCGGCGGCAACTTCAAGCGCCGCGAAGGATTCACACGCCCTGAAGTTACCCAGTGAAGGCAAGTGGAGGATTTCAATCTGGCTTGAGGATTACGTAGGCAACATCAGCGAGCCCTACGTGACGACAATCGGCCGAGACGTTGATGCTCCTTCGCCTCCGCAATTGCAGGAAAATTCCTGGGTCAATCGCTTCTCTCTTGAAGCCGGTTACTACCAACGCTGGAATCCTCCGCCAAGCTCGCCAACAAATGAATCGGGCATCTGCGGATTTGCGGCAGAAATAAATTCCTCGTTTAATTCCATCCCGATTCCCGAGATAACGGTTGACGCAACAGATCAGGCGCTGCGAGTCCCATCAGACACGCCCTCGGGCACCAACTACATACACGTCCGCTCAATCTCATGCGCCGGTTTGCCGTCCGCCACCGTCACGACGGTGCTCCGCATCGACGGAGAGGCGCCGACGGTCGAGTTGATGCCCAAACCAACCGGTGGCTGGCTTAAAGCAGCGGCATTCTTCAGACTTCGCGCGAGCGACGCTGCATCCGGCGTTGAACGCATCGAGTACCGGATCGACGATCGGCCGTCAGTGGCCGTATCCAGTTCGGACCTGAGCATCGGAATCGGCGATGGCGAACACACGATTGTTTTTCAATCTTTTGACAAGGCCGGTAATGCGTCTGAATCGAAGACGACGACGATTCGAGTTGACGCGACATCGCCGACCGCGTTCTTTTTGCCGAGCGAACCCGACGATCCGACCCTGGTTCAAGCCGCGGTCAACGATCCCGTTTCCGGCTTTGGTGACGGATGGATTGAGATCCGCCGTTTGGACGTTGTGAGTCCATGGCGTTTATTGCCCACAGCGGCGGTCGTCGATCGGACCGGCAACTCAGCGATGCTCTCATCGGCCGTCGACGATGATGCGCTGCCGGGCGGTAGCTATGAAATGCGCGTCAGGACGATCGATCGCGCAGGCAATTCGAATATCGTAGAGGTTGGAAGTTCAATCGCTGCTCACCGTCTCATTACGCTGCCAGTTCGCTCAGACACAACGGTCACAAGCCGATTGACGACGATACGGAAGCGCTGCAAGCGGGCGCACGCCAAACGCTGCGAGCCGGTTGCGTTGATCGACCGTGCCGGCGCACAAACGCGATTTATGGCCAAGTACCGCCGGCCCGTCTACGTAACCGGAGACTTGCACGATGCCGACGGCTCGGCGCTTGCCGGCCGGACTGTCTCAATTTACGGTTCGATTGACGACGGACCGGTCAATCGTTTACTGGGTCGGTGCAATTCGCATAGCGATGGAACGTTCGAGTACAAGCTGCCGGTTGGACCATCTCGGCGCATCGTCGCCCGCTTTGAAGGCGACAAGCGTACGCGCTCGGCTCAATCCCAGACCACGCTCGGCGTTGTGGCGACAACAAGTTTTCGCGCCAACGCGAAGCGGGTTGCTTGGGGTAAGTCGGTCGTCTTCAGCGGCCGGCTGTCATCCGGCGGTCAAGCGATTGGAACAGGCGGAAAGGACGTCAACATTCAGTTCTTGAGCGGCGCGAAACAGCCTGTGGGAGTGTTGATTCGGAGTGACATGGATGGCCGATTCCGACTGCGATACACGTTTGAGCGATCCGTTGATCGACCTGTCCGATATCAATTTCGAGCCGCCGTCACGGCTGCGCCAGGCTGGCCGTTTCTCACCGGGTTCTCGCGTGTCGTCAGCGTTACCGTGACACCGAGGTAACGCCCGGACGATTAAGCCAGTGCGACACGCGAACGGCATCTAGCCGTCGCGCATCGCACTGAAATATCCCTACGATCGGAATACGTTCTCGCAGTTCGCATTGACAACGTCCGAGAAATCCGCATACACGGTGTCTGTGTTCGTGCCGCAATCGATCGTGTCGACAACTCCATCGTTGGCGTACAGGGTGTCGTTGCCGCTCTCGCCGTAAAGCGAGTCAGCTCCGCCACCGCCAGTTATAACGTCGCTTCCCGTGCGGCCGTGAATGATGTTTGCTGCGGCACTTCCGACGAGTGTGTCGTTGTTTTTCATTCCACCGACAGGAATGCCGATGTTTTCGACGCTTGCATGGATGTTGTCGCTTGCGCTGCCGGAGTTTCCATCGTTTCCAACACCGTCAAGTGAGACGGCGACTGCACCTGGCGAGTACCGGTAGTCGACATCGTCAATACCGGCGCCGCCGTCGAAGCTCACGCTCGCCGCGTAAGGCCAGATGATCGCGCTGTCGTTGCCGTCGCCGCCTGTCACAGTGCTGCTGCCGGTGGAGTTCGGGTACTGCTCGTAGACGTTGTCGCCATCGCCCAGATACAAGGTGTCAATACCGTCGCTGCCGATCACATAGTCTCCGCCCGGACCGGCATTGAGCGCGTCGTGGCCCGTGCCGGGATCGATTAACGCGCTGCCGCTCATCGAAGTTGTGTCGATTACGTCATTGCCGCCGAAGCCGTAAATGACACTTCCCCCGTATTGTGTGGATAGGTCGATCGTGTCGCCGCCGGTTGCGTTGATGATGTCAGAGCCGGAGCCGCCGTACACCGTACTCGCATAAACAACGTCGCCGGTTTCAATTGAGCTGGATCCGGGACCAACACTCACGGTCTCGTAATCACCGCCGCCAAGGCTGATGTCCGACGAAGCCGAGCTAGGAAGCGCCGTAGTGTTGATGTCGTCGCTTCCCGAGGTGGCCCGAACAATCATCGCGTACAGAGCCGAAGGAATGCCGCTACCGACTGTGAGCGCGTTGTCACCGTCGCCCAGGGTCGCGTAGATCGCCTGCACGGCAGGCTTGGCGCAATAGACGGTCGATCCCGTCTTTGTGCAACCGGTGCTCGCTATCAGCGTGGACGTGCCCGAGTCCGTAATCGCATACGAACCACCACTGAATGAAATTGAAACGTTGTTCGCTTCGCCGGCCGCTGCCGTAACACGCACCGTAGTTGACGTCGCATTGACGGTCGTTGCTTGAGCGGCAGACGCCGTCGCCATCACGACGAATGACGCCAGCACGGCGACAAGCAGCAGCATTCGAGAGCTGCGCGGTGCACTTGATTCGTAAAGCATTTGTTTCTCCTCTTGAGGGTTGAATAGTCGACCTACCCATGCGTGCCCGTCACGGCGTCAAAGACACCGAGACGAGTTCGCATCCTCATTGAGATGTTTTCGTGCGCAAATCCATTCACACAAATTGATCTGAAGTGCAAATTCCTCTTCAGCCGAACAACGACCGCTCGGCAATTGACCTAACGATCGTTCAGCCCTTTGCCGGCAAGAATGCGCGGCACGCATTTGTCGATCCGCGATTCTCGGGTGGCGGGTCGTTTCGGTTGGGCGAAATGCATCAGGTACGCCCGCCGGCGCCCGGGAGTGAGACCGTTGAAAGCGGCCCGCAGTTCGGCGTCGTCCTTCAATCGAAGTTCAAGTTCCTTGGGAACCGCATGTTCCGAGATATTTTTCAGCGGCACCTTCAGGCCCGCCTTTTCGACGTCGATCGCTTCGCGAAGATATTTCCTGATCGCGGGCTCCACGGTGTCAATTTCGTGCGCCCCGGTGAATCGAAGCTGACGAGCAGACTGGGAGTTCTCGCCGGGCGCCACCAGAAGACCTCCGGCGTCCGCGAGCAAGGCGCCCTTGAAGAACATCAGCGAGCAGTGTTCCTTGAACGGCTGGATTATCGCGACGTTGCCACCGTCAACCTCGTAACAGGGCTTGCCCCACTTCAACGACTCGGTCAAGCCGAGATCGAGAGCGATCGCGCGCAGGCGAGCCATTTCGTCCCGCCACTTTGTGGCCCGGTCGAGAAATGCGTCAACCTCGGGGTTGGCGAGATCGCTCACAGTCGTTCGATCGCTCACAGCGGAGATGATGCCATCTTGCGTCGAGCGAAACCGCCGATCGGCGATAAAAACGAGAAAGCCCAATAAGTCCCGCCAGAACGGACCTCATGGCATCGCCGGCTCAAGTCCACCCCATGAGGCTCTGAGCGGTGCGAGATTCGTCACGCGCAGGGCGCCGGTGGTGAGGGAGCGATCTCCCGATCGTGACCGATCCACCAAGCCCGAGCATGGCGAAGATCGTGCCGATCAGAGACTCATGGAGCTAGCCGGGCTCGAACCGGCGACCTCCTGCATGCCATGCAGGCGCTCTCCCAACTGAGCTATAGCCCCGTGCGGCAACGATCTTAGCGGGCGCGCGGGCGCGCGGCTACGGCCGGTCAGTCCTCGGTGGAAGGCTTGCGGCGCGCTGATTTGACGTCGGCCCGGCGGCGCTTGGCGGTGAGACGGCGTTCGCGGGATTCAGTCGTCGGTTTGGTGGCGACGCGACTGCGTTCCACGCGCAGCGCTGCGGCGAGACGCTCGGCCAAGCGACTCAATGCGATCTCGCGATTGCGAAGTTGTGAGCGTTCCGCCTGGCTGGTGGAGCGCACGACCGGCCCGAGTTTCCCGACGATCCGGCCCTTTTGGACCGGACCCAGAGTGTCCGACGCCATCACGTCGAATACCGCTTCGACGCGCGATTCGGTCTTGTTGGCGTGCTGGCCGCCCGGGCCGGACGAGCGCGAGGTGCGCAGTTCGATCTCGGCGAGCGGGAGCCAAAGACGGGAGTTGATTCGAATCGAGTTTTCGCGCATCGCGTTCAACCGTTCAGAAGGACATCTCGATCGCGACGATCCGACCCGGCCGAAAGAGTCATCATCGAAGCCATGAAACGTAACCTCTCAAGCTCCGTCCGGATTCCGCGAGCCCTGCTAACGCGTCCACAAGCTTCGGAACGCCGGTTCTGGAGTTGCTGAACCGATTCGTGTTCACCAACACGATCCCGTTGTGCGACTCGCCGGCGGCAATGAGCATCCGCTCTTCCGCGAGAAAGTCGACGCTGTTGAAGGTGACCACGACACGCCCCTCCCGCTTCGCGAGAGCAATCACTTGAGCATCGCTGATGCCCCTCGCATCCGGACGCTCGTCGATCGCGCATGCGTCCACTTTACGGTCGCGCAGCAATCGAGCCACGCTCGCAGGAATCATTTCGTCGAGCAGAAACTGCGATTTCAAGCGAGCGCTTCATCCGCGTTTCGCCAAGCGATTTCGTGCTTGTCGACAGCTTCGCGATTACGCCGGAGTCGATCGTCGATCTCTTCGAGATTTTCCAGGTAGTAACGCACGGCGGTCCGCACCACAACCGGAGAAACCTCGAGATATTCCGCAGTTGCTTCGATCGCCTGATCAACGTCGCCTTTCTGGTCCTTGACGATCATGATCATCTCCCATACGTCGATCCCGCCGGCTAGAGCGGCTCGGCGACCGCTCGCTCCATCGCGAAAGACGATTCCCGGATGGGCGTCCATGCGCAGACCTTCTTCGATATAGCGTTCGGCCAGGCGAGCGCGCGAGATCTCGGTTTCGGTACTACGGCTTTCGAGCTGTCTCAACGCCGTGTCGTTAAGCCGGGCTGTGATCGGATTTGAGGACATGTATACATTGTATACAAACACCTGATCTCGCGTACTTTGATCTCCGGCTTCCGCCCTACCCCGCCGCCTCTTCCGCTTCCCCGGGATCTCCGGCGGACAACTCCACCTCCAACCTTGGAGCGTCGCCCCAGAGTTGTTCCAGGCGGTAGTAGTCGCGGGTTTCCGGCAGCATCACGTGGGCGATGCAGTCGCCGAAGTCGAGCAGGATCCAGCTGCGTTCGCGCTCGCCCTCGGTGCGGATCGGGTTCATCTCGAACTCGGCCTTCATGCCCTCGCGGATGCCGTCGTGGATCGCTTTGACCTGGCGGTCGGTGCGGCCGCTGCAGATCACGAAGTAGTCGGTGAAGTTGGCGAGGCCGCGTACGTCGATCACGACGACGTCCTGCGCCTTCTTGTCGTCCATCAGCTCGGCGACGCGACGGGCGATGCTCTCGCCGGTCACCTCGGCGCGGGTGTTTTGGGCCACGCTCACCGGTAGCAACCCTTCCCTTCGATCAGTTCGGCCACGCCGGCCGGCACGAAGTGCGCAACGGTACGTCCGCGGTATACGCGGTCGCGGATAAACGACGATGAGATGTCGATGCGCGGCATGTCGAAGATCCTGGGCTCGACGCCGGTCGCTCGCGCCACTTCCGCGACGGCCTCGTCCCGGTCGTGGTCCACGCGCGCGGCCACGGCGATCTCCGCCAGCTCACCGATCCGCTCCGGCTGGCGCCAGTTGCCAAAAGACATGGCCTGGTCCGCGCCGATCACCAAAGTGAGCTGAGTGTCAGATTCGCTCGCCGCCAACGCTTCCAGCGTATCGACGGTGTACGACGGGCCGGGCCGGTCGATCTCCACGGTCGAGACGCCCAGACCCGGTTGACCGATCACGGCAAGGCGGCACATCGCCACGCGCGCCTCGGCACCGGGGTCGTTCGCGGGATCGATCGTGCGGTGTGGCGGCTCGCCGACGGGCATCAGCCGTACCTCTTCGAGGTCGAGCTGGATGCGCGCTTCCTGAGCGCAGATCACGTGGCCGTGGTGCGGCGGGTTGAAGGTGCCACCAAGGATGCCCAGGCGCATAAGGATCGGCGACGGCGCGCGGACTAGCCGCGAACCTGCCCGTCCCCTTCGACGACGTACTTGTACGAGCAAAGTTCGCGCAGCGCGATCGGGCCGCGCGCGTGCAGCTTCTGCGTGGAGTTGCCGATCTCGGCGCCGAGGCCGAACTCGGCGCCATCGGTGAAGCGGGTGGAGGCATTTACGTAGACACAAGCGGAATCCACCTCGCCGGTGAACTTGTGGGCAGCGGTGTTTGAATCCGTGACGATCGCGTCTGAGTGGTGGGTGCCAAAGCGGTTGATGTGGTCGATCGCCTCGTCCACGGAGTCGATCACCTTCACGGCGATGATCATGTCGTGGTACTCGGTGGCCCAGTCGTCCTCCGTCGCGACGGCGATCTCACCGGCCTCGGCGCCGGCCAGCGCGCGGGTGCGCTCGTCGCCACGCAGTTCCACTCCGGCGTTCGCGAGTTCCTTCAGCGCGCGCGGCAGGAAATCCGCGGCGACGTCGGTGTGCACCAGCAGAGTCTCGGCCGCGTTGCAGACGCCGGGTCGCTGAGTCTTGGAGTTCATCAGGATCGCGATGGCCTTTTCCAGGTCGGCGGCGGCGTCCACGTAGACGTGGCAGTTGCCGGCCGCGGCGTAGATCACGGGTACGGTGGCCACTGCCTTGAGCGCGTTCTTCAGGCCCTCGCCGCCGCGGGGGATGATCAGATCCACCATGCCCTCCTGGGTGGCGAGTTGCTCCAGTTCGTCGCGCTCGCCGCCGGTGACGATTGAGATCGCGGCATCCGGCACGCCGGCCTGCGCGATCGCCTCGCGCGCGATCTGGGCCAGCACGGCGTTGGAGTGGGCGGCGGTGGACGAACCGCGCAGCACGATCGCGTTGCCGCTCTTCAGGCACAGCGCGGCGGCATCGACCGTGACGTTCGGCCGCGCCTCGTAGACCACGGCGATCACGCCGATCGGCACGGCGATCTTGCGCACGTCCAATCCGTTGTACATCTTGAACTCGTCGAGCAGGCGACCGACCGGGTCTTCCAGCTCGGCAACCTTGCGCGTGTCACGGGCGATCCCGGCTAGGCGGGCCTCGTCCAGCAGAAGGCGGTCCATCAGCGCGTCGCCGATGTTTGCGGCGCGGCCGGCCTCCAGATCGCGGGCGTTGGCGGCGAGGATCTCTGCGGTGCGAGCTTCGAGCGCGTCCGCGATCGCGTTGATCGCCTTGTTCTTAACTTCGGCGTCAAGCAGCGCAAGCTCACGCGAAGCCGCTTTGGCCTCGGCGCAGATGTCACTTACGGTTTGGGATGCGATCGCCATCGTGGAAATAATCTACGAAGAATGTATCGGCGCGGGTGAGGTCCTACATCCGCGAGAGCAGCGAAGGGGTCAACGCGAGAACAGCGACGGAGCCGAGCAGACCGGTTCAGCGGTCGCAGCGAATCGGCAGCCAGGCGTACATGCGGACGCTGGCCGGGTTTGCCGAGGCGGTGGCGGCTTCGAGGTCGATCGTCATCAGACCGGGGTCGATCGCGCCGTAGACCCAGCGCACGGTGGGCGAGTTTTCGCGGGCGAAATCCGCCAGCTCGAAATAGTTCCATTTCGATACTCGACGGCCGTTGCGGCGCAGCAGCATGTTGCGCAGCGTGAAGTTGGGGTCGCAGTAACCGAACTCGTCATAGAGCGTGAACTGATCGGCGCCGGCACGCACAACGCCGCGCACCATGCCGCCGCCGGCGACGGCCGTGGTGTTGATCATCGCGTAGGTGGAGTTGCCGAACTGCGGCTTGGGGTTGTACGCGTTGTAGGGCATGTTGTTGTGCGTGGGCTTCTCCCCCGGCAACAGCTCTTTCTGCACGACCGACTCGCCGAAGTACTGACCGATGATGTATGCGCGACCGGGCCCGTAGCCGCTTTTGAACGCGTGGTCGGCGACGGGCTGCGGCGTGAACAGTGGTTCCAGCGCGGTCTGGCCGCAGCCGAAGTCGTGGTCGACCGACTCGGCCACCAGCCAGTCAGGCAGGGCACGACGATCCACGAATCCGCGTACCTTCAGCGTGCTTGTACGCGACGGGCGGTAGCGACGGTTGGGCGAACCAAGCACGGGGTTGAAAGCGACCATTACCGCGTTCGGGTCGCGTACCCAGCGGTAGGTGGTTACCGGCGTGGGCGGCTCCCCCGTAATCGTTGTCTCTGGCAACACCGCGAGCTTGCAACCTGCCCCCTGCACCTCAAAGGCGCGGTCGGCATCGTGCCCGGCCCACTTTGTGCCCACATACCAACCCCATCGCTCGGGGTGGCGGCGGACCAGCGAGTGTTCCTCCCAATGGAGGGTGGTCAACTCGCGGCCGTAACTGTCCACGAACGTGAAGCTGTATACGCCGTCGATCGGTTGAAGGGACTCGAAGTAGCGGCCGACTTTGCGCGTGGTGCGATCCTCCGTGCCGCGGGTGCCGACGCGACAGGAGGGCAGGTTCGGCGCCGGGTAGTGCGTCTTGCGGGCGCCGCCGGGGAACTTCTTCCAGAGCACTTCGTTTTTGGCGTTCGCGGGCACGCCGGAGAACGGGAAGCGGTAGGCGGCGCTGGAGAGCCAGATGTCGTGCGCGCGGAGTGCGGGTATGCCGGCGTTCACTGCCGTGCGAGAGCAAGGATCAGAGGCGGGGCGCGCGTTTGGGCGCTTGGTGGCGGCCTGACTCGCGGGTGTCGCGGCGAGGGCAATCGCCAGTGCGAGCGCGAGTGTGCGGACGTGTGTGCGTGTGCGTGTGCGGACGCGTGTGCTTGTGCGTGCGCGTGCGCGTGCGGGGTAAACAATTTGAAACAACATCGACGCTCCGGGTCTCTATCGACAAATCCGCTTGTAACTGAACCAACACGCCCGCGACCGCGCAGGTTGCGGCCGGCGGTCAGTCGTCGAAGCCGCGCAAGAAGTGTTTGCTCACGAACGCGAATCCTTCGCGCTCGTAGAAGCGATGCGCGTCTTCGCGCTGGATGCCGGAATCGAGCCTCACCGCATCCACCCCGCGGTCGCGGGCGAGGTCGACCAGATAACCAAGCAGCGCGGCGCCGTAACCATGCGAGCGCCACTTCGCTCCGGTCACCAGATCGTCCACGTAGAGCGAGCGGCCGTGAGCGAGATTGAGGATGAAGCGATATCCCGCCGCCGCGCGACACTCGTCGCCGACAAACAGTCCGACGATGCGGTACCCGTCACGCTCGTACATACCGCGGTAGCGCGCGCTGAAAGTGCCAAGCGTTAGACCGTCGCGCAGCTCGTGGATCACCGGATACACGGTCTCGACGTCGGCGTCGCCCACGCCCAACTCGCGAATCGTGAACGCCGGCTCGGCGCTCACCCCGGACAGAGTCATCTGTTCGCCTTCGGACATCCTTCCGGCAGACTACGTCAAGACCAGGTTGTTGCGATGCACGGCCTCGTCGGTGGCGTGTGGCATCAGTTCGCGAACGCGTTCCGATTGCAGGCCCTTGATGCGCTCGATCTCGTCGGAGCCGTAGTTACAGATGCCCTTGGCGATCGTGCCGTCGTCACCGGTTATCTCCACCGCGTCGCCGGCGGCGAACTCGCCGTGCACGCCGACGATGCCCACGGGAAGCAGGCTCGCGCCGCGCGCGCGCAACGCCTCGGCGGCCGGCCGGTCTACGAGCACATGGCCCTGTGTCTTCAGGCCCCATCGAATCCAGATCTTGAAGCTGCTGAGCGGATCCTCGTGCGGCAGGAAGTGCGTGCCGATGGCCTGGTCGCCCTTGACCGCGCGTTCGAGCGCGTCGTCGTCGTAGCCGCTGCAGATCGCAACCGGCACACCGCCGTCGGTGGCCATGCGCGCGGCGTTGACCTTGGAGGCCATGCCGCCGGAACCGATCGCGGTGGTGCTTTCGCCGATCTGCAGGTGATCGAGTTCGGCGAGTTTTTCGACCAGTCGCACCGGCCGCGCGTTTTCCGGATCGCGCTTTGGGTCCGACGTGTAGAGCGCGTCGACGTCGGAGACAAGCACCAGCTGATCGGCCTTGAGCGTGATCGCGATCAGCGCGGCGAGCCCATCGTTGTCACCGAACCCGATCTCGTCGGTGGCGGTGGTGTCGTTTTCGTTGATCACCGGCACGACGCGCCAGTCGAGCAGCTTGCGCAGGGTGCGACGGGCGTTTAAGTAGCTGATGCGGTCAAGCACGTCGCGCAGCGTGAGCAGAACCTGCGCGGTCTTGATTCCGTGCGCGGCGAAAAGCTCGCCGTATTCGGCATAGAGGCGACCCTGCCCCACGGCACTGGAGGCCTGCAGCTCGGCCATCGCCGACGGCCTGGCATCCAGTCCGAGCAGATGCATACCGCGCGAGATCGCGCCGCTTGTTACCAGCACCACGTCCGCGCCTTCCGCATGCAGCCCGGCGGCCTGCGCGACGATCCGCTCAAGCACCTCCGCGCGCGGGCACCCCCGCTCGTCCGTGGCCACGTTACTACCAACCTTAATCACCAAAACCATGCCGAAAACGCTATCGCGCCCACAGGCCACCTTGACCTGCGCAGATCACCGGTGCCTGCGCAAGATATGCCATTCCTATGCGGCGGCGTGAAACGGCCGTTCTGATTCTGATGCGGTTTTTTGCGCAGACACCGGTGATCTGCGCGGCGAGGAGGGGCGTTAGATGTCTAGTTCGAAGCGTTGGTTGGCGATTTCTATTTCGTTGCCGGATTGGAAGCCTTTGCGTTCTAGTTCGCGGATTACGCCGATTGTGCGTAGGCGGTTTTCGACGTGGGACAGGGCTTCCTCGTTGCCGACGTCGAAGCGTGCGATCAGCAGTTCGATGCCGCGGCCTTCGATCCGGAATACGCCTGGTTCCACCTCGCGCACGACGAAGCCTTCTTTGTCGGCCGGGCGATAGACCATGTGCTCAGGGCGTTCTCCGGCCGGAACTTCCGAATCGTCTTCCTGCCATGCGGCGGCTTCGTCCGCCGGGGCGTGCCGGAAGATCTCGTCGCGTAGGTCGTCAAGGCCCTCGCGCGTGGCGGACGAAGTCACCAACACGGCAAGCGCGCGTTCGCCGAGCCTTTCCCGCCACTCGTTCAACGCGCGGCGCGCTTGCTCCGGCGGCACCAAGTCCGCCTTGGAAAGAGCGACGATCCGCGGCAGGCGACCAAGGCGCGCATCGTGCTCGGCGAGTTCGCGCTCGACAGTCTCGAAATTCTCGACCGGGTCCGACCCGTCAAGCGGCGCCAGATCCAACACGTGCACAAGCAGGCGACAGCGTTCGACGTGCGCCAGAAACTCGTGACCCAGACCCGCGCCTTCGTGCGCGCCTTCGATCAGACCGGGAATGTCCACGAGCACGAGCTGGCGGTCGTCGGCGTCAAGCGTGCCGAGCACCGGTTCAATCGTTGTGAAGGGATAGTCGGCGATCTTCGGGGCCGCGGCGGTCATGCGATCCAGCAGCGACGATTTACCGGCGTTCGGCAGCCCGACCAGTCCGGCGTCCGCCAGCAAACGCAGGCGTAGGTCGATCTCGCGTTCCTCGCCGGGCAGGCCGTTTTCGGCGAAGCGCGGCGCCTGGCGCGTGGAAGTTGCAAAGTTCTTGTTGCCGCGCCCGCCGGTACCGCCGCGCGCCACCACAAAACGCCGCCCCGGCCGCGACAGATCCACCGTGAAGCGACCGTCACCGGCCACCACCTGCGTGCCGGGCGGTACGTGCAACTCGCGGTCCTCGCCGGAAGCGCCATGACGCCGCGCGCCTTCGCCCGGCCGGCCGTCTGCGGCCTTGTAGTCGCTGCGTCCTCGATATCGCGCCAGATCGCGCAGAGAGTCGTCGCAGACCAGCACGACGTTGCCGCCGAACCCGCCGTCGCCACCGTCGGGACCGCCTTTGGGTACGTGAGCCTCGCGACGAAACGAAATGCAGCCGTCGCCGCCGCGCCCCGCTTGGACGCGGATCTTTACATGGTCGTAGAACACGATGGGATGCTAGAGAAGGCGGCGCGCGCGGCGCGACGTCAAGCTACAGCGCCTTGACCGCAATCGTATGGTCAAAATCCTCAAGCCGGTCGTTGCCTGCAAATTTGACCCGAACCGTCGCACCCGCGCCCTGGTATCGAACCGGCAGCGCCAATTTCGCGACGGCCAAGCAGTCGCGCCCGGATCGCCGGAGCTTTGCGCGGGCCCGCACTCCACGGGCTCGCTTGACCTTCGGGCGCAGATAGAACCCCACGCGGCCGCTGCAAGCTGCCGTCGTGCCCGCGCCTCGCGACGGCGTCACGCGCAGGCCGAGCCGAGTCTTGAACTTTCCGCCCTTCACTCTGCCCGTGCGTCCGACCGTCAGCCTTAGCCCGTCAGGCGCAGACAGCGCCGAGAACGATTCGTCGGCCATGATCTCGAAGTCCACACACCGCTGAGTCGTGTTGCCGGCCGGATCCACGGCGCGCACGCACAGCCGGTGCGATCCGTTGGCGAGCGAAGTGCCTGTGAATTTTTCGTCACACCGGACAAATGGCGAGGCGTCGTAGCTACACGACGCTGTTCCACCGTCGACCGAGAAGTTGAGCGTGGGAATCGGGTCGATGTAAACCTCGGCGGCGTGCGGTTCGACGATCGTCACGACCGGCGGGACGGTGTCCACGTAAAAGCCGTATCCCGGCGCGAACCCCTGATTCACGCCGTCCGACGCGATGACGTTCAGCGAATGCGAGCCGTCGGCAAGATCAACCGGAGCCGTCCACGGAGCTTCGCACGGCAAAAATGCCGCACCGTCCAGGCTGCATGTGAAGGTCACCGGATTCGCGCTGACCGCACCGAACGTGAACACCGGCCGGGAACTCGCCGTGATGTTCGACAAAAATGGATTGATCGTCACGACCGGCGCGGTGTCCGCCAGTGCCGGCGACGACGCCGCAAGCATCGCCACAAACGAAGCGAAGGAAAGCAGCACGGCGAAAAATGCCGCGACCGCAAAGCCGTTGATGCCGAGTCGATTGTCAGTCACTTATCTCTCTTCCGCGGTCAGCGTGCCGAGCGCCGGCCAGCGTGTTCGTCCAGCGTATTCGGTCCGGCGTTATTCGCCAGCTTAAAGACCGCCCGCGAGCGACGCGGCGTCCTAGGACGCTTCGTTGACGCTGATTACGCGTCCACGACGGCCGGTCGAGAAGTCGACCACGCCCGGGCGGGCGGCGAAGATCGTGTGATCGCGGCCGATGCCTGTGCCCTCGCCGGGCTTGAAAACCGTGCCGCGCTGGCGCACGATGATCTCGCCGCCTGTGACGGACTGGCCCGCGAAGACCTTTACGCCGAGGCGCTTGGCGTTTGAGTCGCGACCGTTCTTGCTGGATCCAAGACCTTTCTTATGTGCCATGTGGCTACTCCTCGTCCTTCTTGGCGGCGGGCTTCTTGGCTTCAGGCGTGGCCTCCGCGGCGGGCTTGGCCTCGGACTTCTCGGCCTTGGCCGCAGCCGGCTTCGCCGCGGCGGCGGCACCGCCGCCGGTGATCTTTGTGACCTCCAGGCGCGTCAGCTCCTGGCGGTGACCGGCGGCGCGCTTGTAACCGCGCTTCGGCTTGAACTTGAATACGCGAAGCTTCTCGCCGCGCTCGTGCCCCTTGACGGTGGCCTCCACCTTCACCTTCTCAAGCCCCTTGGCGTCCAGGACCACGTCCTTGCCGCGCAGCATCAGCGGACGAAGGCTCACCTTCGCGCCTTCCTTCTCGGCGATGCGGTCAACGAGGATCACGTCGCCCTCGGCGACGCGGTGCTGGTTTCCGCCGACTTCAACAACTGCGTAGGTCTGTGTGGCCATGGTGTTTTCTACTCAGAGCTTTCTGCGGTACCGGCGCCCTGCGGGTTGTCTGATCCCTGCTGGCGGCCGGACCTTGTTGTGCTTGTGGAGCTTGCTTTTGAATCTGAATCGGACGCCTCGGCACCGGAAGCATCGGCGTCCGATGACTTGTCCTCACCGGCGCCGGCAGCATCGCTTTTAGCGCGCGTACGGCCGCGTCCACCACGGCTGCCGCGACGACGCGGACCGCGTGAAGCCGGAGATTCTACCGCGTCGGTGTCCGAGTCTTCCGATTCCGTCCCGGCAGCAGCTTTTCCGCCGCCCGCGGGCGTGCCGCCGTTGGTGGAACGGGCCTTCGCCGTGGACCGCTTTGCGCCGCCCCCGGCCTTCGCGTCCTCCGCGATCACGGCACGAGCGATGTTGCGCTCGACGTCCTCGATCCGCACCAAAACCTTCTTACCGATGCGGTCCAACGCACCCTCGATCGAAATGATGTAGTGATCGAGCTTTGCGACTGCGGCGTTCTCCTCGTACATGTGAGGTTCCACGACCCGCACCATCACCTCGTCGCCAATCTGGAACGGAAGCGCGCGCTCTTCAACCTTCTTGCGCGTGCCTTCGAACGAGATCTCGAAGTGATCCAGCGGCAGACCTTCGCCACCCTCGAAGAAAATCGCCTTGCCGCTCGTGGCCTCCAGGTGGGCGATCGACTCGCCCGGGCCGTGCAGCAGCGCCGCGGCCACGCGTGGGTGGCACTTGACCAGGTACGCCTCGGGCTTTGTATTGTCGGCCACGTACTCGCGCAAATGCCGCTCCACGTGTACCGCGACGGTGTCCTCACTGAGCACAACGCCTTCGCCGTCGCAAAGCGGGCAGCGTTTGGTCATGATCTCGCGCACGCCGTCGGTGACGTTCTGGCGCGTCATTTCAACCAGACCCAGCGGTGAGATCTCTACCACGTGAGTCTTGGTGCGGTCCTCGTCGAGCGCCTTGCGCATCGTCTTGAGCACGGCGTCGCGGTTGCTGGCGCGGGCCATGTCGATGAAGTCGATCACGATGATCCCGCCGATATCGCGCAGACGGATCTGCCTGACCGCCTCGTCGGCAGCTTCCAGGTTGGTGTGAGTGATCGTCTCCTCCAGGCCGCGAGCTTTGCCCTTGCCGGTGAAGGAGCCGGTGTTGACGTCGATGATCGTCAGCGCCTCGGTGTGATCGATCACCAGATAACCACCACTGGGCAGATCGACACGGCGCGAAAGAATCTTCTCGATGTCTTTGTCCACGCCGTACCGGTCGAACAGGTCTTTTTTCGGATCGACGTAGTGCACGACGCGCTCCGCGAGATCCGGCGCGGTCCAGCCCAGAAACGACCTGACGCGCTCAAACTGCTGCTCGTCGTCGATCAGCGCCTCCTGCAATTCGTCACTGAAAACGTCGCGGATCACGCGGATCGAGAGGTCGGCCTCCTGGAAGATCATGCTCGGCGCGGCCGCGTCCTTCGCGCGGCGTTCGAGCACCTCGTGAAGCTTGTGCAGATACAGCAGTTCGCGCTCGAAGTCCTTGCGCTTTCCGCCGCGCGCGGCGGTGCGGATGATCGCTCCGCCCCCGCCGAGATCCAGGTCGCGCGTTTCACGGCGCAGACGGATGCGCTCGCGGTCCTCCAGGCGGCGTGAGAATCCGACGCCTTCGCCGGTAGGCACGTAGACCATGTAGCGACCGGGAATCGCCAACTGCATCGTGAGTCGCGCGCCTTTTGTCTTGAGTGGGTCCTTGGTCACCTGCACCACGACCTCCTGGCCGCCCTTCAGCAGATCCGTGATGCGGACGCCACGGCCGGTGCCGCGCTTGGCGACCTGCTTGCCGTCGACGACGATGTCGTCAACGTGAAGGAAACCGTTCTTTTCATAGCCGATGTCCACGAACGCGGCCTCTAGACCAGCGACCACGTTCTCCACCTTGGCCTTGTACACGTTGCCCACGATCGAGCGGTCGCCGCGGCGCTCCAGGTAGAGCTCGGCGGTGCGCCACTTCGTGTTTTCTTTGCCGGTGCGGATGCCCGGCGGCGTCGGCGATCCGTCCGCCTCGAGCATCGCCACGCGAGTCTCATTGCGGTCGGCGCTGACCAATACCTGCTTTTTCAATTTTTACCTCAGTTCAGGGGATTACCGGCGATGCGCGGGCCGCGCGAATGTACCGCTACGGACTGCAACAGGCCGAGCGCGATGAACGTCACCACCAATGACGCCCCGCCATAACTGAGCAGCGGCAGCGTCACACCGGTGATCGGCATGATGCCGATGTTCATCCCGACGTTTACGAATACTTGAAACATCAAAATCGCCACGACTCCCGCGGCGATCAGCGAGCCGAACTGATCGCGCGCGCTCGCCATGATGCGAAGCGCACGCCACAGCAACAGCGCGTACAGCGTCAGCACCAGTGCGGCGCCGGCGAACCCATAGGTTTCGCCGACCACCGCGAACACGAAGTCCGTGTGGTGCTCGGGTAGGAAGTTCAGTTGAGTCTGGGTGGCGTGATCGACCGTACGGCCGGTTCGCTGGCCCGAGCCGATCGCGATCTGCGCCTGGGCCTGCTGATAGCCCTGACCCGACGGGTCCTCGTTGGGGTGCAGAAAGGCGGTCAGCCGGTCAACCTGGTAGGGCTTCAAGACGTTGACGCCGGCCGCCGGTGCCGCCCACAGCACCAGGGTTCCGAGCAACGCCACCACAGTCGCGATCGCCGCCATGTGCTGCCACGGCACGCCTGCCACGAACAACAAAGTGATCGTGATCGCGCCGTAGACCAGCGCCGTCCCGAGGTCCGGCTGAAGGAAGATCAGGGCCGCGGGCGCGGCCGCAAGCGCAAGTACGCCAAGCGTCAGGCGCATCGCGTCGCGATCACGCACGCGTTCCACGATAAACGCGGCGAGCACGGCGATGATCAGCACCTTGCCGAGCTCCGACGGCTGGATCTGGAAGAAACCGACGTCGATCCAGCGGCGCGAGCCGCGCGCCGCGCTGCCGACCACCAGCACCAGCAGGATCGAGCCGATCAGGAACGCATAGATCTGGCTGCGCCACTCGCGTAGGTGGGCGTAATCGAAGCGCGCGAGCAGGCCCATCAGCACCAATCCGACGGACGCGAACACCCCTTGTCGCAACAGGTAATAGTCCGGCGAGCCCGGAATGTCGTCTCGCGTGGCTCCGTGCAGCACGATCAGGCTGAAAACGATCAGCCCGACGGCCGCGCCCACCAGCGGCCAGTCGAAGCCGCGCACCGCCGAAGCGGCAAAATCATCGCGAAAGCGCTTGACACCGGCGGCGACACCGGTTGGATCAAGAGTTTGTGCGGGAATTTCGGCGGTTGGCATGCTTACCTCTGGTTTCGGGCTTCCGTCAGCGGCCCTAGAACGATCGTGACTTTCCGCGCACGAACTGCTGCTTGCCCTTGACGCCGAGCAGTTTGGCGAGAATCAATCGTGCCGCCGGAGCGGCCGTTTCGGCTCCAAATCCACCCTGCTCGACTGTTACCGCCACAACATAGCGCGGGTTGGGGTATGGAGCCAGGGCGACGTACCAGGACTGGTCCCGCTGGCCGACGCGTTCCACCGTGCCGGTCTTGCCCGCGACCTTGCGCGGAAAACCGGCGAACACGTCCGCCGAGGTACCACCCGGCAGATTGGCCGCGGCGTAGAGCCCATCGAGGATCGACTTGCGGTATCGCGGATTGATGTTCACGCGCCGCCTGGCGGGCTGGTCGATGTCCTGAATCACCTGGCCGGTGGCGTTGTCGATGCGCAGTCCCAGATGGGGACGCACGACGTAGCCGCCGTTGGCGATGGCGGCATACGCGACCGCCATTTGCAACGGGTTTGTCTGTAGGTCGCCCTGGCCGATCGCGAGCTGAACGTTATGGCCAAGCGTCCACGGTTCCGGGCGATACGGATCGCCTTTGAGCTTTCGGCGCTGCTCGTTGCGCCACTGAGGAGTAGGCACCAGTCCCTCGGCCGCACCCGGCAGGTCGATTCCGGGCTGGCGACCGACTCCCAGGCGAGTAGCCCATTTCTGAATGATGTTTCCGCCCTTCAGTCCCGCACGCTGTCCGAGCGTGTAGAAGTAGACGTCGGACGACACCTTCAGTGCCGATGCCAAATCGACGGGTCCGTAGGCGAACTCACCGGCGTTCTCAAATGTCTGATTGCCGACCTTCATCTTGCCGCCGTCCACGATCACGGTTCCCGGCGTGCTGATTCCGCTCTCTAGGCAGGCGACGGCCGTGATCGGTTTGAAGGTGGAGCCGGCCGGGTACAACGCCGCAATCGCGCGGTTGGTCAGCGGCGCGCCGTTGGACTTGCTGGTGAGTTGCCTGTAGGTGGAGCGCTTGAGCACCCCGGTGTAGACGTCCGGGTCAAACGTGGGAAAGCTGCCCATACCGCGAATCGCTCCATCGCGCACGTCCATCGCCACGAACGCGCCGCCGTGCACGCTGTAGCCACCGGCGGCCAGACGCAGCGCACGCTCGCCCTCCTCCTGCACGCCGAGATCCAGCGTCAGTCGCAGGCTGTCGCCGGTGCGCGGCTTGACGCCCGGCAACTGGCCGCGCTGACGGTCGGCCACGTCCACCTGGATGCGTTGGGTGCCGCTGCGGCCGCGCAGGTAGCGGTCGTACGTGAGCTCCAGCCCGTCCTGGCCGACTCGGTCGCTCTGCTTGGCGCCCTCGAAGTCGCCGCTTTTGAGCTGATCGCCGCTGACCTCGCGCACGTAGCCAAAGAGGTGGGCGCCGATATTGCCGTGGGGGTAATCGCGTTCGAAGGTCTGAGTCACCGAAACGCCGGGAAAGTCCGACTGGCGCTCGCGAATCGCGACCACGCTCTTGTAGCTCACGTCGATCGCCGCCGTGGGATTGGCGAAGGGGATTTCCTCAAGCGAATCCTCGATGCGACGCTTGATGTCGCCGCGTGGCTCACCGAGCACGCTCGAAAGGCGCGTGAGCACCGGCGCGAAGCCGCCGTCTGAAACCACAAGGTTGTGCTTCTTGCCGACGTAGATGCCCCAGCGGCGACGGTCCACCTGCACCTGCCAGGAGCCGCGGTTGTGTACCAGCGTGAAACCGTTGCGATCGCGGATCTCGCCACGCGGCGCCTCCACGCGGATGTCGCGTACGCGATTGCTGTTGGCCTCTGCCAGATAGCGGTCGCCGCTGAGCACCTGCAGGAACCACAGCCGGAAGAACACAATCGCAAACAGCGCCAGCGCGATCGTGCCCAGCAGCGCGATGCGCAGCGAGGCCTGCGAGGTCAATCCCTGCGAACCGGCGTCGGGCAGTCGGTAGAAGGACGTGCGGCGGCCGCTCACCGATGCCTCCGGCGGCGGTTTGTGATGCGGCGGCCCCGGCTGCGTTGGTTGATCGTGGGTTTCTCCAGCACACTGGTGGGGGCCAGCACCGCACGGCGGCGTCGAATCATCGGGTCGCCGCGGCCCAGTCCGGGCATCATCGCCCAGCGCGCCAGCCGGAAGACCGGCGCCGCCAGCAGCGCGCCATAAGCGCCAGACCACAGCGTCTGCCACAACAACGGCCAGAGCCGCGGCGCCGGCAGTCCCAGCGAAAATTGCACGACGGCGAAGCCCAGCGCGAAGTACACGCCCGCGGCAGCGCCGATCGCCGGATTGGTGACCGGGTGAACGGGATCGCGCAGCTCACGCAGACGACCGGCCGCGTATCCGCCAATCGTCAGCAGCAACGAGGAGACGCCCATCGTTTGCAGCAGGATCAAATCGATCATGAAGCCCGCGGTAAAACCGGCGGCCGCGCCCGCGGTGCTACCCGCCAACAGGCCGATCATCGCCACCAGCACAGGGGTGAGATCGGGCACCACGCCGAAAGGGCGAAACTGCGTCACCACGGCAAGCTGAAAGATCACCGTTCCCACCACCACCGCACTGGTGCGCAGCAACGCGCTTGTCGCCTCGGGTGTCACTACTGCTTCCCTCTCGTCAACACTTCGACGATCCGAAGGTCGCGCATGTCGGCGAATGGAGTCAGGTGCACGCGGCCGTAAAGTTGTCGCTCCTCCAGATCGACCTTGCTCACCGAACCGATCGGGATGCCCGCCGGGAAAAGCGATTTCACGAGCGCCGGATCGCTGACCGTGCCGGAGGTCACCACCATGTTCCCGACGCGAATCGTGCCGCGCTGGCGAATGTAGGAAAGTTGAAGATCTTCGGCGCCGACCTCTCCGCCGGACCCGGTCTGCACGATGCCAAGGATGTTCTTGCCGGAAACAACCGCCCCGACGCCGCTGGACGAGTCCGTCAGCAGCGTGACCTGCGCGGCGTGTCCGGAAACGCTTGTCACCTTGCCCGCAAGCGCGCCGTCGGCGATCACCGGTTGATTGACGCGGACCCCCGCGGAGCTGCCCTTGTCAATCGTGACCCGCGCGAACCAGTCGGTCGGCGAACGCACGATCACACGCGCCACCACGGGCGAGCGACCGCCGGGAAAGCGGTCGGACTCGTTGAAGCCGACCAGCGCGCGAAGCTTTTTGTTCTCGCTGTCGGCCTGCTGTAGCCGAGCCGCTTGAATGCGGGCGTCGGTCAGCTGTCGCTTGAGCTTTTTGTTCTCGGACTTTGCGTCGAACGAGTCTCCGACCCAGTTCACCAGGTCGCGCGCGGGCTTGATCGCACCGCTGGCGAGATCCTGCAGCGGCGATAGCACTTCCATCGCACCACGCTGAATCGAATGCAGCGCCCCCGAGGCGGCCTCGTTGAAATAGGCCGTCAGCAGGGCTATGGAAACGACTATCAGTCCGAGCGCGGTAAAGCGCCTACGGCGAATCTGCTTTCGATTGGGCAAGGTTTGAAAATCTCCATATCTGGATCACCTGCGCCTGCGCCGCGCCTTGCTGGTGCGGTGGATCGCCTCGAACTCTTCGAGCGACCGGCCCGATCCGATCGCGACGCACGTCAGCGGCGATTCGGCGAGGTGGGTGGGAATCTGTGTTTCTTCGCGGAGGCGCTCTGGGAATCCCTTCAGAAGCGAGCCACCGCCCGCAAGCATGATGCCACGGTCCATGATGTCGCTGGCCAGCTCCGGAGGCGTTTGGTCGAGCGTCACGCGGATTGAATCGATGATTTGGCCAACGGGCTCTTCGAGCGCGCGCTGCACTTCCTCGCTGGTCAGCACGATCGTCTTCGGCAGGCCACTCACTAGGTCGCGGCCACGAATCTCGGCCTGGACTTCGTCGGGCATTGGATAGGCGGAACCGATCTCCAGCTTGACTTCTTCAGCGGTCTGTTGGCCGATCATCAGCTTGTATTCGCGCTTCACGTAGTTGACGATCGCCTCGTCCAGCTCGTCGCCGCCGACGCGGATGGACTGACTGGTGACAATGCCGCCGAGGCTGATCACGGCAACCTCGCTGGTGCCGCCGCCGATGTCCACAATCATGCTGCCTGTCGGTTCACTGACCGGCAAACCGGCGCCGATCGCCGCGGCCATTGGCTCCTCGATCAGGTAGGCCTGGCGGGCGCCGGCGCTCAGACAGGCTTCTTCCACGGCGCGCTTCTCCACACCGGTCACGCCGGAAGGCACGCAGACAACCACGCGCGGATGCGCCCAGCGCGACTGGTGCACTTTCTGGATGAAATGGCGCAGCATCTGCTCGGTCACGTCGAAGTCGGCGATCACGCCGTCTTTGAGCGGCCGGATCGCGGTGATCGTGCCGGGGGTGCGTCCGAGCATGCGCTTGGCCTCCACGCCGACGGCGTGAACATCGCCGGTCTGCGAGTCGATCGCCACCACCGAGGGCTCGCTGAGCACGATGCCACGGCCACGCACGTAGACCAGCGTGTTGGCGGTTCCGAGGTCGACCGCCATATCGCGGCCGCCGAAGCCCGTCATGTATGAGAGAAGTCCCATGCTTGGAGATGAATCCGGTGTGTTGTGGGTCCGGTTGGGTGGGTTTCGTTGCTGGGTGGGGGTTTTCTGAAGTTCGCGATGCGGGCTGCGTGCCCCGGCCGCGGGTGTGGCCGGGAGCCGTACGCGGACGCCGGCGCGCCGTCAGACACGCTGAAATCGCCCTCGACACGTGGATCACGCGCGGTTCGCCCTGGGATCGCACACTGCGATCACACTGGGCTCCACACCCTCGCCGGCCTTCGCGGGCAGTCTAGCGACGGGCCGGAATATGCAGGGCTTTTGCAGTGATCTGAAGGGGCGATTGCAGCCGGGGGCGGTCGCGGCGTCACGGCGGCGGCTGACGCGGTCGGGCGCACGTGCGGGCAAGACACGTGGCCTCGCAGCGACTCGAACGGGTGCGCGAGGAGCGGGCCAGTGGCGTTACAGCGGCTTGAACGGGTGCGCGCGGAGCGGGTCTGTCGCGTCGCAGCGGCTCGAACGGGTGCGCGAGGAGCGGGTCTGTCGCGTCGCAGCGGCTCGAACGGGTGCGCGCGGAGCGGGTCTGTCGCGTCGCAAGGAACGGTGACATTTCTGCAAATTGCGGGGTTCCTTGTGTCGTTTGTTGCGCTTCCTTTGCCCGCCGGGGCAAAGGTGACGCAACGAACCGCACAAACTTCGGTGCAATTTGCGCGAATTCGCTCGATCGACCCGGATCGGTTCGACCCGGATCGACCCGGCTCGACTCGACTCGACTCGGTTCGACTTGGTTCGACGCGGTTCGGCTCGACTCGGCTCGACGCGGTTCGGCTTGGTTCGACGCGGTTCGGCTCGGTGCGGCTCGACTCGACTCGACTCGGTTCGACGCGGCCCGGCTCGGCTCGGTGCGGCTCGACTCGGTTCGGCTTGGATCGGCCCGGATCGACGCGGATCGACTTGGTTCGGCTCGGCCCGACTCGGTTCGGACGTGATGACCCGGTGAACAGGTTCGAGCCAAACCCCGCGTTTAACGCAATCCCGACGGCCCCTTCTAGTTGTCGCCTCGCAGCTCCGGCGCCAGTCGCAGAAGTTTCACCACTGACAGGCCGACGATGTTCAGGTAGTCGCCCTCGATGCGTTCGACCAGCGTGGCGCCGCGTTGCTGGATCGCGTAGCCGCCGGAGCGGTCTTGCCATTCGCCGGTGGCCACGTAGAGGTCGATCTCGGCGGCAGTGAGCGGGCGAAACCGCACCATGGTGGACACGCACGCTGTGCGCTCGCCCCGGCCAGGGCCGACGATCGCGATCCCACCGAGTACATGGTGGTCCCGACCGGCGAGCCGACGCATCACCTCGCGCGCGTGTTCGGCGTCGGCGGGCTTTCCGATCACCTCGCCGGCATGAGCGATCGCCGTGTCGGCGCCAAGAACCAGGTCGTCAGGCGAGGCTCCCCCGTCAGCGCGAGACGCCGCGACCGCGCGTGCCTTCAACAGCGCGTTGGCCACGACCACCTCGGCCGGATCGCCCGTTTCTATCTCCTGCGCGTCGGACTCGACGACCGCAAAGCGCACGCCGATCTGCTCCAGAATCGCCCTGCGCTGGGGTGATCGTGAAGCCAGGATCAGCATACCGACGCCGGTCGCCGCTCGCCCGAACTCAGAACTCGAAGCCCTCGGCGTTAAAGCTCGGGGAAGAACAGGCCCACTTCGCGCGCGGCGGACTCCACGCCGTCGCTTCCGTGAACGAGGTTGTTCTGCACCTCAAGACCGAAATCGCCGCGGATCGAGCCGGGTGCGGCTGCCTCGACCGGGTCAGTGCCGCCGATCACCTGACGGGCCGCCACGACCGCGCGCGGGCCTTCCAAGACCATCGCGACCAGCGGACCGGAAGTGATGAATTCCACCAGTTCGCCGAAGAACGGGCGCTCTGAGTGCTCCGCGTAGTGCTGCTTGGCTAGATCTTCAGTGACTTGCATCTGCTTGAGCGCTACGAGCTTCAGACCCTTGCGCTCGAAGCGGGCGATCACCTCGCCGGTCAGTCCGCGGGCGAAAGCGTCCGGCTTGACGAGAATAAGTGTGCGTTCCATGTGAATCGTGTTCTCCTGAGATTTGTGCGCGGGCGCGTGGCGATGCGGCGACGCGGTGCCGGGCGGTTTCCTACGTTTTTTATGCGCTAGGCGCCGGCGGACGGACGGCGCGAAGACCGCTCGCCCGGCGGGCGCTGCTGAGAAGGCTGGCTGGGCCGGGCGGCCGCGTCGTCGGCCGGCTTTGAAGCTTGACTGGATGCGGCCGAACCTGCCGGAGCGGCGGCGGCCCGACGGGCGCCTCCTGCCGACTGCGGAGCGGATCCGGACACCTGTGAGCTGCTAGCGGCGCGGCGCGGCGGGGTCTCGCCGGACACTTCGCTCGCGACGGCCGATTTGTGAGCGTTGCTGCCGGGGCCGCCCTTCACCGCCTGCTCCAGCAGGCGAACGCGTAGTTCGGCCGCGCGCACGTCGAGGTCACGCTCGTAGGCGTCCTCCAGCGTTTCCGGCGGGCGCACGATCGCGTAGATCAACGCTCCTGCAAACGGAAAGATCACGGCCGCGAGCGCCGCCGAACCGATCAGCACCGGGTCGGTGAGCCTGCGGTTGGCGTCGGACCAGGTCCAGAAGATCAGCGCGATGTCGATGGCGATCAGGAAGATCACCAACAGGTTCAGCGCGGTGCCGATGCCGTCGTTGTCGATGCCAAACAACGCCAGCGGTAATGCGCCGAACGCCGCGGAGTTACTTGCGGAGGACTTACCCATGACTCGCGGCGAGTGTATCGGCGGCATCAGAAGATGAACTTGCCGAGCATGAAGCCGAGCACGGAAAAGACCAGAATCACCACCGCCACGACACCCGCGACGGCCAGCACCATCGGCAGCAGGCTCGGCTGCTCCGGAGGTTCGACGATTTCCATCGGCGGCGGAGGCTTGATCGGTTTCTTCGCGCGTGGCATCGGTTCAGAAGGTGGCGCCGGCCGGTGCGGCGGGGTCGCGAATGAGGTCGGCAAGCAGGTAGTTGGACCCGGTCACGACGAGCGCCCCGCTGGACCCGGCGACTTTTCGCGCGCGTCCAAGCGCGGCGTGGACATCCGAAATGCGCTCCACGCGCAAGTCGCGTCCCAACGTTTCGGCAGACATCCGTTCCGCCAATACTGCCAGCTCCGCGGCACGTAGCGAACGCGGGTTCGAGCTCTGCGTGCAGACGATCACGCCGTCGTCGCCGACGGCGGTCAGCAGACGGCTAAGCGTTGGTTGGATGTGCTTGTCACGCATCATTGCGACCAGCAATGTAACGGGACGGTCGCCGGCCAATTCCCGTAACGCGCACACGAGCGCCTCTGCCGCCTGCTCGTTGTGCGCGGCGTCGCGCAGCTCAAACGGAGTGACGTTGACGATCTGCAGGCGACCTTGAGAGCGCCCGGAGCGGGCGAAACCGCTAATCGCCCGCACCGCGGCATCGGACAGAAACGCCGCGCCCGGCCGCAACCGGTCGTAGGCGGTCTGCGCGGCGTCCAGCGATAGCGAGGCGTTCACGCGCACGAACTCACCCGGCAGCGACGCGAATGCGGGATCCTCGGACCGCAGCTGCGTCATAAGTGCGTCGCGCTCGTCGCTTAGCGCGTTCGCCACGGCCGCCGCGGCCGCCCCCAGCGGTCCGCACACCAGCGCCGCACCGCTGCGCACGACGTCGAGTTTTTCCCGCGCGATCTGTTCGATCGTCTCTCCCAGGTATTCGGTGTGATCAATGCCGACGCCCGTCAGCACCTGCACGCGCGAGCGGCCGAGCACATTTGTGGCGTCCAGCCTTCCGCCCAAACCCGCCTCCACGACCGCCACGTCCACCGCCGCGTCTCGAAAGGCGACGAATGCAATCGCGGTGACCGCCTCAAACTGCGTGATCCGGTCGTCCGCTCCGGCATCGGCGTCCATGCGCAGAACCGCCGAGCGCACAATCTCGGCCGCACGTGCGAATTCCGTCTCGCCGACGATCTCACCGCCGATTTCGATGCGCTCACGAAAGCTCAGCAGGTGCGGTGAGGTGAAACAGCCCCCGCGCAGGCCCTGCGCGCGAAGCGCGGCGCCTGTCATCAGGGTGGTTGACGACTTGCCATTCGTGCCGACCACGTGAACCGCGTCGAACGCGTCGTGCGGGTCGCCGAGCGCAGTCATCAGCCGTCGCATGCGTTCAAGTCCGAAGCGCATGCCGAACTGCTCGCGCGATACGAGAAACGCTTCTGCGTCAGACGACGCCGGCACGTCCACACTCTGAGGACTGTCGAAAGGCCGGCGTTCGGTCACGGCCGCGCCGTTTCCTAACCGAGCGATTCGAGCTCGTCCCGAAAGCGCGCCAACTTGTCGCGCTCGCTCTGCACCACGGCCTCCGGTGCCTTGGCGACGAACTGCTCGTTGGCCAGCTTCTTCTCGACGCGCGCGATCTCCTCGCGCAACTCGTCGGCGCGTACCGCCTTCTTGGCGTCGGCCGCCGCCGGGTCAAAGCCATCGCTCGGCAGCATTTCCAGCGCACCGCCGGGAATCGCCAGCGATCCCACGCTCGCGGCGTCGTCGGCCACAAGTTCCACGCGCGCCAGGCGCTGAAGTTGTTCGATCAGACCGTCGTCGTAACCCTCGGCCACAAGGCGGCCGCGCAGCGTCACCTTCGGCGCCACGCCCAGTTCGTCGCGGTATCGGCGAAGCGAGGTGATCGCCTCGATCAGCCGGTTTACGTCGTTTTCAGCGTCGCTGTCGACCAGCGACTTGTCCACGGTCGGAAACGCGGATGCCGCCAGCAGATCCGCGCGCGCACCAGCGTCGCCGGGCAGCAGCGACCAGATCTCCTCGGTCACATACGGCATCAATGGATGCAGCAACGCGAGCGTCTGTTCCAGCACGAAAAGCAGATTGGCGCTGACGTCTTGGTTTGCGCCCTCCTCGTAAAGGCGAGGCTTGACGAGCTCCAAGTACCAGTCGCAGACCTCGTTGTAGAAGAACTCGTACAAACCCAGCGCGGCGTGCGAGAAATCGTAGGCGTCGATCCGCTCGGTGGTTTCGGCGATCGCACGTTGCAGACGCGATAGGACCCAGCGGTCCTCGGCCGTACGCGGCGTGGGCGCGGCCGGCACATCGGCCACCTTCAGCAGAATCAACCGCGACGCGTTCCAGAGCTTGTTCGCCAGATCGCTTCCCTGCTTGACCTTTTCCACGCTGTAACGCACGTCCTGAGCCGAGCTCATCGCCAGCAGGCCGAAGCGCGTGGCGTCGGCGCCGTATTCGTCGATCTGCTCGATCGGGTCGATACCCGTGCCCAACGACTTGCTCATGCGGCGGCCGTCCGGCGCCTGGATCACGGAGTGGATGTAGACGTCGTCAAACGGAATCTCGCCGACAAACTCCAAGCCCATCATGATCATTCGTGCGACCCAGAGAAAGATGATGTCGCGTGCGGTCGAAAGCACGTTGGTCGGGTAGTACGCCTTCAGCTGCGGCGTCTGATCGGGCCAGCCCATCGTGGCGAACGGCCACAACGCGCTGGAGAACCACGTATCCAGAACGTCTTCGTCGCGGGTCCAGCCTTCGCCCTCGGGCGCGGCCTCGCCAACGAAAACCTCTTCGCTTCCCGGGGTGCCGTCTCCACCGCGATACCAGACAGGAAGACGATGGCCCCACCAAAGCTGGCGGCTCACACACCACGGCCGGATCTCGTTCATCCAGTTCAGATACACGCGACCCCATCGCTCGGGTACAAATCGCACCTTGCCGTTCTCAACCACGTCGATCGCGGGCTGGGCGAGTTGCTTCATGTCGCAGAACCACTGCAGCGAGACCAGCGGCTCGATGCGCTCGCCGGAGCGGTGCGAATGCGGCACCACGTGCGTGTGCGGCGTGACTTCGCCGAGCGCGCCTTCGGTGCGCAGCCGCTCAACGACGGCTTCACGGGCGTCCAGCACCTTCATCCCGGCGAACTCACCGGCATCGGCAGTCATGCGGCCGTCGAAACCGATCACGGTCAGCTCTTCCAGACCGTGCTTGCGTCCGATCTCGAAGTCGTTGGGATCGTGGCCAGGCGTAATCTTCAGCGCGCCGGTACCGAACTCCGGATCGACGTGGTTGTCGGCGATGATCGGCAGGCGGCGGCCGACGATCGGCAGGATCGCAAATGTGCCGACAAGTTTCGTGTAGCGCTCGTCGCCCGGGTTGACCGCGATCGCTGTGTCGGCGAGCATCGTCTCGGGGCGCGTGGTGGCGATCGTCAGCTCTCCCCCGGCCTCCAGCGGATACTTGATGTCGTAGAGCGCGCCCTCGACCTCTTTGTCTTCCACTTCGAGATCGCTGATCGCCGAACCGATTCCCGGATCCCAGTTGACCATGTAGTTGTCGCGGTAGATCAGGCCCTTCTCGTAGAGCGCGACGAACACCTTGACCACGGCGCGGGCATATTGCTCGTCCATCGTGAAGTGCTCTTCGCCGTAGTCGCAACTTGCGCCCAGGCGCTTGAACTGATCGATGATCGTGGCGCCGTACTGCTCACGCCACTGCCAGACCCGCTGCTCAAAGGCGTCGCGGCCGAGCGCGTGCCGGTCCGTGCCCTCGGTTGCGAGCAACTTTTCGACCTGCGCCTGCGTGGCAATGCCGGCGTGGTCGGTGCCAAGCACCCACTTCGCTCGGCGGCCCTGCATGCGCCGCATGCGGATCAAACAATCCTGAATCGACCCGTTGAGCGCGTGACCCATGTGCAGCGCGCCGGTCACGTTCGGCGGCGGGATCACGATCGAGTAGTTCTCCGTCGGTGTGCCGTCGTCTTCGGGATGGAAGATCCCGGAGTCTTGCCAGCGGTCGAACTGCCTGGTCTCCACTTCGCCCGGCTGATAACGCGTGCGCTCTTCGAGGATTCGCAGGCGGTCGGCGGAGGCGGCTGAAGTGGCGTCGGGCATGGGAGTGGGAGTTTATGTGGCGCGGGCGGCGGGTCCTGCGCCGTCGCAGGGCGTGGGATACTGCGACGACTCACCGCAACGCCCACCGCACACAAAGCCGACCGAAAGACGGCGACAAGACAGATCGTCTAGACTCACTGTCTACCAACCGCGGGAGGATTGACCCAGATGCCGTTCGCCGAGACGCTTTTCGCCCAGATTCCGTTTACCCAGATTCCGTTTACCCAGATTCCGTTCGGGGAGTACACCGACTTCACGCTTCGCGCGCTCGATCAAGTTCGCAGTACCGCAAACTTCGGCTGGGGCATCGTGCCGCTGATCGCGCTGGTGTTCTACGTCTACACCGTCGAGGTGCAGGCCAAGAACTTTGCCGCGATCTTTGCCGGCGTCGGGCTGTTCCTGATGGACATCTTCAACGAGATCACAAACGGTGTGATTCTGCACGTCAGCGAGCGCGCCGCGCTGTGGACGACAACCGGCCCCACGCTCTACCAGCCGCTCGTAGGCCTGACCGTCGAAATCATGTTCCTCTTCGCGATCTCCGGCGTGCTGTTCACAAAGGCGCTGCCGGAGGACCGTTCGGCGAAGATCCTCGGCGTCAACAACCGACTGTTTCTGATCACCGCGTTTTCCGTCTTCGCCGTGTTTGTCGAGATCCTGCTGCGCGCAGGAGGGATCTTCCACTGGGAGTACTGGTTCTGGAACATCCCGTTCGTGCCGCTGATCGTGATCTTCGGCTACGGCACGTTCTTCGGCATCGCCGCGTGGCTTTACGACATGGGCGGCGACCGCCGTCGCCAGTTCAAGGTCGTTGGCACGCTTGGCGCGATCGATGTCGCCGGGATCGTGCTGTTCGGGCTGATCCTCGGCTGGTTGTAGCCGCGCCTGCCCCACCTGTGCTAGTTTGCGCCGCATGGCTGGCGCGACGTCTAATAAGACCAAGGCCGAACCCGATTCGATCGTCCGCGCCCGTGCGCTGCTGAAGTCCCCCGCGGCAAAGCGTGAGTTCGATCCGAAGACCGGGTTTTTGGACGTGATCGGCGACCGCAAAGAGCCGGTCAACCCCGCCACAATCGCGATGCAGCTACCGCTGGTGAGCGCGATCTACGAACGCTGGTGGCGCCCCGGTCTCACGCGCATCGCCAAGGGACTAAACGGCCCCAGCATGAGCGCCGAGTACGCGAGCGCCCATCAATTACTGAAGATCAAGCGCGGTGACACGGTGCTGGACCTGGCCTGCGGCCCCGGCAACTTCTCCCGCAGGTTCGCGCGCGCCGTCGCCCCTGACGGACTGGTCGTGGGTTATGACGGCTCCAAGTCGATGCTCGACCGCGCCGTTCACGAAGCGGCACAAGACGAGACTCCGTCGCTGGCGTTCGTCCGCGGCGAGGCGACCGCGCTGCCGTTCAAGGCAAAATCGTTCGACTCGGTCTGCTGCTTCGCGGCGTTGCACATGTTTCCCAAACCCTTCGAGACGCTCGCGGAAATCGCGCGTGTTCTCAAGCCCGGCGGCCACGTCGCCTTGCTCACCACAAACGTCAGCGCAGGCGGGCTGACGGCGTTTTCCGCGAACGCGTTCGGCGTCGCCAGCGGCATGAAGATGTTCAAAGAAGATCAAATGCGCGCGGAACTAAAAAAGGCCGGTTTCAAAATCGATTCGCAGGAAGCCGCCGGCGCGACGCAGATGATCGGCGCGGTTCTGGTCTAACCGACGGTTCGGCGGCCGATCGCCCTCCCGCTCGTTGGCAATTTCACCCATCCAGCGAAGATTTTCCCAAAACCCCTTGCCAAGCCGCGCATTCTCACCTACATTGAGCGCAGGTTCAAGGATGACCCAAGTGATTCGCACCGTCCAAAAAACACTTCTGATCGCGGCCCTTTGCGCCGTCGGCTCGCTGTTTACTGTCACTGGCGCCGACGCAGCAACCGGTTCAAATGGTCAGACTCGTGTGATCGTCACGCTCGCCGTTCCGGAATCGGCTCCGGACGCGCAGACAGCGGTCAACCAGGCGACGAACGACTTGTTGGCAGCACTGCCGGCGGGCGACTACACGGTCGTCAACCGTCCCACAGTGCTTCCGTATCTAACGCTCTCCGTGGGCACATCGGCTATGTCGGTTCTGCAGTCGAGCGGTCTCGTCGCGTCAATCGAGCGCGACGCGACCGTCTCGGCAAGCTCCTCCAAGGGCAAGCGCGCACGCCACTGCAAGAAGGTCACGCTGCGCGACGGCTCCGTGGTTCGCATGTGCAAGAAGACGCGAACGGCAGTTTGACGAACTTTTCTTGATTCTGGGCCATCTGTCCTGTCTGCAAAGGGCCGTTCCGAGAGGGACGGCCTTTTGCATGGCGGACCGGCCGCTCGAACGGTCGGCTTGGAAACGATTGCAGTCGCGGCCGTCACGCGCCTCCCGTTGCGCGTGCGACGCGCCCGCCCACCACGAAGGTCACCGCCTGCGTGGCCAACGTCGCGACGAGCGCGAGTGAAAACGCCGTTGCCGTGCCGTAGACGCGCAACGTCACCAACAGCGTGAAGAAGAACATCGCAAACGCGAATAGCCCACCGGTGAACGCTCGCATCATCCGCGCCGCGGCTATGCCGCCGTCCTGCGCGTGAGTGAAGACCGCCAGCACCGTGGCGATAATCGGGAACGGCGTCAGCAACCCGCTCAATCGCGGTCCCAGCCGGTCCGCAAGCGCCGTGATCGTGACGATCATCGCGACCGCCGCCGCCGCGCGCATCGGAATGTCCCACGAAGGGTCCGCCGAATCGTCGGATGCCGTCTCGGCGCCGGCGCGAGAGCCATCGCCGGCGCGCTCGATTCGAGAGAGCGCAAACAGCGTCACCACGTTGGCGGCGAACGCCATCGCCAGCTCTACGACCGGCGCCGCGGTGACGCTCGACAGCGTCGCGGTGCCGGCTACAAACGCCAACCACCCCGCGACCATCGCGAGTGCCCACCCCACACGCATCGCAAGCCCGCAGTAGACGACGATAAACGCGTCGAGTGAGATGACCCCCAGCAGTGCGCCCGAGGCCGCATCGGCGGCAAACTCCTCTCCCTGCTGCAACGCAATCACGAGCAGAATCGGACCCGCGGCCGCCGGAAGCGTGGCGATCAGTCCGCCCAACCGCGCGCCGTGACGGCGCGTCACAATGGTCGCCCCCGCGATCAGCGCGGGCGCCAACAGTAACTTTGCGACTAGGACGGCCAAGCGCGAGACGGTAACCGGCCGTGGTGGTCCGCAG
This sequence comes from Actinomycetota bacterium, assembly GCA_016213645.1. Classification (GTDB taxonomy): domain Bacteria; phylum Actinomycetota; class Thermoleophilia; order Solirubrobacterales; family JACPNS01; genus JACPNS01. Next base: position 143,475 of record JACQZY010000007.1, read on the forward strand.
GGTCCGACCCGAAGCCAGGGCCTGCGCCTTCGCGGAACCTCGCGGCCTACGCGGACCCAGGCGGACTACGCGGCCCACGCGGACCCAGGCGGACTACGCGGACTCTTGCGAAAGCGCGTCCGGCGGACGGCCGATGCGCTTGGCGCCGCCGGGCTCGATCTTCGCAGCCTCGGTGACGAGCGTGGGGTTCAGACCCTTTTCGACCGTCTCCTTGGTTACGACGCATTTTGTCACGTCCTGCCTGCTGGGCAGTTCGAACTGCACATCCAGCAGAGTCTCCTCAAGGATCGAGCGCAAACCGCGCGCGCCGGTCTCGCGCTCGATCGCACGGTCGGCGATTGACGTGAGTGCGTCGTCGGCAAAAACCAAGTCGATGTTGTCGAAGCTGAAGAACCGTTGAAACTGCTTGACCAGCGCGTTCTTGGGCTCGGTGAGAATGCTCACCAGATCGGCCTGCTTGAGTTGGTGAATCGCGGTAACCACCGGCAAGCGGCCGATGAACTCAGGGATCAGGCCGTAGTTGATGAGGTCTTCCGGCAGGCATTTCTCAAAAACCTCGCCGCTGTCCTGCTCACGGCGGCCGCGCACATCTGCGCCGAAACCCAGACCCTTGTAACCCACACGCTTGCCGATCACCTTGTCCAGGCCGGCGAATGCCCCGCCGCAGATGAACAGCACGTTCGCCGTGTCGATCGTCAGCAGTTCCTGGTGGGGATGCTTGCGCCCGCCCTGCGGGGGCACGCTGGCCACCGTACCTTCAAGAATCTTCAGCAACGCCTGCTGCACGCCCTCGCCCGACACGTCGCGCGTGATCGAGGGATTGTCCGCCTTGCGCGCGATCTTGTCGACCTCGTCGATGTAGACGATGCCGGTCTCGGCGCGCTTGACGTCGTAATCGGCGGCCTGAATCAGCTTCAGCAGGATGTTCTCCACGTCTTCGCCCACGTAGCCGGCCTCGGTCAGCGCGGTGGCGTCGGCAATCGCGAACGGCACGTTGAGCACGCGAGCCAGCGTCTGCGCCAGTAGCGTTTTGCCGCAGCCGGTCGGACCGAGCATCAGGATGTTGCTCTTCTGCAACTCCACGTCGCCCTCGGCCGACTGCATCATCTGCACGCGCTTGTAGTGGTTGTAAACGGCGACCGCAAGCGTGCGCTTGGCGGTCTCCTGGCCGATTACGTATTCGTCGAGCTGCTCGCTGATCTCGCGCGGCTTGGGAATGCTCGCCATGTCGAGTGTCGCCGGCGCCGCGAGCTCTTCGTCGATGATCTCGTTGCAGAGGTCGATGCACTCGTCGCAGATGTAGACGCCCGGACCCGCGATCAGTTTCTTGACCTGCCGCTGCGACTTGCCGCAGAAGGAGCAAAGAAGTTGTTCGTTGGTGTCCGTAGGTCGCGCCATAAGCTGAGTTCAATCCAATTTAAAGCAAAAGCCCAGTCTGAGCATCAGACGTATCGGCAGGGCCCTGGTTTTCGTCCAGGGTCACCCGCCGTGCGTCCAGGTCAGTCGCGCTTCTCGAGGATCTGGTCGATCAGGTTGTACTCCTTCGCCTCTTCGGCGCTCATGAAGTAGTCGCGTTCGGTGTCCTTTGACACCTTCTCAAGCGGCTGGCCGGTGTGCTGCGCGAGGATCTCGTCGAGGCGCTTGCGCACGTCGATGATCTCCTTGGCGTGAATCTCGATGTCGGTGGCCTGACCCTGGAAGCTGCTGCTGACCTGGTGGATCAGGATCTTCGCATTAGGCAGAGCCATACGCTTGCCGGGAGCGCCGCCGGAAAGCAGCAACGCGCCCATGCTCATGGCGATACCGCAGCAGATCGTCTGCACTTCGGGCTTGATGTACTGCATCGTGTCGTAGATCGCGAGTCCGGCGTATACGGAACCGCCCGGACTGTTGATGTAGATCGAGATGTCCTTGTCAGGATCCTCGGCTTCGAGGTGGATCAACTGGGCGACGATCAGGTTGGCGATCTCGTCGGTCACGGGAGTACCGAGGAAGACGATGCGCTCGTCGAGCAGTCGGCTGTAGATGTCGAAGGCGCGCTCCCCGCGGGAAGTCTGCTCAACGACCATGGGTACAAGTGGTGTCATGGCCTGTTGTTTTTCCTCTCTGGCTTGAAGTCCTTTAGAACTGCTCGAAGGGGCGGCCATCCGGCCGCGTAGTTGCAGCCCACCGGCGTGAGCTGCTGCGGCCCCGCCCCCTCATCCACGTGTGATGCGTGCGATGGAGCGAGTCTATTGGGCGAGGGCATGACGGTGGCCGGAGGCCCATGCAGGCGATCGGATGCAGTCATTTCTAGCCACGAACGGTGAAGGTCCGGTATCCGTCCTGTTCCGTCGTGAGTGGGGTGACGATGCCGCTGACCGCCAGCTTTGCCCGGACGAAGAGTTGATATCTGCCCGCGCGAAGGCGTCGGCGTGGGGAGTAGCGCCAGCTCGGGCCGCGACCGATCGAGAAGTACCGAGGCGACGAACAACCACCACGACCGGCGTTTCGCTGCCGTTTGAATCTCTGTGCACGGGAGCTCCACCACTGACACCATCTGCTTTTTCCCTCGACACGCCGCAACGCAAGCTGAACGACTGCGTCCGCCGGACTGGATAGTCCTTCAAATCGAAGTCTGCTGCCACTCAGCGATGCCATATTTTTCGGCTGCGTAATGGTCCGGTACGGCGCCGACAAACCGGAATGTGATCCGAGCAATCGCACGATCGAAGTCGCCGTCCCGGAATAGGAAGCCCCTACAAGGTAGGTACGGCCGGCCGTGTCTGAAAATGCACTTACAAGACTGGCTCCGTGCGCGTAGACCGGTATCGACGACCCCGCGATGCCAAACGTTCGGTCAACTGAGCCGGTGTCACTGACACTCTCAACCGCCAATCCTGGAGGAATGGCCTGGCTACCAGCGACGAAAAAGCCAGTCCGATTGCCGGGAATAACGGAAAATTTGTTGAGCGCCGTCGGTTGTGTGGCGGACTGGCGGTTGCCTGCATTGTCAACAAATATCCCTTGAGATTTCCCAGACCCCACGGAGACCAGGATGAGCAGCCCACCGCCCCGCCTCGGCGAAATCGCCCCGTATTGTGCGCCGAAAGCCAGAAGCGGATTGACCATCACGCCTCCGTTCCCGAATGTAGAGTCGAGCGATCCGTCCCCGTTGATCCGAGCGACCGTTTGCGGCAACCCGGCGACCACGATCTTCCCGTCCGCAGTTTGAATCGCGTGCGCGGCGATTCCGAGGACCCCGGTGTTCGCGAATCCCTCCGCGCCGTAAGTTGCGTCAAGTGCCCCCTCGGGCGTAACCCGCCCAAGCGTGAAGTGATGTGGAGCTACAGGAGACGCACTCGTATCACCTGCCACCAAATAAGCGCCATCGGTTTGCGGAAACACGGAAATGCCGCGAAAAATACTTCCAACGGACGCTTCGAGAGTTGCGACTCCGCCGGTTCCAAACACGGAATCAAGGGAGAGATCCGGGTTCAGTCTCGCCAGATGGGTGCCATCCTTGCTCTGATAGAGCAGCAGAAATCGTCCGTCCTTCTGAACGACGAAGCCCACAATGCGCCTAGCTGTCACCGGAATATCGGTGAATACGGAATTACCCGAAACCGGATCGATCTCAGCAACCGCTATCACCGTTCGCATTTTTCGGTATCCGTATCCGGCGATGACGATCTTCCCGTCGACTTGAAGCGCATCTGATGGTTGGAAATCCGGGTTTGCCGTGACCGTCAGGACGCCTCCGCTCCCAAATGAGCCGTCAAGATCGCCCGGCGCTGCCGACGAAACGTCCGGAAATGCCGCCGCGAACCCCGCGGCGATCACCCCGAGGGCGCATGCGAGCAGTCGCTTCAAAGTCGCAGCCCTCAAATCCACGCACTTTCATCGTCCATGCTCAGATGAACCATTAGTGATGCAAAATAATTCCGGCGAATCCCGCTGATGCAATCGGGATTTTTCGGCGATCGATCAGTGGACGGCCCGCCCGCACCAGATGCGGCTACACGGGCTTAGTTTTCAGCCCCCGGCGCCTTACGGTCCGGGTGTCCACAGCCCTTCGCCGCCGCCCTGCTGTTCGGCCTGCTCGGCTTCGCCCTTTTCGGGCGTCCACATCGCGTCGCGAGCCTCGGCCTTGGCCAGTGGGATCGGCTTGGCGGCTTCGACCAGGTGGTCGATCGCCTTGCGTGCCAAGACCTCGTTTTCAAGCTGCTTGAGACCGCCGGTCTCCTTGAAGGCCTCAAACTGCGTCTTCGCGGCCTGGCCCTCATCGTCGCCCATGTCCTCGGCGATTGCGGCGATCATCTCCTCCTCGGTGGCCTTGGCCTCGAGTTGCTCGATCAGCGCCGCGATCACGCACTCGCGGCGGATCGTCAGCTCGGCGTCTTCTTCGGCGCCTTCGATGAACTCGTGCTCGCTCTTGCCCTGAGCCTGAAGGAACATGCGCGGGTCGACGCCGCGTCGCGAGAGTGACATCGCAAGCTCCTGCCAAAGCTCATGTGCCCGGTGGTGAATGTGGCCCTTCGGCACGTCGATCTTTGCCTGCTTGGCGACGGCGTCCACGACCGCCCAGCGGTAGCGGTTTTCCGCTTCCTTCTCGGCGGCCTCGGCGGCGCGGGTCTTGATCTCGTCGCGCAGCTCCTGCATGGTGTCGTAGCCGAGGTTCTCGCTGGCGAACTCGTCCGTCAGCTCGGCGAGCTTCTTCTCCTTGACGGAGTTGACCTCAACCTTGAACACGACGGCCTTGCCGGCAAGATGCTCGGCCTGGTACTCGTCGGGAAAGCTGACGTTCACGTCCAGCTCGTCGCCGGCCTTCGCGCCCACGACCTGCTCCTCGAAGCCGGGGATGAACTGATTTGAACCCAGCTCCAGCACGAAGTCGCGGCCACTACCCCCCTCGAACGGGGTGCCTTCGAGGAGGCCGGTGAAGTTGATGTCGGCGAAGTCGCCGAGTTTCGCCGGGCGGTCGACTTCTGCAAGCGTGCTGAAACGGTCGCGCATGACCTCCAACTCACGGTCGACGATCGAGTCGTCCTGCACGGCCTCGCCACGGCCGACTTCGATGCCCTGGTAGTCGCCGAGTTCGGCGGGCGGGCGGACCGGCACTTCAAGCTCAAACTTGAGCGACTCGCCCGCTGTGTAGTCGGGTGCGTCTTTCAGAGAAGGCGAACCGATCGGCGAAATATCCGTTTCGGCGATCGCCTCGGCGTACCAGCTGCTGACGGCGTCGTTGAATGCGTGTTCGAATACGGCGTCTTCGCCGAGCTTCTGGCGCGCCAGCTCCGGCGGCACCTTGCCCTCGCGAAAGCCCGGAAGCTTGAGTTCTTCGGCCATGTGCTCGACCGCGTGCTTGATGCTGTGCTCAACCATGTCCGGCGAGACCTCGATCTCGAGCTTGGTCACGGCGTCTGGCAATTCAGTTGTGGAAACGCTAATGGGGGTCATGGCCGATGAGCGTATCGGGATTTGTGCTCGCTTAATGGGAGGTTCGTCACGGAGCGAACGGCACGGCGATACGCCGTTGCCGACTGAGCTTCCATGGCCGCGGAGACGCGCCGTTGCCGACCGGGCCCGCGCACCGGTAGGCTGCCGCGGATGGACTCGCCGACGACCACGCGATACCGCCCCGGCCTGCTTCTGCGAATCCGCGCCTTTCTGCTGACCGACCGCGTCGGGCACACGCTGGCGACGCTGCTCGGACTGGTGACCGTATTTCGTTGGTTTCTCAGCTCACGACTGCGCCGACTCGCGGACCGGACTCGGGCGCGCTGACACGCACTTCGCCGACGAACGCCGCAACCACGTCGGTGAGTTCTTCCGCGCGTCCGAAGTCGGAAAGCTGACCGTCGGCATCAAACGCCTCCGCCGCGCCTGGCAGCGCGAACTCCGCGTCGACCACCCGAGCTCCGGCGATTCCGAGCGCTTTTCGCAACTCTGCCTGCGCCCATACCCCACCGAAACGGCCCGTGCCGGCTCCGATCACCGCCACGGTCTTGCCGCTCAAAGCCGACGCTCCGAACGGGCGTGAAAGCCAGTCGACGGCATTTTTCAATCCGCCTGGGATCGAACCGTTGTATTCCGGCGTGGCGAACAACAACCCGTCGGCGCCGGCGACCACAGCGCGAAGCTCCTCGGCCGCGACGGGGATCAACCCCGGTTCGTCGCGATCGGCGTTGTAGAAAGGCACGTCGGCGAGACCGGCCCAGCGCCGATAATCCGCGTCCGCCGGCAGCGCCTGAGCCGCCGCGTCAAGCAACTTCGCGTTGTATGAGCCGGCGCGCAGGCTTCCGGCGATGCCAATCACTCTCATTGCTCTAAACCTCCACAAGTTCAAGTTCGATTTCGAGCCTGACTTCGTTTCCAAGAACTGGTTCACCGCCGGGCAACTCCATCTGCCAGTTCAAACCGAAATCCGTGCGGTCGATCGCTGCGTGCAGGCTGACGGCCATACTGCGTCCACCGTACGCGTTCTCGAACGGCTCGCCGATCTTGCCGCGAACGGTCAGGGGACGGCGCTCGCCGCGAATCGTCAGTTCGCCGGCGACCACCGCTTCGCCATCTTCGTAGTCGACCTCACCGGAAACAAAATCGAGCGTCGGATGACGCTCGGCGTCGAGGAACTCCGGCGACAGCACGTGACCGCGCATTTGCGGATCCGCCAGATCAATGCTTTCAACTCGCACGGAACCGGTGACCGACAAGCCGCTCGGTCCGTATTCGAGCTTGGCCTCTACGTCCTCAAAACCCCCGCGAAACGTGCTCGCCGAGTTGTGTTCGACCTCGAATCGGGCCGATGAATGCGTTTTGTCGAGGGCCCAAAGGCCAGTTGACTGTTGTTGCGTCGTGCTCATCTTGTAACTCCTCATCGCTCAATGGCTGTACGCCGGGGCGCCGCGAGCGCCCTGTTCAGGCAGTGGAACTGATGCTTCGAGCGCCACTACCGGGATATAACGGACCGTAGTCCGGTTCAGTAATCAGTGTAGCGGACGACGGTCCGGTTTGTCGCGTTTAACCTGTCGCCGCCGGAATGCCCCGGATGCGGCGTTTCACGCTCACGCCGGCCGCACGCTGATTTACCAGCGACTAGCGAGACAAGCCGGCGAGCATCTCGACGAGTCGTCGAAATCCGCCGCGCTGCCGCTGCTCGCTCAGCCCCTGGCCTCGCCAGTAGTTGACGATCTCGGCGCTGAGGGCCGCGAGCACAACGTCGGCCAGGTAGTCGGCGTCGAGCGCCGGATCGATCTCGCGCAGCAGTCCGTGGACGTGCGAGCGATAAGTGGGATAGATCGGACCCCGGAAACGGGCCATCGGCGCGCCGCTTTCGGCCGAAAGCAATAGGTCCCCCCAGGCCGCCATCCTTTCCAACACGCCCTCGCCAAAGGCGATCAGCCGTTCGACCGGCGGTGCTCCGGGACCCAGCGGTGCGGCACCACGGATCAGCTGTTCCTGAAACTCACGCTCGCGCTCGTCGAGAATCGCGTGCGCCAGACCGCGGCGGTCACCGAATCGGCGGTAGAGCGTGCCCTTGCCCACCTTGGCCGCCTCTGCAATTGCGTCCATCGAGACGTTTTCGGCGCCGTGGGCCTCGAAAAGCTTCTCCGCCACGGCCAGGATCTTGCGTCGGTTGCGGCGCGCGTCCGCTCGTTCGGACGGCTGCGCGCCAAGCACCGGAAGCTCGCGGTCCGGTTCGTCTTCGCCTATCAGCGTCAAGTCCGGCATATGTTCAGGACGATAGTCCGTTTAACTTTCATTCGACGAGTGCCCGGTGTGCGGTTGACCGCACCGCCGCCGCGCTCTATGTTTGTAACAGAGGCACGGATGCCCGGGGACGAACTCAGGAGGACCAAGCTCACATGCGGACCACACTTCGCTCACGCGGCACTTCGCTGATTGCCGCCGCCACCGCGGTCGCGGTCGCCGCATTGCTGCTTGTTTGCGCGGCGAGTGCGCCGGCAGCGACCTTCTGCGTCAACGTCTCCGGCTGCGCCGGAGGACCGGGTAACAACTACGGCACCCTCGGCGCGGCACTGACTGCGGCGTCCGGCTCGTCGGGCACCGACCGCGTGGAGATCGCGTCCGGCACTTACTCCGGGCCGTTCACGCTTGGCTCCACCAACCCAGTCGACATCGTCGGCGTCGGCGCGACCAGGCCGACACTCACGGCGCCGGCGGTGAACAACTCGCTCGTGCTGACGATGAACGCGGACGGTTCGAGCCTGAAAAACGTCGCCATCGCGATTCCGGCGGCCGACGGCAACACCGGGCTGAGACTTGACAAGTGGACGAGCGTCGATGGCGTCTCCGTAACCGGCGCAGGCTCAACGAACGCGATCGGCATATCCGTGAGCAGTCACAACTCGAGCATCCTCACCGGCCTCGACGTCAATCTCGACTGGGGTTCCGGCAATGATTCGACCGCGCTCTCGCTTTACGCGGCAAACTCGGCGAAGGTCTACAACTCCTCGCTTCGAGGCTGCACGGCCGTTGCCGTCGACACGTCCAACAATGTGGACCTGCAACGCCTGCGCACGATCGCCGACAACGGCGTGTTCTTCTGGAATTCAAGCGGCACGCTTTCCAGTTCGTTGCTGCGGTACTCCACCCCGGCGCTCAAGGGCTACCACTACGGCCTGCGCGTGAACAACACCAGCGGCGCCACGCAGACGGTCTATTCGGCCAACAACACGATTGCCGCAAACGGTGCGAACATCGCCTCGGGCGTCGTTTCGTCGGCATCCTCGCCGGGAACCAACAACTTCTACGTCAACAGCAACGCGATTACGGGCTTGAGCGCTTCCGCTTTTGTTGACGGCACCGGCACCAACAACGTGAGCGTCTCGTATTCACGCTACGACGTGGCCCCGCCATTGGCCGTAGGCGCGAGCAACGCGCTGCTGACCGGAGATTTCGGCTTCACCGACGCGGCCGGCGGCGACTACTCGCTTCGCCGCTCATCCTCACTGGTGGACGCGGGCGATCCCGGCACGATCTCAACAGGCGTGCTGCCGATTCCGTCCGCACTCGACCTGGCCGGGGAGAACCGCGAGGTCAACGCGATTGGAACCGACGCCGCCGCGCGCGACATCGGCGCCTACGAAGTGCAGAACGCCGCGCCGGTGGCGGCGATCAGCGTGCTCACGCCGAACCCGTCGACCAGCGCGCCGGTGAGTTTTTCGTCGGCCGGGTCCAGTGAACCCGACGGCGACGCGGTCAGCTATCTCTGGAGTTTCGACGACGGCACGACGATTTCCACGCCCAACGCTCAGCGTTTGTGGAACGTAGCGGGCATCCAAACCGTGAGACTGACGGTGACCGATTCGACCGGTCTCTCAAACACTGCGTCGGTGCAGGTACGGATCGATCAGGGCAACGTTGTTATCGCTCTGCCGCGCACGAGTGCGAAGGTGGACCGCTCCGGCGCCTTCAAGTACAAAGTGACGTGCCCCGCCGAGGCGGCCGTGCAGTGCAGCGGCACGGTGACGTTCGTGACCAGTTCAAAGGTGGACCTCAAGAGCTTCGCGACGGCTTCGGCCAAGCGGAAGATCAAGGCGGGGCAGTTGGTGTTCACCGTCCGATCCGGCGCTTCGAAGACCTTCAGCGTGCGCACGTACCGAACCTTCCAGAAGGTGCTCAAACGCGAGCGCAAGGTGTCGTTGTCCGCCACTCTGACCGGCTCGGCTGCAAACGTCAGCCTGTCGGGCGGTCCGTCCAAGTTCACCGTAAAGCGCTGACAGCTGACCCGCTCGCGCCGTCCTCCGCCGAGCGGCCGAGATTTTGCGCTCAGACGGCCCTCCGGCCGAAAGCCGGGTGTCCGGGTGTCCGGGTGTTCGGGAAATCAGGGTGAGCGACGGGATTCGAACCCGCGACCGCCGCGACCACAACGCGGAGCTCTACCAGCTGAGCTACGCCCACCATGAAAACGCGGCAAGGCCGCGATCGGCAGACATTCTAGATGCCGCGCCCGCGCAACCGCCGAAGCGGTGGCGGGGTCAACGGCAAGACCCGTGCCCGGCCTCCAACGTGGACCCGTCCTCCGCGACGAATCGCCACAGGTATCCGGTGCGACCAAGCGTCAACGAAAGCACCCCGAAACGGGAATCGATAAGTCCGCCGCTGTTGGAAACGCGCGCGTTTGCCTTGTAGAAGCTGCGCCCGCCGGCACCAGAGACGAACTGGCGAATGCCCGTGCGCGGTCGCACGACGCCGTTCTCGTCCTGCGGCTGAAACGCTTCCAAGTCGTGATCGTGTCCGCTCACCACGAACTCCGCGCCGCCTTTGCGCAGTTCTCGCCAAAGCGGAATAACCGACGGATTCGCGCCGTGCGCGCCCGAACTGTAGAGCGGGTGATGCCAGATCGCCGCCACGCAGCGGCTGCTGTTGACGCGCAGATCCTGCCGCAGCCAGCGCACCTGTTGCGAACCGTCGTCGCAGGCCACAAACGAGCAGTTGGAATTGAGCGCGACAATGTGCCAGCCACCGGCCCGGAACGAGTAATAACCCTTGTCCGGCAAACCGGCCGAAGCACCGAAGTAGCCGTAATAGCCAGAGGCACCAGGCGTGTTGTATTCGTGATTGCCCGGGACCGGCCGCCAGATGTGGCGGAAGCGGCCCCACGAGGCGTTGAAGGACTGATCGAAATTGCTGCGCTCGCCGTTGTCGTACTGCAGGTCACCGGCAAGCCAAAGCTGGTTCGGCTTCATTGCGGCAACGCGGTCGGCCACCTGCGAGTGATGGCATTTGTCCGCCGTCGCCACGCGGCCGGCCGGACAGGCGATGTCGCCCACGGCGACGACCCTCACCGGCGAGGAGGAGGTTCTGGCCGCGGAGGCCTGCGAGACGAACGCAACAAGCGAAACTGCCGCAAGTAGCGCCGCGAGCGGAGTCCGGCGCGCATTCATAAGGATTGAATCGGCATTTCAAGCCGATTCCCCCAGTCGATCGGCCGAGAAAGTCGTCAAAAGGGCCAGACGACGCCGACAATCGTCCTAGCCGTCAATAATCTGATCTATGCACTCGCCCCGGTGGCCGAGTGGATTAGGCACGGGACTTCTAATCCCGTTGACGCGGGTTCGAATCCTGCCCGGGGCGTTTTGGTTGTGGTTGACGGTGTGAGCAGAAAGAGGGACTAGCCCTCCACGTCTACCGCAGTCTCCATACGATTGAGCCGTTCGCGAATCTCCGGCGACACGCCGCCGTCATCGGCGCGCAGCACTGATGCGGCCATGCCCTGGGCGATCATGCGGCGGCCCTCGATGATCACGTCCGCCAGATCTTCGGGGGCCAGCACGAGCTGGTCGCGCCTCAGCGTCAGCGAGATCACTCCGTTCCACGCGGCCCACCAGAAGTACGCGGCCTTGTCCGGGTTGATGTCGTCGCGGAGGAAGCCCTGCTCGATACAGGAGGCGATCACCTCGGCAAGGCGCTCCCGCTGACGGTTTCCGCGCTCCACGACCTGGCGGCCGATCGCTGTGTCGGCGGCAGCTTCGGGCACGTCTTCGTGCGGAATCATCAACATGCGGAAGTACGCGGGGTGGTCACGGAAAAACTGCAGGTATGCCTCGCCGATCGAGAAAACCTTTTCGAGGTCGGAAATCGCCTCGTTTTCGAGAATTGCGTCCAGGTACTTGGCCTCGATGTTCAGCGCGCGTTCCATCAGCGCCGCGTAGAGACCCTCTTTGTTCTCGAAGTGCACGTAAATCGAGCCGATCGAGACGTCGGCAAGGCGCGCTACTTCGCTGACCCGCGTGCCGTGATAGCCCTTGTCGATGAAGAGCTTTTCGGCGGCGTCGATGATCGCGTCGCGCGTAACGCGGTTGCGGCGCTGCGGAGTTTTACGCTGGGCGAGTGCCTCGGCGAACTCGGGTTCGATCGCAATTGAGCGGTTCATCGTGTGCAGTAGTCCATATATTCCAGATGAAATCCGCTCAATTGGGAAAAAGGCGAATCTCATTCACCATACCACCAAATGGTGTCATGCTCCAAATCGTTGATCGCGGAGACTGCAGGGAACTCGGCAAGTAGGATCGAATCCAGGCGAATGTCTGAGGTGAAGATCTACACACGCAAAGGCGACGACGGCACCACGGGTCTGTGGTACGGCGGCCGCGTGGCCAAGAACGATCCGCGCACGTCGGCGTACGGCGACGTCGACGAAGCGATCTCGCAGATCGCCGTGGCGCGCGCCGGCACCGCCGATACCCAACCCACGCTGCACGACGACCTCCTGGAGATGCAGCGATGCATGTTTATTGGCTGCGCTCAGCTGGCCACGCTGCCGGAACACGCACACAAGCTTGAGGCCGGCGTGACGCTTCTGACCGGTGAAATGATCGACGCGCTCGAAGCGCGGATCGACTGGTACAAAGAGCGCGTGGAGCTTCCGCCGAAGTTCATCATCCCCGGCGGTACAGCGCTCTCGGCGCAGCTGGATGTGGCGCGCACCGTCGTTCGCCGTGCCGAACGGTCCGTCGTCGCGCTCAAGGAGGGCGGTGGGCTGCCCGATGAAACGGTTCTGCGGTATTTGAACCGCGCGAGCGACCTGCTCTTCGTGATGGCGCGGTTTGCCGACGAGCCGGACCCGGTCGTATTCGAGGGTCGCGGCTGAGCTGAAAGGAATGTTTATGGCCAACGCAGCGAAATCCAACATCAAGCGTGCGCTCGCCAAGCGCACGGGTCACTTTGAGCACCTCGTCGAAGTGGGCGATCACCGCATCGCCACCGACGAACCGGTGGACATGGGCGGCCAGAACGCCGGTCCCTCGCCGCAGGAACTTCTGGCCGCGAGCCTTGCGTCGTGCACCGCGACGACGATCGAAATGTATGCCAGCCATAAGGGCTGGGATGTGGGCGGCGTGAAGGTGAAGTGTGAATTTGAACCGGCTAAGCGAGGCGCGCCGACGACCTTCAACGTGGTGGTCTGCGTGCCGCCGGGACTGGACGAAGAACAGACCCGCCGCGTGATGGAGATCGCGGCCAAGTGCCCTGTGCATCGCACGCTCGAGGGCGAGGTCATCTTCAACGAGACGATGATCGTGCAATGAGGCCGGTGGTGGTCGCGAGGCGAGTGCTCGGGTGAGCAGGGACGACGCGAGGCGAGTGCCACGGTGAGCAGGATCGGAGCGGGGAGATCGATCCGGTGAGCGGAGCCGGTGATGCGCATGAACCTCCGCCCGCGCTCGATGAGTTGCTGGATTGCGTCGCGGGCGCGCTGCTGACCGTCGAAGAGTCCTTGGCGATGAACGCGCTTGGGCGCGATGCGGCCGTACTTATTCCGTTCAGGCCGGGTCCGCGCGGTGTGGACGTTGTGTTTACGAAGCGGCGTGACGACCTGCCGCACCACGCCGGGCAGATCTCTTTCCCCGGAGGACGGGCCGACGAGGCCGACACCGACCTGCTCGCAACCGCGCTGCGCGAATCGCAAGAGGAACTTGAGATTCCACCGGAGTCGGTGCGCGTGATCGGCGCGCTGGAGCCGATTTCTACTTTCGTCAGTGATTTTGCGGTGTACCCGTTCGTGGGGCTGGTCGATCCGGATGTGCCGCTGGTGCCGCATCCCGGCGAAGTCGACACCGTCTTTGAAGTGGAGTTGCGCACGCTCGCGGCGATGCGCGAGCGTCGCGAGATGCGGCGCGGCGGGATGACTTTCACTACTGAGGCCTATGAGACCGAGGGCGGGCTGGTCTGGGGCGTGACCGGGTACATCCTTGGCAGGCTGCTTGACCGTATTGAGGGATGCCTGACCGGCGGCGCTTGAGGGATCGGTCATCGGCGGTCGCACCGGCGGCTGGGCGGCGGCGTCGGTGAGAGGCTGACCGGCCGATCGTCGCTCAGCGCATGTTCTCGGGCACGAACTCGGCGAGCGGGCCCACCCACTCGCATTCGGTGCACTCCATCAACGGCTCCTCGGGTGCGGAAGCGTCGTCATCTTCCGGCTCGAACGGCTTTACGTAGGGCGACATGCAGTTAGGGCAAAGCATTCCCGCAGCGTACACGTGCGGACTGCGGGTTGCGGGGCGACCGCGATTCCGCGCGCCGTCGCGGATTCCCGACGCGGGAAGGTTTGCTTAACGCGTCACACCGAGCGTGGCGTCGACGGCGTCGGCCACGGCTTCGGCCCAGGCGGCGGCTGGGTCTGTGCGATCGGCGCTGGCACCGGCGTCTGCGCCGGCGATGTCGCTGCCCCCTGCGGGAACTTCCTCAATCGGAATGTGCCAAGTGGCGCGCGCGTGTTCAACATGCTCATTCGGCGCGTCGTCTTCACGTTCGAACACAAAACCACGCACGCCAGTGTCCACCACCTTCAGCAAGACCGTCTCAAGCTGCTCGCCGTTTGCCTCGGGGTTCAGTCCCTCGCCGGCACCCATCAGCCAACAGACCACAGCCACCCCGTCAAGCAATTCAAAAACGTGTCCAGGCAGAAGCGGATCGGCCTCCACCGTGCGCACCGCGTAGTCACGCCCCCGCAGCACTTCCGCAACCCGTTCCTCGCGCCCCGCGCGCTCCACAATCAGCACCCTCGCCATCCCGTCCACCCTAGCGCGGACCCAAACCACCACACCTCCCCCGCACCACAATCACCAATCCTGCGCAGGCACCGGTGATCTGCGCAAACCGGCGATCCGCCCAATCCGCATCGCGATCACCAATCCTGCGCAGGCACCGGTGATCTGCGCGGCGGGGATCTGCACGGCCGGGCAATCCGCCCAATCCGCACCACAATCAGCAATCCTGCGCAGGCACCGGTGATCTGCGCGCGCGGGGGGTCGGCGGCTAATCTGGGTTGAATGGCGGTGGATTATGGGGATGTGTATTTGATTGATGGGTTGCGTACGCCGATTGGACGCTTTGGTGGGGCGCTGGCTACGGTGCGTGCCGACGATCTGGCGGCGCACGCGATCCGTGCCGCGGTAGACCGCGCCGCGTTGCCGGAGGACGAGATCGCCGATGTGTATTTCGGTTCCTCTAATCAAGCGGGAGAGGACAATCGGGACGTCGCGCGGATGGCCGCGCTACTCGCCGGACTGCCGGTGAGCGTGCCGGGCGCAACCGTCAATCGACTCTGCGCCAGCGGCATGGAGGCAGTGGCCGACGCCGCGCGCTGCGTCGCCGCAGGCGACGCCGACCTGTACCTCGCCGGCGGCGTGGAGTCGATGACGCGCGCGCCGTTCGTGTACGGCAAGCAGGGCACCGCTTGGTCCCGCGAGCCCGCGACCGTCTACGACACCACGATCGGCTGGCGCTTCGTCAATCCGGCATTTCCGCACTCCACCGAGGGCATGGGCGAAACCGGGGAGAACGTCGCCGAACGATTCAGCATCAGCCGTGAGGATCAGGACGCTTTCGCGGCAGCCTCGCACCAGCGCGCAGCCGCAGCCTGGGAGGCGGGCCTTTTCGACGACGAAGTCGTCCCAGTCATCGCACCGCCACAGCGCCGCAAGGACGATCCCGTCACCGTCACTCGAGACGAGGGCATTCGCCCTGACACCACCGCCGAATCGCTGGCACGCCTGAAGCCCGCCTTTCGCGAGGACGGCAGCGTCACCGCCGGCAACTCCTCGCAGATCAGCGACGGCGCCGCATGTCTGGTCATCGGCAGCGCCACGCGCGCGAAGTCGCTTGGCCGCGAACCGCTGGCCCGCATCGTCGCCGCCGCATCGGCAGGCGTAGACCCCGCAGTCATGGGCATCGGCCCGATCGACGCGGTCGCGCGGCTACTCGAACGCACCGGGCTGTCCACGGCCGACGTCGATCTCTGGGAGATCAACGAGGCATTCGCCTCACAAGCCCTCGCCAGCGCCCGCGCGATCGGCATCGAGCACGCGCAGCTAAACGTCAACGGCGGCGGCATCGCGCTGGGCCATCCACTCGGCTGCACCGGAGCGCGCATCACCGCCACGCTCGCCTATGAGATGCGCCGGCGCGGCGTCAAGCGCGGCATCGCCACGCTTTGTGTTGGCGTGGGCCAGGGCCTGGCGCTGATGCTTGAGAATCCCGCAGTTGCCTGATCGGCACAGCCTGCGGCCCGGCACAACCTGCGCACCACCCCAGCCGTTCCCTCCTGCCGTTAGGATTCGCCACCATGCTCGACTTCTCGCTGACCGAAGAGCAAGAACTGATCCGCGACACCGCCCGCGACTTCGCGCAAAAAGAGATCGCGCCGGTCGCCACTGACAACGATCACAAAGGCGTCTTCGACACGCAGATCGCCAAACGCCTGGCCGAGATGGGCTTTCTCGGGCCGATCTTCCCGGAGGAATACGGCGGCCGCGGACTCGACTACCGCACCTATGCCCTGATCGTCGAGGAGATCGGCAAGGTCGACGCCGCCGCGCGCACGGTGATCTCCGTCTCCACCTCACTCTGCGGCGTACCGATCTTCAAGTTCGGCACCGAGGAGCAGAAACGGCGTTACCTGCCCGGGATTTGCGACGGAAGCGCACTTGCCTGCTTCGGCCTGACGGAACCCGACACCGGTTCCGACGCCGCCAACCAGAAAACCCGTGCCACACGTACAGACAGCGGGTGGAAGATCAGCGGCCAGAAGATGTTCATCTCGCTTGGCAATTACGCCGAGACCGCGCTGATCTTCGCCCAGACCGATCCAGAGCTCGGCTACAAGGGTTTGGCCTGCTTCCTCGTGCCGACCGACTCCCCGGGTTTCACCGCCACCACGATCAAACACAAACTCGGCATGCACGCCAGCGACACTGCGGAACTTTCGCTCGACGCCGTGGAAGTACCTGACAGCGCGATGCTCGGTCAGATCGGCGACGGCTTCAAGGTGGCGATGACCGCGCTTGAAAGCGGCCGATACAGCGTGGCCGCCGGTTGCGTGGGAATCTGCGCCGGTAGCCTGGAATGCTCGATCGAGTACGCCAAGACCCGCGAACAGTTCGGCAAGCCGATCGGATCGTTCCAGCTCGTTCAAGACATGATCGCTCAGATGGTGCTGAAGACCGAGACCGCGCGCCTGTTGCTGTGGCGAGCCGGTTACCTCAAGGACACCGGACAACCCAACACCCTGGAAACTTCGCTCGCGAAACTGCACGCCAGCGAATCCGCCGTGGAGTGCGCCAACCTCGCGATTCAGGTGCACGGAGGCTCCGGCTACGTGGACGACTACGCACCGGCGCGCTACCTGCGTGACGCCCGCGTGGCCACGCTCTACGAGGGCACCTCGCAAATTCAGAAGCTGATCATCGGCCGCCAGGTCACCGGCATCAACGCGATGGTTTAGGTTCGACGGCGTGGACGAGCAACTCGTCATCCAGACCGTCGACGAAGGCGTCGCGACGCTTCAGCTGAATCGCCCGGAGGCGCGCAACGCGCTCTCGGACGAACTGCGAGTCGCGTTGATGGGCGCGGTCGAGGCCTGCGACGCCAACCCCGACGTGGGCTGCATCGTGATCGCCGGCGGTGACGACTACTTCGCCGCGGGCGCCGACATCAAGGCGCTGCGAGACCGCGATCTCGTGGCCACCTTGGACTCTGGACGCGGCCGCAACCTGTGGCAGGCCGTCGCGTCGTGCCAGACGCCGATCGTCGCCGCGGTCAGCGGTTACGCACTTGGCGGCGGTTTCGAACTGGCGCTGGCCTGCGACATGATCGTCGCCTCCGAGACCGCCGAGTTCGGCACGCCGGAGATCACGCTGGGCATCATTCCCGGCGGCGGCGGCACGCAACGGTTGGCCCGCGTGATCGGAAAGCAGCGCGCGATGGAGATGGTGCTCACCGGCAAGCGCATCAACGCCACCGAAGCACTCGCCTTCGGGCTCGTAAATCAGGTCGTCGGCAAGCGCGACGACTGGCGCGCCGCCGCCGTGGAGCTGGCACGCGTGGTCGCGCGTCGCGCGCCCGTGGCCGTGCGCATGGCCAAACAGGCGGTGCTTGCCGCAGAAGAAACGCCGTTGTCGGCCGGGCTTGCCCACGAGCGGCGCCTGTTCGAGATCGCGATGGCCACGGAAGACCGCGTCGAGGGCATGAACGCATTCATCGAAAAACGGCGCCCGCAGTTCAAGGGGCGTTGACGTGGCGGACGCGCCGCAGGCAGGCACCGCCCACGCCAGACCGGCCGTAACGCTGCCCGACGCGCCGATCGGTGTTGTAGGAGCGGGCACGATGGGCTCTGGAATCGCGCAGGTGGCCGCGGCCGGCGGCTTGCACGTGAAGCTCTATGACGCCGCCGACGGCGCCGCGCAACGCTCGGTCGGCAGAATCGGCGAGCTGCTCAAACGCGGCGTCGACCGAGGCCGAATCACCAAGGAAGCCGCCAGCGAAACACTTCGGCGGATCGAACCCGTGGACTCACTGCAATTGCTTGAGGACTGTTTTCTCGCGATCGAAGCCGCGCCGGAGAATCTGGACCTCAAGGTCGAGATATTCCAGCAGCTCACCACCGTTTGCGCGGACGACACAGTTCTTGCCACCAACACCTCTTCAATCCCCGTGACGGCGGTGGCCGGCCGCGTCGATCGGCCCGAGCGCGTCGTCGGCATGCACTTTTTCAATCCCGTACCGCTGATGAAGCTGGTCGAAGTGATCGCCGGAATGAACAGCGGCGAGTACGCGCTGGCCGTCGCGCGCGAGGTTGCGCGGCGAATGGGTCGCGAGCCGATCGACGCCAGCGACGGCCCGGGATTTCTGGTCAACCGCTGCAGTCGCCCATTCCTGCTGGAGGCGCAGCGCCTGTTGCAGGAGCGCGTGGCCGATCACGAACGCATCGACCGCATCATGCGCCTCGGCGGCGGCTTTCGAATGGGGCCGTTTGAACTCTCAGACCTGGTGGGCGTAGACACCGGTTACGACATCGCGCGCTCGTTCTTTGAACTCGGCCACCACGAACCGCGCTGGCAGCCCAGCGGCATTCCCGCACGGATGGTGGCCGCGGGAAGGCTCGGCCGCAAGAGCGGCCACGGCTACTACCGCTACCCGGCGCAGGGCGAATACCGCGACGAGGACCCGTCGCCACGAATGCCCGAAAGCGCATCCGGCCTGGTGGAGATTCACGGCAACACCACGCTCGCCGACCAATTGCGCCGCCTTGCCGAGGCAGCCGGTTACAAGGTCGTCGGTCCCACCGACGACAGTTCCGAACGGCGCGCGTTGATCATCGACGCCCGCGTCAACGGCGCGGGATTGGGACTGAGCAAATTCGGCGGTCCTGTGGCCGTGCTCTGCGCGGGAAACAGCCTGTCCCAGGCCGCGCAGGGTAAGGATTACGCGGGCTTTCACTGCCTGCCGCCGCTAAGTGAATTGCACGCCGTCGAACTGACGCGCGGCACCGCCACCAGCGAGATCACCGCCGGCGCCACCGCCCACTTTTTCCACGCGATCGGCAAGCACGTCATTTGGGTCGGCGACGCCCCGGGCCTGGTGCTTGGCCGGATCGTCTGCCAGTTGGTCAACGAAGCCGCATTCGCCGCCCAGGAGGGCGTCGGCACTCCGGCGGACATAGACAAGGGCGTTCGCCTGGGCCTGAACTACCCGCGTGGCCTGCTTGAGTGGGGCGACATGATCGGCCTGGACCAAGTACTGGCCACGCTCGACGCGCTGCAAAGCGAGATCGGCGGCGACCGCTACCGCGCCGCGCCACTGCTGCGCCGCATGGTCAACGAAAGCCGCACCGGCCGCAAAGCAGCTCGCGGGTTTTACAGCTACTGATCAGCGGCGCGGCGAGCGTGGCGACGGCTATCGTGCAGCCATGAGCACTTCAGCAGCAGTCACAAGCCAGATCGACCGCCTTTCACCGACCGCCCGCGAGTTCGTTGAGGCGGCTCCGCACGGTCTTTTGATCGCCAATCAATGGGGATCCGGAAACGGCTCTGAATTCCAGACCGAAGACCCCTCGACCGGCGCCCCGATCTGCGCCGTCGCGGCCGCCGATCCCGCCGACGTAGACCGCGCCGTCGCCGCCGCCCGCGAAGCATTTGACAACGGCCCGTGGACGACGATGGCGCCGGCTGAACGCGCGATGCTGATCAACAAGCTCGCCGACCTGATCGAGCAGGACACCGAAACGCTCGCCGAGCTCGAAGCCCTCGACAACGGCAAGCCGCTGGTGATGGCGAAGATCGTGGACGTGCCCACGGCCGTGCGCCACCTGCGCTACTTCGCCGGCTGGGCCACCAAGCTCGAAGGTCGCACGATCCCGGTGACCACGCCGAACATGTTCGTCTACACGCGCCGTGAACCGGTGGGAGTATGCGCGCAGATCATCCCCTGGAACTTCCCGCTGATGATGGCCGCGTGGAAGTTGGCGCCCGCGCTGGCGGCGGGTTGCACGCTCGTGCTCAAGCCCGCCGAGCAGACGCCGCTTACGGCGATCCGCATCGGTCAACTCGCCGTCAAGGCGGGTTTCCCGCCCGGCGTGATCAACATCGTCAACGGCGACGGCGCCACCGGCGCCGCTCTGGTGGACCACCCGGACGTGGACAAGATCGCCTTCACCGGCTCCACTGCCGTGGGCCGCGAGATCGGCAAGAAGGCCGGCGAGCAACTCAAGCGCGTCACGCTCGAACTAGGCGGCAAGAGCCCGAACATCATCTGTGACGATGCCGATTTGAAAGCCGCGATTCGTGGATCCTTTCAGGGCATCTACTTCAACACCGGACAGGCATGCAACGCAGGGTCTCGCCTCTTCGTGCACAGTTCCGTATACGACGAGGTCACCTCGAAGATCGCGGAGATGGCCGACGGCGCGGGTGTCGGCGCATCGCTGGCCGAGGGCACGCAGTTTGGGCCGGTGGTCTCGGCACGGCAGTTCGAGACGGTCAACGGGTTCATCCAGTCCGGGTTCGAAGAGGGGGCCACCGCCGCGGCCGGCGGCCCGGCCGAGCGTGCCGACGACGACGGCTATTTCATCCGGCCCACACTCTTTACGGACGTCAAGCCGAATATGAAGATCGTCCGCGAGGAGATCTTTGGACCGGTGCTGGTGGCAAGCAAGTTCGATGAGATCGAAGAGGTCGCCGCGGCCGCAAACGACAATCCTTACGGACTGGCCGCCGGAGTCTGGACGCGAGACATCGGCAGGGCTCACCGGCTGGCGTCGCTGCTGCGTTCGGGCATGGTCTACATCAATGCTTGGGGAATGGCGGATCCCGCCGCGCCGTTCGGTGGCGTCAAGGCCTCCGGGATCGGCCGCGAGATGGGCGGGGAAAATCTGGACGCTTATCTCGAAACAAAGACGGTCTGGACGAATCTGGGCTGAAGCGCGTACGCCGCTTTCCCGCGGACCGACCGTTAGGCTGCCCGCGAAGCGAAAGGAGCCCCATGCCTACGGACGCACCATCCAGTGCCCCCACCCCCTCGCCCACCGCGAACGCCGCCGTCGTCGTAAAGGACCTGACCAAGACCTATCAGTCCGGACCCAACGCCGTCGAAGCCCTGCGCGGGATCGATCTGACGATCGAGCGCGGTGAATTCGTCGCCGTGATGGGCCCTTCCGGTTCCGGAAAAAGCACGCTGATGCACATTCTCGGTGCGCTGGAGAACGCGACCGGCGGCACGGTCTGGATCGGCGGCGAGCGCATCACCGGCCTCGACGACAAGCGTCTGACACTCCTGCGCCGCGACGCAATCGGCTTTATTTTCCAGTTTTTCAACCTTCTTCCCACGCTTACAGCCGAAGAAAACGTGATGCTGCCGTCGATGATCGCGGGCGAAGGCGCAGGCAAACTGCGCGATCACGCACGCGAACTGCTCGATCTGGTGGGCCTGAGCGAACGCCGTGAGCACCTGCCCTCCCAGCTCTCCGGAGGCGAGCAACAGCGCGTTTCGGTCGCGCGTTCGCTGATGCGGAACCCGGACCTGTTGCTGGCCGACGAGCCCACGGGCAACCTCGACTCCAAGAATGCCGCCGCGGTGCTGGACATGCTGCGCGACGTCCAGGCGAAGGCCGGGCACACGATCCTGATGGTCACCCACGACGCCACCGTGGCGAGCCGCGCCTCGCGCGTGATTTTCCTGCGTGACGGCCGGATCGCGGGCGAGGTGCCGGGCGGCGACGCCAGCCGCATCCTCGAGTTCTTCGGTTCGCTAGAGCAGGACTAGTGACCACGCGATGATCCGGGCACTCGCATGGCGCAGCGTCACGGCACGCAAACTGCGCGCGATCCTCAACGGCGCCGGAATCGTGTTGGGCGTGGCGCTGATCTTCTCGGTGCTATCGCTGTCAAAGACGATCGTCGGCACCTTCGACGACCTCTTCAGCGCCGTCTACGGCGAGACCGATCTGATCGTCAGCGGGGCGGACGCGGCCGGCACGGTGGATCAGTCGCTGCTTTCGAAGATCCAGGCCACCGACGGCGTGGATGTCGCGACCGGCAGCGTGATGTCTGTGCTCACGCTGGTCAAATCCACTGATCCAAAAACCGCCGCGAAGTTCGATCAAAAACAGCAGATCAACGTTGGCGGCGTGTTGCCAAGCGACCCGGATTTAAGCGGCGCTGAAATCTCCGCGGGCCGTCGCCTGCGCGGCGGATACGAAATCCAGATCGACCAATCGTTCGCCAAACACAACTCACTGAAGATTGGCCAAAAGGTCAAGCTCGCCTCGCAGACGGGCATCGACTCGTTCACGATCGTCGGCTTTTTTCGCATCGGCGGCGGAATCGACTTCGGCGGTCAGGGCTTCGCCTCGATCCCGCTGGACACCGCGCGCAAAGTCTTTGACGTTCCCACCGGATATGGCGAGATCGATATCGCGGTAAAGCCGGAAGCCGATCTCGCGAGCGTTCGCAAGGCGATCGAGGGCCAACTTGAAAAAGGGGTCGAGGTTCGCACCCCGTCGGATGTGAGCGACGACATCAACAGCCAGATCCAGGGCTTCAACATCATCCTCTACTTCTTCTCCGCGATGTCGCTGTTTGTCGGCGGTTTCCTGATTCTCAACTCCTTCAATATGACCGTCGCACAAAGAATGCGCGAGATCGGCATGCTGCGCACGCTCGGCGGATCTCGCGGCATGATCGCTCGCATGTTCCTGTTCGAGGCAGTACTGCTGGGTCTACTCGGATCGGTCTTCGGAGTGGCACTGGGACTAGTCCTGACCAAGCTGATGGTGGCGCTGGTCGGCAACATCGGGCTGCCGATGGGCAACATCAAGTATCCGGTTTACGCGTTCGTGACGGCACCGACGCTTGGTGTGATCGCCACACTGTTTGGAGCGCTGCGGCCGGCCATGCGGGCCGGCCGGATCCCGCCGATTGAAGCCGTACTTTCAGAACATCGCGCCAAACCGCTCAAGTTGCGCCGTCGCGTGCTTGTTGGCACCACGCTGGTGGGGCTCGGTTTACTTGGCGTCTTCACGCTCGCCTCCGCAAATAAAACACCGCTGCCGATAGTGCTCGCCGGTGCCTTTGGCGTGATCTTTCTGTTCAGCGGTGTGATCATGCTGGGGCCGGTCGTTGTGCCGGTGATCGTGCGCGTGTTGTCGTGGCCGTTGCGCCGACTCAGCCCGATCGAAGGCCGACTCGCCGCCGACGGATCCCGCGCAAACCCGCTACGAACGGCATCCACCGCATCGGGCCTGATGATCGGCATCGCGCTGGTCGCCGCGATCGGAAGTCTCGGATCCAGCTTCATCGGCAGCATCTCGGACGATCTCGACGCGGAACTGAAGCACGATTTCACCGTGCAACCGCAGAACTTGACCGGCGGCGGGCCACAGGCGACGATCTCCACCAATGCCGCCGAGGCGATCTCCGCACTTGACGGTGCCGGGCCGGTAACGGGTGTGCGACTGTTGTTCTTGTCTTCCGGATACGGCGCAGGCATGCAGGCATACGGATTGGACCCATCGCTTCATCTGCGTTTTGCCAATCCGGAGTATGCCGCCGGGGCGCGCCCCGATGTGGATGCACGGCTGGCGGCCGGCGAGGTCACCGTGCCCGAGGCGCTTGCGAAACGCAAGGGCACAAAAGTCGGCGACAAGATCTCGCTTGAGGGTCCTCGCGGAGCGCGCAACTTCACCGTCGCGGCGTTACAGAAGGGCAACTCGTTCGAAGCGTCGTCGATCGTGATGTCACATGAGTCCTTCTTGGCCGTCTACGGTATACCCGGCTACACGCAGGTGCTCGTAATCGCCGACAGCGCCGAACTGCACGGCGCATTGGGCAAGCGGATCGATCAGTTGTTGGCACGGGACTACCCGGCCTTCGAGTCACTGTCAAACGAAGACGTCAAGACCCAGATCAAGAACCAGATAAATCAGGTCTTTTCGATCTTTTACGTGATCATGGCCGTCGCAATCCTGGTCAGCCTGCTTGGCGTGGTCAACACTCTGCTGATGAACGTGCTCGAACGCACGCGCGAGATCGGCGTGTTGCGCGCGATCGGCGCCGTGCGCTGGCAGGTACGACGCATCATCATCCAAGAGAGCCTGCTGCTGACCAGCGCCGGCGCGGCGCTTGGCCTGGTCGTGGGAATGGCGCTGGGCTACGCCTTCGTGCGCGGCATCAACACAGGCAGCGGAGGCGTGGGCTTCCACCCGCCGATCGCCGTGATCTTCACCGTCGCGGCGATGTCGGTGATCTTCGGACTTGTCGCGGCCCTACTGCCGGCGCGGCGCGCGGCGCGGATGAATGTGATTGAGGCGGTTAGTTACGAGTAGACGCTTCAGGCAGGAGTGCGGCGATCACAATACGACTGCAGCCGTCCCTGGCGGCGTTTAAGAACTACGTGGATTTCGGCAGTCGCTCTAAACCGACGCGGTCGGCACGAATCCCGTCCGTGTTCCATAGACCCTACAATTACGTATCTCGGAAAGGCAGTCACCCTGGAACTCCAGCTCGACCGCGTCAGCAAAACTTACTTTCGAAACGGTCGGCCGGTGACCTCGCTGGACGATGTGACGTTGTCCGTCGGGTCAGGCGAGCTGGTCGCGGTGATCGGCGGACGCGGCAGCGGCAAAACCACACTGCTGCGGCTCGCTGCCGGTATCGAACATCCGGACGCTGGATTCGTCTCGATAGACGGTGAGCGGCTTGACCGGATGTCCAATGAGCACCGGGGGGGGCTTTACCGCGGTGGCATCGGCTGCGTCCTGAAGACCGTCGCGGCGATCGGCCACACGCGCGTGGTCGACCTCGTCGCGCTTCCGCTGCGACTCCACACCGGCGCGGGCAGGAGTTCGCTGTTTGAGGCCAAGCGCATCCTCAATTCCGTCGGCGCCGAACACCTGGCCGACGCCAACCCGGCCTCGATCTCCGACGGTGAAGGCCGACTCGTCGCCTTGGCCCAGGCATTGATCATGCGGCCGGGGATCCTGCTGCTTGACCAGCCCGCGAGCGACCTGAGTCTCGAAGAAGAGAAGAGCCTGTTGCGGGTTCTCAGTTCGATCGCCCGCGACGCGGACGTCGCCGTGATTATGACTGCTCGCGCGTCGATCGAGGCGGTGACTGCGGACAGGGTGGCTCACATCAACTGTGGTCGCCTCGCTGTCGGCAGCAAGCCGCCACCGCCCAAGGGTGCGTCCGTGCTTCCGCTCAAAAAGCGGAACAACAACCCGGAGCCCGACCATGCATGAAGCCGGTCTTTCAAGCGAGCTCCATTTTAGTCGCGCACACCACGCCGGCGACGGACGTGCGAATCGGATCGACGTCGCAATTCCCGACTTGAATCCCGACGCCTTCCGCTCGCGGGACTGATCGCCATGGCCACCGAGACAGTCGCCGACCTCTACCGCGAGGCAGAGGATCCCGACCACATAATCAAGCAACGTCGCCGAGCTCCACTGCGCTTGTTGTCCAATGCCGCCCACCTCTATCGCCTGCGACTGCGCGAGCAACCATTGCAGGAGGCGCTCGCGCTGATCGGCATCGCCGCGGGTGTGGCGCTGCTGTTCGCCGTGCAGGTCGCCACATCGAGCGTGACCGGCTCGCTGGAGCAGCTGGCTCACGCCGTCACCGGCAAGGCCTCATTGGAGATCGCCGCTCGCGGACCGGCCGGCATCGACCAGTCCGTCGTCACCAAGGCGCAGGCGTTGCCCGGTGTTTCGGGCGCAGCGCCGATCGTCGAGCGGCGGATTATGGTCGTAGGCCCCGGCGGCGGCGAGCCGCTGACGCTGGTGGGCGTGGACCAGCGACTGCGCGAGATCGGCGGGCCGCTGATCAAGAGTTTCGCCACCAAGCGAGGCGACCTGGAATCGCTCGGCCTCTATCTGACATCCGACACCGCCAAGCGGATCGGCGCGACCGTCGGCCAGGAGCTGACGATCAGGTCAGGCGCAAAACGGCAGACCCAGATCCTCGCTGGCGTACTTGGTCCGAACGACATCGGCGACCTGACGAAGAGCCCCGTCGCGCTGGCGCCGCTCGGCACAGCCCAGCGCATTGCCGATATGCCCGGCAGAATCAGCCGCGTACTCGTGCGGCCGGAGCCCGGCGAATCGGCCCGCGCGACGGCGGGTCTGCGCACCCTGGCCGCCGATCGTGCCGACGTGCGGCCCAGCGACAGCGAGGTCAAGCTGCTGGCGACGGCGATGAAGCCGGATCAGCAGTCAAGCTCACTGTTTGGCGCGATCGCGGTGGCGATCGGACTGCTCTTCGCATACAACGCGATACTGCTGGCGATGGCCTGGCGGCGACGGTTTATCGCCTATCTGAGGCTGATCGGAGCGGACCGGGCATCGGTAGCGGCGACCCTGGGTTTTGAGGCGCTCGTGCTGGGTTTGTTCGCGTCGGCGGTCGGCATTGCGGTCGGATACGTGCTCGCGCAGGTGACGTTCAACTCGGTCCCTTCATATCTCGCTTCGAGCTTCGCGATCGGCGCGCAGCACACGGTTGATGCAAAGACGATCGCCCTTTCGCTCGCGGGCGGCTTGGCGGCGACAACCTGCGCGATGGCCATGCCCGCCCTGGAGCTGTTTCGTGTAAGACCGGGCGAACGAGAGGGCGAACGCGTCGCGGGAAAAGTCCGCATCGAGTCGATCTTCGGCTCGAAGTCGCTGTGGCTGGGTCTGTTTGTTATCGCGGCGACGAGCGCGATGCTTCTTCTTGCGCCTAAGCTGACGCCGGTGGGCACACCCGCTCTGATCGCGGGCCTCGTATTGATAACCGGCCCGATCCTCGCCTGGGCGCTGACGACAATCTGGCGCGTGACGCGCGTTCGCGGGGACGTGGCGCTGGCTGTGGCGGTGGAGCAACTCAAGAGCGACCCCGTTCGGTCGGCGGCGCTGGCGATGATCGCCGCCGGCGCGATAGCAGCCGTCGTGAGTATCAGCGGGTCGCGACTCGATCTCGAAAGGGGAGTTGAGAACCTGAATCGGAACGCCTTTCCGGCCGGCTCGGTTTGGATCGCGATCGACAGCCCGGCCAACGCATTCCTGTCCCTGCCGTTCGACCCACACGAAACGCTTGAACGCATAGGGAAATCCGATCAGTTCAAAGACGCGGTCGTGTACCGCGGTTCGTTTCTGGATCTCGGCGGTCGGCGACTCTGGATCACAGCCATCCCGCCCCGTGAAGGCATCGGCCTGGTAACCGATCAGGTATGGACCGGCAACGCCCGGTCGGCGAGCGCTCGTATTCGTTCCGGCGGCTGGGTGGCGGTCTCCACCTCGATCGCCAAGCGTCTGGGAGACCGCAAACCCGGTGATCGGATCGCGATCCCGACTCCTTCCGGAAATCGTTATTTTCGAATAGCCGCCTTGACTGCCAACTACGGTTGGCCATCCGGGTCGATTGTGATGAACGCGGACGACTACGGGAACGCGTGGCGAGACGGCTACGCCAGCGCCGTCAGCGTCCTGCTACCACCAGACGTCTCTCCTGCGGCTGCGAAGCGCTCGGTATCGCAATCTCTCGGCCAATCCGGATCCGCACTCCATGCCCAAACCGGTAGCGAGATGGTGGCTGAACGATTGCGAACGCTCTCGCAAGGTCTTGCGCGTCTGCGTCAGATCGCAGTACTTGTGCTCCTCGCGGCCGTACTCGCGATTGTCGCCGCGATGTTCGCCGCCGTTTGGCAGCGGCGAGACGACCTCGCTTCGTTACGCGTCCTCGGCTTCGGCGGCAAAGAGATGTATCGCGCGCTCGTGTACGAGACCGGGATCGTCGTGCTGCTCGGCGGAATCCTCGGCCTCGGCCTCGGCTTTATCTGCCAGGGGTTCGCGAGTCGATGGATCGAGATGACCAGCGGTTATCAGACGCCCATCGAACCGGCCATCGGCCTTGGTCTCACGACGCTCGCCGAGATGCTCGCGTTGACGACAATCGCCACGCTCGGTCCGGCGATTCTCGCTTGGAGATTCTCACGTAACGCGGTCAGCGTTACCTGACAGAGCCAGTTTCCTTGTCGACCATGCACACTTCCGTCGACTTCCAGGCCTTCGGCGAGTCACTCTCGCGCAGTCTTGAAGCCGAGACAGGCTCGCCTCAAACCGAAAGCAACGCAGACCTCCGCGAAGTGTGCCGATGTCTCCTGGCGACTCGCGGCCGGAATTTACGCGGCCGTCTTTTGCTTGCCGCCGCGCACCAGGGCCCGCGTTTCAATTCGCCGCAGGTTCGCGCTGCCGCCAACGCGATTGAGCTTCTTCATTTAGCAAGCCTTGCCCATGACGATGTCATCGATTCCGGTACTTTGCGACGCGGAGCTCCTACGGTCGGAGCGAAATTCGGCCAGCGAGCGGCGGCTTTCGCCGGCGCGTCGCTGTTCGCTCATGCTGTTGAGACGATGGCCGAGTGCGGATCAAATGAACTGGAGCAATTCGCCGCGACAGCGCGTGATATGTGCGACGGAGGCATGCGCGAGCTTCGCGACCTATTCAACATCGAGCGCACTCCGGCGGATTGCGGCGCCGTAGCGAAGCTGAAAACGGCAAGCGCGTTCCGCCTGGCCGCACGTCTTGGCGCCGGCCTTTCCGGTGCCGAAAAAGCGACCGTCACTGACGTCACCAAGTTCGGACTTGACTTCGGGATCGCCTACCAAATCTGGGACGATTTGGTGGATCTGCTTGCAGACCCCACCGTCAGCGGCAAGACACCGGGGAGCGACCTTCGCCACGGCGTCTACACGCTACCCGTCATTCACGCGTGCGAGGAAGATGCCGCGATACGGAAGCTCCTCGGCGCGCCGAACGAGTCGGACGAGGAACAGGCGCGCCTCGTCGCCGCGGTCAAGGCCACGGGCGGCGTGGAACGGGCCGCGGACGCCGCCGCCTACCACGCGGCATGTGCCGCAAAGATCGCCGGCTCACTACCACGACCCGAGCCGCTGCGCGATTTGCTTGATGAAGTTCGCAAATCGCATCTGGGACTGCTGCCGTGACCGTAAAACTCGAGCCGATTGACGAGGCGGAAGTGGTGATCGTGGGCGCGGGTCCGGCCGGCACGGCGGCGGCGATAACGCTCTCGCGCCTCGGTCGCGACGTGGTCCTGATCGACCAGCATCGCTTTCCTCGCGACAAACCGTGCGGCGACGGCCTCTGGTCGGGAGCCGTCGAAGCGCTTCGAGAGTTCGGTTTGGCAAAACTGATCGACGGCGCGATGCCGATTGAGAAAACACAAATCGTCCACATGCAGGACGAACGGCTCGTCGAACGGCTGACGGCGCGGCGCGGGCCGCAGACCCTCCCACGTTGCATTCCGCGTCAGCGGTTGGATGCTGCACTGCTTGACCTGGCGATCGCCGGCGGTGCTCGCTTCACATGCGGTAGAGCCCAGGAATTCTTCAAACAAGACGGGTCCGTGACAGCGATCACCGTGCGTCGCGCCGACGGCTCGCGGGGAGCCGTACACGGCCGAGCGTTCATCGCCGCCGATGGCGCGACGTCGAGATTGCGACGGCTCGCCGGCGTCGCACCGCCGAAAACAGCCGCTCCCGCCTACGCGATCCGGCAGTACGTCGGCACGGATCGGCCGCTCGAACCGATCTTCGAGATTCGGACCCCGATCGCCTTTGGACAACATCGACTGCCGGGCTACTCCTGGATATTCCCGGTCGATGAGAACATCGCGAATATCGGCGTCGGTCTTTTCCGGGGAGCCGGCTCGCGTAATAACAAGCACTATTCCCTGCGCGAGTTACTGCGAGCTTTCACGGACGAACTTCGCTCGGACTCACGAACCGAATTCGGCGACCTCGACGAGTTGTCGCCACCGCAAGGCGCACCGCTCGCGATCGGCTTTGCAGCCGACTCCGTGCAAAAGGGAAACATCTTCTTCGTCGGTGACGCCGCTCGTCTAACCGATCCGCTGGTCGGAGAGGGAATATCGGCCGCTCTCGAAAGCGGCCGGATCACCGGAGACGCCGTCGACGGATGGCTCGATTCCGGTCGCTGCACTCGGCTCGGCGACCGGCTGTCGCGAAGATTCCCCCGTATCGGCCAAGACACGCGACTATTGCACCTCACCTACGACCGTCTTGTTGACGAAGCGGGGAGGTCACCAGACGACGCCAAGACCGTCAGAGGCGGAAATGCTTTCCTGGAAGAGGTCGCAACCGTCTTCATGCGTGGCTCGGACGATAAGCCGGTTCTCGACGAAACGCCCGTCGTATGCGGCGTGGCAGCCAGAGACGATGGCCTGCGTGAGATTTTTACGGAATTGAACCGCCTCGCGCTTGATGAGTTCCGCGTCGATTTCCCGTTCGCGTTTGAGATGCTGCATCGGAGGCTACGGAGCACCGCGGGGCCGAGCGTCGCAGCCGGCATGCTTCTGACCGCGAAGGCCCACGGTCTCCCGAGTCACGAAAGTCCGTATTCGGCTGCAATCGCATGCGAATTGACGCTCATAGCGTCGCACTTTCTCGGTCAGACGTGCAATCAGAGCGAACCAGACAGGCCAAGCCTCGGCAACGGCCTCACGACGCTCATAGCCGACCTCGCCCTCAGCACCGGTCTGCAACTGGCCGTGAGCCTGGGCCCCGCCGAAACGGCCGGCCTGGCCCGCCTTTCGCGCACGGTTTTCGAAGGCGCGATGAGCGAAGCCGTCGATACGTGGCGGACCGATCGCTCCGCCGAGCGATACTTCGCCGCCGCCCATACGCAGTCAGGCGAGCCACACGCATTCGCCGTCGGCCTGGGCGCGCGACTCGCGAAATACACAGGCGACCACGCTCCCCTCAACGAATTCGGCCAAAACCTCGGCTTGGCCCTCAAAATCTCCAACGACGTCGTCGAGCTTTTTGAGGGCGACGAGCCGATGGCGCGCGAGCCTGGCGACCAGCTGCGCATGGGCAACTTCACCCTGGCGACGATCTTCGCCCTGGAGAAAGACCCGGATCTGGCCCCTCTTCTTACCCTGGAGACGGTCGACAACTCGTTCGAAGAAGCTCTTGCGCGCATCCGCGCGACCGGCGCCATCAAGCGCAGCTTCGCTGAATGCGTTCGTTTCGCGGAAACGGCGCGGGCGGCGCTTGAACAGGCTGACCTTTGCGGCACGCCGCTCGAAAGCCTGATCAATCTCGCTGTCGATCGCCATAGGGGCTGCCTGACCGACCGGTCCGAGGGTCAGCCTGCCGCGACGTGAGCAGCCGGGAAGTCCGACAGACGTACCGACGGTCAGACTCCGACAAGCTGCCGCAGCACATACGGCAGAATCCCGCCGTGGCGGAAGTACTCCACCTCGATCGGTGTGTCGATGCGGGCGGTCACGGTGGTCTCGGAGACTTTACCGTCGGCACGGAAAATACGAAGCGTCAACTGTTGCCGCGGTTCCACGCCGTCCTCCACTCCCAGCAGATCAAACGTCTCGCTGCCGTCCAGGCCAAGCGTGGCGGCGGTCTCGCCGTCGTTGAAAACGCACGGCAGCACGCCCATGCCAACGAGGTTGCTTCGGTGGATGCGCTCGTAGCTCTGCGCGATCACCGCCCGTACGCCCAGCAGGTTTGTGCCCTTGGCCGCCCAATCGCGTGAGCTGCCCGAGCCGTACTCCTTGCCTGCGATCACGACCAGCGGGCGGCCTTCGCCCCTGTATCGCTCGGCGGCGTCAAAAATCGCCATCTCCTCGGGACCGACCTCGCCGTCGCCGGCACCGCGATGCAGCGTCACGCCGCCCTCGGTACCTGGCGCCATCAGGTTGCGGATGCGCACGTTGGCAAACGTGCCGCGCGTCATCACTCGGTCATTGCCGCGGCGGGAGCCGTACGAGTTGAAGTCGGCCGTTTCCACGCCGTGCTCGGTGAGATAACGGCCGGCCGGGGAGTCTTTCTTGATCGCCCCGGCGGGGCTGATGTGGTCGGTGGTGACGCTGTCGCCGAGAATCGCCAGCGGACGGGCTCCGGCAATCGGCTCAACCGGAGCAGGCGTCATCGCGAAGTCTTCGAAGAACGGCGGCTCCTGGATGTAGGTGGAGTCGCGGTTCCACTCGTAGACCAGCCCGGTCTTACCGGGAATCTCGTTCCACAGCGGGTTTTGTTCGGCGAAGCCGGAGTAGAGACGGCGAAAGGTTTGTGGGTCCAGCGCCGTGCTGAGGCACTCGCGCACTTCGTCCAGCGTGGGCCAGATGTCCTTCAGGAAAACGTCACCATGAGGCCCCGTGGCCAGCGGCTCGCTGGAAAGATCCTTTTCAATCGTGCCGGCAAGCGCGAAGGCCACCACCAGCGGCGGGCTCATCAAGAAGTTGGCCTTGATGTTTTGGTGCACGCGCGCCTCGAAGTTGCGGTTGCCCGAAAGCACGCTCGCGGCGACCACGTCGTTGCCGGTGACGGCCGCCTCCAAGCCGGAATCAAGTGGTCCGGAGTTGCCGATGCAGGTGGTGCAGCCGTAGCCGACCACATTAAAACCGAGCTTGTCCAGGTACGGCTGCAAACCGGTCTGCGCCAGATAGTCACTGACCACGCGCGAACCGGGCGCCAGCGAGGTCTTCACCGCGGGGCCGACGGTCAAGCCTTTTTCGACCGCCTTCTTGGCCAACAGACCGGCGGCCAGCATGACGGACGGGTTTGACGTGTTGGTGCAAGAGGTGATCGCGGCGATCAGCACGTCCCCGTGGCGAAGCTCCACGTCGGCGCGCTCTTCGATTTCATTCGGCACGTCGTCCGGCCCGATCACATCGGCCGATGGGCGATTGCCGACCATTTCGGATTCCGTCGCGAGGCTTGTGTGCGGCAGATGGCTTTCTTCCGCCTCGTGGGCCTGATCTCCGCCGGAAGCCCCGGCGGCGCCGTTGCGCGTCGCGACCGAAGTCGCGAATGTGTCGTTCAGCTGAGCGGCGGTCTTTCCGAAGCCGTTCTGCTCTGTCGGCGTGGTGAACAACTCAACGAACCGGTTCTTCAGGTTCGACAGGTCGATGCGGTCCTGCGGGCGCTTCGGTCCGGCGACACCCGGGCGCACGCTCGCGAGGTCCATCGAAAGGCTGCTTGAGTATTCAATTTCCCCGGCCTTCGGGATGCCGTACAGGCCCTGCGCCTTGAAGTAATTGGCCACGGATTCGACGTGTGCTTCGTCGCGCCCGGTCAGCCGCATGTATTCCACCGAGCGATCGTCGAACGGGAAGAAGCCCATCGTCGCTCCGTACTCCGGCGCCATGTTGCTGATCGTGGCGCGATCGGGCACCGACAGCGACTCTGCGCCCGCGCCGAAAAACTCCACGAACTTGCCGACAACGCCCTCGGCGCGCAGCAACTCGGTCACGCGCAGCACAAGGTCGGTGGCGGTTACGCCTTCGGAAAGCGCGCCGGTCAGCTCCACGCCGACCACGTCCGGGGTGAGGAAGTAAACGGGCTGACCGAGCATGCCGGCCTCTGCCTCGATGCCACCCACACCCCAGCCCACGATGCCGATGCCGTTGATCATCGTCGTGTGCGAGTCGGTTCCGACCAGACTGTCCGGGAAGAACACGCCGTCGCGCTCAAGCACACCCTGGGCCAGATACTCCAAGTTGACCTGGTGCACGATGCCGATGCCGCTTGGCACCACACGGAAACCGTCAAAGGCCTGCATGCCCCACTTTAAAAACTCGTAGCGCTCGCGGTTGCGCTTGAACTCGATCTCCATGTTGCGCTGTAGCGCCTGATCAGAGCCGGCCAGATCGACCTGCACGGAGTGGTCAACCACGAGGTCGACCGGCACCAACGGTTCGATCACCTTTGGATCTTTGCCCATGCGGTCCACGGCTGAACGCATCGCGGCCAGATCTACCAACAGCGGTACACCCGTGAAATCCTGCAGCACAATGCGCGCCACGACGAACGGAATCTCGTCGCTGCGCTCGGCGGTCGCGCTCCAATTGGCGAGCTGCCGAACGTGCTGCTCGGTGATGCGGTCGCCGTCACAGTTACGCAGCACAGACTCCAGCACGATGCGGATGCTGACCGGAAGTTTGGAGACGGGTCCGACCCCGGACTCTTCTAGCTTCGGAAGGGAGTAAAAGCTCCCGCTGCGGCCTGAGCCGACATCGAAGCTGTCGAGAGTGTTGAGGGGGTCGTTGGACACTTGCGGGAGCATCCTACTAACCGGCCGGCGAGCGCCTGTATGGTTGAGGTTCGAGGGTCGGCGCGCCGACCCGCCGATGCGGCGACCCGGCGGAATCGATCCATTGGAATTGGCCCATCGGAATCGACCCGTTGAAATCGACCCGTTGAAATCGACGCAGCGGAATTGACCCAGACGATGCTTCCAGACCAACAAGATCCAGTAGGCCAGGCCGGACGAGGCGCCTCGAGCGGCCAGGTGGGCGGCCCCGCGCAGCCCGCGATCGCACCGGTGGTACCGCTGCGCCCTGGAACGCTGGGCGTCGACGGTGAAAATCCGTCGCCCCTGTCGCCGACCGTGACAACGACGGCGGCGGCGGCGCCGCAAATCGGCGGGCAACCGGCGCCGGCATTTTCGCCCACCGGTCAAATGTGGCCGACAAGTCAACCTCCGATCCAAGGCTTGCCGGTGGCACAAACTTGGCCGGTGGCGCAGGCGTGGCCGGTGGCGCAAGCTTGGCCTACGTCGCAGCCGTGGCCGGCAGCTCAGGCTTGGCCCGCATCGCAGCCATATTCCATGCCACTGCAGTGGCCAATGGCACAGCCGTTCGCGCAGGCGATGCCGATGGCGCAGCCGTTCGCGCAGGCGATGCCGATGCCGATGGCGCAGGCGCAGTCCTGGCCGACTGCGCAGCAACCAGTTCTGACACAGCCGTTCGCGCCAGTTTGGCCGGCACCACAACAGGTCGCACATTCGTGGCCGGCGACCGCACCGGTCGCACATTCGTGGCCGACGGCGCAACCGGTGCCGGCGCCGCATTACTGGCCGCCCGCGCCCGCGCCCGCACAAACGTGGCCGATAGCCCCGGCGCCGCAACACGCACCGCCGCACGGGCAGCCATACGCGCCAACGTGGCCGACGTCGCCGCCAAACACGCCGGCGTGGCCGCCATTCCGGCCCACCGAGAACTTCGCCGTGACGATAGCCGCGCAACCTGGCGCGACACCGGTCTCTCAGACAGCGCCGATTCCCGCGTATGCCGCTGCGCCGCACCCACTCCCGTCCACCGTGAGTCCAGGGCCCGAGCAATACCTCGCGCCGCAAATGCCGCCTCAGGCGATATCACAGCCGTTCGCGCCACAGTTCGCGCCGCAACCGAACATTCAGCCATTCGCGCCGCCGGTAAACCAGCCATTCGCGCCGCCGGTCGGCCAGCAGTACGCACCACAGTTCGCGCCGCAGTACGCGCCACAGTACACACCACAGTTCGCGCCGCCGATCGCCCAGGCCGCGCCGATGCCACCGATGGCCACATTGCCGCTTCTAGTACCCGTACCGCTCGTGATCCCGATCTGCCTGGTCATACCGGTCCCGGTACCGGTATCCATGCCCATGCCGTTTTCGTCACCGATCGGCGAGTACGCGCCAATGCCGATGACGCCGATGCCCATGTCACAGGCCCCGCCGGCCACCGGCACCTCAGCACAAGCCGTACCGGCCGGACCGCCGATCGGCACGCACACAACTCCCGCGCAGCGCATCGCCTGACAGGTGTCTCGAACAACCTCGGTCGCCCGAGACACCCCACCAGATCGCGGGCAGTAGTACGCCCGAAGCGCGGACCGCACCACGCCGATCCGTTTCATTCAGTCCTATCGGCGGACACCAGTCGACGGCGCTCGCATCAAATCAGCTCGCGAGCTCCGCCACGGGCGCACTCAGCTCACGCCGCCGTCCCAGCCAGTTTCGCGTTCTCCACGTGCGCCGCGGCCGCCAGCGCGGCAGTCGTCGCATCGCCTACCGCGTTGGTGATCTGACGCACATACTGCGATCGCACGTCACCGGCGGCAAACAGCCCCGCCGTCCGCGTCTCCATCTTGAAGTCGGTGACGATGTGTCCGCCGTCGTCCAGTTCGACCAGCCCCGGCTCGAAGATGTCGGAGTGCGGGATAAACCCGACAAACGGGAATACCGCGTCCACCGCAAGTTCGCTCTGCTCACCGGTCGCGACGTTCTTCAGCCGCACGCCGCTGACCTTGCCGTCACCGACGATTTCCTCGACAACGGTGTTGAGCACCTTTTCCACCTTGCCGGTGGCATCCAGATGCTCGACTTCCACCGGCGCGGCGCGAAATTCGTCACGACGGTGAATCAGGTAGACCTTCGACGCGTAGCGTGTGAGAAATGCGCCCTCTTCGACCGCCGAGTCGCCGCCGCCGACGACCGCAATCGTGCGGTCCTGGAAGAACGCGCCGTCGCATACAGCGCAGTACGACACGCCCATGCCCGCCAGTTCGGTCTCGCCGGGTACACCGAGCTTGCGTGCCTCGCCGCCGGCGGTCACGACCACCGCCAGCGCGCGGTACTGATCGCCTTCGTCGGTGTCGAGTACAAACCACTCGCCGTCTTTCGAGATCTTCGTGACGGTGCCGAACTCAAACTTCGCTCCGAACTTGCGCGCGTGCTCCTCGAACTTCTGCGCCACTTCGGGCCCGGTCATCATTGAGAGCCCCGGGTAGTCGTCGATGTCCGCCGTGTTCCAAAGCTGGCCGCCGACGGCGCCGCGCTCCAACACGATCGTGCGCACGCGGGAACGTCCGGCGTAGAGCGCGGCCGTGATGCCGGCCGGTCCTCCGCCGACGATCGCGATTTCGAATTCGTTTTCGTTCATTGCGTCTCCATTCAATGCCAAATCTCCAGAACCGGTTCAGGCGAAGCGTTCACCGGACTACGCCTGAACATCGCGCGGGGAACCTCGGGCCGCCATTACTTTACTTTTGATAGTAGCGTCCTCGCGTTCCCACGCTCCGACCTCCCGGCGTAGGCGTACGAACGCTATAAGCCCAGGCAGCGTGGGCAAAATGAACGCGAAAAAGCGATATGCCAGCACCGCCGCCGTGGCCGCGTAAAGCGGCACGCCAAACGCCGCGTAGCTTCCGATCATGCCGCCCTCGACCGCGCCGACGCCGCCGGGCGTGGGGATCACGTTGGCGATCATGCCCACCAGATAACCCATCACCAGAACCGCCAGCGGCGGCGCATCGCTGAAGGCCTTGAAAGACGCCCACAACGTGGCGATGTCAAACGCCCACCAGCCCAGAGCGCCGAGCAGGCCCACGTCCCGTCCACGAATCAACTTCAAAGCCACGCGCGTGCCGTGACCAAGCAGTGCCGGCGCCGCGGCAAAGCGTTTCGCGATTCCGGCCATGCGCCCCCGGCCGTGCGACCAGCGCTCCGCGATCCGCTCCAGATTGCCGGGAATCAGCATCGTCAACAGGAAAAAGAAGATCACCAATCCCGCGAATGCCGCCGGCACGACCGTCACACCAAACGGCGCCCGGCCCGGGACCGCGCCGGTGCGCAGCAGAATGCCCGTGGTCAGCAAGGCGATCATGAAGAGTCCGTACAGCACCACATAGAAGGCGACGATGTAACTGACGCTTAGCCGCTTCCCCATGCCCGCCTTGCGCACCGCCCAGAACGTCAGTGCGATTCCGCCCGCGCCGGCAGCGCCGAACAGCCGCGTCGCGGCAACGCCCGCCATCGAGATCCGGTAACTGCCGCCCCAGCCGACCCGCGGCACCTCGCGAATGAACACCGCGCGGAACAACCAGATGTAACTCGCGTACGAACCGAGTTCAAGCAGGAGCGCCGCGGCCAGCCACGTACGGTCGCCATCGTCCTTGACCTTGGTGAGACTGTCCTGGATTCCCGGCAGCTGCGGCAGCACACCGTAGAGGAACGCGATGACCAAAATCACAAAAAACAGCGCGATTGCGATCGTGCGCTTACTGAAAGCGGATCGCTTGAACCGCTCCCATGCCTGCTCGACCTGATCGTCGCCGGCCGATTCCTCCTCGAAATCCGGCTCCTGATCGAGCGGATCAATGTCGTGAGGATCCTGGCCCGCCAATGTCCGGCGATTATAAGGTCACTGCCAGCCGCCAAGTTCGCACCTTTTACGCATCCGCCGGTTGAGCCGTCGGGCGAGTAGATACAATCCGCGCGCCTTGCTGAACCCAGCTCAAAAATCGACAGGCGCCACGCGCCGTTGCGCGCTTGGAGCGACCGCGTTTTCCGCACTCGCAATGGCGCTGCCGCAGGCTGCTTCGGCGGGCGTGGCTTCGCCCAATCCCGGCGCCTCGCCGACCGGCCAAGACGTGTTTGTGCTCTACCTGCTGGTGATCGGCCTCGGAGCCGTCGCCGTGCTCGCGCTGATCCGCAATCTCTGGATCGCCCTGCGCCACCGTCCGGACGAGCTGCCCAAGCAGGAAGAAGGACTCGCCCCGCTGGCGATCGCCGCGGCGTTCGTGGCACTTGGCCTCACCGTCGCCGGCGCGATCGGCATGGGCCGCGACCACACTCCAGAGGCTTCAGCCGCAGGAACACCGTCCGATTACAAGGCCGAGCCATTCAGCGACCCTGGCCTCAAGTCGGGCCACATGGTCAAAACGCCGGCCGGTCCCGCGATGTCGGTCAACGTCAACGGTCAGCAGTACCTGTGGCGCTACACCTACAGCGGCAAGCAGTCGGGCACCAGCTACCGCGATCTCGTGATTCCCAAGGGTGTCACGGTTCTCTTGAACTTCACTTCTTCAGACGTCGTCCACTCATGGTGGGTGCCGGACTTCGGCGGTTCGTTCGACGCGGTGCCCGGCTACTTCAATCGCGGCTGGATCCGCGCCGACAAGACGGGCGTATTCAAGGGCGCGTCGACGACGATGTCAGGCAGCAACTACCAAAGCATGACAACCCGCGTGATCGTTCTGCCGGTGAAGAACTTTGAGGCCTGGGCCGAAAGCAAGGCTTCCGACAACTCCGACGCGACGAGCGCACTCGCCGCCGAAAACAGCGGTGCCACGGGAGGCACGACTAAGTGAAAACGGCCGCCTACCGACAGCCTGAGCAAATCGCCGAAATCGTCTTGCGAGAGCCGCTCGACAAGACGCGTGCAAGCTGGGTCGAGCGCGTGCGCAGCGCGGACCACAAGGTGATCGGCACCACGCTGATCGGTTTTTCGTTGATTTCAGTGGTGCTCGCCGGTTTCACCGAATTGCTTGGCTGGGCGCAGCTCGCGGTTCCGGACAACACGCTTTTCACTCCGGAGCGCTTTTACACGCTTCACACGCTCTCCGACACTACTTTCCTCTTCCTCTTTGCGCTGCCGCTGTTCGCGGGTCTCGCCACATACCTTCTGCCGTTGCAAATCGGCGCGCGAAGCACGGCTTTCCCCCGCATTTCCGCGCTTGGCGCCTGGATGGTGGTCTTTGGCGGCGCCTTCCTCTACTTCAGCCTTTTCATCAACCAGTGGATCGGCGGCATGAACATGTCGATGCCGCTGGCAGGCGCCTTTTACTCGAGTGGTTCGGGCGCGGACATCTTCATTGTTTCGATGGTGATGATCGCCGGCGGGTTGGCGTGCAACGCGGTTGATCTGGCGGTCACTTTCAAGACGATGCGCGCGCCGCGCATGACCAGTGGCGACGCTCCGGTCTTCGCATACACGTCTTCCGTGTACGCCTACGGCGTGCTGGCCACGGCCCCGGTGATGGTGGCCGCCGGCCTGATGGCGCTGATCGAGCGCCAGTGGCAGCTTTTCGGCATCTTTGACCCGGTCAACGGCGGCGACGCATTGCTCTGGAAGTCACTTTTTCAGTGGTGGGTGCATTCGGCGCCGTTTCTCGTCACCTTGATGGCGATCGGGGCGGTTTGCGAAATTCTGCCGGTCGCCACGCGCACCAAGCTTCTGCACCGTTCAGAGGTCAAGCAGTCGCTGATCGCCTTCGCCGCGCTCGGCATCCTCAGCTTCGGCCAGGTGCTGTTCGGGTCGCCGATATCCACCGGCTGGAAGTGCACATTCATGCTGGCGGGCACGCTGATGATCGTGCCGACGTTCATATTCATCACGAGCTGGGTGCGCACGCTGCGCGCCGGTTCGCTCGAAGTTTCGGCTCACGCACTATTCGCGCTTTCCTTCATCGGCTTCCTCGCGCTCGGCGTCATCGCCAACACGGCGCTCTCGTTGCCGACGCTCGGCCGCTGGCTGGCCGGCAGCCAGTTCGGATACGCCGCCTGGCACACCTTCGTCTGGACCAGCGCGGCCACCGCCGGCTTTGCCGGACTGCTGTATTGGTTCCCGAAGATCACCGGCCGAAAGGTCGCATCGTTTAAAGCCCGCCTCTCGTTCGTGATGATCTCACTGGGCACGCTGGTCGCGCTCTTCTCGATGGCCTCACTGGGTCTGGACGGCTTCCCGCGCGAGATCTCAGAGTACGGCGCCGGTATGGGCCAGGCGCGCAACATCGAGGCCGGCGTCGCCACGCTGATCGCCGCGCTCGGCACAATCGGCCTTTTGATCAACTTCATTCAGTCCAGCACCAAAGGCGCGCCAAGCGGAAACGATCCTTGGCGCGGCTCGACGCTGGAATGGTTCGCCCCATCGCCCCCACCGGCCAACAACTTCGACTCGATTCCGGACGTCGACGGCGCTCAGCCGCTCGATGGCATCCGCTCGCGCATTGCGGCGGCTTCCGGTGGTTTGGCCGGGTCGGTCGCACAGTCGCCCACGGCAGGGCGGCCTTCGTTGCGAGAATCCAAACACTAGGAGGGCGCTTTGACATCGGTGGGCGCACGACCGAACAACACACCTACGCGTTCACCTCTTTCCGGAGCTGACGGCCAAGATGGCCGCACTGGCTTCGCGGAAGCGGTACCCCAGGGCTTCCAGCGGCTGGCATGGGCTGCGGTGGGCGTGGTTTTGGCGTTGATCGTACTGGGCGGCATCGTCCGCGTCAGCGACTCCGGATTGGGCTGCGGCCCGGGCGGAAGCGGCACGCGCGGCTGGCCGCTGTGCAACGGGCGCCTGATCCCAGGGCTAAACGTGCATCACGTGCTTGAGTACTCGCACCGCACGGTCGCAAGCACAAGCGGACTGATCATCTTTGCTCTGGCAATCTGGGCTTGGCGCCGGTTGCGAAACCGGAAAACGATCATTCGCCTCTCTGTCGCGGCCGCCGCGCTCGTGCTGTTTGAAGGTCTGCTCGGCGCGGCCACGGTGGAATACGACCTGCATGAGACGCTGGTCGCGATCCACCTCGGCGTGGCGATGATCATCCTCGGCCTACTGACCGCCAACGCTCGCGCCGCCTCCGGTCGCACGACCACCGGTGAGTGGCCGAAGGGCGTCAAACGGCTGGCGGTGGCCGCCGCAACGTCTGTCTGGGCCACAATCGTCGCCGGTGGGCTGATGTCCGGCACGCAGTACTACGGCAGTTCCAAGGAGTACACCGTCGGCGGAGCGCGGCTGGCCTGCGGACGTGAGTTTCCCACCTGTAACGGCGACATCTTCCCGTTCGGAGAAGCCCGACTTATCAACATTCATCTGATCCACCGCGGCTTCATCTACCTCACGGCGATACTCGTGACGATGCTCGCGATCAAGCTTCTGCGCGGCGCGCACAAACACGGCGCGGACGTAGCAAAACCGGCGTTTCTTGCCCTCGGCATTCTGGTCACACAGATCATGCTGGGCGCGATGAACGTGTGGCTGACGAAGAGCGGCGTGCTGATTATCGCCCACCTCACCGTCGGCACACTGCTCTGGCTTGTGACGTTATGGCTTACGATTAGCGTCACAGGACGCCCGCGGCGAGCTGCGGCAGGGCCGCCCGCTACAAGTCACCCGTAGAGCCGAAACTTGGAAGCAGCCACTCACACACGCGAGCTGACCGCTCGCGATACGCGCCTTACCCGTGTTCGGTCGGTCGCCGCCGACTACTTCGAGTTGACCAAGCCACGCGTGCAGAC
The DNA here is from genome assembly GCA_016213645.1 of Actinomycetota bacterium. GTDB lineage: Bacteria > Actinomycetota > Thermoleophilia > Solirubrobacterales > JACPNS01 > JACPNS01. The sequence goes on from JACQZY010000007.1 coordinate 185,626, forward strand.
GTTGTTGTTGTGGACGACGGTGATGGCGATGCTGGTGGCCGGAGATCCTTCGATCGGACTGATCCTGCTGACGTGTCTTGGCGGTTCGCTCTCGGCCGGCAGCGCGGGCGCGATCAACCACTATCTCGACCGCGACATTGACGCGCAAATGACGCGCACGGCGCGTAGGCCCGTGCCCGCCGGGCGAGTCAGTCCGCGCGCAGCGCTTACGTGGGGCGTGCTGCTGGGCGTGGCGTCAGAAGTCGTCTTGGTGATCGGCGTGAATACGCTCGCGGCCGTGCTCGCGCTCGCGGGGCTGCTCGGATACGTCTTCGTCTACACCGTGTGGCTAAAGCGCCGCACGCCACAGAACATCGTGATCGGCGGCGCGGCGGGCGCAATCCCGCCGCTTGTCGGCTGGGCGGCCGTGACCGGTTCGCTGAACCTGACCGCGTGGCTGATGTTTGCGATCGTCTTCGTCTGGACGCCGCCGCATTTTTGGGCGCTGGCGTTGCTGATCCGCGACGAGTACGCCAAGAGCGACGTACCGATGCTGCCGGTCGTGCGCGGCGTGAAGTCCACGACCACGCAGATCCTCGCCTACAGCGTGCTGCTGGTCGCGACGACGCTGATCCCTGTGGCAACCGGTGCTTTCGGGGCGATTTACTGCATCGCGGCGCTGATATTGGGCGGCGTGTTCGTGTGGATGGCCTTCCGTTTAAGCCGCGACAGTTCGCGTCCGGTCGCGCTTCGCACCTACCTATATTCGCTCTCGTACCTGGCCGCGCTGTTTCTTGTGATGGTCGTTGACACGACCTTCTGACCAGGCCGCGAGTATGAAATCCCGGCAACGTCGGCGCGATCTGCTAAAAATCTCTCCCGCGCAGCCGGTCCGACCAGCGCGACCGGCGCCGCCAAAGGACTAATTCGCATGAATCGCAACCTCGTAAAGCGCAATCTTCGCAGCTCGATCTTCGTCTCCGCGGTCGGCATCGTCGCCTTCGCCGCGGCGTTCGTCGTCGCGCTCGCGTGGGTCGGTTAGGACGCCACGGATATGACCACCACCGAAGTGATCGACGAAACAATCGCTCAGCCGGCCTCCACCACGGTCGACTCGGTCTGGATGACTCCGGGATCGGTCAAGCCGGTCTGGCTCGCCGTCTCGATCCTCGCCACGCTGGCCGGTCTGTTCTCTTTCTGGCCGCTTTTGATCGCGGGCGCAGTGGCCTGCTTGCTAATCGCCTGGAGCTGGCTCTCCGAGGCGCGCGCTCAGACAGACGAACTGCCGCTCCGCTAACCGGAATATAGGTCTGCAGTCGGCCGCTTGCGGCCGCGTCAGCGTGGCATCTCGCTGGTCGCGCCGTCGCGCGCCCAGCTGGTCACGATGTCTCGCATCGAGAGCACGCCGACGATCCGGCCACCCTCCACCACGATCAAGTGCCTGAAATTCCCGCGCACCATCTCGTCGGCCGCGCGCTCAAGCGACCAGTCGGGCGCCGCGAACACCGCGCGCTCCGTGGTGTAGTTGCGTACCGGATCGTGGCCGGTCACGCGGTCCTCGGCGTAAGCGCGCAGAATGTCACGCTCGGTCACGATGCCGGGGCCGGCGGCGTCGGGATCCACAACCACTGCGGCGCCAACCTCACGGCGAGTCATCAGACGAGCCACATCGCGCAACGGCTGTTCGGGGCCGACCGTCAAAACAACCGTTGACATTCCCTCGCTGACCAACATTGCTGCCGTGAACCTCCTGAATTTGAGCGGCTCGAATTACTTGAAACTTAGGGGACGCCCCCAGATTAACTGAACGTCGCCGCCCGGGCCACACGCCGCGCCGAAGTAGGACGATTTCAGCAAGGAAAACAAACCGCTGGGAGACCGGATAAGCTGTCCGCCGGTTTACACAGTCCGCGATCGCTTATATCCAATTGCACCTCGGGTAAGCGTCGCGGGTGTACGCCGATCCAGTTTGAAGATCGCCGCATCCGTGGCACCGCAAGGAGTTCGATGAAAGCTTCACACCGCATCGCAGGCATCGTCGCCGTCGTCGTTTCGAGCGTGTTTTTAATCGCGTTCACGTACGCATACGACTGGTTTCCGACGCAATTAACCCCCGGCAGCGGCAAGATCGACGGCCTGTACAAGCTGCTGACCGCCGTGTCCATTCCGTTCTTCGTGCTGATCGTCGCCTTCATGGTCTTCTGCCTGGTGGAGTTTCGCGTTGACCCATCGGACCCGCCCGACAAAGACGGCGAACCAATTCACGGCAGCACGCGGATCGAACTGATCTGGACCGGCGTTCCACTGCTGGTGATCCTCCTGCTCGGCATCTACTCCTGGGTGGTGCTCGACAAGGTCGAGGCCAAGCAAAAGAATCCGATGGTGATCAACGTCACCGGCCAGCAATACATCTGGAACTACGAGTACGTCAAAAACGGCAGCGAAAAGCTAGGTGTCAAGACCAGTAGCGATCTTGTCGTGCCCGTCAACAAGCCACTTGAATTCCGCATCACCTCGCTGGATGTGATCCATTCGTTCTGGGTACCGGCGGCCCGGCTCAAGCGCGACGCCACCGCCGGTGTGGTCACGCCGCTGCGTTTCACTCCAGAGAAGACCGGCAGCTACGACATTGTCTGCACAGAGCTCTGCGGCGTCGGCCACTCGACGATGCGCGGCAGACTGAAGGTTGTCTCAACGGCCGACTGGGTCAAGTGGCTAAAGGCACAGAAGAGCGGTGGGGCCGGTGGCGGAGGCACACCCGGCGGCGGACCCGACGGCAAGCAAATCTTTACGTCCAACGGCTGTGGGGGCTGTCACAAGCTCGCGGCGGCCGACGGCGCAGGCACAACCGGGCCCGCTCTCGACGGAGCGGGCCTCTCCGCGGACGAACTCCGCGAATCGATCGTTGACCCGGGCGCGAAGATCGCGAACGGTTTTCCAAACGTGATGCCGGCGACGTTCGGCAAGTCGCTGTCCAAAGAGGAACTCGACGCCCTCGTCAAGTTCCTCGCCGAGGCGGGTAAGTAGAAAGCATTTGACCGGCCGGCCGCGATCACGCGGCTGGATCACCAGGAGGTATTGAGAAACCGATGGCCGTAACACTTCGCTCCCCAGGCTGGTACCGAGCCGCCCTCTCCACGCTGATCGGGGCCGCCTTCGGCTGCGGACTTGTGGTCGGCTTGCGCGCGTTGTTCGGGTGGGACGAGATCGTGCAGGCCGAGTCGATCGTGTCCGTGGTGCTGATTACCGCGCCGCTCGGGTTTCTCTACGGCATTGGCTGCTTCGACTACTGGATCCACTGGGCCGCCGGAAGGCCCACGTACGTGGACGACCACTCCGACCACGGCGCGCGTTCATGGAAGGATTATTTCCGCGTCAACACCGACCACAAGGTCATCGGCATCCAGTACGTCGTCACGACGTTTTTCTTCTTCTTCGTCGGCGGCCTGCTGGCGATGACGTTTCGCGCCGAGCTGATCGAGCCCGGTCGCCAGTTCATCGACGCGCAGACCTTCAACGCGCTGTTCTCGGCACATGCTGCGTTCATGATCTTCACCTTCATGGTGCCGGTTTTCGCCGGCATCGCCAACTACGTTCTGCCGCTGATGATCGGCGCGCCAGACATGGCGTTCCCGCGCCTGAACGCGCTGTCGTTCTGGTTTTTGCCGGTGGCGGGCGTACTGATGATGGCTTCGTTCCTGGCCCCCGGCGGCGCCTTCGCGACCGGCTGGACAGCCTACGCCCCGCTCTCTGATCAGGCGCCGATGGGCCAAACCTTCTTCGCCGTCGCGGTTCAGTTCGCCGGGGCCTCGTCGATCGCCACCGCGATCAACTTCCTCGTCACGATCGTGACGATGCGCGCGCCCGGCATGACCTTCTGGCGCATGCCAATGCTCGCCTGGGCGAACTTCGCCACGTCACTGCTGGTGGTGCTGGCGACGCCGTTCATCGCCGGATCGCAGTTCATGATCCTGTTCGACCGCGCGCTGGGCATGAACTTCTTCGACGCCGTCCAGGGCGGCGACAGCGTGATGTACCAGCACGTCTTCTGGTTTTACTCCCATCCGGCGGTGTACATCATGGTGCTCCCCGGATTCGGCATCATCAGCGAAGTGATCTCCACTCATGCGCGAAAACCGATCTTCGGATATCGCATGATGGCGTTCTCGCTACTGGCGATCGTCGTGCTTGGCTTCTCCGTCTGGGCGCACCACATGTTCGTGGCGTCGATGCAGGACTGGATTCGAATCCCAATGATGTTCACGACGATGCTGATCGCCGTGCCGACCGGCGTGAAGATCTTCTCCTGGCTGGGCACGATGTGGCGTGGCGCGATCCATTTGAGAGTGCCGATGATGTGGGCGTTGGGATTCATCACGATGTTCGTGCTCGGCGGCATCAGCGGAGTTATGGTCGCCGTGGTGCCGTTTGACATCCATGTCTCAGACACGTACTTCATCGTCGCGCACTTCCACTACGTGCTGTTCGGCGGATCAATGTTCACGATCTTCGCCGGCATCTACCACTGGTTCCCGAAAATGACCGGCCGCATGCTCAACGACACGCTCGGCAAGTGGCATTTCTGGCTAACGTTCATCTTCTTCAACCTTACGTTCGGCCCGATGCACTTGGTGGGCCTTGAAGGCATGCCGCGCCGTGTCGCCGACTACGCGAGCGAGTTTGCCGCCTGGAACGCGATCATGTCGTTCGCGTCGTTCGCGCTGGGGCTTTCCACGCTGATCTTTGTTTACAACGTGATCGTCTCTTGGCGCTCCGGAAAGCCGGCGGAATCCAACCCTTGGCGCGCGCAGACGCTCGAATGGCAGATCAGCTCGCCACCGCCGATCTTCAACTTCGACGAGGTCCCGACCGTCGTGGGCCACCCCTACGAATACGGCGTGCCGGGAGCACGTCACGGCATCTTCAAGCACCCTGAGCCCTTGGCCGCGGCCAAGGCGCCGGTTCCGGCGGGCGTCGGCGACGATGACTGAGGCCGCGAGCCCGCGAATTTCTGAATCTCCATGCGAATGAACAGCGAAAGGCCCTAAAAGCAGATGGAAGCAAGTACAGCCCACGCGGAGTCGCACGGCCACATGCCGGTGGCCAACGCCTCGGTCGAATTCAATCGCGAAAAGCTCGGCATGCTCCTTTTCATCTTTTCGGAGGTGATGCTGTTTGCGTCGTTCTTCACCGCCTACTTCTTCATCCGCGTAGTGCAGGGCGGCGAGTGGATGCCCGCCGGCCAGGAACTACCGGTGGGCGTGGCGTTCGCCAACAGCGCAATTCTGTTCTCGTCAAGCGCGACGATGCACTGGGCGCTTGAGGGCGTCAGGCACAACAATCGCAAGGCGCTGAAGGCCGGATTGGTGCTGACCATCCTGTTGGGCGCGACCTTCCTCGGTGTGCAGATCAGCGAATACGCGCACCTTGGATTCCTGCCCAAAGACAGCGCCCAGGCCACCGCGTTCTTCAGCCTCACAGGCCTGCACGGCACGCACGTAGCGGTGGGATTGATCATCCTCTGCGTTGTCGCGCGCCGCGCCTTCAAAGGCCACTACGGACCGGAGAAGGACAAGCATTGGGGCGTCGAAATTCCAGGCATTTACTGGCACTTCGTCGACGTGATGTGGTTCTTTGTGTTCACGTCGCTCTATCTGCTCTAGGCCATCCGACTCTCGTTCATCCGGACATGAGTCCTCGTTTCAACCCGCTCACCAACGAGTCAGACATGTTCAAGGTGCTGATCGGCGCCGTGGCGCTGTGCGCCCTAGTCGTGCTGCTGGTGATGGTCGGGCGCGCGATCTTCTGATCGCGTTCATAGCCTTGGAATGAAGTTGCTCAACGCTGCGAGCGCTGGGTCCCTTGCACCGCGGCGCCCGATTGTGATGCCTCGGTTCGCCGCGGTACGGGCGGGTTTCAGCCGGTCTTGCCGTCTACTTCGACGCGTCGGCGCCGGCCTTCGCGCCCTGATCTCCGGCGGTCTTCCCGGCGACGGAGCCAACGTAGGCCGCGACATCGCGCGCGTCGCTTCCGCTGACAATGTCGGCCGGCATTCGCAGGCTCTTGTCGAATGTCTTCGACGGATCCTTGATCTGACCAAGCACGACGCCTTGGATCGTGGCGCTGTTCATGCCGTCGGCGCGAGATTGCCTGAAGGCATTGTCCAGATCCGGACCCACCACGCCCTGCGCGTTCGCGTCGGCAAGCTTGTGACAGGCGCCGCATTTGTCGGCGAAAAGTTGTTTGCCGTTTGTGAGGTCGGCCTTCGAGTCGTTGCCGCAGCCGGCAGACCCCACGGCGGCGGCCAGCCCGCCGACGACCAAGAGTGTTTTGGGAATAAGTTTTGATTTATCCATAGTTGGCGCGAAGATTACCCGCCGCACGGGCGGTACGCGCCGAAACTCGACAGATTTCCGTCGTTCGCGTCCGGCGGTCGTCGTCGCTTAGAAGCAAGGACCGCCTACGCCGCGACTGAGACATACAGAGGCCGCGAAGGCGATCGGTACGAGATTTCGCCGTGGTCGCCGCAGCGGCACGCGGCCGCCGAGCGAAACACGCGAGGCAAGTGAGGGAAGTGAGGCACGCGTTACGGGCGCCGTAGCGACCCATGGTCGCCGGTGATCGCCGCGACCGCCTCTCGCGCGACTCCGGCCCACGAGAACTCCGCGCGCGCGGTCTCCGTCAGCCGCACCGCCAGATCGGCGCGAGTGTGACGATCCAGCCCCAGTAGCCCGTTGATCCTGCTGGCGAGGTGCTCGACCGCAAGGTCGCCCAGCCTGAACGACAACAGCGATGCAACGACGCCGGAAAGCTTCTTCTCCAGCACGCTGGTGACCTCGGCGAGTCCGGAATGATTGGCGCAGACGGGAGGCACGCCGCAGGCAGCCGCTTCTGCCGCGACCATGCCAAAGGCCTCAGGAAAAGTACTCGGAACAACCTGCACCGACGCCGCGGGAATCACGTCGGCCAGCGAGTCATGTTCGAGCCGCCCAAACCAATGCACACGTTCGCGCATGCCGGATGCAGCCGCGACATACGCGTCGCGCGCGTCTCCTTTAAGCGAGTCGAAAAACACCCCCAGGTGATGAAGCGAATCCGCCGAGCCGCCTTCATAAGCGCGCCCGCCGGCGGCAATGCGACGGGCCGTGTCCAGTTCGCCCGCCGAGAGCGCCGCAAGCAGCATCTCCAGTCCCTCCCGATAAGCGCCGAATCCGGTGATCGCGAGGCGCGCGCGCGGGTGGCGATACAGCACCAGCGGCCACGACGCCAGCAAAAGATCCACGCCCTTGGAGACGATCAGCTTGCCCACGTAGAGCACGATCGGATCCTCCGTCTGCGCTGCGAGTGACCGCAGCACCTGCGGCGCGTCGGCGTCGATGCCCGCGGTGTCGTAGCCGGCATGCAGCGCGCCAAGTTCCGTTGCCACCTGCTCGTGAGGAGGCGGCTCCGCGCCGCTGACACGACCGTAGAGCGCCGCCACGGCCACCGCTGCGCCGGGCCCGTAACCGCGTCTGGGCAACGATTCCACGCGCTCCGCGGCCGCCAGCAGGCCGGCGCGCGCGGCGTCCTCGTCGCGTGGTCCGAATCGCTCCACGTCCACACCGGGCGGCCCGAGAAAAGTCCGGTTCTCAAGGCCCTCGATCTTGACCGTGTCCCACATTCGCTCCGCGATGTGGCGAGAGCCCACCAGCGCCGTACGGCAACGCGACAGACCCTCCACCGCGTACGGCAGAAAGCGCGGATTCGTGCGCACGGTGTATTCCATCGCGCTGCCGTGGACTTTCACTGCGTACGGCACACCCTCCGGCAGCGCCCGCGCCAAAATGCTTGGGCCCATCACCATGTGATTTGCCAAGGCGGCGTCGGGCGGCGCGGCGTCGCACACGTCACGCACGGCTTCGATGTTGTGCCGCAGATACGTGGCGAGTTCCTCGTCCGTCAAGTCCGGAAACGGCTTTGCGATCACACCTTCATAACGATCGGCCACGTAGACGGGCAGCAGACCTCCAAGCTCGGGCCGGTACACCGTGCAACTCCCCCGCCCTTCCACACGCTCGCGCTGGAGTCGCGAGACTAAAAGCTCACCGTCGCGCCAGGTACCGATCGCGTCCACGAACTCCATTTCTTCGGGCGCCCTGTCCTGGCACAGCAGGTGTACGTCGTGCCCGGCCGCGGCCAGCGCCTTCGCCAGCTCCGCGTTGTAGACGTTGCTGCCGGTCCCGCGCAGCAGGTACCCGTGAAAGATCAGAACCCGCATTCCTTCGCGAATATAGAGCGACCGCCAGCCGGCGGGCCGGAGACGGCGGACAAACGGCGTATCAGCAACGACGATTGGTCGAGGCGGCAAGCGGTCCGTCCACCGGACACAAGCCACCCGCGTCAACGCCGCCGAACACAAGGTCCCCGAATTCACGCCTCGCGCGCTGATATTCTGCCGCCTCGTGAACGAGTCACAGAAACTTCATCTTCGCTCCGCCGGTTACCAGCGCAGCATCGTCGTCGATGACGACGGTTCCAAGTACGTCGACCGGCAGTCCGGCACACCGTTCAAAGTGCTTGGCACGGTCTTGCCGCTGGCGCCGTCCACCTCCGATCTTCCGTGGGCGGAAGAAAACCTGCGGCTCTGCGGTTGCTCGCGGGAACAGCTTGTGCAGCGTGACGTAAACGACTGCCCGTACTGCGATCGCCGCCTGCCGGCGGCGGCCGAAGCGCCCGGCAATGCCGGCTGATCGCACGCACAGCCCGCTGGTTACGCAAGAGCGCGCTCACGCGCCTCGCCGCTCCGGCCTGAGGGGCCGTATCGGCGGCAAGTCGGCGCTGTTTGCGTGCGCTTTGTTTCTCGCCCTCGCCGCGGGCGGTTGCGGCAGCGACCAGCCGGCCTCGGAGCAGTCCCTTCCGGACCGCCCCAAGCTGACCGTCCCCGACGGAACCGTCGAGGCCGATAAGTCGAAATCCGACGGCTCCTCCGGCGAGACCGGTTCCACGAGCACCGACGCTTCGGCAGACAGCGGCACCGCGACAGACTCCGGCGGCGCTGGCACAGGCGGCACGACCACCGGCCAAAACACCGGCGGCCAAGGAACCGGGCAGGACCAAACTACGACGACGCCCCAGGACACGGGCGGCGCCGCTCCCGGCAACTGAGCTCCCGCGCATCGAACGCGCGGAGCCTGAGTACTCTTCGGCCGGACCGGCACCCCGTCGCCAAGTCCGTTCGGCTAATTCTGCACTGAGTTGCGGCCCCGAGTTGTCCATAACACCGCTTTGGAGATCATTTCAGCATTGGTCCAAGACGTTATGGACACTTCGGCAAAACCCACGCCACCCCTTGGCAGAGCGGTTTTCGGCGAAACAAAACGCCGGTGACGACTCGCCCACTGGACAAACGTCCGAACTGCCGATGCACCTAGCCCCGCCATCCCCCAGACTGACGATAAACCGGGCATAGGCAGGGAAGCCAATCGCCCAAGGCAGGCGGGAAGAAAAGGCGCATGAGGCGCAACAGGGACATGCCGTCGAACGACGGAACAACGGCCGCGCATGACGGCCACGACGACGACCAGGGATACTTCGGCAGCATCGGCCTGCCTGAGACCGTTGGCTGGTACGTATCGGCCGCGCTCTACTGGATCGCGGGTCTGGCGGTGCTCGTGATCGAGCGTGTCGACAGCGACGCGATCGACCCGATTGTGGGCATCCTCGCCACGGTCACGCTCGCGGTGGTTCCGCTTCTGGTGCTCGGCGCCCGTTACATGCCGCACGTCTGGTGGGGACCGTACGTCCGCATCACGCTGCCGCTGTTCATTCTCGCGATCGGCGCGATCGCCTTGCAAGACAAGATCGCCGCACTTGTGCTGATCACGCTTTTTCCCGTACTCGCGGTGGCGTACCTGCACGAACCGAAGATCTCGCTTGCGTACTGTGCCCTGGGAATCATCAACATCGTCGGCGCGCTCGCGCTGTTCGACGCGTCCCCCTCCAAATGGGCGCGGGTCGTCGTGCTCGGCGGCTCGCTGAGCGCGGTCACATACGGCCTGATCTTCGCGCAGCAACGACTGCGAAAGATCGTCGCGAAAAACCTCAAGCTTTCGGTGACCGACCCGTTGACGGGCCTCGCGAACGTGCGACGCCTTCAGGAGCGGCTCGTACACGACGTCCAGCGCGCCGCTCGAAGCGGTGATCAGATCGTGATCTTCGCGATCGATCTCGACGACTTCAAGCTTGTCAACGACGACTTCAGCTACGAACTCGGGGACCGCGTGCTTCGCGCGGTAGCGACGGCGCTCGCGGATGAAATGCAGCCCGGCGATCTGCTCGCGCGGCGCGGCGGTGACGAGTTCGCCGTACTGACGCTGAGAACTCCGGAACGGGACCTTGACGAGTTCGGGCGCCGCATCGAGCAGTCGATCGCGCGCGCCAGACTGGCGGTCTGCCCCGAGATCAACCCGCGCGCGTCGGTCAGCCGCATCGAGCACCTTCCCGGCGAACTGCCGGCGGAATTTCTTGCCAGAGTCGATGAAGGCCTGCACGAGGCAAAGCTCGACGCGCACCCGGAACGGCGCGAAGTCGATACGCCGATCTCGCTGACCACCGATTCTCCGGATGCCGTCGACGGCGAGTCCGCCGACGAACGGGGCGGAGCGCCCGCGCGCATCGCCAGAATCGGATCTACCGACCGCAAGTCCGACAGCAACGCGGCGTGGAGCTTTATCGCGGCCGCTTCGATCGTTCAACCGGCCTTGCTCGCCGCCGTGGCGTGGACCGGACTCGCTCCGGACTTGAGCGGCCCGGCGTTCGTTGCGAGCGTGGTCGGATGTGTGATTTGCTCGGTCTTTTCGCTGTTTGGCCGCCGACGCGGGCTGCGCCTACGCTGGGTCCACTTGCCGCTTGGCGTTTCGACGCTGCTGATGACCGTCGCCATCGCGAGCGCCGATCAGTCGCGCGAGGCCCTGCTGGAGCTTTACGCGATCCAGCCGCCGCTGGCGATCTACATTCTCGGGCGGCTCGACGCCGTGCCCTACGTGGCGGCAAGCGCGTATTTCTACTCCTTCTTCCTGGTTTCGAGCGACTATCCAAACGCGCTCATCCGCATTTTGATCTTCGTCGGCGCAATCAGCGTGCTGTGCCTGATGCTGGTTAAGGGGCAGCTTGCGGTACGCGAGTTCACGCGGAAGACGCGCGAGCTGTCACTTGTGGACCCGCTGACGGGGGTCGGAAACCTACGCGCCCTGAGGCGCCGGGTCGAAGACGAGGTGGATCTCTGCATCCTGAACGGCGATGGCCTGGCGATGATGGTGATCGACCTCGACGGATTCAAGTTCGTGAACGACAGATTCAGTCACACACTCGGCGACTCCGTGCTGATCGAGAGCGCAAACGCGATGCGCTCGATCGTGCGAGAAGACGAGCTTGTCGCGCGCCGTGGCGGCGACGAGTTCGCGATCGTCTGTTCGGCTCGCGACCGGTCCGAGATCGGGGCACTTGCGGAACGCGCCGCGAGTGCGATATCGGACGCGCGAGCTCGGCTGACATCCGGCATTCCGACTACGGCGACGGTTCGCTACATCTTCTGGAACGAGGATGAAAGTGCGGATGAGTTCATGCGCCGCGCCGACATCGAATTGCACGACGCGAAAAACCTGCGCGACTCCGGCTCCACGCGAGCGATCGGCGCGTAGGCGAACTAGTCGCCCACCGCCGGACTACTTACTGGTCGTCACCGGATTCGTGATGATCGTCGCGTGGTACAGAATGCGGGCGTTCTTGTAGCCGCAGCCGTACGAACGAATTTCTCCGACCGTTTCGTGCGCGGCCGGCGTCTCAACGTCGTCGCACTCCTTCGATCCGCGGCTCGCGCGCCAAACGGTGTTCGCGTCGACGGCCGTCGAGAAAGCAGGCATCCACGTGTCGGTGGTGACCGCAACCACATCGTTCTTCTTCACCGTCAGCGACTGCTTCAGCGGGAACGTGGGCTCGCTGCCGAGATAGCGGGAAAGCTCAATTCGCTCGCTCTTACCGGCAAGCACGTAACGGTATTTCACGCCGCGGCGCGGTCGCGGTCGCAGGATCGACACCTGGGCCGAGGGCGGACCGCCGCGGTTCTCGTTGAAGTACTTGATCTCGTCCTTGGAGTTCTGCGGCAGGTTCAGCGTAATCGCGACCAATTTGCCGTTGGCGGTGACCCGGAAGGGATTCTTCTGGTCGCCGATTTGAATCTGATACCCGCTGATCTGTGCGATCACTCGGCAGTTGTCCTTGTGCGGACAAGCCGGAGCCGGGTACGAATCGGTCTGGCCGATCTCGATCAGCTTGGCGCTCGCCGGTACGGCGACGATCGCAAAAACCGCCAGTACGGCGGCCGTGACGCGCGTTCGGCGCGTATTGAAAATGTGCTTGAGTGAGTTCATTACCGCTTAGAACACCCTGCAAAACGGAAGTTGCGCCGTGAATAATACGCGGACGGCGCGATTTTCGGACCGAACGTGCAATCACGTTCCCGCAATAGACTGCCGCGCGATGGCCGGTGTGATCGAGGTTGCCGCGCTTCAGCGCATGTTCAAAGGCCCGGCGGGCGAGCCTCTGCCGGCGGTCGATGGCGTCAGCCTGCGCGTGGAAGACGGCGAAGTTTACGGTTTTCTTGGACCCAACGGCGCCGGCAAAACAACACTCGTGCGCATGCTCGTCACGCTGTTGAGGCCCAGCGGAGGCACCGCCACCGTCGCCGGGCACGACATCAGACGCGAGCCGGCGGCAGTGCGCGCCGCGATCGGCGTGACTTTGCAGGAGGCCGCGCTGGACCCGCTGATGACCGGCTTCGAGCTGCTTTCGCTACAGGCCACTCTGCACGGTCTGCGCAAAGAGGCCGCCGCCGACAAGGCCGACGACTTGCTGGCGCGCGTCGATCTGACACAGGCGGGTGCCGCCCGCCTTGGCACTTATTCCGGAGGCATGCGGCGGCGGCTCGATTTGGCGATGTCGTTGATCCATGAACCGGGTGTGCTGTTTTTGGATGAGCCCACCACGGGACTGGATCCGATCAGCAGAAAGGTTCTTTGGGACGAAGTGCGCAGGCTAAACACCGCCGGCACGACCGTGTTCTTGACCACGCAATATCTTGAAGAGGCCGACGCCCTGGCCGACCGCGTGGGCATCATCGCCGCGGGGAAACTGGTTGCCGAGGGCACGCCGGCCGAATTGAAAACAAGCGTGGGCGCGTCGCGTCTGGAGATCACGATTCACGATCTCGAGACTCGCGCGGTCGCCCGCGACCTGCTTTCGCGGCAACGCGAACTGCTCGATCCGCCGGCCGGCGTGAGCATCTGCCTTCAGCTTGAGCCCGGCGAAACCGCGCTGGCGCCCTATGTGGTGGCGCTTGATCAGGCGGGCGTCAACGTGGACCGGATCGACCTTGTCGAGCCGTCACTCGATGACGTCTTCCTGCTGAAAACCGGTCACCACTTCCCGTCCGACAGTGACAGTGCCGAGGGCGATGCGGCGGCGCCGTCCGAAACCGACACGACCGGGACGCCACACTCTTGATCGTTTTCGCGCGCATCGTCTGGGCGATCGCCAAGCGCTCGATCGTGCGCATCGCGCGGCGGCCGCAGTCGCTGATGCCGATTTTTCTTGTGCCGACGATGTTCCTTGCGGTGACTTCGGGTGGCGCGGCGCGGGCTGTTGATCTGCCTGGGTTTCCGCAGGTCGAAAGCTACTTTCACTTCGCGGTGGCCGGCGCGATCGTGCAGTCGACGATGCTCGGCGGCCTGATGACCGGTATCTCCACTTCGATCGACGTTGACAGCGGTTTCTTCGACCGTTTGATCGTGGCGCCGGTGCCGCGCTCCGCGCTGGTTCTGGGCAGGGTGCTCGGCGGCGGCGTGGTGGCGGTCGGCCAGGCGTTGCTCTACCTGGCGTTGGCGGCGGCGTTTGGCGCGCCCGTTCGCGGCGGAATGGCGGGCGTGGCCGTAGTGATGATGCTGGCCTCGCTGTGCGCGGCCTCACTGGGAGGACTGGCCACCGCGCTCGCGCTCCGCGCCCAGGCGCAGTGGGTGCAGGGCATGTTTCCGATCGTCTTCGTGGTCATCTTCCTGTCGTCGGCGTTCTTTCCGCGCGAGTTGCTGACCGGTCCGGCGGCCGCGATCGCCCGATACAACCCGATCAGCTACATCGCCGAAGGCATTCGCGAGCCGATCATCACGGGCCTCAACGCCACGATCGAGTTAAAGGCCTTCGCGGTCGCGGCGGCGTTGACGCTTGTGACCACGTTGGTCGCCGTCTGGTCGCTGCGCGTACGGCTGGGAACCGACTGATGGGCGACGGCTTTCGCGAGCATCTGCGACTGACTTGGGCGCTCGCCCGGCGCGGTCTGAACGAGGTCCTGCGCGTGCCCGGCGCCTCAATTCCGGGCGTGATCGCACCGGCGATCTACATGCTCGGCGCATACTCGGTGTTCGGCCGTCTCAAGTTCCTGCCGGGATTCACGGCGGACCATTATCTTGACTGGATTCTTCCGACCGGCTTCATTCAGGCCGCCGTCTTCACGGGTGCGGCGACCGGCGTGAACCTGGCACGCGACATCGAGGCCGGGTGGTTTGACCGCCTGTTGCTGGCTCCGGCGCCACGCTGGGTGCTGCTCGGCGGGGTTGTTTGCTCGGCGTCGATTCGCGTGCTGATGCCGTGTGTGCTGTTGATGGTGATCGGCTTTTCCGCCGGGGCCAGCTGGCCCGGACTCTCCGGACTGCTGATTTCGCTGGGGTTCGCAATGCTGCTTGCGGCGGCGATGGCGTGCTGGGCGGGCGGCCTGGCGATGAAGTTCAAGTCGCTTGACGCCGCGCCGCTGATGCAGTCGTCGGGCTTCATGTTGTTTCAGCTGACCGCGATCTTCGCGCCGATCGCGATGCTGGCGCCCTGGATGCGGGCGATCGCGCGCATGAATCCATTCCAGTATGCGCTGGAGGCGGTGCGCCAGGGCTACGTGGGAACGGTCAACTGGCACGACACATGGCCCGGCCTTGTTGCGTCGGCCGGTCTGCTCGCGGCGGCGGCGAGTTTTGCGCTGTGGCGGATTCGCGCGATGGACGCGTGATGACCGCTACTTGTAGCGGTAGGTGATGCGGCCGCGCGAGAGGTCGTACGGCGAAAGCTCGATCTTCACCCGGTCTCCCGGCAGAATGCGAATGTAGTGACGGCGCATTTTGCCGGAGATGTGACCAAGCACTTCGTGGTCGTTGTCGAGCTTGACCTTGAACATGGTGTTAGGGAGCGCCTCAAGGATCTCCCCTTCCATCTCGATTTTCTCTTCTTTGCTCAAAAGACTCCTGTGACGCTCAGATTCTCCACCGGGATCCTGACGCTCCCGGCGCTCACCCGTGGGTCGCGGGCAGGCACAAGCTTACGTGGTCCGCTCGCCGTAAATCGCGACCGGCGGGTTCAGCGCAGTTCTTCGGCGACCTTGGCGAGGTCTTCGGCGTGCGTGTGCGTGGGGATCCAGGGCAGCTTCAGGGGATCGTCGTCGTAGCGCGGGATCACGTGTACGTGAAAGTGAAAGACCGTCTGCCAGGCCGCCTCGCCCCACGAGTTCAGCAGATTGACGCCGGTGGCGCCAAGTCGCTGCGGCATGCGTCCGGCGATCTCCTGGGCCATGGCCATGACGTTTTGCAGGTCTTCGGCGGCAATTTCGTGCAAGTCGGCGGAGTGGCGCCGCGGGATGATCAGCGTGTGACCGCGCGTCGCGGGATTGATGTCCAGAAACGCCACGCAGTTCGCGTCGGCCTCGACCACCTCGGCGGTGGCCGTGCGATCGGCGATCGCACAAAAAATGCATCCTTCTGCCATATCGGGCAAGACTAACGGCTGAGCGCAAAATCTGCGCTCGTCGCGATCTTCGGCCGATTAGATTCGCGCGCGCGCGAACGCAAGCGCGTCTTCGCGCGTGAGAACTTCCCCGACGAAGCGCGCTTCGTCGATCTCGGCAAGCAGTTCTCCCAGGCGCGGACCGGGCTTGATCGCGAGCGCGGTTGCCAACTCACCGCCGCGCACCAGCGGCTCGGCCGCGCGGTTCGATCGCCATGCGAGCGCGTCATCGTTGAGTTCCCGCACCAGCTCCAGGTGCGATCCGATCGCGGCGTCGGCCTTGCGGCCGCGAGTGGCGAGCCGGTCGGCCGCCGACAGCACCCCTACCTCAACCTCGACCGGCTGGCACGCGCGCATGTACGCGTACACCTGCCGACGCGAGAGCGGCCTCTCCTTGACCAAAAAGCCCAACCGCAGGTGCTCGCGGGTGAGCGCGCAGACGTACTGCGTGAAGCGCTCTGCGGCGTTCAGGCGGCGGCAGATCGTTTGCGCGAGCTTCGCCCCTCGCTTGTCGTGATCGGGAAAGCCCACGTGGCCATCGCCGTATTCCGTACGCGTCTCGCGTTTGGCGATGTCGTGCAACAGTGCCGCCCAGCGAAGCGCGCCGCCGCGACTGAGCCCTTCCGCGAGCGGTTCGTTCAAGCGCTCGGCGACCGCCTCGGCGGCAGCGCCGAAGACCGGCTCCGGGTCGGCCTGGATCTCGGTCAATTGTCCGAGCACATCAATCGTGTGACCGTAGGCGTCAAGATGGTGATACACGGACTGCTCCACGCCGCGCAGCGCGGCCAGCTCCGGAATCGCCGCCGCCATCAAACCGAGCTCATCGAGCAGCTCAATCCCCCGAAGCACGCCGTCACAGTCCACAAGCCCGCGAAGTTCCGCGAAAACTCGTTCGGCCGCGGCATTCGTGATCGCGAGCGCGTGACGTCGTGTGATTAGGGCCGTGTCCGAATCCGGGCTGAAATCCAACACCGCCGCCAGCCGCGCCAGACGCAACGGTCGTAGCGGATCGTCCACATACGCCTGTTCGCCGAGCACGCGAAGCACGCGCGCTTCCAGATCGCCGAGGCCGCCGTGCGGATCGAGTAACGCCAGGTCTCCGGGCCCGCCGGACAGTGCAGCGGCCATCGCGTTGACGCTGAAATCGCGCAGGGCGAGGTCTTGCTCGATTGTGTCGCCACGCAGCGCCGTGAGGTCGATCGTCCAAGCCGCCGACGCCGGTTGCACCCGCCACGTGCCGAAACGCTCCGAGAGACCGAATATGTCACCGCCCACACGGCCGTGTACGGCCTGTGCGGCGCGCTTGACGTCACCGGAAACAGCCAGATCGACGTCGGTCAGTGACCGTCCGATCAGCGCGTCGCGCAGCGTTCCGCCGACAACCCAGACTTCGCCGGCCGCCGGTGTTTCCGCGAGCGCCGCGCGAATCTCCGCGAGCGGATCGCTCGCCAGCACGCGTGACACCGTTTCGGCGCTTTCGGAGCCAGTCGGCACGGTGGTCCTCACGGACCGTCGTAGCTACGCACCGTGCGCGCCGTCAGGCCGCAGGTGATCTCGTAGTTGATCGTGTCGCAGGCGCGTGCCACCTGTTCGGTGGTGATCCGCTCCGCGCCATCCTCGCCGATCAAGACCACCGGAGCCCCGGCCAGCACGTCGCTGTCCGGTCCCAAATCCACCGTGATGCTGTCCATGCTCACGGTGCCACGCTGCGGCAGCCGGCGGCCGGCGATCAGCACCTCGGCACGATTTGTGAGCGCCCTGCGCCAGCCGTCGCCGTAACCGATCGGCACGGTCGCCAAGAGCGTGTCGCGTTCGCTGACGAAGCGGCGTCCGTAGCCGGCCGATTCGCCTTTTGCCAGCGGACGGACGGAGGCCACGTACGAACGCAGTGAAAGCGCGGGCCGAAGCTCGCGGGCGGCGGCGTCCTCGTGGAACGGATCAAGTCCGTAGATCGCAATTCCGCAGCGTACGAAATCGAAGTGCGCCGCCGGGTCGCGCAACACGGCCGCGCTGTTGGCGGCGTGCGCGAGCACGCCCGGGTGGCGTCGCTTGGCTTCCGCCGCGAACTCGGTGAAGCGCCGCAACTGTGCCGGAAAGTAGTCGTCGCCCGGCTCGTCGGCGGTGGCAAAATGCGTCCAAACTCCACTCGCGCGCAGCGCGTCCGACGACGCGACCGCGTCGAGAGCGGCCAGCGCCTGGCCATCGGTCTTCGCGCCGAATCGCGCCATGCCGGTGTCCAGCTTCACGTGCACGCCGACCTCCGCACCCAACAGCGTTGCCGCGTGTTCGATCTGTTCGATCTGCACAAGATCCCAGGCAGTCAGTTCCGCCCCGGTTTCAATCGCGGCCATCAGGTCGTCCGGCCGAACCGGCGCCAGCAGCAGCAGGGGCACGCCGAGTTCAAGCTCGGTAATCACCGCCGCCTCGGCTGCGGTCACGACCGCAAGCCTGGAAGCGCCGCCCGCCAGCGCGGCACGGGCGGCCTGCTCGATGCCGTGCCCGTAGCCGTCAGCCTTGACAACGGCACAGAGCTCGCAGCCGCCGGTCAGCTCGCGGCGCAGCCGCCGACAATTGGCGGCAATCGCCGCGAGGTCAACATGAGCCTCGGCACGCATCGAAAACGCGGTTTTGGGGTCGATCGAACCCATCCCGGCCAAGATAGCGGCCGCGTCCGTCTGCCTCTACGCGCGCGTCCACCGCACGGCGGTGAGAGGTCGCCGCGATCAGCCAAGCACGGCGGGGAGCGCGGCGATCACGTCGCCGGCGATCATGTGGTCGGCGCCCCTACGCTCGGAGGCCTCGCGACCGGCTAGCGCATGCGCGTACACGCCGGCCGCGGCCGCGTGAAGCGCGTCAACTCCCTTCGCGAGAAAAGCGCCGATCACACCGCTGAGCACGTCGCCGGTGCCGGCGGTCGCCAAACCGGGAGCGCGAAGCATGTTGACCAGCGGCGCACTGTCTGGATGGGCGACGATCGTGTCCGCCCCCTTCAGCACGACCACCGCGCCGCTGGCCCGCGCGGCCTCTACGGCCAGTTCCAAGCGGCGTGACTGAATCTCGTCGGTGGTTAGATCGAACAGTCGCGCAAGCTCGCCCGCGTGCGGGGTTATCACCGTCGGAGCATCTCGCCGCAGCGACTCGATCTCGCCGTTGAACGCGAACAGCCCGTCGGCGTCCAGCAACAGCGGCAGGTCGCTACGGGCCACCACCGCGCGTATCAGTTCCCGCGTACCCGCTGAGCGGCCCACGCCCGGACCAGCGACTAGCGCGTCGCCACGCTCGCCGCGCTCCAACACGCTTTCCAGGCCGTCCGGGGTCATCGCCCCGTCCGCGTCTGGCAACGGCAGCGTCATCACTTCCAACAGTCGCTGTTCGAAGATCGCGTTCAGTGAGCGCGGCACCATCGCCGTCACGTATCCAGCGCCGGTGCGCTGTGCGGCCATCGCGGCCAGGCACGGCGCGCCGGTAAGTCCGATCGAACCGCCGAGAATTTGAAGCACCCCCGAACTGAACTTGCTGCTGGCGTCGCCACGACCGGGAACACCTCGCAGCACGTGCGCGCCGATCGTGCCGGCGGCCGGTTCGATACCGGCCGCCGCAACGCCCTCCGAGGGAATCCCGATATCCGCCACGCGCACTTCGCCGCAATGCAAAAGTCCCGGAGAGACAAACTGGCCGATCTTCGGCAGATGCAGGCTGATCGTGAGATCGGCATGCACCGCCTCGCCGTCCACTACTCCGGTAGAGGCGTCGACTCCGGTCGGAACGTCCACCGCGATCACTCGAGCCACAGGCGCACGGCGGTTGATCGCCGTGACCGCCTCGGCGATCTCGCCGCGAGGCGCGCCGCCCGCCCCGGTTCCCAGCATCGCGTCCACAATCACACCGGCGCGGCCGATCAGCTCGGCGTCGAAAGCTCGCGGCGGTTCGCCGCTTAGCCGTTCGTAATTGACGGTGGCGTCGGGCGTCAGCTCGTCACGCTCGCCCAGCAGAATCACTTCGACAGTCTTGTCGCCCAGCCGGTCCTGCGCCTCGCGCAGCAAGCGAGCCGCCACGAGTCCGTCCCCGCCGTTGTTTCCTTTTCCGGCGACGATCACGATCGGACCCTCCGGCGAGGGTTCCAGCACCGCGCGGGCGACCGCCGTACCGGCGAGCTCCATCAGTTTCAACGATGGCACTCCGGCGACGTCAATCGCCCAAGCGTCGACCGCGCGCATCTGCTCGGCGTCGTACAGCGGCTCCGTCCAGCGCGGCAAACGTGACGCGATCTCCACCGCCATAATCAGCCTCCCGAGACGTTGACCTGTGCCGGCATACTCAGTCCTCCGGGACGTGATCTCGCTTCTCGGAGGAAAGATCCTCGTGTACAAACGCCACGGCGGCGGCGGTGTCTCCGCTGTGCGTCAGCGAAACGCGCACCCCTACCCCGTGCTCTCGCGCCGCGTCGGCCGCGCGGCCGGTCAGACGCACGCGTGGCGCTCCGCCGGTGCCCACCACCTCGACGTCGGTAAACGACCACGAGCGCAGGTCCAGTGCCTTGGCCACGGCCTCCTTTGCGCAGAAACGCGCCGCCAGGTGCTGGGTGGGCCGGCCATGCCGTTCGGCGTAGGCGCGCTCGTCGGCCGTGAAAAGTCGTTCGGCCAGACGCGGACGACGCGTCAGCGCAGCTTCAAGCCGACTGATGTCGAGAAGATCAATGCCGAGTCCGACCATCAATTGCAGCCTATTGGATAATGCGGCTGTCGGCCAGTCCGCTCGCGCCGTTCAACCGCGCCGTCGGCCCGTGTGCTCGTGCCATGCAACGGCGCCGCCGGCCCGTCCGCGGACCCACGACGACCATATATCGCCCCAATCCCGCGGTGCCGGACGGCGCCGACCCAACGCTGCCGTCGCGCGCGGTTTACTCGACTGTGACGGTCTTGGCGAGGTTGCGCGGCTGGTCCACGTTGAGTCCGCGCTTACGCGCGATGTGGTAGGCAAGCAGCTGCAAGGGCACGACCGCCAGCAACGGTTGCAGCAACCAATGCGTACGCGGTACAAAGAGCATTTCGTCGGCCTGAACCGATGTGTCGCCCTCGGTCGCGACCGCGATCACGTGCGCGCCGCGCGCCCGCACCTCGGCGATGTTCGACGCCACTTTTTCCAGCACGGGCGACTCGGTCGCGATGCAGATCACCGGAGTGTCCTCGTCGAGTAACGCGATCGGGCCGTGCTTCATCTCGCCGGCCGCGTAAGCGTCGGTCGGAATGTAAGAGACCTCCTTCAACTTCAGCGCGCCCTCCAGCGCGATGCCGAGGCCGACGTGCCTGCCCAGATACAGGAAGAACTCACTTTCGTACCAGCGTTCGGCGATCTGCTCGGCGCGCTCGTCGTCGGCCGGAATCGTCTCATCGAGGTAGTGCGGAATTCGTCGCAGTTCGGTGATCAGCTCGCGGCGCGCGTCAGCGTCGAGCGTGCTCTTCAACTCCGCGAGCTTCAGCGCGATCAGGTACATCGCCGCCACCTGCGCCACAAAAGTCTTGGTCGCCGCCACGCCGATCTCCAGCCCGGCGCGCGTGTAAAGAACAGCGTCGGCGTCGCGCGTGGCCTGGGAGCCCATCACGTTGGTGACCGCCACGACCGTCGCCCCGGCTTCACGCGCCAGGCGCATCGCCGCGAGCGTGTCCGCGGTCTCTCCAGACTGGGTGATGCCGATCACGATGTCGTTCTCACGCAGCACTGGATCGCGGTAGCGGTACTCGGAGGCGACGTCCATCTCCACCGGCACGCGCGCCCAGTTTTCGATCACGTAGCGACCGATCAAACCGGCGTGGTACGACGTTCCGCAGGCGACGATCACGATTCGATTGGCCGCCGCGAGCGTCTCGTCGTCGAGGAAATCGCCAAGGTCCACCCGGTCGTCTTCGGCGACGCGGTCGGCAATCGTCTCGGCCACAGCGTCGGGCTGCTCATAGATCTCCTTGAGCATGAAGGTGTCGTAGCCGCCCTTCTCGGCGGCGTCGTCGTCCCATTCCACGTCGTCCACGGCGCGCTCCACCGGTGTGCCGGCGGTGTCGAAAAAGCGCGCGCCACCGGCGTCGATCGCGACGATCTCGTCGTTTTCGACAAGCTGCACGCGGCGGGTCTCGCGCAAAAAGGCCGGAATCGCAGATGCGACGAAAGACTCGCCCTCGCCCAGGCCCACGACCAGCGGACACTCCTTGCGAGCCGCGACCATAAGCCCCGGCTGTTCCGCGCACACGGCGACAAACGCGTAGTGGCCGCGCAGTTCGTTGAAAGCCTTGCGCACGGCCTCCACCAGATCGCCGTCGTAATGGGCGGCAATAAGGTGAGCCACGACCTCGGCGTCGGTCTCGGAGCTGAATTGGGCCCCCTCGGCGGTAAAGCGCTCACGCAGCTCGACCCAGTTCTCGACGATGCCGTTGAGCACGATCTGGACCTTTTCGCTGGGATCAAAGTGCGGGTGGGCGTTCTCCTCCGTCACGCGACCGTGTGTGGCCCAGCGCGTGTGGCCGATGCCGGTCGTGGCGGCGGCGTCGCCGTTCTCCCGGCCGGCAATCGCGGCCTTCAGATTGTCGAGGTTGCCGACCGCGCGCACCGAGTCGATGTGGCCGTCGTGTACGAGCGCCAGACCGGCCGAGTCATAGCCTCGGTATTCAAGTCGCTCCAGACCGGAGACAAGCAATTGCAGCGAGGGGCGCGAGCCCACGTAACCGACGATTCCGCACATGAAGATGGGATTCTAGGTACCCGAGCCGCCGCCGTGGGCAGACGGTCAGCCGAGCTCTCGCTCGATCAGGGCGGCGAGCCGTTCACAAACATCCTCGGCCTCCTCGGACGTCGGCGCCTCCGCCATCACGCGCACGAGCGGTTCGGTGCCCGACGGGCGCACCAATATCCGGCCGCGTCCCTCCAGCGCCGCCTGTTCGCGCTCGATCTCGGCCCAGACGGTCGCGGCTCCTTCGATCGCCCCGCGATCGGCCACGCGCACGTTCACGAGCGTTTGTGGCAGCTTCTCCATGGCCTGCACGTCGTGCAGCGCCCCGCCGCGCGCGCGCAGCGCCTCAAGCGTCAGCAGCGCCGTCGCGGTGCCGTCTCCCGACGGCACGAATCCACGGTCGATCACATGACCCGACTGTTCGCCACCAAGCGCCCAATCGCGCTCAAGCATCTCGGCAAGCACGTAACGGTCCCCCACCGGCGTCACCGCCACGTTTACGCCCGCATCTTCCATTGCGCGATGAAATCCGTAGTTGCTCATCACCGTCACGACCACGCCGTCGCCCGGCAGGCGTCCCTGCTCGCGCAGATGCAGCGCGGCCAGCGCCAGCAGTTCGTCTCCGTCGTGTACGCGGCCGTCTCGGTCCACGGCGAGTACGCGGTCGCCGTCGCCGTCGAAGGCGAATCCGGCGTCATAGGAATTTCCGGCGGCCGCGGCGGCTCGCATGCGCTCTCCAATCGCCGCCAGATGCGTAGAACCGCAACCCGCGTTGATGTTCACGCCGTCGGGTAAGTCGAAGACCACGTCCACGTCGGCTCCCAAGCGACGCATAATCGCGGGCGCGGCGCGGTAGGTGGCACCGTTGGCGGTGTCGAGCAGAATGCGCGCACCGCTCAGGTCAAGCCCGGCGAAGCGCTCCTGCAACGCCCGCAGATAGTCGTCCTCCGCGCCGAGCAGTTCGGCAGTTGAACCGTGATGATCGACGCCGTCCACCGGTCCGCCCGCGACCATGCGCGCCTCGATCTCGGCCTCGGTGACGTCGGACAGCTTGAGTCCGTCTCGACCGAAGAACTTGATGCCGTTGTCGGCGTACGGATTGTGAGACGCCGACACCACCGCCACGAGATCGAAGCCATATTGCGCGATCAGCACCGGCGCGGCCGGCGTTGGCAGCACTCCGGCGAGTTTGACGTCGGCGCCGGCGCCCGCCGCGCCCCGCGCGAGGGCAGTCTCGATCCGTTCGCCGGACGCACGGGTGTCACGCAGGATCGCCATCCGCGTCCGCTCGCCACCCAACACCTCCACCGCCGCCCGGCCCAGTGACTCCACGAGTTCGTCGGTCAGCAGCGCGTCGGCGTCGCCCCGGATGCCGTCGGTGCCGAAGAGCTTTCTTGCGGATGTGATTTCAGACATTTGTGGGGGTGCGTTCGGCCGAGCCGATCGGCTCCGTCGGAGGTGCTTCAGACTAAATCAATTCGGTGCGCACGGGGCATAACCGCCGCGCGTCCGGCGATGTGGCGATCAGCGCTTGCTGAACTGCGGACGCTTGCGCGCCTTCTTCAGTCCGGCCTTCTTGCGTTCCTTAACGCGCGAATCGCGCGTCAGGAAGCCAGATCGCTTGAGTTCGCCGCGGAGGTTTTCATCGGCCTCCACGAGCGCCTTGGCGATGCCGTGACGTACCGCTCCGGCCTGGGCCGCCACGCCGCCACCGTGAACGCGGGCGACAACGTCGACCTTGCCGAGACTGTCGACCTTTTCGAGCGACGATTTCGCCGTCACCTGCAATGTGGGACGCGGAAAGTACTCCTCGAGCGCGCGGCCGTTGATCTTGATGTCGCCGCTACCGGGCTTCAGGATCACGCGCGCGACCGCGGTCTTGCGCTTGCCTGTCGCGATGTAGCGCGCGTCGGCCGCAAGCGCGGCAAGCGCGTCGGGGGCACTGACTGTCTCGGTCGTCGTCTCTTCGCTCACGTTTTCAACAACTCTTTCTTCGCGCGGTCTCCGCGCGCTTAGGCCTGGATCTCCATCGCGCGTGGCTTCTGCGCGGTGTGCGGGTGCTGGTCGCCGGCGTAGACCTTCAGCTTGGCAAGCTGCTGGCGACCAAGCCGGGTGCGAGGAAGCATGCCCTTGACGGCGGTGCGAATGACCTCTTCCGGACGGCGGTCGAGCTGCTCTTGAAGGGTACGGGAACGCATTCCGCCGGGGTAACCGCTGTGGCGGTAATAAATCTTGTCGGTGAGTTTCTTGCCGGTGACTTTGATCTTCTCGGCGTTGATCACGACCACGAAGTCTCCGGTGTCGATGTGCGGCGTGTATTCGGGCTTGTCCTTGCCGCGCAGCGTGTCTGCGATGCGCGTGGCCAGGCGGCCGAGCGTCTGGTCCGCGGCGTCGACGACGACCCATTCGCGATTGCGGGTGCTGGGAGTTGCGACGTAGGTCTTCATGTGATCGATGCTCGTGAAACTCTCTGATTCGGAATTCTTCGGCTTCGCGCACGGACGGCACGCGAGGACCGCGCACGAAAAAAACACGTCCAAGCCTGCTTCGCCGGGACGCGCCGTGCGACGCAAGGAGGATAGACGAGAACGCGCCGAACCTTCCGAGGGAGGCTTTAAACCTGCAATTTGCGGGGATTCAGACACGCGCGTAATCCGATTTACAACGCTCCGCCGACCCCTCGACATATACTGCCGCGAAGAAATGCCTGCCGAATCAACGGTCCGCCAGGGCCGCTGAGCGGGGAAACCAAAGCGAAGCCCTCCACACGGACCGGCTTCGCGGGGGCGAATCGGACAAGGCCACGCGGCCGGCGTCCGTAGCGCTGCTCTTCAGCGCGAGTCCGTCAGCTAACCCCGTAGGCCCGCACCGTAAGCAAAGAAGAGAAAGGCAAACGCACGATCGCGATGGCCGTTCGCACGACCAAGTTCAGACT
Organism: Actinomycetota bacterium; assembly: GCA_016213645.1. Lineage (GTDB taxonomy): Bacteria > Actinomycetota > Thermoleophilia > Solirubrobacterales > JACPNS01 > JACPNS01. The sequence continues at coordinate 211,110 of JACQZY010000007.1, forward strand.
GCCGCAGGTTTTCCTGCGTGGCGGGTCCAGCACTCTCTTTGCCGCGATCGCCACTTTCTTTACCGCGATCGCCACGTTGATCGCGTTTGCCGCGCCGGCTTCGGCAGCCGACGGCGCAGCCGGCCAGAACGGCGCCACCTACATGGTGATCACGCCGAAGATCGCCAAGATTGAATGTCGCCGCGCCTGCGCGCGCAAGCGAAGCATTCGGGCGGGTAGCCTGCTGAGGGTCACCGGAGAGAATCTTTCGGCGGTCGGCCAGGTGGTGTTTCTCGGTTCCACCGGCGACGCCGACGACACGATCGCGACGGTGATCAAAACCGGCGGCAAATCGCTGCTGCTGCATGTGCCACCCGACGCGTCCACGGGACCACTGGTGGCGATTGGCGCCAACGGAGCGCGTTCCAAGCCGAGCGCACCGGTGGCCGTGCGGCCGGCGCCCCCGGTGATCGGCACGCCGGACCTCACACCGCTGGCCGGTTTTCAGGGTCCCGCGGGCGTCACGCTGGACACCGGCACCAGCACTCCGCGCGTGGTCTTCTTCGGCGCCAAGCAGCTTGTGCGCTTTTCGCTTCGATTGGGCGGCGCCTCGGCAAGCGCGATCGTTACGCTGATTCGCCCCGGCACAGGCGAGATAATCGCGAGCTGGAACGTCGCGGTGCCGGACGGGCAAGTCGTCTCCGTCGACTGGAACGGCATGGCCGGAGCGCTCCCCGCCACCGCGGGGCGCTACGCGTTTCGCGTCGCGATGGACTTCGGCACCGCGCCCACGCAGGACGCGGCCGGCGCCCCGACCACCGCCGCCGCCACGCCGGCCGCTTCTTTCTCGCTGAGTCCCAGCGACACGCGCGACGCATTCGACCTTTACGGCTACGTCTTTCCGGTGCGAGGCAAGCACAACTTCGGCCAGTTCGCCGCCTCCTTCGGGGGCGGCCGCGGCCATCAGGGCCAAGACATCCTGGCCGCCTGCAACGCCAAGCTCGTGGCGGCACGCGGCGGCACCGTGATCGAGAGCCGCTCGCACTCGGCGGCCGGCAACTTCATCGTGATCCGCCCGGATTTCGGCGGTGGCGACAACGCCTATATGCACCTGATCTCACCTTCGCCGTTCAAGCCCGGCGACCACGTTTACACGGGTCAGACGATCGGCAATGTCGGACAGACCGGCCATGCCAGCGCCTGCCACCTGCACTTCGAGCAGTGGACCGGAGAAATCTGGCGTACGCGGCCGGTCGATCCGTTGCCCGAGTTGCTGGCCTGGGACCAGGTCAGCTGACCGGAGCGCGTCGGCCCGCGCTCCGGACTACGCCGAAAGCTTGCCCTTGATCATCCCGTCCAGCCGGTCCAACGACTGGCGAATATGACGCGCCAGCGCGCGGTGCGTGACAAGTCGCATCGCCAGTCCGCGCAGCGGGCCGGCCGGCTCCTGCTCGGATTCGATGCGCACGCGCGTGCCCGCGCCTTCGGGGATCAGATGCACGGTGATCACGGTGCTGCGGTCAAATCGCGGCATGTGGTTGATCGCGGGGTGTTCCTCGGTGTGCGTCCAAGCGATCTGGCGAGCCGGTTCGTATGCCGTGACCTCTTGCTCCACTCCGTTGCAGAAGCGGTGATAGCGGCCCCGCACAACCTGTTTGCGCCCGAGGCCTTCGCCCTCCACAACCTCAATGTGAGTGGCGAACGACAACCAGCGCGCCAGGCAATTGGCGTTGTCAACGAACATCCATACCTGTTCGCTTCTGGCTTCGATGTAGCGCTCGCCTGATGCCTCGATCAAATCGACTCCTCGTGATCCCAGGTTAGACGCGGCAGACCCCGGTAGTCGCCGTCAGAAATATTGTGCTTTTGCTGCGCCGTTCCCGTCGGCCTCGCGGCGACGTGCCTGATCGCCGTCTTTCCGCCGTCACCGTATGATCGCTGCGATGCGGCATAAAACCTTCGAGCTGCGATTGCTGCTGGCCCTCGGCCTGCTCGCCACCGCCGCGGCGGCGCTCTGGCTTGCGCGCGGCGGCGGCCGGAGCGAAGAGCGGGTTTCGGCCGTACCGGTCAATCCAACCGCGCAAGATCTGCGCGCGATCGGATTTCGCGAAGAACACGACGGCCGATTCTCGCCGCATGGCTTCGGTTTGACGTTCAGTTACCCGGACGACGATTACGAGCTGCTGGCCTCGATCCCCGAACACGGCGAGCACGACGTGGCAGTCGATATCACCGAAAGACGCAGACACTTCGTCTTCGCCGAAGTCGCGACCGGCGGCAACGCCGGTACGCGAACGTTGCCACTCATGCGTGTCGCGCGCATCACCTACTCGAAGCCGTTCACCGCTGAGCGGCTCACCGACTTCGCCGCGCGACTCAAGCACGGCGGTACATCGACGGGCCCGAAGCAGCGATTCAAGCCGTCGAAAATCGACGGCCGGCCGGCTCTTATTGCTGCCCTCAAGCTCGCGAACGGCACCGGTCACGCCATTTACGTGGCCTCCGGCGGCCGACTCTTTCAGATCATCACTTACTCCGCCGACGGCGATCGAACTCGCGAATCGCGCGTATTTCGATCGCTGATATCGACAGCGCGATTCGACGACTGATCAAGGAGCCGCCGGTTCGTTCAGGCGGCGGCCGCGGCGGCCGCCGCGGTAGCTCTCTTGACGCGATACATAGCCGCGTCGGCGCGTTCAATCAGGTCGTCCATGCTTTTGTCGGACGCATCAAATTCCGCCACACCAATGCTCAGTCCGACGGAATCGGTGAGGCCCTGCGTGGCGAACTCGGCGAGCTGGCCGCGAATCCCTTCGAGATCGCATGCCTTCGTTTCTGGACAGACCACGGCGAACTCATCTCCACCGATACGCGCGACCATGTCCGTGTCGCGCATACGCTGGTCGAGCCGCTCGGCGACCTCGCGCAGCACCTGATCCCCGGCAGCATGACCCTTGACGTCGTTGACCTGCTTAAAGCCGTCGAGGTCGATCAACAACAACCCCAGCGAGCGGCCGTATCGCTCTGCGCGGCGCCACTCGAAGTCGAGTCTTCGCTCAAACGCCTTGCGATTCGAGATGCCCGTGAGCGCATCGAACATCGCGTCCTCTTCGGCCAGACGGCGGCGGCGCATCTCACGCAGCAGCATCGTGCCCGCGATCGCAAGCAGAAACACGAGCAAAGCCAGCGCCCAGCGCATCCAGGCCGGGACGTATTCAACAATTCGCGTGATCACCAGTCCCGCACGCACACCTGCGGGTCCGGCGTTCTTTTTCCCGGAGTTGGTACCGGTGGAGTTGGAGGGCTTGGCCGCATCCGAGTTGAGCAGCGCCAATGTGGCGTTGGTGCGCGCGGCCAAATCGTCGGCGCCGGCGCTGAGAGAGTCGCTTTTGCCGGACGAGCGGCGCTTACCGGAATTGTCCTTACCGCCGGGCGTCTGGTCACCGATCGCGGGACCGGCGTCGCCGGGGATCGGATTGTCAGTCACCGTGCCAGGATTTGAATCGGCGGGCGCCGAACCGGACTCGGGCTGCTGAGTAGACGGCGCGCCGGGGGCGATCGGAGTGAGGTTGCCGGAGCCCTCGCCCGCGCCGGTGGGCCCGGTGGCGCCGGTGGAGCCGCCGCCCGTTGAGCCGGTCGAGCCCGTGCCACCAGTGGAGCCGGTGTCGCCGGATGAGCCGCCGCCGGTAGAACCGGTGCCGCCGCTCGAACCGCCGCCGGTGGAATCAGTAACGCCAGTGGCGTCGTCTGACGACGCGCCCGTCTCGATCGAGGTTTCGTCGGCCGCGTAAGAGGCCGCTTCAGGTGCAACGCTTGAATCGACTGCCGACTCCACGGCGGCGGGCTGATCCACCGCGGACGCGACGTCGGCCGACCCCGTCGCCGGAAACACCAGCAACGCGCCGAACACCATCAAAATCGCAATTCTCATTCGATGACGCGCGATCATCGTTCCACCCTTTCCCGTCGTCGCACGCGGAGTGACGAAACGGGTCGATATTGGTAAAACACTTGCCTTTCAAACCACCGGTGAGACCGCATTGCATGCGGAATCAAGCCGGATCGCGCCGTGTCTTGGCTATCGACGGGATGCCCGATCGCTTGAGGACTTCTACCTGTTTTTCGTAATACGTACGTCCAATTTGCGGACTCGAACACGGTAATTTCGAATCTCCGTCCAGGCCGGCACACCGAAGGAGCCCTCCATGCCACTCGTCATCACAGAAGACCGCGGCGCCATTCGCCACGTCGTTCTCAACCGCCCCGACAAGCGCAACGCCTTCAACTTCGACCTCGTGCGCGCCACGGGAGAGGCGCTGACCGCGGCGGCGGCGGACCCGGCCGTGCGCTGTGTAGTGATTCGCGGCGAGGGCGCGGTCTTCTCGTCGGGGATGGACGTGAAAGAGCTGGCGTCGCTGTCCGGTGTGCCTGAACGCCTGCGCGAGTTTCGCCGCGAGTGCATCCTCGCCTGGAACCTGGCAGAAGAGATGACCAAGCCCACGATCGCGCAGATCCACGGCGCCTGTTTCGGCGGGGCGTTCGAACTGGCGCTCGCCTGCGACTTGCGCGTGGTGGCGGATGACGCGCGGCTGAGCATCCCCGAAGTTCGGCTTGGCCTGGTGCCCGACGTCGGCGGTTCGTCAAGACTGCCGGCGATCGTGGGCCTGGGTCGCGCCAAAGAGCTGATCATGACCGGCCGCGAGTTTGACGCCGACGAGGCCTACCGCAACGGCTTCGCCAACCGGATCTCTCCGGCGTCGGAGCTGGACGAGACAACCCAGCAACTGGTCGACGAACTGCTGCTCGCGCTGCCGGTGCCGCAGGGCTTGGCCAAGCGGATTATGGACGCCTCTGCGCGTCCGGCACTTTCCACCACCCTGGAGCTTGAGGTAACCGCGCAGGAGGTTTGCGTGGCGTCGATGAGTGCGGCGATGCGCGCTGCCACGGAGGCATAAGGCCGCCGCATCGCATTGCGGCCGTGCGGAGCCGTGAGCCTTGGTTACGACCGAGTGCCCGATCCGAAACGAGCCAGCACAAACATCAGCACCGCCCCACCGATCACCGGCAGCGCCGAAACCGCGCCGGCCCCGGAGACCAACCACACCAAGCCAGACAGCACCAAACCGGCCGCGCAGATCCATCCGGCCAGCAGCAGAAACGAGGCGACCGCCTGCTGCGGCGTCTTCGGCACAAGGCGCTGCGTCGGCTCGCTTACGTGGCGGGCCGCCGCCCCTCTGAAGATTTCGTAGAAGATCCCCATCGTTGCGCGTCGATTCAGCGAACCGGCACGAAGCGCTCGTCGGCCGTCGCGCGCAGTTGAGCCACATCTGCCGCGCGCGTGCGCGACAGCGGCACCATCTCGGCGATCGCGGCCAGTCCGCCGGGCTGACCGGTCGAGGCTTCGCTGGGCGGCGGGACGGAAGGCTGCGGCTGCGCACTCATCGCACTAATGGCAGTCGGCAGGCGTGGCGGAGGGCTTAAACGCAGAGTCGGAGCCGCAACGGGGATTCGCGAACGGTTGTGACCGAATCGCCGTCGTCAGCGTTCGGACGTGCGAATTACATTGATTCCTTCGGCGATCGCGCAATTGGCAAGCGCGTCGTCCCAGGCGATCATCGCAACATCCAACGTGGCGCCCCGGATCGCAACGGCGGATCCAAGCTGCATTGCGTCATATCCACGCAACGCGTGGACCCTGGCCAGTTCCGCCGCGGACGCAACCACGTCCTCGCTCGCCTCCACGATTGAGAGTTCTTTCCACAACTTCGAAAACGACGATCGCACCGCGACCTCCTGCGCCTCCGTCATCCGGCCTCCGCGAACGGCAGCCGCAAGAGCCGCAGACATTTCCACATACGCCAGACGAGAAGCGAATTTCTGCCGGAAATCCTGCCAGAGCCCTCGCGTCCAATCCGACCCCGGCTCGTCGATCACGAGCTTGACAAGCGCTGAAGTGTCAAAGAAGAGCTTCAGCGCCGATGCTCTCGAACAAGATCCGAGACGGTGGCACCCCCGTCGAGCTTGATCGGCGGCGACAAAGTGTGTGGATTGGGACTTGCCTCACGCAGCATTCCCGTTCGGCGCAGCCGCTCAATCGGGTCGTTTTGATCCACCGGCACGATGCGCGCAACCGGCCGGCCATGGAGCGTGACGGAGATTTCATCGCCGGTTTCCGTGAGCTGTTTGATCAGCTCGCTGGTGCGATTGTGCAGTTCGCGGAGCCCCACGGAGAAGGTGCGTGCGTGTAGCGCCATTTCTGCATTATAGGCGCTACAACGATGTTGTGAAGTCGCACGAAAGTGGAGACGGCGGGAATTGAACCCGCGTCCGCGACCGCGTGAGATAGAGCGTCTACGAGCGTGTCCGGCGTTCTGGATCTCGTCCCGCGATAGCCAGGCCGGCCGGGTCACGCGGGACCAGTCTCTGTGAAAGTCCCCACCGAACCAGAGACGCATTCGGCGGGCAAGCCCGTTGGCTGATACCGGTGCTCCGCCCCACGGGCCGAGGGAGGGCCGATAGCTCATCTAATTACTTAGACGAGCGCGTACTCGTGAGAGTCCGCATTTATGGTTTTGCCAGGTGTTTTACGAGGCCTCCCGGCAACCTCGGCTCGCA
>JACQZY010000009.1 GCA_016213645.1 Actinomycetota bacterium
GACGCGCTTGCGTTGCCCGGGCGAACCGCCAGGGCCGCAGCAATTACGAGCACCGTAAACGCAGCAAGCAGAAGCACCTTGCGTGCGTTCTGCGAGGCGCTACGGCCTGCATTAAATGTAAGAGACTTGTTCATTTGACGGGTATACCTCCCCAGTAATCCTCATGTAATTGGCAAACGCGAACTATGAATAAAAAAACCGAGCGAAAAAGCGAAAAGTTGTTTACAGCATTGAGCGTTCTAATCGACGAGATCATTTGCGACCGACTCGCATGCGTTGACGGTTCGGCAAACAGCGTCAACGGGATCGTCAGTCGTATACCGAAGTCGGCTGAACTACCGACGTTTGGAACACGATGATGCAAAGCACCAAACTTGAAACTCCCCCAATATCCCCCCTACCTGAGACTGCAGAGCTATGAGTGCTGCAGCTCTTGAAACTAGGCATCCACACTAAGGACTCACCGAGCTTCGCGCCCCCATAAATCGAATGGCTGATGTGACAAGCTGTCGGCTATACCGAACTACGACGAGCCGTATGTTACCCGATTCTAGAGTGTCGCGCATAATTAATTCATAACCCAAAGGAGTGTGGCTATCTATCTTCGAGACTGGCGTATTCAACTAACGCCACTGCGTCTGCATCGCGCAGATGCTCGCCGCCGGCGGGTAGCTGCCATTTCGCGAAGTGCGTGACGATTTGGGCTATAGGAAATGGGCCGTGGTGCCGAAAACTTCGTAGTGGATGTGATGGCCGAACTTCGCGATGTCTGGCACAAGTTCGCGGCCGGGCAGATGGGTCCGGACGGTGTGGTCGCCGCGGCCCGTCGAGCATGCGGCGCGGGAGTTCAGCGTCGCGCTCCATCGCTGGTGCATCTGGCCAACCTGCAACCTACGCAGTACGGTCATGTTTCGGATCTGTTTGCCCGCGTGCGCGGCGAACTCCAAGCGTCCGCGCAGGCCGCGCAACAGGCGCAACCCCAGCTCCAGGTCCAGCTCCAGACCCAGCAACAGGCCCAGCTCCAGACCCAGAATCTTCAACAGCAGGCCGCCTACGCGACCGGCCCGGCGGTGGCATATCCCGCCGCCGCGCCGCCGCCCGGCGCTTACCGGATGGGGGCACCCGGTCCGCCTGCGCCCTATGCGGTGGCACCCGGTTACGGCCAGCCGGGTGCGCCCGTCTACATGCAGCCGCCGAACGGACTACCGCCAGGCGTACACGGCATCACGCATCAGGAGTTCAAGGACTTGCGCCGCGTGGGCTGGATTTGCGCCGTCGCGGGGTTGCTGATTCCGCTGATCGCGATCATGGCGATCGTCAACGGCAGCAAACTCTCAAAACACGGAGACTCGCAAGGCACGCCGATGATGGTGATCGGCATTGTGATGATCGCGCTTACGGCGCTGGTGATCCTCGCGAGCGCGGGCGGCTCTTAAGCCGCAAGCCGTGCTTCGGCCTGGGCCTGGTGGCGCGCGATCAGCGCGCGTAGTTCGTCGGCGCGGCCCGCACGTAAGAGTTCAATCGGGTCAGGCTCGCCGTTGACGATCTGCTCGAAAAATTGCTTGCGGTCCTGGTAGGTGGGCAGCGTGCCCTTGGCCCAGCCGCGCACGTCGTTGAGGATCACCGCGAGATCCGCGTAAGCCTCGCCGAATAGCTCGCCGATCTCGCGCTTCATGCGCTTGGCCAATGCCGGGCTTGCGCCCGCCGTGCTGATTGCGATGGCAAGCGGTCCGGTGCGAGTGATTGCCGGCAGGATGAAATTGCAAAGCGGCGGTACGTCAACGACATTGGCCAGCATGCCGCGGCGCTCGGCGTCGTTGAAGACCTGGATGTTGACGTCGGTGTGGTTGGTGGCGGCGATGATCAAAAACGCGCCCTCCACATCGGCCGGTTCGTAGGCGCGCGGCAGCCATTCGATTGACCCTTCACTCGCCAGATCCTGCACAGCCTGGCAGGCCTCCGGGGCGATCACCGTGACGTCACCGCCGCAGGCGAGCAGTCCTTCGATCTTCTCGAGTCCGATGTCGCCCGCACCCACCACCACGGACCTGCGGCCTGAAAGCTTGAGACACGCCATGTAGAACGGCGTCTCCAGCATGTCGCGCACGCATTCCTGGTCGCAGACGCCCTTCTTCAGGGCGCAGACGCACTCTTTTCCGCTGTAGGCCTGAGCGGGCATGGGAGGCTGATTGTAGGTGTGGAGTGGCGTTTGCGGGCCGTAGGTTCATCCCGCAAGCTCCGGAAAGCTCTGCGCGGACCGATCAGTCAGAGTGGACTGCCGACGACCGTCGACCACCACGGCCACCGCGCATGACCAGAACGACGACCGCGACCAGGACGATCGCAAGCGCGACCGTCCCGGCCATCGGCCAAAAGATCCAGTCCTGAACGGCGACCACTACTTCCTGAAGTACTGCTGCGCCGAGCGAATGCCCATGCGGATCAGTGCGCCGCTGCTCTCGCCGAGCGTGCGGAACTTGTCGCCGCCCTGCGCGTAAAGCAGGTCGATCGACGCGCGGATGCCCGGGCCGACGGTTTCGTCGTACGGGTGCAGCCACATGCTGGCCTCGCGGACCGGTGTGACCGCCTGCACCTGGATCTCGACGGCCTCGTAGAAGCCGAACTTGGAGTGCGCGCGGCCCAGGCCGCTGTCCTTCATTCCGCCCCAACTGCACTGGCAGATGCCGGCGCTGTACATGTGGTCGTTGATCCAGACGTTGCCCGCCTCGACGCGGTCGGCCATCGCCAGCGCCTTCTCGCGGTCGGCGGACCAAATGCTCGCGCCCAGACCGAACTCGGAGTCGTTGGCCAGCCGGATCGCCTCGTCTTCGTTGTCTACGGTGATGATCGGCAACACCGGACCGAAGATCTCTTCCTGCATGATCCGCATGCCGTGGTTGACACCAGTCAGCACGGTCGGCCCGTAGTACGTGCCGTCGCGCCGTTCGGGCGGCAGCTGGTCCTTCGGGATCGGACCGCCACAGAGCATCGTCGCGCCACGCGAGACGGCGTCTTCTACGAGCTCGTTGACCAGTTCGTACTGGTCGGCCGAGGTCATCGCGCCGATCTCCGTGCTCCACTGGTTGGGGTCACCGATCTTCATCGACTTCGCGCGTTCGACGACCCCGTTGATGAAGCGATCGGCCACGTCGTGCATCACGTAGACGCGTTCGATGCCCGAGCAGGTCTGGCCCATGTTGGCGAATCCGCCCCAGGCCGCACCGTCGATCGCGTGCGCCATGTTGGCGTCGGAGAGCACGAGCATCGGGTCTTTGCCGCCCAGCTCGAGCGTGCATCCCTTGATCTGCTTGGCGCAGCACTCGGCGATGTGGCGGCCCACCTCCACGCTGCCGGTGAAGAAGATCTTGCCCACGTCCTTGCTGTCCACGATCGCCTGGCCCACGGCGCCGCCGCCATGCACCGTGCGCATCAGGCCCTCCGGCAATCCCGCCTCGTCAAACACCTCTTGAAGCTTCTGGCCGATCAGGCAGGTCAGCGACGCGGGCTTGAAGATGATTCCGTTGCCGGCCATCAGCGCGGTTGCGATCTCGGCGGCGGGAAGCAGCAGCGGATAGTTCCACGGGCTGATCACGCCGATCACGCCGATCGGCGCGTAGCGGAAGTGCATCTTGCGCGTCTTCATGAATGGCTGCGCCGGCTTGATCTTCTCGTCGCTGATGAACTTGGCGGCGTTGCCCGCGGCCCAGATGAAACTGTCGATCGAGGTCATCACCTCCATCGCGTAGGCCTCGGTGCGGACCTTGCCCTGCTCGGCGGTCAGCAGTGCCGCGATCTCGTCCTTGCGGTCGGTCATCACCTGCGCGGCGCGGCGCAGGTAGCGCGCGCGGTCGCTGAATGAGAGCTCGGCCCAGAATGGCTGAACTTGACCGATTTCCGCGACGACGGCGTCGACTTGTTCCGGCTTGATTGTGGGAACGCTGCCGACTAGTTCGCCGGTGGAGGGGTTGAAACTTTCTAGTTCGCCGGTCGGTGCGGTGTCGGGACCACCGACGTGCCTGTATGGGGCGAGGGATATGTTGGGGGTGCTGGTGGAAGTCATGAGGGCCATACTAACGGCGTTTCATGCTGTGCGCGTCCGGGAACTGAACTTCGTTCAATGGGAGCGATACTGGCGGGTAGATGCGACTCGGCCGGCGCTTCGGCGCAGGTGTCAGTCCCGTTGGCGGCGACGGTGTGCGGCCTGGAGGCGCTTCGCCATCTCTGCCTCGTGACCACGGTCCGCCGGTTCGTAGAACACGGCGTCGCGCGCCTGGTCAGGCAGCAGCGGCTGGTCGCTGAGTTGATCCGGCAGATCATGGGGGTATTCGTAGCCTTCGCCCTGGCCGAGTTCCTCGGCGCCGGGCACATGCGAGTCGCGCAGATAGGCGGGCGGCGGCTCCAGCCCGTGCCGTCGAACATGGGCGATCGCCGCGTCACCTGCCATGTAGGCGCGGTTTGAGCGCGGGGCCAGCGCCAGATACGTGACTGCCTGCGAAAGGTTGATCCGCGCTTCGGGGAGGCCGACGTAGTCGAGCGCCTGCGCGGCGGCGATCGCAAGTGGCAGTGCGTGCGGGTCGGCGTTGCCCACGTCTTCGCTGGCAAAGATCACGATCCGCCGGGCGATGAACTTTGGGTCCTCGCCGCCCTCCAGCATCGCCGCCATGTAATAGAGCGCCGCGTCGGGGTCCGAGCCGCGCAGCGATTTGATGAACGCCGAGGCGTAGTTGTAGTGGCGATCGCCGCCCTTGTCGTAAAGCACGGCGCGCTGTTGCATGGCGTCTTCCGCGCGGGGGAGGGTGATGTGGACGGTGGCCTCGGCGCCCGAGGTCGCGGGGCCGGTCTGGGACGTGTCGCCGCCGAGGCCGGGCGAGTCTTCGTTCTGTTCGGATGGACCGGAGCCGGTGCTCGCAAGCGCCGTCTCGGCGGCGGTCTCAAGTGCGGTCAGGGCCGTGCGCGCGTCGCCGCCGGACCGTGAGGCGATGAAGTCCAGCGCCGCGTCGTCGGCGGAAATCGCACCGGCCAGTCCACGCTCGTCTGTGAGTGCGCGCTCAAGCAGCTGACGTACGTCAGCCTGGCTCAGCGGTTCAAGTACGTAAAGCCTCAGTCGTGACAGCAGCGCGCTGTTGACCTCGAAATACGGATTCTCGGTCGTTGCGCCGATCAGGATGATCGTGCCGTCCTCCACCGCCGGCAGCAGGGCATCCTGCTGGGCCTTGTTGAAGCGATGTATTTCGTCCAGGAAGTAGACGGTGCGCCGGCCGCTGGTGCGCAGTCGTTCCCGCGCGGCGGCGATCGCTTTCACCGCCTCCGGCCTGCCGACCACGACGGCGCTGTGTTCTTCGATCGCGGCGTCGGCGGCACGGGCCACCAGCCGCGCGATCGTGGTCTTGCCGCTGCCGGGCGGGCCGTAGAGAATCATCGAGTGTGGTGCCTTGCCGGTGAGCGCTTCGTGCAGCGCCTGGCCGGGTTGCAGCAGGTGGGGCTGACCGACCAGGTCGTCCACGCCCTGCGGCCGCATACGCGCGGCCAGTGGCTGGGCACCGGTGGGGGCGTCGGCGCCGCCGGACGGTGCGGTTGGTTCGAAAAGTTGATCCACGGTCTGCGGCTTTAGAACAGGCCGAGTTGGTCGGGCGCGGGTTGGGGGGAGTTTTCGCCGTCGCCAGAGGGTTCGCCTTCGCGGGCGCCGTCGTCGGTCACGCGCTCGCGGTCCTTTTCTTTGCCGCGCGGAAGTTCATTCGCCCGCGCCTCGGCCGGCGATGGTGCCCGTGTCGCGATTTCACGCCCTTCTTCCGCGTCGAACCCGAACTCACCCAGCGAGTCCTGCACCGAACGCGCGAGCAGTTCTTCGCGTGGCGTTTGGCGGACGCGCTCAAGCAGCGCCGGGATCTGCGAAAAGTCGTCAAACAACGTCTGCTCAAGCGCGCGCGTATACAGCGCGGCGGCCGGATGGTGCACCGGCAAGAACACCCGACCGCGCAGCAATCGCGCCTGGCCGTGATCCTGACCGATCCGTCGATTCGGCAGAAACCGATTCATCGCGTGGCGACCCAGCAGCACGATCAACTTCGGATCGAGCACGTCGATCTGCTCCTCCAGCCACGGCCAGTTGTGTTCCACCTCAAGCGGCAGCGGGTCGCGATTACCCGGCGGCCGCGCCTTTAGCACGTTGGCGATGAACACGTCCTGCCGGTTCAACCCGATCGACCCGATCAGCCGATCAAGCAACTTACCGGCCGCGCCCACAAACGGCCTGCCCTGAAGGTCCTCGTTCTTGCCCGGCGCCTCGCCGATGAACATGATCTCCGCGTTCGGGCTGCCCTCGCCGGGCACCATGTTCGTGCAGGTCACGCATGGCTCAAACTCACAGCCCTCGTTCTTGTGGGCCAGGATCTCAGCGGCGATCTCGTCAAGCGTGCGGGCCATGAGCAGAGTCTCAAAATACCGGATTGGACCGCTGGTTTTGGCGGTCGGCGGCGCGGTAACCTCGGGCACCGGCAGATCACGCCACACCAGCAGCGGAGGAATCGATGCAACGCCAAATCTTCGAAGAAGAACACACCTGGTTTCGTGAGTCCATCGAGACCTTCGTGCAGCGTGAGCTGGCGCCGCGCGCCGAGGAGATCCGTGAGCAGAGGCTGATCGGTCGCGAGATTTGGGCCAAGGCCGGAGAGGCCGGATTCCTCGGCGTCGGCATCCCCGAGGAGTTCGGCGGCAACGGCGTGCGGGACTTCCGTTTCAACGCCGTGATGCAGGAGGGCTGGGCGCGCGTTGGTGCGGCGTATCAGTCGAGCTTTGGAATTCACACCGACGTCTGCGCTCCGTACCTCACCGATCTCTGCAATCAGGAACAGCAGGAGCGCTGGCTGCCGCGATTCGTGACCGGCGAGATCATCACCGCGATCGGCATGACCGAGCCCAACGCCGGCAGCGACCTCGCCGCGATCAAGTCCGCCGCCAAGCGCAACGCGGCCGGTGACGGCTGGATCGTCAACGGCTCCAAGACCTTCATCACCAACGGCTACCAGGCCGACCTGGTGATCGCAGCGATTCAGACCACCGCCGAGGACAATCCCTCCGGCAAGCCCGGCATCACACTGATGGCGATCGAGGAGGGCATGCCCGGTTTCTCGCGCGGCCGCAAACTGCTGAAGATCGGCCAGCACGAGGCCGACACGGCGGAGCTTTTCTTCGAGGACGTCGATGTGCCCGACGAGAACGTGATCGGCGAAGTCGGCCGTGGCTTCGCGCACATGATGGAGGGTCTAGCCCAGGAGCGGCTCAGCAGCGCGACCGGCAACATCGCCCACGCCGCCGTCGGCCTGGAGCAGACGCTTGAGTACGTGAAGGACCGCAGCGCCTTCGGTCGTCCGATCGGCACCTTCCAGCACAACCGTTTTCTGCTGGCCGAGCTGGTCACCGAGGTCGATGTCACGCAGGCGTTCGTGGACAGCTGCATTGTGCAACACAACGAGTCCAAGCTCGATCCCGTCGACGCCGCCAAGGCCAAATGGTGGACCAGCGACGTGCAGGGCCGCGTGCTCGACGCCTGTGTCCAACTCCACGGCGGCTACGGCTTCATGGAGGAATACGACGTCGCCCGCGCCTGGACCGACGCCCGCGTCACCCGCATCTGGGCCGGCAGCAACGAAATCATGAAAGAGATCATCGGCCGCTCACTGGGCTTCGGTGATCCGCGGCCGTAGGGCTGTGACGCCGAGTCGTTGGCCTCAGCCAAAATCACGAGCTGAATCTCCCCGCCGCGTCGCTCAGCCGCACAACGGTCCCCACTGCCTAGAAGTTGCGTAGAAGTACGACATCTACGCGTCAACCATGCGGAATTCCCGCGAGATGTACGACTCCTCGGCCATCCGAACCGCCGCGAGACCCGCCAAACATCCCCACCCGATTTCCTGCGCAGATCACCGGTGCCTGCGCAGGAAAGGGCTTCGCAATCAGGGGCGTTCGAATCGTGACTTCGCATTCGCAAGCGGAATCTTGCGCAGATCACCGGTGCCTGCGCGCGGTGGCTGCGTGCGGTGGCTGCGTGCGGCGGTGCCTGCCTGCGCAGGGGGGCGTCAGGCTTGGGCTTATGCTGGACCGATGCTGGATCCCGCCAAGCTTCAGGCCACGGCCACCGAGTTGCTTCAGCAGCTGATCCGTTTCAACACCGTCAATCCGCCGGGGGACGAAGCGGTTGCGCAGCACTTCATCAAGGGTGAGCTTGAGGAGGCTGGGTTCGAGGTGGAACTGCTCGCGCTGGAGCCGGAGCGGCCGAACCTGGTCGCAACGCTGCCCGCGTCCACGCCGGCCGCAGCCAGCGACGGGCCGACGGTGGCGATGCTCGGGCACGTCGACACGGTGCTGGCCGATCCAGCCGAGTGGCAGGCCGACCCCTGGGGTGGCGAGCTACGTGACGACGGTTGCATCTGGGGTCGTGGCGCACAGGACATGAAGGGCCAGGTGGCGGCGGAGATCGCCGCCGCGGTGGAACTCGCCCACGCAGGTTGGCGCCCGGCGTCTGGCACGCTAAAGCTGATCGTCACTTCCGATGAAGAGGCCGGCGGCAATCTCGGTGCGCGTTGGCTGTGCGAGCAGCATCCGCGCAAAGTGCGCGCGGACGTCGTGATCAACGAGGGTGGCGGGCAGATGTTCGTCTTCGAAGGCCGCCGCTACTTTCGCGTGGGTTGCGCGGAGAAGGGCTTTAGCCGCTTCAACATCGTCACGCACGGAAAAGCCGGTCACGCCTCACTGCCACGCATGGGCGAGAACGCCCTGCTGAAGATGGCGCCTTTGCTCGAGAAGCTTGCCACGAGACAGCCGGCTCACGATCTCACGGCCGAACCCAGGGCGATCCTCAAGGCGCTTTTCGACGTGGACGCGACCGATGCCGACGTGCCGGACCTGCTTGCCCGGATCGAACAAACTGACCCGCGTCTGGCGGTGTTGCTGGAACCCACCTTCGGCGTCACGCTGACGCCCACGATGGCGCGTGCCAGCGCCAAGGTCAACGTGATTCCCGCCCAGGCGAGCGTGCGGGTGGATTGCCGCGTGCCGCCCGGCCACGGCGTCGACCTCGCCGAACGCCGTGCGCGCGAAGTCCTGGGCGACGGCGACTACACGCTCGATTTCGCCGAATCCGCCGTGGGCAACGGCAGCGCACACAACTCCCCGCTGATGGACGCGATCGTGGAATGGGTGGCCGGGGTGGATCCGGAGGCCACGGCGATCCCCTCTGTCTTGCCCGGGTTCACCGACTCGCGCTGGTTTCGCGACGCCTTCCCGGACTGCGTGGCGTACGGCTTCTTTCCACAGATGACGATGGACATGTACGAAAGCGATCCGCTGATCCACGGCACCGACGAACGCATCCCTGTGGACGACCTGGCGCTGGCCGCGAGGTTTTTCAGCTTCGCAATCCCTAA
This sequence comes from Actinomycetota bacterium, assembly GCA_016213645.1. Taxonomy (GTDB): domain Bacteria; phylum Actinomycetota; class Thermoleophilia; order Solirubrobacterales; family JACPNS01; genus JACPNS01. The sequence continues at coordinate 9,423 of JACQZY010000009.1, forward strand.
GCTGCTGGGTTAGATGGACGAGTCGAGCATCACAAAGCCGGAGATGGCGGAATCCGCGACGGAGACGGCACCCGGCCAGGAGCCTGATCGCCTTCGCCTCGGCGGTATGGCGCTCGAAAACGGACTGCTCGTCTATGGCCCGACGCACTGGGCCGCCGCCGTGCGCGATAAACGCGGCGAGATTCTCGTCAGCTCCGGCAAGGCCCCGCGCGTGCATTCCGCGATCGGCAACGCCCCGGGCGTACGCGGCGTCGCGCGGCTGGCAGAGTCGATGGCCGTGATCCCGGTGGTGCGAGCCAAGCTTCCGCAGGCGCGGCTGCCGTTTGAGAATCCGGCGGTGATCGCAGCTTCGGCGCTGACCACCGCGATCGGCATTCTCGCCCGTCACGGCAAGCGACGCAACAGCATTTCTCGCGACCTCGCGCTTTCTTTGATCGGGCTGGCGCCGGCGATCATCTCTCTGCGCAGCGGCAACGTGGCCGCCTATCACGGCGTCGAGCACAAGGCGATCGCGGCATATGAACAAGGCGGCGACCCGACCGACGCTTCGGTTGTGGAGGCCGCCGCCAAGGAACACGAACGCTGCGGCTCACACCTGGTGGCGCCGATGATGCTGGCCAGCGTGACCGGCGAAGCAGTGATGCGCCGCGCGCTGGAGAAGCCCGGCCTGATCGCCCAGACGAGTGTGGCGCTCGCCGGCGCGGCGGCATCCGTGGAGATGTTCGCCTACGCCGAACGCCATCCGGATTCCACTTTCGCGAGGGTCTTCCGTAAACCCGGCTTCGAGCTTCAGCGCGCCGTCGGCACCCGCGAGCCCACGCCGGAGCAGATCGAGGTCGGTCGCGCGGCGATCGGCCGACTGCTTGAGGTGGAGGGCGCGGCCCCTCGCTGACCCCGGTCGGCGAGCCCCCCGGGCGAATTACGCGTGGTCGAATCGCCGTCGTAAGGATTTTCCCGCGCTTGCGCTTGCGCTTGCGTCCGCGTCCGCCTCGCGATCGCCCGTTTAGCCGCGCATCGCCGATACAAACAGCGCCGCCAGTTCGCCGACCACATCGTCGAGCGGTGGACGTTCATCGCCGAGCAGCCAATCGGTCAGTACTTCATGAACCGCGCCGGCCAGGCCCACTCCACGCACGTCGGTGATAATCCCGCCGTCGATCACGCCGGCGGCAGCGAGCGGCTCGGCAAAACGACGGATCCGATCGACAAACGACCGAATCGCCCGGCGTCGCCGCAGTTCGGCGCGCGCGCTGACACCGACGATCTCGATGAAGTTGATGCGCGCGCGGCGCTCGTCTCGGACCAATTCTGCGGCGAATGCGTGAAGGCCGGCCAGCGAGGCTGCCGCGGGATCGTCACCGGCAGTAGCGACCGCCGCGTCGACGGCCGTGAGCGTCTCCTCGATGATCCGGTCGTAGACGGACAGGAGCAGGTCTTCTTTGGCGGCGAAGTAGGAGTAGAAGTCGCGCGTGGACACTTGTGCCGCGGTGCAAAGCGACTCGATCGTCGACGCGGCATAACCCTCAGCGCCAAATCGCTCGATGCCGGCGTGAATCAGGCGCTCACGTCGCTGGGCGTCGCGTGCCCCGGAGGTTATCCCCGCATAGCCCCGGCGCGACTTGGTTTGTGACCCAGCGTTCGCAGCGTCGGCGTCGTTCGCGCGCGCGCTGAAAGGGGGAAGTGATGAATGGCCGTTCAAAGTGAAATGTGTTATTTTCAGATTCAAGATAACAGGAGGGATCGATGGCAGTCAAATCCGCAGACCCACAGGCCCGCCACGAGGAGTCCGTCATCACGGCGGAACGCATCAATCGCTTCGGCCTGCTGGCCAGGCGCGTCACCGCCGCCTCCGCTCGCGAGCCGATCACGGTCAGCTACCCGGTCACCGGGGAGACGATCGGCAACGTGCCGCGCTGCGACGAGCAGGATCTCCGTAGCGCCGCTCGCCGCGCCCGCGCGAGCCAAAAGGAATGGGCGCGCCGGTCAATCGCGCAACGCGCTCGCGTGCTCCTGCGATTTCACGATTTGGTGTTGCGACGCCAAAGCGAGGGGCTGGACATCATTCAGCTCGAAAACGGCAAGTCGCGAGTGCAGGCGTTTGAAGAGATCATGGCCACCGCCACCGCTGCCCGTTACTACGCCCGGTCGGCGCGTTCCCACCTGCGCCAGCGGCGTCGCGGAGGCGCGATGCCGGTGCTCACCAGCACGCGAGAACTGCGCAAGCCGCGTGGTCTGGTGGGGTTCATCGTTCCGTGGAACTATCCGCTCACGCTGGGAATCACGGACGCGCTGGCCGCGATCATGGCCGGCAACGCGGTGCTGATCAAACCCGATCATCAGACTCCGTTCAGCACGCTATGGGCGGTTGAGCTGCTGGAACAGGCAGGCCTTCCGCCAGACGTTGCCACTGTCGTCACCGGCGACGGCGCCGAACTCGGCCCGCCGATCGTTGAATGCGTCGATTTTCTGATGTTTACCGGCAGCACTCGCGTTGGCAAACTCGTCGCGGCGCAGGCCGGCGAGCGGTTGCTGGAATGCTCGATGGAGCTGGGCGGCAAGAACGCAATGCTGGTACTGGCCGACGCCTCGCTGCGGCGGGTGATCGACGGCGCGCTTGTGGGCACGTTCTCGAACGCCGGCCAGTTGTGTATCGCGATGGAGCGGATCTATGTACACAGTTCGCTGCACGATGTCTTCGTGCAGCGTCTCGCCGAGCGCGCGGCCGAGCTGAGGATCGGCGGCGGTCTGGACTGGAGCAAGGATGTTGGACCGTTGATCTCGCGACAGCAGCTTGAGCGCGTAAACGCCCATGTGGAAGACGCCGTCGAAAAGGGCGCGACAGTGCGCGCGGGCGGTCGCGCGCGCCCGGATATTGGACCGCTTTTCTACGAACCGACCGTGCTCGCGAACGTTACTTCCGAGATGCGATGCTTCGGCGAAGAGACGTTTGGTCCGGTCGTGTCGGTTTATCCGTTCGATGATGAGGACGAGGCGATCGATCTGATCAACGATGGACCGTACGGCTTGAACGCAAGTGTGTGGACTCGCGATACCGGCCGCGGCCGGCGCATTGCCGAGCGCATAGACGCCGGCACCGTGAACGTAAACGAACCGTACGCCGCGGCGTTCGGCTCTACCGACGCGCCGATGGGCGGCATGAAACAGTCCGGAGTGGGACGCCGTCACGGCGCCTACGGAATACAGAAGTACACAGAGCCGCAAACGATCGCCGTGCAGCGCCTTTTGCCGGTGACGCCGCCGATGCACTGGGATGGCAAGGTCTACGCGACCGCGCTGAGCGCCGGCCTGCGGTTAATGCGCCGCACTCCGGGACTGCGCTGATGGCCAGAAACGCCAGGCGCGTCGAAGGCTTCGACTTCGACTGGCTGGTGGTCGGATCCGGCTTCGGCGGCAGCGTTGCGGCACTGCGTCTGACTCAGAAGGGATATCGCGTCGGAGTGCTGGAATGCGGCCGTCGGTGGGATGACCACGACTTCGCCACGTCGCTTTGGAACTTGCGGCGTTCGATGTGGGCGCCGCGTCTGGGTCTGCGCGGCACGATGCGGGTGTCGATCTTCAAGGACATCACGGTGCTCAGCGGAAGCGGTGTAGGCGGCGGCAGCCTGGTCTACAGCAACGTTCTGTACCGGCCTCCGGAGGAATTCTTTGACGGTCCCGATTGGGCCGGGATGGAGCACGACTGGCGCGCTGAGCTTGCCCCACACTTCCAGGAGGCCGAGCGCATGCTGGGCGTTACGCGATACGAAATTGACGGTCCCGCCGACGCATTGATGCGTCAGGTCGCCGGAGATCTCAACGTGTCCGGCACTTATCAGAAACCTCCGGTGGCGGTGTATTTCGGCGAGCCCGGTGTGACCGTGGATGACCCGTACTTCGGCGGCGACGGACCGGCTCGCACGGGTTGCACACTTTGCGGCGCCTGCATGGCGGGCTGTCGCGACGGCGCCAAAAACACGCTGCCGAAGAACTACCTGTGGTTCGCCGAGCGTGGCGGCGCGCAAATCATGCCCGACCGCCAGGTGACCGACATCCGCCCCCTCGGACCGGCGGCGGACGGAAGCGCCGGGTATGCGGTGACCGCCACACGCCCCGGTGCGCATGTCGCAAAACGGTCCCGCATGCTCACCGCTCGCGGCGTGGTGGTGGCCACCGGCGCGCTTGGAACGAACAAGTTGCTTCAGCGCTGCCGGCTTAACGGCTCGTTGGCCGCATTATCGCCACGGCTCGGTGAACGCGTGCGCACCAACAGCGAATCCGTTCTCGCGGTTACCTCGCCGGACGACCGGTTCGATTTCAGCGAAGCGATATCGATCACGTCAAGTATTTTTCCCGACGCCGACACTCACATCGAGCCCGTCACCTACGGCCGCGGAGCGGACGCGATGAGCGTGATGTTCACTGTGCTTCCGAAGATCGGCCCGCGCGCCACGCAGCCGCTGCGCTTTGCACTGGCCCTGACGCGCGATCCCCGCTCGGCGGCCAACGCGGCGATGCCGAAGGGCTGGTCGCGACGCACGATGCTGATGATCGTGATGCAGGCGACCGACACTTCCATCCGCCTGCGGCCGGCGCGCCGCCTACGCGACGGCGATGTCCTTCTGACCACGGAGGTCGCAGCCGGATACCAAAGACCCGCCCCGATCCCGGTCGCGTACGACGTCGCCCGGAGGCTCGCCGAAAAAATCGGCGGTCGTGCGCAGGCATCCGTCACCGAGGCCGTGGCCGCCACGCCCGTGACCGCGCACTTCCTCGGCGGAGCGGCGATCGGTCGCGACTCCGAGCACGGTGTGGTCGACAGCCACCAGCGGGTTTTCGGCTACGAGAACCTGCTCGTCTGCGACGGCTCGGTGCTGCCCGCGAACATCGGCGTCAATCCGAGCCTTACGATCACCGCACTGGCCGAACGCGCTATCAGTCAGGTACCGGCGAGAGGCTGAGTTCTGGACAAACGTCAGGTCCGCCCCGGAAGATGCCGTAAAGGTCCTGTGCCAATACACCGATCTAGTCAGTACTACATATCGTGGCGGCCTGATTAGCCGCCATACGCATAGATTGGGTGCAGATGAGATTCAAGGGATCATTCGCATTGCCGGTCAGCCGCTGGCTTTTGCAAGTGGGATCGGTGTTGTTTGGGGCATACTTCGTTTACGTGCTGGTGCCGACCGCGCCGGGCGCGGCGGCCGATTTCTTCGACAACAAAGTATTCAGCGCGTTGCTGCTTATTCCGGCGGTGATCTGCCTGATACGTGGTTTTACCTCGACGGGTTCGCGACGGGTGTGGCTTGCGATCGGAATCGGGATTCTCTTTTGGTGGGGTGGCGACTTGTACAGCCGCCTGTTCTTCGAAGGCGCCACGGTCCGACCAGTGCCTTCCACCGCCGACATGCTTTACCTGATGTTTTACCCGTCGGTCTTCGTCGGGATCTTCGCGCTTTTGCGCCGGTTGTCCGATGTGCCGCGGACACTCTGGCTACAGGGCGTGATCGCCGCTCTCGCCGTGGCGGCGATCGACGCCACTCTCGTTCTGGAAACCTGGAACGGCGCCGATGTGAGTTCCAGCGCCGCCGGCATGGCGACCCAACTCGCCTACCCGATGGCCGACCTCGTGCTGCTGATGCTCGTCTTCGGTGGCCGTGCCGTCGCTGGCGGCCAGCTTGGCCGGGCGTGGAACTGGATGACCGGTGCGTTGGTGCTGCTGGCTGTTGCAGACAGCTTGCATCTCTATCAGGTGGCGAACGGCCAGTATCACCCCGGCGGCCTGATCGACGTGCTTTGGCCTGGCGCGATGCTGTTGATCGCCTTTGCGGCGTTGGACGACGACGGTGCCATCGAACGGCGTGAGGTGAATCGCCGCTGGCTCACGCTGCCGTCGGCGATATTCGCCTCGATGGCCGCGATGATCGTGGTTCTCGATCACTTCAAGTCGTTCGGGCTGCAGACGATTGCCCCCGCGATCGGCGCGATCGTGATCGTGATTATCGACATGGCGCTGGTTCAGCGCGACAATCTTGATCTGCTCGAACGCGTGCGCGAAGAGAGTTTTGTGGATCTCGTCACCGGGATTCCGAACCGCCGAGCATTGATTCGGGATCTTGAATACCACTGCGCGGAGTCCACCAACGAGGAGCCCGCGGTCCTGATCCTTCTCGATCTTCGGGGTTTCAAGGCCTACAACGACAAGTTCGGTCACGCGGCCGGCGACGCGTTGCTTCGGCGGCTCGGTAACAACCTCGCGCGTGCGGCGAGCGGATTTGGCGGTGCTTACCGCCACAGCGGCGACGAGTTCGGCGTGATCGCCTTCGGCGGGCACGAACAGGCCCCGGGGATCGCGCGCGTAACCAGTCAGGCCCTTTATGAACGCGGCGATGGATTCGAAATCTCCGCCCTGGCGGGCATCGTGATGATTCCGCTGGAGTCACGCGACCCGATCGCGATCCTCAAGCTCGCCGACCAGCGGCTCTACGCCGAGAAGTACAAACACACGACCGTTTCGCCCCAGCAATCGGCGGCGATGGTGAAGTTGGCCCAGTCGCGGCCGTCGAACATCGGCAAGTACACGCGCCTGATCGAGGCGACGCTGCGTCTTGCCGGCAGTCTTAAGGGCATGCACAACGATGAGATCGAAAACATGGTCAAGGGATTTCAGCTTCGCGACATCGGCAACAGTGCGGTGCCCGAGGCGATCCTCAACAAGGACGGCAAGCTGACCGAAACCGAGTGGCAGGTCGTGCGCTCCCACACCGTCGTTGGCGAGCGAATCCTCAACGGAATTCCGGCGATGCGGCCCGTGGCCGAGATCGTCCGCCACCACCACGAGCGTTACGACGGCGGCGGTTATCCCGATGGCCTGGCCGGCGACGCGATACCGGAAGGCGCGCGCCTGGTGGCGATTGCACAGGCTTTTGAAGGCATGACGGCGGAGCGCGCGTTCCGCGCCGCGATGACATTTCGCGAGGCCGTCGCCGAACTCGGCGCACAAGCTGGAAAGCAGTTCGACCCGCGAGCCTTGGCGGCTTTCTGCCAGGCGCTCGACAATACGGCGGACGCTTCTCAGAAGGATGCTGCTGCCGCGGCGTCCGTCTCCCCCAAGGCAAACGTTGCCCGGCCGGACATGACTCCTGCCGGGCAACATGCCGTCCCCGTTGCTTCCGCCGGCCCGCCGCCGGAGCCGGTGATGGCCGCCGTATCGGGGGCAACCGCGCCGGCTCCACCGCCGGCCGCGCCAAGTCAACCGTCGCCGCTTCCGCCGCGCGTGGCTCCAAGGGCGCCATCTCCCGAGCCCAAGCTGGCTCCGGTCGGTGCGAACGGTCACTACGTCCCGCCACCGCCACCGGCGCCGGCGATGTTCAACTAAGCAACGTTTTCCGCGCTCATTGGCTCCGACACGGTGGTCGCTCGCCCTGCCTCGTGCGACCGCTGCGCGCCGGGCCGGCGATCATCTAGGCTTCGCCCGCAATGTTCGGCGCAATCGATCACATCGGAGTGGCCGTCGAGGACATCGACGAGGCGCTCAAGCTCTACTCGGAGCAGTTTGAGATGGCGATCCAGTACCGCGAAACGGTTCCGGAGCAGGGCGTTGAGGCCGTGTTGCTGGAGGTCGGCGACGGCCACGTGGAGTTGCTGCGGCCGCTGGGCCCGGACACTCCGGTCGGCAAGTTCATCGAGAATCGCGGCGTGGGCATGCATCACGTGGCTTACCGCGTGGTCGACGTAGCCGCCGAGCTGGCGCGCTTCAAGTCGCTGGGCCTTGAGCTGATCGACGAAACTCCGCGCATCGGCATTCGCAACAGCACGGTGGCGTTTCTGCACCCCAAGAGCACCGGCGGCGTGCTGGTTGAACTGGTCACGCCGGCCGATCACTGACCCCGGCCCATACACCCCAGGAGGCTCGCATGGCAGACGACAAGAAGCCCATTCAGATCGGTTTTCGCAACGGCCAGACGGTCGGCCTAAAGCTCGAACAGGCCGAGCTGGACAAGCTGATCGCCGCGATCAAGGCCGAGGAGTCCTGGCACACCGTGACCGAGGACACCAAGAGCCTGACCCTGCGCGCCGACCGCGTCGACTTTTACGGCACCGACGAAAAGCCCGAAGCTCGCCGCGCCGGGTTTTAGCGCGACGCCGGACGCGCGGCGTGGGTCTGCCCGTGATCAGAAACGTTCGCTCGCGCATCGACGCGTTGAAGCCGCGCGCTTGCTGGCGGCCGCTCGACTTCGCCGAGTTGCCGCTGTTGAAGCTGGTGGAACGCGTACGACTGGGCGGACGCGTGGATACTCCGATAGCCCTGATCACGCGCGCAGGCGAACACGGCGCCGTCTGGTATCTGATCGCGGGAGTTGCCTCGGCGGTGGATGAGCCGCGCGGCGAGCGCTGGCGGCAGGCGGGATTTGCCGCCGCCGCGGCCTACCTGGTCGGCAGCGCGATGAAAATGATCGCCCGCCGCGGCCGTCCGCCGCTGGCATCAATCGGCACGGAGACCGCGCTGTCGTTCCCGTCTTTGCACGCCGCTACATCGTTCGCGGCGGCCCGAGCTTTTGCGGAGCTGTTGCCTGAACCGTTCGATCGCGCGCCGTTCGCGGCGGCGACGGCGGTCACCGCGTCGCGACTCCACTTCTGCGTGCACTATCCAAGCGACCTGGTGGCCGGTGCGCTGCTGGGAGACGCGATCGGCCGCGCTACGGTGGCACGATGGCGAGCAGAGGACAGTTCGGCCAAGGCAGCGGCACGCGCGGAAGGCGCGCGACTGGCTACCGCTGCACTGGCCACCACGGCACGATCCACCGCGGCAATGGCCGGCGGCGCGGCCGACGGAGCGGCGCGGTGACGCGATGGCGATGAAGGTCGGAATCGTCGGCATGCCAAACGCCGGCAAGTCCTCGCTGTTCAACGCGCTCACACGTGCCGGTGCCGAGGCCGCTAACTACCCGTTCACCACCGTCGAACCGAACATCGCCGTCGTGCCGGTGCCCGACGAACGCCTGCTCCAGGTCGCTGCCGTGACCGGCGCCAAAGACATCCGACTCGACCAGATTCACGTACACGACATCGCAGGGCTGGTGCGCGGTGCCAGCAAAGGCGAGGGCTTGGGCAATCAGTTCCTCGCCAACATCCGCGAGACCGACGCGATTTTGCACGTCGTGCGCGCCCACGAGGACGCCAACGTCGTTCACCCCGAAGGCCGGGTAGACCCGATCGGCGACATCGAAACGATCGAGACCGAGCTGATTTACGCCGATCTCGAGCAGGCCGAGCGCCGACTGGAGCGCGTGGCCAAGCAGGCCAAATCGTTGGACCCGGAGGCGATCGCCGAAGAAGCCTGGCTGCGCAAGGTGATCGCCGCGCTGCAAGAAGGCAAGCCGGTGCGCACGGTCCCGGTGCCCGAAGACGCGCCGCTCGCGCTGAAGAGTCTGGCCCCGCTTACCGGCAAGCCGGTGCTGTTTGTCGCCAACGTGACGGAAGGCGAAGACGATGTGCCGCCCGCGATTGCCGAATACGCCGCCTCGCAGGGCGCGGCGGCGGTAGCCGTGAGCTCGCGCCTGGAGAGCGAGCTGGTTGAGATGGACGACGACGAGGCGGCGATCATGCGCGAAGAGTTGGAGCTGCCGGAGACCGGCCTGGTACGCGTGATCAATGGTGCCTTTGCTCTGCTCGACCTGATCACCTTTCTCACTGTCGGCGAGCAGATCGGCCAGTCGTGGCACATCAAGCGCGGCTCGACGGTGTGGGAGGCCGCGGGCGAGATCCACACCGACATCCAGCAGGGATTTGTGCGCGCCGAGGTGATCGCATGGAACGACCTGATCGACGCCGGCGGCTACAGCGGCGCTCGCGACCGTGGCACGCTCCGGCTTGAAGGCCGCGACTACTTAATGGCCGACGGAGACGTGATCACGATCAAGCACACGGGGTGAGACACGGTCGCCGAGCGCTTTTTCAAACAGGCGGATGCCTTTAATGTCAGCCGGTCTAAACGATGCCGTGGATTTGATCTCAATCGGGATCACCGATCCGTCGGCGCTCGATTCGGGACCGGCTAAAACGCCGACATCGGATTAGCGTTGACCGATCTCGCTAAACATCCTCACCACTCCGCCGATACAGACATGTCTGTACTCAATTCCAAGGAGACGCGGAATCGGTTTGAATGCGGGTGTGGAACAGAGCACGCGCGTGCGTCTGGGGGCGTCGCGGGGGACGATTGCGGTCAACTTGATTGTGGGCGGGGTGTGCGCGCTGATTGGGATCGCCGGTTTGGCGGCCATCGCGGTGCTGCTCACAATGCCCGATTTCACCGGTGGGCAGCGGCTCGTGATCATCGCGATGTTCGGTGCGATTTCCGCGATCACGCTTCGACAGCCCTGGGTGTGGTTTCGAGAAATCTGTTTTCGCGGGGCCGCGTTGACGGTGAGCGATGGCCTGCTGAGGATTGACGATCCTCGTCTGCTCGACCGGCCGCTGGTATTGCCACTCGCAGAGGTGATGGTGGCTACCGTCGATGAGCCGGTGCCCGGAGCTGCCGACCGCAAGTTTCCGGTTTACAGAAGCTTTTCGTGGCAGAGTGTCGGCGCGCCGGCCGAGATGGAGCCGGTCGGCTTCCTCGTGGGGCCGGAGGACGTGTGCCTGCTTCCACTTACCGCGGGCGCGACGGAACTGAACTGCGCGCTGGTGTTCAGATCTCCCCGGCGTTGTTCGGCGCATCGCCGCCACGGCTTTCTGGCGCGGCGGGCCGACATCGATCTACAGGTCGGTGGATTGATTCTGAGCGCCGCGCGCTTGAACGATTTCATCGAGACGTTCGCGGCGGCCGGGTTGCTGCGGCGGCTTACGACATCCGATTTGAACGCGGCACCGGAGACGGTGCCGTTCGAGCAGGCTTCGGCCGCTCAACCCGGGCCGGCTGTGCCGGCGAGCGCACCGCCAAGCGCACCGCCGAGCGCGACGGCCCCCGTGCATATGCAGACGGTCTCGACGCCCTCCGACCACCCCGACCGGCAGTCGGACCACAGCGCCATCTTGACCGAGCCGCCACCCGAGTGCGTGCCGGACGCCGCGAGCATCGAAAGGCGCACGCTGGCGTTGATCCGCGGTTTCTATATGCGGGTCGTGCTGGCGTTCGCGGCGTTGATCGCGGCGGGCGTGGTTTCGTTCATGGTTTTTGGCCGAATGACTTGGCTGGGACTGGCCTGCGTGGGCTCTGCGGCGATTCTCGCTCGCGTAGCTTGGCCGCGTGACGAACATTGGTGTGACGACCGGCCGGAACTCGATCTCGCCGCAAACCCGGAGGTGGCGCGGCTTGTGGCCAACATCTGCGCTGCTTCGGGAGTGGCGCCGCCCCGATCGATCCGCTTGAACCTAGAGTTCGGTGCGTCCACGCAGCCTCACGAGCTGAACTTCGAGAAAGGCGGGTACACGATTGCGCTCGGTATGCCGATGCTCGCCACTTCGAACGTGTCTCAACTTGCATCCGTGATCGCCCACGAAGTCGCGCACGCGCGCGACGATCTGGCTCGCGTTCGCCAACTCGGACGAGCATGCGACGCCGTCGGTCGCACGTATGACCGCTTCTGCGAGTACGCGCTCTTCGGTGACCTTGTGGAAGAGAGCGCCGATCGCTTCGCGCGGCGGCTGTCGGCCCTTGCGCGGGAGTCCGAGTACCGTGCAGACCTTCACGCCGCCACAACCGTCGGTGCAGATTCAACCACGGAGATGCTGCGCAAACTGCCGGTGGCCGATCGTGCGACGGAGATCTACTGGGCCACCTTCGCCGCGCCGATGCTGGAGGCCGGACTGGCGCCGCCGCTGGCCGTCGGACTGGCACACTACGTGCGCGAAGCGCAGTGGGTGCGTGAGACGATGGACGACATCGACGACCTGCTCGAAGGCGAGGTTGCTTCTGTGTACCACGACCATCCGCGCGTGATCGACCGGATCAAGTTCGTGACGCGGTTCGCGACCGTCGGCGGCCATCGGGTGGACCGGCGTTCCGCGCTCTCACTGCTGGCCGATCCCGCCAGACTGGAACGCGACCTGCTGGAGCATCTGGCCGGCAATCGCGTTACCGCGTTGAGGCCGTGCGACTGGCCGGTGGCGTTGCGCACGGGGCTGCCGCCTCACTGGCGCATGCTGCGCGATCAGTACGAACCGGCGCTCGCACAATACGCCTGGTGGCAACTGCACGATCTGATGATTGATAAACAAAGCTTTGCCGCCGCGGTCGGCATACCGATCCACGACAGCAGGCAGGTTCACGCCCAGGGGGATCCTTTCGCGCCGGAATTCCCGATGAGTTTCCACCTGGCGGTGCTCAACATCGCTTCGTTCAGCACTGCACTGATCGAACGGAATTTTGAACTTTTAGCCACCGTGCCGGGCGCACCGATCGAGTTCAAGCACGGCGCGACTTCACTGGACGCCGCCGAGACGATCCGGCAGTTGACGCTCGGCGAAATGACACGCAAGCAATGGATCGAAGGCTGCCGCCGACTCGGCATCGCCGAGGCGCCGATGGCGTCGCCGGAACGTTCGGAATCCTCTGCCGCCGACGTCAGCGCCGCGTACGCGTAAACGACACCCAGGTGTCGAACAAGCCGAGCCGCGCACGCAACGTCGTACCGTCGGTACGCACCCGGCCACCGGTGCCGATCACGTCGGCTTTCATCACCCTCGGAGACACTCCGCGCTGAACCACTTTGATCGCTTTCAGGCGGCCCTTCACCAGATTGCCAAGCTTCGCCTGCATCGTCGCCTGCGAGTAGCGGATCGCCCAGTTGTGCTTTGGCGACGCGTCGTCGTAAGGATCCTCGACTGACTTCAAATAGGGCACGGGCTTGGAGCTCTGCCAGACATTCTCGATGTTTTCGGTGCGGCCGCCGGAGGTTGAGAAGAAGTACGCGGCGATCACTTTGTCGGCGTACTTGACCACTTCGCCGGCCGTGTCGCGAACTGCTGCGTTGGTGGAGGCGACTTCGGCGCCGGCGCCGCGATAGACCTGCGAGCGCGTGTCCGGGTACTGGTCGAACAGCGCACCGCCTGCGTCGGTGGCCAGCGCGTAGGAACGGGCGGCCACGGCTTGGGTCTTCAGCGCCTCGGCGTGCCACGAGGTCGGCACTTCGCCGGGCACAACACCCTGTACGTAATCATCGAGGTCCACGGCGTTGACCACATTCATGCCGCCGAGCGCCGACTCGCTGAACTCCAGACCGCCGCGATAGCGACCATTGCGCACGCCGCCGATCGCGGTGCCATTTAACGTGACCGGGTCGCCGCCGTCGGTGATCAGCAGTCCGTTGTCGTAGCTTTCCACGAGGTCGCCGCCGTCGTAGATCTTGATCGACCCGGCGTCGCGCTTAACGGCGTAGGTCTTCTTCACGTCCAGCTGTTTGCCGCCGGTCGCGCGCGTGGCGCCGGTCACGCTGACCGAGCTGACGCCCTGGCGCAGAATCACGCGAATCGTTGAGGTGGAGGACTGCCCGATCGACGTGTCCGTGTAGTAGTGGCCAAGAATCTGCTTGTAGTTGCGCCCCTGAAGCGCGTAACCCTGCGCGCCGTACTGACTCATGCCGATGCCGTGGCCATAGCCGTGGCCACGCAGCACCCAGGTGAGCGGCTTGGCTGACGCCTCGCTCGCGAGCGCGGCGGGCAGAGCCGCGATCAGTGCACACGCGAATGCGCCGGCGGCCAGACGCACGCGCTGTCTCGTTTTGGCTGCAATTTGCATTTGATCGAGCTTATGCATTGGTGCGATAAGTCCTACCACTCCGCACGGAGTTCGTTGTTAGGCTGCAATCCGGTTCGCTTGAGTTGCGATCTCAGTGCAAATCGACGGCGTGCTCATTGAAGGCGCGCCCATTGACGGCGCGCCTTTCGATGGCGCGTCCATCACCGGCGAGTCCGCCACAGGAAGGGAACACATGTCAGCGCCCAAAGCATCGGCCGTCTTTGTCGAATGTCTCGAGGCCGAGGGGGTGCGTTACGTGTTCGGCATCCCCGGCGAGGAGACGCTGGACCTTAACGAGTCGATCGAGGACTCATCCGTGTCCTTCGTACCCGTGCGCCACGAGCAGGGCGGCGCATACATGGCCGACGTTTACGGTCGCCTGACCGGCCGCGCCGGCGTGTGCCTGGGCACGCTTGGCCCCGGCGCCACGAACTTGGTGACGGCCGTGGCCGACGCGTTCCTGGACCGCGCGCCGCTGGTGGCACTGACCGGTCAGGGCGACCTGGAGCGCATGCACAAGGAGTCGCATCAGTACATCGACGTCGTCAGCATCATGCGGCCGATCACCAAATGGAACGCACTGCTCACCGACCCGGCGATCATCCCCGAGGTCGTACGCAAGGCCTTCAAACTGGCGGAGAGCGAAAAGCCCGGCGCCACGCACATCGAACTACCCGAGGACGTGATGGCCCAGCCGCTGGACGCGCGCCCGATGCCGCGCATGGAGGTGGCCCGGCCCGAGCCCAACGCACGTGACATTCTGCGCGCCGCCGACATGATCAAGAGCGCGAGTAAGCCGGTCGTGCTGGCCGGCAACGGCGTGATCCGCTCGCACGCGGTGCAGGCGCTGCGCGACTTCGCCAAGGCCACCAACATGGGCGTTGCCTCGACGTTCATGGGCAAGGGCGTGATGGACTTCGAGGACGACCTGTCGCTCGGTTCGGTCGGTCTGCAGGCCGGTGACTACGCAATGGCGGGCTTTGACGACGCCGACCTGGTGATCACGATCGGCTACGACCTGGTCGAGCACGCGCCCAAGCACTGGAACCCGTCAGGCGACAAGCAGATCATCGTGATCGACACCACGCCCGCCGAGATCGACAGTTTCTACACGCACGAGATCGAGCTGATCGGCGACATTTACCACATCCTCACCATCCTCACGGAGGAGTGCCGCAACTGTTCGTTTGACGGCGGATCACGCCGCCTGCACGACGTGGTGATGGGCCGCCTGGAAGCCGCTCGCAACGACGACACGTGGCCGGCCCAGCCGCCGCGCGCGCTGTGGGAGATCCGCCAAGCGATGGGCCGTGAGGACATTTTGATCAGCGACGTCGGTCTGCACAAGCTGTGGATCGGGCGGATGTTCCCGGCCTACGAGCCGAACACCGTTCTGATCGCCAACGGGCTGGCCGGCATGGGCTTTGCGCTGCCGGCGGCGATCGCCGCCAAGCTGGTGCATCCGGAACGCACGGTGATCACCGTCAACGGCGACGGCGGCTTCATGATGAACTGCCAGGAGCTGGAGACGGCGGTGCGCCTGAAGACGCCGATCGTCAACATCATCTGGGAAAACCAGCAGTTCGGTTCGATCGTCTGGAAGCAGGACAACAAGTTCGGCCGCCACTTCGGCGTGGACTTCACCAACCCCGACTTCGTAATGCTCGCCGAAAGTTTCGGCATGCCCGCGTGGCGCGCCACGTCCTGCGACGACTTTCGCGATCGCTTACGCCACGCGATCACGCTGGACCTGCCGTCGCTGATCGTGCTGCCGATCGACTACTCGACCGACGTGCGGATCAGCGAAGAGCTGGGCGAGGGGCTGGTGGCAACCTAGCCCCGGCCGGGCCTGTCGCCCGCCGCCTGCACCCGCTGCGCGCCGTCCGCTCGCCCGCCCGTCCGCCCGCCCGCGAAGGCCCTGCCCAGAGCCGGATCTTGCGCAGACCTCTGACTTCTACGCGAAGGTCAAGCGCTTGTCGACGGCTCGAAAGCGCGTCCCAGCCCGTAGGGCACCTTCCACGCGGGGCCGATCCGCGCCGCTGGCAACGCCTCGAGCGTCAGCGCGCCTGCGATCCGCTCCGCCAGCCAAAGGTCGTAGATCCAAAAGCCCGGCGCGGTGATCGCACCGCGGTGGACGACGATCCCGTCAGCGCCGCCGTGAACGCGCAAGTCCTGCCAGACGACCTCATCTTGAGAAAGCGACGCGAGCGCACCCGCAATCGAAAGGTCGGAGTCGGCCGTCGCGGTCGGGCGACCATCGCGCACTTCCAGGTCAAATACGGGCGCCGCAACGCGCAACACCGTGATCTGGCGTACGTGCCTGTTGGTGCCCATCATCGTGCCGCCCTCGAGCTTCTCGTCCGGACCGACGCGAATGAACACCTGGCCGCATGGCCGCTCTCCCCAGTAGACGTGCGGCTCAAGCACGACCGTCGCGTACGAGATCTTCGACTTCAGCCCAAGCATCGTCCCGGCCCAGCCTTCGTCATGTGGCTGCCCTCCGCCGGGTCCGTGGTCCTCGGGCTTGATCGCCATCGCCTTGAGCAGCGCATCCGTGCTGTATGGAGCGCAGTCGTCGATCTCAGTGGCCGAGCCGAGCCGTGTATCGGCCGACTGCCTGCCGCGGCGCTGCTGCCGTTGCGCCGCCCCCGACCTCTTGCGGCTGCGCAGTGCCGGAATCAGCACCGCCACCACGATCACCGCAGGCACCAAAAACACGACCACCGGCAACCAAGTTGGCGCCGGTTCGTTGTAGCCACCCACGGCTTGCAGCAATCCGATCAGCATCGCGGCCACCCTATCGCCCCCGCCCTCGCCGCAAACGTGAGAAGACGTAGATATAGGCGGAATCTGGCTTGGTTGACGCATCGGTGATCGGCATCGCGGTGTTGACGGGTGCGGGGCGGTGGGGTAGGTTTTGGCGATGCGGGCGGTGGTGCAGCGGGTGAAGCGGGCGTCGGTCAGTGTGGGCGGGGAGCCTGTGGCGTGGATCGGGTCCGGCATGCTGGTGCTTGTGGGCATCACGCACGACGACGACGAGGCCACGGCGGCGAAGCTCGCCGAGAAGCTGCTGGCGTTGCGCATCTTTCCCGATGGCGAAGGCAAGATGGACGAGCCGTTGGGCCCAGATCGTCAGATCCTCTGTGTCAGCCAGTTCACGCTCTACGGCGACGCGCGCAAGGGCACGCGGCCGTCGTATGTGGCCGCGGCGCCGCCGGAACACGCGGAGCCGCTGTATGAAATGGTCTGCGCCCGACTCGGCGCCCAGCGGGGTGTGTTCGGCGCGATGATGGACGTGGAACTGGTCAACGACGGGCCGGTCACGCTGGTCATCGAGGTGTGACCTTTGTCATCGGTCTGACCTCAGTCGCGCCGATCCAGTCGCCGGCCGGGCGCGAGATTGGTGCCAAATCGTCACACGTTTGTCATCGATTCGTTGCAGACGCGTCTTGAAACGCAACACGAATTCCGGTATACTTTACTTATGGCACAAAAAGTAAAGCAAGCGCGCGGAGTCCGCCCGTCGGCACGCAGCCGTTCGAACGCCAAACCGGCACGCGTACGCGAACCCGGCGTCGGCACGATTTCGTCCAAGAATCAGTTGACGATTCCGGTTGCGGCTTTGCGCCGCGCGAACCTTGCCTCGGGTGACCGGGTCGGGATCGACGTGGATTCGTTGGGGCATATACGGATCTCGCCGGAAGACGAGTCTCCCGAGGATGTCGTGCGCCGATTGGCGGAAGGCGCCTTCCCCGAGGCATATCCTGAGGATGCTCGCGAGCCCGAAACAGAATGGCCCGTTCGCTGGTGAGTTCCACGGTGCTTGACGCCGGTGTGTTGATCGGCTTCGTAAAAAGCGACGATTCGCACCATCGGGATGCAGTGGAAGCTCTCGCGAAGATCGCCGCCGCCGGTGAGGAAATGGTGCTTTGCGCGGTGACGTTCGCCGAGTTGATGGCGGGCGCATATCGCCGTGGGCCGAAATCCGTTCGCCACGTGCTGCAAGTCGTAGACACCCTGCCGCGGCTTCGAATCGTGCCCGCCGATCGGCGGGTGTCCACATATGCCGCGCGTATCCGGGCCCGATCGCGCCGATTGGGTTTGGCCGACGCATTCGTGGTGGCCACGGCCGCGGCGGAAAAGGCGGATCGCATCCTTACCACCGATCACGGATTCGACGACGTGCCGCAGGCCGTCAGACTCGCCGATTTCGCACACGCCCGACGTCGCCAAATACCAGGCAAAGAGCGAAAATGCGGCCGCATAATTCCTTGGCGGAAGCGCCTATCGTCGATGCACCCGATCGCATGTGCCGGCGCTTTTCGTTGTAGTCACCCGCCGACCGCAGCAGCCAATTCACGCTCTACGGCGACGGACGTGTGGCGGGTGCTCACTAATTCACAACCTGACCAATCGCGTGCTTTGTTTTAGGTTCGAAATGTTCCAGGCCAAGACAACGAACGTCGGACGAAGTGAATTGCGACACGGCCACAAGAGGTGGGACAAATAGAGCGAATCTTTTTGTCACCTATTGCAGTGAAACCATTAGTATGAATTTCCGTGTGGTGGATTAGGCCGCCACCGACTCGGTGTCCGACTAGGAGTTGTCCGGTCGGCCACGCTCTAACCAGGGCGATTTACAGGGGGATCAACCATGCGTCTCAATTCATTCGCATTCGCGCGCATTGTTCCGCGAATGCTCACTCTTTCATTTGCCGTCGCGTTCGCATTCGCGGTATTGCTGATGTTGTCGGTAGTGCCGCGCGCCGAAGCGACCTTAGGCACAACCACGATCACATCCGGCCCGACCAGCGGTTGGACCAACGATCCGGATCCCACGTTCAGCTTCAAAGCCAGCATCTCCGGAGCGAGCTTTCGATGCAGCATCGATGGCGTCGCGTTCACCGCTTGCACCTCCCCGTTCACGACGCCGGTGCTCACGCAGGGCGCCCACACATTCCGTGTCAAAGCGATCGTATTGACCTCATACGAGACGACCACCGCGACGGCATCGTTCAAAGTCGACTCGATCCCACCGAC
Source organism: Actinomycetota bacterium (assembly GCA_016213645.1). GTDB lineage: Bacteria > Actinomycetota > Thermoleophilia > Solirubrobacterales > JACPNS01 > JACPNS01. The sequence continues at coordinate 28,201 of JACQZY010000009.1, forward strand.
GGTCAAGATCACGGCTCCGGTCAACAACACAGTGACCTCGGCGTCATCCACGACGCTTAAGTTCACGGCCGGCGACTCCTCGGGCGTTGCTCCCAAGTGCGACAAGACGAACGGCTCCACAGTGTGGCTCGCGCTCGGAATCAACACGATCAAAGTGACCTGTACCGATTCCGCCGGCAACAAGAGCAGCGATACGGCGACCGTCAAGAGGGTCAAGCCAGACACGACACCGCCGGTAGTTTCGATTACGGAACCCACGAACGGCAGCGTCACCTCGGCACCGACGACTGTTCTTCGCTTCACCGCGACAGACAACTCGGGCGTCGCGCCGACCTGCGATAAAGCCGATGGCACGACTGTCGCGTTAAATCTTGGTCAAAACGTGATCAGCGTCACCTGTAACGACCAGCTCAACAACACCGCGACCAGCTCGGTGACGGTCACTCGCGAAGACGTCACCCCGCCGGCAGTCGACATCACCGAACCGGCAGACGGCAGCTCTACAGGCGATGCCGCCGCCACGCTGCACTTCACCGTGACCGACGACTCAGGCGCGACACCGTCCTGTGACCAAACCGACGGCGCTTCAGTGTCGCTGAGCCTTGGCTCAAACACGATCACCGTCACGTGCACAGACTCCGCCGGCAACAGTGGCAGCGACACCGTTTCGCTCACGCGAGTGGACGTCACCCCGCCGACAGTCGACATCACCGCCCCAATAGACGGCAGCTCCACCCCCAGTTCATCCACCACGCTGCACTTCACCGCGACCGACGACTCAGGCGCGACACCGTCCTGTGACCAAACCGACGGCGCTTCAGTGTCGCTGAGCCTTGGCTCAAACACGATCAGCGTCTCATGCACAGACGCCGCCGGCAATAGCGGTAGCGACAGCGTTTCAGTCACGCGACTCAGTCCGCCAGACACGACGATGAGCGGTCCGACCGGACCGACCAACGATTCGACACCGACATACGCGCTGTCCTCGGATGTGGCCGGCGCGACGTTCGCGTGCTCGGTTGATAGCGGATCGTATTTGTCCACCGGCGCCAGTTTCACGACGACGACATTGTCGGCCGGTTCGCACACGATTCGCTGTCGCGCAACGGCAAACGGGCTGACCGACGCAAGTCCGGCGTCAGCGACCGTTCTGGTCGACACGCTCGCGCCGACGCTTTCGCTGAACTGTGCCGCGAACCCCGACAGCACTATTGGATGCACTTTCACGGGCACCGACCCGTCGACCGTGATTCCGGGCACGCCGCCCGGAACCTGCATCTCGATCTATCCGAACCCGTGCTGCCCGCCGGGCGCCGTCTGCATCATGGGCGGTGAAGTCTGCCCGCCTGGCATGACCTGCTCCGGCAGTCCGACCTGCATTTACTACATCACTCCCACAGGCCCGGCCTACCAGTGCACATACCCGGGGACACCGACGATCACGATCCCGGGCAGCGGAATAGACCACTACGAGTGCTCGGTCGACTCCGGACCATTTACGGCATGCACGTCGCCTTATACGACGGCAGTATTGCCAACGGGCACACATACGATTCAGGTGCGGGTGTTTGACAAGGCTGGCAACACCTTCACTTCAGCGTCAACCCAGACTCTCTGAATTAAGCGGACTCAACTTGCGGCCACGTCCGGGTCCCCGGGCGTGGCCGCATTGCGTTACCGAAGGCATGAGAAGTCGACGGTGTTGAAGCGGTCCGGTAGAGGAACCCGGACAGCGTCTCGTGAACCGGGAGAGCGCCCGGTACGTCACCTTCGTCGCCTCGATTTGGTACGGCGTTACCCGAAAAAACCATTGCCTTTTTTACAGTCATGATGGTACAATTACACCATCGCCCGCGCCCCCGGCGGGATCGCAGCCCGATCGCCCCACGCCTGGTTGCGCTTGACGTCAAGCGACGTCGTGTGGTTCTTGGAATAGCGATAGATCGGACTTGAAGGAGACAGCATGAACAGCCACTCAGCCGGTTTGGCGACGGATCACGACTCGGCCACGGATACGCCGGCGACTGCCTCGACTTTCACCGCGACCGCCGCCAGCGGCCCGATCGATCGCGCACTCGCGGGCGAGCGGCTCGACCGCGACGACATTCTTGAGCTTTACCGGCTGCCCGCAGAAGAAGTGCGCGCTGCCGCGCACCAGATGCGGCTGCGCAAGGTTGACCGGCCGCTGGTGACCTACTCGCTGTACGGCAACATCGACTACACGAACGTCTGCTCCGTGGGCTGCAAGTTCTGCTGTTACTTCCGCGGTCCGCAGGCCGACGACGCCTACGTCCTCACCTACGACGAGATAGCGCGCGAGATCGAGGCGCTGCGCGAAGAGGGCGTGGACAACATCCTGCTGATGGGCGGCATCAACCCAGAGCTGCCGTTCGACTGGTACGTAGAGATGCTCAAGACGATCAAGTCCGTGCATCCGAAAATGTGGATCGACTCCTTCAGCCCAGAGGAGATCATCGGTCTGGAACGCCTGACCGGTCGCACGGCGGCCGACCTGATGACCGAGCTCAAAGCGGCCGGCATGGACGCGCTGCCAGGTGTCTCGGCCGAGATTCTGGTCGACGAAATCCGCCACGCGGTCGCGCCAAACCGCATCAGCTCTGCCGACTGGTTTCGGATCGTCGAGGCGGCGTTTGATGTGGGGCTTGAGGTGCCGTGCGTGAGCATGGTCTTCGGCATGGGCGAGACGAACGAGCACCGCGCCGATCACATGCTCGCGTTGCGCGATTTGCAGGACCGCATGCTGGCCAAGCACGGCCGCGGCGTGCAGACCTTCGAGGTTTGGCCGATGCGCCTGCAGCATTCGCGCCTGCGCGACAGCGCTCCGACCAGCGACCCGGACGAGATCGCCTACGACTATCTGCACCACCTGGCGGTCGGCCGTCTGGTGATGGACAACATCGACAACCACCGTACGGTCTGGCGCACGATGGGCTTCGGCATCGCGGGGCAGGGCCTGCTTTCGGGCGCGGACGAGTGTTCGGGCACCGGCACGATCAACGCGATCGTCGCCGTCACCGACCTCGACGGTCGCGTGATCGACGACGGCCCCGGCGCCAAAGAGGACATCCTCTCCGACATTCACCAGTGCATTCGCGACGCGGGCTTCACGCCGGCGCGGCGCGGGCCGGACTGGGAGATCCTGTACCTCGATACGCATGACGGGCCTTCGGTGTATGACCCTGCGGCCGTCGCGGCGGGTGAGTCGAACGGCGCGGCGTCATCGATCGCCACCGACCGAAACCCGGCGAGCGTTTCATGACTTTGCAGGCCGGCACCCCGGCCGCCACGACCGATCAGGTGGAGGCGGCGGATGCGAGCGCCCAGGGCGGCGCAAACACTCTGGCCGCAAAAATCGCGAACGGCGCGCGGCTGACGCGCGCAGATGGCCTACAGCTCTACGAAAGCGTCGATCTGCTGGAGCTGGGCGAGTGGGCACGCGAGCGCGCGGCCACGCTCTCCGGCGACGGGATCTTCACAAACGTCAACTGCCACATCAATCTGACCAACGTCTGCAAGGCCTCGTGTTCCTACTGCGGTTTCTCGCGCAAAGAGGGCGAGGCCGACGCCTACGTGCTGACGGCCGAGGCGATCGCCGATCGCGCGCGAGCCGCGCGTGCGCAGGGCGTGACGGAGTTCCACCTCGTCGGCGGGCTGCACCCGACGCTGCCGCTGAGCTACTTCCTTGACGCGTTCCGGCTGTTGGCGAGCGAGGTGCCCGACGCCTCGATCAAGGCTTTCACGGCCGTTGAGGTGGACTTTTATGCCGAGCGCGACGGCCGCGCGGTGGCCGACGTGCTGGCCGACCTCGCCGATGCCGGGGTGGTCTCGATCACCGGTGGCGGCGCCGAGATCTTCGAGCCGTCGGTGCGTCGCCGCGTCGTCGGTCACAACGTCACCTGGGAGCGCTGGGCCGCTGTGCATCGCGCCGCGCACGAGATCGGCATGCGCACCTCGGCGACGATGCTCTATGGCCACATTGAAAGCCCGGCCGACCGCGTGGACCACGTGCTCCGCTTGCGCGAGTTGCAGGATGAAACCGGTGGCTTCGACGTATTCGTTCCGCTGCGCTTTCAGCCGCAGGCGCGCCTGGCCGACCGACCCGCGCCGACCGGAGTGGAGGCGCTGCGTGTGTTCGCCGCGTCGCGGCTGCTGCTTGACAATGTGCCGCACATCAAGGTGTTCTCCGTGATGCACGGGCCGTCGCTGTCCCAGTTGGCTTTGGACTTTGGCGCCGATGACATCGAAGGCACGATCGCCGAGTACGAGATCACCGAAGACCTGACCGGGATGTCCGCGACCGCGCAGCCGTCCGAAAAACGCGACACGGCCGAGAATGACGCCGCCGAGAATGACACCTCCGGCGAGGGCTGCTTCGGTGGACCGGCGTCCGGCGGCGCGATTGTGCCCGATGGCATGACCGCCGCGGATCTGATCCGTCGCGAATTCGCAACGCTGATCGGAGAGACCGGAAGGCGACCGTTGGAGCGCGACACGGGTTACAACGTGAGTGCGGCGACGAGTGGCGCGCCGGAGACCGCGACGACGACGCCCGCGGCCTCAGCCACCGCTGCGCCATCAGCCTCAGGGGAGGCCGCGTGACCGACCGACCACGCCTTGGGCAGATCCCATACTTGAACAGCCTGCCGTTTCAGGCGGGGCTGCACGCGACCGGGGCGATCGATCACGTCGAACCGGTCACCGGCACGCCGGTCGAGCTGGCGCGTCTGCTGCACGAAGGCGCGCTGGACATTGCGCCGCTGTCGGCAATCGAGTACCTGCGCGACGCCGATCGCCATCTGCTTTTGCCAAATCTTGCAATTGGCGCTTGCGGCCCGGTGCGCAGCGTACGGCTGGTCGGGCGTGCGGCGCCCGAAGACCTGCGCGGCACGGTGGAGATGACGGATGCATCGGCCACCTCGCATGTGCTGCTGAAGATTCTGCTGAAGGAGCTTTGGTCGGCCGATGTTGAATGCACGATCGGACCGGCAGACTTTCCCGCCGTGCTTGACCGAGCCGAGGCTGCGCTGCTGATCGGCGACGATGCGCTGCGTCTGGATGCTGGACGCCCGCCGACCCTGAACTCGCCCGTTCCGCCCATGTCCGATCTGCCTATATCCGCCTCGCGCGTATCCGATCTGCCCTTGACCAGTCTGCACGTGACCGACTTGTCCGAGGCCTGGCACCGGCTGACCGGCCTGCCGATGGTCTTCGCGGTCTGGGCCGTGCGGCGCGAATACGCGCAAAAGCATCCGCAGGCGGTGGCGCGCGTGGCGGAGGGGCTGAACGCGTCGCTGGCGTGGAGCTTTGACAACTTGCCCGAGGTGGTGGTCAAGGCTCCGACGGCCGGCCTGCCGGACACGCCCGGATATCTGACCGAGTACTTCAACGGTCTTGATTACGGTCTCGGCCGCCACGCGCGCGCTGGCTTGACGGCGTTCGCGGCCCGCGCCCACGCGCACGGTGATCTGGCGCGCGTCCCTGAGCTGGAGTTCGTACCCGAGACTTTGAAGGCAGCGGCGTAACGATGACGAACCTGACGCGCACCGTCAGCGACCGGCAAGAGCCGACGCCAATCCCTGCGCCATCTGCCGCCCCGCCGACACAAACGGACACCATCACCGCCACCAACAAGGCCGCCCGCGACTCCGTAGGCCGCCGCATCCGCCGAGCCGGCCTGGGCGATCCCGCAGCCGCTCGTGTGCTCGATCGCGTCACCGCAGGCGAGCGAATCGCGCCCGACGAAGCCGTGCTGTTGCTGGAAGGCGCCGACTTCCTGGCGCTTGGCCGCGCGGCCGACGCGATCCGCCGCAAGCGCTTTGGCGGCCGCGTGACGTATTTGATCGACCGAAACATCAACTACACGAACGTCTGCGTGACGGCCTGCCGCTTCTGCGCATTCTTCAGACCCACGCACGCCCCCGACGGTTGGACGCTCTCGCACGACGAGTTGCTGGCGCGCGTAGCCGAGACCGAGGCCGCCGGAGGCACTCAGGTGATGATCCAGGGCGGCCACCATCCCGACCTGGCGATCGATTGGTACGAGGAACTCTTTTCTCGCATCAAGGCCGAGCATCCTGAGATCACTGTGCACTCGCTCGGCCCTCCCGAGATCTGCCACATCGCGGAGGTGTCGGGGCTGGACGTGCCCGAGACGCTGTCTCGCCTGGCCGCCGCCGGGCTGGACTCTCTGCCGGGCGCGGGCGCCGAAATCCTCGTCGATCGCGTGCGCAAGCTGGTCTCTCCGCGCAAGATCGACACCGACACCTGGCTGGGCGTGATGGAGGCAGCGCACGAGCAGGGCATTCGCACCACCGGCACGATGATGATGGGCACGGTCGAGACCCCGGCCGAGCGGGTCGAGCACCTTGCGCGGCTGCGTGACCTGCAGGACAGCGCGGGCGACGGCGCCGGATTTCGCGCGTTCATTCCCTGGACGTATCAGCCGGTCCGCCGCCTCTGGGGCGAGGAATCGTCCGGCTACGAATACATGAGACTGCTGGCCGTATCGCGAATCTTTCTCGACAACTTCGATCACATCCAGGGCTCGTGGCTGACGACCGGCGACGATGTTGGTCAGCTGACGCTGCACTTCGGCGGCGACGACCTGGGCAGCATCATGCTCGAGGAGAACGTCGTGCGCGCAGCCGGCAAAGCGGGCACGCTCGCCAGCGTCGAGCGGCTCGCGGCGCTGATCCGCGCGGCCGGCTTCACGCCGGCGCAGCGCAACACCGCATATGAGGTGATCTGACCGCCGCCGGCCGGACGATCGTGAACGCGCCAACCCCACCTGTCGAATCGCGCGACGCGGCGATCGCGCCCAAGATCGAGCTGCACGTCCACCTTGAAGGGACGGTACGCCCGCAGACGTTGTTGGAGATCGCGCGACGCAACGACCAGCCGTTGCCGGCCGACACGCCGGAGGAGCTGGCCAAGCTCTACGAATTCCGCGACATCGAGCACTTTGTCGCCGTCTGGAAACTGACCACCAACGTGCTGCGCACGCGCGAGGACTTCAGCCAGGTCGTACTGGACTACGCCGCCGAAGCCGCCGCCCACGGAGTCGTCTACATGGAGGCGATTTTCTCACCGGCAGAGCGCATCGCTCGCGGCGTGGCACCGGAGACGATCTTCGGCGGCTACTGCGAGGGGGCGGCGCGCGCTCACGAGGAGCACGGCGTACACGTGCGCTTGAACGTGGATTTGTATCGCGGCCTGCCGATCGAACAGGCCATCGCCACCGCGCGCCACGCCGTGGACTATCGCGACCGCGGCGTGCTGGGATTCGGGCTTGGCGGAGTGGAGTCTGCCTGTCCGGCTGCGGATTACGCCGAAGCCTTCGCGATCGCCCGCGAAGGTGGCCTGGCCGCCGTGCCGCACGCCGGCGAAACCGCCGGTGCGGCCTCGGTGCGCGAGGCACTGGACGTGCTGGGCGCGCAACGCATCCGCCACGGCATTCGAGCGATCGAAGACCCGGCGCTGATCACCGAGATCGCGGAGCGCGGCATCGTGCTGGACGTCTGCCCGACTTCGAATCTCGCCACCGGCGTCGTGCAGTCGCTCGCCGAGCACCCGCTGCCGCGCCTGGTTGCCGCCGGTGTGCAGTGCTCGATCTCCACCGACGACCCGGCGATGTTCGGCACGGATATCGCTCGCGAGTGTGAGATCGCGGGGGAGCTGGGTGTTTCGGCGCGCGCGGCGTTTGAGGCCGGGTTGGCGGGGGCGTTGTGTGAGAAGGAAGTCAAATCAGAACTGCGCGCGGTCGGTGAAGCTGCGGACTGGCTCCGCTTGAGAAGAGCCGGCCAATAAAGGCTTTTCCGTAAGATGCCGAGAGAAGTATCGGACTTCTGAACTAGTGATGTATAATACTGGAATGGCGACGGTGGCATACACAGAACACACTCTTTCTGACTTCCTCCGAAAGTCCGGTGACGTGCTCCGTGACGTGGACGAGCGCGCGGTCCTCCTGAGGCGTCGAGATGGGGCAGATCTGATCCTCCTGCGCGCGGATCACGAGAGTGAGACTCGGGAGACGATTGAGCTTTCCGCCCAGGTGTTGAACTGGCTGTCTCATTCACAGCCGGAGAATTTCGCCGACGCACTGCTTGAGATATTCCCCTGGACCACGTTTCTTCCCGAGGAAGATCGCAGCGAATTTGCGTCAGATTTCATCCGGACGCTTCGTGCGTGCGTTTCAATCGGCACTTTCGACGCGCTTCAAGCAGAGATTGCACAGTGGCGCAATACCGCCTACGTGTGGTCGAAGCCAGAACTACTGAGCGCGCTCCAGGGCGAGGTCGCCGACGATGGGCTCGGCAAGCCAGTTGAATTGCCCGTGCGAGACCAAGCTTGAGTAAAAAGGGCGCGCGGAGATCGGAACGGGGCCTGATATCGAGCCTGAAGTGCTGACTGTCGATATGAATGTGTATAATTATGTTTACGCTTATGATTACGATAACTTTCACGTCGAAGTAAATCGCTCAACACGAGGTTCCAGTCACAACCCACATCAACGGCTTGGGGCATAGCCATGGAAAGGAGCATTCGATGAGTGGTGCAGTTGCAGATCGGCTTGAGGCGATTCGCCAACGAGGCGGAATCAAGTCTCGTGACGTCGCGCAGTTGCTCGACACCACTCCTCAGACGGTTTCGAGGTGGCAGACCGGAAAAGCAGAACCGCAGACCGACGGTTTGAAGCGATTGCTCTTGCTGGAGTACGTCATCGGAGAGCTAGCCGAGCTTTATGATCCGTCCGACGCGAGAATCTGGCTGTTCTCGCCGCATCGTCTTCTCGACGGGGCGACACCCGCTGATCGGATTCAGGAGGGATCGATCGGAGAAGTCCAAGCACTTATCGCGCAGATGCGCGATGGCGCATTCGTTTAGCGGGTCGAGTGGTTTACTCGCCGGCGCTACTAGATGCCGTCCAACAGATCGAATGCCGAGCCTGGTCGGGCGCGGCATATCGACACGTGCTCGCGAATTTCGCTCCCGACCGACCCAACACACACGGCGCGCGGTGGAATCCGGCAGACGTACCAGCGCTTTACTTGAGTTGTTCGTTCGACGGCGCTGTTGCCGAAGGCGACCATCTGATCGGATTGCAGTACCCGGCGCCGCGAGTAAAGCGATCGGTATACGAGGTTGAAATTGCGCTCTCAACCATCCTCGACCTGACAGTTCCAGGAGCACTCGCGACGCTCGGGGTTTCGAATGACGACATCGGGTCCGACGATTTAGCCGCGTGTCAAGCGGCTGGCGGAGCTTGCGCATGGACGGAGGTTGAAGGAATTTTTGTGCCGTCCGCGAGAAGTACCGCTACGAACCTTGTGGTGTTCACCACGTGGCTAAATCCTGAGTCCGTCGTCGAGCCGGGCGATCCGACGATCATCTTCGATCCAAGCGTTCACGGCCGCCGCGAAGTCGGCCACTGAGCGTTCACCGTCAGGCCCTAGCCCCCCGAACGCTCCGCATTCCGCAGCCCCGACAGCGACCAGCCAAACAGCACCAGCCCGACCACCAGGCACAGCCCAAACGCGATCGCCACTTCGTCGGTCATACCGGCGAGTAGATAGCGCGAGGCCTCGACCACCTTGGTCAGCGGGTTCACACCCGCGACCGTCTTGACCCAGCCGGAAAGCAGTTCGTAGGGCACGTAGACCGGAGTCAGAAACAGCGCCATGAACATCGGCGTCTGCATCAGCGGACCGGCCTGGATCGTGCGAAAGCGAAACGCGATGCCTGATGCAAAGAGCACCGCCAGCATGTTCATCGCCATCGCGAGTAGAACGATCAGCACAAGGTCGGCGGGGCCGCTGCTCACATTCATGCCGCTCGCCAGTCCGACCACAAACAGCAGAGTCACCACGACGACCGCGCGCACCATCGCGGCCACGCTGTACCCGAGGATCATCGAGCTGCGGTGTGGCGTGGCCAGCATCACCCGGCGACTGAAACCGCTCTCGAAATCGCGCGCGATCGAGAACCCGGCGAAAACGCCGCCGAATGCCGCCGCCTGCACCAGCACGAAACCGAACTGAAACGTCGTGTAGCCGTTTGGATAGTTGAAGCCGGGCACGTGCTGCACGCGCGAAAGTCCGCCCGCGAACGCGGTGAAGAAGAACAGCGGAAAGAGAATCGCCGGTAAGAGCAGCGCCGGGTTGGTGAAGAAGTTGTGCACGTTTCGCCAGGCGAGGATGCGCGCAGATTGCAAGAAGCGCGCCGGGCCGCTGACGCGACCGATACCGGCCGATGTGCGGCCGACAGGGCGAACCTGTCCTGTGCGGTCGTCAACGCCGTTCATCGGCCAAGCCTCGCGCCGAGCGCGCGCGCCGCGCCGGTCAAAAAGATCGCGGTCAGCGCCGCGCAAACACCAAACGCGATCGCGAGCGAACCCCAGTCAAGCGGTCCGATGAACAGCCCGCGGATTCCCTCGATCAGATACGACACAGGGTTGATCGTGGCGATCGTACGAAACCAATCCTTCTCGATCATCGGCCGCGGAATCGCCATCGACGAAAAGAACATGAACATGAAGAACAGGGGAAACGTGCTTTGCATGACCTCGCTGTCGCCCACGCGCGCGGCCACGAACATGCCCACGCAACCCAGTGCCAACGCGATCGACCCGGCCAGCAGGATCAGCAGCGGCACTGCCGCCGCGCCCGCGCCGAAGCCGCTGCCCGCGGCAACGCCCACGACCAGATAGATCGTGCCAAACAAAACGCCCTGCACGATCACGCCGCCGAGTTCGCCCGCGATCAGCGCCGCGCGAGAGATAGGCGTCAGCGCCATGCGATCCATGAACCCGGTTTCGATGTCGCGCGCCAGGTCGGTGCCCGCGTTGAGCAGCGAAAAAATGCCGCTCTGTATGAACGGCACGGCCAGCGCGAACGTGAGGTAAGAGTCCGTCGGAAATCCCGGAAGTTTCGTGGCTGCGTCGAGGCCGCTCGCGTTGATCGCCACCAGGAACATCGGAAAGATCAGCGCCGGCACGATCTGCGCCGGCCGCCGCATCGTCGAGACCACCGAGCGTCGCGCGATCTCGCGTGCTTGGTCGAAGGCGGACGCGTGGGCCATCAGTGCGAGTGACCCTCGTGGCCGTGGCCGTGGCCGTGCTCGTCTTCGGTCTGATCGCCCGCGCCTTCGAGCTTGCGCCCGGTCTTGGCCAAAAAAACGTCGTCCAGCGTGGGGGCGTTGACCGAAAGGTTCGCCACCGCCAGACCGGCCGCGTCGAGCGCGCGTACGACGTCGGCCAAGCCGCGGGTTGCGCGCAGGCGTCCGCTGACCGTTCCGGTGTTTGCGTCGCCGGATACGCCGTAGTGCACGGCGCCGTCCCCGATCTCGCAGTCGCCGCGCAACGCCTCGATCACACGGGCGCGATCTTCGGCACGTTCCGGCGTGACTTCCACCGTCGGAAGTCCGATCTCACTCTTCAGCGCGGCGGGTGTGCCCTCGGCGACGATCTTGCCGTCGTCGATGATGCCCACGCGGTCGGCGAGTTCGTCGGCTTCTTCGAGGTACTGGGTGGTTAGAAAGATTGTCGTGCCGTCCTCGCGGGCGAGTCGCGCCACCTCTTCCCAGAGCGCGCTGCGGCTTTGAGGGTCCAGTCCTGTCGTCGGCTCGTCTAAAAACAGAATGCTTGGTCCGTGCACAAGCGACAGCGCCAGATCGAGCCTGCGGCGCATACCGCCGCTGTAGGTGCCGGCCTTGCGGTCGGCCGCGTCGCTTAGGCCGACGCGTTCGATTAGCTCGTCACCGAGTCGACGCCGGTCGGTCTTTGGCACGCCCTGCAAAGTGGTCTGTAAGCGCATGTGTTCGCGGGCGGTGAGGTTTGGATCCAGCGCGGCCTCTTGCAACGCGGCGCCGATCGAAGCGCGCACCTGCGCACCCTGTCGACTGACGTCGAAACCGCCCACCCAAGCGCGTCCCTCGGTGACCGGCAGCAGCGTCGTCAGCATCAGCACGGCCGTGGACTTGCCGGCGCCGTTGGGACCGAGAAAGCCGTAGATCTCACCGGTCTCGACGCGCAGGTCGATGCCGTCGACCGCGCGCGGTCCGTTCTTGAATTCTTTGACGAGACCTTCGGCGACGATCGCGGCGCCGTTGCCCGGGGCAGTTGTTTCTTGAATGCTCATACGCGTCGATCATACAGCATAAACTTGAAATACTCAATCATTTAATTAGCGTACATTCGAAATATGCCACTAAACTGATTGCACGGCATGTCTTCTCAGCAGCAATCCCAAACCAAACCAGGCGGCAAAACGACAAGCGGCGAGCCCGGTGTCGCCCGTGCGATCTCCGAGGTTCTATGGCGCTTGGTCATCAGCGACAAGCCACGCGTACCGATGGTCGCCGCGGAGTTTCAGATCTCGCCGCCGCAGATGCACGTGCTGCGCCTGCTGCACGACAACGACTCAATGACGATGAGCGAGATCGCCGAGAGCCTCTTCTGCGACGCATCCAACGTGACCGCAATCATCGACCATCTGGAGGAGCGTGGACTCGCCGAGCGCGGCCCCGACCCGTCCGACCGCCGGGTCCGGCGCATCGCCGTCACCGCCGAAGGCCGCAAGCTTCAGCGCCGTCTGCTGGATCGGCTGTTTGAGCCGCTGCCGGGCGTGACGGAACTGACGGCGACCGAACAGCGCGAGTTGTTGGACTTGCTGGCGAAAGCCGTGGACCTGCGCGACGAATCAGATTGATCTCCATCGGCGGAGGAAACTCCGCCCCGGCTGGACAATTAGAGAACTAACCATTATCATTTCACGATGGGCGCCCCGCCTTAGTGGTGTGCTCATTCCAGGGACAACACCAAGGAAGGGATCCAGGGGGTCTGCATTGAGTTTCTCCGCCTCGCGGAGCCGCGCTGCATGGAGCGCCGGCGTTTTCGCATTCGTTTTTCTCGTTTTCAGCTTTGTAATCGCGTCGGCCGCATCGGCGGTCGTCACCCCCTCGGTCAATGTTTCGCTGTCCAACAGCCAGCTCGGCGCGCATGCCGACACGACGGTGAAGTTGGGCTTCAACTACGGCAATTCTCATCCGATCTTGTATCCATCTGACTCGCCGTTCTATGAGTCGGTTAAAAACACCGTTGTCGACATCCCCGCTGGATTGGTCGGCAACCCGAACGCCATTCCAGTGAGCGATCGCTGTGATCCGGTCGTATTCGAGACCGGCACTTGTCCGGCGTCGGCCACAGTCGGCACCTTCTCCGTGCTTTCGACGCTATTGGGCTCGGTGCAGGACAACATCGACTATCCGCCTGACGCGGGCACCGATTTCATCGAAATGACGATCAGCGGAACAAATACGCGGCTTTCGCTGCTTCGGACCGATCCCGAAGTTCCTGCGGTTTTCGGCATCTGGATCAGGTTGCCGTTCGGCTTTGGCTTTATCCGCCAGAAGATTCAGATCGCGCCTGACGTCAAGAGCGATCTGAAGCTGCGCACCATCACCGTTCTTCCAATCGCCCGCTCATTCGATCTCGGCGCGGGCACACCCGAGGATCCGGTTATTACCAACTTCATCCGCGTAGACAGCATGACGATCAAGTTCCTTGGCACGCTTGCCAACGGCAACAAGTTCATGACCAATCCCACCAGTTGCACGAAGTGGGAGTCAAAGGCCTGGGTCAACGCCTATGTGAACAACAGCAACTCCACAGAGGATCCGCTCGGCACAGGCGAGCTGTACAACTCCGCCACCGCCCCGCCGATCACGCCGGACTGCACTGGCCAAAACTCACTTCCCTTCCCGATCACCGGCACCACCTCGATCAGCTCCAACGCCCGTGACGTCAGCCCGGACTTCGACTTCACGATCAACGAACCCGGCGTGCAGGCCAACGACGACGCCGTCTCAACCACGCCGAAGAAGATCGTCACA
>JACQZY010000008.1 GCA_016213645.1 Actinomycetota bacterium
GCAAGCCTGGGCCACGATGGGCCTCACGCTGGCCCTGACGCTGGGCGGCTGCGCGTCGGGGGACAACCTCAAAGCGGTCAAACCGCCCGCCACGTTCAGCCCGCAACAGGAGGCGTTGCTGTTGAAAACCGTCCTGGACGCCCTGGAGAAGGGCGGCATTCCCGGCGCCGTCGTCGGGATCTGGGCGCCGGATCAAGGCACGTGGGTCGAGGCCTTCGGCCATGCCAACCTCGCCGAGCACCAATCCATGACGGTGGACCACAAGTTCCGCATCGGCAGCATCACCAAAACCGCCACCGCCACAATCGTCCTCCAACTGGCCGGCGAAGGGGTGATCGACCTCGATCAGACCATCGAACAGTACGACAAGAAATTCGACCTCAAGATCCCCCAGGCCAAGGAGATTACGATCCGCCAGTTGCTGAACCACACCAGCGGCCTCTTCAGCTACACCGACGATCCGGCGCTGGAAGCGGTCAGCTACGCCAACCTGCTCCTCTACTGGACGCCCCAAGAATTGATCAAGTACGCCGTCTCCCACCGGGACACTGCGATCCCCGGCAAGGGATTCCATTACTCCAATACCGGCTATGCCCTGCTCGGCCTGATCATCGAGGAGGAAACCAAGCACCGGATCGAGGAAGAGGTGGACCGTCGGATCATTCAGAAGCTCGGCCTCAAGCACACGTCGTTTCCGACCCTACCCAATACGACCGAACCGCACGCCAACGGATACATGAGCAATGCCGACCTCCTGCGCCTGTCCTTCAACCTGCGGGGCAACAAGACGGCCGAGCTGGTGGACGTCACCGCCTTCAATCCCTCCTGGGCCTGGGCTACCGGCGCCATGATCTCGAACGTCAACGATCTCAAGGTCTATGCCAAGGCCCTGGGCACCGGCTCGTTGGTGGGCAAGAAGATGCACGCGGAACAAATGAAGATGATGCCCGTGGCGCCGGGAGCGGACGTGCAATACGGGTTGGGTCTCGGGGAGGTCAAGGGGTTCCTGGGGCACCGAGGCGAAGTGCCGGGCTATGACGTCAGCATGTACTATTCGCCGGAGCTGGACGCCACGTTCGTGGTGTGCCTGAACCGGACGCCCAACAGCGTCCAGTCCGATGCCTTGTTTACAAGCCTGGCGAAAATCGTGTACCCGAAGAAATTTTAGGATCGGCAGAGTGCAGCGCGCCAACCATCCGGCACGCTCGACAACCGA
>JACQZY010000011.1 GCA_016213645.1 Actinomycetota bacterium
CGCAATCACCGTCGACAAGACGGCAAGCCCAACCACGATCCACGCAGGCGACACCGTCACTTACACGATCCTCGCCACCAACTCCGGAGACACCCCGCTCTCCGACGTGAGCGTCACAGACAACAAGTGCAGCCCGCTGACGGGTCCCGGCGCAAGTGACACCGGCGCAGACAACATCCTCAGCCCCGGCGAGACCTGGACCTTCACCTGCTCCAAGGCGATCAGCGTTGACACCGTCAACGTCGCTACCGCAACAGGCAAGGACAAGCTCGGCAAGTCGGTCAGTGACACCGACGACGCCACGGTTGACGTGATCGCCCCGTCGATTGATGTCGATAAAACCGCCTCGCCGACGCTCGTTCACGCAGGTGACACGGTGACCTACACGATCGTCGCCACAAACGATGGAGACGTTCCGCTGTACAACGTGGAGGTAACCGACGACAAGTGCTCGCCGCTTACCGGTCCGGGCGCGACTGACATTGGAGGCGACGACGTTCTCAGCGTTGGTGAGTTCTGGGTGTTCACCTGCTCCAAGGCCATCAACGAAGAAACGGTCAACGTAGCCACCGCCAGCGGTGATGACCAGCTCGAGAAGAAGGTCACCGACACGGACGACGCGATCGTGAAGGTGATCGCACCGTCGATCAAGGTTGAGAAGTCTGCATCGCCCACGGTGATCCACCCGGGCGACAGCGTCACCTACACGATCGTTGCTACCAACAACGGAAACACACCGCTTTACGGTGTGACGGTTACCGACGACAAGTGCAGTCCCCTTGTCGGACCGACTCTGGACAGTGGTAGCGACGGCGTGCTCAGCGTTGGCGAGTCGTGGGAATTCACCTGCACCAAGGCGATCAGCGTTGACACAGTAAATACAGCCACGGCGACAGGACGCGATGAGCTGGAGCAGCCCGTTAGCGACACCGACGACGCAAAGGTCGACGTGATCGATCCGAAGATCGACGTCCGCAAGAAGGCCAGCGCCACTACGGTCGCGCCGGGCACCAGCGTCACGTACACGATCGAGGTTGAAAACACGGGCGACACTGATCTGCTCGGCGTCACTCTCACCGACGACAAGTGTTCGCCGCTTTCCGCCCCGGCCGGTGACACCGGCACCGCAGGCGTGCTCAGCCCACACGAGATCTGGACCTACACGTGCACAACCGTGATCAATGAAACAACCGTCAATACCGCTGTCGGTAGCGGCCATGACGAGCTCGAGAAACAGGTCAAGGACCAGGATTCCGCAACGGTGACCGTTGTTTCGAACCCGCCGGTTGAGGCCGAGCAGGCGCCGAGTCTGGCGATCGTCACGCCGAGCAAATGCATCACTACGAAGTTGCGCGTCGGTTCGACTGTCAGCAACGGGCAGCTTCGTACCGCGACGCTTTTCGTGGACGGTAAGAAGAAGGCCACTCGCACCTCGGGTCAGTTCACGATCAACACCGGCAAGTACAAGCCGGGTATTCACAACGTGAAGGTGGTCGCCACGCTCACCGACGGCCGTACTGTGACCACCACCGGCAAGTTCTCGCGGTGCAAGCTGTACAAATCGGTGCGGCGCATCTCGCCGAACTTCACGGGCTGATCTTCGATTGAATCCGTTCGCTCCGTTCGCACATGCGCGAACGGAGCGACGGTTCAATCCAGCCAGGCAGGTCGGCGCCGCGGCGAACAGGGGCCGCTCAAGGCAGTGCGGTTACCTTCGCCAAGGCAACGCCGATTGCCTCGTCGACCGCCGATAACACGCGGTCGTGACCGTTCTTATTGTCCGTTCGCGAGGTGCGTAGGTGCACCACGCCGGAGCGCATCGCAGCCGACTGGAGTTGCTCTACGTTCTCTGGCGCCGAGTATTCCGCGCCGAACGCCTTGACCACCGATTCGAGGTCCACGCCCGACGGGGCGGCGATTTTGTCTTCGAAATGGCCTGGGTGTTTGGCGATCGGCAAGAAGGAGAAGATTCCGCCGCCGTCGTTGTCCACACACACGATTGTGATCGGGATCTCGTGGCGCGCGGCGACTGCCAGCGCGTTGATGTCGTAAAGCAGGGCCAGGTCGCCGGTCAGCAGGATTACGTGATCGCATCCCCAAGGGGCCTTGGCTCCAAGAGCACTTGACAGCACGCCGTCGATGCCGTTGGCGCCGCGGTTGGACAGAAATCGGACGTCGTCGCGAGCAGGGGACACATATGCCTCTACGTCGCGGACCGGCATGGAGGACGACACCCAGATCGTGGCTCCGCCCCGCAATCCCGAAAGTACCGAGCGGTACACGGCGGGTTCGAACGGGAACCGCTCCGTCGCAAGGGCGGAGTCGATCGAATCCTGAGCGGCGGATTCCAGCGCACGCCATGCTTCGGACCAGGAATCCGACGTAGCCCGGCTCGAGCGATCCAGTCCGGCACGAACAAAAACGTTCGGATCGCACTGAACAAGCTCGGTCGCCACGCGCGTTGCTTCGTGCCACACGCCGCGCGGATCGATTGCCACCTGTGGACAGTCGAGTGAAGCCAGCCACGAACGAAGCGGTTTGGAGGTGGGCAGTTCTCCCAGGCGAAGCACGTAGTCCGGCTCCAGATATTCACGCGCCGCAGCGTTTCGCAGTATTGCGTCATATGCGCAGACCAGGGATGCACGCTCTGCGATACCGGTACGTCGCATCTGAGAAAGCGCGTCGGCCAGCACAGGTACGTCATGGCGCGCGGCGAATTCAGCGATCGTCGCGGCTAGGTCTTGATGGTTTTGTTCGCCGACGACCATCAACGGACGCCTCGAGGCAAGAAGTCGGCCGAAGCTGTCTTCCGCCACCGCCGAGGTGCCGGTCAACGGTTTTGTCCAAGCTTCCCCGGCGGGACGGCCCCGCGCCGCTACGCCTGCCTCCAATGCCGAGAGATCTACTTCCTCGGGCGCCAGCGGCTCGCGAAGGGGCAGATTGATATGCACGGGACCCGGGTTTGCGCCGGTCGCCTCGGCGACGGCGCGGCAACCGAGCGCGCGGAAGTGGCGTAGGGTCTGCTCGCTGAGCGCATGATTACCGCCTTCGACAAACCAACGCACCGACGATCCGTAAAGCTTGATCTGATCGATCGCCTGACCGGCGCCGACGTCGCGCAGCTCGGGTGGGCGGTCCGCGGTCAGCACGATCAGCGGCACGCCCGCGTGGTCGGCTTCGATCACGGCAGGATGCAGGTTTGCCGCAGCGGTGCCGCTGCTGCATGTAACCACGACCGGAGCGCCAGTGGACTTTGCGATCCCGAGTGCGAAAAAGCCGGCGGAGCGTTCGTCGAGCACACTCCAGCATTTGACGTCGTCGCGGTCGCCGAGAACGTACGCCAGTGGCGCGTTGCGCGAGCCCGGACATACGACCGCGTGGCGTACGCCGCTGCGCGCGAGTTCGTCGATCAGCACGCGGAGGGGCGCGAATGTTTCATTGGTGAGCTTCATGTTCGTTGGGTGTTTTGTCTGTCGTGACGGAATTCGCAACCACACCCATTTTGCTGGTTCACGGATTCGCGCAGACTCCCAAATCCTGGCAAACCGTGATCGAAACGATCGCCGGCGCCCGTCCGGTGCACGCTATCGAGCTTCCCGGTCACGGCGCGACCGGGTTGAAGCAGGGCGAACCAACGGTCGATTCGGTCCGCGCGCACGTTGCGCGATACATCGCGGATCGCGCGATCTCGCCGGTCGTGCTTTGGGGATACTCGCAAGGGGCGCGCGTGGTATTCGATTATGCCCTCGAACACTCGGATGACGTGGCCGCGGTGATCGTGGAATCCGGAACCGCCGGTATCGACGATCCGCTCGCTCGGGCTGACCGGCGCAGTCGGGACTACGCGCTTTCAAAGCGACTTGAGAACTCCACGATCCGGCAGTTCGTAGAACTCTGGGAGAAGGTTCCCGCGCTGACCGACCAGTCGCGCGAACTCATCGAAGCTCAGCGCGATGACAGGATGTCACACGATCCAAAGGCGCTTGCGCAGGCCTTGCGAGGTATTGGTCAGTCCGCATACGAACCGATGTGGGACCGGCTGCCGGAGATCCATGCGCCGTTACTGGCTATAAGTGGCGCGCGCGACCGGCTCTACACCGATAAAGCGCTCAGAATCGCCGAATGCGTGCCGGGCGCCAAGCATGTGACGATCAAGGACGCCGGTCACTCGGTGCATATGGAGCAACCCGAAGCCACGGTAAGGCAGATTGAAAGCTTCCTAAGTTTGCACGGGCTCTAGCCCGCGACGGACCCACAGCGCCTGAAACCACAGGGCTCGGGCCGGAAGTCACGCCAATTTCGTCGTGGGCGATCTTGACCGTCTTCAGCTCAGGTCGAGCGCCAGATCGGCGAGTCGCGCTTCGTCCAGTTCCACGCCAAGCCCAGCGACCCCGTTTAGCGCCATGCGCCCATCCGTGACGGCGGGCAATCCCGTCGTGTAGTCGCACTCAAAAGCAGCCTGCGTGGCCAAACCGCACGCAAGTTCGATCTCGGACCGGGCCGCGGCGAAATGCAGTCCGGCGGCCAACCCAACGCCGCCGTCGAGCGTGCTGGTGACAATGCAGAACAACCCTGCCGCCTCCGCCTGATCCACCAGCACATGAGCGCGAGACGGTCCTCCGACCTGAGAGAGCTTCACCGCCACACCGTCGCAGGCCCCGTGCTGGACGTGCTTGCGCAGATCCGCGGCGTCGCGGACGCCTTCATCGGCGACGATCGGAACCAACACCGATTCGCGAACGCGATGCATGCCCGCCAAATCATCGGGTTTTACAGGTTGCTCGATCAACTCAAGACCGAACTCCGTCAGGGCGCCGATGTTGTTGACGGCCTCCGCCGAAAACCAAGCTCCATTTGCGTCGAGGCGCAGTCCTGTCTGCCATCCGGCGGCTTCGCGCACGGCCGAAACGCGCGCGCGGTCCTCTGCCATGCCGACCTTCAGCTTCAGCGTTTTGTATCCGGTCTGCACGAATGCCCGCGCCTGGTCGGCGGCATCGTCAGGGGAGGCGGAAGCAATCGTCGCGTTGACTTCGACCGAACGCCGTGCGGGGCGATCGAAAAGATCCGCGAGGGGCACGCCGATGCGTCGCGCTTGAAGATCCAAAAGAGCCGTGTCGACCGCCGCAAAGGCCGGTGCCGGGAGCCGCGAACCAAGCTCGCCGAGCAGCGACGCGGTGGAGTCGATCGAGCAGCCTTCAAGCCGCGGTCGCGCTTGAAGCTCGAAGGCGCCCACCAAATCGCCGAGGCCACCAAACCGCGGATGCGGGTACGGACTGATCTCGCCGAGTCCCACGACGCCGGTGGTGTCGGTCAGCCGCAGCACCGCGACGTCACGAGTGGTGACCGTACCGGCGGCGGTCTCGAACGGTCGTTTGAACCGCAGCCTTAGCGGGAAGAGCTCAACGCGTTCGATTGCCATGGCGTAACGCTACGCCAGAGACGGCAGCATCAAGCCCAGCGCAAGCAACACACAAAACACCATTTCCATGCGAGCGGTGTCACCGAGCGCGGTGTTTAGCGCTCCGCCGTCGGTGCGATCGCGCACGGTGCGCGCAAGCGACGGAGCCAACGGAAGCGCAAGAAGTGCCAAATTGATCCATGCGGTGAGCCCTGTCACGAGCCAAATCAGCGGCACCAGAGCAAACGACACGTAGAGCGTTATTGCGAAAACACGGCGCATGCGTCCGCGTCCCAGCCGCACCGCCAGTGTGCGCTTGCCGGCACGCCGGTCGGTATCCAGATCGCGAATGTTGTTGACCATCAGCACGGCGCAGGCCAGCAGACCGACGGGTACCGAAAGCGCAAACGCTTCCCAGGCGATCTGTTCGGTCTGTACGAAGAAGGAGCCCATCACGGCAACTACGCCAAAGAAAAGGAACACGAAAATCTCTCCCAGTCCTTCATATCCATACGGTCGGGGTCCGCCCGTGTAAAGCACTCCCGCCACGATCGACGCCGCACCGACCGCCAGAAGTTCCCATCCGGCCTCGTAGATCAGATACCCGCCCGCCGCCACAGCGATCACGAAAGACGCCCAGGTTGCGTACAGCACGTATCGCGGCGGCACCAGTCCGCCTGCGGTCACGCGCACGGGGCCGAGACGGTCCTCGGTGTCGGCGCCTCGGCGCGCGTCGGAGTAGTCGTTAGAGAGATTGGTCCCGATCTGGATGAACAGCGCACCGACCACCGCGGCGACCAAAATCAGCGGTTTAAAGGTGTTCGCCGGACCGGCCGCCAGGCATGTGCCCACGGCGATCGGAGCGAGCGCCGCCGGCAACGTGCGCGGTCGCGCGGCCTTGATCCAGACGGACGCGGCGCCCATGTTCAAAATCCTTTCACGCGGTCGGCGCCGCTCACGGTCGCTTCGGAAACTTGCCGAAGTCCGGCTTGCGCTTCTGCACGTAGGCGTCGCGGCCCTCCTGGGCCTCTTCGCTCATGTAGAAGAGCAACGTGGCGTCGCCCGCGAGTTGCTGCACGCCGGCCATGCCGTCGGTGGCGGCATTGAAAGAAGCCTTCAGCATGCGCAGTGCCAACGGCGACATTTCAAGCATCTCCTTGCACCATTTAACAGTCTCGCCTTCCAGCTGTTCCAGTGGCACAACCGTGTTCACCAGACCCATCTCCAGGGCCTCCCGCGCGTCGTACTGACGGCACAAAAACCAGATTTCCTTAGCCTTTTTCTGCCCGACGATCGCGCCCAGGTAGCCGGCGCCGAAACCGCCGTCGAAAGACCCGACCTTCGGACCGGTCTGGCCGAAGCGCGCGTTTTCGGCCGCGATCGTGAGGTCGCAGACGATGTGCAGGACGTGCCCACCGCCGACGGCGAACCCGGCCACCGAGGCCACGACAGGCTTGGGGCAGCGTCGGATTTGGATCTGCAGGTCGAGTACGTTGAGTCTGCCTACGCCTTGCTTGGCCACCTCGTCGTCTCCGATGTAACCGTCGTTTCCGCGAATCCGCTGGTCACCGCCGCTGCAAAACGCGTCCGGACCCTCGCCGGTCAGCACAATCACACCGACGGAGGTGTCGTTTTGCGCGCGGTCGAAGGCGTCGGAAAGCTCGAATAGCGTCTGCGGCCTAAAGGCGTTTCGAACCTCGGGGCGGTTGATCGTGATCTTCGCGATCCCCTCGTGAAGTTCGTACTTGATGTCGTTGTACTGCTCGCCTGCGTTTATCCAGTCGACGGACACGTCTGCTCCTTGGCGGTGGTGGTCAGCGGCGAATGATAAACCGGCCGCGGTTTCTTGAAGCTACCTGCCACTCGAATGGCGAAATACGGCATGAAGAAAAGGGAAAGCCGCCGCTCACGGGGGGAGTAGCGGCGGCTTCCGGTTTTCGCCGGCGTGTCCCGATGACCGTCAGCGACGTCTGATGACGCGCACCCAGTCGCCGCGCGAATTGCTGACGTTGCCGTCAACATCTAGAAGCGTGAACTTGAGGTGATACAGGCCCGGCGACAGCCGTTTGGCGCCCAAGCGGCCGCTGAACCAAAATGTGTTTTCGCCGGCATTGACGGTCAGGTCCGCGGCCGGAACGGTGATCGAACGCACGAATCTGCCGCGAGCGCCTCGTATGCGCGACCTGGGTCGCTTGGTGAGGCATTTGAATCCGCTGAGACTCTCGGACAGGGCGCCCGTCATCTGTATGCGCAAATCTGAGCTTTCTCTCGTTGCCGGCGAGAGGTGACTAAACCGTTTAGGCGCGTGCCTTTCGGCGCGAAAACACGAGGATGCGGCATGCATGAAGTTCGTCCTTCTCCCTTGAGCGACCATCACGGCCGCAACGATTAACTCGTATGTGGCAGGTTTCGACCACCTGGGTTGTGGCCTTTAACACAAAATGGACGAACGACTGCCTATAAGTAGGCATGTCTGCGGCTGCGTGGGAGGTCTCCATCTGACCTCCGCACTTCGGAAATGCGAAAGCCGCCACTCGGGGGGAGAGGTGGCGGCTTTCGGTTTTTCGCGAGTTTGACGTGGAGGTATCTGTGGCGTCTTACGACACGTACCCAGTCGTCTCACGAAGTGCTGACGTTTCCGTCAACGACTTGGCGCGCGATTGATGGTTATGTGGCCCCGAGCACAAGGGGCGACGCGCGCCGGTGACGACGGTTAAGCGGACAGCAGATGCCGTCGTCTGGTGGATGTGGTCACGCTCGTTTGAACGTGACGATTGTTTCGCCGTGAGTTGAAAGGCGAAAGGCGAAGTCGGATTGCCAGGAGCGTACGAGCGCGTAGTGAAATGCATGGATGCGGCGTACATGAACTTCGTCCTTCTCCCTTGAATGTCTCACTGCCTCGACGATCAGCTCGTCTGGGGCAGGTTTCGGATATTCGCGCAACCCGCTTTAACCGGCAATGGACGAATGACTGCCTAATTTGCGGGATGGCCGCATGAACACAGGGAATCTCGTTTGGGACCGACGCGTGAATTCAGCCGGCGTCCGCTTGCGATAGCCTCGCCCGCATGATTTACGACAACGATGCAGATCTCTCAAAACTTGACGGTAAGACCGTCGCGATCCTCGGTTTTGGATCGCAAGGGCACGCACATGCCCTGAATCTGAAGGATTCCGGCGTAAACGTGGTCGTGGGCCTGCGCCCGGACTCTTCGTCGGTTGCGAAGGCGGAGGCCGAGGGCCTCAAGGTCGTGGACGTGGCGGAGGCGGCCAGCCTCGGCGACGTGGTGATGATCCTGTTGCCCGACGAACTGCAGGCAGACCTCTGGAACGAACAAATCAAAGATGGCATCGCGCCGGGCAATTTGTTGATGTTCGCCCACGGATTCGCGATCCACTTCGACCAGATCGATCCCGGCGAGGGCGTGGACGTGGCGATGGTCGCGCCAAAGGGTCCCGGTCACTTGGTGCGTTCGCAGTTTGAAGAAGGCGGGGGGGTGCCCGGCCTGGTCGCGGTGCATCAGGATGCGACGGGCGCCGCGCGCGAGATGGCCCTGGCCTACGCAAAAGGCATCGGCTGCACTCGCGGCGGAGTAATCGAAACGTCATTCAAAGACGAAGCCGAGACCGACCTTTTCGGCGAGCAGGCTGTGCTCTGTGGCGGTGCTACCGAGTTGATCATCGCCGGATTCGAGACCTTGGTGGAGGCCGGCTACGACCCGCGCCTGGCCTACTTTGAGTGCTTGCACGAGATGAAACTAATCGCCGACCTGCTCTACGAAAAGGGCATCAGCGGCATGGAATACTCGATCAGCAACACTGCCGAGTACGGCGATCTCACTCGCGGCACGCGCGTGATCGGCCCCGAGAGCCGCGCCGCGATGAAGCAGATTCTCACCGAGATTCAGTCGGGCGACTTCGCCCGCGAGTTCATTGCCGAAAACAAAGCCGGCAAGGAGAACTTCGACCGTCTGCGCGGGCAGCACGCCAAGCACCAGATCGAACAGGTGGGCGGCGAACTGCGCAAGGGCATGGACTGGATCAATACGGAGTTCGACAAGGGCTGAGTTGTTGGTGAAAGGCGGGAACGTGAACGAAAACGACAAGCCACCGTTCCCGCCTTCAGGCGAGCCAGGAAATCGAGACGAGCACGCGGCCTCGGCATCGCAACCGGCCGCACAGCCTCCACAACAGCCGTACCGGCAGCAACAGGCCTTCCCGCCGCCTGCGCAGCCGTATGGCCAGCAGCCTTACGGGCAACCGACTTATCAGCAGCCGCCCTATCAGCAGCCGCCCTATCAGCAGCAGGCATACCAACAGCAGCCTTACCAACAGCAGCCCTATTACGGTCAGACCGGTTATTACAACCCGCCGGGCGCCTTTTACGTCTACGACTCGGGGCCGGACAACGGGCTGGCCGTGGCCAGTCTCACGCTTGGCATCATCGCGATCGCGTTGATGTTCTTTACGGCGGGTTTCAGCGCGCCACTGTCGATCATCTGTTCGATCGTCGGCGTGATACTGGGTCACAAGGGCAAAAAGGCCGTTGACGAAGGCCGCACGCGCAAGCACAGAGACGTTGCGGTGGCCGGATTTTGGACCAGCATCGCAGGGGCCATCATCGCGGTTCTGGCGATCGTGTTTTGGGTGCTTTTCATCGCCTACGCGGACACGGCCAGCAGCGCCGACCCTGGCGACGCCGCCTCGATCGCGCGCGGGATAATCGACGCGCTCACCGGTATGACCCAGCCGCCGCGCTGAGGCGCATCGCTATATTCGTCCCCTTGACGAACTCGCCCTACATCAAGCAGTATCTGATGACCGCCGGCCCCACGCCAGTGCCGCCGAAGGTCTCGCAGGTGATGGCCGAGCCGATCCTGTACCACCGCGCGCCGGCCTTCGTGCCCGTGTACGCGCGTGTGCTGGACCGCCTCAAAACCGTTTTTGACACATCGAATGATGTGCTCTGCTTCGCTTCGTCGGGTTCTGGCGCGATGGAGAGCGCGATGGTCAATCTTGTGCACCCCGGCGACAAGATCGTCGTCACCAGCGCCGGCAAGTTCGGCGAGCGATGGAAAGAGCTGGCCGACGCCTACGAGGCCGACTACACGTACGTAGACGTGGAGTGGGGTACTCAGATTGACCCGGCAGAGGTGGACCGCGCGCTGTCGGACACGCCCGGTGCCGGCGTTGTTTTCACCACCCTGAGCGAAACCTCGACCGGTGTGATCCACGACGTCGCCGCGATCGCCGAGATCGCGCACAAGCACGGTGCGCTGATCGTCGTCGACGCCGTATCCGGCTTGGGGGCCGCCGAACTACACCAGGACGCATGGGGCCTGGACGTGGTTGTTTCCGGCTCGCAGAAAGCCCTGATGTGCCCACCGGGCATGGGCTTCGCCAGCGTTAGTCAGGCCGCGCTTGACAAGGCCGCCGAGCGCCCGGCCGGCCGTTACTACTTCGACTGGAACAAGACCGCCAAGGGCCAGCGAAAGGATCCGCCAAGCTCGCCGTTCACGCCGCCGGTCAGTCTCTTCATGGGTCTCGACGTGGCGCTTGACATGATCGTCACCGAAGCTTTGCCGGTCGTTTACGATCGCCACCGACTGCTGGGTCGTGCCACGCGCGCGGCCGTCAAGGCGCATGGCATGGAGATTTTCGGCCTGGACGACGAGGCTGCATCGGTCGTCACAGCGGTGAGCGTGCCCGAGGGCGTGGACGGCGCCGCTGTACCCAAGCTGATGCGCGACAAGTACGGCATCACGATCGCCGGCGGTCAGTCGCAGCTTAAGGGCAAAATTCTGCGCATCGCACACTGCGGCTACTTCGGCCCGTTCGACATCATCACAACGATCGCCGGCTTGGAAATGGCCATCAACGAACTCGGCGGATCGCTGGAGCTTGGCGCCGGCGTCGCGGCGGCACAGCGTGTTTTCGCTGACGCCGGTGTGACGGTCGGCGCGTAGTCCGATGAGCGACCGCGCCAAGGTCCTGGTCAAGGAGAAAATCGCCGACGCCGGCGTAGAGCTGCTGCGTCAGAAGTACGACGTGGAAGTCGGCGTCGACTGGTCCGACGAAGAATTGAATGGCCGAATCGGCGAGTTCGATGCGCTCCTGGTGCGCTCGGCGACCCAGGTGGACGCCGCGCTGATCGACCTGGCGGGCAACCTAAAAGTGATCGGCCGCGCCGGAGTGGGCGTTGACAACATCGACGTCCCTGCCGCCACCCAGCGCGGAATCATCGTCGCCAATGCCCCTGAGAGCAACATCATCACCGCCGCCGAACACACGATGGCACTGCTCACGGCCGTCGCGCGAAACGTGCCCCAAGCGCATGCCGCGCTGGTCGACGGCGAATGGGCCCGCTCGAAGTACGGCGGCGTGGAGCTTTACGAAAAGACTTTGGGCGTACTTGGCTTCGGTCGTATCGGCCAGCTGGTCGCCGCCCGTGCGAAGGCCTTCGGAATGGAGATCGTCGGCTACGACCCGTTTGTCAGCGCAGAGCGTTTCCGGGAACTGGGCGCCACCAAGGCCGAGACCCCCGAAGACCTCTACGCGGTCGCCGATTTTCTGACGATCCATCTGCCCAACACTCCGGAAACCAAGGGCTTCCTGGGGGCGGACGCTTTCTCGAAGATGAAGCCGAGCGCCCGAGTGCTGAACGTCGCGCGTGGCGGATTGATCGATTACGACGCGTTGTACGAGGCCCTGAAGAGCGGAGAGATCGCCGGTGCCGCGTTGGACGTGTTTCCCAGCGAGCCGATGACCGAATCGCCGCTGTTTGAGTTGGACAACGTCGTTGTTACCCCGCATCTCGGGGCCAGCACCACTGAAGCGCAGGACCGCGCCGGCGTGCAGACCGCCGAGCAGATCGATGCCGCGCTGAGCGGCGGATTCGTCAGCAACGCCGTGAACATCCCGAAGGTGGGGGCGGAGGATCTGGCGATCCTGGAGCCGTTCATTCCTTTGGCCGGCCGTCTTGGCCGATTGGCCGTGTCTCTGGCCGAACACGGATCGCTGGACCACATTGACGTATCCGTCGAAGGGGCGCTCGCCAACTTTGACACTCGCCTGCTGACGGTGGCGGTGCTGAAGGGCGCGCTCGAAGGTCACACCGAGGAACAGGTCAACCTTGTGAACGCCCCGGCTCTGGCCGAGACTCGCGGCATCAGCGTCACCGAATCCAGCACAACCCATTCGGAAGATTTCACCGAGTTGATCAAGGTCTCGGTGCGCACCAACGGTGAAACAATCGAGGTGGGGGGCACGGGTCTTGGCCCTAAGAACCGCCCTCGTCTGGTGCTTGTCTACGGTCAGGACTTCAACCTCGAATTTGCCGACCACATCGCCTTCTTCCGCTACGAAGACCGTCCTGGGATGCTCGGCCGCGTAGGCACAATTTTCGGCGAGTCGGGCGTGAACATCGACAACGCGGTGGTAGGCGCCGGCGGCGAGGGCGAAGGCGCGGTACTGGCCGTCACGTCGCAGCAGGAGATTCCGCAGCAGTTGATCGACGAAATCCTCAAGCTCGACGGCTTTCGCGACGGTCACGTAGTTACTTTCGCCTGACGCCCGGTCGGGCTTCTCGCCGGTTTACTGAAACCGCATTCGGATGTGTACACGGCGCTGGTACGTCTTGCTCGGCGTGGTCGAGGACGGTGCAACGCCTCGATTAGTAATCGACTAATCCACAATATCACATGCATTACAGCGTGAACCGAACCTAATACACGATATATTATGCGTAATGCATGAATACGAGACAGCCAGCGACGAAGATGTCGTCGTCGCTCTCGGCGCTCGCGCCGCCGCAGAACGCATCGCACACAGCCTCACTCAGGCCGCGCTCGCGCGTGAGGCCGGCCTGCATCGAAACACGGTAGAGAGATTCGAATCCGGCAAGTCGGTGTCACTGGTGAACCTGGTCCGCATTCTGCGTGCTTTGGGAATGGTGGACCGGCTCGATGCAGTATTTCCCGCGCCGGACCTGGCGCCGGTGGAGATGCTTCGGCACGCCGGGCGCCCTAAGCGCCGAGTGCGCGCGTCGGGCAAGACTCCGCCGCACACCCGGCCCTGGCGCTGGGACGATGCAGGTGATTGACGATGGCCCCCGTGCTCGAAGTCAGGCTTTGGGGTCGCACGATCGGAGCGGTCGCTATGCATACGAGCGGCGCCTACGCGGTGTTTCAATACGATCGCGAATTCGCCGAATCGGGCATAGAGGTGTCTCCCTTGACGATGCCCTTGAGGACGCGGCCGTACAGCTTTCCGCAACTGCCGCCGGAGACGTTTCGTGGACTGCCCGGCCTATTGGCCGATTCGCTCCCGGATCGCTTCGGCAACGCGTTGATCGACGCCTGGATTGAGTCTCGAAACGCATCCGGCACACAGACCGGCCTGGATCGTCTTGCATATGTCGGCCGGCGGGGCATGGGCGCTCTGGAATACCGCCCCGCCAAGGGACCAAGGAGTTCCGAACGGACGGTAGATGTGGATGAGCTTCGACGGGTCGCGTCGGAGGTGTTGACCCAAAGGGAGCGATTCGTCACGTCGCTTCGAGGCAAGCGGGTCAGCGCCGGGGTTCGCGACATCCTGCGCGTCGGGACGTCGGCGGGCGGCGCCCGGGCCAAGGCGGTCGTCGCGTGGAACCCGGACACGGGTGAGCTGCGATCCGGCCAGGTCGTGGCCCCGGCGGGGTTTCAGCATTGGATCATCAAGTTCGACGGCGTAAGCGGCAATCGTGACCGCGAATTAGATGATCCGGACGGCTTCGGCGCGATCGAGTACGCCTATCACCTGATGGCCGCGCAGGCCGGAGTGGAGATGTCGGAGTGTCGCCTGCTTGAGGAAGCGGGACGCAGTCACTTCATGACTCGCCGCTTTGACCGCACCGCCTCAGGCGGCAAGCTTCACATGCAGACCCTCGGCGCGCTTGCCCACCTCGACTACAACCAGCCGCGAATCCACTCCTACGAACACGCGCTGTCTGTCGCCCGAAACCTGCATCTGCCCGCCGAACAGCGCGAACAGCTTTTCCTGCGCATGATCTTCAACATCGTCGCCCGCAACCAGGACGACCACGTCAAAAACATCGCCTTTCTGATGAACAAGACGGGAGCATGGAGCCTGGCTCCGGCTTACGACCTCACGTTTGCCTATAACCCCGGCGGCCCATGGACCGGCGTCCATCAAATGTCTGTCAACGGCAGATTCGACGAAATCCGACTAGAGGATCTGCGGGCCTGCGCCGTGCTGGCATCGCTTCCCCGCAACCTCCCGCGGAACGCGTTCGAAGCGGTGAGGGAGGCAGTGAAGGGCTGGCCGGAACTCGCCGCGCTCGCGGGAGTGCCGGAGCGGCAGGTCTCGGCGATAGGACGACTCCATCGGATGGAGTTGACGAAGGATTGACGAGTCGTCACCCGGAAATTCGACTGTCGCCATGGTACGGGAGGGGCAATGGAACGCGAACGAACGATTTCGAGGCCAAGCCCATTGGCCGGCGCGTCAATCCGATTGTCCGTTAAACTGGCACAAGTGGCGCGCAACCTGAACCTTCTGCTTCTCCTCCTTCTCCCTTCGGGGAGCTAACTACACGCGCGCGGCCGCAAGGGCCGCCACACACCACCGCGAATAGGTTTGAATGAGAGAAAGAGGAGAGGTTGCAATGACTGATGATGTACAGCAAAGCGAGACGCAAAGCGGTGATCCGGCCGACCGCGTAAAGATCTTCGACACCACGCTGCGCGACGGCGAGCAGTCGCCGGGCATTTCGCTCAACGCTCAGGAGAAGCTGGAGATCGCCCAGCAGCTTTCGCGGCTGAACGTGGACATCATCGAGGCCGGTTTTCCGATCACCTCTCCCGGCGACTTCGAGGCCGTGCAGATGATCGCCCGGAACGTTGAGGGACCGGTGATCTGCGCACTTGCGCGCACGGGGTTTCAGGACATCGACGCCGCTTGGAACGCGATCAAGGACAGTGAGCGTCCGCGCATCCACACCTTTATCGCCACCAGCGACCTGCACATCGAGCGCAAGCTGCGCACCACACGCGAAGACGTGCTGGGGCAGGCCAAGGCGGCCGTCGCGCATGCGCGTCAGTACACAGACGATGTTGAGTTCTCTCCGGAGGACGGCTCCCGAAGCGACGTCGACTTCATGGCCGAGGTGGTAAAGGCGGCGATCGACGAGGGTGCGACCACGATCAACATTCCCGACACCACCGGATATGCAATTCCGGAGGAGTACGCCGAGATCCTGCGTGGTCTCTACGAGCGCGTGCCCGATCTGCACAAAGTCACACTCTCCACGCATTGTCACCAGGATCTCGGTCTGGCCGTGGCCAATTCTTTCGCCGGTGTGTTGGCCGGCGCGCGGCAGGTCGAGTGCGCGGTCAACGGCATCGGCGAGCGCGCGGGCAACGCGTCGCTCGAAGAGTTCGTGATGCTGCTGCACACGCGCCGGCCCGCCGTTGGCGTGTGGACCGGCATCAAGACGCGCGAGCTCTCCCGCACCAGCCGCCTGGTCAGCCGTCTGACCGGTTATCCGGTCCAGCCAAACAAGGCGATCGTCGGTCGAAACGCCTTCGCGCATGAGGCCGGCATTCACCAGGACGGCGTGCTGAAGGAGCGCCGCACCTACGAGATCATGGACGCAGAGACCGTCGGTCTCGCAAGTAATGCATTGGTGCTGGGCAAGCACTCCGGCCGCCACGCGCTGAAGAACGCGTTAGAGGAACTGGGTTACAAGATCGACGGTGAAACGCTCAACCAGGCATTCAAGCGCTTCAAGGAGATCGCAGACCGCAAGAAGGAAGTCACCGCGATGGACCTCGAAGCGATTGTCTCCGACGAACTGCGCGACGACACACGTGCGTACTCGTTCGACTGGTTCGATCTGCACACCAGCAGCGATGGAGAGCCCAAGGCCCAGGTGAAGGTCACGAAGCCTGACGGTGAACAGGTGGAAGGTCACGGCACCGGCGACGGCTCAATCGACGCGATCTTCGCGGCGATCAACGACGCGACCGGGCTGACGGCGCGTCTGGCCGAGTATCGCGTGGAAGCCGTGACCAGCGGCCAGGATGCGATCGGCGAGGTTTCAGTGGTGATTGAGGTCGACGGTCGCATGGCGGCCGGTCAAGGGGTCTCCACCGACACCGTCCAGGCCAGTGGTCGCGCGTACGCCCGTGCCCTCACCAACGTCGAACGCCGACGCGGGGTGGTTGACGAAGCGGAGGGAGCGGCAGCATCGGCCGCTGCGCCCAATCATGCGGTGCCGTAATCGGCGGTCGAGCCGGAAGCCGAGCTGATCGAGGGATTTAGAAACGAAGGCGGTGGCGAAATTGATCGCCTGCCGGGGTATACGGCTATTTCCTTTTTGTAAGCATGATCACCCCAGGTGTGCGACGACGGGTTACGAATCGTGGATTACGACCCTAGGCCGAAACTGCTCAGCCGCCTGCAACCGCAGAAAGATGTAAAATCTGGTCGATGCAGATCATGGTGACTGGCGCCATCGCCACCTCACTTTGACGAGAAAGGGCCCCCGAAGGGGCCCTTTCTCTTATCTGGGCCACTAGACGCGAATTGCGACGAGCAGCAGCGTGGTGATGCAGATCATGATCACTGCAAACTCCATCGCTCACCTCCTTTTGGTCACTTCAGGCCGGCCGACCCGAAGCGCTCGAGTGCGTTGGGCCGTTTAAGCCCGTCGCGACCGAGGAAGTGCCGAGCCTGAACGCAAGCGAAAGCGAACAGGTGTTCGTAATCTATTTGCGAAGTCGGACGGCGTGTCGCTGTCTGTCTCGCCTGTAGCCGACGGTCGACCACGGCTCCGCGTAGCCTGTCGCTCGATGACTCCGGTCTTCCTCGACACAACGCGTCCCGATTTCGTCTGGAGAGACGGCGAGCGCCTGATCGCGTTCGGCCCGTCGGCGCTCGCGAGTCTGCCGGCTTATCTGCGCGCGGCGGGTATGGAGAACTTTGTGCTGTTGGCCACCGAGAGGTCGGTGGGCCAAGCGACGGAGGTCGCTTCCATGGCGGCCGAGACCGTTTTCGTGCGTCATGGCCGTGTGGATGAGATCGCCGGAGAACTGCTCGACCGAGTTGGTACCCGTCCGGTCCTGGCGGTCGGCGGCGGGCGTGTGATCGACGTTGCGAAGTCGATCGGCGGCGCCAACGGCGAACCGGTCGCGGCGTTGCCCACAACTCTTTCCGGCGCACCGATGACACCGTTTCACCGGTTACCAGCCGGATTCGCAGGAGCCGGACGTCTAATCCGGCCGAAGATCGTGATTGGAGTGCCGGATCTGATGGCGTCTCAGCCCCGCGAACTTCTTGTAGGCAGCGCGATGAACGCGCTATCTCATGCGATCGAATCTATTTTCGTAACGACCAGCAGCCCGGTACCGCGACTGGCCGCACAAAGCGCTATCAGCTTGCTTTACGGCGGAATCGCGGAGGAACTTGGCATCGGGGCGCCACAGCCGGAGACGGTTGCGGTCGACCGTGTCACGGCAGATCGACGCGCGCGCCTGTCGCTGGGCGCACTTGAAGCCGGCTTCGCGGTTGGCGCGACCGGTTATGCCGTGCATCACGTGCTTTGTCAGACGATCGTGCGCATCGGCGAGGTCCCGCACGCACCTACGTACGGAGTGATGCTGCCTTACACACTGGAGTTCCTGAGGATTCGCGACGCCGTGGCGTGGGAGATGGTCGCCGAGGCTATGAACACGCCGGAACCCTCCACGGTGATTGCTCAAATGATGGCGACGGCCGGGTTGCCGACCAGTCTCAAGGGGCTTGGTGTAGCACCGGAGCGGATCAACGAAATAGTTGCCGCCGCGGAACCGCGCGCGCAGTTAGGATTGACACCTGGCGGCGCGACGTCCGAGGATCTGCGCGCTTTGGTTGAAGCCGCCTTCTGAAGCCAACTGTCCAGGGGGGATAGGAGTAGGCATGACTGCTTCGACCGACACGATCGAGGCCTGGGTCCGCGCGCAAAGCGAAGGTTCCCCAACAACACTCAGCGTGCGCTACCTCGGCGAGGAAGGGTCCATGCTCAACGCCGATCAAATCGTCGACGTGGTCAACGCTCTCTGGCGTGATTTCTGCGAGGCGCAAGGCGAAGTGCATCTTGCCGCCGCCGAAGGTTGGTCGTACGTCAGCGGTGGAATGGCGAAGGCGGTACTCGTGCGCGGCGGCATTCAGCTGGGCGTGGAGCGATTTTGCGGAGGCTGGCTGCTGAACGATGAAAGAACCGTGAAGCTTCTGGCGCAAATGAAAGAAGCCACCGCAGCCGCTTGACGCGCAGGACGTCATTGCATATGAGCGCCTGCGCCAGATTCGAAAACAAGTCTGAACCCGCCGAAGCTGAATCTTTTGTCTGGACGTCGGAAAGGTTTGCTTAACAGGTTCGGACAGAAATCTGCCACAAAACCGCGACAAATCTGTAAACATGCGGTTTGGTGCTTTGCTGAGAGCGGGCAAATTAGCCGTCTCGGTTATTACGATCGGTCAGGAACCGCCACCAATGATCACCCGAATCGATTTCATCGCCGTTCCGTCGACTGACGCCGAGCGCTCGCGCGCCTTCTACGTGGAAACGCTTGGACTCAGGCCGGACGACAAGTCCCGATTCGAGTTCTGGGCAGGCGACGTCTGTTTCAGTGTCTGGGAGCCCGCAAAGATGGGCCGGGAATTTGCACCGCAACACAACGCGCACTTAGCTCTCCACGTAGACGATGTTGCCACCGCACGCGCGGAACTAGAGGCCAAGGGGATCACGTTCCTTGGCGAGACGTTCGACTCCGGCGTCTGCCACATGGCCTTCTTTCAGGACCCGGACGGCAACGACTTGATGCTGCACAACCGTTACGCGCCGCGCAAGTAAGCGTGTCGGGCCGCGAGACGACCCGAGGTCCTCAAAACCGCCGGCTTGATCCGACCGGCCGAGCAAGTTAGTATGAATTCACGCTGCGTTTCCGCGCGCGAAATCCTCGAGTCAAGCCTCGCCGTCATCAGAATCAACATGTCCAAGCGAACGTCCATCGCGCAGAAACGGCGCCGCACGCCCCGAGTCCGCATGGCGCGGGTCTTCGGTTTCCTAAAACCACTTGTCTGTCTGGTTTATCTTGCGGCGGTCATTCCGCAGAGCGCCGCGGCCGCCTCCTCGGATTTCGACCCCACATTTGGCGCCGGAGGCAAGCTGACTCATTCGGTGGTACCCGGTGACGACACCGCTTTTGCAGCGGCCTTGCAGAGCGATGGGAAGCTCATCCTCGCTGGGCGGGCGTACGTATCGTCGCGGTATCAGTCGTCGGTCGCACGTCTGAACTCTGACGGCACGCTCGACTCCACTTTTGCGGGCGACGGCGATCTGTGGACTTCGATCGGATCCACGCGCGACGTCTCATACGCGGCCTATGTTCAACCGGATGGCAAGATTCTCGTCGCCGGCATCACGGACGCGGGCCCGAAAGACGACATGGGTCTGATCAGATTCAACGCGGACGGCACGCTCGATTCCACGTTCGGTTCGGGAACGGGCAAGGCGTACTACTGGTTCGGTTCTCCTGGTTCAAGCAACGCCCACGCATATGCGATGGCCGTTCAGTCCGATGGAAAGATCGTGATTGCCGGCGACACGGAGACCGGAGGCACGCAAGACTTCGCGGTGATCCGGGCGAACGGTGGCGGCGGATTGGACTCAACGTTCGGCAGTGGAGGACGCGTGTACACGCCGATCGGCAGCAGCAACGACACGGCAAACGCCGTGATTGTTCAGCCAGACGGAAAGATTGTCGTCGCGGGGCAGGCGGACAACGGCGGCGCAGGCTTCGATTTCGCGATCGCTCGCTACAACAGCGACGGCACGCTGGACGCGAGCTTTGACGGTGACGGCATCGTCACGGCGGATTTTGGAACCGACGATCAATACATCAACTCGATCGCGGTACGCCCGGATGGCTCGATCCTCGCAGCCGGATACAGCCAGCCGGGCAGCGTCGAGCATGTCGTGATCGTGCGTTACACGGCGACCGGTGCCTTGGACACGACTTTCGGCGTGGGTGGCGTGGTTAATACGTTTGCGCCCGGAGGGGAGTCGCGAGCGAACGAGATCGCGCTTCAAAACAACGACAAGTTTGTTGTTGCCGGCACCTTCTACGACGGCACATATACCGATCACTTTGTCGCGCAGTATTTGGCGTCAGGGGCGCTGGACACGTCATTCGACGGTGACGGCATGCTCATAACCGGCGCGGTCGGAGCGGACGAGCACGGAGAAGCGCTGGCAATCGGTCCCGATGGCAAGATCGTCGTCGTCGGGGACACCTATATCGGCAGCAACTACGACATGACCGCGATGCGCCTTGTAGGTGAACCGCAGTTGGTTCCGGTGCCGCCGATGCTGAAGCCGACGTCCTCAATAGTGCGTCCCAAGCTAGGCAAGACGCGCGCCAAGAGGTTGAAGGCGTTCGCGGGAACCGCAGGCCCCACCGACGAGGTGGCGAAAGTCGAGGTCGCCCTCAGACGCGTGGACCGCCGGGCGCTCAGGAAAAAGCGCTGCCTCTGGTTGCGCAACTCCAAAGCTAAGTTCGTCAGAACGCGCGCCACGGGCAAGCGGTGCAGTGTCTTGCACTTCTTGCCCGCAAGCGGCGGCGCGACATGGTCTTACAAACTTCGCCGAGAATTGCCGAAAGGGCGATACGAGCTTTCGGTGCGCGTGACGCTGACGAACGGCTCGACACAGACAGCGTTCGAGGCCGCTAACGGAAATTACCGCTTGTTTACCGTGACGTAGCGTTCAAGCATCGTTGAAGACAGCCAGCCGATACAATTGTATGTGATAACATACGCTTGTGTACGCAGCCGTGAACGAGCATTCTCCCGCTGATTCGACCGCCGTAGGGCTTCGTATTCGTGCTTTGCGTGAGGCGATGGATCTGTCGTTGCGCGATCTTGGTGAACGAGCGCACGTCAGCGCACCGATGCTTAGCCAGGTAGAACGAGGGGAGACCAGCCCGACTCTTGCGGTCGCGGCGAAGATCGCGGCCGGTTTGGAGCTGACGCTGTCTCAGCTTTTACGGCTGGACGAACATCATCACGTTGTCGTTGTTCGCAGCGACGAACGGCGCGCCGGTGCCGGTCGGGGTGAGGGTCACACTTATGCGCTGCTCACGCCGCCGCTACCCGGGCAACGCGTCGAGCTTTCAGAGCACAAACTCGACCTCGGCGCCGCAACGGGCGGCGAGGGTGACGCGCCGATTCACGAGCCGGGAAGTCGCGAAACCGTGGTCGTGCACGAAGGCCGCCTGGACCTGCTGATCGACGGCGATCGTCACGAACTCAACGCCGGCGACTCGGTCACGTTCGACGCCGACCTGCCACATCACTTTGAGAATCCCGGCAAGAAGACGGCGATCTTCTTGGCCGTAACCGCCGCCGGCCTGCGGCGCGGATGATCCGCGCTCGCGAAATGCCGACGATCAGCACGACGGTTTCAACCCAAAATCAAACCACCCCACAAAGGAGGTGACCATGTCCAAAACGATGTTCGACAAAATCTGGGAGGCGCATGAGGTGAGCGAAGGGCTCATCTACATCGACCTGCACCTGGTTCACGAAGTCACCTCGCCGCAGGCATTTGACGGTCTTCGTCTGGCCGGCCGTAAGGTGCGTCGTCCCGACCGCACGCTGGCCACGGCCGACCACAACGTCCCGACCGACGGCTCCACAACTCTGGCGCAGATTCAGGACGAGCTTTCACGCAAGCAGATCGAAGTGCTGCAGAACAACTGTGCGGAGTTCGGCGTTCCCGTCTATTCGATCGGATCAAACCGCCAGGGCATCGTGCACGTGATCGGCCCGGAAATGGGTCTCACGCAGCCGGGTATGACGATCGTCTGCGGAGACAGCCACACCGCCACGCACGGTGCCTTCGGCGCGCTCGCCTTCGGCATCGGAACAAGCGAGGTCGAGCACGTGCTGGCCACGCAAACGCTGCCGCAACGCAAGCCCAAGAGCATGCGCATCACCTTCACCGGCGAGCTCGGTTTCGGCGTTACGCCGAAGGACCTGATCCTCGCCACGATCGGCCAGATGGGCGTGGATGGTGGGGTCGGCTACGTGATCGAGTACGCCGGCGAGGCAATCAAGCGCATCGGCATGGAAGGTCGCATGACGATCTGCAATATGACGATTGAGGGCGGCGGTCGCGCCGGGTTGATCGCGCCGGACGAAACCACGTTCGAGTGGGTTGAAGGCCGGGTCGCGGCGCCGAGCAATATTGCCGAAGCAGTCGAACGGTGGCGGCAGCTGCCCACCGATGAAGGCGCGACCTTTGACAAAGAGGTCACCGTCGACGCCTCCGCAATATCGCCGCAGGTCAGCTGGGGGACAACGCCGAGCATGGTCACCGAGGTCACCGACACGGTGCCCAGTCCGGACAAGTTCGAAAATCCGACCGACCGTGAGGCAGCGGTGCGCGCGCTGGAGTACATGGGCCTGACCGCCGGTACGCCAATCCAAGACATAGCGCTCGACCGCGTGTTCATTGGTTCATGCACAAACGGCCGGATCGGCGATCTTCGCGCGGCCGCTGAGATGATCAAAGGCCGAACGGTCGCAAGCAGTGTCAATGCGATGGTTGTTCCCGGTTCTGCCCAGGTCAAGGAACAGGCCGAGCAGGAGGGTTTGGACAAGGTCTTCACCGAGGCCGGATTTGACTGGCGCTCCGCCGGTTGCTCGATGTGCCTGGGCATGAACCCAGACACGCTGGACCCCGGCGAGCGTTGCGCCAGTACCTCGAACCGCAATTTCGAGGGCCGTCAAGGTCGCGCCGGGCGCACGCATTTGGTGAGTCCGCAGATGGCTGCAGCCGC
Source organism: Actinomycetota bacterium (assembly GCA_016213645.1). Lineage (GTDB taxonomy): Bacteria > Actinomycetota > Thermoleophilia > Solirubrobacterales > JACPNS01 > JACPNS01. The sequence goes on from JACQZY010000011.1 coordinate 23,281, forward strand.
GGCCGTGGCTGGGCACTTCGTCGACATTCGAGACTGGAACTGAGAGAGGAGCAACAGATGCAAGAGGTAAAGCAGATCACCGGCAACGTCACGGTGCTCGACCGCAGCGACGTAGACACCGATCAGATCATTCCCAAGCAGTTCCTCAAGCGCGTCGAGCGCACGGGATTCGGCGAGTTCTTGTTCTACGACTGGCGCAAGGAGCCGGGCTTTGAACTGACGGTCAACCCAATCCTCGTAACCGGCCGCAACTTCGGCTGCGGCAGCTCACGTGAGCATGCGCCCTGGGCCCTGAAGGACTACGGCTTCGACGCGATCGTCGCACCGAGCTACGCGGACATCTTCTACAACAACTGCTCCAAGAACGGCATGGTGCTGGTGGCTTTGCCTGAGGAACAGGTGCACGAGATCGGCGCCGCCGGCGAGGCCACGATCGATCTTGAAACCAAGACCATAAGTGCGGGCGGAAAGGACTACGCCTTCGAGATCGACGACGAGATCCGCCACCGCCTACTCAATGGACTGGACGACATCTCGATCACGCTCCAAGAGGAGCAGGCGATCGATCAATACGAGGCCGATCGAGAGCGTCAAGGTCCGGTGACCACGGCGCTTTAACCGAACGGAATCGCGCGGGCGGCGACAAAAGCTCTGCCGCCCGCGTATTCTCTCGCCTCGATGAACGCGACATCGAACATCATCACTTTGCCCGGAGACGGGATCGGCCCGGAGATCATGGACGCGGCGAAGCGTCTGATCGGCGAGTTGGGCGGCATCGATTGGCACGACCACGACATCGGCGGAGTTGCGATCGACAATCACGGCACGGCCCTGCCGGATACCACGCTGGAAGCCGCAAAGACCTCGGACGCCGTCTTGCTTTCAGCAGTCGGCGGACCGAAATGGGATTCGACCAATCCCGACGATCCGCGCCCCGAGCAGGGCCTACTCGGCATTCGTAAGGAACTTGACCTCTTCGCCAACCTGCGGCCGGTTAAACCGGTGCCGGCGCTCTACGGCAGCAGCCCGTTGCGCGAGGAGCGCATCACCGGTACGGATCTTCTGGTTATCCGCGAGCTCACCGGCGGCATCTACTTCGGAGAAAAGAAGCGCGAGAACGGGGTCGCAAGTGACGTCTGTTCCTACAGCGAAGTCGAGATCGAACGCATCGCGCGAGTCGCATTCAAGTCCGCCCGCGCAAAGGTGACCAGCGTCGACAAGGCCAACGTGCTGGAATCGTCGCGGCTTTGGCGCGAGGTAGTCACCCGCGTTCACGCCGATGAATTCGCGGACATTCCGCTGGACCACCTGCTCGTGGACAACGCCGCGATGCAGCTGGTCGCGGCACCGAGCGAATTCGACGTAATCCTCACCGAGAACATGTTCGGAGACATTCTCAGCGACGAAGCGGCGATGATCACCGGATCGATCGGCATGCTCCCGAGCGCAAGTCTTGGTGGAGACGGTCCGGGCTTGTTTGAACCGGTACACGGCTCCGCGCCCGACATTGCCGGCAGCGGCAAAGCCAACCCGTTGGCGATGTTTCTGTCGGTCGCGATGATGCTGCGCCACGGACTCGGCCGAGAGGCAGACGCGGCGCGGGTAGAATCGGCAGTCGATTCAGTGCTCGCCGGCGGGCTGCGCACAGCGGATCTGGGCGGCGACGCCGGCACTGCCGAAGTCGTTGACGCCGTGATCGCCGCGCTCTAGGCTTCGCATAGGGGAGACAACGCGCGGTTCACTCCGTGCGGACGAATCCACCGTCAAGCAAATCCACATCACGCGAGGTAGGCATCATGGAGCCGAGAGAGTTCATCTGGCAGAACGGAGAGTTCGTTTCCTGGGATGACGCTCGCGTACACGTGCTGACGCATGCTTTGCACTACGGCACCGGCGTTTTTGAAGGCATCCGCTGTTACAACAGCGAGCTGGGTCCGGCGATCTTCCGGGGTCTGGACCACTTCAAGCGGTTGCACCGGTCGGCCGAGCTGTACCACATGCAGATCGACCAAAGCGCCGAGGAATTGCTTGCGATCACGAAGGAACTGATCGCTCGAAACAGTCTGTCGAGTTGTTACATCCGACCGGTGTCGTTTCGCGGCTACGGCGAGATTGGCCTGTTTCCGCTGAAGGCCGAGGTTGAAACGGTGATCGCCGCCTGGGAGTGGGGCGCATACCTCGGCGAGGAAGGCAAGGCAAAGGGCATCCGCACGAAGATCTCGAAGTGGCGCCGCATGTCTGCCGATAGCTTCATCCCGCAGGCCAAGGCCAACGGCCAGTACCTCAACTCCGTGCTGGCGAAGGTGGAGTCTCACGAGGCCGGCTACGACGAGGCCATCTTGCTTGACGAGCACGGCAATGTCTGTGAAGGCTCGGGCGAGAACATCTTTCTCGTGCGCGACGGCCGGCTCAGTACCCCACCGCTGTCGGCTCCGATCCTGGAGGGGATCACGCGCGACACCGTGATCACGATCGCGCGCGACAACGGTCTTGACGTGATCGAGCGCGATATCGCGCGCGACGAGCTATTCGAGGCCGACGAGGTCTTCTTCACCGGGACCGCCGCCGAGCTTTGCCCGGTGCGGGAGATCGACGACCACGTCGTGTCCGAGGGTCGCGGCGAGATCGCCGGATTGCTTCAGTCCAAGTACGACGACGCCGTTCACGGAAGGCTTCCCGAGTACCACGGCTGGCTCGATGTCGTTTCCACCGAAAAGCCTGCTCAGGTGTAGTATCTGGAGATCCCGCGACTCGCGTCGACAACGCGCGCGCGACGCGGTGAACCCAGCTTTCACGATGAACTTCAAGATCTTCAGCGGACGAATTATCGGCGCCTGACCGAGCGCGAGGCGGCAGCATGCCGCCCACGGTCAGGAACTCGCCCTTGTCCACCGAAGTCTCTTGAAGTGAGGAAGTTGCCATGACAGACAATCAATCATCCGTCGGATCACATGTAGATCTGTACGACACAACCCTTCGCGACGGCATGCAGGGCCAGGGTATGTCGCTTTCGGTCGAGGAAAAGATTCGCGTTGCGCATGCTCTGGACGCGCTCGGAATGCAGTTCATAGAGGCCGGGTTTCCGAGTTCGAACCCAAAAGAGATTGAGCTATTTGAAGTGCTGGCCGGCGAGTCTTTCAAGACCGCCGCGATCGCCGCATTCGGCATGACCAGGCGGCGTGACGTGCGCGCCGAAGACGACGAAGCCCTGGCGGTATTGGCAGGTAGCTTTGCTCCGGTCTGCACGCTGGTGGGCAAGACCTGGTCGCTGCATCTGGAGAAGGTCACGAAGGTTACGCGTGAGGAAAACCTGGCGATGATCGAGGAATCGGTCGCGTTTCTACGGGGCGAAGGCAAGCGCGTGATCTACGACGCAGAGCACTTTTTTGACGGCTTCAGCGACGATTCCGCGTACGCGCTGGAGTGCGTCGGCGCCGCCGTAGCCGGCGGCGCCGAGTGCGTGGCTCTCTGTGACACGAACGGCGCCAGTCTGCCGTCGCAAGTTTCCGCCGCGACCAATACGGTGGTTGAATCGGTGGCCGGGCGCGCCGTCGTCGGCATCCATACCCACAACGACGCGGAGTGCGGCGTGGCCAACGCATTGGCCGCGGTGGAGGCCGGAGCACGACACGTGCAGGGCACGGTCAACGGCTACGGCGAGCGCACCGGCAACGCGAACCTGATCTCGATATTGCCAAACCTTCAGCTCAAGCTCGGCTTTGACTGCGTGCCCGGCGACCGCATTGCCCATCTCACGGAAACCGCCCATCTGATCGATGAAATCTGCAACGTTCAGCCCGACCCCAACCAGCCGTATGTTGGTACGAACGCTTTCGCCCACAAGGGCGGGATGCACGTGGCCGGAATGCTCGAAGACGCACGTACGTTTGAGCACGTCGATCCCGAGGTCGTAGGCAACGGCCGCAACATGTTGATCAGCGAGCTTTCGGGAAAGGGCACGGTGGTGGCCCGCGCGGCCGACGCCGGTCTGCAGATCGACGAAGCAAAGGCCGCACAAATCGTCAGCGTCGTGAAGCAGCGCGAATCGGAGGGGTATCACTACGAAGCCGCGGATGCCTCCTTCGATCTTTTGATCCGCAAGGAGTCCGGCGATTATCTGCCGCTCTTTCGCCTTGAGTCCTGGCGCGTCATCGCCGAACGCGGCGACGACGGCGGTGTGCGGACGGAGGCCACGATCAAGATCTGGGTCGGCGAAGAACGTCTGGTGCGCACGGCCGAGGGCAACGGCCCTGTCAACGCGCTGGACAAGGCGCTACGCGATGCGATCGGCCAGATCCACCCGCACCTCAAAGACATCGACCTCGTCAACTACAAGGTTCGCATTCTCAACGAAACCAAGGGCACGGGTGCCGTTACTCGAGTGCTGATCGACGCATCCGACGGTCACGGCTCTTGGGGTGCGATCGGCGTATCCGAAAACATCATTGAGGCTTCGTGGCAGGCACTCGTGGACGCGCTTGAGTACGGCATGCAACCCGGGCGTGACGGACACGCGCAGGCGGTCGAATCCGGCGCCCGGTCTGCCGAGCGGGCCGCGTCATGAGCGACACACAGACACCGATACGGCTTGGCATGGCTAAACCCGTCATCGGCGAGCGTGAAGAAGAGCTGGTGCGCGAGGTGTTGCGCAGCGGCGTGCTGTCGCTGGGTCCGATGCTCGACCGTTTTGAACGCGAGTTCGGCGAATGGCTTGGCGCACCGCACTGTTCGGCCGTGTCTAGCGGCACTGCTGGACTCCACCTGGCGGTGCGTGCGTGCGGAATCAAGCCAGGCGACGAGGTGCTCACATCACCGTTGAGTTTCGTGGCATCGTCGAACGTGATCGTCTACGAAGGCGCCACACCGGTGTTTGCCGACATCGACCGGGAAACGTTGAACATCGATCCGCAGGAGGCGGCGGCCGTCGTTAGCGATCGCACTGCCGGATTGCTGCCGGTGCACATCTTCGGATATCCGGCGGCGATGAACGACCTTGAAGCACTGGCTCGCGACCATGATCTTTGGATCGTGGAAGACGCCTGCGAGGCGATCGGCGGCGCGCATGCCGACGGTCCCCGCATCGGCGCGCGCGGTCACTTCGCCGTTTTCGGCTTTTATCCGAACAAGCAGATCGCCACCGGCGAGGGCGGCATGGTGGCCTGTCCCGATGCCGAAGCGAAGGCCCTGATTGACAGCGAGCGTAATCAAGGCCGTGCGCCGAACATGGGTTGGCTCGATCACGAGCGTCTCGGCTTCAACTACCGGTTGACCGACGTTGCGGCCGCGCTCGGCGTGGCGCAGCTTGAACGCCTTGATGAAATGCTTGCTCAGCGCGCACGTGCTGCCGCCTGGTACGACGAACGGATCACCGCGATCGACGGCGTCTCGCCGCCGTGCCCCGATCGCGACGGGGACCGTCGCGGATGGTTTGTCTACGTGGTCCAGCTTCCCGCCGGAGCAGACCGCGACGGTGTGATTGCGCGATTGGACGCAGAGGGGATAGCAAGCAAGCCATACATGCCGGTAATCCATCTACAGCCTTACTACCGCGAGCGTTTCGGTTACGCCCCGGGCGATTTTCCGATCGCCGAAGACATCGCCGAGCGTTCGCTCGCGCTTCCGTTCTATCCGCAGATCGAGGAAGCCGACGTAGAGCGAGTCGCCGTGTCGCTGGCGCGGTCGCTCGCGTAGACGCCGACGCGGCTTCATAGGATTCAGCGATGGCACGTTTCGAAGACCCCCAGCACGAACTGTTCAAGGCGATTAATACGTCCCTTCAGTTCGATCAGCGTCTTTACCCCGAGGACATCGAGGGCTCTATCGCTCATGCGGAGATGCTCGCATCCCGTCACATCATCGGTGCCGACGACCTGGAGGAGATCAAGGGCGGACTTGCACTGGTGAAGAAAGAACTCGACGCCGGTTCGTTCGTCTTCAACGATGATGACGAAGACATCCACATGGCGATCGAGCGACGCCTAACGGAGCTGGTCGGCGACGCCGGGGCCAAACTGCATACCGCTCGTTCCCGTAACGATCAGGTCGCAACGGATGTTTCTCTCTATACCCGTCGCCGCGCGATTGCGGCCGGCGAGAAAATCGTTCGTTTGATGACCGCGCTGAACGACGCCGCGAAGTCGCACCGCGACTGGCCGATGCCGGGCTACACGCACCTCCAGCGCGCGCAGTCCGTTTATCTTGGGCATCACTTGCTTGCCTATTTCTGGATGTTCCGGCGCGATCACACGCGATTCGTTGCGGTCGTAGACGCGGCCTCGGCGCTGCCGTTGGGTGCCGGTGCGCTTGCAGGCGCAAACTTCGACACCGACCGCGAGATGGTCGCCGACAAACTCGGCTTTGCCTCCGTGGCGCCGAACTCCATGGATGCAGTCGCAAATCGCGACTTTGTGCTTGATTATCTGTCGGCCGCCGCCATATGTGCCACGCATCTCTCTCGGCTCGGAGCGGAAATTGTGCTTTGGAGCAGCGAGGAGTTTGGATTCTGCGAGGTCGCCGACGGATTCGCGTCTGGTTCCAGTCTGATGCCACAGAAGAAAAACCCGGACGCCGCAGAGCTTTTACGCGGCAAGGCTCCGCGCGTGCTTGCCTCGCTGACCACCTTGCACGGCGTGATGCACGGGCTTCCGCTCACCTACAACAAGGACATGCAGGAAGACAAAGAGGCTTTGTTTGACGCGGTGGACACGTTGGAGCTCTGTCTGGACGCGGCGGCGGGAATGCTGGAAGGCATCGTCTTCAACCGCGATCGCATGGCCGACGCAGCCGGCGATCAAATGCTTGCCGCCGTCGATATCGCCGACCTACTCGTGCGAAAAGGCGTTCCGTTTCGCGAGGCACACGGTATCGTCGGCTCGCTCGTTCGTCACGCCGTCGAGCAGGGGATCCGGCTTTCCGAGATCGGCGATGACGATCTCAATGGTTTCAGCGACAAGCTCGGCGACGACTACCGCGCGTTGCTCTCCGACGGCGGATGGATAGAGAGCAAGCAGTCACAGGGGGGCACGTCGAGCGCCTCGTTGGACGTTCAGTTCGAACGAGCCGCGGACGCGCTTCAGGCGTGTCGCTGAAGCTCGCCGAACCGGTCCTAAACGCGGACTTCTACGCCCGGCCGGTTGTCGACGTCGCGCGCGGGCTGATTGGCTGCACCTTGATGCACCGCGGCACGGGCGGAGTGATCGTGGAGACCGAGGCTTATCATCAGAGCGAGTCGGCGTGTCACGCCTTTCGCGGCCCGACGCCGCGCGCGAGGACGCTGTTTGCCGCGCCTGGAACCGCCTACGTTTACTTCAGTTACGGAGTCCACAGTCTGCTGAATGCCGTGGCCGAGCCGGATGGGGTTGGTGCGGCGGTGTTGATTCGGGCGCTCGTGCCGACGCACGGGATAAACGAGATGCTTCAACGTCGTGGACGCGACCGCCACCGAGATTTGTGTTCGGGTCCGGGAAAGCTGACGCAGGCCCTGGCCATCGGACTGGATCTAAATGAATCTGTTCTCACCGGCGGACCACTGGCGATTCATGAACCTGCCGCCGACGCAGCGCGTTACGAGATCGTCTCGACGCCCCGTATCGGGATCAGCAATGCAGTCGATCTGCCCTGGCGCTTCTACGCCGAGGGCGTGGAGCACGTATCGCGCGCGAGGTGACGGATTACCCCGACGGTCCGGCGCCACCACCACCGTCTCCGGCCGGCGCCTGAGTGTCCGGCTGTTGCGGCGCGGGCGTCTCGGCTGGAGGCTTTTGATTCTGTTTCGGTTCTTTCTGGGTGTCGCCGTTGCCCCCGCGCTTCGGTTTGTTTCCGTTTTCATCACCGCCCGTGGCCCCGGTGTCACCACCGCCGACTCCGTCATAGACGATCGCCGGCGCTCCGCTGATCGGCACGGTCACAGAGTCGGTCGAGCCCTTGTCCCCGGCGTCGCGTTGCTTCTCAATCTGGATCGCGGCGAGCATGAACGAGCGCCAGATCAGCGCCGGATAGGTGCCTCCGGCGACCGGTTGACCGCCGAACTCAGTAAGCATCGGCTGTGTCTTGTCCGGATATCCAACCCAGATCGCCACGGTGAATTCGTCGTTAAAGCCGACAAACCAAGCGTCGCCGTAATTCTCCGTGGTGCCGGTCTTCCCGGCGGCAAAAGAACCGATCGCGGCCTTCTTGCCGGTTCCGCTGCTGACTACCGACTGCAACGCCACCCGCGCCTGCTGGCCGACGCCGTTACTGAACACCCGGTCATAGGAGGTGCGATCACGTTGCTTACGGAAGATCTTGCCGTTTTGGATGACCTTGTCCAGCACGACAGGGCTGTTGTCGTCCGGAGCAAGAGAGCCAATCGGCTTGCGCCCGTTGTTTGCGATCGTCGAGTAGGCATAGGCCATTTCCAGCGGCGTCACGCCGACGCTGAGGCCACCGAGGATCATCGCGGTGTTGGTGGAGACCGCTGTGCTGATCCCCATACGCCTGGCCAGGCGAGCGATCTTTTTGGTGCCGATTTGCCAGCCGAGACGCACGTAGGCGGTGTTGTCCGAAGTGGTGGTTGCACCGAGCAGACTGATCGCGCCGGCGTAGCTGTTCTCGTAATTCTCAATCAGAACAGCTTTGGACTTGTCTTCAATCTTCGATGATCGGAGCGTGTAACCAAGTCCGAGGCCCTTCTTCAGCGCGGCGACAAGCGTGAAGGGTTTGAAGGATGAGCCGGGCTGTCTGCGGCCTTGAGTGGCAAGGTTGAAGGGGGTCTTTTCGTAGTCGAATCCGCCGACCAGTGCGCGCACCTTGCCGGTCTTGTTCTCGATCGCAACAAGCGACGCGGTGGGTCCGCCGAAGGGCATCGTGCCGGTGATGGCGCGCTCGGCTGCGCGCTGCATATCCAGGTCGAGTGTGGTGTGTACGCGCAAGCCGCCGCCGAACGTGGCACCGGCGTCATACCTGTCTACGAGCTGCTGCCGAACCCAGGTGGAGAAGTACGGAGCCTCCGAGTGTTCACGCGGCCGCTCGATCTCATCAGGTGAGGGCACGGCGCGCAGGATCCCCTTGGCGTAGATGTCCTGCGTGATGTGACCCTGTTCATACATTTTCTTCAATACGACGTTGCGACGCTCGGTCGCCCTGTCGGGAAAGACCGCTGGGTCGTAGTTGCCGGGCGATGCGAGCATCCCCGCGAGCAACGCGGCTTCCCATGGCTCGAGTTGCTGAGCGCAATGCGGCGCGCAACCGGGGTGCGCCTCCTTGCTGAAGTACGTCTCGGCCGCCGATTCGATGCCATACGCACCGTTGCCGAAGTAGATCGCGTTCAGGTACTCGGTGACGATCTTGTCTTTTGTCCACTGTTTTTCAAGGTGGTACGCAAGCGCGGCTTCGCGCAGCTTTTGCATCACCGTGCGCTTGTTGTTCGCTACAAGCGCGTTCTTCACGAACTGCTGCGTGATCGTGGATGCGCCCTGACGCGAGCCCATGCCAGAGACGTCGATCACCACTGCGCGCGCAATTCCTCGCACGTCAACGCCGCGGTGTTCATAAAACCGGCGGTCCTCGATCGAAACCACCGCCTGTTTCATCACGGGTGCGATCCCGATCGTGTCGACGATGATGCGGTTCTCGTTGTTGCGAAGCCTCGTTATTTCGCGGCCGGTGCGGTCGTACATGATTGATGCCTTCGCAACCTTGTATTGCTCACGGTCCTCGAGGTTTGGAAGCTCGCTGGCGACGGCCATCATCATGCCGAAGATCATCGAAACCCCGGCGAGCACGATTAAGCCGATGGCGATCGAGAAGATGCGAAGCTTTTTGACGCGCGGGGCGACCGTGGAATTGCGGTCGCGTCGCTTTCGCTTGCGCTCCCGTACGGGCTTGTCGGCTGTCGTTTTGCGTCCTCGGGACATGAGCTTGCGGCAGCCGGATCAAGAAGCCGGAAACTGATTCGCGAGAACCAGTCTGCTTGCCCGGCTTGGTCGCGGCGGTGTCGCGCCACGTCGGGTCTGCGCGTGAAAGCGAGTCTAACAACGGTCCTACCCGGGAGTTTCCGTTTATTCGGCGGCGTCGCGGCTAGTTAGTATCCGCCCGTGAGCGCATTTGAAGAGATCGCCGCCCAGCTGGAGCGGAATGCCGTTGACGCCCTTCCAAAGGATGCCCTGGCGGCAAAACTGAAGGAGGCGGACCAAGAAGACCGGCCGTTGCGCGTAAAGCTCGGTATCGACCCGACCGCGCCCGACATTCACCTCGGCCACACGGTCGTCCTGAGCAAGTTGCGCGAGTTTCAGGATGCCGGTCATACGGTGGTCCTGATCATCGGCGACTACACGGCGCGCGTGGGAGATCCGTCCGGCCGATCCAAGACTCGGCCGGAACTCTCGTCCGACGAGATCGACGCGAACGCCGCCACGTTTCAGGAGCAGGCGTTCAAAGTGATCGACGCCGATCGAGTGGAGGTTCGCCGCAACAGCGAGTGGCTGGACATGGCGATGATCGAGCTGTTCGGCTTGATGCGCTTGCCGACCGTGGCGCAGCTACTCGAACGCGACGACTTTGCCAAGCGCTACGCCGAAGGCACGCCGATCGCCTTGCTGGAGCTGCTGTATCCGTTGCTGCAGGCTTACGACAGTGTCGCCGTGCGTTCCGACGTGGAGCTAGGCGGCACCGATCAAAAGTTCAATCTGCTGCTGGGGCGCGACATTCAGACCGCCTTTGGGCAAAAACCGCAGGCGGTGCTCACGCTACCGATTCTTCCCGGCGTAGATGGTGTGCGCCGTATGGGCAAATCGCTCGGCAATCACATCGGCGTTACCGAGGATCCGGAGGAAATCTTTGGAAAGACCATGAGCATCCCAGACGAAGTGATGCCGTTGTACTACGACCTGCTGCTCGGACGCGAACCGGACCCGGCGGAACCGCCGGTGGCGCAGAAGCGTCGCCTGGCCGGCGAGATCGTCACGCGTTTTCACGGTGCCGACGCCGCGACGGCGGCCGAAGCGCATTTCGACAGGCTTTTCAAACAGCACGCCCTTCCGGATGAGATCGAAGAGCACGCGCTGGGAGCTACGGGAGATCTGCATATGCCCGCAGTGCTGTCTGACGCGTTCGGTCTGTCGCGCAGCGAAGCTCGCCGCTTGATCGAACAAGGGGGAGTGAGTCTTGATGGTGAACCCCTCGACGTCGGCCGGCTAGATCTACCCGCCGCCGACCTTGTCAACAAGGTTGTCAAGGTCGGTAAGCGCCGCTTCAAGCGCATCACTGCCTGACGCTTGAAGATTGTCAAGGTTTCCGTTGTCCACGCGATGCACGAGCATCCGGACTACTGCGCGAGACACGACTCCCTAAATAACGACACGTATCGTTAGTCCTGTCTAATCGCGTCAGCGCGCCGGCCTGGAAAGTCGGATCTGAACGAGAATTGAGCGGATTGAGTAGCCGATTCCGGCTGTTGGGGATTTTTATGCCGCGGCGGCATAAATATCCCCACTCGCGCGAAACCCTCTCGGATGTCGCTCTCATAACCGGGTTCGGCAGCACAACCGACACGGCAGGACATGTGCCGATTCGTCTCTGCATCACACTCCCGTTCACCTCCGCTATACTTCGCCAGCCGGAATCGGGCCATACGAGTGAGCGCCTTTCTGACACCACGGAGTTTCCCCCACCTGTAAGTCTCTGTTGAGACCTGCGCGGTGACGGGGCCTCTCGTGAGTGAGAGGCCTTTCTTGTGCGAATATCGATTCCAGGCGCACAGGCGTGCGCCGCGGTCCTTGAAAACTCAACAGCGTGAATGATTATCAGTCACACCGGCTTTTCGCCGGTAAATACTGTTAGTCAGTCCAGATTTGTCTATTTCACGGCAACCTAAGCCGGATGCCGTGGATAGAGCTAAAGAATCACACACCATCGTGCGCATCAAGTCAGACGCACGGGGGTGGCTCGGGTTTGTTGGCAGTCCATTTATGGCACTGTCGGCGAATGGCCGAGCAGCTATCGGAGTCTTCGGATTCCGAAAGTCCCGTCATGTTCGGTGGCAACGGTGTACAACCGCCACCAACAGTTCATGACAACTCTCTGACAAGTCGGCGCCGAACCCTTCGGGGAACGGAACCGGCCTTTCACGGAGAGTTTGATCCTGGCTCAGGACGAACGCTGGCGGCATGCTTAACACATGCAAGTGGAGCGACGAACCTTTTTGGGGCAAAGCCGCGAACGGGTGAGTAACACGTGGGCAACCTGCCCCGATGACTGGAATAACTCGAAGAAATTCGTGCTAATACCGGATGTGCTTGCGTCTCATCAGAGGCGTCAGTAAAGGGAGCTTCGGCTATCCGCATCGGGAGGGGCCTGCGCAGCATTAGCTAGTTGGTGGGGTAAAGGCCTACCAAGGCTACGATGCTTAGCTGGTCTGAGAGGACGATCAGCCACACTGGAACTGAGACACGGTCCAGACTCCTACGGGAGGCAGCAGTGGGGAATCTTGCACAATGGGCGACAGCCTGATGCAGCAATGCCGCGTGAGGGAAGACGGCCTTCGGGTTGTAAACCTCTTTCAGTTGGGATGAAGGTTGATCGGTGAATAGCCGTGAGACTGACCGTACCTTCAGAAGAAGCCCCGGCTAACTACGTGCCAGCAG
>JACQZY010000010.1 GCA_016213645.1 Actinomycetota bacterium
AAAGGGGTCGCCGTCAGTTGAACCGATGACCGGCCCCTCCGGGGCCGGTCATGCAAGACTTGTTCACGAAGCACAAACCATTGCGGAGGGTGGGCCAAATCAGACCGGCACACCTGGGCCAGTGCAGACCGGTATTGCCACGCGCAAACGTCAGTCAGAATCCGTAACGGTCGAAGGCGACGACGGGAAGTTCATTCATGCCGTCTGGTCTCGATCGGGCAAGCGTGTAATCATTAGCGTCGGTGGGGACTGGAACGACGCTAGACAGGTCGAATTGACACCCGAACCTGCGAGGGTCATCGCAGAATTCTTGACCGCCGAACCCAGTAGCGCATAGGCGCCGTCAATTCAACGTCGTCCGTTTGCCGCGCGGCCCCAGGCTGCGGCCTGCGGTGCTCGCGCTCCTTAGTCTGGATCGGCACGAGCTTCGGGTGTGAGCGCCGGTCGAAAAGTGCACCACTTTCGCCGGTTGAGAAACCAGTGTCCAGGGGTTGGGTCTGGTCCGGATCAACGTGTCAGTTCCATTTTCGTTTTTCCCAACCATGCGCTCGAAATCGTTCCCGTCGCAGCGGTGTCCAGCGCAGTCTGCGCCCTATCAAGTCAGGGCACAGACTGCGACGTGGAACACGGCTGTCAGTCACAACCAGAGGCGGAGAGCCGCAGCTGGTTCAACTAGCTTGCAGGGGTAACCGATACCGGCTGATCTGCTGTGCCGCGAACGAAGCCGGTGAAGACTCCGCCTACGACGACGAGCGATTTTGCGGGACCGTATCCGAGTCGAACGATTACGGTGGCCGCGCCATCAGGTGCAATGCCGGTGACTCTCGATAGCCCGGCGGGGACGTCGTTCGAACTGTCTTCGGTGATCGTCTGTGTCGACGAAACTCCTCCATTGAAGACAGGCGAACACGATTCGACGTAGTCGTCGCCCCTCGACTTGGCCAGGCAGCGAGTGGTTATTCCTCTCGCGACGGCAAATTCGCCCGCAATGTCGTTACGCGCGATTGCCACGTCGGACGGCCCGATGCCAAACGACTTTGCGGTTGCGGCGAGACGCGATTGCGGGTCGAAGAGCGATGCGGCAGATGACCGTGCTCGCGGTGCCTTGCGCTTACCACCAAGTCGTGCGTTGTAGGGACCTGATGTGTACTCGAAGTAACCGTTGACGGTGTGGTTGGAGCCAGACGCGTTTGCCACAAACGGCCTCGCCGTCCAATTCGATGAGTTGGTGGCCACGTAGTTGTCGGCGAACTTGCGGTTGACGGTCGAACCGTCGCTTTTCAGAATCTGCTTTATCCCCACCCGAACCGTTCCGCCTCCCGGATAGGTCGCTCGGTTGTACGTAACGTCATAGTTGTAATACGTCCCACACCAAGAGTCCGGCCCGAGGACGTTGCCGCAATACGAATAACTGGCGGCCGACGCGCCGGACGGAAACACCGCTGCGGCCGAGCAGAGCGCGAGCGCGAACGCAAGAGCAAATTTGCTTTTCACTGAAACCCCCTTTAGATTAATATAAATCGCTACCCATAACAGAAGTAAACGATAGTATCGGTACGGGTGTCTAATGAATCATTGAAATCCTCGGAGGCACCGTGGCTGAGCCGTTGTATTCGAAGGTCACGATGTTGTCGGTCACGGTGGCCGTACCTTGGCTGGCCGGTTGAGCATCGGGGTGCGACTCATACCGAACCTCGTGAATGCCGTCGGGAACCACGCCGATAGCCTGAGCAAGACCCGCCCGGCCGCCCGGCATGTCGTCGGCGAACGCGAATGCCTTGCCGGCACGAACTTGCCCGATTCGCGCGCACAACTCGGTGCCGTTGGCGTTTTTCAGCTCACTCACGCAGACTTGAAACCCTCGCGGTCCTGGACTGCATGGATCCATCCCGTCGTTTGACACCGCTGTCACCGCGTAGGAACGTCCGTCGCGCGCGTGAACCACGGTCTGGTGATCTATGTAGACAGTGCCCGAGCGAAAGCGATATGCGTTACGTTCGGCGTCGCCGGCGGGCGTGTCGCGTAGCACCGCCAGCTCTGAAACCAGTGCCTCTGGCGCGGGCCCGCTGACCGTTCGGTAGACGGGCGCGCACGGTTTCACAGCGCTGGTGATGGTGTCAGGCTGTTCGTTGCGTGCCGCCGGCGAATCGACGACCGCTTCGTCGAAGTCGGCCACGATGCCGGCCCCCGGAGCCGGTTCGGGGGGCGAGGAGTCCCACGGTTGAGTGGCGGCCAGCGCCACGCCGGGCAGAAGCAACACCGCGAGCACGACGGCCACGGTCTTGCGCCGAGCCTTCCCGTGCGCGCTTTGAGAGTTCAGACGGTTAGCGGAGCCGACCAGCTCCTCGCGCAGTTGATTGATCCAGTTCATGTCAGGCATTCGATACTCCTCCTAGGGCTTTTCGCAGTCGGCCGACAGACCTGGATACGCGCGCACGCGCGGTCGCTTCGTTGATCTTTAGCAACTCGGCGATTTCGGCGTAGCTGAGGTCCTCGCGATACCTCAGCGTCACCGCCTCTCGCCCCGATACGGGGAGACTGCCGACCGCGTCTTCGACTGCAAAAAGATCGTCGAATTCCCCGTCGGTCACCGGAGGGCGCTCCATCCTCAATCGCTGCATGGCTGATTTCGATGCTGCTCCACGTCGGTGGAAGTCAGCAAGCTGACGCTTCGCGATCGTGAAAACCCAGGCGGCGACTTCGCGGTCCGTGCGACCTTTGAATTGTCGGCGGCGCTCAAGCGCGAGCGCGAATGTCTCGGAAACCAGGTCGGCCGCGACATCATGCTGGTCGACGCGTCGTAGGAAGAACCGCAATACGGGAACTACAAGCGCGTCGTAAACGTTGCCAAACAGTTCGGCGTCGGCGGCGGAGTCACGAAGTGAGCAGGCCAGGTTCTCTGGGCGGACTGTCGTCATACGTTTCTTATAGACGCGGGATGCAGCGTTTTTGTGACATCGCATTTCGCGAGACCGTTCGATCTCCTGATCCACCGTCTATGCACGTAACTGAGCGGTGGATTTTCCCCGACCCCGATTCCTCCGGAAAGCTTGACGTGATGTTCTTGTCCGCTCAGCCCGGCCACACAAGTACGGCGATATTCATCCGGCCCGGTAAGTACCGCACCGTCAAGAAGGTGTCGGACCCGTCGAAAGACGACACCGAGGGCAACCGGCTTTGCAAGTCGGGCGCCATCACCTCGACCACTTGTGGCGTGCTGAAGCGCAAGAATTACACCGTGACAAACAACGACAAGCCATTTTTGAGGGGGCAGCGGTATTCAAGCATCCTGTCACGTCACGGTGACAGCGGAGGCGCGATCTTCCTTGTCAAAGGCAAGCACAGCGCATATGGGAACGGCATCGTCAGTTCAGCCGGCAACAAGCGGTCGCGGCTGAAGGCGTTCCCGAACACCGACGTATACGACACGATCTACGACCCGCTAAAGCGCGTTGAGAGCGAAACCGAGTTCACGATCTGCGTACACCCAACGATTGGGTGTGGGATGTGATGACGAGATCGCAGGTCGTCTGAATCTGTGCGAGTGTCGCCGTCGGCGCGGCCATCATCTTCGTGGTGGCCGACCGATTGGCCGCCGATGACCGGGATCAAGTGCTCACCAACGATCAGATTGAGGTCCGCGCCGGCAAAGAGCGGCTGATCGTCGAGCCGTGCAACATCTGCGCGAACGAACGTGGCGACGGCTGCACGTTGAAGGGATGTCCGATATCGGCGCCGGAGGGGTTGGATCTCTTGAATGCGACGGTCAACACAGCCGTGCCTCAGCGGCGTGTCTACGTGAGGTACTCCGGCACCCGAGGGCGTGGGGCGACGTATTTGCGTCGGGCGACGGGGGCAAAGTGGGATCTCGGTCGAGCCCTGCGAGGAGTAGGCGAGATACAAACGGTTCAGCTGATCGCGCGAACCGGTGCCGGCGACTATCGCGACTACGAGATAGGTTTCCCGCGCGGCGGCGGTTCCGCACCCTCGTTCGACGCGGCGCTGACGCTGTGACTTCGTCTCAATACCGACGGCAGAGCGACAGATACGGAAATCGTGATTTCTATTTCGGCTGATACCCAAACACGTCGGCCGGCTCTTCGCGCAGCTACGGTCCTTACCGCGACGGTCGTCGCATCGGCGGCACTTGCCACAGGCGGCTTCGCCGCGAAGTCACACGTCCAGAACTCACGCGTCACCGCGTCGACCCTCGTCAACTGCGCAGACGGCGGAAGTCTCCCATTTCGTTGGGGTGCGGTTCGTAAACGACCGCGGGTAGCGCAAGACGGTCGCACGAAGGCCGCCGCCGCTCTTCGCGAATACATCCGCGCAGAGCAGAAGTTTGAAGAGGTTCCGCGGCGCGGTTGGTTCGAGCTCGGGCGCGCGCAAGGTGTCGGCAACCGCCGTTACATCGAGTTCGGTGTGGGGCGGCTCACGAACCTGTCGACGGTTTCGTTCGAACGACGCGGGCGGGGGCCGTGGTCGTACGACGGCTCCTCATATTTCGGCACCTGCGTGCCGCGAGTGATGTCGCCGAACGGAGTGCCGGCGGTGGAGTGGTTTGTCGACCCGGCCAGACCGCCGCTGGATCCGAGCGACACCGTATTGCACCTTGGTCGTATTCGAAGCCGACTGTGCCAGTGGCATGTCCGCCGACGGAAGGGTGAAGGTCACATCAATATCACGGACGCCGGTGTCGATCGAGTTGGCGCTTGAGATCGAGCCGCAGGATGGTGCTCACACGTGCCCGAGCAATCCACCGACGTACGTGGACGTGCCTCTCTCAGAGCCGATCGGCGCGCGCGATTTGGTTGACGTCGGGTCGGTGCCGGCGAACACGCAGCTGAGCGTCCGCCAGCTTACGGCCATACGCTCCGGCGCGAACGTCGCAGACGAGCTGCTGTTTGACAAGACCGACAGGGAATTCTGCAAAGACCGTTTTGTCGGCATCGAAAGTCGGCAACTGCTCAGCCCGAGCGCCTCCCAATCTCGGCGTTTCGCCGCTCGCTCCCGGCAATGCCGTTAGCGTGGGGCGAACGCGCCATCGGGCTTGGCCGGGGGCTGCGCACCGGGAGCCTCGGTAGCGGGGAATGAACCGCCCCGGGCAAGCTGGAGACCAATCCGTTTGAGAGGACAAGGTCATGAAAAGAAATACGAGGTATCCGCAGGAAGTGCGCGAGCGCGCCGCCGCCGCACCTCGAGCGATATCGACTGAAGCGCTTCTACCCGGTATTGAGGTAGTTTGGCACTGCACGATTTTCGTCCCGCCCCGCCCTGACCCGCCCTGAAGGAGGAGTCATGCCTAAAGCATCCAAGCAGTCTGCGTCGGAAGTTGTAGAGGTGGAAGGCTACGAAGGCCACATCGAGAACTTCGACGACGGTTACACCGTGGCGTTTGAGCGCTATACCGCCGACGTCGATCTTGCCCCGTTCTTCGACGGACTACCAAACGGCCAGTGCCAAGCGGCGCACTGGGGATACGTCATCTCGGGGAAGGTCACGTTCAAGTACGACGACCGCGAGGAGACGTTCGAGGCCGGCGACGCCTATTACGTGCCGCCGGGCCACACGCCGATTCTCTTCGCCGGTACCGAGGTGGTCGAGTTCAGCCCAACTCGCGAGTTGCAGCAGACGATGGAAGCCGTCACCCGGAACATGGAAGCGGCGACAGCCGGCACATCCGCATAAAGCCTCTGGCCGGAATCCCCATCGGGCTCCACACGTAACAGCTCGCCGAGGTGTGTCAGGGCGAAGTAGTTCCGGCACCGGGCGTAGTTGTGCCAGCCGAGACGCCGTTGTTCCGACCGGCGTCTCGGCCGTCGTGAAGCGTCGCCGGGTCAGGCGTGGACGGGTGCGAAGTCGCGCGCAAGGGCAGCGTGTGCCTCGAAGATCTGCGGCGGGGCTATCTCCGTTGTAATGCCCAACTCCTGGGCGGCTTCTTGAAGCGCCGCACCGAGCTTGGACTCGACGAAGGCGCTGAACTGTTGCTCGGATTGCCAAATGTCACAGACCAACCAGCCGGTCGGCGTGGCGCATGCGCCATGCGAGATCAGTCCGTCGGGGATTTCATCGGGGAAGCCGATCCGGTCGGTCACCGCGTCATAGAACTCGGCGCCGGTGCCCGACATTTCCATCTTGGTCATGATCGCCATCGCAACCTGCCTTTCGTAGGGCCGTCCGTGGCGGATCGAATCTCCTTGCCTCTATGGAAACTACCGATCCGGCTGTGAAAATGTCGGCGCGGTCGGCGGCATCGCCGGACTGGGTGGATGCGGACTTGTCAAGCTGTACGCAGCCGCCGCCACGTCCATCAAGTCAATCGCCAAATGGTTTAGAGACGAAGCTGGACCACTTAACGCACTTCACGGTCAGTGGAACTCATTCGCGGGAATTGGTCGAAATAGCCGGTTGAATTTGCTCTTCCCCGGTTGCCGGACGATCAAGAACTTAAAGTCGCTGATCACGCTTCACATCGACGTCGCGCGCAGGCAGCTCGAGAACCGACCACGAAGCGCGGCTGCGCTGATCAACGGGATCGGCTTACAGATAGCTGAAGCCTTCGAGCCCGGAGTCCGAGCAGACCAGGAATAATTCGGCTCTGCACGGCGCGGGGATTAATCTCCATTCCCATGCCTGAAGCCACTCCGACCTGCCCGGCCTGCCAGAGCGAGTACACCTACGAGCTCAACGGTCTCCAAGTCTGCTCGATGTGCGCCCACGAATGGTCGCCGTCAGCCTCAGACGCGGCCGACTCCGCCGACGCGCCCGTGATCCGCGATGCAGCCGGCGAACCGCTGGCCGATGGCGACACGGTCACCGTGATCAAAGACCTCAAAGTCAAAGGCGCCACCGGCCCGATCAAGCGCGGCACGAAAGTGCGCAACATCCGCCTGGTCGATGGTGTGGGCGATCACGACATCGACTGCAAGGTCGATGGCTTTGGCCCGATGCAGCTGAAGTCGAGTGTGGTGAAGAAGGCCTGAGCGGGCGGTCGCGTTGCGGCCGGCTTGCGGTGAAAGGTGATCAAAGCGGCCGACCGGGCGTAGGCCGCGAATGCATGCGAGGCGATAACCGAAGACCTGCCCGCCCCGCATTCGACATAACTGTCGGCCCCCGCCGTCTGGACAAACGTTCCCTTTGCACCCCACGCCGGCCGCGCCGGTGCGGCACAATCGTGATGCCTCCGCAGGCACCCATTCGTTCGTCAAACATCGTTTCGAGCACGCCGGCCACGCAGGGTCCGACGGTGCCCGTCGCGTACCAAGCACCCGGCCGCTCGCCAGGCCGGCAACACCAGGGAGCCAAAACATGACGTTCCGTCTCCGCACTCAGCTCAGAGCAACAGCCATCGGCGCCATCCACGCAAGGACCGCGCTGTCTCTTGCCGCAGCTGCACTGATCATTGCCATGGCAGCGCTGCTGCTGACACCCTCCGCGGCGACCGCCGTCACCGGTCCGGCCCTCAACGTCGATGTCTCCCAAGATCGTCGTGCGATCAGCCCCGGCATTTACGGGATGAGCTTCGCCGACGCCACGCTGGCCGACCAGATCGGGCTGTCGGTGGATCGGTGGGGCGGCAACGCGACCGAGCGCTACAACTACCTGGAAGGCGTCACCAACGTTGGATCGGACTGGTATTTCGAGAATCTCGCGGATTGCTTTGGCGGCGAGCACAACTGGTGCGGCGACGCCGACCACGCATCGGTGCGTTCGTATCGCGAGTTCATCGCGAAGGACCGCGCGGCCGGCTCGGACACACTGATCGCGCTGCCGCTGGCGGGGTACGTCTCCACGAATCCCACCTACGGTCACCCGCTGCGTTGCGGCTTCCCCAAGACTGCGCTCTCCACGCAGGACGGATTTGATTCGTGGGACGACAACTGCGGCAATGGCCAGCAAGGCGGCAACTGGCTGACGCCGCCGAATCCGTTGACCACGACCAGCCGCGCTTGGGCACCGGGCGACAACGCCGGTTGGGTGGACGACCTGAAAGCACGTTTCGGCGGCATCGGCTACTACGAGCTCGGCAACGAACCCTCGCTCTGGAATTACACCCACCACGATGTTCATCCGTCTCCCGTCACCTACGACGAGCTTTGGCAGCGCACGCGCGACAACGCGATCGCGGTTCGCGCGCGCGACGCCGACGCCCGGCTGCTTGCGCTCTCTGAGTGGGGTTGGCCGAACTATTTCTGCAGTGGCGCAGACACCGCCGTCGGCTACTGCTCCGCCTCTTCGCCCGACCGTGCGGCGCACGGCGGCACGCCGATCTCTCAGTGGATGTTGCAGCAGGCGAAGAGTTACGCCGACGCCAACGGCACCCGCCTGATCGACTACCTGGATCTGCACTACTACAACCAGGGCGGCGCCACGACCGATGTCACGCGCTCGTTGTGGGATCCGAGCTTCACCGATCCCACCTGGATCAACGACAAGATCATGTTGGTCCCGCGCATGAAGCAGTGGATCGCTGCAGGCTATCCTGGCACCAAGATCGCGCTTAGCGAGTACGACCTTTCCGTCCCGGACGGCACGGCCAACAAGGCCACGCTGGACGTGCTGATCCAAGCCGACACGCTGGGGATCTTCGCGCGCGAGGGAGTGGATCTGGCTACGCGCTGGGGCGCGCCGAACTCGTCTGACCAACTTGCCAACGCATGGCGGATTTACCGCAACTACGACGGTCAGGGCGGGCGCTTTGGCGACACCTGGGTGCGCGCGGCGAGCGCGAACCAGTCGCAGCTGGCCGTCTATTCCGCTCAGCGAGCCACCGACGGAGCGCTTACGGCGGTGATCGTGAACAAGACAGCTTCCGACCAGACCAGCTCGCTTACCCTGGCAGGATTCACGCCGGGCGCGGCCGCCGCCAAGGTGTATCGCTGGGCGGGCAGCGGCATCGTCGCCGCGCCTGATCAGGCGGTCGGTGCGAGCGGCTTCACAGCCACCTACCCGCCGCGGTCGGTCACGATGGTCGTGGTGAAGTCGGCAGACGGCCCGCCGCCGCCGGATCCGACGCCGGACCCGACACCGACACCGGACCCAACACCCACGCCGGACCCGCAGCCGCCCGACGACACAACCGCGCCGACGATCTCCAACCTAGCCTCAAGCGTCGGCACCGAGACCACAGCCAAGTCGACCATCATCACCTTCGCCGCCTCCGACGACTCCGGCGTGGCGCCCACCTGTAATCCGGCATCCGGCGCCAAGATCGCACTGGCGATCGGCCTCAACACAATTCCGGTCACCTGCCGCGACGCCGCCGGCAACACCGCGACCGCGTCGGTGACCGTGCGACGCCGCCGCGCGAAGAAGGCCTCGATCGTCAGCGCGCGGCTGAGCAAGAGCCGGGTCACGGCCTCGCGGGACTGCGCCGATTCGGTTGATCTTGATGTTGAGTTGACCGACCCGGCGCCGATCGACGTGCGGGTGAACAAGCGTCTGCGAGGGCACACGCTCACGCTTCGCCGGATTAAACCCAAGACGATTGACAGCGCCTACCACTTGCGCCTGACCGGCTGCGCGAAGCGTCGGCCGCTGGCGCGCGGGCGTTACCGAGTGCTCCTCACCAGCGACGGCGGTGCAGACGCGCGAACACTTTTACTTCGAGTCAGTCGCTAAGTAGGCGGCGCGCCGTCGTTGGCGGCATGTTGTTTGGACTCTCGACTATTTTGGGTTATGCGATCAGCGTCGGCGGGGAGGTAAATCCGAAATTCTCGACCTTCGGATCGCGCTTTTTTCCTTCACTCTGCGGACGGCGTATCCGCTCCGTCGGTCTGGCCGGCGGACGGCTCGGCCGCAACTGGGCAAATAGGCCGTCGAGTCCGAACAGAGATTTGCCCTGAAGGCAACAAAATAGTTGGTAGATTCATCCTTCGTGGACAGCGGATTTCGATACCGGCCGCGGCTCGAATGTTTGTTGACGGTGCTATTTGCATGCTGCCTCCTCGCATCGCCGTCGGCGCTTGGGAGTGCGAACGCCGCCGACTCTTCTGTTTCGCGCGGAATTGCGCGACAAAACGTGCAGACCGCCGCCGCGCTTGCGAATGGGATTCCGAGCGCGAAATTCGCCCATCATCGTCGGGCACGCGTTCTTCGCGCCGCCCGTCGCGCCAGGCGCCTCGCCGGTTCGCGAAACACCTGCGCCTCGCTCGCGGCCGCGGACGCTCTGCTTGGTGTGCTTGCCACACCCGCGACCTGGCGTAAAAACAAGATTCCGCAAAGCAAAGTACGCCGCCCCCTGAAACTGCTGGGCGCGGCGGAGCGGGTGCTGTTGCGGTCGGCCTCACGCAAGTGCGCACGGTCGGCCGCTGACCACCGGCTCAAATCGCACAAAGGCGGGAGCGGCGCCGCCGTCGTGCAGCCGCCCGATCAAAATCCCGATCAGGGGGAGGACGAGGAAGAGCCGATACCGCAGGGCAAGCTGAGGCGGCCGAAGGGACTCGGCGACGCGAGCGGGGCAGGCGCCGATCGCTATACGGGAACGGCTGCGTCGTCTATGGCGTACGCGTCAAAAAGGTCTTCGGTGTCTACGGCCGCTTCTCGCAATCTCGCCCGCATCGCCGTTGACCCGTTCAACATCTTCCGCAACGCCGATGTCGGCGTGCCGCCACGTCAAGCCAGTCCACAGGAGCCGACCACAGCGATCGCGCCGAGTTCCGGAGTGGCTTGGTACACCGGCAACTCGTCAGTTGCGCTTTCCACAGACAACGGTCGCAGCTGGAATATGTTCAATCCGTCGAACGTGCTGCCCGATCAAGGGCTGGCGTTTTGCTGCGATCAGCTTGTTTCGTACTCGCCCACCTACAACTTGTTCGTGTGGGTCAGCCAGTACTGGTGCGACCGTTCGTGCCTGATCTCCAACGGCGCTACCCCTCCGCGCATGGTCTGCCGCCCGCAGTCGGACGCCGTTTACAACCGCGTGCGGATCGCTGTCGCCCGCCCGGAGGACCTGCGTACGAACGCCTCCAATCCAGGCGCGGCCTGGACCTATTGGGACGTGACGCCGGGGACGGTGGGTCAACCACGAAGCACCTGGTTCGACCGCAGTGATCTCGCGGTCAACGCCACGAGCATCAATTGGAACGTGGACTCGGTGTGTGGAAGCAGCGGATCGGTGCTCGGGCGCATTTCGCTTGCGCAGCTTGCCGCCCGCGGCACGGTGACATTGCAGTACATGAACGAGAACGCCCGGATGAGCTCCACGCAGGGCGTCGCAAGCGCAACCACGTACTACTCCGGCGCCAACACTATGGGCCAGGCGCGAATCTGGTCTTGGGCGCCGTCGTCCGGCACGCTGTTTCGGCACGACATCAACCACTCGACCGTGCCGGTGTACGACAACGCGATAAACGGCACAGACTCCAGCAACTGGTACGACCGTTACGGAATCTTCCCGGGCGAGGTGGAAAGCTCCACGCTCAGCGGCAACACGCTGTACCTGGCACAGGGCACGGGCCGCGCATACTGCACCGCGCGATGCGACACGGCCACCCCGACGCTCTCACATTTCCTCGATCAGCCGGCGGTCTTCATCTCCAAATTCGACGTCAACACTTGGCGGCTTGCGGGTGAGCGCTGGATCTGGAACCCGACCATCGCGATGACGTGGCCGGCGCTGCAGACCGACGGTGTGGGTGACGTGGGACTTGCGATGCGCTCGTCTACGAACAACCACAACGCGCGTCCGGTCGCGGGCTTTTTGACTCCGGACGAGCAGTTTTCATTTACCAATCCGGAGGGTTCCCCCCATGAGGCCGGCGATTACTACAGCCTGCGACCGGGCCGCACTTCGCGTTCGTTTGTGATGCCTGGGCAGACCGTGCAAAACGACTCCGGAGTCTCGAACATGCACTGGCTGTTCATCGAATACGGCCTGGGCGCGGCTCCGTACGTGGCGCCGCCGACGGTCCACATCACGGCGCCCGCGACGTTGACGCGCTACGCCCAGGGGGCGACCGCGCACTACACGGCCGACGTCAGCGATCCGATCGACGGCACGCTGCCGGCCGCCGCAATCCGCTGGACCGAAGATGGCAGTGCGATCGGCACCGGCGCGAGTCTTAATCACGTTGAGTCGTCACCGGGCACGCACACGATCACGGTGACCGCGACCAACGGCGACGGCCGCTCCGTATCGGATTCGATCACGATACGTGTGAACTCGTCGCTGAGTTCGATCAGCGCGGCGATCTCTACGCCGGTGGACAACGCGTGGCTGGGTTACAGCACGTACAACCCAACGTACGGCGAGTACTGCCAGGACGTCGATTTCGGCGCGACGGCCTCCGGCGGGTCCGGGCCGCTGAGCTACAGCTGGACCGACTCCCAGGACGGCGGCGCGCCGAAGACGGTCTCGTCGGCGCTGTCACCGACGCTTACGCTCTGCGCGGGAACGGCGCCGAATCACACGGCCACCCACGATCTCACTCTGACCGTCACCGACGGCAAGGACACCACGGAAGTGTTCGTCCGTGTTTTCGTTTTGAGCTGGAAGCTGGCGTAATACCCGAACCGCAGATCCTGTCGCTTTCGTTCACTCCGCCGCCGGCGTATCCGCTCCATTGGCTTGGTTGGCGGCTGGCGCCGCCGCGGCTGGGCGAGTGAGTTCCTCCTCGTAAAACACGTTAGTCTCGCCGTGCTTACGCCTGAACGCGGCGAGGTCGGCCATCATCGTCGGCACGGTTGATTCTGAAATCTGGTCGGGCGGTACGACGTCGCCGAGCTCGATGATCGTCGGGCCCTTTCCCCGGCCGAACTTCGTGTACACGACCACCAATCCGCAGCCCATCTCCTGCATCAATCGCACGGTCGCCGGCTCGATCGCCTTGGTCAGCAGTTTGCCTTCGTGCTCGCCCTCTCCACGCATGTCGGGCGTGCCGCCGGGCGAGATCGACCACAGCGTCCGGTAGCCCTTCGGGTGGTCGGTGGGCGCATTGGCCACCGCAACGGTCTCCTCGCGGAGCTTCGCGTTGTAAGCCTTCCTGAAGTCCTGCGGTATTCCGGACTCGATCATCTGCTTGTTGATCGGGAAGGACAGGTGTGGGTTCACCACGAGCTGTTGCACGCGAACGAAAGTAATTCTCCCCGGGAGCTTCGGGCGGCCGATCACGATCGGCGCAAGCCCCCTGGTCGCCACGCCATGCGTCACCTTGATCATGGTTTCGAGCGTCTGCTGGTATCTGCCTTGTGAGTCGGCGCTGGCGATGCCCATGCTCGCCGACAACAACGACAGCGCGGCTTGCAGATCGATGTCATGGCCGTTGACCAGCGCCAATGGAAAATCAGGAAGCGCCCGTGTGAAGTCCGCCGCTTTGGCCGTGAACGGAGCGACAAACAGGTCGTCGATGTCCTTGCTGCTCATGTGGTGCGTCTTCCCCAGGATTCCTTTACCGACGGGGACGCTGAATCTGTTCGGCTTGGCTTCCCACCAGGTCCTGTCGTAATCGCACAGCGGGTCGTTGGGGTCAAATGGCACCGAATAGGCGAAGCGATTGAAGCCGGACCTGCGCAGGTACCGGTCCGTAAATTCGCTGGCCAGAATTTCGTGGGCGGTTTGTGCTTGTGAGACCAGCTCGCCGTTACTCACTGATTCGCTCCTTGCCGGATTGTGCCTGATTGCTCAACTGGGACTCACTCTGCTTTATAGACGACGCTTGGATGCGGCCCAACGGATCTGCCGAGCTTGAATACTTGCGTAACCGGCGGCCGACGATCACCTTTGATGAATTTACCTGCGACGATTTCGGCGATGCCGCCCGCCCGTAACCTTGTAAACCTCAAAGACGCCTGCAAGGCGTATGCCAGTCGCCCGATCCTGGAAGACGTCACGCTTGGCGTGCAGGCGGGCGAGCGGATCGGCGTGGTGGGGCAGAACGGCGGCGGCAAGTCCACCCTTCTGCGCTTGATCGCGGGAGACGAGACGCCGGATTCCGGCGCGGTCACGCACGCGCGAGGTGTGTCGATCGCGCTGCTCGATCAGCACGATGATCTGGACCCGTCGCGCACGCTTCGCCAGGAGCTGATCGGCGATCGGGCCGACCACGAATGGGCGGGCGATGCTGCTTTTCGAGACGTGCTCGACGGGCTGCTGGGAGGGGTGGAGCTCTCGCGCTTTCCGCGGGGACTCGACTCGCCGATCGGGCCGCTCTCCGGCGGCGAGCGACGACGGATCGCGCTGGCCAGGCGCTGATCGACAAGCCGGAACTGTTGCTGCTCGACGAGCCCACCAACCACCTCGACGTGGAGGGCGTTGACTGGTTGGCGCGCCACCTGACCGCGCGGCGCGGATCGCTGCTGGTAGTCACGCACGACCGCTGGTTTCTAGACGCCGTGTGCCTGAACACGTGGGAGGTGGCCGACGGTTCCGTACACCAGTACGACGGCGGTTACGCCGCCTACGTGCTGGCTCGCGCCGAACGGGATCGCCAAGGCGCCGCGCGCGAAACCCGTCGCCGCGCGTTGATCCGTAAGGAGCTTGCATGGCTGCGCCGCGGACCACCGGCTCGCACCACCAAGCCCAAGTTCCGCGTGGAGGCCGCGAACTACCTGATCGCCGATGAGCCCCCGGCGCGCAACTCTGTGCAACTGCTGCAATTCGCCACCGCGCGATTGGGCAAACGCGTGATCGACGCGATCAACGTGTCGATCGGCTTTGGCGACGGCCCGCCGCTGTTGAACAAGGTCACCTGGCGGCTGGCGCCCGGCGACCGGATCGGCCTGGTCGGCGTGAACGGCGCGGGCAAGTCCACGATGTTGAAGCTGCTGGCGGGCGAGATGGAGCCGGATGCCGGCAGCGTCAAGCGCGGTCAAACCGTTCGCGTCGCGAAACTGACGCAGGAGCTGACCGAGATCAACGAGCAGCTCAACGTGTTTGAGGCGCTTGAAGACGCGAAGATCATCGCCACGCTCAGCGAGGGCCGGGAGATCACCAGCAAGCAACTCTGTGATCGCTTCGGCTTCAGCGGCGGACGGGCGCGCACGCCGGTGGGTGACCTGTCCGGCGGCGAGCGCCGCCGGTTGGAGCTGATGCGGTTGATGATGGGCGAGCCCAACGTGCTGTTGCTTGACGAACCCACAAACGACCTCGACATCGACACGCTGACATCCCTCGAGGACCTGCTCGACAACTGGCCCGGCACGCTGATCGTGGTCAGCCACGACCGCTACTTCGTGGAGCGCGTCTGCGACAACATCTACGGCCTGCTGGGCGACGGCACGTTGCGGCACATGGGCGGCGGGATCGAGCAGTACGTGCGGCTGCGGCGCGAACAACTTGAGCAAACGCCGGCGCCCGGCGGTGGCTCCGGCGCGGTGGGCGGCGGCAATGGGAACGCGGCCGTCGGTGCAGACACGACATCTTCCGGCGACAAGCCCTCAGGCGCCGAGCTCCACGCCGCGCGCAAAGAAATCCGCCGCGCCGACCAGGCGCTAAAAGCGCTGGTCAAGCGCGAAGAGGACATGCACGAGCAGATGGAAGCGGCCGCCACCGATCACGAGCGGCTGGCCGCTCTGACGGCAGACCTCGCCGCGCTCACGGCTGAGCGTGAGCGCTTGGAAGTCGTTTGGCTTGAATACTCCGAGCTGCTTGAGCGGTAGACCGTCTCGCCCGGGATCTCAGCGGTAAACGGGGACGAACCCGCTTCCGCCCAGGCCCACGCCTTTGTCGCTGATCAGTTTCATGCCGGATTGCAGCGTGGCGCCATCAAGGCCGATCAAGCTGCTTCCGGCGATCGAGGTGAGTGTCGCTCCATCTTGGCCGATCAACGTGGCGCCGTCCTGCCCGATCAGCGAACTGCCGTCATTGCCCACGAGCGTGGCGCCGTCAAGACCGATCAACGTTGCGCCGTCCTGCCCGATCAACGTTGCCGAATCGACGTCTCCAACCTTAGGCAGTAGGGCCACGGGCATCGTGGTTGGCAGAAAGCCGCCGCCAACAAGTTTGACGGCCGGTGCCTCGGCAATCGAAGCGGCCGTGATCCTGCCGTCTGGCTTTGATCCAGAAAGCACCGCTCCGGGCAGCAGGCCTACGTTGTTCGCGACGTCCTGAAGCAACTGCTGCGGGGTGACGGAGCTGTTTGCGAGCATCTCCGCGGCGGTGGCGAACGCCGGATTCTTACCGGTCAGACCCTGGACCACCTGACGCATGCGATCGGCGATCTGAGCATGCACCTGTGAAACCGTCGGCGGCGGCGTGGCGGGTAGATAGCGGTTCTTTTTTGACGACCACTTGAAGTAACGGCCGGACTTCGTGTAGAAAGGCTTTTGCTTGCGATCGATCACGTCGATCGAATGCCACGCTTCAAGTGCCTCCAAGCCGCCCGCGTTGACGGGCTCCAGGTAAACGCGAATGTCCAGCTCGCCGGTGAAGTCCACCGGCACGGTGAAGGTCAGCCCGCCGGTATTGCCGGTTTTCGTGGACGCCAGCACGACGCCGTCCGATCGAACAATCTGCACCTCAAGTGAGCGCACCGCACGTCCGGTCAGCGCCTCGTACAGATCCAGGTGAATCACCGCTGGAGCCAATCCGGCCGTAAGTTTGCCGTCGGTGCCGATCCCGATCTCCTTGGCGAAGTTCGGGTAGGCCTTGATTTCGGCCGGAGGCCGTTCGGTGAGATTGATGCGGAAGTCCTGCCGCGGTGGGCGATCGACGACGAGCGCCACGGCGAGATCGCGGCCCTTGCTCGTCTTGATATTGCGGATGCTGGCTCCGCGAACTGAGGAGTTGACGGCGCTCTTGACCACGACTTCCTTGATGATCACCACCTTGCAACCGCGCTTCTTCAAATACGACTGCGCAAATCCCAGAGGACCGTCTGTGATCGAGTCGAGCATTGGCTTGTACTTCTTGGAATCGCCGTATGGGCAGCGCTTGCCCTTGTAGTCGAGGGCTTCTTCATATACGGAAAGCTGGAACTGCGGGTAGGGCTTTGACAGCGTCGAGCTGACGGTCGATCCCGGCGCAAGCGACTGTGCGAAGATTTCTCCGTCCTCGATGTCCTTTCGAAAATCGGACTTGACAGCGGTGAGCGGCAGGCGTCGCATGTACAGATCGAGATTGACTCCGGAACGATCGAGTTGATTCTTGGCGTTGTCAATCGACGTGAAGCGAAAAGTGCGACCTTTCTTGTAGGGCTTGAAGTTCGGAATCGTCAGGCTCTTCGTGGGATCGAGGACGCCGGCGAGCGGGTCGCTTCCGCCGCTTCCGCCGCCGGGCGTGAAAGCACCGCGATCGAGCGTCTCGCAATCGGAGGCGGTAACCACGTCGGTGGCCGTCTCGTCGAGCTGAGCGCTGTCTGTGCCACCGCCGCAGCTGAAAAGCTCGTCGTAGTGACCGTCGCGAAGCAGAATTGTGTCGTTGCCGGTTCCGCCGCCGCCGGCGTTGTCGCCGTCGACCTGGTCGTGGCCGCCGCCGCCGGTGATCGTGTCGTCGCCCAGTCCACCTAAGAGCTGGTCTGTGGCGTCACCGCCGTCCATCACGTCGTTGCCGCCCTTGCCGTACAGCACGCTGCTGCCGCCGTCGGCGGTGAGCGTGTCGTTGCCGTCGGTGCCCTGCATGCCATCCATGCCCTGGGAAGTGCAACCGGCGTTTTCAAGACCGCCGTCAAAGCCGGCGTTGCCGTCGTTTGCCACACAGTCAAAGGTGACATTTACGGGGTTGGCGGTACCGCGCGCCGCGTCGTAGTAGTTGACTACGTCGTAGGCGTTTGTGCTTGGCGCGTACTGGTCTACGCCGTCGCCGCCCTGTAGATAGTTCGCGCCGACGGCTGTGTCATCGCCTGCGGCGGTGTTGAAGTAGTCGTTGCCGTCACCGCCGATGACTTGCTGCGTGCCGCTGCCGTCGCGCAGAAATATTGCGGCCGGTGCGGTCGATCCGTTGGACGTGACGGAAACGCTGTCTACGCCGTCACCCGTCCAGATCTCGATGCCGTTCTGAAGGTCGGCGTTCGTTGAGACCGGACACTCGATGGAATCCGGCCCAAGGCTTGTGTTGAGTGCGCACGGAGCGCTGATCGTGCCGGGTGAAGTCTCATTGATCCCCGTGAATGTCATCACCCACTTCGGAGTTGAGGGCGATTCGACGGCCTCAACGCTGAGCGACAGGTCTCCCGTGCCTTCGGGCCAGGAGATGATCGCGTGCGAAGTAGCGCTGTAGTCGCTGGTACCCAGGCGAGCGCCGACCGATGGAGCCGCGCCAAGCGCCGAGGCGGGAAATAGGGCGATTGCGAGCAGGCCCGCAGTCACAGAAAGTGTGCGGAAAACTACAGCGGTGAGCCGCGGCATATTTCGATCCTCCGTGATGAAGTTGAATCGGCGACTTGGACCTCGCGTGTCCCGTTTGTCCAGTCGTCGTGTAAATAAAGGAGCTGCTGCCGATCGTACAGGACGGAATCGTCGGTGATCGGCTCGATCGTGGACGTACGTTGCTTGATCTGGAGGAATTGAAATAGCGGCGATGCCGGACGCTCGGCCTGGCAAGCTGACACTTTCGTAATAGTTTCGTATATACTTCCGTAAGCGATTCGTAACTATTGAACGATTGCCGCCAGCGGTGGTCGTGCCGTTGTCCAAATGCCTTCCACGAGAAACCTCACCACCGCCGAGTTGCTGCTTGAGCTACTCGAACTCGCCAGTCTCGGTGAGCTGCCGGCCGATCAGGCCGTGCGGCAAATGCGCAGATCGCATCGGTTCACGCGAGTCGCCACGCGGGTCGATCAGGCGCTGGCGTCATTGGAGCAGGAGGGCCTGCTGACGCGCACCGGATCGACGGGCCGTCCGGCCTACCGCGTGACCGAATCCGGGCTGGACGCACTTGAGCGGCAGGGTCGCTATCCGGCGGGAGCCGCTGTGATCTTCACGGATATCGTCGGCTCCACCGGCATGATCGCCGAGTTCGGCGAGGACGGCGCGCATCAGCGCCGCCAGCGCCACTTCGCGTTGCTGCATGAAGCCGTCGCATCGCGCGGCGGGCGGGTGGTCAAGAACCTCGGTGACGGTCTGATGATCGTGTTCGCGGATCCCACTGCCGCGCTGGATTGCGCGCTGGCGATGCAGCGCGACGTGGCCGCTGACGCAGATCGCCTGGGGTTGCGCGTGGGCCTGCACGCGGGCGAACTGCTGCGCGAGGAGGGCGACTTCTTCGGCAGCACGGTGATTGTGGCGCAGCGTCTTTGCGAACGCGCGGAGTCCGGGCAGGTGATCGTTTCCGAAGATGTTCAGGTTGCCGCCGGCGATCGTTTGGGCGCGGGCGTCGGCGTCGGCTTCGGCGCGGGCGTCGGCACGCGCATGTTCGAGCTGGGGCAGATCGACCTAAAAGGACTTCGGGATCCGATCGGCGCATACGCGTTCGAGTTGCCGACGCCGGGGCCGCGGGACCCCGAGAGTCAACCCTTGACCGCGGGGGCAAGCTAGGAACGGGCCGTGTCACGACGTTTCTTCAAACACGGAGAACTGCCGCTGGTGCTGCTTGCGCTGGTGGCGCAGCGGCCGCGCCACGGCTACGAGATCATGTCCGAGCTGTCGCGACTTTTCGGACCGCGTTATCGCGCCTCGCCGGGAAGTGTGTATCCGGCGATCGAGGCGCTTCAGTTGGAAGAGCTGATCGACGGCCAGGCAATTGAAGGGCGAACTGTCTACACGGTGACGTCGCCGGGCCGACAGGCGCTTCAGGATCGCGCCGAACTGCTGGCCGCCCTTGAACTTCGCCTCGACGTGCGCCTCGATAGCGAGGACACGTTCGACGCCGCACTTACACGATTCAAGGCCCGGCTTGCGCCCCTGAACGGCCGCGTGGATCCGCTGGACGCCGAACCGATCCTCGAGCGCGCCGCGCTCGAGTTGGAACAGCTTGAGGAATCTCGAAACCGCAAACAGAGGAGAAGAAATGAACGATGATCCATTCGCTCGCGCCGTGCAACGAGTGCAGGCGGCCGAACAGGCCGAACAGGCAACCAAACGCAACCGTCGAAACGAACGGATTTCATCCACCAGTCGCTCGGGTTTTCGCATTCACGCGAGCGTCTACGTGGCCACAAACCTAATGCTGATCATGATCTGGCTAGCGACGTGGCTGATCAACGGCATCACCGGTTACCCATGGTTCATCTACCCGCTGCTCGGCTGGGGCATCGGTCTCGCCGCCCACTTCGCCGCCGTGCAGCATCACCTCACAAGGAGACCACGGAGTTCGCAAGGCGATCAACCGTTGCCGCAAGCGGGTGGACAAGGGGTCGCAGCGTCTGCCACTGCCGGACCCGCACGACCAGAGTCTTCAACAGCTGAAGAACTTACGCGCCTGGCGGAGCTTCATCGCAGCGGAGCATTGAGCGACGAAGAATTCAGCGCCGCAAAAGGGAAGTTGCTGAAGTAGCTCGCCACGCGTTCTCGGCGGCGTCAGTGCCGCACTCGCGTCAGCACGACCTTCACCGTCGGGTCAACCGATGCCGTGGCGTTGTAGGTGACGCCATCGGGACAGGGCTGTTGCAGGTTCGAGCAGGTCTCGATGGCTGACTCGTTTGAACCGCCGGTCGCCGTCACACGACGCTTACCCGCTTTCAACTGACTGCGCCGCACTTTCAGTTCGACGTCACGGTATTCCGGGCCGGGCAGGCTGTTGCCCGATGACGCCTCATTGGCACCTTCGAAATATGGACAGTCCTTAAAGTCGGGCGTCGGATCGCTGCCCCAGTGAAGAATCAACCGCGAACGACTGAGCTTGAGTGTCGGAAAACTCGTCTTGGGATTCTTCGGTCCGCAGCCCACGTTCGGCTCGGACATCGTCACCGTGCCGGCCGTTTGCGTCACCAGCGACCAGGTACTCGGAAAGACGGCCGACGGAGCACACTCGGCACCGGAAACGGTGTGGGTTTCGATCCCCGTTCGCGTGTGCTTGCCGGTCAAATCGAGCACTGCCACGCCGCCATTGGATATGCCGAGCTTGCCCGTGCCGCTCAACTTCACCACATCCTGCCCGTTGCCGTCGTCGGTGCGAACGCAGTCCGTAGACACCTGCTCGTAGTGATGAGTCCATGGCCGCGTCTGCGTAAACGTCACTTTGGCGCGATACACGAAAGGCTTGGCCAGAGCGTCAGGAACGCATACGAAAAAGGCAAGCACAAGGACCAACATGGACGACCGTGCGGGAAGCGTGGGATGCATCGTTAGGACTCCAACCTTCGGGCGTTCCGATTGTGCACAAACCTTTGGTGCCGAGCAACGCAAGGCAACAAGCCTGACGTTCAGATCATCCTAGGTGAATTCCGGAAGCAAAAAGCGCGAACCCCGGCGGTCTACCTCCAAGTAACCCCGCGCAGGCACCGGTGATCTGCGCACCATGTCCCCGCAGCGCAATGCGGTTCTCTGCGCAGGCACCGGTGATCTGCGCGTGGTGATTGGTGGGGTTCGGCCGTTTGGCGTGCTTCAATAGATTCACCAGAGAGAGGAGGTGGTCCGACTGAATCATTTGTTTTTCGGGACTCTGGAGGTGCGGGGCCGCTAGGCGGCCGCGTGTTTCGCCCGTCGCGTGAGCGGCGGTCCGGGGCAGGCAGGGGTGAGCCGCTTGGCGGAATCCAACCCTGGCGCCGGTGAGGGGTCGTGCCGGACTTTGTCCCATCCGGCGTGTTTTGCGACGCCTCGCTTCAAATCGCACCGCGAAGAGCCGCCCGTGAGGGTGGCTCTTCGCGCTTACGGGACGCGACGAGTGCCGGTCGTCGGCAATCCACGGCTCGGTGCGGACCAAGATCCGTCCGTCCGCCGCGTAACTTGTCTGTGCATCAAGTGTTTTGCCATGTACTCGGCAATTCAAGGAGTCTCAAGCGCCATGGTCACAGCAGTCGAAGCGCCAACAGTGCAGGTTCGCGAAGCCAACCTGCACGGTCACAAAGTCGCCTACCGCATCGCCGGTAGTGGTCCCGCGATCATGCTCGTGCACGGGATCGCTGGTACCGGCGCCACCTGGGAAGACGTGATGGAGCGACTCGCAGGCGATTTCACGCTGATTGCCCCCGACCTGCCTGGCCACGGCGACTCCGATAAGCCCGTCGGCGATTACTCGCTCGGCTCGCTTGCCAGCATGCTGCGCGACTTGATGGTGACGATCGGCGTGGAGCAGGCCACGATGGTGGGCCACTCGCTGGGCGGCGGCGTGGTGATGCAGTTCGTGTACCAGTTTCCGCAGCGTTGTGACCGGTTGGTGCTGGTCTCCAGTGGCGGTCTGGGCCGCGACGTCAACATGCTGCTGCGCGCCGCTTGTCTGCCCGGTGCCGACATGTTTCTGGCCGCGACCGCGGCGCCGATCGCAACGATTGGCAGTGTCGTGGGCAGCACGCTGGGGCGCTTTGGCTGGCGTCCGGGACCGGACCTTGAAGAGGTCGCCCGCGGCTTCGCCTCGCTGGCGGACACGGAAACGCGCACGGCGTTTCTGCACACGCTTAAGAGCGTCGTCGGAGTAGAGGGTCAGCGCGTCAACGCGAGCGATCGCCTTTATCTGGCGTCGGAGATGCCAACGCTGCTTATCTCCGGCGAACGCGATCCGATCATCCCGGCAAGCCACGCCGAGGAGGCTCACGAGATCATGGCCGGCAGTCGCCTGGTGATTTTTCAGAAGTCGGGCCACATGCCGCACGTGGACCAGCCGTCCACATTCGCCCGCACGCTTCGGGAGTTCATGGAGAACACCGAGCCGGCGGAGATCACGACCGAGCGATGGAGCGAGGTACTTCGCGGCACAAAAAGCACAAAGCCTCGGCGAAGAGCGGCTACTCAATAGTAAGTAAGTTAAATCGCTAAAACCGATACGGTTTCAGCTTTCGTGGATTCGCATGGACGCGGACCGAAAGCTCATCACAGGGTTGTGAAAGCCGAAAGGTTGACAAGTTGATTTATACGTCGAAAGTGGCGATTCCGGCCGCGTTGCGCACGCTTGCGATCGCCGCCTCATTTTGCTTGGCGATCCTCTTCCCGTCTACCGCAAGCGCCGAAGTGGTGCCGAATCCGAGCACGTGGACGATCGACCAGAATACGTTGACGGCCGTCGACGCGCAAGAGGAAAGCTGGCTTTCCGACGGCGACGAGCCGTATATCGCCGTGATCAGGTTTCGCTCGCGCTTCGGGCAGGCCGGTTCTACCCAGGCAACGTTCCTCGGTGGGCTAAAGGAGCTTCATAGCGGCGCCGACGACGGCGACTCGATGACAATCCCCGACTCGATGGGGCGTTCCGATTTTGCGGACGTGACCAGGCTCGACGGCCTCGCCCTCTTCAACGGCCAGAATCCCGAGATCGTTGGCACGATCACCGTGGCGATGGAAAGCGACGCCACACCGTTTTCGTTTATGGCCACCGGATTCCGCAGGGCCGCCGAGGTCGCAAGAAAGGAGATCGCCTCGATTGTCGAGACGACCACGGTCGCACAAATCATCGCCGATCCCGCGGCATTTCAAGCCAAAGTGACGGACGTCGCCACGCGCGTTCGCAAGCGCGCTCAACTCAGCGTGTGGGAAGACATCGGTCTCACGCTCGTGTCCCTCGGCGACCCGGACGATCGAATCGGCGCAAAGGTCTCGCTGTTCATAGGCATCGACGAGAAGATGTTCACCAACGAACTGCTGGCATTCCTAAAGGGATTGGCAACGCCGGAGGGTGACCTTTGGCTCGATCAGCTGCAGGCCCTGCCGCAGACAATCGACAGCCAGCTCGCGGCCGCGGTTCCGCCGTCGCAGGGTGTGGCGGGCACGCTTCGCCGACGCAACTACTCGCTCGATTTTGCGGGAGACGGCGCCACATATCGCGTGTCGCACAAGGTCTTCCCAAACTAGTTCGAAATTCGGTTGCCGCGACGACACGGAGCACCTTCGCTTCGGGTCGTCGCGGTGATTGTCGAGTTGCGAGGCGGTCAGCGACTCGCGGTCCGCAGCTGTTTAACCGCTATCGCCCGATCTCGTCTCGCAGGTCTTCAAGCTGATTCAGAATCTCGCGTTGGCGGCGAATCAGCTCGTCCAGCCGTTCTTGCTGATCCTTCTTCGTTCCGGTGGCACCGGCTGTTCCGGTAGATCCCGCCTCGCCGGTCGATCCCACCGCGCCTGTGGCCCCAGAGGCCTGGCCGCCCGTCGCCGCGCCGTCGGCGCCCGGCCCGGCCCCACCCCGCACATAACGCTCGATCTTCTCGTCCGCCTGCGAGTCGGAGTCGTTGTCGAACACTGCGGCGACACGATTGGTCGCGGCGTCGATGAACACGGTCTTAGAGACATTGTTCGCGCTGTCGGGCACGATCGACGTCATAAACACCAACTTTCCGTTCACGACCAGCGGGCGAGGCTCGATCACGCGAAAGCCGCCGCGGTCGCCCGATGTGTTGCGCGTCGTCTCGGTGAACACGATTCCGGGAATCGAAAGCGAACGCACCGTTTCAAGCACCCTGCGATTGCCGGTCAGATCGGACTTGCTGCCCGGTTGCCAGAGCCGAGTTCTGCCGCTGAGTGAATCGGTCAGGAAGATCGCGTTGACGGCGAAAGCCTTGCCGTACGGCTCTGCCGCGCTCACAAACTGCAACCCGCCTTTTCCGAAATCCATCAGGTACGGCTGGGGATTGGTTTCCGTGTGGGAGATCTGTGTCTGATCCTCATGCGAAAACCACTTGTTGAAGAGACCGTTCTTGTAGGCGTACGACTCCTGAAGCCGACGGGCGAGACTGTCGGGGAAAGCGCGTCCGGCCGCTTGTAGGGCCGGGTGCCGCTGGGCCTGTGCGGGGGAGAGGTCGTCGATCTTGCCGTCCGGGCGAACGATGAACACGCCACCAAACGCCGGCCGACGGATCAGCCACCCCTTGTATTTCATGTACGGCACGGCGATCAACGGCTTACCCTTCGTGTCGGCCAGCGCGATCGGATCGTCCAGCTCCGCGAAGAAGCGCTTCTTCCGCAGCCGCCAAGTGAGATTGTCGGTGAAATACATCCCCGGCGCTGTCTTGAATTCAGCGTCCACCAGCTTCGTCTGGCGCGTCGAAGCCGACGCGTTCAACTCGAGGATTCCGGCGGTGCGCTGCGCCAGCGAGCGGTACGCGCCGTCCGGTGTGCGCAGGGCAGTCCAGTACAGATGGCCGTCGCGGCGAATCAGGTGAAAGTCCGTCAGATGTTCGGTGGGTGAGTTGAAACCCGAGCCGGCGACGCGCTCGCCGACCTCTTTCGGAGTCAAGCGCACGGCGCCGGCCGCCGGGAGTTTCTCGATTGACTGGAAATCCGTGTGCGAGTAGAGCTGCAGCGACACAAGCGGGCCGTTGAGTATGCCCATCACGAAAAAGACCGCAAAGGCAAGCACCGCTGAAGCCATCAGCACGCCGGCCGCCCGGCCGAGCGACTGCGCCAGCCGCCTGAGCGGATGCCCGGGCGGCAGCATGCTGACGAACGAGGCCGTTCGCTCGTCAATGATGTCCATCTTCGGCGTTCGCCGGTACGTGCGCGCGGCCAGGGCCCCGCCACCCGCGAAGATCAACAGCGGCAACAGCCAGACCACCGGTGCCGCATAAAACCTGAAAAGCAACGGGTAAAGCAGCGGCCGCAGCCAAAACAGCGCCGCGAGCAGAATGATCGCGAACGCGATACGCGGAATCGACTTTCGCCGTGGGGCGGGCTTTGCCGGTAAACGGCGTGGTGGCGAACTCATCGTTGGGAGTATGGCCGATCTCGGCGGCGGATAGCTCGCAGGCCGGCCGGCGCCGCCTGACCGCTCGTCGCTCTCCGACGACGGCCACGGGTCTTACGATTTCCCTGCCGGTTCACGGCCGCGAGCGCGCACAGCAATGAATCCGATGCGACCGATCAAGACCTCACCGCAACTCCGAGCCCAGCCCGGCGACAACGTCGAAATCGCCTCGTCGTTTATCGAACTGTTCTTCGACCTGGTCTTCGTGTTCGCGGTCACGCAGCTCTCGAATCACCTGCTTGGCCACCTGGACCTGCGCGGCGTGGCGCAAACGACGTTTCTGCTGATGGTCCTTTGGTGGGCCTGGATCTACACGACCTGGACCACCAACTGGATGGATCCTGACCTGCCGCTGGTGCGATTGATGCTGATGGCGTCGATGCTCTGCGGCCTACTGATGGCGGTAGCCATCCCGGATGCCTTCGGCGATCGCGCGCTGCTGTTCGCCGGCGCTTATGTTGCGCTGCAGTTGATCGTGAACGGCTTCAAACTCGTCGCCACGCCCGAGGGGCACGAATTTCAGCCGATCTTCGCGCGCATCTTCATCTGGTACGTGTGGGTGAGCGCGCTCTGGATCGCCGGCGCGCTGGCGGGAGGCGACGCGCTCTACGTGATCTGGGCAATCGCGTTGGTTGCCGATTATGCCGGGCCGTACTACCGCTACTGGAACCCCTGGCACGGCAACGCCGAAACGACCGAGTGGCGCATCACGCCGTCACACTTTGTCGAGCGATTCCAGCTTTTCGTGATCATCGCGCTGGGCGAATCAGTCGTCGTCACCGGCGCGGCAACGGCTAACGCCGGACTCGACACCGAGTCGCTGCTCGCGCTGGTCGGCGCGTTCGTTTTTACGGCGACGATGTGGTGGCTTTACTTCGACGAGGTCGCGGTGTACGCCTTGCGGCACATGAACCGCGCGGAAGATCCGGGTCGGCTCGGCCGCGACGCGTATACCTATGGTCACATTCCGATAATCGCCGGGATCATCGTCAGCGCCGTGGGGGACAAGCTGGTGATCGAGGACCCGGCAAACACGCTTGCCACCGCGGAATTGCTCGTGGTTTTTGGCGGACCGATGCTGTATCTCGCGGGGCACACGGTTTTTCGCTGGGCGATGATTCGCAGCGTGAGCCGGAAGCGTGTGCTGGCAATCGCCGCGCTGGGCGCATTTGCGGTTGTCGCGTGGCTCGTGGAGATTCGTGCCGATGCCTCCGCCGCGATCACCA
Organism: Actinomycetota bacterium; assembly: GCA_016213645.1. GTDB lineage: Bacteria > Actinomycetota > Thermoleophilia > Solirubrobacterales > JACPNS01 > JACPNS01. The sequence goes on from JACQZY010000010.1 coordinate 26,920, forward strand.
CCGCGGTGTTGGTTCTGCTTGCGATCTGGGAGTATCGCCCGTCAGAAAAGCGCGAGGAGCGTTATCGGGAAACGATCCTCGCTGCGAAGGGACCGTGACGAAGCGCAGGGATCGCCGGTGGAATCCGCCGGTGCGTTGTGGGATACTTCCGGGCAATGAGCGGTGACGGCGATTCGACATTGCGCCTGGTCGGCGTGGACGAACTAGGCGACTCTCAGGTCACCGTGGTTTCGGACACGCCTCACGGCGATCTGGCGGTGGGAATCAGCGACGGACGGCCGTTTGCTGTTTCAAACCGTTGTCGGCACCTTTTTGCGTCACTGGGCAAGGGCGAGGTGACCGACGACGGGCGCCTCCGATGCCCAGCTCACTCGGCGCTGTACGACGTGATATCCGGCAAGATGCAGGTGGGTCCGCAGGGAGTGTTCAGGCCTTTGGCCGGTCCGGTCAAAGCAACTGTGGGCTCACGGCCATTGAAGGTGTATCCGGTCGAAATTCGCGACGATGCGATCTGGCTGGTGCGCTGAACGCGGCGTGAAACCGCATTGCAATCAAGCGTGCGATGCGCGGTGGCTTATGCGAACCCAACCGCGTCCGCGAAATACGTATTCGACCCGCTAGACTTCTGCCATCCTCGCGCCGATTGGCGGGGGATTTTTCTTTGCCCGCCCGCACGTCTCGGTAGTCGCTGTGGCGATCCGGCGGACGCGCGACGCGGGGCAACCCTTACTGCAGTAAACCTAGAGATATGGCACGCGGAGACGTAAGAATCGCTGTGACGCTGGCTTGCGAAGAGTGCAAGCGCCACAACTACCAAACAAATAAATCGAAGCGGAACAATCCGGACCGCATCGAGATGAAAAAGCACTGCCGCTGGTGCGGTCGGCACACGCCCCACAAGGAGACGAGGTAGCTCCGAATGGCGCGCAATCGCCAGAAAGCCAAGCAGCGCAAGGCCCGCCGGGAACGGCAGGGCGTCGCCCCCGTTCAGGCGCGTTCCGACGCTGCCAGCTCGGCCGGTGAGGCGCCGCCGCAGGACGCCGGTTTCGCCAACACCGACGCGGTCGAGGTCAAAGACGAGCTCAAGCGCGAGGCCAAGGTCGCGAAGAAGCAGCCGGCCGCTCCGGCAAAGGCTCAGACCAAAGGCGCCGCCCCGCAGCCGAAGGAACGCGGGCGATTGATGGCGTTTCTGCGTTCGTCGTGGGCGGAGCTTCGCCGTGTGCAATGGCCGGACCGCAAGCAGATGACGACGATGACTTCGATCGTGATCGGCTTTGTGATCATCGCCGGTGTTTATCTCGGCGTGATCGACTGGGTCGCCAACAAGGTCGTCAACCTGATCATCTGATCAGGGCAGCCCCCGCCCCCCGAGAAGAGACGTAAATCAAATGTTTTCCTGGTATGCAATCAACACTTATTCCGGTCACGAGAACAAGGTCAAACAGAACCTTGAGCACCGCGTCGTCTCGATGAACCAGAAGACCGCGATCCGCAGGATCGTGATCCCTACGGAGACCGTCACCGAGATGAAGGACAACCAGAAGGTCGAGAAGGAAGTCCGCACGATGCCGGGCTACCTCTTGGTCAACATGGAGCTCAACGAAGATTCTTGGGGCGTTGTCAAGGGCACGCCCGGCGTGACCGGGTTTGTCGGTTCCCAGACCGATCCCGTGCCGCTGGCGCAGAGCGAGGTCGACCGACTGCTGGCCAACGCCGATCTTCAGGTCAGCGTGGGTGCGGGCGCCGGTGGAGGCGCCGGTGGAGGCGCGGCTTCGCGTCAGACTCCCGTGGTCGCGGCCTTCTCGATCGGCGAGACTGTGAAAGTGGTCTCCGGCCCGCTGTCCGATTTCTCGGGCGAGATTGCCGAGATCAACGAGGACGCGCACAAGCTCAAAGTGCTGGTTTCGATCTTCGGCCGTGAAACACCGGTCGAGGTCGGTTACGACCAGGTCAAGAAGGTTTCGTAAAAGGTTTTAGAGAGGCGTAGCGATGGCCAAGAAGGTAATGACACTGATCAAGCTGCAGGTCCCCGGCGGACAGGCAAATCCGGCTCCGCCGGTCGGCCCCGCGCTCGGTCAGCACGGCGTCAACATCATGGACTTCTGCAAGGCGTTCAACGCCCAGACGCAGCAGGACAACGGCACGATCATCCCGGTCGAGATCACGGTCTTCGAGGACCGCTCGTTCACCTTCATCACGAAGACGCCTCCGGCCGCCGTGCTGATCAAGCAGGCGATCAAGATTCAGAAGGGCTCCGGCGTGCCGCACCTCGAAAAGGTCGGCAAGATCACCGAAGCCCAGCTTCGCGAGATCGCCGAGATGAAGATGCAAGATTTGAACGCGAACGACGTGGACGCGGCGATCAAGATCATCGCCGGCACCGCGCGTTCGATGGGAGTGGAGGTCGTCTGATGGCGCGAGGCAAGACTTACAACGAGGCATACGGCAAAGTCAACCGCGAGCACGAGTACGACCCGCGCGAGGCGATCGAACTTGTGAAGGGCTCGCAGCGCGCGAAGTTCACCGAGAGTGTCGAGGTTCACATTCGCACCGGCCTGAACGTGCGCCATGCCGACGAGCAACTGCGTGGCACGATCACCTTCCCACAAGGTTTGGGCAAAGAAGTGAAGGTGGCCGTCTTCGCCAAGGGCGACGCCGCTTCTGACGCGGAGGCTGCAGGCGCCGACTACGTAGGCGCCGAAGACCTCGCCAAGCAGATGGAGGAAGGCCTGACCGACTTCGACGTCGTCATCGCCACGCCCGACATGATGCCGGTCGTCGGTGGCCTGGGCCGCGTGCTCGGCCCGATGGGCAAGATGCCAAACCCGAAGGTCGGCACCGTCACACCCGACGTGCAGAAGGCGATCAACGAGGCCAAGGCCGGCAAGGTCGAGTACCGCACCGACCGCCAGGGCATCGTGCACATGACGATCGGCAAGACCAGCTTCGAAGCACAGGCCTTGCTTGAGAATTACGCCGCCCTGATCGACGAGATCGTCCGCGCAAAGCCCAGCGCCGCCAAAGGCAAGTACCTGCGCACGATCACGATCGCCAGCACGATGGGTCCCGGTGTCCGCGTGGACACCAGCAAGACTCGCGACATTCTCGAAGAACAAGCTGCGTAGACGCCGGCGCGTATTGCCGGCCACTGGGACGGTTGCGACTACGCGGATGCCGCGTCGTATAGATCTCGCTGGGGTGGATTGGAAAGGATCTTACGAACCTCAGAGGCTCTGGAGCGTGGATGTAGGTCGGTGAAGCGGAAGCGCTTACCTTCGATGTTGAAGGTGATTCCGTGACGGCCGATGCCGATCGGTTTCACGCTTTCGACAGCGTGACGTGGGAAGTTGAGAAATTCTTCCTTGCGCAAACCGGCGTATAGAAAGAGCAGCCGCCGGTCGGTGACGACGAGCAATCCTGCCTTGATACCTCGTGAGGCCTCGGCGAGTGTGAGTGGCAACTCGCCGTCCTCGAGCACGTTCGGTAGCAGCGAGAGCTCTGTCGAGACGACCCAGCGACGCCTGAGCTTCTCGTCTACAAGCTTGTCCACAATGGCGATCCGATCGTTTTTCAGCTGCTGCAAACCTCCGGGAGCGAGTGCCTCGATCACTCGCCCGATCTCGTCCGACTGCTTGAAACTGCTCGGTTTAAAAGTCATCCAGAGCAGATCCTCCCCGAGGACCGTAATCTCGCCATTGTCTGCGCATGTAATTAGCGCGATCCGATCGGCCGGTACGGCATGGATGGTCCCCTTGCGCTCAAGCGCGACTCCCTCTTTTCCGACAATCAGCGAATCCTTTCCGAGCAGCCCCTTCTGCGCGAAACGCTGACCACAAACGGGATACGTCGGGGGGTCCCACTCTCGCAGGCGCGGGTCCGGCTTCGCAACGTGTGGTGGCGCCACGAGGATCGCACGGTCCGAGGAATCCGAGAACTGCTCACGGATTGTGTCGATTGTGACTGCCGTCAGTTCCGTTTTCAACTCGATCTCGGATTGGAATCCGCTGCCGAGAAGTTCCTCGTTGACGGCACGGTTGAGCGCCGATCGTTCCGGAGTTGTGTTTTCAGCGAAATCCCGGAGCGCTCTCTGCTTCACGGAGGTGAGCTCCGCCTCAGACGGACCGTGTTCCGCGATATTTCTAAGTTCCTCCCAGACAGCGGCGGTAACGTGCTCAGAGTCCCGATCGAGGCACTCCGCTCCAAGCACAACGTGCGCTTGTTCTCCTCCAATTGCCTGGTAGTCGTCGAGGATTGAATACACCACGCCGTCACGCCGCCGAAGGCGTTCGAAAAGCCGATCATGCATGATCCTGAGCGTGAGCGTGGCTTCAAATGATCGTGGCATCTGCAATCCCACCGCAGAGGCGCCGCCGATTTCCGGATTGAACGACGGAAAAGCGACGCCGTCAAGCGGCCGTGTTTCAGGCAATTGCCATCGTTCACCATCGCGGAATGGCAGCTCCCACCGCGGTAACACCGGCCCGTGCACCCATAACGCGGCGTTGCCTCGCGTGAAACCTGAGCGGCACCAGGCGGCAAGGTCCGTCTCCTTTATCCACTCGAGACCCAGCTCCGGCAGAGCGATGACGCCGTAATCGCGATACCCGTAGCGCAGCGAAAGGAGATGCTGGTCGACAGTCATCCCCGTACCGGCCGCCTCTGCGGTCAACACCTTCGTTTCGGTCGCGAACCGGTCGAGTGGCGGTGCGTTTAGAGCGCCGACGACATGCGAGAAGAAGCCTTCTAATTCGGTCATCGTCCCGGCTGCGAAGAAGTTCGTCGAGGTCAGGTCGACCATTGCATTGAAATCGTGTTTCGTCTCGACGAATGAGTGCAATGCGAGATGCTCAACGAGGTGTGTGATGCCGCGATGGATTGGCCGCTCATCGGCTATCCCGACGCGGAATTGAAGGCTAGCCATCGCCGGTTCTGGCCCCTCCGTGTAGAACAACGGAATTCCCGAGAGTTCCCCCCTAATCATGTGGACCAGATTAACTTCACCGAAGACGACGATTTGAGTGAAAGGAGCATCCTGTACAGGTTCGGCAATGAGCCGCGGAATCTGAAGACTGAGTCTGAAGACTGAGGATTCGCAAATTCGCTTTGCCGATCGGGGAAGGCCGGAATCTCTTTCTCGAGCCATGGCGTGCCATTGCGGCCCTGATACATTCAACCCCTCGCCCGAGACACCGGGGCGCGGCATCGCGGCTTACCGTCGCAATCACTCGCCGCACAACTCCCGGTCAGGTGTGACGCCGCCGAGCTTCGGTGTGCTCGTCTCACCTTTTTGTCGTGTGCGCACCAGCCCGGGCGGGACCTACGCACAGGAGACTTAAAGTGAACAGAGACCAGAAAGCAGCCTTCATCGACAACGTGGCCGAGCGTGTCGAGGGGTCGAGCGCGATCTTCGCGGTCGACTATCGCGGCATCAGCGTGCCGCAGGTCGCCGAGCTGCGCGCCAAGTTGGGCGAGGCAGACGCAAGTTTCCAGGTGGTCAAGAACACCTTGACCCGCCTGGCGCTCGACAGGGCCGACGGCGCCGGTAAGACCGGCAGCACCGACCTCAAGGAGTTTCTCGAAGGTCCGACCGCATTCACTTACGTGAAGGGCGATGTCGCCCTTGCCGTGAAGGCGATCGCGAACTTCACCAAGGAATACGAGCTGCTTGAGTTCAAGGGCGGCATCATGGACGGTCAGATCATCACGATCGACCAGTTCAAGGCACTCACCAAGCTGCCCAGCCGCGACGTGCTCAACGGCCAACTTGTGGGCATGATCGCTACGCCGATCACCGGCGTCGTGCGCACGCTTAATGCGCTGATCAGCGGTCTGGCGATTCAGCTCGGTCAGATTGCGGAAAAGGGCTTGGTCAGTGGCGAGGCCAAACCGGCCGCCGCGACACCCGCTGCGCAGGAAGCCGCTGCGGAGGAAGCCGCGGAACCGGAAGCTGAAGTCGCGTCCGCCGATGACGCCGAAGTAGCTGAAGCAGCACCCGAAGCCGAAGCGGCACCCGAGGCTGAAGCAGCCCCGGCCGACGAGGCATCAACGGAGGATTCCGCTGAAGACGGACCCGCTGAGGATGCACCCGCCGAGGACGCTCCGGCCGAAGACCCCCCGGCTGAAGACGCCGAGTAATCCCATTCCACACCAATTTCAAGAGTTAGACAACTAAAGGAGACAAACAACATGGCAACTTCAACCGCAGAGTGGATCGAAGAGCTGAAGGGCATTTCCGTGCTTGAGCTTTCCGAGCGCATCAAGGCCCTGGAAGAGGAGTTCGGCGTTTCGGCCACGGCGGTCGCCGCGGCGGCGCCCGCCGCCGGCGGCGGCGGTGACGCGGGCGGCGAGGAAGAATCCTCGACGGTCGACGTGATCCTCACCGGTGGTGGCGACAAGAAGATCCAGGTGATCAAGGTTGTGCGTGCCGCGACCGGCTTGGGCCTCAAGGAGGCCAAGGCGATCGTGGACGACGCCCCTCAGCCCGTCAAGGAAGGCATCGAGCGCGACGAGGCCGAGAAGCTGAAGACCGAGATCGAAGAGGCCGGCGGAAGCGTCGAGCTGAAGTAGTCGTCTTCGAAATCGCGTACTGAAAAATACGCAGCAAAAAGGCCCCTTCAGCGAAGGGGCCTTTTTTGTGGCAGGCGAATCAACGTGAGGCCGCACCGCGAGGGGAGCCGCATACGCGACCATACGAAAATGGTCCAACCACTACTTTCGATGTCAAGAATATCGATATTGCGGCGATAATTCAATTCACCGCCGATTCTTGATGATGGACTAAGTGGAGATACGACAAAATAAGCGCGCACCGCTGCCCGATCAGGTTTTTGCCCACTTCGCGCACCGCATCATCAACGGCGACCTGAAGGCCGGTGATTCATTGCCGCCAGAGCGTGAACTGGCCGAGCAGTTCGGAGTCAACCGGCATGTAGTACGCGAGGCGATCAAGCGCGCGCAGCAGGTGGGCCTGGTCACCGTGGTTCACGGCGGCGGCACCAAAGTGCTCGACGTGCGAGAGCATGCCGGTCTCGGCCTGCTCGAGTTACTGGCTCAGCACGCTGAGGAAGGCACGCTCACCTACAAGTATTGGCTTTCAGTTGTCGAGATGCGCGTGGCGATCGCTGCCGACATCGCGCGGTTATGCGCCGAGCGTGCGCCGCGGGAGATCAAGGACGAGCTGATTGATCTGGTCGATGCCATGCGAAACGCGAACGACGACATTGAACTACTCGAACTCGACGAGCAGTTCTGGTCGCGGGCCACTCGCGGATCGGACAATTTCGTCTACCGCCTTGCGTTCAACACATTGCTGACCGTTTCCGAGGTGATGCGCGACGCCTCCGCGTGGTGGACGGCCCAGGAGCTACGAAACTGCGATTTCAACTGCGCGATCGCGGACGCGATCTCAAAAGGGGATGGAGAAGCAGCGCGGCTGGCGGCCAGGCGTTCAATCGGAACGACACTCGAGGCACTGCGCGCGATGAGCGAAGCGGAGGTCACTCACGCGATCGCGGAAACGCGCGGTGGCCGGAACGCCGGCACCGAACGGGCGGCTCGCCCGGAACGATAAACCCACGTTGGCGGAGGTACGCGCCGCAACCCGCACAGTTAAGTATGTTGCATGCGAGAGGTCTGCCGATCTCGCCAAATCGGGCGATAATTCTCGCCGCTATGCTGACTTCCCGCAGATCGGCATCAGACGCGCGCCAGTTGCGCCGCGCCGCCGGCATATACGACACCACACGATATTTATAGGGAGTACTCCTCGCCATGAGCAATTCAACCGTTGAGGCCGCGACCGAGTCGATCACACACGCCAAGTTGCGCGCGTGGGTGGAGCAGATCGCCGAGCTGACCAAGCCCGCCGCGATCCGCGTCTGCGACGGTTCGGCCGAGGAGTACGACGAACTCTGCAACCTGCTGGTCGAAAACGGCACATTCCGCAAGCTCGACGAGGCCAAGCGCCCGAACTCGTACCTGGCGTGGTCCAACCCGGCCGATGTGGCGCGGGTAGAGGACCGCACCTTCATCTGTTCCGCCACAGAGGCCGAGGCCGGCCCCACCAACAACTGGACCGAGCCAGCCGAGATGCGCGAAACGCTGAACGGCATCTTCGACGGCTGCATGGCCGGCCGCACGATGTACGTGATCCCGTTTTGCATGGGTCCGCTGGGTAGCGACAAAAGCTACGTCGGTGTAGAGATCTCGGACTCTCCGTACGTGGCGGTGAGCATGCGCATCATGGCGCGCATGGGCGCCAAGGCGCTGGAGCAGCTCGGCGCCGACGGCGAGTTCGTGCCCTGCGTGCACAGTGTGGGTGCCCCCCTGGAGGATGGTCAGGAAGACGTCACTTGGCCCTGCAACGACGAGAAGTACATCGTCCACTTTCCCGACACGCGCGAGATTTGGAGCTACGGCAGCGGCTACGGCGGTAATGCCCTGCTGGGCAAGAAGTGCTTTGCTCTACGCATTGCAAGCGTGATGGCGCGCGACGAGGGCTGGATGGCCGAGCACATGCTGATTCTCAAGCTCACCTCGCCGCAGGGCAAAGTCAAGTACGTGACGGCAGCCTTCCCCAGTGCCTGTGGCAAGACCAACCTCGCGATGCTGATTCCCACGCTTGAAGGCTGGAAGGTCGAGACGATCGGCGACGACATCGCCTGGATGAAGTTCGGCGACGACGGCCGCCTCTACGCGATCAACCCGGAGGCCGGATTCTTCGGCGTAGCCCCCGGCACCGGCGACGACACCAACCCCAACGCGATGGCGTCGATCACAAAGAACACGGTTTTCACGAACTGCGCCCTGACCGACGACGGCGACATCTGGTGGGAGGGCATGACCGACGAGTCGCCCGCGCACCTGATCGACTGGCACGGCAACGACTGGACGCCGGGTTCAGACACGCCCGCCGCTCACCCGAACGCCCGCTTCGCCGTGTCCGCCGCCCAGGCGCCGTGTATCGCCGACGAGTGGGAGGACCCGGCCGGTGTGCCGATCGACGCGATCCTGTTTGGCGGCCGCCGCGCCACGGTTGTGCCGCTGGTTCGCGAAGCATTCGACTGGACCCACGGCACCTTCCTCGGCGCGACGATGTCATCCGAGACCACGGCCGCTGCCGCCGGAGCCGTCGGAGCCCTGCGCTTCGACCCGTTCGCGCAGCTGCCGTTTGCCGGCTACAACGTGGGTGACTACATGGCCCACTGGCTCAAACTCGGCGCCAAGCCCGGCGCCAAGCTGCCGAAGATCTTCTACGTCAACTGGTTCCGCAAGGACGACGACGGCAAGTTCCTCTGGCCGGGCTACGGCGAGAACAGTCGCGTACTGGAGTGGGTCTGCCGCCGCGTTGACGGCGAGGCCGAAGCGGTCGAGACGCCCGTCGGCTTTGTGCCGGCCGCCGGCGACCTGAATCTCGAAGGTCTGGAGATCGACGACGCTGCACTGGAGGAGCTGCTCTCGGTCGACGCCGATCGTCTAAAGGCAGAGCTCCCGCAGGTCAAGGAGTTCCTCGGCAAGTTCGGTGACCACCTGCCGGCGGAGATTCAGGCGCAGCTGGATGCGCTTGAGGCGAAGTTGGGCTGAAAAAAGTCCTCATAGCTTTCGCGGTTCGCGCATTAGGTGACTGCGGTCTCATCCGAGGCCGCAGTCATTCGAATGAAAAAGGAGATTGTTCCTATGCGTGAACGATTGATTACAGGGCGTAAGGCTTGGTTCGGGATTGTGCGGGCGGCGCTGCTTGTTGTGGCCGCCATGGCATTGACAGCGGGCACTGCCCAGGCTGCAGCGGTTAGCGTGGAGTCCGGCGTCATGACCTACGTGACGGATTCCGGCGCCGACAACGAAATAGTCATTTCGGACTACGGCTCCGAGTATCTCATCACCGACAGTGAGTCTGCGGCGACGACGGATGACCCAAACTGTTGGGCTGATTTCGGCGGAGTTTTGTGCGACGCAGCGAGTGTTGACTCCTTCTACGTCGATAGCGCCGACGGAAACGATTCGATCGCTATGGCCAACTCATACCTCACCAAGCCAGTCGTGTTCAATGGCGGTGGTGGTAACGACAACATCACCGGTTCTGCCGGAAACGACACGCTCAACGGCGGAGCAGGCGATGACCTGTTGTCCGGTCGCGACGGAAACAACTCCCTCAACGGCAACGACGACAACGACACGCTTAGGGGCGGAAACAATGCCGACGATCTCAATGGCGGCACCGGCTTTGACACCGTCGACTACAGCTGGCGGACGGCGAATCTCAATCTCAACGCCGCCGACAACCTCCCGTACGACGGAGCGGATGGGGAGGGTGACAACATCCGTTACTCGTCGGAGGTCATCAAGGCCGGATCCGGAAACGACGTCGTGATCGTCTCGCCGAGCGCGGTGCTCGGACAAACCTACGGTAACGGCGGAAATGACACGATTTACGGAAGTAACAACTCGTGGGACGAGTACATCTACGGCGGTGCCGGAACCGACACGATCTACGGCAACAACGGTTCGGATCGGATCGACGGCGGAAGCGGCGCCGACACGATTTACGGCGGCACCCACTCAGACACCATCCTCATTCGCGATTCGGAAAACGATGTCGTGGATTGTGGCGCCGGAAGCGAAACCGTGACGGCCGATCTTTTGCCTCTGGACTCGAACCTCACCGGCTGTGAGACCGTCAACAGAGGTTGACGAAGCATCTGCGATTTGCCGCATGCCACCAAAGTTTTTGGTTGCGGATCAAGCGAGCACCCGACCGTGTTTTTACGGTCGGGTGCTTGTCGTTCGCGAATCCGCGGTGGTCACTGTCCGGCCCGCCGTCGTCCGTTCACCGTTTTGTCGAGTTCGCGGTAGGCGGCTTTCGCGGTACCTTCGAAGTGTGCGGCGTTAGTTCTTTAGTTCGCTGGCTCATATACTCGATGAATCGGTTCGGGAGTAGCAACGGTCTTGGCGGCTCTGCGCATGCTTGTTTTCCGGTCATGAAGAATCCTTTGCGTTAGGGGGCGCGGGGAATTGAAACGCGATCAACTCGCTGTTTCCGCCGCTCGTTCAGCGAGTCGGCCGCAAACAAACGGTTCGGCCGTAGAACCACTACTGGCCGAACACGGCGCGGCAATCCTGAGCGTCGCACGGCGCAACAGCCGAAGTGCCGCCGATGCCGAAGACGCGTTTCAGCGTGCGTTCGAGAAACTGATCGCAAAAGCACCTTCGCTGACTGGCGATGAGTTGCTCGCGTGGATGTTGACCGTCGTACGCAATGAGGCGCTGATGATCGTGAGATCGCAGAACCGGCTCGCCGCTGAAGCCGTGGAAGAGCATCTCGCTTATACAGCCGATGAGTCACCGACCCCGGCCGAGCTCGTAGCGGATCGCGAAACGGTGCTGCACGGCCAGGACGCGCTAAGGCGTCTTCGGCCGGACCAACTGCGATGTCTACTGCTTCGGGCCGAGGGACTAAATTACGCTGCGATCCAGTCTGCAACGGGGTTCTCGTACGCGAAGGTCAATCGCTGTCTGAGCGAGGGACGCTCCGCGTTGCGTGAGGGCTACCAACGCATCAGCTCTGGTGCCGAGTGCCGACGTTTGCAGAATTCACTCTCGCTGATGGCCGACGGAATGCTTGAGTCTTCGCTTCGGCGAGAAGTCAAAGGGCATCTGCGTGGATGCGTCGCCTGTAGAGCCACGCTTCGCGAATACCGTCTTGCGCCCAACAGGGTCGCGGTCGCGATGCCTCTTGCAATTCTTTCATCTGGCGCAGCCGGTGGTACGGGATCGCGGTTCGCAAGTGCCGCCCGTCAGGCCGCCGAGAACATCCAGACGGCTTGTAGTTCACTGCTAGACCGAATCGGCGGTATCGCGACGATTCACCAAGGTTTGGAAACTGCCGCCGTCAAGAAGGCCGTCGCGGTCGCCGCCGTCTCGGCCTCGCTTGTCGCGGGTGGGGTTGCCGCGGAGCATGCGGTCGATCTACCGGAACCCGCCGGCGAGACGAATCAGATCGGTGCCACCGGAATTGTCGGACACGAACTCAAAACCGATCTGCGGGAGACCGGTGGTTCCGGTCTGAGCGACTTGGCCGCCGATGCCTCGGTGGGCGTGGATATTCCGCGCGAGCCGCGTGCCTCGGACCTGATCGGTGAAGGCGCGATGGTGCAGATTCCCGCTGACGCCGAACCCGGTTCGGTGCTTCGCGGCGATTCGGTCGACGGACCCGAAGCGTTTGCGGCCCCGCTTTCCGGTGACGCAGGTTCGGACGGATCGAGCGACCGCTCCGGAGAGCTGGCTCCTTAGCCAATGAGCGAAATCGCCGCTAAATCGAAGGTCGCGTTAATAACGATCCTTGTGCTGATCGCGATTGTCGCGGTTTGCCCGTCCGCGCGCGCCGCCGAACGACTGGTTAGCGCGTGTAGTGAAGGCTTCATGTTTATGCCGGATCCATTCCTCGCCTCACAGCCCGAAGACGCGTGGCGATTCTCACCGATCTGCCGGGGCCCGATGATGTTGAGCACAGTCGATCCGGCAGGCAGTCGGTGGTCTAATTCGTGGCGTTTTCCGGTAACGCCGTTTGGTGCGAATCTTCGCTTTAAAGCCGTATCGTTCCGGCTGAGCGGCAGTGACGGAAGCGATGGCGGGGCGGGCAACCGCGTCCAGGGAGTCACTACTTGCGCCGCCGGCCAATGCAGTCCGCCCGTGCGTCCCTCGGGTCCCGACGTACTGACGCCGGAGCATCACGAATTGCGCGTTGACGACGGCACACTCGCCGAGAACACGGATGAATTTCGCGTTGTCGGGGCGTGTTCGGCTGTGGATGGGATGCCTGAACCGGCCGGGTGCGAACCTGGTCGCCCTCTCTATATCTGGGACTTGGCTTTTGTGCTCGAAGACAACGAACCGCCAACGATCTCGAGGATCGATGACGGGGACGCCCCTTCCGCGACACCGCTAGTGGAGAACGGGTGGAATGGGATCGGAGACCACTTGATCACGGTCAACGCCCAGGACGCCGGTCTCGGTGTGCACGATCTTCAATTCATGTTCAACGCCACTCTCGGCCAAAACGGCACGCGTTATTACCGCGATACGGGTTGCGGCGATCACGACCACTTGTTCGACGAACTCATCCGCTACTGCGAATTGTCAGCCGACGTGGCTTTCGTGTTCGGCTCCACAGCTTTCGGCGTTCAGCCTGGCGCAAACGTACTCAACGTCTCGGCGTTCGACGCAGCGGGAAACCAGTCGGCCGGCACCGATATTCACTTCAAGCTCGACCGCTCGCTTCCGGTCCCGGCGAAGCTTGCTGAGACAACATCGTTCCTGAACGGCTGGCAAGCCAACCCGGTCGTGAACCTGACGTGGAGCAACGGCCAGGACTCCTATGAGACGGCGACCAATTCGCCAGTCGTCCGTGCTACCGCGTGGGTGGTCAAGTACGGCAATATAAATGCGGGGTCGTCGGTGATAAAAACCGTTTCTGGCACGAACGTGGAGGCGATTAACGGGCTGCGTCTGCCGAGCGAGGGTCTGTGGCGCATTCGCTTTCGCGTATGGGACGAGGCGGGGAACGCAAGCGACCACCACGAGGTTCAAGTTGGCGTCGATTACACGGTTCCGGGCGCTCCGGAGATTACCTTGCCAAGCACGGTTGGAGGCGCAGAATTGGCTGCGGGATCTAAGGTCGAGTGGACGCCTCCGCCGCTACCACCGGCCGGAATATGTGGATACGCGATGGCATTCGACCAGTCGCCGGCGGCGGACCCAGGGACCGAAATCGAGTATCCGGCCAGAGCTGCGTTCGGATTGATGCCGCGTTCGCTTCCTCACGGTGAGAACTTCGCGCACCTCCGCGCGATCAGCTGTGCAGGGGTCCCTGGTGAGATCGTTCATGCTGCATTCGAAGTCGATTCGGAAGGTCCTGAGATCCGGACCACATCTCCCGCCGCCAGCGGCTGGTACGACCGCGAAAATCCGCTGGTCGCCGAGATTAGTGACGAGGTGGGCGCGCGGCTCGCGTTGGCGGTCGACGGCGGGCCGTCGGCGTGGTATGAAGGTTCTCGGGTGCCGATCTCGCTCGAAGATGGAATTCACCAGATCACCCTCCTTGCGGAAGACGCTCGAGGAAATCGAACTCAGCGCACGTTGAAAGCCGAAAGTGACTCCTCTCCACCGCTCGCCGAGCTTGATCCGATCGATTGGGCTGATCCCACGCTCGTGATAGCAAGAGTGCGCGACCGTGGCTCGGGGGTGGCGGCGGTGCTGTTTGAATATCGCCGCGTCGGCGAGGCCGACTGGCGTGGTTTCGGCACGCCGACGTACGCGTCGCAAAACACATCGTCGTTGACGGTTGGGCTTCGATTTCCCGATGAAACGCTCGCCGACGGCGTTTACGACCTGCGGGTGATTGCGTACGACGCGACTGGACAGCGAATAGTCACCGGAACACGTTCTGACGGTTCTCCCGCGACCCTAACGCTGCCGCTCCGTGCGCGGGCAAACATCCAGGCTGGCTTTGCGACGACGATCCGCGAACGCAAATGCAGGAGCCATGGAAAAGGCAAGAGATGTCGCCGGATAAAGAACACGACCGTCAAGCCGCGCCTAAAGGTCGGCTTCGGTGCCTCCGCTGTGCTCCAGGGCACGCTGCGGGATTCTGCCGGTACCGCCATTGATGGCGCAATGCTTAAGGTCTACGAGTCTGTTCTTGGCGGATCACGTCGCCTTACGGCGACTGTTTCGTCGGATCGTGAAGGTGCTTTCAGTCTCCGGCTGATGGCTGGTCCATCACGCAGGGTCACCATTCACTTTGATGGCTCGGAGACGGTTGCACCGGTTGAAACGGAGGTGAAACTGTTGGCCGAAGGCAAGGTGGTGTTTGACCGGTACCCGGCGCGCGTACGCGGTGGCACTTTGACCACACTTGGCGGTCGTGTGTTCTCGCCCGGAGTCTCGATTCCGCAGGACCTTAACGTTGAATTTCAGTATTTTGCCCGCGGCTCATGGCAACAACTTTTGGTTGCCGGCATGGTGGCTGACATAAACGGTGAGTTTGTCGCCAAAGTGAGATTCCCGGTTACACGACGAAGTGTCGTTTACCGAATGCGAGCGCGTGTGCCATCGCCACAATCGGGCTGGCCGTATGAAGCCGGCGTTTCGACAGCTCACACGCTGGTGGTAACTCGATGAGGCGGAAGGAGTCGGTGATACGCGGGGTTTTTGCGATCACCTTCGTCGTGCTTTCGGCTTTTGGCATGATCAATGCACCGATTGCCGCTGGACAGCAGATCGAACTCCGCAGCTGTCACGAGGGCGCGATCGAACTGGCCGAAACGAGCTTCGGTTGGAATCCGTATGCATCCGACGGTCCGATCCGGCCGATTCGCGCCTGTCCGCGGGAGTTGGGCTTCGACGTGGTCGAGCCGGTCAGATACGGCATTGGTTCTAAGCTCCAGTTTGACGCCGGTTTGCAACAGATAAGCAACATCCGGCTGACGGTCGCCGCGGGCGAGACGGTTGCAGGCCTGGCATATCAGATTGTGTCCTGCGAGCGTGGGGTGTGCCTTCCGCTGCGTCGCATCGCACCGCGCGTTGCCGGCGACAGTGAAGAGCAGATTTCAATGCCGCACAGCGGTGAAATCGGCATTTTGGAGGTACGCGCAACCTGCGAGATCTCCGAATGCCTGCCGGGTCGCGGTCTGCGCTTTAACAACGTTGAGCTTGATGTCGTCGACGATCAGGGGCCGTTAACCAGCGTCTACCGATATCCGAATCTGCCGTGGGTCAAGCCGAGCAACGTGATGCTGGACATAACAGTGCGTGATCCCGGCGTCGGTCTGGGCCGGGGTGGGGCGTATCTGGACGCACAATCAAACCGATTCTGGGATTTCTACGGTTGTGACGAGTCCGCCGCCCCGGTTGTGTTTCTGCCGCTTAGGGTGCACTGCGACCTGGGCGGCAAACAGTCCTTCACCGGTCTGCTCGATCTACGGCAGGCGGCTGACGGTGAGCACTCCGTCGTCTTTGAGGCAAAGGACGCGGCCGGCAACGTCGCGCCGCCGTCGGTAGTGAAATTCAAAATTGACGGTACACCCCCAGAGGCTCCGGCAAATCTGACTGCCGATGCGCTAAACGCCGACGGCTGGACGAGAGACGACGTAACAATTATCCGCTGGACAAACGTCGCTCCGACGAGGGATTCGGAGTCGAATGCCGGCATAGCAAGGGTGTTTGTCGACTGGCGACCGCGGTCAGGGCAGGCGAATGACCCACCGGCCCGCCAAGGGGGCATCGGCGGGCCGAACGGTGATTGGGGAGGCCCGTACATAATCCCGGGGGAGGGCTTGTGGGATCTGTACTTCTGGGTCGAAGACAAGGCCGGAAATCCAAGCTCTAAGATAAAAATCGCTGTTGGTCGCGACGTCGACGCGCCTCCGTCTCCTCAGCTTGACGCAGTACCGTGGCTCAATCGCTCGGCGCTTCAATTCGGTCGCTATTTGACGGGCACCCAGCCAACAGGTGCGGACATCGAGTCCGGGATCTGTGGCTATTCGACATCCTTCGACGCCACACCGGACGCGGTGCCGCCTCCGACTGCCAATTCAAGGGGTTTACTTGCGGCGGTGCGATTGCCGGCTGACTTGCCGGTTGGCGACTCATTTGCGCACCTTCGCGCCATCTCTTGCAGCGGTGTCGCGTCCTCGGTCGCCTCCGTCGGGGTCCGTGTGGATGACCGACCGCCGTTTGTTCGGATTTCGGAAAGCGGTCGTGCCGGCTGGATGAACCGGCCGACGGGAGTGTCGATTTCAGCCGCCGACGACCGCTCGGGCGTAAATGAACTTCATTGGCGCCTTGGGTCGGAATCGACAGTCTCCAGCGCGGGCGAAAGCGCCGTCGTAACATTTGGCGAGGGCCGCCATCGCCTGCGGTATTGGGCAACCGACCGTGCCGGCAACGAGTCAGATCCCGAAACTAGAGACTTCTACGTCGACCTCACGCCGCCAGACGGGCGGTTCGCGTCGATCGATTTCGCTCGCCCAGGCCACGTCGTGGCGGCTGTCACCGATTCGATGTCCGGGATTGACACTGCGCAGATTCAGTATCGAAGGATCGACATCGAGGGCGACGACTGGCACGGGTTGCCGACGTCCGCAACAGCAAATCCTGCTCGGGAGTCGAGTTTGTGGCTTGCTGCCGACATGCCCGATTCGCGCTTGGCAAACGGCATCTACGCCCTTCGGGTGCTTTCGTCGGATCGCGCCGGCAACTCCGTTGCGTTCGACACTAACGCCGAACACGAGCCGATGCGGATGACGCTGCCACTGCGCGAACGCTGGTCGGTGACCGCAGGAACGAGTGACGTCGTGCCGGCTGTGTGCGCCCGAAAGCGGCGCGATCGTCGTTCGCAATGCGTTCGCGCCAGGGGCGGTGCTGACGCAAAAACGGTGAGGCTCGTCAACTTCTCAAATGCCGTGATGCTCACCGGCGACCTTCGAGGCGCGGCTGGTGAACCCCGCCCAGGGGTGCCACTGAAAGTTTTTGCCACAGTCAAGGGATTTCCGGCCGAACCGCTTGCCGACGTGATCACGGACAGCGACGGCCGTTATGAGCTCAAGCTTCCGCGGGGCCCATCGCGCCGACTCACCGTTGTGTATGAGGGCGACGATCGCACCATGGCCGCGCGTGCCAATGCCGACCTGCGAGTGCGGTCGGCGGCGACCCTTTCTGCGAGCACAACCGCGCCAAGTGTTGGTAAACGTGTTTTTTTCACCGGCAGGCTTGCGGGCGGCGACAGATGGCTGTCCGACGTCGGCAAGCTCATCGAGTTGCAGTTCAAAAACGGCGACGTGTGGCAGCCGGGTATCGGTAGTGTCTGGACGCTCCCGGGCCAAAACGGCCGGTTCAGCGCTTCTTACAAATTCCGCGCGGTTCGCAGGCGGAACGCCCGCATCAAGATTCGCGCGCTGATTCGCCACGAGGCGGCTTGGCCGTTTGAAGACGGAGTTTCGAACACCTTGATCGTGGCGATAAGGCACTGAAAGTCCGGCGCGACAAGTTCTGCGCCCCTTGCATTGAGTGTCAGTAGAAGACAAAGCGCGGCAACGCTTGGACGAATGCCCATTGTGTGCCCGGTCCCATCTATGCGCCGACACAAAGCCGATCACGCGTACGCTTCGCCGATGAACTCCTCACAGACCACTTCACTCACATTCACAAAAACGCTGCCGCTCGCACTCGCCGCGATTGCGTTTGTCCTCGCCGTCATCGCCCCCACCGCCTCCGCCCAAGCCACCCGCACCTGGGTCTCCGGCACCGGCGACGATGTCAATCCATGCTCCCGTACCGCCCCGTGCAAGACCTTCGCCGGGGCGATCTCTAAAACCGCCGAGGGCGGCGAAATCAACGCCATCGACTCTGGCGGATACGGTGCCGTCACGATTTCCAAGGCGATCACGATTGATGGTCTGGGGGCTCAGTCCTCGATCCTGAACTCCGGTGCCAATGGTGTGATCGTCAACGCCGGCGCCGACGACGATGTGATTCTGCGCAACCTCGAGATCGTCGGCTCGGGAGTGGCGGCGGCTTGCCCCTGGACCGGACTCAGCGGGATCAGGGTCTTGGCCGCGCGCACGCTGCGCGTGGAAAACGTCACGATCAACAATCAGTCGATCGGTGTGGAGGTGGTTGCCTCCGGTACAAACCCGGACATCTTCTTCGACATCCTGCTGAACAACGTCAACATCAGCAACACCTGCAATTACGGCATCAAGTCCGTCCCGGCGGCGGGGCATCCCGTGCGGATGGCTTTGAACAACAACACGATCAGCAACGCCAACACCGCCTTTCACGCGGCGGCCGGCACGGAAGCGTGGGTGACCGGCAGCAACTTCTTTCTCAACAACCTCGGACTGGACACCAGCGAGGGCGGCTTGATTCACAGCCTCGGCGGCAACCAAGTGGTCGGCAACGCGACCAACGGCGCGTTCACCGATCTCGTTGACGGCGACCCAAGCTCGCCGCCTGCGGCTCCCTCACCGCCTGCAACCGCCACCACATACTGCGTGGTGCCCAAACTCAAGGGCAAAACCCGCGCCGCGGCTTCGGCGTCGCTCACCGCCGGCAATTGCGCTTTGGGCAACGTCCGGTCCGTCAAGGTCAGCCGGAAATCCCAGCGTAAAAAGGTGCTTTCGCAGACAGTTCCGGCCGGCGTGGAGGCGAAAGCCGGTACCAAGGTCGGCGTATTAATCGGCAAATAGCACCCGCCGTGGCCCGCGCCGGTTGCGGTGCGGGCCTTAAACGGCGAGACCGCCGCCGAATTGTCCGTTGCAGACCGGAACACTGCTTCATTCCGTTGTAACCCCTGATACAATCACGCTTTCCCGGCCTATACCCGCAGCCAGCGACCGGCCGAACGCCGTCGTAGGGGTCCGTGATGGTCCGGGACGAAGTCTTCGTAACCCCCACTTTCTTCTAACCGAATAACGCCAGGGCGTGCTGTCACACGCGTGCTGCGACACGTCACCGACGACACGCGTCCTGAATCAACCGCGAGCCAAAGAAGGAGCTGCCACCTTGGCAACCGCTGCTGCACCACGCCGGCGACGCACTTTTGCGCGTCTGGACAAGAAGCTTGAAGTACCGAACCTGATCGACATTCAGAAGCAGTCGTTCGATTGGCTGGTCGAGCCCAAGAAGGGCGGCCTGCGCGAGACGATCAACGACGTCTCGCCGATCCAGGACTACACCGAGAACCTGGGCGTCGTCTTCGGCGAAATCAAATTCGAAGAGCCGGCCCACAGCATCGCCGAATGCCGTGAGAAGGACCTCACCTACTCGCGTCCGTTGTCCGTCCTGGTCGCATTCCAGAACCGCGAGACCGGCGAGATTCGCGAGCAGTCGGTGTTTATGGGCGACTTCCCTTGGATGACCGAGCGCGGCACCTTCATCATCAACGGCACCGAGCGCGTCGTCGTAACGCAGCTCCAGCGCAGCCCGGGCGCCTACCTGATGGAGCCCAAGGACCGCGAAAAGCAGGTTTTTGTGGCCAACCTGATGCCCAGCCGCGGTAGCTGGCTTGAAGTGGAGATCGACAAGAAGGGCCGCGTCTACGCGCGCATCGACCGCAAGCGCAAGCTGCCGGTCACGGTGCTGCTGCGGGCACTCGGTTTCGTCGATCCCGAGGAAATCCTCAAGATGTTCGACAACTCCGTCTACATCCGCCACACGATCGAGGCCGACGCCGAGACCGTGCTCAGCCACGAGGGATCGCTGATCGAGCTGTTCAAGAAGCAGCGCCCCGGCGAGCCGCCGTCGCTTGACAACGCGCGCAACCTGCTGGAGAGCCTGTTCTTCGACCCCAAGCGTTACGACCTCACGCGCGTGGGCCGTTACAAGCTGAACAAGCGCCTCGACCTCGACGAGCCGCTCGACCAGCGCCAGCTCACGAAGAACGACATCGTCGCGCTGATCAAGGAACTTGTTGACCTTCCGCGCACGATGGGCATGCCCGAAGACGTGGAGATCAAGGACTACGCCGCCGAAGGTCAGACCTACCCGCGTGAGCCGATCCAAGCCCGCCTCGACGAGTACGAGCACTTCGGCAACCGCCGCCTGCGCACGGTCGGCGAGCTGATTCAGGATTACTTCCGCATGGGCCTTTACCGCATGGAGCGTACGGTCCGCGAGAAGCTCACCACCGAAGACGCCGACACGATCACGCCGCAGACGATCATCAACATTCGTCCCGTCGTGGCCGCGCTGAAGGAGTTCTTCGGAAGTTCGCAGCTCTCGCAGTTCATGGACCAGACGAACTCGCTGTCCGGTCTGACGCACCGCCGTCGTCTCTCCGCGCTGGGTCAAGGTGGTCTGACGCGCGAGCGCGCGCCGATCGAGGTGCGCGACGTGCACCCCACCCACTACGGCCGCATGTGTCCGATCGAGACGCCGGAAGGCCCGAACATCGGCCTGATCGGATCGCTGTCGTCTCACGCCAGCGTGTCTGAGCACGGCTTTGTGACCACGCCGTATCGCGTGGTCGAGAACGGCACCGTCACCGAAAAGATCGTCCACCTCGACGCCAACGAAGAGATGGACAAGACGATCGCCCAGGCCAACGCCGAGATCGACCCCAAGACCAACAAGTTCAAGGGCGAGGTCGCGTGCCGCTACGACGGTGACTACGTGACCGTCGCGCCGAAAGACATCGACCTGATGGACGTCTCGCCGGAGCAGATCTGGTCGGTTTCCACCGGCATGATCCCGTTCCTCGAGCACGACGACGCCAACCGCGCGCTGATGGGCAGCAACATGCAGCGCCAGGCTGTGCCGCTGCTGATCCCGGAGGCGCCGCTGGTGGGCACCGGCATGGAATACCGCGCCGCGATGGACTCCGGCGACGTGATCGTGTGCGAGGCGGACGGCGTTGTGGAGTACGTGGACGCGGAGAAGATCGTCGTCGCCTCCGGCAACAAGAAGCGCGAGTACCCCACGCTCAAGTTCATGCGCTCCAACCAGGGCACGTTGATCCACCAGAAGCCGCGTGTGAACGTTGGCGACAAGGTGGTCAAGGGCGAGATGCTCGCCGACGGCTCCAGCACGGACCAGGGCGAGATGGCGCTGGGCAAAAACCTGCTGGTGGCGTTTATGTCCTGGGAGGGCTACAACTTCGAGGACGCGATCATCCTGTCTGAGCGCATCGTCAAGGACGATGTGCTGACTTCGATCCACATCGAGGAGTACGAAGTCGACGCCCGCACCACCAAGCTGGGCGACGAAGAGATCACCCGCGACATCCCCAACCGCTCCGAGGAGTCGCTGCGCAACCTCGACGACCGCGGCATCGTGCGCGTGGGCGCCGAGGTCAAGAGCGGCGACCTGCTGGTGGGCAAGGTCACGCCGAAGGGCGAGACCGAGCTGACCGCCGAGGAGAAGCTGATCCGCGCGATCTTCAAGGAGAAGGCGCGCGAGGTGCGCGACACCTCACTGAAGGTGCCGCACGGTGAGGGCGGCGTCGTGATCGACGTCAAGACCTTCAGCCGCGAGGCCGGTGACGACCTTTCGCCGGGCGTCAACGAGCTGGTGCGCGTATATGTGGCGACCAAGCGCAAGATCGCCGAGGGCGACAAGCTCGCGGGACGCCACGGCAACAAGGGAGTGATCTCCAAGATCGTGCCGCAGGAAGACATGCCGCACCTCGAAGACGGCACCCCCGTAGACGTGATCCTCAACCCGCTTGGCGTGCCGAGCCGAATGAACGTGGGCCAGATCATGGAGACCCACCTCGGCTGGGCCTGCGCCGAAGGCTGGTACGACGACGCGGAACGCCCGCAGAACAAACTCAGCAACGGCGAGCCCGATCCGCGCACGCACATCGCGACGCCGGTTTTCGACGGCGCGTCGCTGCAAGACGTAGACGCCGCGCTGGTCGGCTGGGCCGACAAGCACGCCGACCGCGGCATCGACTTCTCGGTCGACAAGACGGAGATCCCCGGTCGCCGGAGCGCCGGCAAGGTGCAGCTCTTCAACGGCCGCACGGGCGTCGCGTTCGAGGAGCGCGTGACCGTGGGCTACATGTACATCCTGAAGCTCCTGCACCTCGTGGACGACAAGATCCACGCGCGTTCGACCGGTCCGTACTCGCTTGTCACGCAACAGCCGCTGGGCGGTAAGGCCCAGTTCGGTGGCCAGCGTTTCGGCGAGATGGAGGTGTGGGCATTGGAGGCGCACGGCGCCGCCTACACCCTGCAAGAGATGCTCACGATCAAGTCCGACGACACGATCGGCCGCGTCAAGGCATACGAGTCGATCGTCAAGGGCGAGAACATCCCCGAGCCGTCGGTACCCGAGTCGTTCAAGGTGCTGCTGAAGGAAATGCAGTCGCTGGGTCTGGACGTTCAGGTCCGCAGCGAAGGCGGCGGTGATCTGGAGATCACGGAGGAAGAGGACGACCTGCTGCGCGCGGCAGAGGAGCTGGGCATCGACCTCTCCGGCGTTCGCGCCGCCGACGACGCTTCCGCGGAGTCGGCCGAGGGCGACGTTGACCTCACCGAACAGCAAGAGCCGACCGCGGCGGAAGAGCCGTTGATCGAAGACATCGAGACCGGCGAAATCGTCGACGCGGACGCCGAGTAACCAGCCAGGCCACTTACGGAGAGAAAAGACACCAAATGATCGACATCAACGAGTTCGACACAATCAACATCGGCCTGGCATCCAGCAAGCAGATCCGCTCCTGGAGTCACGGCGAGGTCACCAAGCCCGAGACGATCAACTACCGCACGCTCAAGCCGGAGAAGGACGGCCTCTTCTGCGAGCGCATCTTCGGTCCCACGAAGGACTGGGAGTGCTACTGCGGCAAATACAAGCGCGTCCGCTACAAGGGCATCGTCTGCGAGCGATGCGGCGTGGAGGTCACGCGTTCAAAGGTGCGCCGCGAGCGCATGGGCCACATCGACCTGGCCGCGCCGGTCAGCCACATCTGGTTTTTCAAGGGCGTGCCCAGCCGCATCGGCTACCTGCTCGACATGGCGCCGAAGGACCTGGAAAAGGTTCTCTACTTCGCCGCGTCGATCGTCACCTACATCGACGAGGAGGCGCGCCAGAAGGACCTCGGCAAGTTGGAGAAGGAAGTCCAGAAGTACGTTGACGGACTGACCGCCGAGAAGCAGCAGATGGTGCAGGAGCTCGAGGAGTCGCGCGAGCACCGCATCGAGTATTACGAGACTGGCAAGCAGACCGACTTCACGCCCGACGACCACCTCTGGGCCGACTCGCTGGAGCTGTCGCCGAAGCGGATGAAGGCGGACGACCGCGAGAAGGCGATCAAGGACCTGCGCCGCAGTTTCGAGAGCGACATCAACGACACCGAGGCCTACATGGACTCGTCGATCGACCGCATGAACCGCACCTGGGAGTTGTTCTGCGAGATGCAGGTGCGCGACATCGTGCCGGACGAGTCGCTTTTTCGCGAGTTGCGCGAGCGCTTCGGCAGCGCCTACGGATTTGGCGAGTACTTCCGCGGCGGCATGGGCGCCGACGCGGTGCGCGACCTGCTCGACCAGGTCGACCTGCAGGCCGAGGCCGAGAAGCTCGACATCGAGGTCAAGACCGCGAAGGGCCAGAAGCAGGCGCGTTCGGTCAAGCGCCTGAAGGTTGTGACGGCGTTCCTCGACAGCGAGAACAAGCCCACCGACATGATCCTCGAGGCCGTCCCGGTGATCCCGCCGGAACTGCGCCCGATGGTTCAGCTCGACGGCGGCCGCTTCGCCACCTCGGACCTCAACGACCTCTACCGCCGTGTGATCAACCGCAACAACCGCCTTAAGCGCCTGCTGGACCTGGGCGCGCCGGAGATCATCGTCAACAACGAGAAGCGCATGCTTCAGGAGGCCGTCGACGCACTGTTCGACAACGGCCGCCGCGGCCGCCCGGTCACCGGACCCGGCAACCGCGCGCTGAAGTCGCTCTCGGACATGCTCAAGGGCAAGCAGGGCCGCTTCCGCCAGAACCTGCTGGGCAAGCGCGTGGACTACTCCGGCCGATCCGTGATCGTGTCCGGTCCGTACCTGCGCCTGCACCAGTGCGGCCTGCCGAAGATCATGGCGCTGGAGCTGTTTAAGCCGTTCATCATGGCCCGCCTCGTCGAGCGCAAGGTCGTGCAAAACATCAAGGCCGCGAAGAAGATGGTCGAGAGCGGTGTGCCCGAGGTCTGGGACGTGCTTGAAGAGGTGATCCACGAGCACCCGGTGCTGCTCAACCGCGCGCCGACGCTTCACCGTCTGGGTATCCAGGCGTTTGAGCCCAAGCTCGTGGAGGGCAAGGCGATCCGCGTTCACCCGCTGGTCTGCCACGCCTTCAACGCCGACTTCGACGGCGACCAGATGGCCGTGCACCTTCCGCTTTCCGCGGAGGCGCAGGCCGAGTGTCGTCTGTTGATGCTCTCCAGCAACAACATCCTCTCGCCGGCCACCGGCCAGCCGCTGGCCACGCCGTCGCAAGACATGGTTCTAGGCACCTACTACCTGACCTACGGCCCGGACGGCGACGAGCTCGAAAAGCTCGAAGGCGAGATCAAAGCCGGCAAGTCCAAGGTGCGTCCGCACGTGTTCCGTTCGGCGCAGGAGGCCGAGCTTTCGTACGAGCACGGCGCGGTGAAGTTGCAGGACCTGGCGGAGTACCGCCGGCCCGGCACCACCGATCACGTGCTCACGACCGTTGGCCGCATCATCTTCAACGAAAACGTGGAGCGCGCGTTGGAGGAGACCCTCGGCGAGGACTTCAACCCCAGGGAGTACGAGTTCGTCAACCAGTCGATGCGCAAGAAGGACATCAACGCCACGATCGGCCGCTTGATCAACAAGCACGGCGCGTCCGCCGTGGCGATCGTGCTCGACGCCTTCAAGGACCTGGGATTCGCGTACGCCACGCGCGCCGGTATTACGGTCAGCAAGAACGACATCGTCGTGCCGCCGAGCAAGACCAAGATCCTCGAGAAGTACGACGAGCGGGTCAACGAGATCCGCGATCAGTACGACATGGGCCTGATCTCGCAGGGCGAGCGCCACGATCTGGTCGTAGACCAGTGGACCGCCGCAACCGAAGAGGTCGGCCAGGCGATGGAGGACAACCTCGAAGAGCTAAACCCGATCTTCATGATGGCCAACTCCGGAGCGCGTGGATCGTTTAAGCAGATTCGCCAGCTCGCCGGAATGCGCGGTCTGATGGCCAATCCGAAGGGTGAGATCATCGAGCGTCCGATCAAGGCCAACTTCGTGGAGGGCCTGACGGTTCAGGAGTACTTCATCTCCACCCACGGCGCGCGCAAGGGTCTGGCCGACACCGCCCTGCGTACCGCGGACTCCGGTTACCTGACGCGCCGTCTGGTCGACGTCTCGCAGGATGTGATCATCCGCGAGGCCGACTGCAAGACCAAGGACGACGTGGAGGTCGAGATCTGGCGCGACGGCAAGATCAACGACATCATCGTTGGCCGTTTCCCCAGCGAGGACTGGAAGACCAAGCGCGGCCGCGTGATCTGCGGCAAGAACGACCTGATCAAGATCGAGCACCTCGCCGACGCCGAGGAGACCTACGCCGACGAGCCCGACGCGGTTGTGAAGCTGCGTTCAGTACTCAAGTGCAAGGCCGCCACGGGCGTCTGCCAGAAGTGCTTCGGCGCCTCGCTGGCCACCGGCGCGCTGGCCGAGATCGGCGACGCCGTCGGCATCATCGCGGCGCAGTCGATCGGCGAGCCGGGCACGCAGCTGACAATGCGTACGTTCCACACCGGCGGTATCGCCGGCGCGGACATCACGCATGGTCTGCCGCGCATCGTGGAGCTGTTTGAGGCGCGCAAGCCGAAGGGCTTGGCCGTGCTGGCGGAAGAGGCCGGCAAGGTTGCCGTGGAGGACAGCGAGAAGACCCGCAAGATCACGATCCTCGACGAGGCCGGCGAAGAGCACGCGTACTCGTTCCCGCGTCGTACGCGACTTTACGTGGAGCACGGCCAGAAGGTCGAGGCCGGTACGCAGCTCAACGAAGGCTCGATCTGGCCCCACGACCTGCTGCGAATCAAGGGCCGCACCGCCACCGAGGTTTACCTGGTGGCCGAGGTGCAGAAGGTCTACAAGTCGCAGGGCGTGGACATCAACGACAAGCACATCGAGCTGATCGTGCGCCAGATGATGAAGAAGGTCAAGATCGAGCAGAAGGGCGACAGCGATCTGCTGCCCGGCCAGTACTTCGACGCCAACGAGCTGACCGAGCTAAACAAGTCGCTGAAGAAGTCGAAGAAGGAGCAGGCCTCGTTTGAAGAGGTGATTCTGGGCATCACCAAGGCCTCGCTGGCGACCGAGTCGTTCCTCTCGGCGGCCTCCTTCCAGGAGACCACGAAGGTGCTCACCGACGCCGCGCTCGAGCGCAAGACCGACCGCCTGCTGGGCCTGAAGGAGAACGTGATCATCGGCAAGCTGATCCCGGCCGCCACCGGCCTGAAGCGCTACCGCACAATCGAGATCGAGCCCACCGAGCCGCTACCCGCGGCCGGCGACCTGGACTTCGGCCGCCTCACGGCCGAGGAACTGGCCGCTCTCGGCGAGGGCGACGGCGGTCTCGGCGCGCTGACAGGCGAAGGCCTGGAGGCGGAACTCGCGAGGTTGAGTGAGATGCCGAGCGGGGAGTAGGGCGCCGACTCAGGCGAAGCCGGACGCACCGGCGAGACGCGCTTTTCCAGGCGTCGCCGACAAGAGTCGTCAGCCGGCTCAGACAGCCGGCTCAGTCAGCCAGATCCATTCGCCAGATCAATTAGAACGGGCGCCCGGGGCATTCTCCGGGCGCCCGTTCGCACATTTAGAGGTCATCGCCGTGCCTCATCGCCGCCTCATCGCCGCGCCTCAGCGCCGCGCAAGTTCGTAGCGCGCCGAATGGTGCTTTGCTTCGTACATCGCGGCGTCGGCTTCGCGCATTAGTTTTTCCGGCGCCGTCGTCGGCGTGCGCGCGATTGCGACGCCGATCGACAGCTCTACCGGGATCTCCACTTGGATCGAGGTCTGCTGCGCTTCTACGGGCTCGGTAGTGACCGTTTCCCAGATGCGTTTCGCCACCCGGGCCGCGTCCTGCTCGCCGCCGATGCTTTGGCAGATCACGACGAACTCGTCACCGCCGAGGCGGGCGAGCGTGTCGTCGGCACGCAGCAACGCGTCTATCCGGCGGGAGGTTTCGAGCAGCACGGCGTCTCCGGCCGCGTGTCCGTACGTGTCGTTCACCTGTTTGAAATTGTCGAGGTCCATGAACAGCACGGCGTACGGTTCGCTGGTGCGCTGAAACCGGATGTGAGCCTGACTGAGCCGGTCTTCAAACAGCCTGCGGTCCGCGACGCCGGTGAGCGGGTCCCGGAAGGCGCTTTTCTGTGCTCGGGCGTCGGTCTCCGTGCGCTCGATCGCGTACCTGATCGTGCGATTGAGGATCTGCGAGTCGATGTAGTTCTTGGACAAATAGTCCTGCGCGCCGATCTTCAGCGCGCTCACGGCCGTCGGTTCGTCGTCCAGACCGGTCAGCACCACGACCGGAAGCCCGGGGGCGCGCGCCATCACCATGTTCAGGCCCTCAAGCAGGTGCGAATCCGGCAGCGAGAGATCGAGCAGAACACACGCGGCGCCATGCATCATCAACCATTCGGCCGCGGGCGTGACGCGCGGAAAGTGCCTGATCTCGAACTTTGCGGTCCATCCTTCTTTCAGGAACTCGCGAATCAGCGCGGCGTCGGCGAGCGAATCCTCCACCAGAACTAATCCCGGTTCGCCTTTCCAGTCCGCGACGGCCGCGGCCAGCGCGTGGCCTGATTGCGACTCTGCGTCCGGAGTGCTCTCAACGGAAGCGCGGTTGTTTGGATCCGCTTCGGGCATCCTCTGGTCCCTTGAATCTCCCTTGACTTGGTCGATGATTGAGCGCTGGATGACGTACTGGCGACGGTCTGACGGACCTGGTGTACGAGTGGTGTACGAGGCGAAGCGTCTCTAACGCATATTCGGTACTCAGCCTACCGCCAATCGCGTGTGGATGCGGCACGGTCGCGGCCGGCCGCCAACCTTGGCCGGTCGCCGCGCCCGGTGGTCACTTGCCGTACATTGAGGGAATGAGCAGTGTTGTACCGAAGCCGGTTGTTGAAACTCCGCCGTCGGCCGAACCGATGGGGCGTCAGTCGGCCGACATGCCGCCCGCCGCGGCGGCCGCGACGGTCGCGACGGAGAAGATCACTCGCGCCACCGGCGGGCTTGGCCGATCGGCGCAAATCGCCTACGGCGTGCTCGCCGCCGCGTCCTTGCTCACGCTGGCGGTCGCGATGTCCGCGCGCAACCCGTTCTGGTGGCTGAATGCATCGTGGACCAGCTCGGGTGCGTTCGCGATGATCGCCGCCTGGCACGCGACGCGTCACTCGGCCGGCGCATGGAGACGCATGTGGTGGATGCTCGCCGTGGCGAACGCCGCCTGGGTGTTCGGCGAAGCGGTGTGGATCTATTACGGCCAAACCGCATACCCGTCTTCACCGAACATCGCGGACTTCTCGTGGTATCTGTTCGGAGCGATCGGCGTGGTGGCGATGTACCAGGTTCTTGCCGCGTCCCGCGGCCGGCGCTGGTCGAGGTGGACGGAAACGGCGCTGCTGATCGTGGCGGTCGGCGCCGGAGCGACCGCCACGTTGTTTGAGACGGCCGATGCCTCAACGCTCTCGTTCTCGGCAAAGGCGGCCGCAATCGCCTATCCGGTGGTTTTCGTGTCGGTACCGGTTGTACTGGCCCAGGCCATGCTGTCAAGCCCGCGCACGGTGCGTACCAGGATCGATGTTCTGACGCTGTTTGCCGGAATGCTCGTGGAGGCCGTGGCTTTCATCATTTGGGCCCCGCAAATACTCAAGCTCACTTACGTGCCCGGCGACTCGCCGGCGGACGTGCTCTGGACTCTTGGCATGGTGATGATCGGCCTTTCCGCGATTCTGGCGCGGTCGGGCGATTTGCCGAAAGCCCCGCCCGGCGATCTGCCGGAAAGTACGCGCGGAATACTGCCTTCGGCGGCGTTTCTGGGTTTGCTGGCGGCGCTCATGTTTGCTGAGATCGCCGACGCTCCCGAGACGGTGGACATGATCCTCGTCCTCGGACTGACGCCGGTCAGTTTGATCCTTGTCGGCAACTTGATCTCCACTGTCCGATCGCAGGGCGCGCTGATCGTGAAGGAACGCGCCGCTCGCGCCGACATGTCCAGCGCGCGCGCGATCACGGAACGGTTTTTCAACATATCGCGTGACCTGATGGTGATGATCGGGGCCAATCGCGAACTTGTGCGGATCAATCCCGCATGGACCCGCATTCTCGGCCTGGACAGCGACGCGGTCACGGACAAGCGCCTGATCGATTTTGTCCATCCGGACGACGTCGAGCGAACGGAGGAGGCCGTATCGAAACTGTTTGAAGGCGAGGCGATGAGCGGCTTCTCGAACCGGTTCCATGCGTCGGACGGTACATGGCGCTGGCTCACATGGCAGGCCGTCTACGACCCCGAGGAGCAGCTTGTATTCGCAAGCGCCTCCGACACCACGGAAACTCGGCGGATCTCACGCCTGCTGGCAGATCTCAACGACCAGCTTGAAAAACGCGCCGTCGAGCTTGAGCATTCGAACACGGACCTTCAGCAGTTTGCGTCGATCGCCTCGCACGAGTTGCGCGAGCCGCTGCGTACGGTTTCGGGCTTTGCCCATCTGATCGAACGGCGTTACGCCGGTCAGCTCGACGAGCGCGCCGATTCCTACATCGAATTCATCGTGCAGGGAGTCGATCGCATGAACAGCCTGATCGAGGCGTTGCTCAGGTACTCCCGGGTGGGGCAGTCGGCGGCGCAACCGGTTGAGGTGGACACGGATGCGCTGGTCGGTGAAGTGATTAGCGACATGCAATCCGTCATATGGTCCAGCAATGCTCAGGTGACCGTGGGTCCACTGCCCGCGATCGAAGCAGATCCGCATCTGATTGCGTGGGTCTTTCAGAATCTCATCGCCAACGGAATCAAATACTGCAAGGAGCCGAGCCCTCAGGTAACGATCGAGGGGGCGGTAGTTGGCGATGGCTGGGAGTTCATCGTTACCGACAACGGCATCGGCATCGAACCGCAACACGCGGATCGCATCTTCACGATTTTCCAGCGTCTCTACAGCCGGGACGAATACGGCGGCACCGGCATCGGCCTGGCCGTCACAAGGCGCGCGGTCGAACTGCACGGCGGCGCGATTCGAGTGGAGCCGGCGGACGGCGGAGGTTCAAAATTCATATTCACAATTCCGTGTCCGGCCAATACGAACGGCGGCGGTGCAAAGTGATCGACTACCCCGTGCAAATTCTGCTTGTCGAAGACAACCCGGCCGACGCCGAGCTGGTTCGCGAGGCGTTTCAAGAGGCCGCGATCCCGAACGAGATCCAGCATGTGTCAGACGGCGAGCAGGCGATGTCGTATCTCCGGGCGGAGGGCGGTTTTTCGGTTCGCGCGCGTCCCGATGTCATTCTGCTGGACCTCAACCTTCCGCGCATGGATGGTCGTGAGGTGCTGAGAGCCGTTAAGTCGGACCCCGAACTGCACCTGATTCCCGTGGTGGTGCTAACCACGTCCTCGGCGGACACCGACGTCAGCCTGGCCTACCGGAACCACGCGAACGCCTACATCAAGAAGCCGGTCGATTTCAACGACTTCATCAACGTGATCAAGTCGTTCGAGTCTTTCTGGTTGTCCGCGGCCATCCTGCCGCCGCAAAACGGCGGCTCCGATCAAACTCGGTCGGAGACGCCGGTCACGCGCTGACCGGCGGCGTGTTCTCGGGGGCGGGGCCGCGGGCGGACGAACTTCTACCGACGTGCCGCAGGGAGTGAGCCGGCGATCGTTCGGTTTGGAGACAGTTCCGCGTATCGCCGCGCTATCGTCAGCGCGCGATGGCCACCTTCGAAGAACTTGACGCTCTAAGCGCGGAAGAGCTGCACGACCAAGCGATCGCGCGGGCGACCAAACACGTCGATTTGAGGTTCTTCTGGAACCTGCTCGCGGAGATTCCCGCCGCCGAGGCCGCCGCGGGCAACATGGACCAAAGCACCGCCGACATTTTCAAAGTCGGTTCGCTCGTGCGCGAGATCTTCGAAGCGGACGAGGGCGAGCTGGCCGAAGGGCTGCGGCCGTTTTACATCGATTATCTGCAAACGCACGGCGAGTAAACGTCGCGCGTTTGGGCGCGGCTGCGTGCGGCTGCGTGCGACTGGGCGCGACGGCGCGCGACGGCATCAGGCCGCGTCGCCATCCGAGTCATCAAGCAACCGAGCGAGACGATCGGCGAGAGGATCTTGCGGGCCGAGCATTTCGCGCAGCGCGGCGAGCGCGTCGGCCGGGCCTTCGGCGTCGGATTCCACGATCGCCTCGATGTCGGCCCAGTCTTTCGTGCGGTTGAAGAGCGCCTTGAAGACGACCAGAGACGCGCAGTTCAGCACCGGAATATCGCGCCCGGCAAGAGGCACCCAGCGCACGCTTTTCGCAACTTTACGGTGGTAAGGGTGATTGTTTAGGAAGACGTCGACCGGCGTTTCGTCCCACCACAGTCGGGCCTGGCCGTCGCGTAGTACCTGGTCCACATCCTTGGCGCTGACGGCGACCCCGGCGGGAAGCGCGGCCAACGCCTCGCGCGCGTTGCCGGAGTCGGTGAAGATGTTCACGTCGAGATCGCGCGTACCGCGCGGTTCCTGGGTGCAGTAGGCCAGAGCGATGGCGCCGCCAAAGGCGTGGGGCAACTTCGCGGCGGTCAGCGCGTCGTGCACGGCGAGTAGGCGTTCGACAAGCAGGCTCAAGGCGTACCACCGCTCGATCGGATTGTCGGCACGCTCGCGGCGCGCGGCCCAGGCACCGGCACGCTCGCGACGCGCGGCCCGGGCATCGGCAGGCTCGCGACACGCCGGCCATTCGCCCGCAGGCTCGCGACACGCCGGCCAAACATAAGCTCAGCCCGATGCAGCCGGCGGAGTCGGGAGGCCGGGAAAACCAAGGATGCGGCGAGGCTTGTACGGCAGTGCCTCGGCGAGGTCGAGCACCTGCTGAAGCAGGCGACCGGCGCGCGACGGATCGATCGTCTCCACGCGTGGTTGTAGCGCCAGCCGCATGCCACCCGCGGCCGCGATTCGCGCCAGCGCGTCCACGCCGGGCTGGCGCGTGCCGTGCTCATAGGCGTTGACGACCGATCGCGAAAGCCCCGCCCGCCGCGCCAGCTCGGCCTGAGAAAGACCGGCGGCGGTGCGGATGCCACGAATCAAGTCCGCTGCTTCACGCTCGGAAGCCATGGTTATATGTTAGCGAATACGCTGACATATTGCACGTTCGATGACTTGGCCCGGCGACGCGCCGGCACGTGAGCGAAACCGACCCGCAACCCCATGACTTCAGACGTAGGAGGATGTCAAGTTTCGGCCCACGCGGTCGGGTTCGAGCGGCGCGTACCGGTCATTCGCGGGCGTAGACTGCGATTCATGGCCTACGACGAAGCCCTCGGCGATCGCATTCGCGACATCCTGGTGGATCAGCCCGGTGTGACGGAGAGGCTGATGTTTGGTGGCCTCGGCTTCATGGTCAACGGCAACATGGCCTGCGGGCCAAACGGCGACGTGCTGATCGTGCGCGTCGGACCGGCCGCCTACGAAAACGCGCTCGCCGAACCCGAGGCCACCGAGATGAAATTCACCGGCAGGCCAATGCGGGGCTTCGTGGAGATCGACGGCGCCGAGCTGGCATCCGACGCCACGCTGGCCAAGTGGATAGAGCGCGGCGTCGCTTTCGCAGCGTCACTACCGCCGAAGTAGTCGGCCGGCTGGTGCGGAGTCCGTTTCGGCCTGGGTGCGTGCGCGCCCGCGTCCGTGTGCGCGCCTGTGCGCGTCCGCGCCCGTGTGCGCGCCTGCGCGCCTGTGCGCCCGCACGCTTGCCCGCGCGCCTGGCGAGCGTCCGCGTCAACTTTTGCCCGAGTGCCTGTCTGCCCACACACCCGCGCGCAGACCGCTAGGGATTTTTATGCCATGGCGGCATAAAAATCCCCACCAGTCTGAAAAGGGGTCAGGGTCCCGCGATTGCCCCAGGGGAGGCTTCGCCCGCGCCCGCATCCGCGCCACCAGCAGCGCCAGCACCCGCACCCGACGCCCAGGCCACCAGTTCGTCCACGTGATCGTCCGTCAGTCCCACGTAGGGGTCGGTTGACACCAGCAACGTCGGTTCGCCGCCGGTCCGGCGGGTCGCCGCCCAGTCCGCACAGGCGCTGTTGTGGCCGTCGTCAATCCATGCGACCGCCCGCCCGCGCGCCCGCGCGCCGAGCGCGTCGAGTTTCCAGTGCCCGCTGCCGTCGGTGCTCGGCGCCACTGCAAACTCCACCACCTCCAACTCTCCCGGCAGACTAAGCAGATGTACGAGGTGCTCGTTCGCGCGTTCGCCCCAGCCGGTCGCCCAAACAGCCTCAAAATGCGGTATCAGCGCGCCCAGCCGACGATCCATCCCCGCTCCGATGTGATGGATGATTCCCTCAATGTTGTGCAGCGTGCCCGCCGCCGCGCCGCCGGCCACCGAGCCAAGTGGTCTGGAACCACTAGGAACACCGGCATTTCCAGCGAATCCATAGGTGCTGATAACACCGTCGACGTCGACAAACAGGAGTGGTTTAAGCGAATTCATGGAAGTGGCGTGGCGCTCGCGGACGCGGCAATCGGACGGAACGGCTTGAACGTTTCGGCCGGCCGGCGGTCTATCGTTGCGCCTCAGCGTAGTTGTGTTGCGCACGGCTTGGTTCCGTTTCGACCGAAGGTTTTTAAAGGTCACGCGGTCTGCGTTCGATATGAACACAGACGCAAAGGAACGGCAGGGAGGCCAGTCCGCGTCACCTCGAAACGCCCGCTCGTTTCGCTCGACATCAGGGATGAATCTGGAACTAGGCATATTTCTCGCGCTTCTTTGCGCCGCAGCCACAAATCTGGGCTTTCTGCTTAAGCACCGTGGCGCCTGTGAAGCGCCCGCCGTGGACATGCGCCGACCGCTCAAAAGCGCGGCCGCGCTGTTTCGTTCGCGCGCGTTTCTCGCCGGATACGGCGTGGCGGCGGTTGCGTTTACGCTGCACGTCGCGGCGCTCTGGATGGCGCCGATCTCAGTGGTTCAGTCCACGATCTCAGGCGGCTTGGTGTTTCTCGCGGTGCTCGCGGAGCGGATCTTCGGATACCGGCTTGGCACGCGTCAATGGATCGGCGTGATTCTGACGGCGGTCGGCCTGATGCTGCTGGCGATCACGCTGCCACACGGTGGTGGCAACAGTTATTCGGCCGCCGCGCTTGTCGCGTTTGAGGGTTGCGCTCTGGTGATCGGGCTGCTGCTGCTGATCGGTCCGAGGTTTGGCGCGGGTATTCAGCACCACGGCGTGATGCTGGGCGCGGCTTCCGGCGTGCTGATCGGCGTCTCCGACATCGCGATCAAGGCGATGACCAATATTTCCGCCGTCTCCGGCACCGTTGACGCGTTGCTGACGCCGTGGCTGCCGCTGGCACTGGCGATGGCGATCATTTCGTTTTACTCGGTGGCCCGCGGACTTCAGCTCGGCGAGGCCGTGCCGGTGATCACGGTGATCGGCGTCGCCGCGAATCTGTTGCAGATCGTCGGCGGCATCGTCGTCTTCGGCGACCCGATGCCCAGCGGCGCAGTGGGCATCGTCGCCCAGTCCTTCGGTTTCGCGCTGGTGTGCGTTGCCGCCGCGCTGATTCCCGCGCCCACGCGCGCGGCGAATGTGGCGCCGCAGGCCGTCTGATCCCCACTGGAACCGGCCGTCACGAACCGTTTGCGTATTGCATTGCAAGCGCGCGAACCCGCATTGCTACCATCCGCCTTCGTATGCCAAGCATCAATCAGCTGGTCCGCAAGGGACGCAAGGCCCCGAAGAAGAAGATTTCGACTCCGGGTCTGAAGAACATCAAGGGCGGTCACGCCAAGCAGGTCGCGCCGCAGCGGCGTGGAGTCTGCACGCGTGTCTACACGACCACGCCGAAGAAGCCGAACTCGGCGCTTCGCAAGGTCGCCCGTGTGCGGCTCACCAACCAGATGGAAGTCACGGCGTACATCCCCGGCGAGGGCCACAACCTGCAGGAGCACTCCGTTGTGCTCGTACGTGGTGGCCGAGTCAAGGACCTGCCGGGAGTTCGATACAAGATAATTCGCGGCACGCTGGACACCGCCGGCGTCTCAGACCGCAAGCAGGCCCGCTCACGCTACGGCGTGAAGGTCAGCTAGCCGGACCGCCGAACAGCCGCCGCCTCTCAGAAAGACTTAGACTCAAACTCATGCCACGCCGCAACGCCGCAACGATCCGCGAAATTCAGCCCGATGGCGTCTACAACAGCCGCCTCGTGCAGCAGGTCATCAACAAGGTGATGCTCGACGGCAAAAAGAGCACCGCCGAGCGAATCGTCTACAGCGCGTTGGACACGCTTTCCACCAAGACCGGCTCGTCGCCCGTCGAGGCGCTGGAAAGCTCGATCAAGGCGATCACGCCCAATCTTGAAGTGCGCTCGCGCCGTGTCGGTGGCGCCAGTTACCAGGTACCGGTAGAGGTGCCGCAGCGCCGCGCCCGCACACTTGCGATCCGCTGGCTTGTGGAGGCCTCACGCTCGCGCCGCGAGAAGTCGATGGCCGACCGCCTCGCCTACGAATTGATCGACGCCCAAAACGACGCCGGCGGCGCCTTCAAGAAAAAGGAAGACATCTTCCGCATGGCGAAGGCGAACCAGGCGTTTTCGCACTATCGCTGGTAGTTCGGCGCTGGTAGTCCGGTCATCCGGACTGCCGGTAAGTACCGTCGGACCATCGTCCTGACGACTCGGCTCGCGCCCTACAACTTCTCAGTCACCATCGGTGCGAACCGCTTGAACACGAGCGGTCCAATCACGATCACGGCCGTATAGACCAGCGCGCTCGCCGCCAGTGCATAAGGTGAGTAGACCTGACCGAGCGTGGGTGCGGTGTCGTCGATGATCAGACGGCGAGAGAGTGTCAGCAGCGGCGAGAGCGGATTGAAGGCGAGGACATCGCGCAAAGGCTTGCCGAACCGATCGGCCACGTAGATGATCGGTGTCGCCCAGAAGAGCACCTGCGCAAGCACTTCCCAGATCGGCCCGACGTCGCGGAAGTACACGTATGCGATTGCCAGAATCCACCCAATCGCCGAAGCAAACAGTCCCACGCAGATGGCGATCAGCGGCAGCGCAAGCCAGCCGACCTGTGGATCAACGCCGGAGCCGAGCAGGAATCCGAAAAACACCGCCAACGTGGCCAGAAACTGCACCGAGCTCACGATCACGGCGGCAAGCGGAATCGAGAAGATCGGCACCTTGATTTTCAGCAGAATGCCGCCGCGTTCGACGAGGCAGGCGACGCTCGAGGTGGTGATCTCCACAAACAGACCCCAGAAGGTGAATGCCATCAACAAGTAGACCGGGTAGTTCCGGATGCCCTCGGCGATTCCGATGATCCTCGTGAACACCGTGTACAGAACGCCAAACAGCAAAAGCGGCTTGAGAAGCGTCCAGAGAAATCCAAAGAAGGAGCCCATGTAGCGCTGCTTGAGGTCGGCCTTCGCGAGAACCCATGCGATTTCGACGGCTCGACGGCTCTCCGGCTTGCTTTCGGCCGAGGAGTTGCGCAGGGCCTTCGACCCGGCGGAAACGATGGTCACCCCGTCAGCCACGGACGACCGACGTTTCGTGAATCAACGCGACACCGCCGGCGCGGTGGCGCGGTCCCAGAACGTGCAGGCGGCAGGCGTGGTCGACTGAGTCGGCTACGCGTGAATCCGCCTTGTGGAGCACGCTTGGAGAGCAATAGAAAAGTCCGCGTTCGAGAGAGCTGCGAAATCGCATCGAGAACTTCGCAGTCTGGCCGGCCGCGAACGAGCCCGTTTCGACGCGATCAATTCTCGTGTCGGTGGCGAAAATCGGCCTGTTCGCCTCGTCGTGCATTATGAATCCGAGCACGGGCGCTTCAGTATCGACGTTGAATCTGCATTCGAAAAACAACGTGATGAAATCCCCTTGTGGAGTCTCTTCGGTGCGTAGCCCGTCATCGTTTTCAAACCAGGCATCAAGAATCTCAGCGGCGCCGTCGCCCACGTGAGTTCCACGTTCGAATTCGACATCGGCCATCTTGCCCACGTTTATTTGTTCGTAGCGCATGGCCACGGCCGCGGGGTCGCCGATCTCCTGTACGACGCCCTTCTCGATGATCATCGCGCGGTCACAAAAACGCTCCACCAGGTCCATCGCGTGGGTCACAAACACCACCGTGGTTCCGGATTCTTTGATGCGATTGAACTCGTCAAAACACTTCTGCTGAAAGGCGAGATCGCCGACGGCAAGAACTTCATCGATCAGGAGGATGTCCGCGTCGATGCTGATCGCCACCGCGAACGCCAGTCGAACGTGCATACCGGACGAGTAGTTCCGGAGCTTGAGGTCCGCGAACTCCTCCAGCTCGCCGAAGGCGAGCACGCTCTCCACTCGGCTCTTCGCCTCGGAGGGCGAAAGGCCCATCAGGGTGCCGTTCAGAAGCACGTTGTCGTAGGCGTTGAGGTCGGGGTTGAATCCGACGCCAAGCTCGATAAACGTTGCCAACCTGCCGTTTACCGTGATCGAGCCCGTGTTCGGCCTGTAAATCCCGGCCATGCACTTCAGCAGTGTGCTTTTTCCGCTGCCGTTGCGGCCCACAACGCCGAAAAACTCTCCCGGCTGCACGTCGAAGCTGACTTTTTTAAGCGCGTCGAACCGGTGCTTTCTGATGACGCCAGGACGTAACACACGCTCCTTGAACGTGGCGACGCGTTCGCTGGGAACCATGAAGCTTTTCGAGACGTTGTCTACGGTGAGCGGGGCCTGGCGATCATGCACGGCCGCGGAGGCGATGGTTGCTTCATGCTCCTGGTCAATGGCGTGGTTCACAGCCGGCCAACCGTAGCACCGGGTCGGGCGGTGGAGTGCGTTGAGAACGGGGTTATGGGCGCAGTAGCTTGGCTTGCGGAGGTCGCACTTCCGCAGATTTACTCAAGCATTGCGGGGCTTGTGCCTGGACCGAAAAGGACGCCTGCGAACTCGCCGGTCGCGTGCGCGCAAAGCAGAAGGAACATGTATGGAAGCGCCTTTGCGGTGATGATGCGATATCCGGGCTTGTGACGTAACTCCGAGAGCGTCTGTGCCATGAGCATCCCCGGCAATAGCACACATCGAGCCGCTCGCCGAAGTATTTCCATGAGAGGCGGTCTCCGGAATGGCAACGCAGCGGAGGAGCGGCCGTTGTGAAAATGCGTCGCGATCGTCTCGCGGAGATCGTGCGACTGAATGTGCGAGACCCGGACACGATCATCCAGAACCATATGGCCGACGTGATGCGTGTTCGGCACGATTTCCAGTTCAAGCCTGCCCGGGACGAGATCGAACTCCTCTAGGAACCGGCGCTTGAGCGACACATTGATGGCGGGCGGAACTCGCTTTGTCGGCCGTGCTGGCATCGGCGGCAAGAAGATCGCGAAAGTGAGGAGGAAATTCGCCCAGTCAAGCACTCGCGAAGTGGAGCCGTTGAGCGTCGAGCCGCTGACCGCCGCGAGATCCGGGTTCTCCTCGTGCGCGCGCAGGACGGCGGTGTGCCAATCCGGATCCGGCATGATGTGATCTTCCGTCAATGCGATCACTTCACCGCGTGCTCGTTTGACAGCTTCGGCACGCAACGTGAAAACATCCGATCCGGGCATACGCACCGCCACCGGGATGTCGTCTGGCAGTCCCTCGGTAGAGCCGTCGGCTACAAGCAGCTCGCCGCCTATCGGCTTGAGTTTTTCGAGATGGCGTTCGACGGCTTGGTGCACCGTCGGTGAGTCATGCGTTGCTGCGAAGACGACGCTCAGACTTGGGCGGGTTTCGTTACTCGTCGAAGACGTGGAAGTCACACCTGATCCTGTCGAGGAGCTGTGAACTTACGCAGCACGTCGATCTCCGGACGTAAGACTTCTGACCAGCGCGGCAGCCGCCCCTCTGTGTCTGCAAGTCTGGCTGCGATTGTTTCAAGCCCTGTGCGATCGCTTAAGAGCCGGACTGTCTCCTCCGCAAAACGAATTTCGTCTCCAATCGGTATGCGATCGATTAGGCCCTCGAGATATTCGTACGCCGGCAGGTCGAAGGCCAGCACTGGCACTCCAGCGGTGAGCGCTTCGCCGACCGCAATCCCCCAACCTTCCTCTCGCGATGGTGCGACAAAGAGCGTTGCCCCTCGAAGCAGCGACCATTTCTTCGTCTCCGTCACGAAGCCGTGCGTGTTCACGTTGTCGAGGCCAGAGCGCTTCAGTCGGCGCGAAAACTCGTCATGCAACGGTCCATCGCCGATCATCTCGACGCTGGCATCCGGGTGCGATTGCGAGAGGCGACGGGCGAGTTCGAGCATCACCCAAATCCCTTTTTCCTCGACGAAGCGACCGCAAAAAACGACGGTGGGATGTGTCGGTTTCGTGCGCGCGGGGAGTGGAATGAGTGGGTCGAACGCATTGCTGGTCATCACAATTTTGTCGGGGTCGAATTCGCGCGAGGTTAGGGAGCGTTCGACTTCTGAGTTATCAACGAACACCACATCCGCATAACGGCGCAGCAAGAAAAGCGAGAATCGCTCTGAGCGTCGTGAGAG
Organism: Actinomycetota bacterium; assembly: GCA_016213645.1. GTDB lineage: Bacteria > Actinomycetota > Thermoleophilia > Solirubrobacterales > JACPNS01 > JACPNS01. The sequence continues at coordinate 67,156 of JACQZY010000010.1, forward strand.
CGTTGATCGAAGCGACCTCGCTCGATTCATGTCATCAACGAGGTGGTAGATGTATACGGCGACCGCGCTTTTGTGGCGCATCTTTGCCACGACGCAGGGAATAACGTCATGAAAGAAATGAGTGGATGCGATTACGACGCCCGAACGGGGTGTCTTGATAATCGCCAGAATCATTCGCAGCACGACTGCCATTGCGTAGACCGGCAGACTGCGGATTGCGAAATCCAGTGGGGTGCGAAGCGGACGCATCGAACGCGTCGTCGTTTCAGGGAGATGCTCGGCAACTGCGGGAGGAGCAATCAAACGTATGGTATGGGGCCGCTCGCGGTCGTACTCTGCGACGAAGCGGAGCGCGTGCAGGTCGCCGCCCGAGATTCCGACCATGGGCCCGCACATCACCACTGTCATTTCGACCGGCGACTCGACGTGCGTCGGTTCGCCGCCGACCATAGGGCTCTCGCTGTCTTGTGCGCGCGTCACCGTTTTCAATTGCACATCCTCACTGCTTCCAGTTTTCGCGGTCAAGCACCCGCGGTCTTAGACGACCTCGAATCGTGCCGCTGACATAAGTCAGCAGCGTAATCCAGCATGCGACCGGATGCCATATCCAAGCGGCAAGATCAGGCCGTTGCCGTTGGCCGCGAGCAGCCTGAAGCGCCACCGGCACGACGAGGGAAGTGGACACCGCGAATCTGAGGATGCCGCGGCTGCGGCTCTTGGCCCACGGGTAACTACGTTGCCCTTCCGACGCAAAAAAGAAGAAGTCGTCTATGCGGCGCCGCGTTTTCGTGTGGAATTTGGCCACACCGTCGCAAAATGCGTGGTGAACGGCCACGTCGGCGCGAGCGAAGGTCGTATGACCTGTTGTAACCAGGTCGTAAATGTGATCGAGATCGAACAGGAAATCGCCGACCGGCTGCAGCTCATATGCACTGCGACGAATCATGAAGCCGTTGGCGCCGAGTACCGGAACCCAATCTGGATTCAGCTCAATTCGTTCCCAGCCGTCGCGTGTCTCCGACTTGTGCGGATAACCGGTCCAGGTGCCGGTCACCGCCGACTCGCGCGCGTAGTTTCCGACGTAGATCGTGAGCGGATCGGCGGCTCCCAGCAGCGCATGCCAGCGGTTGATGAAGTGGTCGCCCTCGATACGGGCAAAACGCGCGGGCTCGCACCCGATCACCTTCGGGTCTTCGACGAACGGGCGCACCATGCGTGTTAACCAGTCCGTGCCGATCAGTGCATTGTCGGAGTCGATGAGCAGGATCAAATCGCCGTTTGCCACCTTGACCCCGACCGCTTTGCCGGCTTCTCCGGTGCGCAAAGGGTTGGGAACGATCTTTTCGACACCGTATTTCTCGGCAATTTCGAGCGTGCGATCGGTCGAGCCGGCATCAGCGATCAGGATCTCCACGTTGCCGTTGTAGTCCTGTTCCCTGATCGAGCTAAGGCAGGTTTCCAGATGGCGCTCTGCGTTGAGCGTCGGAATAACTGCGCTAATGGTTGGCAGTGAGTCAGTCACGCAGCGCCTCCAGAAAAACGTCAGTGGTTGACTCGTATGAGAGCGATCGGGCGAATCGCCATGCCTCTTCGCGAATCTCCGCGTAAGTGGTTGGGTCTTTGGCCAAGGTTAGGACCCGATTGGCCAAGCCTGTGGGTCCTTCCTCGAGTTCGGCGAGCATGCGGGCGTCACGCACGGAATCGCGCACGCCCGGAGCGTTGTAGCCGACGGTTGGTGTTCCTAGTGCGGCAGCTTCGGTGACCGTTAGGCCCCAGCCTTCGCGATGCGAGGCAAAGACGTGAACGTGAGCAAGTTGAAGCAGCTCCGATTTGAGGTCTTCCGAAGCGCGACCGTGAAATCGTACGGACTCACTGAGACCTCGCGCAGCAATCTTGCGTTCAAGCTTTGCGCGATATTTGCCATCTCCCGCGCCAACGATGTCGAGAATCGCATCCGAAATGGCGTCGTGCACGAGAAAGAACGCTTCCACCGCTTCCTCGACGAATTTCGCCGGGGTCAATCGGCCGATCACGATCAATCTGAAAGCTCCTTCCTTCGGAGGCAGACTCTCGCTGACTGTGCTGGTAATTGCCAGGGGAATCACGTTCACGCGCTCGGGCGCCAGGCCCAAGCTAAGCAGCTCCGTGCGTGTGGAACCAGAAATCGTGATTGCTTCGGTCGCGCGGTAAGCCTTTAAGTAATGCGATTCGGCCAGATAACCGAAAGGCGAAACCAGCCGGAATGCGCCGCGAGTCTCGCGCCACCAGTATTCGCGAGCGGTCTGATGAATCAGCATTCTGCGGTTGGCCGCCGGCACGTACCACGGCGTCAGGAAGGGCAACGTGTTGATCTGGTCTACAACGACATCGAACGAGTCCAGTCGGCGCCGGAGCCAAAGCCAGGCGCGCACGTGCACGGTCCATTGGCGACCCCTGCGAACGAAGCGGATGCCGTCTACGATCTCGGTTTCGGCGGTCCCCGGTGAACTTGCGGCGAACCAAGTGACCTCATGGCCGCGTTCGACTGCTCGCCTGAGAATTTCAAAAGTGAGTGTCTCGGCGCCGCCCGCCTTTGGGTCGCCGGGCAATCGCCAACTGAGCATCGCAATTCTCAACGTTTTCACCTGCCGCCATCGTTGGACTCGGTGAAATCCATCGCACCTATCATCACCGAGACGAAGCGGTCGTCTGTCCCGCCGAGGCGAGCCGATATCTGTTCGACTGCAGGCGACGATGAAATCGCTATGAGCGCGCCGCCGTTGGTAATTTTCACAGGAATAGATATCCGTCTGTCGTGCGGACCAGCGGTCAGAGTTACTGCTTTTCTGCCGGGCGCCTTGATGGTGACTCGACGAGTTCGCCCGAAGCTGTGAATCTGGAAACGGAACACCCCTTCGCAGTTGCCGCAGGCGGCGAGGATGTGGATTTTACCTCTCGAAGACGTCATCCACTGAGGTCGACCGACTGCGGCCTCCGGTCTGTCGAATCCGCTGGAGCCGACGATTACCGACGGCATCGGTTTCGCCGTGACTCTATAAAGATCCGCGTATCCACTCTTTCCGATTCGGAGGAGCCCGGCGCCGGGATTGCCCGGAGGCGTGACACCGCCATTGATCGGAACATGGGTGTTGAGCACGTATCGCACTCCGAGCGTTGCGAGGCGGCGTGGAGTCGCCGGATCTGAGAGCTTCACCAGCGTAAGGGCGCGCCACTCCTCCGGTGTGTTTTCGCCGAATCCATTGAGAATCGGCATGCCGTGCGAATCCTGCGAAAACTCCGCCGAATAGTCTCCGTAGCCGAAGGGCTCGATCGGGTACTCGGCGACTATGCCGCGGGGGCGCTGCTGTTTGAGCACTTTATAGATCGGGTCTTCTCCGATCGGCGTCACCCAACGGTGACCGGTTTCCACCCAGAGGTCGACCGCGACGATCGCGGCGATCGCGGAGACGATCAACGTGGCCGTCAATCGCGATCGCCGTGTTGCGGCAAGAGCGATGCCATGTGCCGCGAGCAACACCACGCCAAGCATCACGACGAAAACGAAACGCGAGTAAACGCGCCAGGTGGGAGCGATTTGGAAAATGAAGTGGGATGGAGTTTGAATATGCCATCCGACGATCGGTAGATCCACTGTCGGGGGTGCGGAGGCGCCGAACGCCACGGCCGCGATCGCGATCAATGCAATACAGCGAAATCGTGATTCGCGGCGATCACCAGTCCGTAAAGCTGCCCAGATACCGACGACGGCAAGCATCAGCAGTGAAATGCCCAGATAAAGCGTTGCTTCCGCAAAATTCGATCCGTGAAGATGCGCGGTGAGCCAGGGCTCTGTCGTATTGCCAAAAAAAACGCTGGCTGCGTGAGGGACCACGTATTCATATGCTCGTGCCGAGTAGATGGTCAGCGCCTCGATCGGCTGGTCGCGTACCCCGGACACCGGCGCTTTCGCGGTCGCTAAAGCGACAATCCCGATGTAAGTAAATATCGGGATTGCTCCCCATGCGAGAGCGGCGCAGCTTCGCCGCAATTCCGAGGCACGCCAAGCGCGCACCAATTCGGCGGCGACGAGCGTTGCCGTCATGACGCCTCCGATCAGCAAAAAATACGGATTCCACGCCCAGCAGACGACCGCCGCGCAGCCGGCGAACAGACCGTTGCGGAGGTTGGGTGCGGACGCAAGTTCGAACATTCGCCAAAGCAGAAATACGAACACCCAGCCGTGGATAAAGCCCGCGTGACCGTGCGAGTTGATGACCATGAATGGCGCAAACGCATAGGCCCAGCCAGCGATCACACCTGCGCCAACATGACCGGTCAGTTTGCGGGCGAGCAGGAATGTCGCCTGCGCGGTCGCGATTTGGCCGATGATCACGTAGAGGTTGAGCGCGGCAACCGCGCCAAAAACTTTCGCAAGCAGCCAGGTCGGCAACGTGCTCGCGAACGTTGCGATGTTCAGCGGCCACGGGATCTGTAGGCCCTCTGGAGCGCTGAAATCCATTAATCGGCCCTCGAGAAACGGACTTACGGATCCTTGCGTCAACTCGCGCATAACTGCGATGCCTCCCGTGGCATCACCCGGGGCGCCGTAGAAGGTCGAGCCGAGATGGCCGATCAGAGGCCAGGTGAACCAGAGCGTGATCAGCGTGTATCCGGCGAAAACAAGCCAGGAAACGACTCGCGACCGACTCGCGGCCCGGTCTGATGTGCCGTCGTCGCTGAGTGTTGCGGATTTGGTCGGTGCCGCGACGGGCATCAACGGACTTCAGCAAATGCCGGAGTTGACTGTTCCGAGTCGATTCGCTCTCGTTGAAGAGCTGCGAACCGTCTCACATAATGGTGTCGAAGGTGGATGCGGTAGGCGATCGCGAGCGTGTCGGTCAGCATCTCCCGGACCGCTCGCCAGTCGATCGATGTTCCGGAAAAACGGTCGCGGATTACTACGGGTCCCTCGTCGATGCGGTCAAATCCGAACTCGGCGCCCACCGCGAGCACCTCAAGGTCGAATGCGTAGCGTTTTACGAGCAATAGTGGGCAGACGGTGTCAAGCATTTCGCGGCGAAACACCTTTGCTCCAACCTGCGTGTCGCGACAATTCACTCGAAACAGCGTCCAGGTGAACATCTGGTAGCCCCACGAATAGATGCGCCTGAGCGGCGAGTACACAACGTTGCTTTCGCGGTGACGCTTGCTTCCGACTACAGCGTCGGTTTCTCTCGACCGATCGATCCGCCGGACGAAGTCGAGGATCACCGACGGCGGGATGTCTAAGTCGCTGTCAAGCCAACCGATCAGTCGACCGCGAGCCTCCGCGACGCCGTGCGTGATTGCGTGACCTTTGCCGCCGTTGTCCGGGTAAGAGAGAACGTGTACTCGCGGATCGTCGACCCGGGCGGCCGCCTCCGTGGTGTTGTCGGTACTTCCATCGCACACGACGAGAATTTCGAAATCATCACCAAGTGATTCAAGTTCGGAGACGATCGTGCGGACATTTTGCTCGATGTAACGCTCGCCGTTATAGGTCGGCACGACGAGGCTCAGTTTCAGTTCTGGTGCTAATTCCATCAGTTATCGCTTGACCAAGTGGAGCTTGCGCGCCGGAGTAGTCGCTCCGCGCGAAGGATCGGGTGGAAAACGAGTTCGTTGATCACCAGGATCACGATCATGACAGAGGCCTGGGCGACCGCAACGTCGATCGCGGAGCCGTGGAAAAAGCCGATCGCGAGTGCTTGGAGACCTACTCCGGCTAGCAACAGGTAGACCCAGTTGTGGTCCTGAATTGTGACCGTATACACGACCAGCAGATAAAGCAGTGCAAGGGAAGCGCTGGCGAGCACGATTGGTAATACGCCTGACGCAGCGTCCAAGTATCGATTTCCGAACATCAGGCGCAAAACCAAACTCGGCTCGATTGCCGTAGGTATGGCGACGAGCGCCGAGCCCGCCGCCACGGCCACGGCGCTCACGCGTAAGACGTTGGTGGCGGAACCGGTCGAGTCGCGAGAACGCGCCACGTAAGGAACCATCACGATACTTACGGCACCAGGCAAAAACAGCACGATCTTGCCGATCGTCGCGAGGGCCGCGTACGAACCGGCCTCGTCCGGCGGTAGAAACATCTTCGCCAGCAGAACATCCAGATTCGACAGCAGCGCGAATGCAATGAAAGCTCCGCTCGCCGCCATCGATCGACCGCCGATGCGCCGGCGCAAACCGCTGGTAGCCGCGCCCGTCCCGCGTCCAAGCAGGTACTTACGCGCAATGAACAACATCACTGCAATGGCGAGAAAGCTGCCAATCGCCTGGCCGGCGATAGGACCGCCGGCGCCTCCGCCGGCTAGCGTCCATGGCACGCCGAAGGCGATGCGCGAGAGCGCGACCCCGAGTACGACGGCGCCGAGCGCGACAAATTTTTCAAGACCCTGAAGCGCTCCGTACACCACTGGCACGAAGAAGGTGACTGCGATCAGCGGGGCAAGCGCGAGCGCCGGACCAATCGCCTGCAGATCCAGGGCTGACACCACGAGCGGGATCGAGGCGCAATACGCAAGTCCGAGCACGACCGAATACAGACCCACATGGGCGAGCGCGTGTCGAATCAGGTAGCGGATAGCGTCGACGTCACTGCGCGAGCGGTGTACCGCGAGTCGCTCCGCGACGACTGTCTGTGCGGCCGCAGTCGGCACTGCAACTACTACGACCAAAGCTAGTAGTGCCGTGTAATCGCCGTACGAGGCCGGAGTCAACATGCGGCCGAAAACGACGCTCGATAAATAGTTCACGACACTCGCGGCGAAAGTCAGAACGACCATCGCGGCCATTGGTCGACGCATCGATTTTGGACCGATCTCGGGAGACTGGTCGTTCGGCGTGGGAGGAGCGTTCCCCGCCGATTTGGGCGCATTGCGAGACGGCCGTTTTTGATCCAGGAGGTTCATTGTGAGGTCGCGAGCTGTAGAGTAACCCTATGCTGGACGCGCAGGAGCGCGCGTGCCGCATGCTGCCGTCGCCTCATTAGGTGCATCGGAAGTTGGGCTTGGGATTTGATGTGCATCAGACATGCCCGTGCATAAAGTGAGTACGATCCAGGCCCGCATGAATCCAAGTGTCACCGAAAAAACAGGTCGCGACGCTTCGCGCCCGACCCTCCCTCGGGAGCTTCCAGATGAATCCATTGGACGAACGGTCAACTTGTCTGGCCGATATCGCGCCGCCGGGAAACGCATGTTTGAGCGCGCGTCGAAACAGAACGATGCGAATATTTTGCGTGCCCTGGCTAGTGGAGGTGCGATTGATTCGCTTCTTGATCTCGGCTGCGACGACGGCGGCCGGACGCTTCAGTACGCGCAGGCGTGCGGTGCAAAAACGGTCCACGGAGTCGAAGTCGTCGCGGAGCGCGCCGCTATGGCTCGTGCGCGCGGCGTTCAGGTGTCGGAAGCCGACCTGAGCGAAAACCTGCCGTACGCTGATCAGAGCCTTGACGTCGTCGTCTCCAATCAGGTAATTGAGCATCTTTTCGACACTGACCTATTCGTCTCAGAGGCATTTCGCGTGCTCAAGCCCGGCGGATACGTTGTCACATCGACCGAAAATCTCGCGAGCTGGCATAACGTGGCTGCGTTGATGCTCGGATGGCAGCCGTTCTCGCTGTCGAACGTCTCGTCAAAAGGCACAATCGGAAATCCATTCGGCCTTCTAGCCGGTAGCGACTGGACCTCTCTTTTCCCCGATGCCACGACGTTTCAGCATCGTCGCGTGTTCGCAACGCGGGGACTCGTTCACCTCCACGAGTCACATGGATTTTCTGATGTCAAGTGTCGTGGAGCCGGCTATTACCCGTTGCCCCGCGTGTTCGGAAGATTAAACCCCGGTCACGCAGCTTTTATTACGGTCGTCGGCTCGCGTCCGCTCGACTGAGGCGTGCAGACGATTTGCGGGATAGAAGCGACTCGCCGCACCCGTTTTGTCGCGCACTGAGCGGACGTTGCGATCCGATGAAATCAGTCTGCAGCCGATCGTCGCCCGCTCGCAACGGCGATAACATCCGTCCTCCGTGCAGATAATTACGATCACCAACCCATCCGGCCTTCCGCGTGCGATGGTGCTGGCTCGGTCAGTCAAGCGATTTCATCCGAACTGGCCAGTTACGGTCGTTACGGCCGACGTAGCCAAGCCGACGGTCGCGTCGCCAGAGGGCGTAACGATCAGAACGCTGACCGAGATTGGCGCCGAGCCGGACGGCACCATCGCCGCCGAACTTGATCGTGATCGTCTGCTTGAAGCCGTCCGTGGTCCCGTACTTTCGACATTTGCCGTCGACGGAGCTCCCACTATATTTCTTGACCCGCGACTCCGCGTTGTCGGCCCGCTCGACAATCTCGAGGCGGCGTTGGGCGAGTCGGAAATTGTGCTCGTGCCCCAGCTTTCAGGCAACGGCACGGGCAAATCCGATGCCGACGCCGAACTCTCGCACGGAGTCTTTCATCCCGGTGTGATCGCAATGCGTGGCGGCGAGCGGGCATCTGCCGTGACCGACGCCTGGCCCACACATGAGCTGGCGCAGCGAGAGCGGACGCGTGCCCGCGAGCGAACCGCATTTCAGGCCTGGCTTGACGCGATGCCGGTACGTTTCAGTGGAGTTGCGTCGCTGGAGAGCAATCACTTCGTTGTCGGCTATTGGAATCTCGAGCACCAAGAGATCGGACTCAATGGCAATGGACTTAAAGTGGGGGGCAGCTCGGCCGCGCTGCTCGATTTGGGTTCGTTTGATCCGGATCGTCCTCATCTGCTTTCCATCGATCACGAGCAGCCTTTGCTTAGCACGATGCCGGTTGTTGCCGAGATCTGCGCCGAGCACGCTGCGCAGTTGGCCGAAGTTGAGTCGGAGGTCGATGGTCAACGCGATCCCTGGGACACGCTGCCCGATGGCACGCCGTTCGGCGTGATCATGCGCGGTTTGGCGGGCGCGGCCTTCGAGTCCGGCGATCTCACGGAATCGGTATTCACTGCCACCGGCATGCGGGCCTTTTACGACTGGCTGAACGAGCCGGCGAAGCAAGGGTCCGCTGCGGGACTCAACCGCTATCACTTCGCGATCTGGAAAGCCACCGACCAGCTTCGGGCTGCCTATCCGCATCTCGACGGTCCCGACGGGCTCGGTTACGCCGGGTGGCTGCACGTGCTGTTGCCACCTGAGATTCCGATGCCCGTGGACCTTCTGCCACCGCGACCTGAACACATCAACAAGGACGAAGTCCCGTTCGATTCAGCGCCTCCATGGGGCGTCAACGTGGCCGGTTTCTTTCGCTCCGAGCTGGGGCTCGGTGAAGCGGCCCGGCTCCTTATCGGCGCGCTAGACGCGGCGAAGGTGCCGGCGCTGCCGGTGCAGGGAATGCTCATGCCGCCGTGCCGTCAGGGCGCCGAGTTCGCCTTCGCGAGTCCCGACGAGGCACCTTTCGCGATCAACATCATCTGCATGAACGGCGACACGATCCCGATGTTTGCGCGCGACGCCGGCAAGCACTTCTTCGAACGCCGGTATTCGATTGCGCTTTGGTGGTGGGAGGTCGGCACTTTCCCGCCCGATTGGCACGACGCTTTCAATTATCTCGATGAGATTTGGGTGGCCTCTGAGCACATTTACCAGGCGATTGCTCCGGTTTCTCCGATTCCGGTTTACAAGGTTCCGATGCCTGTGATCGTTCCGCGAGTGTCGGAGTTCGACCGCTCTGAGTTGGGCATGCCGGAGGACACTTTCACTTTTCTTTACGTCTACGACTACCACTCCACCTCCGCGCGTAAGAATCCCGTCGGCCTAGTCAGGGCGTTCAAACAGTCGTTTCCTCCGGGTAGCGGTGCGTCACTCGTACTCAAGTGCATAAACGCTGACCGGGTTCCAGCCAAGCACGAGGAGGTGCTTGTCGAAATCGGCGACCATCCAGATATTCACGTCGTCGATCGCTACGTGTCGGCTGCGCAGAAGGACGCGATTGTTGCCGCCTGTGACTGCTACGTGTCGCTGCACCGATCCGAGGGATTCGGCCTCACGCCGGCGGAGGCCATGTGGCTTGGCAAGCCGGTGATAGCCACAGGCTACGGCGGAGTGATGGAGTTCATGACGCCGGGCAATTCATACCTTGTCGACCACTCACCGGCGCCGGTCGGGCCGGACGCCCATCCGTATCCGCCTGATGCGATCTGGGCAGATCCCGATATCGATCAGGCCGCGCGATTGATGCGGCAGGTATTCGACAACCAAGATGACGCGCGCGCTCTCGGGCACAAAGCGAGCAGAGACATCCGCAAGACCAATTCACCAGAGGTCGCCGGCGCGGCGATGGCGGCGCGGCTACAAGTGATCTACGAGCGGATATCAAGGGATCGCGCCTTTGATCTCAAACCGGCCGCAAGATCCGCACGCTGGATCCCAGCGGCGGCAAATTCCGTGCACGGCGCCTTGTCACGGCTCAAAAATCTGGTTTTGCGCGTGCTTTCGCACCTCGAGCGGAGGGCGACCAGGTATGAAGAGGAGATCAATGCGGCCTCGATGGCGATCGAGCGCAAGTACCGCGCTCAGCATGCCGAAACGCTCGCAGGTTTTAGGCGCACCCGCGCCGAACTTGAAGACCTGCGGCGTCAGCTGGAGACCGTCGAGCGGCATGTCGATCGCGGCGATCACCGCGAATTATCGGATTAGCCGAGTTTTGGCGCTGCTCATGGGCGGGGAGAAAAGCCTTTAGCTAGGGCGAACGAAGCTTTCGGTATTTCGCCGGGTTATACGGGTGTCGATAAGCGATCACAGTCGCGTCGGTCTGGCCCGTAGGGGTTTCGTCGGGTATCAGGGAAGTTCTTCGAAATGTGCAACCAATTCCACTTTGCCAACAGGCGGTTTCGTATTCCGTTTATTGAAATGGCCGTTTGCGCGTCGATGCTCTGCCTCGCGTTTTTGCCCAACTCAGCTCAAGCCCGCCCCCTCGTCGGCGTCGGCGACAACGGCCCGGCCATGTTCGCCGACCAAAATTTCCAGTCCCTCGGCACCAAAATATCCCGCAAAATCGTGCCCTTCGACTTCTATCGATCACAATGGGAGATCGACCAGTTGCGCGCCTGGATGGCCGGCGCCCAGTCGCAGGGCGTTGAACCGCTGATCGCGTTTGAGCGCTCCTACACCAGCCCCCGCAAGCTTCCGTCGGTGGCCGAGTACAAGTTCGCGCTGCGAACGTTGCTTCAGGAGGCGCCCGGACTCAGCACCTTTTCCGTGTGGAACGAGGCCAACCATCACTCGCAGCCAACTGTCAAGAATCCGCGCCGCGCCGCCCAGTACTTCAAGGCGGCCAGGCAAATCTGTGCCGGCTGCAAGATCGTGGCCGGCGACGTGCTCGATCAGAAGAACATGCTCGCCTGGGTCGGCCGCTTCAAGCGTGCGGCCGGGCCGAAGGCGCGCATCTGGGGCCTGCACAGTTACGCCGACGCCAACTACAGCCACAACTGGCGAAGGAGCGCTACGCGCCGCCTGCTTGCCGTGATCAAGGGAGACCTTTGGCTGACCGAGGTTGGTGGCATCGTTGCCTTCAGCTCGCACTTCCGCTACAACGAATACCGTGCCGCCGACGCGATCCGCGACACGCTTGCTCTGGCGGGCAAATCGCCTCGGATCAAGCGGGTTTATCTGTACTCGTGGTTTGGCACCAAGCAGTCGCATTCGGCGCGAAAGCTGCACTGGGATTCCGGGCTGGTTGACGCCGCCGGTAATCCCCGTCCGGGATTCAGGGTGCTGCGCGACTGGCTTGCCGCGAACTAACGACCGCGCGGGGCCCGAAAAACGCCTCGCAGCGCGGCGACCGCTCGCCGGTCACGCCCTTCCACCCCTGCTATTATCGCCCCCGGCCTCGCGGTCAAGCAGGTGCGCCTGCGCGACTACGCGGTCTGCCGCCGTTTGTGGCCCGGTCTCGGCCCGGCTCGAACGGGTGGTCCAAGTCATCTGATGACGAGAATTTCGACCACATAACGGGACTTACAACAGGGCGAGGTCGCCAGTCGACCTTTCGCGGGCCCTGTGAGGGCCTTTTTTATGCCCTGATAGTCATTCCGGACCCCCTATCCGGAGCCGTAGGCCACAAACACCGCGATCCCATCCAAGAGTGACCCACCCAAGCACGGAATCATCCTGCACCGAACCGACCAGCACCGAATCAACAGGCACCGAATAGACCATCCATGGCACGCAAAGTTTCACTAGAGAAGACCCGCAACATCGGGATCATGGCGCACATCGACGCCGGCAAGACCACGACCACCGAGCGCATCCTGTACTACACGGGTCGCACGCACAAGATCGGTGAGGTTCACGAGGGCGCCGCGACGATGGACTGGATGGAGCAGGAGCAGGAGCGTGGCATCACGATCACGTCCGCCGCGACCACCGCATTCTGGGCCGACCACCGCATCAACATCATCGACACCCCCGGCCACGTCGACTTCACGGTCGAGGTCGAGCGTTCACTGCGCGTGCTCGACGGCGCCGTCGCCGTCTTCGACTCCGTCGCGGGCGTCGAGCCGCAGTCCGAGACCGTCTGGCGCCAGGCCGACACCTACGGTGTGCCGCGGATCGCCTACGTCAACAAGATGGATCGCACCGGCGCCGGTTTCGAGATGAGCGTCAACACGATGATCGAGCGGCTCGGCGCACACGCCGTGCCGATTCAGCTGCCGATCGGCTCCGAGGCCGAGTTCGCCGGGATCATCGACCTGGTCACCGAAAAGGCCACGATTTACAAGGATGACCTCGGCAAGGAACTTGAGGTCATCGAAATCCCCGCCGATCTCGCCGACGCAGCCCACGAGGCGCGAACGCACCTGATCGAGGCGATCGCCGAGTTCGACGACGAGTTGATGGAGTCCTACCTCGCCGACGAAGAGCTCGACGTGGACCGCGTCAAAGCCGCGATCCGCAAGGCCACTTTGGCGATGACCATGACGCCCGTGCTCTGCGGCTCTAGCTTTAAGAACAAGGGTGTTCAGCCGCTGCTCGACGCGGTGATCGACTACCTGCCGTCGCCGCTGGACGTGCCCGCGATCACCGGTAACCATCCCAAGACCGACGAAGAGGACAGCCGCGAGGCTTCAGACGAAGCCCCCTTCAGCGCGCTGGCCTTCAAGATCGCGACCGACCCGTTCGTCGGCAAGCTCGTGTTCTTCCGCGTCTACTCCGGCACGCTCACCGCCGGCAGCAAGATTCTCAACTCCACGACCGGCAAGACGGAGCGCCTTGGCCGCATCCTGATGATGCACGCCAATGATCGCGAGGACGTCGAAGAGATCTACGCCGGCGACATCGCCGCGGCGGTCGGCGTCAAGGACGTCACCACCGGCGACACCTTCTGCGACCCGACCAACCCGATCATCCTTGAAAAGATGGAGTTCCCCGAGCCGGTCATCCACGTGGCGATCGAGCCGAAGACGAAGTCCGACCAGGAGAAGATGGGCAACGCGCTGCAGGCGCTCGGTCAGGAAGACCCGACTTTCCGTATCAAGACCGACGAAGAGACCGGCCAGACGATCATCGCCGGCATGGGCGAGCTTCACCTCGAAGTGATCGTCGACCGAATGCTGCGTGAGTTCAAGGTCGAGGCCACGATCGGCAAGCCCCAGGTGGCTTACCGCGAGACGATCCGCAAGTCGGCCGAGAAGATCCAGGGCAAGTTCGTTCGCCAGTCCGGCGGCCGCGGCCAGTACGGCGACGTCGTCATCAACATGGAGCCGAACCCGGGCGAGGGATACCAGTTTGAAGACAAGATCAAGGGTGGTGTGGTTCCCAGCGAATACATCCCGTCGGTCAACACCGGCATCCGAGAAGCGCTGGAGAACGGCATCAAGGCCGGATACCCGATGGTGGACGTCAAAGTGCAGCTGATCGACGGCTCCTACCACGACGTCGACTCCTCGGAGATGGCCTTCAAGATCGCCGGTTCGATGGCCGCCCAGGAAGCCGCCAAGCGCGCCAACCCAGTGCTGCTTGAGCCGGTGATGAAGGTGGAAGTCGTCACACCCGAGGACTACTTGGGCGACGTGATCGGCGACCTCTCGCGTCGCCGTGGCAAGGTCGCCGGCCAAGAGCCGCGCGGAAACGCGATGGCCGTGGACGCCACCGTGCCGCTTTCGGAGATGTTCGGATACGCGACCGACTTGCGATCCGCTACGCAGGGACGCGCCAGCTACACAATGCAGTTTGAGCGCTACGAAGAGGTGCCCGGCAACATCGCCTCGGAGATAGTGGAGAACCGCACCGGCCAACCGGTGTCGGCATAAACGGCGACGAGCAGTCAAGCGCAGCCGCAAACAGGTAATACATCAAGCAAGACAGGTTTCGAAAACGATTTAAACACAGGTATATTTCCCGGTCGCCGCAATTTGGGGCGTTTTCCGTATCTACGGAGTCCGTATTTCCGGGGAGTTATTCAAAGGTTCGAAAGGAGCAAAGAAGTGGCGAAAGAAAAATTCGAGCGCGATAAGCCGCATGTCAATGTGGGAACCATCGGTCACGTCGACCATGGCAAGACCACGCTGACCGCGGCCATCACCACCGTGCTCGCAGAAGCGCAGGGTGGAGAGGCGAAGTCGTTCGAGGAAATTGACAACGCTCCTGAAGAGAAGGAGCGCGGCATTACGATCGCCACTTCGCACGTCGAGTACCAGACCGACAAGCGCCACTACGCGCACGTCGACTGCCCTGGTCACGCCGACTACGTAAAGAACATGATCACCGGTGCCGCTCAGATGGACGGTGCGATCCTGGTCGTGTCGGCCGCCGACGGCCCGATGCCGCAGACGCGTGAGCACATCCTGCTCGCCCGCCAGGTCGGAGTCCCGTACATCATCGTGTTCCTCAACAAGGCCGACATGGTCGACGACCCCGAGCTGCTCGAGCTCGTCGAAGAAGAGGTCCGCGATCTGCTCAAGGAGTACGACTTCCCGGGCGACGACATCCCGTTCATCACGGGCTCCGCGCTGAAGGCGCTGGAGGGCGACGCCGAGTACAAGCAGAAGATCCTCGACCTCGCCGCCGCTCTGGACGAATACATCCCCGAGCCGCAGCGTGACCTGGACAAGCCGTTCCTGATGCCGGTCGAAGACGTCTTCTCGATCACCGGACGCGGCACCGTCGCGACCGGCCGTATCGAGCAGGGCATCGTCAACACCGGCGACGAAGTGGAAATCGTCGGCATCAAGCCGGAGACCGACAAGACCGTCGTCACCGGTGTCGAGATGTTCCGCAAGATCCTCGACGAGGGTCGCGCCGGCGACAACGTCGGTTGCCTGCTTCGTGGCACCAAGCGTGAAGAGATCGAGCGCGGTCAGGTTTTGGCCAAGCCCGGCACGATCACGCCGCACACGAGGTTCAAGGCGCAGGTGTACTGTCTGAAGAAGGAAGAGGGCGGTCGTCACACTCCGTTCTTCACCGGTTACCGCCCGCAGTTCTACTTCCGCACCACCGACGTGACCGGTGTCGCCAACCTCCCCGAGGGTGTCGAAATGGTCATGCCGGGCGACGACGTCGAGATGGACATCGAGCTGATCCAGCCGATCGCCATGGACGAGCAGCTGCGCTTCGCGATCCGCGAGGGTGGCCGCACCGTCGGCTCAGGAGTGGTTACGAAGATCATCGAGTAGTAGACGAGTTCAGAGTGCCGGGGGCCGGCTTCGGTCGGCCCCCTCACTCGATTCGCTCCCCGCAGCACCCCCAACGCACCTCACTCAACAGACACGAGAAACAAACTTTCAATGGCAGCCGCAATCACCCAGAACAAGATTCGCATTCGACTCAAGGCCTACGACCATGAGGCGATCGAAGCTGCCGCAAAGGAGATCGTGCAGACCGCCGAACGTACCGGCGCCACAATCTCCGGTCCCGTGCCGCTGCCGACCGAGAAGAACGTCTACTGCGTGATCCGCGGTCCGTTCAAGGACAAGGACTCACGCGAGCACTTCGAGATTCGCACGCACAAGCGCCTGATCGACATCCACCACCCGTCGCCCAAGACGGTCGATTCGCTTCAGCGGCTCGACCACCTGCCCGGCGGCGTAGACATCGAGATTCGGATCTAGGGCGATGGCGGGATTGATCGGCAAGAAGATCGGGATGACCCAGATCTTCCAGGAAGACGGGCGCGTCGAGCGCGTCACGGCGATTCAGGCCGGACCGTGTTTTGTCACCGGCCTGCGCAACGCGCAGCGCGACGGTTACGACGCAGTTCAGCTCGCGTTTGACGAGGTCGCCGAGAAGCGCCTCAGCAAGCCGGCGGCCGGACTGTTCAAAAAGGCCGGCACGCCGACCGCGCGCAAGCTCGTGGAATTTCGCGGCGAGCCGACGGAATTCGTCGCGGCCGGAGAGGGCGCCGAGCCCGCAGAGGGCGGCGTGAAGGTTGGCGACAAGGTCACCGTCGCGATCTTCGAGAAAGGCCAGACCGTGAAGGTCTCGGGCGTCTCGAAGGGTAAGGGTTTTCAGGGCACGGTCAAGCGTCACAACTTCTCCCGCGGACCGGTCACCCACGGTTCGCACAACACGCGCGCTCCCGGTTCGATCGGTCAGAGCGCCGACCCGGCCCGCGTGTTCAAGGGCATCCGCGGTCCCGGCCAGATGGGCAACAAGCGCATAACGCAGCTTGGCCTGGAGGTCGTGGACGTACTTGCGGAGGACAACGTACTGCTCGTTCGTGGTTCCGTACCGGGCCCGAAGGGTGGTTATGTGGAGGTGCGTAATGGCTAGTGCTGCGACAGCAACAACGAAGCTTGAAGCCCCGGTGCTGGGCAAGAGCGGCAAGGTTTCACTTGATCCCGCGGTCTTCGGCGAGGAGTTCAACGGCGCGCTCGTACACGAGGTCGTGCGCTCCGAGCGCAACGCCCGTCGTAGCGGAAACGCTTCCACCAAGCTTCGCGGCGAGGTAGCGATGACCGGTGCCAAGGCATGGCGCCAGAAGGGCACCGGCCGTGCCCGTATCGGTGCGCAGTCGGCCGGGCACCGCCGAGGCGGTGGCGTGACCTTTGGTCCCAAGCCGCGCAACTACACCTTCAAGGTCAATCGCAAGGCCCGCCGCAAGGCGCTGCGCGCGGCGCTCTCGCTTCACGCCGGTCGCGGCAGTCTGGCGATCGTGGAGTCCGCCGCTTTTGGCGAGCCCAACACAAACCAGGCCGCCGGTCACCTCAACGGCTGGCAGCCCGACGGCTCCGTCGTGGTGCTGACCGCCGGCACCGACGACCGCACGCTTGCCCTCAGCTTCCGCAACATCGGCCGGGTCCGCGCGGTGCTCACGCCCGACCAGCTCGGCGTGTACGAGATCACCGCCGCTCAAAATCTGGTGATCTCCCAAGACGCTCTTGAATCTTTGAAGTCCCTCGCCAATACCGAAGTGGACCGCGCCTCCAAGAAGACCGTCGAAGCGGTGGCGGTTCGCGGAGCCAAGGCTGCACCGGCCGCCAAAGCCGCGCCCAAGCCCGCCGCCGTTTCGGAGGAACCTCAGGTGGATGAGCCTTCTACGGACGCCGCCGCGGATGGCGACGCCGAAGAGAAAGCGGCCGAGTAAATCATGGACCCAAGAACAGTGTTGATCGAGCCGGTCGTCTCCGAGAAGTCCTACGCCCTGATGTCGGTCAACAAATACACCTTCCGCGTTCACGACGACGCACACAAGACCCAGATCGCACACGCCGTCGAGGCGATCTTCGACGTTGAGGTTGCGCAGGTCCGCACGATCAGCGTCAAGCCCAAGCCCAAGCGCCGTGGCGTCAGCAAGGGCACCACTCGTAAGTGGAAGAAGGCGATCGTGGAGCTGAAGCCCGGCAACCGCATTGAAATCTTTGAAGGGGCGGCAACGGAGTAATCATGGCCATCAAGCGTCACAAGCCCACAAGCCCCGGTCGTCGTTTCGCGACCTGGATCGTCAACGACGAGGTCACCAAGACCGAGCCGGAGAAGTCGCTGACCACCGGTCTGCGCAAGAGCGGCGGCCGCAACAACAAGGGCCGCAAGACCGCGCGTCATCGCGGCGGCGGAGCCAAGCGCGCCTACCGCAAGATCGACTTCAAGCGCAACAAGGACGGTGTGCCGGCGAAGGTCGCGGCGATCGAGTACGACCCGAACCGCACCTCCAACATCGCGCTACTGCACTACCACGACGGTGAAAAGCGATACATCCTCGCGCCGCAGCAGCTGAAGGTCGGCATGACCGTGCAGTCCGGCGAAGGCGCCGAGATTCAGGTCGGCAACTCGCTCAAGCTTTCTCAGATCCCGACCGGTACGGTTATCCACGCCGTCGAGCTTCAGCCCGGACGCGGCGCCCAGATGGGACGCAGCGCCGGCGCGGCGATTCAGCTTGCCGCGAAGGACGGCGGCATGGCGACGCTGCGCCTGCCGTCCAGCGAGATGCGCATGGTCAGCGCCGAGTGCCGCGCCACGATCGGCGCCGTCGGCAACGCCGACCACCAAAACGTCACGATCGGCACGGCCGGCCGCTCGCGCCACATGGGCAAGCGTCCGCAGACGCGCGGTGTGGCGATGAACCCGGTCGACCACCCGCACGGCGGAGGCGAAGCGCACAAGACTCCGGGAGGTCACCCGACCACCCCATGGGGCAAGCCTGCGCTGGGTTACCGCACACGTAAGAAGAACAAGAAGTCAAACGACCTGATTGTCCGCGGCCGTCGCCGTGGCAAGGGCAAGCGTCGCTAGGTACACGGGCGCAGAGGATTTCGGAGCAGAAGCTTTTTTCAGAGAGGTATGTGAGTGAGCCGTTCATCAAAAAAGGGACCGTGGGTAGAAGACCGCCTGATGCAGCGCATCGAGGCGATGAACGAAAGCGGCAGCAAGCAGGTCGTCAAGACCTGGTCGCGCGCTTCGACGATCTTCCCCGACATGGTCGGTCACACGATCGCCGTGCACGACGGCCGCAAGCACGTGCCGGTATTCGTGTCCGAATCGATGGTCGGACACAAGCTCGGCGAGTTCGCGCCCACGCGCACGTTCCGCGGTCACGCGGGCGGTAAGGGAACGGTCAAGTAGGCATGGCTGAAGAGAAAGACAAGAAGGCCACCGCGGCAAAGGGCAAGGACGAGGGCGAGAAGAAGTCCGCGGCCAAGGCCCCCGCCAAGGAATCAGCCGCCAAGACGAAGCCGACCGAGAAGGCCGAGAAGAAGGCCGACGCCAAGGCAGAAAAGACGGCTGCCGCAAAGAGCGAGAAGAAGGCCCCCGCCAAGTCTGAGCAGAAGCCCGCCGAAAAAGCCGAGAAGAAGCCGGCGAGCAAGAAGTCCACGGATAAACCGGCGGACGACAAGAAGCCCGGCGCCAAGAAGCCGGCGGCAAAGAAGGCTCCGGCCAAAAAACCGGCCAAAGAAAAGTCCGCGCCCGAGGAAGCAGTGATGGTTCGCGCCACCGCGCGCTACGTCCGCAGCTCCGCGCGCAAGGCCCGCCTGGTCGTTGACCACATCCGCGGCGACAAGGTCGAAGACGCTCGCGTAAAACTTCAGTTCATGGCCCGTCACGTGGCGCGCGACGTCGCGAAGGTGCTTGACAGCGCCGTGGCCAACGCCGAACACAACCACGAAATCGACCCTGACGACTTGACGGTCGCGATTGCCTACGTGGACGAGGGTCCGACGCTTAAGCGCTGGCGCCCGCGCGCCCGTGGTCGTGCCACGCAGATCCTCAAGCGCACCAGCCACATCACGGTCGTCGTCAGCAACGGCACCGCCAAGCAGATCTCCGAGTTTTCGAGCAGAAAGGCAGCCGCCTGATGGGCCAAAAAGTCCACCCCGAAGCGATGCGCGTGGGTTACATCCACGACTGGAAGTCCAACTGGTACAACGAGAAGCAGTTCTCCGATTACCTGATCGAGGACGTCCACATCCGCAAGCACATATTCGGGCGCCTTTCGCACGCCGGCCTGTCGAAGGTCACGATCAAGAAGAACGCCAACGAGGTCACGGTGAACATCCACACCGCGCGCCCGGGCATCGTGATCGGCAAGTCGGGCAGCGAGGTCGATGCCCTGCGCCGCGAGCTGCACAAAATCACCGACAAGTCGGTGAAGGTCAACATTCTTGAGGTCAAGCGGCCGGAGCTCGACGCCATGCTGGTGGCGCAGTCGGTCGCGGAACAGCTTGAAAACCGCGTCGCCTTCCGCCGCGCGATGAAGCGCGCGCTGACCAGCGCGATGCGCTCGGGCGCGAAGGGCGTGAAGATCCAGGTTTCCGGCCGTCTCGGAGGCGCGGAAATGGCGCGCACCGAGCTGTACCACGACGGTCGCGTGCCGCTGCACACGATTCGCGCGGACATCGACTATGGCTTTTGGGAGGCCCGCACCACGTTCGGCCCGATCGGCGTGAAGTGCTGGGTCAACAAGGGCGAGATCATGCCCGAAGGTTTTGCCAGCGATCTTACGCAGATCGACGCTCCGGCTCCGGCCGGCGCCGGTGATGACCGCCGTCGTGGCGGCCGTGACGGTCGCGGCGGTGGGCGTGGCGGTCCGGGCGGTCGTGGACCCGGAGGCGGACGTGGACCCGGCGGCGGTGGACGCGGCGGCCCAGGTGGCGGTCGTGGACCCGGTGGCGGACGTGGACCGGGCGGCCCAGGCGGCGGACGTGGACCCGGCGGTGGCCGTGGACCAGGTGGCGGACGTGGACCGGGTGGACCCGGCGGCGGACGCGGCCCCGGTGGCCCGGGTGGATCACGTGGCCCGGCCGGTGGTTCAGGCGCTCCGGCGTCGACCCCCGCTCCAGAGCGCAAGGCCCCTCCGGCTCAGGCCGCTCCAACTCCGGCAGCCCCGGCTCCCGAAGGAGACGTGAAGTCAGATGCTTAGCCCCAAGCGCACAAAGTTTCGCAAGCATCACCGCGGCCGCATGGCCGGCAACTCGCGCGGAGGAACGCGCGTGGAGTTCGGTGAGTTCGGGCTCAAAACGATCGAACGCGGCTGGATCACCAACCGTCAGATCGAGGCTGCTCGTATCGCGATGACCCGCCACATCAAGCGTGGCGGAAAGGTTTGGATCACGATCTTTCCGGACAAGCCCACCACCAAGAAGCCGGCAGAAACCCGCATGGGTTCCGGCAAGGGCTCGCCTGACGGTTGGGTGGCCGTGGTCAAGCCCGGCCGCGTGATGTTCGAGATGGCCGGCGTCAGTGAAGAACTCGCCCGCGAGGCGATGCAGCTGGCCGGCGCGAAGCTGCCCGTGAAGACCAAGTTCGTCGTTCGCGAAGGTCAGGAGTTTTAGAGATGGCGAAGATCGCGAGCAAGGACATTCACGACATGAAGGATGACCAGCTCATCCACTACATCCGTGACTCACGTGAAGAGTTGTTCAACCTGCGTTTCCGGCATGCGACCGGCGAGCTGGAGAACTCTTCGGCGATCAAGGATGCAAAGAAGGCGCTGGCGCGCGGTTTGACCGTCGCCAGCCAGCGAAACCTCGATGTGAACAGAGAGTTGCAGCGTGGCTGAGGACGAAAACAAGAACTTGGAAGAGAACGCTGTCGAGGAAGCCGCCGACGATGCGGCAACCCCCGCGGACGCCCCGTCCGAAGCAGCGCCGGCCGATGCCGGTGGCGAAGCGGCAGAGGCG
Source organism: Actinomycetota bacterium (assembly GCA_016213645.1). GTDB lineage: Bacteria > Actinomycetota > Thermoleophilia > Solirubrobacterales > JACPNS01 > JACPNS01. Next base: position 88,762 of record JACQZY010000010.1, read on the forward strand.
AGCGAGCCGGAGGAACAACTTTCTCCCACGGAGCGACGCAAGCGCCGACGCGCGGGTAAGAACCGCCGCCAGCGTTACACGGGCACTCCCGCGGAGCGCGCCGCGCAGCGCGACGCGCACCGCAAGAAGAAAGCGGTGCAGCGACGCGCGTATCGCCTGGAGCAACGTGCCGCGCACAAGGCGGCCGGTCCGCGCGAGGGCACTCCGCCGGTGATCAAGGAGCCGGGCGTTAAGAAGACTCAGCAGGGCACGGTCGTGTCGAGCAAGAACGACAAAACGATCATCGTCGCGATCGAAGTGATGGAGGCCCACCGCATTTACAAGAAGGTCGTGCGCCACACCAAGAAACTGACCGCTCACGACGCGAAGAACGACGCCAACGAGGGCGACGTAGTGCGCGTGGTCGAAAGCCGTCCGTTGTCGCGCACCAAGCGCTGGCGTCTGGTGGAAATCCTGGAGCGTGCCAAGTGATTCAGAACGAAAGCCGTCTCAAGGTCGCCGACAACACCGGCGCGCGCGAGATCCTCTGCATCCGTGTACGTGGTGGCAGCCGTCGCCGCTACGCCGGTGTGGGTGACACGATCGTCGCCACCGTCAAGCAGGCCGCGCCCAACGGCACGGTCAAGAAGGGCGAGGTCGTACGCGCAGTGGTCGTTCGCACGAAGAAGGAGTTCGGTCGCGAGGACGGCACGTACATCGCCTTCGACGAGAACGCCGCCGTGATCATTGATCAGCAGAACAATCCGCGTGGCACCCGCATCTTCGGCCCCGTAGCCCGAGAGCTGCGTGACCGCAACTTCATGAAGATCATCAGCCTCGCCCCGGAGGTGCTCTAGCAATGGCCAAGCGTAAGAAGCCGATCGCGAAGTCGGGCAAGATGGGTCCGCGGATTCGCCGCGGCGACCGGGTGCAGGTGCTTTCCGGCAAGGACAAGGGTCACATCGGCGAAGTGCTGCGTGTCGATCACGAGCGCGCGCGCGTTTATGTGGACGGCGCGATGATTCAAAAGGTCAGCTCGAAGATGCAGCAGATGCGCGAGGCAAACAAGGGAAATCAGACGGGCGGTATCATCGAGCGCGAGGGTCCGATTCACGTTTCGAACGTCGCCCTGATCGACCCCAAGGACAACAAGGCCACCCGCGTCACAATTGTCCGCGAAGACGGAGGCCGCTCCCGCCGCTCGGCACGCACCGGCTCCAAGCTCGACTGACCCTACTCATCAAGCAACACTCACAAACTTTCACCATGCACGCAGACAAAAAGAACAAGACACCAGACAACGGCGAAGCGAACGAGACTTCGGCCTCTGCACCGGCCAAGCCGGCGCCGCCCGCGCGCCTGAAGCTGGAGTATTTCGAGAAGATCCGCCCCGCGCTGAAGGAGCAGCTTGAGCTGCCCAACATCATGCAGGTTCCGCGAATCGAGAAGATCACGCTGAACATGGGCGTCGGCGAGGCCAAGCAAGACAAGAAGATGCTCGAAGCGGCCCAGAAGCAGCTCGCGCAGATCGCCGGCCAGCAGCCAAGCGTCCGCCGCGCGCGCAAGTCGATCGCCACCTTCAAGCTTAGGGACGGAATGCCCGTCGGCGTTGCGGTGACACTGCGCGACGCGCGCATGTATGAGTTTCTCGACCGCCTGATCTCGATCGCCGTGCCGCGCATCCGCGACTTCCGCGGTCTCAACCCGAAGTCGTTCGACGGCCGCGGCAACTACGCGATGGGCGTTCGCGAGCAAATCATTTTTCCCGAGATCGACTACGACTCGATCGACCAGACGCGAGGTCTTGACATCGTGATCACGACCAACGCCACCAACGACGAGCATGCCCGCGCGCTGCTTGACGCTTTTGGAATGCCCTTCAAGAAGGAAGAGAAGAAGCAGGAGGAGCCACAGGCGCAGGCCGCGGCATAAGGAACAGATCTCATGGCAAAGACTTCACTCAAGGTAAAGCAGTCCCGTCCGGCCAAGTACCCGTCCCGCGAGTACACGCGCTGCCGCAAGTGCGGCCGTCCGCGTGCCGTGTATCGCAAGTTCGGCATCTGCCGCATCTGCCTGCGCGAACTCGCGCACCAGGGCTACATCCCCGGCATGACAAAGTCGAGCTGGTAATCGATGAGTTACACAAACGACCCGATCGCCGACTTTCTCACTCGTATTCGCAACGCGCTGACCGCGGGCCACGACGAGATCACCCTTCCTTCCTCCAAGGTCAAGGTCGAGATCGCGCGCGTGCTCAAGGAGCAGGGCTACATCGAGTCCTATTCCACCGCGCCTTCCAGCGACACGCCGGGTGATCTGCTCAACGTTCACCTGCGTTACGACGACGACCGCCGCCCGGTGCTTTCCGGATTGAAGCGGATCTCCAAGCCCGGCCGTCGCGTGTTCGTTGCACGTCAGGACATCCCGCGCGTGCTTGGCGGAATGGGCACCACGATCGTCTCGACCAGCGGCGGCGTGATGACCGGCCACCAGGCGACCAAGCAGAATCTCGGCGGCGAGATCTGGGCGGAGGTCTGGTAGCGATGAGTCGTATCGGTAAACAACCGATTCCCGTACTCGACGGCGTGACGATCACGTTGCAGCCCGGCCTGGTTCACGTGAAGGGACCGAAGGGCGAACTTGAGCAGAAGTTTGACGAGGCGATCACGATCGAGGAGACCGACGGCACGCTGTTTGTGAAGCGGCCGTCCGACAGCGCCGACCATCGGGCCAAGCACGGTCTGGTGCGCGCGCTTCTGGCGAACATGGTCCACAACTGCGCGAACGGCTACCAGAAGGAACTTGAGATTCAGGGCGTCGGTTACCGCGCGGCGATGAAGGGCAAGAACATCGAGCTTTCCGTGGGTTACTCGCACCCCGTGTTGATCGAGCCGCCCGAGGGCGTCACGATCGAGTGTCCGCAGCCCACCCAGGTGATCGTCAGCGGCGTTGACAAGCAGGCCGTCGGCGAGATCGCCGCGCGCATTCGCAAGACGCGTCCGCCGGAGCCTTACAAGGGCAAGGGCATTCGTTACAAGGGCGAGTACGTCCAGAGGAAGGTTGGTAAGCGCGCATGAGCACCACGCAGCTCAAGCAGGCGCGTCGCACGCGCCGCAAGCGCCGTGTGCGCGCGAAGGTTTCCGGCACGGGCGAGCGTCCGCGTATCTCCGTGTATCGCTCGAACCGCGGCGTATCGGCTCAGCTGATCGACGACACCGCGGGCAGGACGCTTGCTTCGGTCAACTGGACCGAAGCGGATCTGCGCAAGCTCAACGGCATCCCGCAGGCAAAGAAGGCCGGCGAAATACTCGCCGAACGAGCCAAGCAGGCTGGCGTGGAGTCGGCCGTATTCGACCGCAACGGGTTTCTCTACCACGGCCGCGTTCAGGCCTTCGCCGAAGGCGTCCGCGAGGGCGGACTAGCCGTCTAAATCAACTTCATTACTCTCGATCGCTCTTAATCAAAGGTTTCCAGGCAACTAAATGGCAGTAAAACACCGCATCACCAACGTCTCCTCCGACGGACTTGACCTGCAGGAGCGCGTAGTCGACATCAACCGCGTCGCGAAGGTCGTCAAGGGCGGCCGCCGCTTCTCGTTCACCGCGCTTGTTGTGGTGGGCGACGAGCAGTCGATCGTCGGCATCGGATACGGCAAGGCCAATGAAGTGCCGATCGCGATCCAAAAGGGCGTCGAGCAGGCGAAGAAGAACCTATTTCAAGTGCCCAAGTACAAGAGCACGATCACGCACAAGACGCTCGGCCGCTTCGGCGCCGGCCAGGTGATGCTGAAGCCCGCCTCGCCCGGTACCGGAGTGATCGCCGGCGGTGGCGTTCGCGCCGTGCTCGAACTCGCGGGCGTGCATGACATCCTCGCCAAGAGCCTAGGCAGCCAGAACCCGATCAACCTGGTGAAGGCCACGGTCGACGCGTTGCAGTCACTGCGTCGTCCCGAAGACGTGGCGAAGGCTCGCGGGCTGACGGTGTACGACGTGCTGGGGATTGAGAAGCCTTTGCCTAAGAACGTTGAAGACTTGAACGGCGGTGGAGATGCGCCGGAGGATGTCGCGTCCTCGACAGAAGGTGGCTCTGTGGGGGAGACATCCTCCGACGCCGCCGCAATCGCAGAAACTCCCGTTGCCGGTGGCGCGGAAAGCGCATCCGAGGCGCAGCCTGAAACAGGGACAGAAGCGGCCCCCGAGGCGCAGCCTGAAGCTGCTGCAGAAGCGGCCCCCGAGGCGCAGCCTGAAGCTGCTGCCGAAGCGACCACCGAGGCGTCGCCTGAAGCGCCATCCGAAGCTATGACCGAGGTGGAGCCTGAGGTTGCCGCCGAGGTTCCGTCCGAGACGCAGCTCGAATCTGCCGTCGAGGCCCAGCCCGAGGCTGCCGTCGAGACCGCGGACGCCGAGGCGACTGAGACGGCCACCGAAGGTGAAGCCGCCGAGGAAACACCCGAAGTAGAGACAACCGAAAGCACCACCGACCAGACGTCATGAGCAAGTTGAAGATCAAGCAGACGAAGTCCCAGAACGGCGCCAATCACGCCCAGCGCGAAACTCTGCGCTCGCTGCGCCTTGGCAAGATCAACCGTGTCGTTGAGCACGAGGACACGCCGCAGCTTCGCGGCATGATCCATCGCGTCCGGCACCTCGTGGAGATCGAGGAGTAGTTTCATGGCCCAGTCGGATTCAAAAACTTCCACGGCGGGCGAGTCCACCGAGACCGTCGGCCTGCACAACATCCAGCCCGCGCGCCAGCAGCAGAAGGCGCGCAAGCGTCTTGGGCGCGGTCACGGTTCCGGCACGGGCAAGACATCCGGTCGCGGCCACAAAGGCCAGGGTTCGCGTTCCGGCGGCAAGCCGGGACCGGCATACGAAGGTGGTCAGACACCGGTCCACATGCGCATGCGCAAGCGTCGCGGACCGACCAAGAAGACGTCAATGCCGATCGGCCCGTTCCGTACGCGGACGCAACCCGTCAACGTGGACGACCTTGAGCGCGTGTTCGCCGCCGGCGAAACCGTCTCGCCCGAGACGCTCGCCGCCAAAGGGCTCGCGACTCGTAAGGGCATTCCGGTGAAGGTGCTCGGCCGCGGTGAACTTTCAAAGAAACTCGATGTCACGGCCGCGAGGTTTTCGGCCGAGGCCCAGCGCAAGATCGAAGCCGCGGGCGGAACCTGCACGGTGATCGGCGCCTAAGGGGGAGGGCGACCGGGGAATGCTTCAGACACTCGCAAACGCATTTCGCACACAGGAGATCCGGCGTAAGATCGCGTTCACGGCCGCGATGCTGCTGGCTTACCGCATCGGTTCCTACATTCCATCCCCGGGCGTTGACGCCAAGGCGCTGGAAGAATTCAACAACCAGTTCGGCGGCAGCAACATTCTCGGTTTCCTGAACCTGTTCTCCGGTGGAAGCCTTTCGCGCTTGAGTCTTTTCGCGCTGGGCATCATGCCCTACATCACGGCGTCGATCATCTTGCAGTTGATGACCGTCGTTTCGCCACACCTTGAGCAGCTCGCCCGGGAAGGCGAAGTCGGTCAGCAGAAGATCACGCAGTACACCCGCTATCTGACCGTTGGACTAGCGGCGGCACAGGCGGTCGGATATGTGTTCCTCTTCAAGAACCAGCAGAACTCCGCGATCACCGACGACAGCTTCCGCAACCTGTTGATGATCATCATCAGCATGACCGCGGGAACGGTGCTCCTGATGTGGCTGGGCGAGTTGATCACGCAGCGCGGCATCGGCAACGGCATATCGCTACTGATCTTCGCCTCGATCGTGGCCGGTCTTCCAGGCGGCGTGCAGTCTTGGTGGAACAGTTCCAACCAGGTATTCAAGCTGATGATGCCGTTCATCGCGCTTGGCGTGATTGTGGCGGTTGTATTCATTCAGGAAGGTCAGCGCCGAATCCCCGTGCAATACGCGAAGCGTCAGATCGGCCGCAAAATGACCCAGGGCGGCAGCACCTATCTGCCGCTACGCGTCAACATGGCCGGAGTGATTCCGATTATCTTCGCCGCGTCGATCATGGCGTTCCCACCGACGATCGGCCAGCTGATCCAGACCGGTTGGGCCACGAGCATCGCGAACTTCTTCAACCCCAATGGAACCGCGTACATCGTCGGCGAGAGTCTGTTCATCATTCTTTTCACTTATTTCTACACAGCCGTCACCTTCAATCCGCGTGAACAGGCGGACAACCTGAAGAAGTACGGCGGGTTCATACCCGGCGTGCGCCCCGGACTTCCGACGGCGGAGTACCTTGACCGAATCCTCGCCCGACTGACGTTCCCAGGAGCTCTTTACCTTGCTGCCGTGGCGGCGTTTCCGGTGATTCTGATCAACCGCACCGGTGCCGGATTCTTCTTCGGCGGCACCTCGATTCTGATCGCGGTCGGCGTGGCGCTGGACACGATGAAGCAGTTGGAAGCCCAGTTGCAGATGCGCAACTACGAGGGCTTCCTTAACTAGGTCGCCGTTCATCTCCGGTCACCCGAATAAGTCGCGGTAGCTGTGGCTGACGCGTGTTAGGCTGACGCGCCTACGGCGCCGTCGGGCGTCGGCGAACCAGCAGCGCGGCGCGCCCGTCGCGGGAACGTCAAGACGTAGTCCTTAGTGGGGAATCATGCCAGCCGAACTCAACTTAGTTTTCGTCGGACCGCCGGGCGCCGGCAAAGGTACGCAGGCCGCGCGCCTGGTCGATGATTTCGGCCTGGCGTTCATTGCGACCGGGGACATTCTTCGCGCGAACGTCGCCGAAGGCACGGAACTCGGCGTCAAGGCCAAGGAGTACATGGATCGCGGCGATCTGTTGCCCGACGATCTCGTGGTGGAGTTGATCATGGTCCGGCTCCGGCAACCGGACTGCGCGGACGGTTTCATCCTCGACGGGTTTCCCCGAACGGTCCCGCAGGCCGAGGCGCTCGACATAGCGATGGAAGCGGCCGGGCGCAGGCTGACCGCCGTGATTCTGGTCGAGGTACCCGACGAAGAGCTGATTGAGCGGCTCTCCGGGCGTCGCGTCTGCAGCAAGAGCGGCCACACCTTTCACATCAAGTATGACCCGCCAAAGCACGAGGGCGTGTGCGACGTCGACGGATCAAAGTTGATCCAGCGCGACGACGACAAGCCCGAGACGATCGCCAACCGCCTACGCGTGTACCACGACCAGACGTCTCCGGTTGTCGGTTTCTACGACAGCGACGAAGGACCGAGCGGTGCGATTCTGCGCCGCGTCGACGGCAGCCGCGATCCGGACGAGGTATATCGCCACATTCGCGCGTTGATCGCGACAGTGCGCATGGAAGACACCCTCTGAGGGCCGCCTAGGTCGCCCCGGCTTGGATGCGGATGTACGGTCACGGCGTGATCAACCTCAAGACACCGGAAGAAATCGAGCAGATGGCGGCCTCCGGCCGCGTACAAGCACGCGCTCTGCAATTGGCGATTTCGAAGGCGCGTCCCGGCGTCACCACCGCCGAGATCGACGGCGCGGTCGAGAAATTCATTCGCTCGCAGGGGGGCGTACCTTCCTTCAAGGGGTACAAGGGCTTTCCGGCTTCGATCTGTGCCTCGGTCAACGACATGGTCGTTCACGGCATTCCCGGTCCGGCCAAGCTGCAAAAGGGCGATCTGCTTTCCGTTGACATCGGCGTCACGCTGGATGGCTGGGTCAGCGACGCGGCGGTCACGATTCCGGTAGGTGGCGAGGCCGGTGCGGTTGCCCAAAGTCTGCTCGAAACCACGAAACAGTCGCTTTTCGACGGGGTCGAGCAATGCCGTCCCGGTAACCGCTTGGGCGATGTGTCCAGTGCCGTTCAGACGCGCGTAGAGGCGGCCGGATTCTCAGTTATTCGCGAGCTGATCGGTCACGGCGTCGGACGCGAGATGCACGAAGAGCCGCAGGTGCCCAATTACGGCGAACCCGGTACCGGACCGGAGCTCAAGCCCGGCATGGTGATCGCGATCGAGCCGATGGTCAACGTCGGCCGTCCGGAAATAACGATGGGCGACGACGGCTGGGCGGTGTATTCTTCAGATGGTTCGCTAACCGCGCACTTTGAGTTCACGGTTGCGATCACGCAGGACGGGCCGCGGATTCTTACGCCGTGGCACGAGGCGTCCGGCGCAAGCCAGGCTGCGTGAACCCGGCGCTCTACACGCCGTGCTAGTATCCTGCGTCGCGCATCACGGTCCGTATTCGGTGATCAGTTTCAGGTTCATTCTTGGGATGTTCACGGGCCATGAAGCGAATTTTTGCTGTCAAACAGGCCACGTGAAAGCGGAACTGTGAAGGTACGAGCGTCAGTCAAACCGATGTGTGAGAAGTGCCGCGTCATTCGACGCCGGGGCACGGTGCTCGTTATCTGCCAGAACCGCCGCCACAAGCAGCGCCAGGGCTAGAACATGGCACGAATCGCCGGAGTCAACATTCCGCTGAACAAGCGGGTAGAGATCGGCCTGACCTATGTTTACGGGATCGGTCAGTCAACCTCGCAGAAGCTTCTCGACGAGGCCGGTGTCGGCCGAGACACCTACGTCAAGGACCTCACCGAAGACGAGGTGATCAAGCTCCGTGACATGATCGACCAGGAGCTCACGGTGGAGGGCGACCTGCGCCGCGAACGCTCCCAGGACATGAAGCGCCTGATGGAAATCGGCGCTTACCGTGGTCTACGTCACCGTCGTGGCTTGCCGGTGCGCGGTCAGCGCACCAAGACAAACGCCCGAACGCGCAAAGGTCCGCGCCGCGCGCAGATCGCCAACAAGAAGAAGGTTTCGAAGTAATACATGGCTGAAGCCAAGTCCAAAGGCCGTAGCGGCCGCCGCAAGGTAAAGAAAAACGTCCCCTTCGGGCAGGCGCACATCAAATCGACGTTCAACAACACGATCGTCACGATCACCGACCGCTCAGGAAACGTGATCGCTTGGGAGTCCGCCGGTACGGTCGGCTTCAAAGGTTCGCGTAAGTCCACTCCGTTCGCGGCGCAGGTCACCGCCGAGAGCGCCGCGCGCAAGGGCATGGAGCACGGGCTTGCCAAGGTTGAAGTTTTCGTCAAGGGTCCCGGCTCCGGCCGCGAGACCGCGATTCGCTCGCTGCAGGCCACAGGTCTTGAGGTCGTGGGCGTTCGCGATGTCACGCCGCAGGCGCACAACGGCTGCCGCCCGCGCAAGCGCAGGAGGCTCTAAGCAATGGCCCGCGACACTGGAGCACAGTGCAAGCTTTGCCGCCGCGAGGGCGACAAGCTTTACTTGAAGGGTTCACGCTGTTTCACCGACAAGTGCGGCGTCGACCGTCGCAGCTACCCGCCGGGACAGCACGGCCTCACCCGCCAGAAGCAGTCGGAGTACCGCCTGCAGTTGCGCGAGAAGCAGAAGGCACGCCGTTTTTACCAGATTCTCGAAAAGCAGTTCCGCACGTACTACGACAAGGCCAGCCGCCAGCAGGGTGTCACCGGTGACAACCTGCTGCGATTGCTCGAGCGCCGTTTCGACAACGTGCTCGTGCGCCTTGGCTTTGCCGCTTCGCGGCGCCAGTCGCGCCAGTTGATCCGCCACGGACACTGGACGATCAACGGCCGCCGTGTAGACATTCCAAGTTTCCAGGTCCGTGAGGGCGACGTGATTGCCGTCTCGGACAAGTCGAGCGCGAAGGAGGTCATCCAGGAAGCAACCGCGATGACCGCTGCCGTGCCCGCATGGCTCCAGGCCGATCACGATGCGCTGACGGCCAAGATCCTGCGACTGCCGGAGCGTGGTGAGATCGCCACGCCGGTGCAGGAGCAGCTGATCGTCGAGCTTTACTCGAAGTAACAATCCCCCGGGCGCCGCCCTTCGCGATCGGCGCCGATCAAGTTCAAAACAAAGGGTCCTAATGCTTGAATTCCAGACTCCTCGCATTTCCGCCCAGCAGATCGAAGGCAACCGCGGTGTCTTTTCGATCGAACCGCTGGACCGTGGCTTCGGCTACACATTCGGCAGCGCGCTGCGGCGGGTGATGCTGTCTTCGCTCGCCGGCGCGGCCGTGACCAGTGTTCGCATCGAGGGAGTCGCCCACGAGTTCTCGACGATCCAAGGCGTTAAGGAAGATGTCACCGACATCGTGCTGAACCTCAAGGCGCTGACGTGCAAAGTGCACTCCGACGCCAGCGAGGTCGAGGCCCCGCTGGTCTTCAACGGTCCCGGCGAGGTCAAGGCCAAGGACATCGACCTGCCGGCCGGCGTGGAAGTGCTCAACCCCAACGCCCACGTCGCGACGCTTGAAAAGAAGACCAAGCTCGAGATGTACATGACGATCGGCCGTGGCCGCGGCTACTCGCCGGCCGAGGAGAACAAGACCTCCGACCAGCCGATCGGCGTGATTCCGATCGACTCGATCTTTTCGCCGGTCAAGCGCGTCAGCTACTCCGTCGAGGGTGCCCGCGTGGGCCAGCGCACGGACTACGACAAGCTCACGATCGAGCTTGAGACCGATGGTTCCGTGGAGCCGGACGCCGCATTGCGCGAGGCCTCCGAGATCCTGATCAAGACGCTTGCCATCTTCACCGACGAGATGACCGTCGCGGCGCTTCGCGGCGAGCTTGACGAGGCCGAGGAGATCACCGGCGGACTGCCCGAGGCCGGTGGCCCCGACGACATCCTGATCGAAGAGCTGGACCTGGGCGTGCGCTCGTACAACTGCCTCAAGCGTGGCGGCATTCAGACCGTCGGCCAGTTGCTTGAGCGCAGCGAGGCCGAGCTTGCCGCGATTCCGAACTTCGGACGCAAGAGCATCCAGGAGGTCATCGACGTACTCAACGATCGCGGCCTCGCTCTGAAGATGAGCTAACCGACCGCCTACTCTTTACCCGATCATGCGCCACAACAAGAAACGCAACAAGCTCTCGCGCGACAGCGCGCACCGCAAGGCGTTGTTCGCCAACCTCTGCAAGGAGGCGATTGACCACGAGCGGATCAAGACCACCGAGGCCAAGGCCAAGGCCGTCAAGCCGGAGCTTGAGAAGCTGATCACGCTGGCCAAGCGCGGCGACCTGCACGCCCGGCGCCAGGCTTTGGCGACGCTGAACAACGACAAGTTCACCGTGCACAAACTCTTCGAGGAGATCGCGCCACGTTACGTGGAGCGTCCCGGCGGTTACACGCGGATCCTGAAGCTGGGACCGCGGCGTTCGGACTCCACGGAGATGGTTTACCTCGAGCTGGTCTAGGTTGGCCCGCCGGTGACGGCGAAGCTGACGATCGAGTACGACGGCACCGCCTTCAAAGGCTGGGCCACGCAGCCCGGACGGCGGACCGTACAGGAGGAGCTGGAGAAGGCGCTGGCGGTTGTGCGCCGCGAACCGACGCGGCTGACTGTGGCGGGCCGTACGGACGCCGGGGTTCACGCGCTGGGTCAGGTGGCGTCGCACGCCGGTGCGGCTGTGCCGGCTCGCTCGATCAACGCGCTGCTGCCGGCCGACGTTTCGGTGCTGGCCAGCGAAGACGCGGCCGATGATTTTGACGCGCGGCGTGACGCCCGCGCGCGCACCTACGTGTATCGCGTCTGGACGCGGCGGTCGCGTCCGGCGCTGTTGCGCGACCGCGTTCTGTGGTGGGGCTTCCGACACGACCCGGACCTGCTGGACCGCTGCGCGGAGCTGCTTTTCGGCGAGCATGATTTTCGGGCTTTCACGCTCTCGGATGAGCCCTACAACAGCTATTACCGCACGATCGGAAGCGCCCGGTGGGTCCGGCGCGAAGACGAGCTGGAGTTCTGGATTTCGGCCGATTCGTTCACGCGGCGGATGGTGCGCTCGCTGGTGAGTTTTCAGCTGGACGTGGCGCAGGGCCGACGAGAGATCGATCGTTTTGAAGCACTGCTGCGCGGTGCGCCGCGCGGCGAGGGCGGCGGGACTGCGGACGCGTGCGGTCTATACCTCGCATTGGTGAAATATCAGTAGTGCAATATCTCGTTTTCGGTCCTACGCTGATTGTGCTGGACCGGATGTCCAGCAAGTACCGAAAAGTCCGTTAATCAGCGGGCTTCGGGCTGCCGATTCAAGTTTCTGACGCGGTTTCTTGTGATCGCGTGCGCAGACCGGTTTTCCATGGAGGGAAATCCAATTTCGTTTGAGGACAAATCAAGCGGCGACGCGTTTCGCCGTCGCGTTCGTTCAGTCGTTTTGACGGCGCTTTCAGCGTGCGCGTTCGCGGCCATGTTTGGCGTGGGGCAGGCGTCCGCGGTAACGGTGGTCGCAGGGGATACGCACACCTGCGCGACGGCGCGAAGCGGCGACGTCTTTTGCTGGGGTTCGAACGCGAACGGACAGCTCGGTGACGGCACCACGACGACCCGAAACGGACCGGTCAAGCTCGCCGCTCCGGCCGACGTTACGGCGCTGGCGGTCGGCGGTTCGCACACGTGCGCGCTGGTCGTTGACGGTTCCGTCTACTGCTGGGGAGCGAACGCCGGCGGGCAACTCGGCGACGGCACGACGACGCAGAGTCTTTCGCCGGTGGCCGTGAGCGGTCTGAGCAACGTTGGGCAGATCGCCGCCGGTACCTCGCATACCTGTGCGCTTGTGGCCGGAGGTTCCGTATATTGCTGGGGCGACAACACCAACGGCAGGCTGGGAGATGGCACGACGACGCAGCGCAGCCTGCCCGTAGCTGTTTCCGGTATCGCCGCCGCGACATCGTTGTCCGTGGGCGACGCTCACGCGTGTGTTGTTGAAGGCGGTGCTGTGAAGTGCTGGGGTCTTGGCACCAGTGGTCAGCTCGGCAACGGGATCGCGAGTTCGAGCAGCACTCCGGTGTCCGTCAGTGGTGTTAGCGGTGCGCAGCAGGTGACGGCGGGCGGCTCGCACAGTTGCGCGCGGGTTTCCGGGGCGGTTAAGTGCTGGGGTCTGAACACCAACGGACAGCTTGGCGACGGCACCACGACCTCGCCGCGGCCGACCGCGGTTACCGCCGGTTCGCTGAGCGGGGTTACGCAACTGGCCGCCGGTGGCAATCACACATGCGCGGCAGATTCCACGCCGCAGGTGACCTGCTGGGGCGTCAACACCAACGGGCAACTTGGCGATAACTCCACGACCCAGCGCTCCACCCCGACCGCCGTAAGCGGCCTGACCAGTTTGATCGCATTGAGCGCTGGTAGCGCGTACACGTGCGCGGTTGCATACGTGGGCCTGGTGCAATGCTGGGGTGCGGGAGCGGGAGGGCAGATCGGCGACGACGGCGCGGTTCAGCGGCTGGTGCCGGCCACGGTGCCACGGCTTGCCGGCGGCCGCGGTTTCGCCACTGGACAGGCTCACACGTGTACGTCTCTGAGCTCCGGGAACTTTTGGTGCTGGGGCACCAACGGAGCGGGCCAGCTGGGCGACGGTACCTCGTCGCTGCGGCCATTGCCGGTACGTAACTACTTCGCGAACGACGCGTTCGCCGTGACTGGCGGCCAAACGCACACCTGCGCGGCGCTCGCGGGTGGCCAGGCGAAATGCTGGGGTTCAGACGGCAACGGCCAGCTCGGCGACGACGCCGCGCTCGTCAGTAAAAACCTGCCGGTAAACGTATCCGGTTTGAGTACGGCCATTCGCATCGCGGCCGGCAACACCCACACCTGTGCGATCGTCAGCGGAGGCCAGGCCAAATGCTGGGGTTCGGACGGCAACCTGCAACTTGGAGACGACGCGGTACCCAGCGCCCAGCCGACGCCGGTCAACGTCGCCGGTCTCACCAACGCCACCGAAATCTCCGCCGGAGGCACAACGTCTTGCGCGATCGTCAGCGGCGGCCAGGCCAAGTGCTGGGGCAACAACACCTCCGGCCAGATCGGCAATGGCAACAACACGAATCAGTCTTCGCCCGCAAACGTCAGCGGCGTCACCAATGCCGTAGTGATCGCCAACGGCCTCAGCCACGCGTGCGCGATCATCAGCGGCGGCACGGTCAAGTGTTGGGGCTCAAATACCAACGGGCAGCTCGGTAACAACTCAACCACCGATAGCAATGTTCCGGTGACGGTGACCGGCGTGAGCGGCGCCACTGCGATCGATGCCGGCGACTACCACACATGCGCGGTTGTGACACTCGGTGCGGTCAAGTGCTGGGGTGCCGGAACCTTCGGCCAGCTCGGCGACGGACTGAGCACGCAGAGCCTTGTCGCGGTGAACGTGTCGGGATTGCTTGGCGTGACGACGGTGGCGACGGGTCAGAACCACGCCTGCGCGATCGAGGCGTCGGGCCGCGAGACCTGCTGGGGGTACGCGGCCGGTCACCAACTTGGCAACGGCAGCACGTCCAACCGCAGCACCCCCTTCGAGATTGAGTCGATGCTTGAAGGCATCGTGCGGTTCGATTCCATCACGGAAGGCGAATTCATCCAGAACGCCCAGCCGACGATCAGCTTCAGCACGGCAGATGTGATCAGTCCGCTGAAGGAGTGCAATCTCGACGGCGGCGGCTGGAACAACTGTTTCTCTTCTTACACGCCGGCGGCGCCGCTGGCGCTGGGGCACCACACTTTGCAGGTTCGGGCCAGCGGTTCGGACTTCATCGACGGGCCTATTTCCGTCAGTTCGCTGAGCTTCAGCGTGGCGGTTCAGATGCCGACGATGACGATCAACTCGCCGTCGAGCGGGGCCTATGTGAACTCCGGGACGCCGGTGATCGCGTTCTCCGCGACGGGCCAGGGCGGGCTGACGACGACCTGCCAGATCGATTCCGGCACGTTTAACGCATGCGCATCGCCGTACACCGCCCCCTCGATGGGAGATGGCGCGCATACGGTCACGGTCAAAGTCGTGGACGGCAACGCGAACGTCGCCACGGCTGCGGTGAGCCTGACGGTCGACACGGTGGCGCCGAACACATCGATAACCGCGAACCCTCCGGCGTTGAGCAACTCCGCGGCCGCGAGTTTCAGTTTCAGCGCCGGTGAAACCGCGACCTTTGAGTGCAACCTTGACGGCGGCGGTTGGTCTTCGTGTTCGAGTCCGAAGGCATACGGTTCGTTGTCCGACGGTGTGCGTGGCTTTCAGGTGCGTGCGATCGATACGGCGGGCAACGTGGACTCGACGCCGGCGAACTACGGCTGGACGGTGGACACGACACCGCCGAACACCTCGATCACGGCGAACCCGCCCGCGGCGACCAACGCCACGAGCGCAAGCTTTTCGTTCAGCGCCACGGAAACCGCCACCTTCGAGTGCAATCTCGACGGCGGCGGCTGGTCGTCGTGTTCGAGTCCCAAGGCATACGCATCGCTCTCGGCGGCCGCTCACACCTTCCAGGTGCGCGCCACCGACACCGCCGGAAACGTCGACGCCACGCCCGCGAGCTACGGCTGGACGATCGACACGACGCCGCCGAACACCTCAATCACGGCGAACCCGGCGGCGCTGAGTAACAGCGCAAGCGCAAGCTTCAGCTTCAGTGCCACCGAGACGGCCACCTTCGAGTGCAATCTCGACGGCGGCGGCTGGTCGTCGTGTTCGAGTCCCAAGACATACGCGTCGCTCTCGGCTGCGGCTCACAGCTTCCAGGTGCGCGCCACCGACACCGCCGGAAACGTCGACGCCACGCCCGCGAGTTACGGCTGGACGATCGACCTCACACCGCCGGATACTTCGATCAGCGCGAACCCGGCCGCACTCTCTAACAGCTCTAGCGCGAATTTCAGCTTCAGCGCAACGGAAACCGCCACGTTCGAGTGCAACCTCGACGGTGGCGGCTGGTTGTCGTGTTCGAGTCCCAAGGCATACGTATCGCTCTCGGCGGCCGCCCACACCTTCCAGGTGCGCGCCACCGACACCGCCGGAAACGCCGACGCCACGCCCGCGACTTACGGCTGGACGATCGACCTCACGCCGCCGGATACTTCGATCACCGCGAACCCGGCCGCACTTTCGAACAGCGCCAACGCAAGCTTCTCGTTCAGCGCGACCGAGAGCGCCACGTTCGAATGTCGGCTCGACGCGGGAGGCTGGTCCTCGTGTTCGAGTCCAAAGCCGTATACGGCGCTGGCCGACGCCACACACACCTTCTACGTGCGCGCCACCGATACCGCCGGAAACGTTGACGCCTCGCCCGCAAGCTATGTCTGGGCGATCGATACCGCGTCGCCCGACACATCGATCACGGCGAATCCCGCGGCACTCACAAACAGCGCCGGCGCAAATTTCAGCTTCAGCGCAACGGAGACGTCAACGTTTGAGTGCAATCTCGACGGCGGCGGATGGTCTTCTTGCGCGAGCCCCAAGTCCTACGCGTCGCTTTCGGCGGCGGCCCACACCTTCCAGGTGCGTGCCACCGACACCGCCGGAAACACCGACGCCACGCCCGCAAGCTACAGCTGGACGGTGGATACGACGCCGCCGAACACCTCAATCACGGCAAGCCCCGCGGTGCTGAGTAACAGCGCCGCCGCGAGTTTCAGCTTCAGCGCAACAGAGACATCCACATTCGAGTGCAATCTCGACGGCGGCGGTTGGTCGTCCTGCACAAGCCCGAAGGCATACGCGTCACTCTCGGCGGCGGCACACACCTTCCAGGTGCGCGCCACCGACACCGCCGGAAACGCCGACGCCACGCCCGCGACCTACGGCTGGACGATCGACACCGTGGCGCCGAACACGACGATCGACAGCAATCCACCGGCCATGTATGGCAGCACCTCGGCGATCTTCAGCTTTAGCGCCGATGAGACGGCCACGTTCGAGTGCCGGATCGACGCCGGGGCGTGGGGCGGGTGTACGAGTTCGAAGTCATACACCTCGCTGACACAGACGTCGCACACCTTTGACGTGCGTGCCACCGACGGCGCGAGCAACGTGGACCCGACCCCCGCGACATACTCGTGGACGGTCGACACGACGACGCCGGTCGTCGCGGTCACTTCGCCCGCCAACAACAGCTTCCTCACGGTCTCGCCGGCCGTGCAGTTCTCGGTCACCGAGGTGCATCTCGGCGCAACCACTTGCAGCGTGGACGGCGGCACGGCGTCATCATGCTCGTCGCCCTTTGCCACATCGCTGGCGCAGGGCGCGCATAGTGTTGTTGTGCAGCACACCGACCAGGCCGGCAATCTCGGCAGCGCGACCGTCAATTTCACGCTCGACTGGACCGCGCCGAATACATCGTTCAGCGCGACGCCGTCGAACCCGTCGGCCGTCGCAAATCCGTCGTTCAGTTTCAACTCCAGCGAAGGAACGTCCTCCTTCCAGTGCCGGATCGATGGCGGGGCGTGGGGGGCTTGCGTCAGCCCGAAGAATTACGCGGGACTCTCCGAGGGGTCGCACACGGTTCAGGTGTACGCCACCGACCAATCCGGAAACGCGGACGCCACACCGGCGTCCTACACGTGGACGGTCGACACGGTTGCGCCGGTCGTTGCGGTGAGCGCCCCGGTCAACGGATCGACCACCGGCGACAGCACTCCGACCGTGAGTTTCACGATCACCGACGCGGGCGCGACGGCGGTGCTGTGCCGGATCGACAGCGGCTCGTGGCAGTCTTGTGCTTCTCCGTTCACCACCACGACACTTCTCGACGGAGCGCACAGCGTGTCTGTCAGCGCCACCGACGGAGCCGGAAACCCAGGTAGCGCCAGCGTCGGTTTCACTGTCGATTCGACTTACCCGACCATGGCGATCAGCGCGCCGGCTTCCGGGTCGTTGACCGCCGACCCGACTCCCACGGTGACCTTTGGCGCCACCGGAAGCTCGATCACGACCGACTGCAAGGTTGACTCGGGCCTGTTTGCCGCGTGCGCGTCCGGAGGTTCGCTCGCGACGTTGGCCGACGGCCCGCACACGCTTATCGTGCGCGCCACGGATTCCCCGCTCGCCCGCGTGGCCATGGACTCGGTCAGTTTCACGGTGGACGCCACGGCGCCGGTGGTGTCGATCTCGTCGCCGTCGGTCGGCGCCACGCTGACGACACTCTCGCCAAGCATCGCCTTTTCGGTCGTCGACCTGTCGGCCGTCGTCGTCACTTGCGCGGTGGACGGCGGTGCCTACGCGTCATGCGCGTCCCCGCTGGCACTGACTTTGACGGCCGGATCTCATGGCGTCAGCGTGCGGGGCACGGACGCCGCCGGCAATCAGCAATCGCAAACGGTGAACTTCACGCTGACAGCGCCCGTGCCGCC
>JACQZY010000012.1 GCA_016213645.1 Actinomycetota bacterium
TCCTCATTCCGGGATTTGCGTGGCGACTTTTCACGGGCTTCGCGAACTGGGCGCGTGGGCTATTCCGGTATCACATCGACGACAAAGGCGGTCCATCGCACCCATGAATATCCTCCTCACCGGCGCAGCCGGCTTCATCGCGAGTCGTGTGGCCGCGCTGTTGCTCGATGACGGCCACACCGTGGTCGGCGTGGACAACATGAACGACTCCTACGACGTGCGGCTGAAAGAGTACCGCCTGGCGGGGCTCTCCGGACGCGACGGCTTTCACTTCTTGCGGGCCGACATCGCGGACAGGATGGCCATCCGCGAGGCCTGGCAGAGCGGCATGGCACAGTGTGTGTTCGATACTCTAAAAGTTGACCACCTGAGGGCCGTTTGATCATCGAATAGTTGACCACCTTCAAGAGCGAGTCCTGTACCGTCACCCCCGTTCATGTGGGGCGCCGCGTACAGGGGAAGGGCATGTGCTGAAGATGGTCGACGTGGAGTACATCAAGAAGCGGCAAGAGAACGGCTGGTCGATCCGCAAGATCGCCAGTCGCCTCGGCTATTCACGGCAGACGGTGCGCAAGGTGCTGGCCGGCCCTGCTGAAGCGCCCCGCTACCGTCCGAAGGTTCCCCGCCCCCAGCCGGTCATGGGCCCCTACCTCGGAGTCCTCAAGGAGTGGCTGGAAGCGGATAAGGAGGCCCCCCGCAAGCAACGCCACACCGCCCACCGGGCCTATGATCGCCTGGTGGAGGAATATGACTTCCCCGGCTCCGAGGTGACCGTGCGCCGGGCGGTCAGAGAACTCCGCGAACGCCTGACCGAGGTCTTCGTCCCCCTGGAGGCCGTCCCCGGCCGGACGGCCCAGGCCGACTTCGGCCAGGCCCAGGTCCTGGTTGCGGGCCGCTCCCAGCGCGCCTTCCTCTTCTGCCTGCGGGCGAAATACTCCCGAGTGCCCTTCGTCATCGCCTATCCCACCGAGAAGCTCGAAGCCTTCCTCGCCGGCCACGTGGCGGCGTTCGAGTTTTTCGACGGAACCTTCCGGGAGATCTGGTACGACAACCCGAAAACGGCGGTCGTCCGGATTCTCGCCGGGCACGAGCGCGACGAGCATGAGGACTTCAGCCGCCTGCGCGCCCACTACCTCTACGACTCGAGCTTCTGCACCCCCGGGGAGGCCCACGAGAAGGGCTCGGTCGAGAACTTGGTCGGGTACGTCCGCCGCAACACGCTCGTGCCCCACGACCGCCCCTTCGCTTCCTTCGAGGAGCTGAACCGGCATCTGCGCGCCTGGTGCGAGCGGGAGCGGGTGCGGAGCGGAGAGTGCTGGGCCCTTGAGGAGACCGCCCTCCGGGAGCTTCCGGCCTACCCCTTCCGGGCCGCCACTTCGCGGCCGGTCTCGGTCTCGAAACTCGCCCTCGCACGCATCGACTACAACCGCTACTCCGTGCCCGTCCGTCATGCCGGCCGTCTGCTTAGGGCCGAGGTCTACGTGGACAAGGTTGAGCTCTATGCGGCTGAACACCGTGTCGCCACCCATACCCGCAGCTACGAGCGGGGCGGGACCTTCATGGAGCTCGAACACTACCTGCCCGCCTTCGAACGGAAACCCCGGGCGGCATCGGGGTGCGCGGCTCTGCATCAGGCCGACCCCGTGTTCCTGCGGGTGCGTGACCTCCTCCTGCGCGAACCGGCGGGCTACCGCGTCTTCGCCGAGATCCTGCTCCTCGGATTACGCTTCCCGCTCCCGGTGTTGGCCGAGGCTCTCAGGGGCTGTCTCGAGAGTGGGCGGCTCTCCCTGGAGGGCGTGCGTCAGCTCTGCCTCAACCTGACCCACGAGCTGCCTGCGCCTGCGGTTGTGCCGGACGTCCTTCAGCTCCCCTTGGCGCCGCCCGATCTTGGTCGTTACGACGCCCTCTGCGCGGTGGCCCGGTGAACGCCGACGTGGCCGCCGCCCAGGTGGCGCTTTACACGCAGGAGCTCAAAATGCCCGGGCTCCGCTCCCACTTCCGGGAGATCGCCCGGGAGGCCCGGGGCACACAGGAATCCTACGAGGCCTACCTGGTGGCCTGCCTCCGGGCCGAGATCGAGTCCCGGCGGGAGCACCGGCTGCAGGAGCGGTTGAAGCAGGCCCGCTTTCCGCAGCGCAAAACCCTGGAGGAGTTTGACTTCACCTTGGTGCCCTCCGTGTCCAGGGAGCTCGTCCTCTCTTTGGCCACGGGAGAGTTCGTGCGGGCGCGGGAGAACGTCATCCTCCTCGGGGCCAGCGGCACCGGGAAGACACACCTGGCCGAGGCCGTGGGGATGGCCACCATCTACGCAGGGGCCCGGGTGCGCTTCACGACAGCCGTCACCTTGGCCCAAGAGCTCCTCCTCGCGCAAGACGAACACCGCCTCCCCCGCTACCTGAAGACCTGGAAGAAGGTGGACCTGGTCATCGTGGACGAACTCGGGTATCTCGAACTCGGGCCCGGGGGGCCGCTCCTCTTCCAGTTCTTCGCGGAGCGCTACGAGTCGGGATCGGTCATCGTCACCTCCAACCTCGAGTTCTCCCGCTGGAGTGAGGTCTTTGGGGATCCGGTCCTCACAGCCGCCCTCCTTGACCGTCTCACCCATCACAGTCATATCCTGGTCTTCGAAGGGGAGTCCTACCGTTTCAGAGAGAGCAAGAAGCGCCGGGGGGGTCCGGCAAGCAAGTGATCACGGGTGGTCAACTTTTCGATGATCGAGGTGGTCAACTTTTGGATTGACGAACACA
>JACQZY010000013.1 GCA_016213645.1 Actinomycetota bacterium
CGCTGTTCGGTCACGACCTGGGAGGTCGCTCCCTCACTGCTCCTCGCCGATCCTCACGAACTACTTGCGACTCAAGCCGGAGAGGAGGCTGGGGATGGGCGGCGCATTTCGCGAGGAATGGGTCGTCGCTGTTTGGTCACGACCTGGGAGGTCGCTCCCTCACTGCTCCTCGCCGATCCTCACGAACTACTTGCGACTCAAGCCGGAGAGGAGGCTGGGGATGGGCGGCGCATTTCGCGAGGAATGGGTCGTCGCTGTCCCCGCATAGATGTTCGACATCTACGCGTTGTTTAAGCCACATTCCGCGTAGATGTCCGACTCCTATGCATGCGAGGAGTCGGACATCTCGGTGGAAATCCGCATGGTTGATGCGTAGATGTCGGACATCTACGCATCGGGGACGGTGGGGGCGTGGGGGCGGTGCAACTACAGGTTTGGGCGCGGGGGCGGCTGGGGACGGTGCGACGTCTGGTGGGGGCTGGGGCGGGGGGCGTGTGAGGGCAGACGTGGGAGAACTTGCGCAATCGGGTTCGCGCGATCAGGGTAGATTTAACCCGCGTGGACCGCGAAGTTGAACGGGCCGGCTTCGAAGCCGCCGCGGGCGACCATTACGCGCAGCCAGATATGCATCAGCATTTCTGCGGCGGCGGCTGTCTCGATGCCGCCCAGGTCCAGGATCTGGTCATCGCGCCAGCCGAACTGTCGCAGCAGGTCCTTAACCCGCGTCTTTGCCTGATCGTCGTCTCCGCTCACGAAAACCGCATGGTCGCCGGGCACCAGAGACGGATCAACCATCACATCGCAGTTCATCGTGTTCAACGACTTCACGACGCTGACGCTTGGATGGGCCTGCTGGATCTTCTGTGCGAGCGAATTGTCGGCGGATGCCAGTGGACGTGGCGGCATGCCTTGGCTCGCGTCCAGCTCGTTCGCCAGATCCAGCAGCGTTTTGCCGTCCAGCGCTTCTCCTACTGTCGCCAGCGCCTCCAGCGAAGCCATGCCGTTGGTGGCATTGATGACCAGGTCCGCTCCGGCCGCGGCATCGGCGAACGAGCCCGTCAGCACACCGGTCATCTCTTCAAAAGGCCGCAGGCTTTCGGAATCGGCGCGGCGCGCGCCGATCGTAACTTCATGACCAAGCTCCGCGATACGTGCCGCCAGCGTCCGCCCCACCGTCCCCGTGCCGAGTATTCCGATTTTCATCGCCGTGTCCACCGCCGCGCCTCGCTTTGCTTCAGATTCTCTCGGCCGCAACCGGCGGCCATCAACCGGCCCATCCAAGCAGATTCAACACCGCGTCGCCACGGTCCACGGGTCACGCCCCGGCGATCCGGCGATCCGGCGTTCCGGCGAATCCGGCGATCCGCCCGATTCTTCAATCACACGTCGCCAGCGCGTGCGCATAAAAACGCAGATACGCCCGGTAGTGCGCGTCCGTGTAGCTGACTTCGTGCGCGCCGGGCCAGGTGTGGAAGGTCAGATCCGCGTTTGAGGAACGTAGTGCTGTGCGCAGCGCCGTCACGCCCGGCTGAAACGGATCCGCGTCGCCCGCGTCAAGCCACACCTTCGTATCTCCGAACAGGTCCGGATCGCTGCGCGCCGCGCCGATCACGTCATGACGCGCAAAGTCCGCGGCGTCGTCAAACGCTCCCGCCGCGGATTCGCCGCCGCCTTGCCAAAGTGCTGGAGAATGACCGCCGACGGCGCAGAAGCGCCCCGGGTGCAGACGCGCCAGGTCGAGTGCGCCGAATCCTCCCATCGACACGCCGCCGATCGCCACACGGCGCCTGTCGGTGCCGTACCGCCGCCGCACCGCCGGGATCACTTCCGACGACACGTAGCGGCCCCAATCTGCGTCCGCACGATCATGCCAGTAGGAATGTTCGCCTCCGTACGGCAGCGCGACGACCGGTCCGCGATCGCCCAAACCGGCAAGCGCTTTCAACAGCGCCGCATCGTAAAGATGTTCCTGCGTAGAGCCCCTGCCGTGCAGCAGCACCAAGAGACTGCGGCGCTGATCCTTCGCGTATCCACGCGGCAAAAGCACCGCGATTTTGATGCGTCTGTCGAGCGCGCGGCTGTCGATCGCAAGCGTTTCTCGCACGATCTCAGGCGATTGCGCGAACCAGTTGTTCGGCCGTTTCACGCTTCGGCCGCCGGTCGAGGCAAGTACGACAAGCGACACGGCAACAACAAGAGTCGCCATCGCTACGATCCGCCGGTTTCGAATCTGCCTCGCGGCCCGCCGACGCCGGTCCCCAGAACGATTTACAGCTCGGTAGCCGCTGGCCATCCGGTCACCCTAACGGCGCAATCGCCGTTTCTCACCCGTACGGTTGTCTATATCGGTCAAAACGTCGATAATTGGACGATGCGACCGGCCACCGGCCTCCAAAGGCCGGCCGCGAAGTCATAGCCACACATGGAAGACAGCCACACACGCAATACGGACGCGATATGGCAAACAACGCACCACCACAGCTGAAGACCGACACAACGCTCGCGGAACTGCGCGCGGCGGCGCCGCGCGACGAACGCGAGCTGGCGATGATCGTCGGAGCGGTCTGGTGGATCGTCTCGCCGCTGTCCCTGGTGGTGGGCACGCTTTTGTTGCCACCGGTGATCGACTCCGGCATCAACGCATGGCGCATCGGCGGAATGGCCTTTGCGCTGCTGATTGCCGCCAGCCATCTGACCTGGATGCGAAAACTGCCGCCAAAAGCCGGTTACGACGCACTCTTCGTGATGGTGTTGATCGGACAGGCGTGCACGCTGACGCTAATGCTCGCGGCACCGGTTACGGTGGCCGCGCTGACTCTGCACCTGTTGCCGGCCGCGATGTTCTCGGCCTACTTTCTGAGCGGCCGCCGCACAGCGGTCGTGGTCGCGGTGGTCACGGCGATCACCGTCGTACCACTGATCTTCAATCTCGACGAGAGCACCGCCCAGCGCATGACCTCGCGGCTGACGGTTTGGATGCCGATCGTCTGGCTGATCGGGTTGGCGATCCATTTGCAAGGTCGCGACCGGCGAGAATCCGTTGCCGCCGCCGAACGCCAGGCCTTCACCGATCCGCTGACCGGAATCGACAACCTTCGCGCGCTGATCAGAAACGCCGAGCCTGTGCTTGCTCGCCCATTGACTCATGCGCGAGTTTCCGCGCTGCTGATGATCGACGTTGACGAGTTGCGCGAAATCAACACAATGTTCGGACACGCCACCGGAGACGAAGTCCTGCGTGACGTGGCGAAGTCGCTGTCGGCTGTTGTGGGACCAGGCCACACTGTGGCCCGAATCAGCGGCGACACCTTCGCGGTGTTGATCGAAGAGGTTTCGCCTGCCGATATCGCCGCGATGATGCTGCGCTATCGCTCGGCGCTGCAGTCGGCGCCGATTCGCGAGGAACTGCCGGGCCTCAGGCTCGACGCAGCGATCGGGGCGGCTACCAGACCTTCGGACGGCAACACGCTCGAAGAGCTGATGACGGCCGCTGAGCGATCGCTTTATGCGGCCAAGCAGGAACATGCAAGCATTCGCGACCCGGTGGCCGCCGGCTCCACGGTGGCGGACGTGAAGACAACCCCCCGTCCGAGAGCGGAGGAGGAGCCGCCGGACCCGACCGCCATCAAGCCCGTCTCCGAGGAGCCGTTCTTCCTGGGTCGGCCCCTGCACTCACTGATGGCGGTAGGGGCGTGGTATCTGGCGATCACCCTCGTGTTAACCAGCCTCGCGATGCCCGACGCCGACCGATCGCATCTCGACGCGATCCTGATCTACGGATTTGCGCTCTTTGTACCGGCCACACTGAACTTCTTCTTCACACCGCCGATCGGGACTACGCGCCACGCCGTCAATGACGTGATCACGCTGATCGCGATCGCCGTGGCGGCTTATCTGACCGGCGGCGCACTGAGTCCGGCGTGGGCGTTGGTGTTCATGTTCCTGATGCACGACGGATGGTTCATGAGCGGTCGCCAGTTGGCGCCAAGGTTCCTGGGCGCGGCGTTGGTGATCCTGCTGCCGGTTTTGTATGACGATCTCGGCAGCGGCCCCCAGCGCACGGCAATTATCGCCACGCTTTACATGGGTGTGGTGCTGTCGTTTGAGCAGATCTTGGCGATGGGTTTCAACCGCACCTACATGCTCCGCGCCGAAGACATAACCCGCCGGCTCGCGGAGCTGGAACCGCTCACCGGGCTGCCGTCAAGACCCGCCTTCGAACAGTCGCTGCGACTCCGGCTCGGCGAACTTCGCTATTACGACCTCGACGCCCTGGCGATCGTGATGCTCGATCTGGACGGGTTTAAACGGGTCAACGCCGAGCACGGTCACGGCGCCGGCGACCGCGTGCTTTGCGACGTCGCCGAAACGCTGCGCATGGCAACACGTGGCGAAGACCTGGTGGCGCGCATCGGTGCCGACGAGTTCGCCGTGCTGATGCCAACCAACGACGAGCACGAAGCGCGCGCGCTGGCCGAACGCCTGGTCGACGCGGCCGACGCGTGCCTCGCGGACTCGCCGGACGTCGCCGGCATCTCGATCACCGCGCGCGCGGGATTTGCGCTCTATCCAACTCACGGCCGGTCAGTGGACCAACTCATGGCGGCCGCGGAACTGGCACTGCTTACGGTAAAGGCCGGAGGACGACTTTCGCGCGTCAGCAAAGTGGTCGTTGGGCTGTAACTGCTGGGCCTAACCGGCCGGGGTTGAGTAACCGTCGCCGCGCGCAACGCGCGCGCGGCACAAACCATGCCGCGCGCCGTTTACGAACCCGCCGACCTACAGCGGCCGGATCGTGCCGTCCAGATGCGGCGTGCCCTTGCGGACGTTGCGCACCGCGAAGTCCAGTCCGCCACCGTCGTGCTCCGCCGCCGCAAGTTCCACCTTCGCGGGCAAAAGAATCGGCTTACGAAACGCCACGTGAACCTTGAACGCGTCGGAACGCCGGTTGTCCAGCGCGGCCAGACAGTGCGCCTTGGTCCACATGCCGTGCGCGATCGCGCGCGGAAAACCAAACGCCTTGGCGGTGAGATCGTGCATGTGGATCGGGTTGCGGTCGCCGCTGACGGCCGCGTAGCGGCGGCCCAGGTCTCCCGGCAACTTCCACTCGGCGATCGCGGGCAACTCTTTAGTCTTCTCCGGCGGACGCTGGCCGGTCTTCACCGGCGCGTCCTTCTGCGCCCCGCCGCCGCGGCGTAGGTAAGTGCTTTCGGCCACCTGCACCAACTCGTCGCCCACCAGTACCTCGGTGATCATCGTGAACTGACGGCCCTTCGGGTGAGGCTCGATCGGCGTCGCGCGGACTTCAAGCGAGACCGGCTCGCTGACGCCGATCGGACGATGCTGCGTGATCGTGTTCTCCACATGCACCAGGCCGATCGCCGGAAACGGAAAGTCCCCGGCGGTCAACAACGACATGTGCAATGAAAACGCCAGCGTGTTCGGGTAGATCGGCGGCAACGTATCGCGCATCGTGAAGCCGGTGACACGGCAGTAGTCGCTGAGCTTGACCGGGTCGGTCTTGATGTTCTCCAAGCGCACGCTGCGTTGTGGCATCTCTTTGGAGCGCTTGCCCGCCAGCGGGGTCATGCCAAGCGCCGCCTTGAGATACAGCGGGCCGGACTTCGGCGGTGATTTGAGCGTGGTCGTACTCATCGCCTAGGCCCCCAGCAGACTCTGGCCACAAACGCGCACGACGTTGCCCGTCACGCCGGTGCTTCCCGGACCGGCAAACCAGGCAATCGTCTCGGCCACGTCGACCGGCAGACCGCCTTGCAGCATGCTGTTCATGCGGCGGCCGGCCTCGCGGGTACCGATCGGCATCGCGGCGGTCATCTGTGTTTCGATAAATCCCGGCGCCACGGCGTTGATCGTGACCTTGTGCTCAGCCAGCTCCGGCGCGGTGCTCTGCACCATGCCGATGATGCCGGCTTTGCTGGTGGAGTAGTTGGTCTGACCAGCATTGCCTGCGACGCCGCTGATCGACGACACGCAGACGATGCGGCCGTTTTCACGGATCAATTTGCGGGCGAGCAGTTCGTCGTTGATGCGCTCTTCCGAGGAGAGGTTGATGTTCATCAGCACAGACCACTTGTCCTCGTCCATGCGGCCGAGCGTCTTGTCCTTGGTCACGCCCGCGTTGTGAACGACCACGTCCACTCCGCCATGCGCGGCTTCAAGCTTGTCGGCGATCGACTTCGGCGCGTCCGCGGCGGTGATGTCACCGACGATCGACGAGCCGCCAAGCTTCGACATCAGCTTCTCCAGGTCTTCGGCCAGCGGCGGCACGTCCAGCCCCACGACGTGGGCGCCATCGCGCGCCAGCACCTTCGCGATCGCCGCGCCGATGCCACGCGAGGCACCGGTCACCAGCGCGACCTTGCCGGCCAGCGGCATGCCCCAGTCGATCGTGCCGGCTTCTGCCACGCCTGCGCCGATGCGCACGATCTGGCCCGAGACATACGCGGATTTCGGCGAAAGCAGAAAGCGCAACGTCGACTCGATCTGGTCCTCGCCACCGGGCGCCACGTAAACAGTCTGCGCGGCCGCGCCCTTGCGAACCTCTTTGCCGACCGCGCGCACAAAGCCTTCCAGCGCGCGCTGCGCCGTGGCCTCGCGGGCGCTGCCGGTCAGCTCCGGCGGCGTGCCCAGCACAACCACGCGCCCGCTCTTCGCCACACGGCGAATCGTGGGGTGAAAGAAGCGCCACAACTCGATCAGCTGCGTGCTGTCTGTAATGCCGGTCGCGTCAAAAACCAGCGCCTTGTAGCGTCCGTCGCCGTTTGGCGAAGGTTCGCTGCCCGCGTCTACGCCGACGGTCTCGGCGTTGAAAGACGCCAGCGCGCGCGTGATCGCGTCGCCCAAGCGTCCGCCCGGCGCGCCGCCGGTAAGCACCTTGCCCGCCACAACCGATTGACCCGGCTTGTAGCGCTCCAACTTGACCGGCTGAGGCAATCCGACCTTCGGCGCAATAAAGCTGCCGACCGGCGAATTGACCAGCTCTGCATAACGGTCACCCATTTGTTCGTGTCTCCCTGTAGCCGAGTTCTAACGTTCGAGAATCGCGACGACGCCCTGGCCGCCCGCAGCGCAGATTGAGATCAATCCGCGGCCGGAGCCCTTCTCTTCGAGCATCTTCGCAAGGTTTGCGATGATCCGTCCACCGGTCGCGGCAAACGGGTGAGCGGCCGCCAGCGAGCCGCCGTAGACGTTGAGCTTGCTGCGATCGATCGAGCCGAGCGGCTCGTCCAGGCCCAAGCGCTGCTTGCAGAATGCCTCGTCCTCCCAGGCCTTCAGCGTGGCCAGCACCTGTGCGGCAAACGCCTCGTGGATCTCGTAGAAGTCGAAGTCCTGAAGCGCCAGATTGTTGCGCTTGAGCAGGCGCGGCACCGCGTAGGCCGGAGCCAACAGCAGTCCCTCCTGCTTGACGATGTAGTCCACCGCCGCCGTTTCGGCGTCGACGAAGCGCGCGCGCGGCGTCAGGCCGCGTTCGGTTGCCCACTCCTCGGTGGACAGCAGCACAGCGGAAGCGCCGTCCGACAAAGGCGTTGAGTTCGCCGCCGTCATCGTGCCCTCTTTGCCGCCGAAGACCGGCTTCAGCTTGGCGAGTTTCTCGATCGTGGTGTCGGCGCGCATGTTGCCGTCCACCTCCACGCCGAGGTACGGCGTGATCAGGTCGTCTTGCCAGCCGCGTTCGTAGGCGGCGGCAAGGTTTTTGTGCGAGTTGAAGGTGAGCTCGTCCTGCGCCTCGCGCGTGATGCCCCACTCCTTCGCCGTGATCGCCGTGTGCGCGCCCATCGACAAGCCGGTGCGCGCCTCCTGGTTGACCGGAATCTCCGGCTTCACCATCCACGGACGCAGGCGCGGCAGTACGGTCTTCAACTGACCCTGCAACGACTTCTGTCGGTTGGCGTCCATCAGGATGCGGCGCAAGTCCTCGTTGAGCTCGATCGGAGCGTCGGAGGTGGTGTCGCTGCCGCCGGCGACCGCGCTGTCGATCTGACCCAGCGCGATCTTGTTGGCCATCACGATCGCGGCCTCCAGGCCGGTGCCGCAGGCCTGGCCCACGTCAAACGCCGGGGTTTCCGGGGCGAGTTTGCTGCCCAGTACGACCTCGCGGCTGAGGTTGAGTTCGCGGGCGAACTTCAGCACCGCGCCGGCGGCAAAATCGCCGACGCGCTCGCCGGCCAGGCCGTAGCGGTCGGCCAGACCGTCAACGGCCGCGGTGAGCATGTCCTGATTGGACGCGTGTGAGTAAGGACCGTTCGAACGCGCGAACGGAATGCGGTTGCCGCCGATCACCCAGACGGGCCGAGCCGCGGGTGCCTTAGCAGTCTTGGCTGCCATATGGATGTCTCCTTATTTCAGTTCGGAAGAGGATTTGCCGAGCAACTGGCGCGCGATGATCAACTGCTGGATCTGCTGCGTGCCCTCGAAAATGTCGAGGATCTTGCTGTCGCGCGACCACTTCTCCAAGAGTTCGTTTTCGCTGTAGCCCACGCTACCGGCCAGCTTCACACAGCGCAACGTGATGTCGGTGCCGCTGCGTCCGGCCTTGGCCTTGGCCATCGAGGCCTGGACGCTGTTTGGCTTGCGGTTGTCGGCCATCCAAGCGGCTTCCATCGTCAGCAGCAGCGCTGCCTCCCAGTCGGATTCCAGTTCGATGAACTCGGCAACACAGCCGGGCTGGTGAGCGGACGGCTTGTCGTAGTCGATCTCAAAGCCGGCACTCTCAAGCAGCTTGCGCGTCTCGTCAAGCGCGGCGCGCGAACAGCCCAAGGCCATTGCGGCCACTAGCGGACGGGTGTTGTCAAACGTCTGCATGACGCCGCCGAAGCCCTTGTCGGTGCGCACCTCGGGGTCGCCCAGCAGGTTGTTCTCATGAACGCGGCAGTCCTGGAGGATGAAGTTCGCCGTGTCGCTGGCGCGAATACCGAGCTTGTGCTCCAGGCGGTCGAGCTTGAGGCCCGGGTTGTCGCGTTCGACGACAAACGACTTGATGCCGGCACGGCCCGCGGACGGGTCCACGTTTGCCCACACCACAACCACGTCGGCGCGCTCGCCGCTGGTGACGAAGATCTTCTCTCCGTTGAGGATGTAGTGATCGCCGTCCTTCACAGCGGTCGCGCGGATCGAGGCACTGTCGCTGCCGGCCTCGGGCTCGGTGATGGCCATCGCGGCCCACTTGCCCTTGAAGCGCTCCAGCTGCTCCTCGTTGGCAACCGCCGCGATCGCGCTGTTGCCCAGACCCTGGCCGGGCATCGTCAAAAGCAATCCGGCGTCGCCCCAGCACATCTCGATGATCGAGAGTGCGGTGCTTAGGTTGGTGCCGTTTTTGACTCCGCCGTCGTCCTTCTTCTTCTCTCCGTCAGCACCGCCCTTACCCACGCCGGCGGCTCCGGCGCCCATCGCGGCGCCGTCCTCCATGCCGTCGATCAGCGATCGCAGCATGTCCAGCTCCACTGGGTACTCG
Source organism: Actinomycetota bacterium (assembly GCA_016213645.1). Classification (GTDB taxonomy): domain Bacteria; phylum Actinomycetota; class Thermoleophilia; order Solirubrobacterales; family JACPNS01; genus JACPNS01. The sequence continues at coordinate 9,473 of JACQZY010000013.1, forward strand.
TGCTCGGCAATGTCGTACTTGCGTGAGTTCGGACGCAGCAGCTCCTGGGCGACCATGTTCGCCTGGCTGATCAGCGGCTTGAACTTCTTAGGTGTTTCGAGATTGATCATTGATTCAAAATTCCTTTCCGGTGACGGCCGCCCTAGACGAGCAGCACTCCCTCCATCAGGCCGGCGGCGCGCAGATCGCGATACCAGCGTTCAACGGGGTGCTCCTTGATGTAGCCGTGGCCGCCAAGCAACTGGACGCCGTCGGAGCCGATCTGCATGCCGTACTTGGCGGTCAGCTGACGGGCGATCGCGGCCTCGCGGGAGAAGTCGTCACCACGGTCGGCGCGGCTGGCCGCCCGGTAGGTGGCCAGGCGAATGCCCTCCAGCTCGATCGCGATGTTGCTGACCATGAAGGCCACCGCCTGGCGGTGGCTGATCGGCTCGCCGAAAGCCTGACGGTCATTCACGTACGGGATTACGTAGTCCTGCACGGCGCGGCCGGTGCCGGCGGCGAGCGCGGCCCAGGCGATGCGGCCCAGGCGGATGCACTCCGCGTAGACGGCCGGGTCGGCGTCGCCGAGCAGCGCGCCGGCCGGGAGCTTCACGTCTTCAAGCGTCAACGTTGCCGTTGCGGCGGCACGGATGCCCATCGCCGGCTCCGACGTGAGACCGACACCGTCGGTCTTGCTCTCGACAATGAACAGTGCGGGCTTGCCGTCGAGGTCGGCGGCAATCACGAACAGCTCGGCCTCGGCGCCGCGCGGCACCAGCGACTTTGTGCCGGTCAGCGTGAAGCCGCCGTCCATGTTGCGCGTTGCCTTGGTGTCGAGCTTGAACGGGTCGAAGACCGGCCGCGGCTCCATCACCGCAAGTGCGGCGGCCGGAACGTTTTCGCCCACGAATTCGGGCAGGTAGGTCGCCTGCTGGTCGCCGTCGCCCCACAGGCCAAGGGCGGTGGACACCGCAGCCGGCGCAAGTACGGCCACCGCAAGACCCATGTCACCGTGAGCCAGTGCCTCTGTGATCAGCGTGGAGGTCACGGCCGAGCGCTCGTCCACGGCTCCACCAAGCTGCTCGGGCACACCGATCATCGTCACGCCGAGCTCTGTACTCTGCGCCAGCAACTCGACGGGAGCGGCGCAGTCGTGGTCGGCCTGTCCGGCGATCGGCTTTAGCTCGCTCTGTGCGAAGTCGCCGAAGGCCTCGACGAGCATCTGCTGCTCCTCGGTGGGCGTGAGGTCGAACAATCCGTATGATTTGGCGTTCGGTTGACGCGCCGGCTTGTCGCCCTTCTTAGTGGCAAACTGACGCCCGACGGCGCCGGCAGCCTTGAAGCCGTTCTTGCTGGCCTGGTAGATCGCCTTCTCGGCGGGCTTGCGTAGCTTGAACTTGTCGATCGTGCTCGAGCTGGCGAACTTGTTCAGCGCTCGCAGCCCCAATGCCATGCTCTTGTCAGCGGCTGACTTGTTGCCGTTCTTGTTGGCGGCCTTGTTGTAAGTGGTGTTGGTTGCCATAAGCCTTCAGGTCGTGGGAAGATCCCGAGGTGGATGTTGTGGTGGTCGCGCTCACGGAGGCCGGGAAGGCCGGCGCGGCCGGTTCGGCGGCTCTCGCCGCGCTAAGTGACCGAACGGTCACTTGCAAGATCATTAGATTAGCGGTTACACAGATTCATGTCAAGTTGAACCGCAACAATTCTTCGACTCCTCGATTCGGCGAATATGTGAAATGAACCAACGACCGATCCGCTCGCCGGAAATCTCCGAACTCAAAGCATTCTGCGCGGCGGTCGACCTGGGCAGTATCGGTCGCGCCGCAAAGTTTCTGCGCATCAGCCAACCAGCGCTTTCGAAGCGCATTCGCGGGCTTGAGGCGATTGCCGGCGCCGAGCTGCTGAACCGTTCCTCCAGCGGAGTGGAGCCAACCGCGTCAGGGCGGCGACTGTACGAGGAAGCGCGCCGCGCTTTGGTTCAGATCGAGGTCGTCGAAGATCTGATGGTGGGTTTACACGACGAGGAGCGGCCGATCCGCATCGCCGCCAGCCACACGATCGCCGAGTATGTGCTGCCCGAACGTCTGACGTCGTTTCGCGAAAGCAGCGAAAGGCATCTGGTTGTCGAGCTCGTGGTTGCGAATTCCCGGATGGTTTTAGACATGGCCGCGCGCGGTCTGGCCGATATCGCGATCGGCGCGATCGAACCCGATGGCCAGGCCGATCCACGCGCGATGCTGTACTTCGACGGAGAAGTGGCCGTGGCGGTGCCGCGCAAACATCCCTGGGCCAAGCTCGACGAAATCCCGCTGGAGAAGTTTCTCGCCGAGCCACTGGTGCTACGTGACCCGCAGGCAAATACGCGTCGCATCGTTGACACGGTGCTCCACGGCCGGGGCGTGGAGATGGCGTCGCCGCTGCTTGAACTTGGCAGTACGGCGGCGGTCAAAAGCGCGGCCTCACAACGCGGCGTGCCCGCCATGATCGCGCGGTTGGGCATTGGTCCGGAGTCTGAAGGTTTCGTAACCCGTCGCGTCAAGGGCATGAGCTTCCCGCGGCGATTCGTGATCCTCGCGCCGGGCCACGAGGGCTTTTCGGCCCAGGGCAAAGCCTTCCTGGATCATTTGCTCGACGGCGCGGCCGAAGTTCAGGCGTTCTTCAACGACTGACGGCCGGGCCGTCGACAGCCTCGCCACCCTGCAAAGCCATAACCAGTAGTTATGGCCGACATGCTTGATTTGGGTCTTCGCAAAACGCCTCCGCGGCGGTAATTTCGAATCGACCAATCACCTACAGGCATTCTCGCCGGGTTAAGCGGCGAGCCGACACAGAAACGCACCGAGGAGTTTCCGATGGCCAAGTCAACAGACAACGACAACGCTCCCGCACCCGAGTCCGCCGGTACAACGACGCAGGAACGTGAAGTGCGCGAGATCGTCGAGCGCATGATTACGCAAGGCCGCCCGGTCGCGGTTCGCACGCAGCGCGACGTCAATCGCAAAACTCTTATTTGGATTTTGTCCGGCGTCACGCTTTTGTTCACGATCACGCTCGGTCTGTTGATCGGGATTACGGTGTTCAAGGACGAGGCGCCCAAGGCTCAGGTCGCGGGTCCCGACCCGCGCGCCTACGCCCCCGCCCCCACGCTTGAGCAGGCCAAGGGCATCAAGTTCGAGAAGTACCAGTGGCCCGACCCGGCGTTGCCCGCGACGCCGGCTGGCCCGGTGAAGAAATTCCGCATCGACGTCTTCGAGCACGTCACCCAGGTGCGGGCGGATCTGGCACCCACGCGCGTCTGGTCTTACGGCATCAACGGAGAGTTGCTGCGCGGCACCGGCGGTTCACCGCCGATGGTCGTGACGGAAGGCGACAAGGTTCAGATGGACCTGGTCAATGGCGGCTCGATGAAGATGGACGTCGTAATGCCGCACTCGATCGACTTCCACTCGGCGGAGGTCGCACCGAACAAGGACTATGTCACGATTCTGCCCGGCAAGACGAAGCGCATCACGTTCCTCGCCGAGCACCCGGGCGCATTCATGTACCACTGCGCGACCAAGCCGGTGCTTATGCACACTGGCGCCGGAATGGTGGGCATGATGATCGTCAAGCCGAAGAACTTGGCACCGGTCGACCGCGAGCTGTGGATGACGCAGCAGGAGTTCTACATCGGCGAGGCAGGCGGCAACGCCAACTACCAGAAGATGCAGGCCAAGAATCCGGACGTGATCGCTTTCAACGGCTTCGGCGACCAATACGCCACTAAGCCGATCACGGTGGCGAAGGGGGAACGCGTGAGGATGTGGCTGCTCAACGCCGGTCCGTCGATCTGGTCGGCATTCCACGTGATCGGCACCGTCTTTGACAAGACGGTGATCGAAGGCACCGTCGGCCGCGACGTACAGACCGTCAATCTTGCGCCTTCTCAAGGTGGCTGGGTCGAGTTCACACTCGATGAGGAGGGCAAGTACCCGTTCGTGACCCATGCGTTCGGTGACATGGAGCGAGGCGCGCTGGGAATCCTTGCGACAAAGGGTGCGCCTAAGACGGGTGGCGGGCACTAGTCCGGCCTGCCTTACCTCCGGCCGGCCCGGCGCCTCGGATAGCCGGGCCGGCCGGTCGCGTCCGGCGCCATTCATCGCACGAACAGCGCCGGACAAAGCGCGACGCGCGGGCCTTTCGGGGCCCGCGCGTCGTTTTCAGGGGCGCGGCGTGATTGGAAGCGCGGCCGCTTATTTTTCGAGCGTAAGTTTTGTCGCGGCGCGCACAACGCCGCTGCGGGTCTTGCAGGTGCCGGTAATTGTCCAGCGGCCGGCGTCCAGCTTGGCGGCACGACTACGGTTGAGCTTCACGAAGCCGCCGGCGTCCGCGCGTGCACGGCCGAGATTCACCCGTCGGCTACCACCACGGGCCTTGAACGTGCACTTGGAACCCGGAGCCGTCTCGCCGATCAGCGAGCCGCTGAGGTCGCGGCGGCTGACGCGCAGTGGAGCAGAGATGTGCAGCCGGTCGTTTGACGCGCGCAGGTTGAAGCCGACCTTGCCGTCGGCCGGGGCCGCGGCGGCGCGCACGCCGTTCGACCGCGCACCCATCGAAACCAGTTCGAAGTCGATCGGCAGTTCACCGCTGCTTCCGAGCATCGGGAACGCCGTCTGGGCGTCGGTGATTCCGTAACCGGTGAGGCCGGCGTAAATGCCTGTTCCCGCGGCCACGTCGAAGGTCACGCTGTCGTTCAGCTGCACAAGCGCCGAGGCGGGATCGGCCGCCGTCATGTAAGTGTTCATCAAAGCGCGGCCCACCAGCAGTGACTGTTGCGCGTCGTTCATGCGCAGCCGCCAGGCACAGTCCACGCGAACTTTGCCGCCCGCATCGACCAGGTCCACCACAGGCGCAAGTGAATCGTCCGGCGGCGGTGCGATCGAGAACGACACGGCCGCATAGCCGTCAATCGAGCAGATCGCCTCTAGTGCGCCGGTGGCGCCGGTCGCGGGGTCTGTGACTGAGCCGCGAAGCGGCGCGCCGAGGTCCGTCCACGGACCTTCCAACACACAGACAAAAGCTCCGCTGTCGTCGGGGTTGCATTCCCCGATATCCGAGCGGTCAAGCCAATCGTTCACGTCGGGAGCGAAATTCAGCTCCATGTTGTAGTCGGCACTCAGCGCAGTCGCGCCGCCGGTGGCGATCACGGTCGATGCGGAATTAGTCGCCGCTGACGGGGCAACCGCTGTACTGGTCTGGGATGGTGCGGCGGGCTGCTGCTGCGCATTGGCGACCGTGGCAGAAGTCGCCGCCAGCAGGAGCGCCGCCGCTACCGGCAACGCATATTTCATTATCGCTCTTCGCCCTTGAATGTTGAAGAAACTGCACTTCAGTCGCCAGGCGTTGCTTCATCCTTGATTTCAAAGCCGTCTGGTGACTTTCAGCAATTAAAAGATCGACCTCCTCGCCAAAAGACTGCAACGAATAATCATGATTACGAATGATTGTCCGTTCCACCGCCAGACGTCCACTAACTATTCAGTACCAATCTACTCCAATCGCCCCCAACACCCCCACACCCAGACCACCACCGCGCACATCACTGCGCAGATCACCGGTGCCTGCGCAGAAAATGCGATTGCAATGCGGGAGTTGCCTGCGCAGATCGCCGGTGCCTGCGCAGGAAATGCGATTGCAATGCGGGAGTTGCCTGCGCACGGGCCTCCGCGGTTCCGGGCTACCGCGCGACTGAGTCGCGGCGGCGGAAGACGATGTTTGGGCGCACCGGGAAGGTGATCGGCACGCTCCATGCATGTACAAGTCGCGTGAACGGCCAGATCGCGAACAGCAGCATCGCCGCAAGCGCGTGGATCTTGAACGCCGCCGGCGCGCTCGCCATCAGCGCCGGGTCCGGCTGCAACATGAAGATGCCGCGAATCCACGGCGAGACCGTCTCGCGATAGTCGTGCGCCTCGCCGAGGATCTGCACGCCGATCGTGTTGACCATACCGGTGGCCACCACGGCGATCAGCGCGCCGATCGTCACAAAGTCGGATACCTTGCTCGCCGCCCGCACGCGCGCATTGCCCACGCGGCGCACCGCGAGGATCAGCAGTCCCGCAGTGAGCGTCAACCCGGCCACGGTGCCCATCACGACGGCGACGTTGTGGTACATGTCCTCGCTGACGCCGCCCATCTCGGTCAGCTCCTTCGGCACAAGTAGCCCGCCAACGTGACCGCCGATCACCATCAGCAGGCCGACGTGGAACAGGATGATGCCCGCCCGCAACACCTTGCGTTCAAGCAACTGCGACGAACGCGCCGTCCACGAGTACTTCATCGTGCGAAAGCGCCACCAGTGGCCGACGAAGAAGATCGCCAGCACGGCGTAAGGAATGCCGCCCCAAAGCAGCAGATTCATCGTGTCATTCATGCGGACCTCCTGTCAGGGCGGAAACCTCTGTAAACGGTGAGTCGCCCAGCAGCGAACCGCTGTCCGGGCCAAACGGCTCCAGGCCAACCTCTTCCTCGGGCGGACCTTCGGCCAGCAGGCGCTCAACAGTCTCGCGCACGCCGGTGCCCAGCTTGGGCAGCGTGTCCGAGACCAGATCCAGCAACACCGCCTGCGGGCGATTCTGCTCATGCAGCACCTTGCGGATCATTTCGATCGGGGCGCGCCACTTTTCCAACAGCTCTACCCCGGCCGGTTCCGGCGCCGTGGCGGCAAACTCCAGCATCAACGGCAGCCAGTCGGGCAACTCGTTTTCCACCGGGTTCATGCCGTGGGTCATGTATTCGCGCTTGAGTTTGGATAGCACGAGTCCGCGCTGGCGTCGGTCGCCGTACTGGTGCCATGTCAGGTACAGCGAGGTCGAGCGACCGAGATCAAAGATCTCCACGTACTCGGTCTCCAGATCGATCAACTCGCGGCTCAGCCAGGTTTCGATCAACCCGGCAACCTCCGTCGCGTGCGGCACCTTGGCGGCCAGCGCGGCCTCGCGGATCGCCGGAAGCGCCGCCACAAGCGGCTGATCCGGGTAGCGTAAAAGCGCCGAGGCGATGCGCCATGCGTCGGCGCGTGCCTCGTGGTTTGGCTTGCGACCGATCATTTGCCGTTCTCCTTGGCCGCCGCTCCTGAAGCATCGCCGTTGGTAGAACCGCCGACGGTGGCCGCCTGGCCGTTGCCGTTGCCGTCGGGACCGCCGTCGCCCGGCTGCGGGTGAACGGTCGCCGCGATCGGTAGTTCGTAGCCCGAGCCGACTGACGAGTTCGGTGCGCCGGTCTCGCCGTCGAGCGCGTCGGGCGGCACCTCGAAGCTGATCGGGAAGCCGCTGCCGCCCTGTGTCTTGAACGGATCGCGACCAACCTCGCCGCGTCGGGTGGGGATCACGAAGCGATCCTTGTGCTTGGCAATCGCGAGGATCTCGAACAACCGCCGGATCTGACCGTCGTCCATCCCGGCCATATCGACCTCGCGACGCTCCGCGTCGGCGATCATCTCGTGTTCGCGCATGTAGCCGCGCATCGCCGCGAGCTTGCGCAGTATCGTGCGAATCCGCTCGGTATCGCCGGCCGAGAACATGCTCGCCAAGTACTCGATCGGTATGCGCATCTGCTCGATCGCCGGGAACACATCGTCGGGGTCCGAGTCCGAACCTTCGCCCTCGATCGCGCCGGTGATCGGCGAAAGCGGCGGCACGTACCAAACCATCGGAATCGTGCGGAACTCCGGGTGCAGCGGCAGCGCCACGCCGTAGTCCTTAATCAGCGCGTACGCCGGCGAGCGGCGCGCGGCCTTGATCCACTCCGGCGGCACGCCGTCGCGGATCGCGCATTCCTGCACGTGAGGATCGTCGGGGTCGAGGATCATCGACAGTTGCGCGTCCACCAAGTCGGCCTCATCGGGCGTGGACGCGACCTTGTCGATCATGTCGGCGTCGTAAAGCAGCACGCCCATGTAGCGAATGCGCCCCACACAGGTCTCACTGCAGACCGTCGGCTGACCGGCCTCGATGCGCGGAAAACACATCGTGCACTTCTCGGCCTTGCCGCTCTTCCAGTTGTAGAAGACCTTCTTGTAAGGGCAGCCCGACACACACATGCGCCAACCTCGGCAACTGTCCTGGTCGATCAGAACGATGCCGTCCTCTTCGCGTTTGTAGATCGAGCCGCTCGGGCACGACGCCACGCAGGTGGTGTTGATGCAGTGATTGCAGATGCGCGGCAGGTACATCATGAAGACGTCCTCGTACTCGGCGCGCACCTTGTCTTCAACCTCGCCGCTGATGTTGGGATCCTTCATCACGCTCTCGGATCCGCCGGCCAGGTCGTCCTCCCAGTTGGGACCCCACTCGATCGCCATGTCCTTGCCCGTGATGCGCGACTTCGGCCGGGCGACCGGCTGATGCTCGGAGACAGGCGCCGTGTGGAGCGTTTCGTAGTCGTAGGTCCAGGGCTCGTAGTAGTCGTCGATCGTCGGCAGATTGGGGTTGAAGAAGATGTTCGCCAGCTTCTTCAGCTTGCCGCCGCTGCGCAGCACCGGCCTGCCCTTCTTGTCGAGCTTCCAACCACCCTGGTACTTGTCCTGGTCCTCCCAACGGCGCGGGTAGCCCTCGCCGGGCTTGGTCTCGACGTTGTTGAACCAGATGTACTCGGCACCCGGACGGTTGGTCCACACGTTCTTGCAGGTCACGCTGCAGGTGTGGCAGCCGATGCACTTGTCGAGGTTCATCACCATCGTGATCTGACATCTGACCTTCATCAGTACGTCACCTCCTCTACGCGGCGGCGCACGACGATCAGTTCGTCTCGCTGGTTGCCGGTTGGGCCGTAGTAGTTGAATCCGTAAGAGAGCTGCGCGTATCCGCCGATCAGATGCGTTGGCTTTACGTTGATCCGCGTCAGCGAGTTGTGGATGCCGCCGCGAGTGCCCGTCAGCTCCGTCTTTGGCACGTTGACGTGGCGGTCCTGGACGTGGTACATCAGCGACATACCTTTTTGGATGCGGTGGCTGACCGCCGCACGGCACGCAACCACACCGTTCCTGTTGAACAGTTCGATCCAGTCGTTGTCGGCCACGCCGATCGACTCGGCGTCCTCGTGGTTGATCCACAGCACCGGACCACCGCGCGACAGCGTGAGCATCGTCAGGTTGTCCTGGTAGGTGGAGTGGATCGACCATTTCGAATGCGGCGTAATGAAGCGCAGCACCACCTCGGGCCGACCCGGCTCGCGCAACTGCGGGTCCTTCACATACGCATGCAGATCCACCGGCGGGCGGTAGGTGGCCAGGCCTTCGCCGTAGTCACGCATCCACTCGTGATCCAGGTAGAAATGCTGGCGCCCGGTCAAGGTGCGAAACGGGATCAAGTGGTCGATGTTGGCCGTGAACGGCGAGTAACGCCGGTCCCGGCCCTCCAGGCCAGACCACTCTGCCGAGGCAATCACCTTTCGTGGCTGGTGCTGGATCTCGTCGAAGGTGATCAGTTCGTCCTCGCGGTCTGCGGAGATCGACGTGAGATCGCGGCCGACGCGCTTGCCCAGCGTCTCCCAGCCCTGCACGGCCAAGTGGCCGTTGGTGGTGCCGGAGAGATACAACATGCCTTCGCAAAGCTGCGCCGCACGCTCGAAGGACGGCGTCGGACCTTCCGGACCTTCGACCGCGCCGTTGGCGCGCGCCAGTTCGCCGACCTGCTGCTCCACGTTCCAGCTGACGCCCTTCCATTGAAGGCCGAGGTTCTTGGCCAGCGGTCCAAGGCTCACCATCTGCTCGAAGACCTTGGGGTAGTCGCGCGCGACGGGGATGAATTTGGGCATCGTCACGCCCGGCACCGCCTCGCACTCCCCGGCCTTCCAGTCGCGCACCTCGCCAAACGGCTGCGCGATCTCGTCAGGTGTGTCGTGCTGCAACGGCACCATCACCACGTCGGTACGCGTGCCGAGATGCGTCTCGGCCATGCGGCTGAAGCGGTGGGCGATCGTCTTGAAGATGTCCCAGTCCGTACGCGCCTCCCAAGGCGGGCTGATCGCCGGGTTGAACGGATGCACGAACGGGTGCATGTCGGTGCTGGAGATGTCGTGCTTCTCGTACCAAGTGGCGGTCGGAAGCACGATGTCGGAGTGCAACCCGGTGCCGTTCATGCGGAAGTCGAGCGTGGTCAACAGGTCGAGCTTGCCGTCCGGTGCCTGCTCGTGCCACGCAACGTCCTTGGGACGATTCTCCGGCGCGGACTCTTCGTTTCGCACTGCCGCCGTAGTCACACCCAGCAGGTTCTTGAGGAAGTACTCGTGACCCTTGGCCGACCCGGCGATCAGGTTCGCACGCCACACGGTCAAAACGCGTGGGAAGTTGCCCGGGTCATCCGGATCGTCCCAGGCGAATCCAAGGCCGCCGTCCTTGAGCTTGCCCACGATGTGCTCCGCCGGGGTGACGCCCGCGGCCTCGGCCTCGTCGGCGAGATCCAGTGGATTGCGGTTCAGACTCGGATACGCCGGCGTCCAACCCATGCGAACCGCCTGCGACACGCAGTCCGCCACGTGGTGGCCTTCCAGCGAGCCCGGGCCGTTGGCGGCGCGGAACGCGCCGGCGTCCAGCGGGTCGTAGCGGAACTGGCTCGTGTTCATGTAGAAGAACGACGTTGCCGCCTGGTGGCGCGGGGGCCGCGCCCAGTCCAGTGCGAACGCCACCTGCGAGAAGCCGGCAATCGGCCGCACCTTCTCCTGGCCCACGTAGTGCGCCCAGCCGCCGCCGTTCTTGCCTTGGCAGCCGGCCAGCAACACCAGGTTGAGCATCGCGCGATAGATCGTGTCGCCGTGATACCAGTGGTTGGTACCCGCGCCCATCACGATCATCGAGCGGCCCTGTGTGCGCTCGGCGTTGCGCGCGAACTCGCGCGCGACCTTGATCACATCGGCCGCCGGTACGCCGGTGTGCAGCTGCTGCCAGGCGGGAGTGAACGGCTTGTCGTCCTCGTAGCTCTTCGGCCAGTCGCCGGGCAGACCATCGCGGCCCACGCCGTACTGCGCGAGCGTGAGGTCAAGGACAGTGGCCACAAGTGTGCCGTCGTCCAACCTCTTCGCGGGAACTCCACGCCGAATCAGCGTGGAGTTTGCCGGGCCGTCTCCGCCAAACACACTGACGCTCACCGTCACCGCGTCGTCGTGCACGCCAAGCAGCGTCAGCGCCGGGTCGACGCCGTCAAGCTCCAAGTTCCAGTTGCCCTCTCCGGCTTCGCCCCAGCGATCGCCGATCGTGCCCTTGGGCACCTTCAGCTCGCCGGACGCTGCGTCGAACAAGACCGTCTTCCAGTCACCGTTGTCACCGGCGCCGCTCTCCCCGGCGACACCGCCCGCATCGCCCGCACCAAGATCCGACGCGCGCAAAAACCGGCCGGCCACATAACCGTCGCCGTCCGCCGCCGGCTCCAGCCGCACCAGGTGTGGCAGGTCCGTGAACTGCTTCGCGTAACCGCTGAAGTACGGCGTCTCGCGATCAACGTAAAACTCCTTCAGCATCACGTGGCCCATCGCCATCGCCAGCGCTCCGTCGGTGCCGGGGTTGGCCGGCAGCCAGTGGTCGGCGAACTTCGTGTGATCGCTGTAGTCCGGGCTCACCACCACGGTCTTTTGGCCGCGGTAGCGCGCCTCGGTCATGAAGTGCGCGTCGGGCGTGCGTGTCATCGGCACGTTCGAACCCCACATCATCAGATACCCGGCGTTCCACCAGTCGGCGCTTTCGGGCACGTCGGTCTGGTCTCCCCAAACCTGTGGCGAGGCCGGCGGCAGGTCGCAGTACCAGTCGTAAAAGCTCAGGCAGGCGCCGCCGATCAACGACAAGAAGCGCGTCCCCGCGCTGTAAGACGCCATCGACATCGCCGGGATCGGCGAGAAGCCGAAGATGCGGTCCGGGCCGTGCTGCTTGACGGTGTGAACGTGCGCGGCGGCCACCAGCTCGGCGGCCTCGTCCCAGCCTGCGCGCACAAATCCGCCCTTGCCACGTTGCGCCGTATAAAGCTTCTTCTTCTCCGGGTCCGAGACGACCGCCGCCCACGCTTCGACCGGGTCGCCGGTGCGTCGGCGCTCTTCGCGGTAAAGCTCCAGCAACGCGCCGCGCACATACGGAAAGCGCACGCGGTTGGGCGAGTAGATGTACCACGAAAACGACGCGCCACGCGGGCATCCGCGCGGTTCGTACTCCGGCATCGTGGGACCGTTTGAGGGATAGTCGATCGCCTGGGTTTCCCAGGTGATGATCCCGTCCTTCACATAAACGTTCCAGGAACACGAGCCCGTGCAGTTGACGCCGTGGGTGGAGCGGACGACCTTGTCGTGCGCCCAGCGCTTGCGGTAAAAGTCCTCCGCCTTGCGACCGTCGCGCGAGAGCAGAGACCAGTTGTCTTCCGAGGGGGTTCCTTGAACGAGCAGGCTTCGCAGGCCGAAGTCGTTCATCGAGAGCTACTACCTCCTTGTAGTTCGCCGCGTTCCGTGCGGCCTATGGGGGGAATGGGGGAAGGGGGGAAACCGAGAAAACTCCCGCCGCCACACGGCCATCATAGGCCGTGTGGCGGGTCGGGAGTAAGGGGGGCGTTGTGCCGAGTCTGAGGGTTTTACATAGTCGATCTAAACATATTTACATGCCTAGCACGGATTCGGTGCATTCTTCCGCGCGAAGTACCACCAGTTCAGCACAACGTTCGCCGCGCAGAAGACCGTCAGCACGTAAAAGAAAGTCTTCGGCGTGAGTGCCGCAATCAACACACTGAACAGGAAAGGCCCATAAGCCGCGATCGCGGCGGTCCAACCGATCACGCCGGCGGACTTGATCTTGTCGAACAGCATCGGAATCTGCTTGAACGTGGATGCGTTGCCGATTCCGGCGAACGCGAACACACCAACCATCATCAGTACAAACGGCGTGAAGTCCGCGGCCGAGTCCGGCTGAACGTAGAACGACACCATGAAGGCGAAGATCGCGGCGCCGATACCAGACACCGTGGTTACCTTCGCGCCACCGAACTTGTCGGCGATCGGACCGGCGACCACACGCATCAGCGAACCGACGAGCGGCCCGATGAACGCGTACTTCAGCGGGTCATACCCGTAAGCGTCGAACTGGTTCTTGATCAGTACCGGGAACGCAGCCGCCAGGCCGGAGAACGTACCGAAGGTCATGACGTACAGCGAGGTCATCGTCCAGGTGTGCTTCTCCCGGAAGATGTTCATCTGCTCCTTGACGTTGGCCTTGACGGGAATGCTCTCGATGTTCCTCCAGGCGAGGATCGCGCCGATGATCACGAATGGAATCCACAGCAGAAACGCGTTGCCCAGATAAACATCCACGCCCGGCGCGCCCGGCTTCTTGTGGAAGACCATCGCGCTGCCGACCAGCGACAGGCCGATCACCCACGGCGTCAGGAACTGCACCAGGCTGACGCCGAAGTTGCCGATACCGGCCTGGATGCCCAGCGCCGTGCCCAGCTTCTTCTTCGGGAAGAAGAGGTTGGTCGACGGCATGAACGACGAAAAGTTGCCGCCACCGACGCCGGCCGAGAAGGCCAGCAGCATCAGCACCCAGTAAGGCGTGTCGTTGCTTTGCACCGCGAAGTACCAGCCGATCAGCGGAATCAGCAACGAGATCGTGCCGAACGTGATCACCTTGCGCGACCCGAAGATCGGGATCAGGAACATGTGCATCAGGCGAAACGTTCCGCCCGCCAGGCCCGGCATCGCGACGAGCCAGTACAGCTGGTCCTTGGTCAGCGTGAAGCCGCTGCCCTTGAGCTTGGCCACGATCGCGCTGACAACGAACCAGACCGCGAACGCCAGCGTCAGGTTGAACGTCGTGACAATCAACGTGCGGTTGGCGATCTTTTTGCCTTTGCTCTCCCAAAAGGACTCGTTTTCCGGGTCCCACTCGGTGAGCCAGCCGGGCTTCGCGGCGGCAGCGGAGGATGAATCGTTCATTCGGGTTCTCACATTTCTTGTGCACGGGCGCCGGAAAGAATCCGAGCCACGGCGATTGACAGGAACAACAAGCTGACAAGGGAAAGCCCGAGCATTACGTAAAACGTGCTCTCAGGCCTTCCGGACTGGACCTTCGCCCAAGCAAACAGCAACGGCAGGACGAATCCGCCCATGCCGCCGATCGCTCCCACCAGTCCGCCGACGGCGCCGACGTCCTTGGGGAAGTACTGCGGGATGTAGGTGTACACCGACGCCTTGCCGATGCCCATCGCCACACCGATGATCAGAACGAACAACGTGAACGGCCACATGCTCATCGACATGCACAGCACGGCCGACGCCGCGGCGATGATCGAGAAGGAAATGAAAGTGATTGGCCGCGCTCCAAAGCGGTCGGAAAGTGAACCGCCGAGTGGGCGCAACAGGCTGGCCGGGAAGATGAAGATCGCCGTCATGAAACCGGCGTTTCGCAGCTCCAGCCCGTACACGTCAACGTAGTAGTGAGGCAGCCACAACGACATGCCCACGTAAGCGCCGAAGACGGTCACGTAGTAAAAACCAAATCGCCAGACGCGCATGATCGCCAGCGGCCTGCTCATCTCGATGATCGAGCGGCCCTGCGACGGTCGCTTGTCCGGCTTCGGCGTGGCGAACCACACGATCGCTGCCGTGCAGACAAGGAACAGCGCGTAAATGGAAGGCACAAAACGCCAGCCTCCGGCCAACAAACCGCCTAAAAGGCCGCCGGTTCCGACCAGCGTCACCAACGTCGGCGCCAGCAGCTTCGTGATCGACGCGCCGACATTGCCGGTGCCAAACACTCCAAGCGCGAAGCCCTGGTGCTTGGCCGGATACCAAGCCGACACCCAGGCGATACCTACGGCGAACGAAACGCCGGCCAGTCCAACAAACAACGCCAGCCACAACGTCTGTTCATATGTCTGAACACGACTGACAAGGTAGGTCGGAATCGCCGTCAGAACCAGCAGGCTCGTCATCATCGTCCGGCCGCCGATCTTGTCGGTCATGATGCCGACCGGAATCCGCAGCAGCGATCCGGTGAGCACCGGCAACGCGACAAGCAACGCGAAGTCGCCCTCACTGAGCTTGAACTCTTTTTTGATCGGAATTGCGACGATCGCGAACATCACCCACACCGCGAAAAACAAAGTGAATACGGCCGTGCTGATCACCAATACGCGGCGCGCCTCCGGCGCGACATCGTGGTGGCCGACCGAAGTTGCGGTAACCGTCTCCGGAGGCCGCTGCGCGACGGTACCGGAGCCATGCCCGTTGGAATTCATTCGCCTACCCTCGTTTCGTTTGATTGCACGCGCCGGGCGCTGAAACACACCCGAGAATCCGGGTACACCGTCAAATGCGTGACCGAGCCGATGTATAGATCGGCCCTACCGGACCCTGCTGTCTTTGCGAGGTTGCATCGATGGAATGCGCCAGCACCCTGTGAAAAACATTCGACGCCGTCGGAAACCGAAAACGACATCACGACCCCGTTTGAGGCCATTTCAATGCGGTTTTTCTATCTCGCACGAACATTGATTCCACATTAACACAGGGATTATGGGGAAAAATACGGATCTTTTGTGAGGGTTGTCACCGAACTAACCGTACGGTTACCAATTTTGATAAGTCGCCCGTATGGAGTAGTTATTATGCGACTTCAGAGCGATTCGAGCGTGCCGTCAGGCATCAGCTCGACGGTGACGATTTCGCCCTCGGGCAGCAGTGTCGCGTCTTCCGGAAGCAGCGCCAGACCCTGCACTCCCACGACCGAAGAGATCGCGTGCGAACGCTGGTTGCGCGAGGTCGGAGTGGCCAGCCAACCCTGCTCGTCGCGACTCATGCGGCAGCGCAGAACCTGCGTGTGGCCGGCCGGCTTTTTCAACTCCGAAGCCAGCCTTGCCTTGACCGACGGCGGAAACGGCGAACGGCCGCCAAGCTGCATCAGCGCCGGTCGGGCAAACATGTGAAAAGTTGCGTATGCGGACACGGGATTGCCGGGCAGACCGAAGATCAGCGTGGTGCGCGCGCCCGGGTTCTCGCGCAAGCCGAAGCACGTGGGATGACCGGGACGCATCGCGACCTGCCAGAAGACCTGGCTGACGCCCGCCTTCTCCAGCGCAGGCTTGACGTGATCGTGTTCTCCCACCGAAACGCCGCCGCAGACGATCAGCACGTCGGCCTCGGAAAGCGCCTTTGCGATCGCGTCATCGGTGGTTGCGGCGTCGTCGGCCACGGCGGCGGTGACCGAGATCACATCGGCGCCGCCGGTCACGGCCAGCGCCGCAAGCATCGCGGAGTTCGAGTCGAAGATCTGACCGTGGCCAAGCGTGCCGCCCGGCGCCACCAGCTCATCGCCGGTGGTCACGATCGCCACGCGCGGGCGCCTCGTGCAACTGATTTCGGCGGCGCCGACCGACGCGAGCATCGCCAATTCGCCAGGGCCGATCGTCATACCGGATTCCAGCACGCGGTCACCGGCGTTGACGTCGTCGCCGGCCGGGCGTACGTCGTTGCCGACGGTCAGCTCGCGATCGATCGCTACGTGCTCTTCATCGGGACGCGTGGTCCACTCCACGCGCACGATCGCGTCGGCGCCGGCCGGCAGCGCGGCGCCCGTGGAAATCTTCATCGCCTCGCCGGGCTGCAGCTCGGCCTCTTCGGGCGTACCGGCGCGCGATTCTCCGGCCAGGCGCAGAGTTACCGGCGCGCCGTCAGCGGCCCCCGCCGTGTCGGCGGCGCGCAGCGCAAATCCGTCCATCGCCGAGTTGTCAAACGGCGGCAGGCTGTGGGGGGCGTCTACCGGCTGCGCGATCGCTCGGCCCAGCGCGTCCGCGAGCGCCACGGTTTCGGTGTCAAGCGGCGCGGCTTGTTCCAGCACGACCGCGCGTGCGTCGGCCAGCGGCAGGTGCGAACCCATCGTCGTCAGTGCCCTGCGTCGCCGCGGTCGATCAGCAGCGCCATCGCGTGCTCAAGCGTGTCCACCAGCGGCTCGCCGCACTCTGCGATCGACTTCGGATTTCCGGGGAAGTTGATGATCAGCGTGCGACCGCGCACACCGGCGATGCCGCGCGACATCATCCAGTACTTGGTGTGTGGCTGGGCGGCAATACGCAGCGCCTCGGCAATGCCCTGCGCCTCGCGCTCGATCACCGCAAGGGTGGCCTCGGGCGTGACGTCGCTGGGGGCCAGCCCCGTGCCGCCGGACGTCAACACAACGTCGGAGGCACCCGGCTCGCTCCAGTGGCGCAGCCGCGCTTCGATCTGTTCGCGGTCGTCGGGGATCAGGTCCGCGCCGACGACTTCGCCGCCGAGCGACTTGACGTACTCCTCCAGCGCGGGCGTGCACTTGTCCACTCCCTGGCCGGCTGACTTGCTGGTTGAAATCGTGATGATCGCCACTCGAAGCATCTTTGGAACCTCCGGTCGATTTGCTCAGTCTTACTGGTTGCCGGCGCATGTTGCCCGGTCAAGGCGCGCCTTCCATGCGCGCGGTCTGCTCAGTCTTCGCGTTTCCAGTCGTGCCGGCCGCCGGACTTCTCGGTCAGCTCGACGTTTTCGATCGAGACGCCGCGCTCGACGCCCTTGACCATGTCGTACACGGTGACCGCCGCGATCGAAGCCGCGGTGATCGCCTCCATCTCCACACCGGTCTGTCCGCTGGTGCGGGACTCGGCCTCGATGTACACCAGACCGGCCGCCGCGTCCACCTCGATCGACACGTCGACAAAGCTCAGCAGGATCGGATGACACAGCGGAACAAGCTCGGCGGTGCGCTTGGCGGCCATCACTCCGGCCAGCCGCGCGGTCGCGATCACGTCGCCCTTCGGCGCGTCGCCGCGCTGCACCAACGCCGCCGTTTCGGGAAGCATGCGCACGCGTGCGCGAGCCTTCGCGAAACGGTCGGTCACGGCCTTCTCGCCGACGTCGACCATCCTTGCGTTGCCACTCGCGTCGACGTGCGTCAGCGACTCTGGGGGGTGTGCGTCGTCACCGGTTTGCACACGACGAATGTAACTAATTCGCGCAAACGTTTTATGCTGAATGACATGACCGTCAAAGTCAAGCTCTTCGCGATGTTGCGTGAGCGCGCCGGTCAAGGTGCGATCGACGTGGACGTGGCCGACGGCGCAACAGCCGCCGAGGTCGCTGCCGAGCTGGGCGCAAAGCACGGTCTCGGCGACCTGCTCGAACGCCTTCCGGTGGTGATGGCGGTGAACCGCGACTACGTGGATCCGGACACGATTTTGAACGACGGCGACGAGCTCGCGCTGATCCCTCCGGTCAGCGGCGGCGCCCCGGCGAGGCTGCACGCGAAGGTCGTGGAAGACGCGCCCTCGGCCGACCGCCTGACCGAGTTTGTGCGCGACGGCGCGGCCGGCGGCATCGTTGTTTTTCACGGCACCACGCGCGACGAAGACCGCCTGGACTACGAGGCGTACATGCCGATGGCCGAAGAAAAAATCGCCGAGATCATCGGCGAGGTGGCCGAGCGCCACCAGCTGATCGCGCTGGCCGCCGAGCACCGCGTAGGCGCGGTGCCGCTGGCAGAGACCAGCGTGGTGATCGCCGCGTCGGCGGCGCATCGTGCCGAGGCATTCGCCGGAGCGCGCGAGGCGCTCGACCGGATCAAATCGGAGGTGCCGGTTTGGAAGAAAGAGATTTCGCAGGGTGAGGACGGCGAGACGGCCCGATGGGTCGAGGGGGTGGCGCCACCGGCGCCCGGCAAGGACAACGGTCAGCGGCTCGATGCCGCCGACGCGGCGACGATCGGAGACCTGACGTGAGCAACGAAGCCACTCCCATTAGCGGCAACATCGAACCCCTGATGGACGGCCATGGCCGTCCGATCAACGACCTGCGCGTGTCGGTGACCGACCTCTGCAACCTGCGCTGCCAGTACTGCATGCCGGCCGAGGGCGTGGAGTGGCTTTCCCACGATTCGATTTTGGACTTTGAGGAGATCACGCGGCTGATCCGCGTGTTCATCTCGCTCGGCATTTCCACCGTGCGCCTGACCGGCGGCGAGCCGCTCGTGCGGCGCGACTTCCCCACGCTCGCCGGCATGATCGGCAAGCTCGGGCTTGACGACCTGTCGATCACGACCAACGGGTTTTATCTGGAGCGCGACGCCGACGCGCTGGTGGCCGCCGGCATCCGCCGCTTCAACGTCAGCCTCGACACACTTACTCGCGAGCGTTACGCCGAGATCACGCGCCGCGACGTCTTCGACCGCGTGATCGCCGGACTGGGCGCGCTTGAAAAGTTCGACAACATCGGCACGATCAAGACCAACGCCGTGGCGATGCGCGGATTCACCGAGCAGGACGTGCTGGCCTTTGCGGAGTTTGCGCGCAAGCGCCCGTACCAGGTGCGCTTCATCGAGTACATGCCGCTCGGCGGCGGTGACGACTGGCGCGCCGAGGAGGTGCTGACCGGCGCCGAAATTCGCGAGCTGATCGAACAGCGTTATCCGCTGGTGCCGGTGATCGTGGACCCGCACGCCACCGCGCGCGTGTGGCGCTTCGCCGACGGGGTCGGCGAGGTCGGCTTCATCAACCCGGTGTCCGAACCATTCTGCGGAAGCTGCGATCGCATCCGCATGACCGCCGACGGCAAGCTGCGCACCTGCCTGTTCAGTCTTTACGAGACAGACCTGCGCGAACCGCTACGCGCGGGCGCGTCAGACGACGAGCTGCGCAAGGTCATCCGCGACGCGGTTTGGCGCAAGGAGCTCAAGCACCAGATCGGCGACGCCGGCTTCCGCAAGCCGGAGCGGCCGATGTCCAGCATCGGCGGCTGAGTCCGTGACCGGCGTGGTCCTGGCGGGCGGCGCCAGCTCGCGCTTTGGCACACCAAAGACCGCGGCTTTGCTGGCCGGACGCCCGCTGATCGAGTATCCGCTGGCAGCAATGCGCGCGGCCGGTCTGCCCGCGCTGGTGGTGGCTAAATCCGACAACGACGTGGCGTCGCTGATCGGCGACGTCGAGCTGCTGGTGGAGCCGGAGCACCCCCGCCACCCGCTGCGCGGAATCGTCAGCGCGCTCGAACACGCCGACGGCCCGATCGTGGTCTGCGCCTGCGACATGCCCTTCGTCAACGAAGGCGTGCTGCGCATGCTCGCCGCCCTGCCCGACGACCTCGCCGTCGTGGAGGCAGGCGGTGTGCCCCAGCCGATGCTCGGCCGCTACACCCCGGCGGTGCTGGACACGCTGGCCACGGCGCTTGCCGAAGAACGCTCCGTCCGCGCCACGCTGCAAAACGCCGGCGCAAACCTGCTGCCCCCGTCCGCTCTGGCCGCGTTCGGTGACCCGGAAGTGCTTGTTCGCGACGTCGACACCCCCGAAGACTTGGCGATCGCCGAAGGCTTGCTCACCGGCGACCGCTGACGGCGATTCGTCCAACGAAGGTCCAGTCGCTCAACGATCGCCGGGCGCCACGCGCCTATCGTCGATCGATCATTACGCTAAAAAAGTTTCGCACGATTACATGAATTCATGTAACATGGGAATCTGATCACGATCGGAGTCGCGCCGCGGTGGAAGAGTTCCCGAGGGCGCGCCCAAAAGGGGTTTTTTCAAACATGCGAGCAACTAGTTTCTTCGAAGGTGTCCGCCAGGCCGACATCGACGTGCAAGGCGACATCGTCAAGCTGCCGATCTTCTACTACGACGGCGAGTCAATGACCGGAATCTACCCGGCCAAGCTCAGCGGTCTGCGCAAGCTGCTGCCGGACAAGCGTCTCTCGCCCGCGCGACTCGCACCGGGCATCGGCGCGGTTTCGATCACCTGCTTCGAATACCGCGACAGCGACGTCGGCACGTACAACGAGCTGGCGATCGGCATCGCCCTCAACTACCCGCACCACCGGCCCAACCTGCCGGGCCTCGCGATGCTCGGCGGCGTGCTGCGCGGACAGGTCGACGGCTTCGTCCACCACCTTCCGGTCACAACCGAACTTGCGCTGAAGGCCGGCCGCGAGCTTTGGAACTACCCCAAGTTCGTTGCGTCGATCGACTACGAGCAGGACGAGAACACCCGCACCTGCCGCCTGGCCGAAGGCGCCGAGCACATCCTCACGATGCGCGGGCCGCGCATTCGCAGCCACCGCACCGAGGACCTGCAGCTCTTTACGCACGTCTTCCAGGACGGACAGCCGCAGCGCGGCGAGTTCAAGCTGCGCGCGCAGAACTCCGGCCAATCGATCAAGCGCGGCGCTGCCCAGCTAGAGCTCGGCACGCAGCACCCGATCGCCAAGGAGCTTGGAAGCGTGCTGCTGTCCACGAAGTCGATCGCCGCTTCCTACACGCCAAGCCTCCAGGGCATCCTGTTTGGTCCGGAAAACGTGAACTCACGCATGATCCAGCTTGCTGCACACGCACCGGGTTCAAAGCACGGCAACGGCGCCAAGGCCGACTCGGCCGCCGACACAAAGGCCGCGCCGAAGCCGGCGGCCAAGTCCAAGGCCAAGACGTCGGCCTGAACCACACGGAGGTAAGAAAATGAGTTCCGCACGAAACGGCTCCGGCGCTTTGCTGGAGATGGCCCCGCGTATCGCCGGTCACCCGCAGCTTTCCGGTAGCAAGCTCGCCGAGCTTGAAGACGCAGTCCTCGCGACGCGCCGCTTCGCCGTAAACACAATCCGGCCGCGCGCGCTGGAGATCGACCGCGTCAACTACGACGAACCCGGCACGATCGCCTGGGACATCGTGCGCGAAGGCGGAAAGATCGGCTTGCTGAATCTTGTCACTCCGCGCGCTTCGGGCGGCGCGTCCGACCTCGCCTGCCTGCGCACGGCATTGATCGCGGAAGAGATCGCCGCCGGTTGCGCCGGTTTTGCCACGCTCTTTGGTGCGCACGGACTCGGCGCCTCGCCTCTGGCGATGGGCGGTCCCGCGTTTTGGGACGGCGCGCTGAAGGAAGCCGCCGACAGCGCGTGCGATCCAAAGCCGCAGCTGATGGCCTTCTGCATCACCGAGCCGACCGCCGGTACGGACGTGGAACACCACGTGTGGATGCGCACCGCCAAGGTGGTCACGCGGGCCGACAAGGTCAAGGGCGGCTGGGAGCTGACCGGCACCAAGCACTTCATCAGCAACGGCAACGCCGCGACCTGGCTGACGGTGTTTATGCCGACCGACCCGAAGCGCCCATACGAAACGCTTTCGGCGTTCTTGGTCGACGGCCGCGCAAAGGGCCTGACCGTGACCAACGTCGAGCACAAGATGGGCCATCGCGCATCGCCCGCCGCTGAACTGAGCTTCGACAAGGTGTTCGTGCCAGACAAGAACCTGATCGGCCGCGAGGGCGACGGCATGGGTCTGACGATCGGCGTGCTCGCCGGTTCGCGTCCGCCTGTCGGCGCAATCGGCACGGGTATCGCGCGCGGTGCCTACGAGCGCCTGCTCGAATGGCTGCAAACCGATCCAGCGGCAGAGGGTCTGCTCGACAAGCAGCAGGTTCAGCTGGCGCTCGCGCAGATGAACGAGGAGATCCACCTCGCGCGTCAGGCATACATCGACGCTGCCACGGACTTCGACACGATCTCGATCGGCGGCCTGACCGGCACGGCGGCAATGCGCATGCTCGGCAAGTTGCCGAGCGGACTGCGCACCAACCGGCTGGTCCGTAGTCAGATGCAGACCTCGCTCGGGCGCGGACTCGTGATGGAAGTGATGTCACGCACCGTCGGCAACCGCGCGCTCACGCGCACGCTCGGCCTTTCGTCGCTGGCGAAGGCACGCGGCAGCGACACGGCGATGAAGGTCACCGGCATGGCGCTGGAGGTCGCCGGTCTGGACTGCGGTCGTCTGCGGCCCGAACTGGAGAAGTGTCTGCGCGACGCCAAGCTCACGCAGATCTACGAAGGCACCAACCAGCTGAACCGGCTGGAGGTCTTTGAAGGCCTGGTGGCCGAACACACAATGTCGATTCTGCCGAGGCCCACGGTGTCAAACACCAACGGCGCCTCCGCGGCGGTGGCCTGAAAAGGTCGCCGCCGCCGTTTCGGCGTACGGTGGATGCAGGAATGAAGAACCAGAGGTCAATCGCCGCGAGCCGGCAGGACGGTGCG
The DNA here is from genome assembly GCA_016213645.1 of Actinomycetota bacterium. Lineage (GTDB taxonomy): Bacteria > Actinomycetota > Thermoleophilia > Solirubrobacterales > JACPNS01 > JACPNS01. The sequence continues at coordinate 32,487 of JACQZY010000013.1, forward strand.
TCTTGAAAATGAACTTCATTCATTTTGCCATCATTTGGTGTAATATTGAACCAAGTTCAAAAAGCCCTGCACTGCGCGGCGAGGCTGATCGCGCGCAGTTGAGGGCGTCAAGCGAAAGCTCTCATTAGAAAGGCCCCGACACACATGCGCGCGTCCACGTACTTCGAAGGAATCCGTCAGACGCCGGTCAAGACCGGCGAGTTCGAGTTCCAGGTTCCCCTGTTCTATTACGACGGTGAGCAGATGACCGGGGTTTTCCCGGCCAAGCTCTCCAAGCTCAAGAAGATGCTGCCGGACCCGCGCATCTCGCCCGCGCGAATCGCACCCGGCGTCGGCGCGGTCACGATCACCTGCTTCGAGTACCGCGACACCGACATCGCTCCTTACAACGAGCTTGCGATCGGCATCCCGCTGAACGAGCCGTTCTTCCGCCCAAACCTGCCCGGCCAGGCGATGCTCGACGCGGTGCGTCGCGGCCAGTACGACACCTGGGTGCACCACCTGCCCGTGACCACCGAGATCGCGCGCGCCGGCGGCGTGGACTTCTACAACTACCCGAAGTTCATCGCCGCGATCGACTTCGAGCAGACCGATCAAACGCGCACCTGCCGCCTGGCCGAGGGTGCCGAGCACATCCTCACGCTGCGCGCGCCCCGCATCCAGAGCAGCCGCGACGAAGAGGTACAGATCTTCAGTCACCTCTACCAAAACCGCGAGCCGCAGACCTCCGAGTTCAAGATCCTCGCGCACAACCTTGGTCGTTCAATCAAATTTGGCGCCGCCACGCTTGAGATCGGTGACCGTCACCCGATCGCGCGCGAACTCAAGGACGCGCTGATTTCGACGAAGTCGATCGCCGCCGCGTACTCGCCGCGCATCGAGGGCATCCTCTACGGGCCGCATCACCTCACGCCGGAAGTCATCGACCGCATCATCGACCTGCAGTCGCTGCAGAGCGCGAAGGCGTAAGGGCCGGAGGAGATAAACAAGTGACGGTCAAGACCCTCTCCCCGCTGCGAGAAGCCGCTCCGCGCCTGGCCGACCATCCGCAACTACGCGGCCAAAAACTCGCGGCGATCGAAGAACTAGTGCTCAAGACGCGCGCGTTCTCGCGGGGCCGCATTCGCTCGCGCGCACTTGAAATCGATCGCATCGCCGACGAGGACCCCGGTTATTTCGCCTGGGATCTGGCATCGGAGGGCGGTCGCATCGGCCTGCTGAACCTGATCACGCCTCGCCCGTCGGGCGGCGACGCAGACCATTTCTGTCTGCGCAGCTCACTGATCGCCGAAGAGATCGCCGCCGGCTGCGGCGGCATGGCAACGATGTTCGGCGCGCACGCGCTGGGTCTGTCGCCATTGGTGGTCGGCGGTCCGGCCTTCTGGGACGGGGTGATGAGAGATATCGCCGAAAGCAGCACCAGCACGCGACCCTTGATCGCGGCGTGCGCGATCACCGAGCCGACCGCCGGGACGGACGTGGAGCATCACGAACACGTGCGCACCGCAAAGCTCGTCAGTCGCGCCGAGAAGGTCAAGGGCGGCTACCGGATCTCCGGCGTCAAGCACTTCATCAGCAACGGCAACGTCGCGCGCTGGATCACGGTGATCCTGCCGACAGACCCAAAGCGCGCGTACGAGACAACGATGGCGTTTCTGGTCGACAGCGAAAGCCCGGGCTTCAGCGTGACCAAGGTCGAGCACAAGATGGGACAGCGCGGATCGCCCGCCGCCGAGCTGACGTTTGACAATGTGTTCGTGTCCGACGACCGCACGATCGGGCGCCCCGGCGACGGTACGCCGATGGTCGCCGGAGTGCTGGCGGCGTCGCGGCCCGTTGTCGGCGGCATCGGCACCGGCATCGCGCGCGGCGCGTACGAGCGTCTGGTGGATTGGCTCCAGAACGACCCGGCCGCCGAGGGTCTGCTCGACAAGCAGCAGGTCCAGCTGGCGCTGGCGCAGATGTGGGAAGACATCCACCTCTCGCGCCAGGCGTATCTGGACGCGGCCACCGAGTTCGACATGATCTCGCTCGGCAAGCTGTTTTCTAATCCGCTGGTGAAGGCCTTCGGCCTGATGCCGGCGGCATTGCGCACAAATCCGATCGCGCGCAAGCAACTCAGCTCCAATCTGTCGCGCCGCATGCTGATCGAGCTGGTCAACCGCGAGGTCGGCGACGAAACGCTCACAAAGACGCTTGGAATTTCGTCGATGGCCAAGGCTCACGGCGGCGACACGGCGATGAAGGTCACCGGCATGGCGCTGGAGATCGCCGGGCTGGACTGCGGCCCGTTGCGCGCGGAGCTGGAGAAGTGCATGCGCGACGCCAAGCTCAATCAGATTTACGAGGGAACAAACCAACTGAACCGCCTGGAGGCCTACGCAGGACTGGTCGCCGGGGAATCGATGAAGGTGCTTGCCGACGCCGTCGGCAAACGCCGTAAAGACACAAACGGCCGGTACGCCGGCGCGGAGGTATTGAACTGATGAACGACCAGACGGTGATCGGCGACGCCGCGATCTCGGCCGACGAGCTCGCGGAGTTCGTGTCGGTGGCGCGCAGCTTTGCCCAGGACGTTCCGGGCAAGCTCTGGGCGGAGCTTGACGTGGGCGCCAAGGACGCGATCGAAAAAAGCTGGAACGGAGTCTGCGAGATCGGTTTCGACCGTTGCCTGGTGGACGAAGACGCCGGAGGTGCCGGCCTGCCCGCGGCGGCCTTGCCCGCGATCGTCGAGGAGATCGCCACCGGAGACGGCGGCGTGGCGATGTTGACGCTGCTCTCGAACATCGCGCTGGCCGCGCTGCCGGACGACAAGATCTCCGGCCTGCGCGAGAACGGACGTTTCGTTTACGCGCCGGCCGTAGGCTCCCGCGAACCGAACGTCACACTGCCCACGCTCAGCGGAGGCAAGCTGACCGGCGAGGCCGCGTTCGTGGTCGGCGGCTGGCAGGCCGACGGCCTGGTCGTAGCCTGCCGCGACGGCGAGTCATTTGCGCTGGCGGCCGTTGACGGCGACGACGCCGGTGTCAAGTTCGAACTCGTGGACGACCAGCTCGCGCTGGGCAGCGCCCGCGTCGCGCGCGTCGCGTTCAGCTCCGCCACCGCCACAGCCGTCGGCGGAGCGAACGAGCTGGCCCACGCAGACGCGGTATTGAACGCCGGCATCGGCGCGATCTCACGCGGCATCTCACGCCGCGCCCGCGGCCTGGCCCAGGAGTACGCGGAAAACCGCTACCAGGGCGGCGGCCAGATCATCATCCACGGCGCCGTACGCGACATGCTCGCGCGCATGAGCGAGCGCGAACTGGGAATGCCCCAGGCATCGCTGTCGGGCGCAGGATCGGAACTGGCAATCGGACTGGCGAGCAAGATCTCCCTCACCGACGCCGCGGTGCTAACCACACTCGACGCCATCCAGGTCTTCGGCGGCATGGGCTACATGCGCGAGACCGGCGTGGAGAAGCTGATGCGCGACGCCAAGTACTGCCAGGTATACCCGCGTCCCAACTGGATTGCGCGCGACGAGCTGCTGGAACTGCAGCGCGAGCGCCACTAAACCTGTCTCGGGCCGGCGCCGTGCTCGCGCAGGGGCGAGGCGCCGGCCCAGCAGGAACCTGAAGGCCGGACCGGTGTTGGCGAGACCTTCAGTTCAGGCGGGACCCATCCCGGCCCGCCTGACCTTTTCATGCTGAGGTCGGATTCGGCTTTCTTGACAGCCTCTGGTGTGCTTCGATCTTCGGCGATTGGCGTTCGGGCAAACAGGCAGTCAGCGAGCACCCGCAGAGGACCCGCGTTTCACCACGGCGTATGCATTGGTGAGTGTTCCGGTCGGCACGTCTCGACTGGTGCAGGTCGCCGTCAGTCGGCCGGCGGGGAGCGGGTTTCGGGTCGTGAGCTTCAGCTGAATCTGATCACCGACCGCCAACGCATATTTCGTCCGAGCCAATGTCTTTTTATGTCCGCGCTTGAGACGCAAGCTACCCGAGCAGAATTTCCCCGGCGATCCGGCGCATGTCATCTTCACAAGTACGGAACTCGCGGAGCTCTGCGTGGCGACGACGGTGGGCCGACCGGGAGTCGGCGTAAATCTCATGGAATCATCAGACACGTTCACGATGCCTTCTTCTGCCCCGAGAAAGCCCTCGGTCCACATCCGGCCGTCAGGGCCAACGATTAAACGGTTTACCCCGAAACGTCCGTTATCAAGCAATGGGTCTTTTTCCCACCCCGCATCGTTATAAACGTAAATCAGCGAAAACGTCGGCTTGGTTTCGTCCAGGAAACCATCCGGCGAAACGGTCCCCAGGCTTTCTAGGTCCGAATTTACCCCAGCTCTACTGCGAACAGAAACTGCTGCAATAAAGCCAATTCGGCCGTCGGGCCGCAGTGACATCGACATCGGGAATCGCACTGTCCCAAGCGGTCCGGATTCGCCAAAAAAGGGAAATCCGTCCAGGGTCGGATACTCCAGCGAAAATGACGTCAATTGCCCGTCTGCCGTTATCCGCTGAAATGTGCCGGGGCCGGTGATCCAGATCGCGCCGTCAATTCCGCGCACGATGCCGACAGAGGCGTACTTTCCCTGATCGGCGGTGCGGTATCGGTGTATTCGAAGCTTGGAGTCGATACGCACGGCCAGTCCGCGTGAAACGGCCCACATGTCGCCGTTTGATCCCTGGACGATCTGCGACATCTCCCGCGCTCCCTTTACCCGAAGCTCATCCACCCGGCCACGTGCGCTGACGCGAGCCACTCGGTCACGACCGGAGGACAAGATCCACGCCCGGCCGTCTGGACCAATTGCCATCGAGATGGCGACGGTCCGACTCGGCAAGCGGGTTGCGCTGAGCTTCCTGCCGGTCGGTGACAATCGAAACAGCGTCGTTTGACCGCGTCGCGGAGCGTCCCCGATTGCGACCCAGTTGTTTCCGTCGGGACCAACCGCCATCGCGCCGACGGCGAAACCATTCTTGTCGTAGTCGTCGGAATCCCGGGCTCGCGGCGCGAGTGTTGATTCTATGGATCGACGGACTCCCTGACTATTGAAGCGGTGCAGCCGAAGTCGGTTGTCTTCGCCGATCCAATCCCGCGACCTGGCCAGCACCCAGAGATCGCCGTTCGGCGTCGCCATTATCGATCTATTATCCCTTATCGACGCCCAGTTCGTCAGGCGGTAATCGGCGTGTGCCGGACTGACGGAAAACAGCGAAACAGCGACGGTGATGGCGGCGGCGGTCGCCGAAAGCAACACGTTTATCCAGGCTGGCATATCTTCAAGGAATCCCTTCTTTTCGACAAATACAACCCTGCGGTACGCTTGGCGATTCGGGACTTACAAGTTTGTTTTTGTGCACGACTCACGAGTACCGGCAGTAGTACATCGGAAAAGGATGCTCGGCCGGCATTCCTCGCACTACATAATCTGTTGCGTCGTCTGATTCATCCACATCGGATTCCCTGAGAGTAAAGACCGGCGTGATCGTATACATATAGGGTTTTGGTTTATCACCCGGACAATCGTTCGGGTTACCGAGCATTAGGGTGATGTTCATCTTGTCAGGAATGGCATGGTTGAAAGCTTCATTTTCCGAGATGGTGAATCTCGTGTCGGATGAGTCTGGTCCCTGCTGCCATATCGGGTCCAGACCGATATCGCCACAGTAGATTGGATGACACGCAACCGGTTTTTCACACCGGTCACCCGGTGCAACTCCGAATGGACCAGACCACACGCACAGCTCATAGCTCACCGTGTACTCATATGCCTTGTCCGGCTCAAGTTGGAACTTCGCAGGCGTAGTGTTCAAATCGACGTGTATCCCCACACCAGTCCCTCCAACGGCATTCGAATGATGCATGCTTCTCACAGCGGTCTGGCCTCCCGATCCTTGAACGCCGTTCCAGTCGCCGGAGGCCCTGTTGTCACCACCGCAGGTATCGTCGACCTTCCACGAGAGCAGGTAGCAAAGAGCTGGTCGCGGTCGCGTCTGATACTCGCCGTTCTCCCCCTCTCGACGTGGTGTGTGGCAATCCGGTTCTGAGCCGTTCCAATTCAGCCGGTCTTCCGGCGGACATCGCTGTTCAGGATGTTCAAGGAGCGAACTGTCGAACCCGGCGACTGTTTCTCCCGGCGGAATCCCGTCACCCTCTTGAAGCTGGTACAAAAACGCTCCTTGCACTGAACTAAACAGCTTCGACGCCGAGTCGCCACCGTTGCTGAGGTAACCCCGCCACGCGCTCTTTCTTGCGTTTGCGCGCATGAAGAACAAAAACCGGTTCATGGCCAATGGCGCGGCTGTTTTGCGCGCGTTATCCGAATTCCCCTGCACGGCCGGGTATTTACCACGGTTCAGCGCGACGCCACCTTCAGTCATCCATAGCTTCGCCTCTCGAAGATCGCGATTACCGTTGATCAGAGCCACGATATTCGTGAGGACCTTGAACTTCTCAGTGCCATGGTCAGTCTGCTTGACATTTGAAGAACCCGCTTTGTACTTCTTGCCCGGTGTCGAGATATCGCCGTAATCATGGAACGACCAAACCGACGGTGGATCCATCGGGATGCCTTTTGCGGTTTTCACAAGTAATCGAACATAACGTGAGCGGAATTTCGAACTTCCACTAAATGCGAACTCTCCAGCCACGGGTTCACACGTTCTCGGTGAACAGAACGGGTCGGTTTGTATTTTGCGCTGCGCATAGAACCACGAAAAGGCGGCGGTTTGGACTGAGACATTCCCAAAGTTGTCTGGCTCGTTAATTGCGCTCCAATACCGGATTAAGCCACCGTGGTCGTGGGCAAATTTCTGCAAGTTGTCGTAGAGGCGATAATAAAAACCCAATAAATGACCCTCGTTGCACGGCTGGAACGTACGTGTAGTTATGTCGGCCGGCGTAGAGCTGCATTGCGCGCTTGGCACCCAATGGACTGGTTCCGGACTCAGATAAATATCGAGCGTGCGACCGGAACGAACACTCCATTGGATCGCGTTAAATATTTTGCGCTGAGCCTGCCACAGATCCCAGCAACGCGATGCGAATTGATATGGATTTCCATTATCGGTACCGACACTCGCATCGACGTCGCTCGACTTGACCACCCCATTTGCTCCGCCGGGAATCTCGGCGCCCCCAGGGTCCTTGCACGGCTGGTCGTCGACGACATCCCAAGGGACAAGGACTCTGTATGTTGCTCCGGCCGGCGAGTGATTAATAGCGCTGAACTGACCCATTATCCCGTTCAGATAGGTCTCGAGCGGCTGAGCGAACATGCTCGGCTGTCCTCCGGCAAGTCCGTAATGGAAGTACTTCTTCTCGCTCCGCGAGCGCTTCCTCTTTGAAGTGGAATTCGACACTGCCCGTGCTGAAGTCTTCACCGGACCCGTCGCTCCCTGTGTGTCGACGTGCAACGTAATCTCTCCAGCGTCCGCATCGACGGTGAAATTCGTCGGAAGGCTCGCGCCGAGGGCATCCTTTGCGACCGGTTTGCGGATCAATAGATCCACGGCGTCGCCATTTGCCGCTTCAGCCGCGTCGATCGCATTTACGTCGTCGGCATATTCGTCTCGACCCATCCCGGTCGTATCGTCGGGATTCACGGGGTCGATGTCCGCCAGGTCGCCATAACCTGACTCCACCGGCGGTCCCATCAACGCGACCGAGCCGTCATCGAGCAATGCCAAACGCTGTCCAGGCCAAAGGTTCGCCTTCCAACGGAATTCAACCTGACCGGATGGCTCAGGTACCAACACGTTCAGTTCTAGGCCTGAAAGCGTCGGCCGTACCGCGAGATCTGACGCTCCGGCGAAATCGCCGACAAGCGCTGCGTTTCCATTGACCACAGAGCCATTGGTCGCCGCTGCGGTCACTGCAACCGGAGCTAGGTTCACGGCTCCTTCGGATGTCTCGATCGCCACGCCGTTCTCCGGTTCCAGTGCGACGTTGGACTCGACGAACGACCCCTGAGTGTCAAATTGCTCGGCCGTTTGACTGATTTCGGTGGAAACCGCCGGCGTCATCGAACCGTCGGCCGTACCTATCGTTGCCGATGTTTGAAGCGTTTCTGGAAACGCAAGGTCGAGCATCGCGATCGCCTGCTCAACGGCCGGAGGAAAACTACTTGGCGCAAACCTGAACTTACGAGAAGCCGTGCGAAGCGTAAAATTACCGCTCTCATCAATCGCCGCGACTTCGAACGTGTGATCGCCCTCGCCAAGCCCGGTCGCGGTCCACGGAGAACTGCACGCCGACCATTCGTCGTCGTCAACACGACAACGGAATTCGCCCGGTTCGTTGGACGAGAAATCGAAGGCAGGAGAAGACGCAATTACGCTTCCGTCGCTTGGGCCGCCATCGATAAACGTCGCGGGTCGAGTGACGTCACGATAGGCGCGGCCGTAATCGAAGATCACGGACCTGACAACGGGCGGACCGGCATTGCCGTCCGAGTCGACCGCGCTGACCGCAAAAGTTCGGCGACCGGAGTAGCGCGATTCAAGCGTGAACGGCGACGCGCACGGCGAGAATTCGCCGCCGTCGATCGCACACTCTGTCGATATTCCGGGATCGGCGGAGAACTCGAAAACCGGCGAAATCAACTGGAAGTGCGCGTCATCCTCCGGCGCGGAAGCCAATTCCACGAGCGCTCCTTGGAGCACGAGGAAGCTCCGGAATTCAGGCGCGGATCGGTTCCCGGCTGGATCGACCGCCCGTACGCTGAGCGAGTGTTCACCCTCGCTGAATTCCGGAGTGTACGGCGTGTCGCAATCCGTATAGCCTCCATTGTCAATCGAACACTCGAACGTTACGCCGGTCTCGCCGCTTTCAAAGCGGAACTCAGGGGTTGAATCGTACGAAATTGCCCCGTCTGCCGTACCAGCAATGATGGAAACCGTCGGGGCCGAGGTGTCGACAGTAAAACCACGCGACGCAGGATCGCCAAGTTGCGCCAGGGACCCATCAACGGCACGAACAGTGAATTCATGCGATCCATCGCCGAGCGACGCTACCGCGAACGGTGAGGTGCACGTGGCGAATGGAGCCCCGTCAACACTGCACTCGAATGCTGACTGCTGACCGTCGCCGGCGAATTCAAAATCGGGAGCCTCCTCCGAGATCGCCTGACCTTCGCCGGGACCGGAGATAATCGTTACGACCACACGCGAATCAGCGGTCTCGCAGCCGACCGGCGACTGATCTAGCGAATCGGCAGTGAGTGAGTCCGCTCCGTCGCCGCAGTCGATATCGTCGCTTGAACCATCGCGCGCGCTGACCGTGTCGTCTCCGTCGAGCGCATAAACCAAGTCGGCACCGTTGCCCGGGTCAATCACATTGGCCGAGTCGGTGCCGGTGATCTCGTCGCTCGCGTGTCCTCCGCGAGCGTTCTCCACATCCGCGGCAATCCAATCGTTCTCACCATTTGAGCCATTGTCGTAGCTATCGCGGAGATCGATCGTCAGCGGCACATTGCGACCGGAGTAGTCAACCGTGTCGACGCCGTTGCCGCCCGAAAAGACGTTCGAACCTTCGCCGTCAATTAATAGGTCGTCGCCATCCTCTCCATGGAGACTGTCCCCCAGCGACGACGCCACCAACTTGTCGTTTCCGGCGCCACCCCAATACTCGCCCATGTTGGGTCCGCCGCGAATGTCATCATCGCCGTCCTCGCCGAACGCCTGCGGCGCGACGGCGGTCGTTGTCCGGACTCGAATTGAGTCGTTCAGGTCCCCCGCATAAACAACCACCGAGGTCGCGGATTGACCAGCGCAACGAACATCGCTTTGACCCTCTGCGGAGCACCCCGATCCGGCTGTAATCGGTGCTGCACGATCTGAAAAACGACCGATTCGAGAGTTCGCGACAACGGACACCTCGTTTGACTCGCCGGGTGCCGCAAGATACACATATTCCGTGTGCGGAAGCGGTGCGGGTAAAATCCGCTCGAACGCAACCGAACGGGTTTCAATCGCCTCGCAATCCGTGGACGTGTCAAGGCGATCGCCGTCAATCGAATCTGCGCCGTCGCCGCACGCTATAGCTTCGGCCTCTCCGTCGGTAACCGAAAGAGCGTCGTCACCATCGCCGCCATCGAGGAAGTCCGCTCCGGCTCGACCGTCTAGGTCGTCATCACCCAGACCACCGATAGCGACGTCCGGCCCCGCGCCGCCTCTAAATCGATCTCCACCACCGCCTCCGTTGAATTCAACCGAAGACCGAACATCCTCGCCGACGACGACTTCGTCCGCGAACGAACTTCCCTGGATGACGACCGGGCCGTAATTTCCTTGCCGATCATCGCATTCCAATGTCGTCGACGTAATGCGCTTACAAGCGAATCCGGGAGCGAGGCTGCCGGCTTCACCGGAGATCAGATACGCATCACCGTCAAAGGAGACCTCAATGTCTTGCGCATCCGCTGAGGATGCGAGATCGATTTTGAGACTCCCATCGATCCACTCCGTGTTGGGAATGATGAAAGACACGTCGAAGGCGACAGATGCAGACGAAGCGTTTCCAAGCCCGTCAATCGCCGTGATCGTCACCGAATGAGAGCCTTCCGAGACCGGACCCGGGGTAAACAGCGAGACACACGCAACGGGATCGCCGCCATTCGTAGAACACGAAGCGGTGGCGGACGGATCGTCGATGCTGAAACTGATCACCGGAGCCATTTCAGCCGTCGTCCCAATAGGCGCCGACTCGATGGTCACGACCGGTGCGGTCCCGTCAACGATGAAAGATCGCTGGCTCACGGACGCCGGATCGTCATCGCCCGCAGGCCGCACGGCCACTTCATGGGCACCGTCCGAAAGAGATGGCGTCACGTATGGAGATAAGCACTTAGCCCATTCGGTCTGGTCAATGTTGCACTCAACCCAAACGCCGGCCGGGCTCTCGAATCGGAACTCGGGCGTCCGGTCAGAGATGGTCGAACCCTCAGTCGGAGCCGAAGTAAAAGTGACGGAGTCGGCGAGCGCCACTTCCTCGCAATTGCTGAGACCGCTTTCGTCCACGACGTCGGAGGTAACTGAATCAACGCCGTCGCCACAGTCGGCGATGTCGGCCATTCCATCCCTCAAAAGCAGAGTGTCGTTGCCGCCCCTGGCGTCCACCATGTCGACACCGTCGCTGAAGTCCCCGTAGCCGGGATCGATGGTTTCGGCGCTGTCGCTGCCGATGATCTCGTCGTTGTCTATCCCGCCAAGTACGCGCTCGAAACTGGATTCGAACACGTCTCCTTCAGCACCATCCAAGGCTCCGCTCGTCGTCTGCGCACCTCCTTCGTTGACGATCTTGAGTGGTTCCGATCTGTCTGAGTAATCAACCGTGTCGACGCCGGCTTCTCCGGCCAACGTGTCCGCACCCTCGCCGCCATCCAAATTGTCGTCACCGTCACCACCGGAGACCGTGTCGTTTCCGAAGTTTCCAACAAGCGCGTCGTCGCCTCCTCCGCCAAGCAAATGATCATCGCCGCTGCCACCCACAAGGACGTCATCTCCGCCGTTTCCGATTAGGTTGCGGCTCACCCCTTGCTGGGGAGTTAGTCCGTCGGTCGTCGAGAACGTGTCGTCTTCGGGGCCTCCGACAAGTCGTTCGATCGACGGCAATACGTTGTCACCTTCATTCGCTTCGCCATCGTTGGCTACGACTGACTCTCCGTCCACGGATTCGGACATCGAAATCGTGACCGGTCCCGCCGCCGTACCGACTCGATATTCGTCCTGACCACCGGTTCCGCCGTCGTAATAATCGCCGCCGTCATTTCCATTTCCATGCCCGTCTCCGCCAATGAACACGTCATTGCCGGTACCACCGTCGACATAATCATCGCCCAAGCCGCCGACGACGGTGTCGGTCTGCGATCCTCCGACGATCACGTCGTCGTCGTCTCCACCATCGATCGCTGTTACCACCGCGACGCCGTCTCCGACCGAGATCGAATCGTCCCCGTCACTAGTTGCCACCGAGATTGAGTCGATCGAGCCAATGTCCGCACATTCGACGCGGTGAGCGTCAACCTGAACGCAACCGTCACCCGCGGTGAATCCGTCCGCGACGTCGGTGACTACGTAAGCCGAGCTGACGTAGTCGACGTTGATCGTGCTGGCGACTCCATCGCCGGTATCGATCGTCAACCTCGTACCCGAAACCGTAACGTCAGGTCTGGCTGAAACGGTGAAATTTCGTGTGACAGCCGGCAAATCGGCTGAAAAAACCGAGTCTTTGGGGCGCACTGCGAACGCGTGGGCACCATTTCCGAGCATCGGAATGGTGAAAGGCGATTCACACGAAATGTATGCCGCCCAGTCAACCGAGCACTTAAACGTCGCCGACGGCTCGTTCGAGACGAATTCAAATGTCGGAGAGGGATCGGCGCTGGACCCTCCGTCCGACGGTCCGCTTGTGATCTCCACGTCGGGCGATAGGTCAGCAGTTTCACAGTCTCCGTACGTCTGATCGATGCCGTTGTCACCGATTATCTCGTCTTCACCGATACCACATAGAACCACGTCAGCCTGGTCGTCGCGGGCGTAAATCACGTCGTTGCCCGCCTCACTTTCGATGTGATCCTCGCCGGCACCGCCGTGGATCTCGTCGTCGCCGTTGAATCCAAAAAGCATGTTGTCGAATTGGTCGCCGATGATTACGTCGTCGCCAAGGCTTCCGGCGATCTGTCCGCCGTCGAGATCGACAAAGTCGTGCTCATCGGGTGCACCGTCGTTGGCTAAATCGTCGATCTCCACGCGCACTCCGGTCGTGCGCTCGTTGTAGCTCATGCCGTCCTCGCCGTCGCCGTGAATCGTGTCCGCACCAGGACCACCACCCAGGATCTCCATACCCGGACCGCCAAACACCTCGTCATCGCCGGCTTCTCCGGCCACCGCCGAGCGATATTGCGATGACGTATAAAACGTCATCGTGTCGTCCTGATCGCCGAGGTAAGCCAGCGTGATGAGCCATCCGAGTTCACAGGAAACGTGGTGCACGTCGACCAGCCAGCAGCCGGGGCCGGCGACCATCGGTGCCGTCAAATCCTGGTAGTTGACACCGTTTTCGTCGACTGTCATCGTGAGGTCGTTCTGGACCCCTTCACCAGCGCGGATCTCGTAGTACGAAAAGGTAGGTTGAACTTCGACGCTCGAAACGACTGTCGCCGCAAGTACGACCTGTACTTCAAAAGTCACGGCGGCCATGGCGACGTTTCCGGCCGCATCTCGTGAGTACACGCTGAACGTATGCTGCCCATCCGAAAGCGGACCCATGTCATACCTGACCGAACACGATTCGGCAGGCGCGGCGTCAAGCGAGCATGTGTCCTCGGTCGCCGTCGTATCCGTAGTCACGAAGTAACCAGTCGTTGACGCCGAGTTGACGACAGCCCCGTCGGTCGGCGACGTGATCGTGACAACCGGTGCTTCGCTGTCGACGTTGAATGAAACGCTTGCGGGAGTCTGGTCGGCGTTGCCGGCCGCGTCGACCGCGCGAACGGAGAACGCCTGCCAGCCCTGCGACAGCAGCGGCGTGTAGCCCGAGGTGCACGGCATCCAGGACGAGCCCTCGATCTGGCACTCGAACACGGCTTCGGGCTCTGACGAGAACTGGAACATCGGCGAGTTTGTGGCGATCAGTGCGCCCTGCGACGGCGCCGTGTCCAGCGTTGTCTCTGGCGGGACCGTGTCGACGGTGAACGTCGTTGCCGAAGCCGATGCGTTGCCGACGATGTCTTCTGCCGCGACCGCGACCGTGTGTGCGCCCTCCGCCAACGAGGTGGTGGTGTACGGCGAGGCGCAGGCTTCGGGTTGGCTCGCGTCTACCTGGCAGGTCGTCGTGATCGACGACATGTCGGTCGCGGTGAACGTCACTTGCGGCGCGGCGTTCGTTATGCGCGCGCCGTTGACGGGCCAGGTCGTTGCGACGACCGGCGCCGTTGTGTCGACGGTGAAGTTCCGGCTGAGTAGCCACATGATCCCGTTGCCCGCCGCGTCCGTCGCGCCCAACCAGAACGTGTGAGCGCCGTCCGCAAGCGGTACCGCGGGCGTGACACCACTCGCGCACGATTGCATCGGGTTCTCGTCGAACCGGCACTCGAATGTCGTGCCCGGCTCATTGGAGGTGAAGTTGAACGGCGGCGAGGCGTCGGCGATCGTCGAGCCTTCGGCCGGGCCACCGGTGATCAAAACGTCGGGCGGCGTCGTGTCCGTGGTGAACGTGACCGACGCCGCGCTCGCGTGGCCGACGATGTCGGTCGCCGACACTTGCAGGGAGTGTGATCCGTCGGCCAAGCCGCTCATCACGTACGGCGCCGAGCACGATTCGGCGGGCAGCGAATCGAGTTGACACTCGATGTTGAGGGACGAGGCGTCGTTGACGTTGAACATCGAAATCACGGTCGGCTGGTTGAATACCTGTCCGTCGGAGGGGCTTTGGATCGAGATCTCGGGCGTGAGATTGTCGACATAGAAGTTCCGCGTCTCCGGCGTCTGATCAACGTTGCCCGCCGCATCGATCGCGCGAACCCAGAACATGTGGAGCCCCTCACTTAGCGGCCCGACAGCGAGCGGCGACGTGCACGAGTTGAATCCGCCCGTGTTGAGCCAGCATTCAAAGCCGACGCCGGGCTCCGAGGAGAACGTAAGCGCAGGGCTGGCGGTGGCGATCGTCGAGCCGTTTGACGGCGCCGCGTCTAGAGAGGTCTCGGGCGGTACGGTGTCGATCGTGAACGTCGTTGCGGCGGCGGCGGAGTTGCCGCCGTCGTCGGTGCTGACGACGGTCACCGTGTGCGTGCCGTCCGCAAGCACCGGTGTCGTGTACGGAGACGTGCACGGTACCGGAGCGTCGGAATCCACCTGGCACGTCTCCGTGAATCCGGAGTAGTCGGTGATCGTGAACGCGACCTGCGGTGTCGGCCAGTTCAGGAACGATCCCGTATTCGGCGAGGTGACCGCCACGGTCGGGGCGACCGTATCGACGATGAAAGTACGTGACGCTGGCGTGGCATCGGCGTTTCCGGCCGCGTCGATCGCGTAGACGTCAATCGAGTGGACGCCGTCGGAGAGCACGGGGCTTGTGAAGGTTGAGGCGCAAAGCGAGTACGGCGAACCGTCGACGCGGCAGTTGTACGCGGAGCCCGGCTCGTTCGCGTCGAATGTGAATACCGGCGATGCGGCGTTGGTCACCGAAAGTTGCGCGGGCCCGCCGGTGATCGTCGTCTCGGGCGGCGTGCGGTCGATCGTGAAGTCGGCCACGGCGCTGCCGGAGTTGCCCGCGAGATCCGTGCTGGTCACGACAAGCGTGTGCGGTCCCTCATCAAGGCCCGACAGGATCGCCGGCGAGGAGCACGACTCGGCCGCCGCGCCATCGAGCCGGCAGGTCGTCGAGCCGTCTGACACGGAGAACGTCACCCACAGTCCCGTCCAGTTAAACACCGAGCCGCTCGGCGGATCGAGGATCGTCACGGTCGGAGGCGTGATGTCGACCGTGAACTCTCGCCACTCGGGCGTGGCTTCCGTGTTGCCCGCGGCGTCAACGGCGCGTACGCGGAACTCGTGCAGCCCTTCGGCGAGCGTACCGGTCGCAAACGGCGACGAGCACGGCGAGTAGCCGGTAGTGTCGAATTCACACTCGAACGTCGTGTCGGCCTCCGACGAGAACGTGAAGGTCGGGGAGGTCGCGCTTGTGTAGCTGATGTGCGCGGGTCCGCCCGTGATCGTCGTCTCCGGCGGCGTGACATCGACCGTAAACGACCGCGCCTCCGGGGATAGGTCCGTATTGCCGAGCGCGTCCTTCGCTCGAACGCTGAAGGTGTGCGGTCCTTCGCCGAGCGTCGCGGTCGAGTATGGCGACGCGCAGGTGGCGAAAACGGCGCCGTCGACCGAGCACTCGAACGTCGTGTCGGCCTCGGAGCTAAACGAGAAGGTCGGCGTTTGGTCGTTGATCGTCGCGCCGTCGGCTGGGCCCGCGGTGATCGTCGTCTCAGGCGGCGTCGTGTCGACGATGAACGATCGGCTCACGGGCGTTTGGTCGACGTCGCCGACCGCGTCGATCGCCCGCACGTAGAAGGTGTGACCGCCGTCTGCCTGCGGTGTCGTCAAGTAGGGCGACAAGCAGGCGGCAAACGCACCCGCGTCGATCCTGCACTCGAAGGTTGCCGGTGCCGACGCCGTGAACGAGTAAGTCGCGCTCGCAGTCGCGATCGTCGCGCCGTTGGCCGGTCCGGACGTGATCTGCGCCGGCTGGGGCAGGTTCGCCGTTAGGCAGCCGGTGAGCGTGTCGGCCACGTCGGCCGTGACGGTGTCGGTCTGACCGCCGCAGTTGGCTGTGTCGGCGGTCATGTCGCGCATCCAGAGCGTGTCGTTGCCCGTTGAGCCGAGCACGTTGTCGGAGCCGGCGCCGCCGGTCAGCACGTCGTCTCCGGCCGATCCGTCGATCGTGTCGTTGCCGGCCAGGCCATTGACGACGTTTGCCGTCGACGTGCCGGTGAGCGTGTCGTTGAAGCCCGAGCCGGTCAGGTTCTCGTTGTTGGTGAGCGTGTCCGAGCCGGCGCCGACCGTGTTCTGCGCCGTCGTCGTCGTAAGGTTCACGGTGACGCCCGCCGTCGCCGACGAGTACGAAACCGTGTCGATGCCGGTCGAGCCGTTCAGCGTGTCGTTGCCGGCGGCGCCGGTTAGGACATTGTCGCCCGTAGTGCCCGTGAGCGAGTCGTTGAAGGCCGAGCCGATCGCGTTCTCGTCGCCGCTCAAGGTGTCGCTGCCGGAACCGCCGGTCGACTGGGCGGCGGTGGTCGCCAGGCTGAGCGTGATCGCCGCCGTGGCCGTGGCGTAGGAAACGGTGTCGGTCCCGGTGCCGCCGGTGAGCGTGTCGTTGCCCGCGCCGCCGTCGAGTGTGTCGTTGCCGGTGCCGGCGTTCAGCACGTTGGCGGCGCTTGAGCCGGTCAGCACGTCGTCAAAGTTGGAGCCGGTAAGCATTTCGTCGTTAGTCAGAGTGTCCGTGCCGGCGCCGATGGTGTTCTGCGCGGAGGTCGTTGCGAGGCTCACCGTAACGCCCGCGGTCGCGTTGGCGTACGAGATGGTGTCGGTGCCGCCGTTGCCGTTTAGGGCGTTGTCGCCAGCGCTGCCTGTGAGCGTGTCGGCAGCGCTGCCGCCGATCAGGTTTTCGACGTCGGTCTGGATGTTGTCACCTTCGCCGGAGACGCCGTCGTTTGCCGTGCCGTCGATGGACGCGGTCACGGCGCTGGTGCGGGTGGAGTAAGTTGCCGTGTCGGTGCCGGTCCCGCCCCAGATCACGTCGACCCCGGTGTTGGGATTGACGCTGTCGTTGCCGGCACCGCCGCTGATCGTGTTTGCCCCGGTGCTGCCGGTAAGCGTGTCGTTGAAGGCCGAGCCTGTGAGGTTCTCGTTGTTACTCAGAGTGTCTGAGCCGGCGCCGCCGGTGGCCTGGGCACCGGTCGTGCCGAGGTTGACGGTGACCGCCGCCGTCGCCGTCGAGTAGTCGACGGTGTCGGTGCCGGTGGAGCCGTTTAGGGTGTCGTTGCCGGCACCGCCTATCAGCGTGTTGTTGCTCGACGAGCCGGTGAGCGAGTCGTTGAACGCCGAGCCCGTCGCGTTCTCGTTGGCCGTCAACGTGTCCGTGCCCGCGCCGACGGTGTTCTGAGCGGTGGTGGTGGCCAGGTTGACGGTCACACCCGCCGTGGCCGAGACATATGCGACCGTGTCGGTGCCGGCACCACCGTTCAGCGAGTCGTTGCCCGCCGCTCCCTCGAGCGAGTCGTCGTTGTTGCCGCCGATCAGCGAGTCGGCGCCGCTGCCGCCGGTGAGCGAGTCGTTGCCGTCACCGCCGTCGATCGTCGCCGGCGTCGCGGCGGTGTTGCGAAGCGAGTCGTTGCCGTCGAGACCGCTGATGCTCAACGAGGTGACACCGGTCGAGCCGCACGTCACCTGGTTCGCGGTGACCGCCGTGCAGCCGGTGCCGGGCGTGAGATCGGCCGCTGTGTCGGTGATTGTGTAGGTCGATCCGGAAAGCGATACGTTGAGATCGTTGTTCGATCCGGCGCCTGCGATGAATTCGAGTACGCCGCCATTGACTCGAACGGTCGAGGCAGCTGCGGCGTTGACGAGGTTAACGCCCGCGACCGCGACCATCAATGCAGTAATCACTACTAATACAAAGCGTTTTACGGACCGGATACGTAATCGCAGATTCACCGTTTTAAAGACGACCATCATTTTCCCCCTTGAATCCAACGAATTGGTCCCTATCCCGAATCGAATAAACCCAGCCACAAGCTGATTTGCAGTCGCGATGTGGTTTAGCCGTAAAGCCTTCACGACTCCGATAAGCGGTGACACTATACCGAAGAGTAACTGCGACAAACAAACATAAATAGGGAGTATTCCGACCTCGAAATGTTTCTTGGACCACCGAACCACTCCAGTTTCCCGATAAGACATACGGATCAATTCCAGTTCGACTGACGGCGACGCCGCCGGTGTCAGGTTCGAACAGGTCGACGACCAACTAGCGCTCGGCAACGCTCGCGTGGCACGCGTCAACGTTCAACGGCGCCGTGCGCGACATGCTCGCGCGCATGAGCGAGCGCGAACTGGGAATGCCCCAGGCATCGCTGTCGGGCGCAGGCTCGGAACTGGCAATCGGACTGGCGAGCAAGATCTCCCTCACCGACGCCGCGGTGCTAACCACACTCGACGCCATCCAGGTCTTCGGCGGCATGGGTTACATGCGCGAGACCGGCGTGGAGAAGCTGATGCGCGACGCCAAGTACTGCCAGGTATACCCGCGTCCCAACTGGATTGCGCGCGACGAGCTGCTGGAACTGCAGCGGGAGCGCCACTAAACCTGTCTCGGGCCGGCGCCGTGCTCGCGCAGGGGCGAGGCGCCGGCCCAGCAGGAATCTGATGGACGGACCGTTGTTGGCGAGACCTTCAGTTCAGGCGGGACCCATCCCGGCCCGCCTGACCTTTTCATGCTGAGGTCACATTCAACTTTCCGCAGTTGAAGGATCGAGTTCCGTTGCGGCAACGCCCGGCGACGACTTGTTCGAATCAATCGCGCGGCGGTCGGTGATTCGCCGTAGCCGCTCGCCTAGGAGCGAGCACCTGGCGAAACGTTCGGCGCCACAGGCGCCGTATCTCAACCGGAGCGTGCAGCCGCACACTCCACCGATGCGTCGCTTGATTAGTGTGCACGCCCACGACCGAAGTCGCGACGTTCACAAACGCATCCCCGCTTGAAAGCCACGCTGGGAAAGACGCTGCAGGTGATCCCGATATCCAGGAACCGCGAAGGCGAGCCGACCGCGCCCGTCGGCAATCACCACGCCTTTGTCGAGCAGCTGCTGACGCACGGGAGACACGGCAGTCGTCTGCTTGCCGAGCTCGCCGGCCACTTGGCCAATCATCGCTTCGCGCGGAAGCCGCGCCATCGCGTTCACAAACTCACGTTCGCGCGGCGAAAGTCCACTTGAACGCAGTCGATAGAAGCTTGTATCGAGAGCGTCGATTACGGCATTGCGTGCGACGTCGACGTCGCGTTGTGTGATTGTCTCACCGCCTGCGCGTCGCCACAGCTGGTCGCCCCATTCCTGAACGAGAAACGGATAGCCAAGCGTTTCAGCGTCGATCGACTGCAGTGCGTCATCGGCGAAATCGCGCCCGAGTTTACGTGCCGGCACCTGAAGCGCTTCGATTACTTGTTCTGTCGTAAGCGACACGAGTTCATCGACTCGAAAAAGACGCTCCGCATAGGAACGGTTATGAACGAGCCGACCGGGGAGCGGCGGTAATCCGGCAACAACCGTCATCAGGGGAAGGTCGTGTGTGCCTTCAAGCCGGTGTAGCGCCATGACAGTGCTCTCGAGCTGCGCTTCCGGCGCCTCGTGAAGCTCGTCGATCAGTAGCAATAATCCGCGGCTTTTCGTACGGGCTGCGTAGGTAACGGCTCGCAGGACATCGACAAGTTCAACGCCGGCGCCGCGGCCCGCCTCGCCACGGCGATCCTCAGCGCTCAGAGTCCATTCAAGTTCAAAGGGCTCGCCGGCGCGAACCTTGATTGTGAGTGCCGATCGCACCGCTGCGGCGACATCACGGAGCACGGCTTTTGATGGCTCAAGATCCCGGATTGCTTGATTAAGCGCATTCAGCAAAAGCTCGTCAACTGGGCGACGGCGACGCGCCTCAATTTCGACGACGTGCCAGCCCTTCTCGATCGCGCGCGTGTGATATTCGCGAAGAAGTACCGTCTTGCCGAGACCACGAATTCCGATGAGAACCCGAGGCGGCGCGTATCCGCCGCGAAAGAGTTCATCCAATGACTCGTCGAAGCGCTCGATGCAACGTTCACGACCAGCGATGCGTGGCGGCGCGACGCCGGCGCCCGGCCGATACGGGGAAATATTTCGTTCTGCGCTCACAGACGCATTATAGTTCTTTATAGATTCGTCGAACTTTATACGGCTTTATAGGAAATTTGGTCGTCCTGTCGAACATCGGGATTCCTTTTGCAGTTTTCACGAGTAATCGAACATAACGATGGGTCTGCCCCAGCTTTGGTAGACACTCGTTCCCATTCCATCGGTTTCTTGTTCGCCAGAGGCTTTCAGACAAACGGATTGACGATGGCCAAGTCGTCGACCGCTGACGCGACACCGAGGTCTTCGGTCAGCAGCAGCTCACACTCCGCGCGCAGCGCCGCGCAGACGATCGCCGCATCAAACACCGACATGTCGCCCGAGGAAGCCATCGATACGGCGTCGAGCATCAGCGAGCGATCGGCCGGAACCACGTCGATGCGCGACGCCGCCTCAACGGCGGCCGCCGCGTCATGCACGTCCATTCCCAGTTTGCGCGTGCACACTGCGTAGAGCTCGATCAACACCTGTGTGCTTACGACCAGGCTTGAGCCGTGCGTCTCAAGAAGATGCTGCGCCTTGCGCTGCTTGGCTGCATCCGACGAGTCGATTGCGTAAGCGAGCACATTCGTGTCGACAAAGGCGCGCGGGCGTTTCACCGGTCGACGTCTTCGGTCGGGCCACCGTGTCGCTGGAGATGCAGTTCGTCCCGGGTCCATTTACGGCCGCCCGGCCCACTGCTTCCCGGCCGCGAACGAGCGATCGCCAGGAACTCCGTCACCACCTCGGCGTTCCGTCGCAGACCCGCAAAGCGAACCAACTCGTCGCGAAGGACGGCGTTGACCGATGTGCCCTGCTCTGCAGCACGAACACGCGCCACCCTAAGCAGATCGTCGTCGATGCTGATGGTGAGATTTGCCACGGATTCAGTGTAACACGGAATCCGTGTTGTAGAGTTCAAATGCGTCGTCTTCGCTATGCAGCGCACATGGATAGCGGACCGAGACTCACATAGGGGGTGGATTAGAAATTCGAGGCACTCCGGGGCTTGCCAAGTTCACATTCAACTTTCGGCACTCAACTGATCGATTTCTGTTGCGGCAACGCGAGGCGGCGGCTCGTTTGAACCAGCCGCGCGGCGGTTGGTTCGCGTTCTGCACCATCGCCGGCCAACGAGACTCGACCACCTGAGGTTTTCAATTTGCTCCGCGAGCTGCGAGTGGAGACAATCTCACGCTCGACACAAACGATCCATATTCGACATGGCGGCGGGTAGCCGACTTCCGGACGAATCCCGTTTCGGGTCCATTCCGATCACCAGTCGTTCACGTTCGGACGATTCGACCCGTCGCAGGCAACCACCTACCCCGGCCATGAGGCAAGTTCCGCACGCACGTTCGGCACCAGCTTTCTCAGATGACTCCACGGCAGCGCGTTCGTGTGATGCAGTCGGCCGACGACGACGGCTGGGCTGACTCCGATGGACTCGGCGTAGTGGATGACACGTGAACGGCTGTACGGTGCGTCGATCGCGACGCCGCCGAGCAGCACCCAGTCAGCCGCCAACTTATCGGCCTCAATCTCGTGCGACTCGCTCGTCTCGCTCGCAAGATCCGAGTCAATCGCATATCCGCGATCGATGTGGCCGCTGCAAACGTGCGCGAGTTCGTGCAGCAACGTGAACAACACGCTGTCGAGGCCGGCAATGCGTCCCGAAACGGCGACGACCGGACCGCGGCCATCACGATATGCGACTCCGTCGATTTTGCTTCCGGCAAATGGGGCGACGTAGATCGCTCTGACTCCGGTCTTGGCGAGCTCGCGCGGCACGGCTTTCAGGTCCTCACCGTTTTGCACCGTTCGACACAGCCTGGCCGCGAAGCGCTCCGTGGCGGCCAGATCAAATTGCTTCGCGGTCGTCTTCTTCGCGGCGAGACGCACACACGCAAGCCACGCAACCTGTGCCGGAGACAAGGATTGGTCGTCAACCGAACGTCTTGCCGCGACCTTGAACTTCGGGACGTCGTCGATCGACGAAATCTCGAGTAGCGCACAGATCGCGCGTTCTTGAGCGTCGAGGTCATGATCCGGCATAATGCCGCGTTTCCGTAGCTCGTTAACGGGAACCAGGGATCGAAGTTTTGCGCGTCTCTGCACTTCGTCCAACGCACTAATTGATCGGTTATTGCGCAGCTGCCAAAGGCGGTACGAATCTTGCAGCTGTAGCCATGTTTCGGCGTTCGTACCCGTTGCGGCGGCGATCTCGGCGGCGGTGCGGGCAGTTATCTCTTTGTGCCCATTGATGATCTGAGAAACCACCTGCTGGGGTCGCCCCAGGATGTCGGCGAAGTCGGTTAACGTCCAGCCGCGCGACTCGATCTCGTCACGGAGATAATCCCCGACCGGAAAGACTTCAGCCGGCTGGTATGCCTTGATCGCGCTCATTTCATCGTCCGTTTCTCGGTTGGTCATCCGTTTCTCGGTGCGCCCGTCAGTGATAGTCAAGGATTTCGATTATCAGAACCAACTTGCCTTGGTCGTCTTTGGCGAATCGAATGATCAGTCGCCACTGATCGTTGAGCCTGATGGAGTGATGTCCGGCGAGATCGCTGTGTAGCTTCTCAAGCCGAAGCGCCTTGTGCTCACGCAGCTCTCGTTCGTCCTGCACGGCCTGTAACAGCGCCACCTTCTTTCTGAACGCCTTGACCAGTTCGGGACTGTATTTCTTGGGCCGGTACTTGACGTCTTCGTACAGTCGCCCGAGATTGCTCTTGGCGAAGTCGATTCGCAAGTGCGTTCCCTTCTATCACCCTTTGGGTGATACATATACTAACAGTTTTCAGTGCCGTGAGCGCGCAGTAGAGCCAGAAAACACTTCCGGACAACGAAACTGCAACGACCATCTGCGCCTACGCGATCGCGTTGAACGTAAAGAAGCCCCCGGACGAACAGATGTTCGCCCTACCCGGGCAGCACAAAAAACGCCACGACCGAGTACTGCAGTGCGATCGCGACGACCACGAGCAGGTGGAAGACCTCGTGGTATCCAAAGACGCCGGGCACGGGGTTGGGCTTTTGCATCGCGTAGATGACTGCGCCCACGGTGTAGGCCACACCTCCAGCAGCCAGCAGCGCCGTGCCGACCGCGCCGATCTCGCGAGCGATCTGCGGCATTGCGACAACCGAAACCCAGCCCAGGCCGATGCAGATGCCGGCCATGATCCACTTGGACGCGTCGGCAAGTGCCAGCTCTGCGATGCTGCCGGCGAGCGCGCAGCCCCAAACGGCCGCGAGCAGGATGATCGCGAAGTCGCCCTTCAGCACCAGCAGCGCGAAGGGCGTGTAGGTGCCGGCGATCAGCATGAAGATCATCGAATGGTCCAGGCGGCGCAGCTTCTTGCGCACCGATGCTGTCCAGTTGCCTCGGTGGTACAGCGCCGAGACGCCCAGCAGCGCGGAGACGCTGACGGCGAAGACCGCGGCGGCGATCACCGACTTGGCGTCGTGCGTGGCGGCGGCCACCATCACAACGCCGGTGAACAGCGACACCACGAACGCTCGCTGGTGCAGAACTCCTCGCAGCCGAGGTTTGAGTGAGGTTTGCGCGTCCACTGGTAAAAACTCCTCACGTCAGAATACCCAAGCGCGTATAGGCTCCGCGTGAAAGCACTACAGCCGCTCCGCAACGTCGAGATCGAACGATGGTCACACCACAGGGTTTTATCGCACTTCCGCTGATCGTGGCGCGTGAGAAGCTGCTTCGCGAACGCCGCGCCCGCGCCCGCGCCTACGGCTTGAACCACATATCCATGTAGAACTTCAGAAAGCTCGACACCATCTCGCGCTCGGGCAGCGTGGCGGCCATTCCGTAAAGCGGCGCCATGCCACCTTCCTTCGCCGGTTCGTCCTTTACCTCCGCGATCGACTCGCGCAGATCGGCCGTGAAGCGGTCGGCCACACCCGGCTGCGTCTGGCGCAGCGTCACGCAGATGTGTACCGCCTGCGGATGGTGCAGTCCGTTCAAGCTCCAGCCACGTTCGCTCATCGCGTCCATCACGCGGTAGATGTCCAGGTCGTCTCCGGTCGCGCGGAAGGCCACGCAAAACAGCGGGTCGCCGATCACCTCAAGCTCGTCGATCTCGCCGATCCCGGCCTTGATTGCGGCAGCGGACTCCAGGATCGCCTTCGTCGCGCGCATGTAACCCTCTTCGCCGATCGACACCAGCGCCGCCCAACAGGCCGCGCTCAGCCCTCCCGGCCGACTGCCCGCAAACGTGGGTGAGCAGTAGATCCCACCGGGCCATTCGGTGGCGGTGAAGAATTGGTGATGCAGCAGCTCGGGATCGCGATAGAGCACGACCGACGTGCCCTTGGCCGCGTAGCCGAACTTGTGCGTGTCGCAGGACATCGACGTCACGCCGGGCAGGCGGAAGTCGAACGGCGGCACTTCATAGCCGAGCTTCTCGGCCCACGGCAGCACGAATCCACCGAGGCAGCCGTCCACGTGCATGCCGATGCCGCGTTCGTGAGCCAGCGCCGCCAACTCCTCGATCGGATCGATCATGCCGTGCGGAAAGCCCGGCGCCGATCCGACCAGCGCAACCGTTTGATCGTTGATCTGCGCGGCCATCGCCTGCACGTCGGCGCGCCAGTCGTCCCCCACCGGCACGCGCACGAGATCGATCTGAAAATACTGCGCCGCTTTGTCGAAGGCCACGTGCGCGCTGGCGGGCGCAACCACGCGCGGGCGGTCGAATCCGTCGCGCTCGATCCCGCGGTCGCGGTAGGCCTTCATCGCCAACATGATGCTTTCCGTGCCACCGGAGCTGACCGTGCCGACGATCTCGCATCCGGCCTTCGCGCTGTTGAGCATGGCGGCGGTCATAGCCACGATCTCGGCCTCGAACTTGGAGCCGCTTGGCCAGATATCGAGGTGCAGCGGGTTGTTCTGCGACTGCAAGGCGTATACGCGATTGAGGAAGTCGATGTGTTCGGAGTCGCCCTGGTAAACCGCGCCGGAGCTGTGTCCGCTCTGCCAGCGGTCGCGCTCGGCGGCGGCCATCTCTTCGATCTCGGCCAGCACCTGGTCTCGCGGCAGGCCGTGCGACGGAAGATTTGTGTGGACGTCGAGCTTTCCGCTGTAGGGACGCAGCGACGCGTGCATCTCGGCCATCGGGTCGGCGGCGGGTGCCTCGCTTGTTTGATCGTTCATGTCGTCGCTCCTTTGTTGGTGCGGTTGAGTCTTGTGTACATCTTGCGATTGGCTTTGTAGAAGCCGCGAAATTCATCGAAGAGTTCGTCGTAGCGCGCGCTGTTGGCGGCGTTCGGTTCGTGCGATTCGGCGGTGCGCACGCGCTCGGGGATCTCGCCCACCCTCACGTGTCCAAGCGCCAGCGAAGCCAGCAGCGCGGCGCCGCGCGTGTTGGCTTTACGCGGCTCGGCGATTCGATTGATGCGACGGCCAAGCACGTCGGCGAAGATCTGCGCCCACAGCGACGACTCCGCGCCGCCGCCGATGAAGGCGATGTCGTTTAGTTCGCGGCCGACGAGCTTTTCCGTGTGTAGCTGCATCCAGCGGGCGTTCAGCGCCACGCCTTCAAGCGTCGCGCGCACGAGCGCACCGCGCGTGGTCGCCAGCGAAAGGTTGGCGTAAGCGGCGCGCACGTGGTGGTCGTCGAGCGGCGTGCGTTCGCCGTTTAGCCAGGGGGTGAAGAGCACGCCTCCGGCGCCCGGTCCGCACTCGCCGGCCTCGGCCACCAAGTCGTTGAAGCTGATCTCCGGCGCGCCCAGCAGGTTGTCGCGCAGATGCGCAAGCGTCGCGCCCGCGCACTGCTGTTCGGTGCACACCAGGTACCTGCCCGCGATCGACGACGGCAGCGCAGCGACGTTGTGAAACGGGTCCGTCTTCTTGAACGGCACGTGGCACGACAGCCAGCCAGACGTGCCCACGTAGAGGTGCGCCGCGTAGTCCGCCACCGCGCCCGAGCCGATCGCGGCGGACATGATGTCCGGCGACGACGCCACCACAGGCACGGGGTCGATGCCCAGCTCGGCGGCGCGCGCCGGCAGTAGTTCGCCGACGATGCTGCCGCTGGGAACGATCTCCGGAAGTTTCTCGCGCGAAAGCCCGGAGAGCTTGAGCAGACCGTCGTCGTAGGCGATCGCGTCGATCTTGCGGTTGTCGGTTCCCCAGCAGACGGTGGCCGATTCCGCGGAGGACACGATCCTGCCGGTCATGCGCGCGGTTAAAAAGTCACCCGGCTCAACGAACGCCCGCGTGCGCTCGTACACGTCTGGATGACGGTCCTGAATAAGCAGGATCTGGCCCACGGGATCGTGGCCTGACAGCGACGGCGCGCCGCCCGTGACGCGCAGCCAGCGGGCGAGCTTGAGCGGGTTGTATCCGGCCACGCGCGGCCCCGGACCGGCGGCTCGCCGCGCGTACGGCGCGCCGCGACCGTCCATCCAACTGACGGCGTTCATCAACGGATTCGCGTCTTCGTCAATCGCCACGGTCGTCACCCACTGGGCCGTAACGGCAACTGCGACCGGTGGTGGTGTTCCGGCGGGAGCGTCGGCGATCGCGCGGCGCGATGCCGCGGTGATCGCGTTCCACCAGCCCTCCGGGTCTTGCTCAACTCCGCCGTCTTCGGTCAACACAAGGGGCGTGGGCTCAAACGCGTCGCTCACCACCTCGCCCCGCGTGGAGACGAGCGCGACCTTCGGCCCGCCCGTACCCAGATCGATCGCAAGAATGTTCGCCTCGCTCGGCGCCGCCAACTCCGCCCCCCGTGTTGAAGGTTTTCTGAAGCCTATTTGAGACCGGACTCGGCGGACGGCAACGGTGGATGTTCGTTTTGCTCATCCTCGCTGCCTCCCTGCCGGTACCAGAGCGCGACCGCCAGCAGCACGCAGGCGATCATCCCGATCCAGCCGGTCGTTCGAACGACCGAGGCTATCGCAAGATCTTGGTCCATCAGTCCGTGGCGGCTGAGAATGTTCGCCCAGTCGTGCTCGCCGCCGCCCACCAGCGGCAGTTCCTGCGCGCGCGCGTCGGCCACGTAGCGAGCGATGTTGAGGAAGTTCTCGAAAAACCAGACGCCCACGATGCACATCGAAAGCGCCGAACGCTGACGCCAAAAAGCTCCGGCCAGCACAAGCGGCACCAGCAGTTGCATCAGTGTGCCGCCCCACAACCCAAGCGACTCGCCGAAGATGCCGAAGAACGGATGACCGAACTCGTGGATCGCCAAATTGACGCTGTCGAGGATCAGCAGGAAGCCGTCCTTGTCCGTGTACAGCAGCAGCATCAACCAGGCACATCCGAGAACGGTGGCGATCGTTCCCGCCGTTGAGATCGGCTGCCAGTACCAGCCATGTGCGCGTGAGGTCTCGCGCGCGAATTCGTTTATGCGAGCCGACTCCATGTGCAAATCATCGGCACGGCGCGTTGCGGACTTCATCCAGATGCGCAGGGATCGGCACTTCGTCCTGCGAATATCTGCGACATGAAACTCAAATTTGGCATTTACCTAACCATCATCGCCGTCGCGCTTCTGATCGCGGGCTGCGGCGACAAGAAATCAAGCGAATCAGAAGACAGTGGCACCACGACCGAGCAGACCGACCAGTCCGGAGCCACCGCGGACACGTCCACCGAAGTCCAGGAGGGCAAGCCTCCGAAGGTGACCGGCAGCCTGAAGGAGAAGCCGGTGATTGCGACGCCGGACGGCTACCCGCCCGAGAAACTCGTGATCAAGGACATCAAGAAGGGCACCGGCAAGAAGGCCGAAGACGGCGACCAGCTGAAGATGCAGTACGTCGGCCTGAACTGGTCCAACGGCGCGGAGGTCGACAGCTCGTGGAAGACCGGTCAGCCGTTCCCGTTTGAGCTGGGCGCCGGTGGCGTAATCAAGGGCTGGGACCAGGGCGTGAAGGGCATGCGCGTTGGCGGCCGCCGCCTGCTGATCATTCCGCCTGATCTCGGTTACGGCGAAGCCGGCCAACCGCCGACGATCCCACCGAGTGAGACGCTCGTATTCGTGGTGGACTTGAAGAGCGCCAAGTAACGCGCGAGGGATTCAGCCGTCGCGAGACGGAACAGGAACAAGAAGACTCAAGCACGGATCTATTCCGCGGGCGGGCGGGTTCACCGCACGCCCGCGGAGCCACAGCCGGTTATCGACGCCGAAAGCTCAGCGCCGGTCGCAGTAAATGCTCTCGAAGTCGTCCGTTGGGTTGCGCAGGGCGATCTCGTACACACCGTCGGACGTCTTGTGCCAACGGCCCTTCATGCCACCGAGCGTGCCCTTCTTGAAGCTGATCGGGTATGCCGCGATGCCGTCGGGATAGGTGCGCAAGCCGCCCTTGGCGCGGAACGTGCCGTGTGATCCACGGTGCGCGTAGCGGCTCTTGCTCTTGATCGTCAGCGTGCCAAACAGCGTGCCGCCCGAGCCGATCACACAGTCGTATGCGCCGCGCGGCGGAGCCTTGGCGGCGGCGGGCGCGGCGATCAACAGTGCGATCGCGGCGGTAAGGAGCATAGTGGCGGCTGAACGACGCATCGATGCAAAGGGTAGCGATGGGCGGTGCTATTGCGTGTGCGGCGGCGAATGCAACGGCGGGGGTGCAACGCTTCAGCAAGCGCCGGACACTAATTAAGCAAGTCCGGCAATCCACAAAAGCCTTTCGGAGATCGATGTCCAACCTTCCCACCAACGACGCGCGTCGATTGCGCATGGAGGCGCTGTTTGCGCAGCACCACCGATCGGTTCTTGGATTCGCGCTGCGTCGCGTTTCGGAACCTGCTGACGCCGCAGACGTCGTGGCAGATGTCTTTCTGATCGCCTGGCGCCGTTTGAGCGACGTGCCTGACGGCGACGCCACTCGTGCCTGGTTGTTTGGGACCGCACGGCGGGTACTCGCCAATCAGCGACGCGGCGACCACCGACGCAATGGTTTGGCTGAACGAATGCGGCTGGAGTTAGAAGCTCACTTGCCGTTTCACGAGCCGGACACCGAGTGCACAGCGATACACCAGGCGCTCGCGGAGTTGACCGAACGCGACCGCGAGATCCTTCAGCTCTCGGTCTGGGAAGAATTGAGCCCGGCCGAGATCGCCGTGGCCATGAACATGCGCGGCACGACTGTACGCAGCCGACTGCGCCGAGCGCGAAAGCGTTTCGAAGCGCACTTGGTCGCCGGCGGCTGGAACCAACCGCTCAGCCCATCGCGCAGCGCAGCACTAAGCACAGCGAACTCACCATCAGAAACAGCCGGGGAAACCACATGAAGAATTCATCGATTGACCATCAAATTCGCCGGGCTGCCCTCTTCACGGATGAAGAAGTAAACGCGATGCCGCTGAGCGAAGCAGACCAACACTTGCTGATGGAGATTCTCGATGCGGAGGAACTCGCGTCTCAACCAACACATCGGCGACCGTTCGCTGGGCGTCGGCCCTCATTGCGAGCATCGATCGGTCTTACAGGTGGGCTGGTCGCCGCCACGTGTGCGGTCGCGCTGATTCTTGCGGTCGCCGGCGGCGACAAGGGCGGTCCGACATCGCCAAGTCGTGCCTGGGCGGCGTCCGACCTAGAGCTCGCAAATGCGGTGCCGCGAATCGCCATAAGCGAACCCGGCTGGAAGATCACTCGCGCCGACGAATTCTCCGCCGAACAAGGCGAGTTCACGATGAAAAACGGCTCGCGACGAGTAGATCTTTTCTGGCGCCCGATCAAGCAGTACGAGTCGTGGCTGAACGACCGCGCCCACGGCTCTATTGAGCTGCCGCCAATCGAGATCCTCGGCGAGCGCGTTCGGGCATTTAGATACGCCCACGCATCGACTTTGCCCACCGACGCCGACGTGTATGCCGCCCTATGGCGCACCGATCGCGTTACCGTGGAATTCGTCTCGATGTCGATCGGATCGAACACATCGATCCGCGATCAGCGGTTCATCTCGATGTTGAAGAAGCTGCGGTACGTGAGTGCCGACGACTGGTTGTCCGCCATGCCCGACAGTGTCGTATTACCCGGCGAGACCGCTTCAACGGTCGGAGAAATGCTCAAGGCAATTCCGCTTCCCGATGGTTTTGACACTGAAGTGCTGAAATCAGATGAAGCCGTTCGCGACCGATACCAGCTGGGCGCGAAAGTCGCCGGCGCGGTCGGTTGCGCGTGGATCCAGGATTGGCTGGATGCGACGGCCGCCAACGACAAGAACCGGGCCGCAGCCGCGATCGATGCCATGAGCACGACTGATCGCTGGCCGGTGATTCAGCAGATGAATCGCGAAGGTGAATACGGGTACCACCTGTCGCAGTACGCGTTCGCGATGGCTAACGGAGGCGTCATACCGGACAGCAACGGAAAGCTCACCGTACGCGAAACCTACAGAAGCGCGCTCGGCTGCCCTGGTGGATAAGCCGGAGTCTCAATCGTCTGTAGGTCCATCGGCAACCTCGACTCTTCCCACGTTGCCTCTCGATCCGTAAGCCGCTTGAGACTCGCGAAGTCCGATACTTCTTAAACTATACAAATTTCGATTATTTTGTATGTTATTGATATGCTGTCTCCATGAGCACCAAGGAATTGAAGCTCGAACAGATCGAAGATCTGATCGCTCTACGGCATCTCGACGCCGTGATTGCGCCGACTCCCGAACTTGAGCAAGTTCGTGCGAATCTCGAACGCCGAATCGGCACCACTGTTTCACAGCGCACGGCCGCGTGTGTCCTCAACGTCAGTCCCGCCGCACTCGGCAGTTGGACGCGCTCGGGGGATCTGCCGTTGGTGATGAACGAGAATGGGCGAAATGAGTTTCCGACCGGTTACCTCATTGATCTCGCAATCGCGATCGACCGCGAGCGCGGTGCCGGCGGCCGAGCGCATTCGCTGGAGCCAGTCATGCGCGAGCAACGCAGGCGTGCCGAGCGCATCCTCAAGCATCCAGAACAACTGATCCCATCAACGGCCACCGATCCGCACAATCGCGCCAACCACTTCGCACTCGCCTACCACCAGGAAGTCGCACGACACCTCACTCGCGCCCAGGCCGATGACGCCCTGCGGCGTGTTTGGCGACTTCGATACCAGGGCCGCATGCACCGCCGTTACGCCGACTGCTGGGAGCGAATCCTCAACGACTCGCTGGCCGAAGTGAAGGCAGCGCTCACCGACGAGACCGAGGCCGGAATCGACCTCCGGCAAAACTCACCTTTCGCCGGCACCCTGAGCGAACCGGAACGCCGCGCGATTTTTGAATTGGTTGCCGCTTGAACCGGGACCAACTGATCCACATTGTGCGAGCGTCGGCGCGCATCACGAACGAGACTCGGTTCATCGTCGTTGGAAGTCAGTCCATCCTCGCTACGCGCGCGGAGCTGCCCGATCCGCTCGTCTTCTCGATGGAGGCCGACATCTACCCGCGCGAGAGCCCCGAGAAGGCGATCGAGATCGATGGCGCAATCGGCGAAGGCTCGATAAACGAACGACTGGTCGAGATTGAAACAATGCTTGCGCGAGTGGACGATCTGCCGGTGAGCCCGCGCGAGCGCGAAAGGGTTCGCATGATGCTTGACGGCATCGCAGCGCGTGTGGCGAAACGGTGAGATGACTGAATAGCGCGGACGACCCGACTCGCCCCAACCGCTGCACCGCGTGAAGGCAACGAGAACGGGTTCACACCACTTCGTGCGACGTGACTGGCGACCTTGTCGCCGTTGATTCTGAACGGCTCATGGATGCGCGGAAAGAAGATGCTTGAGTCCAGTCTCGGCGAGATCGAGTGGCGAGTCAGGATCGCTTGCCCCGGGGTCGCCCAAACCGATGGACCAAGCGTGAGAATTCTGCCGCGTGGATCGATGTTCACGCTGTCATAAGAGTTAGACGCCGTCGTCCCACAGTTCCGATCGCAATATTTAATCCTGCCGACCGCTTGCACAGGCTCCTCTGCGTTGACGACCGCACGAACGATCCCGCCTTGCTTCACGCTCGTTGTGTTTGCCAAGATGTATGAACGTTTCGCCTTGTTCAAGTAGTTGTGAGTCTTAAATCTGCGGCGCTTGAGCGAACCGGAGCAGGTGCTCCACGACCGGCTCGATCTCTTTCTCAAAGACGGGGCCGCGCCGCGTCGTAAACGCGGCTATGTTCTCGGCGGTGTCG
Source organism: Actinomycetota bacterium (assembly GCA_016213645.1). Lineage (GTDB taxonomy): Bacteria > Actinomycetota > Thermoleophilia > Solirubrobacterales > JACPNS01 > JACPNS01. The sequence goes on from JACQZY010000013.1 coordinate 65,016, forward strand.
ATGCGCACGCTCATGCTTTCGCGCACCGGCGTGCGGTCGACTCCCTCGACTGACTCGAAGCACAGGGCAGCGGCCACGGGCACTTCAAACTTGAACTTCGCGGCTTCGATCACCGCTTCAAGGGCCGCGCGCTGCTCGACGGCGAGCTCCACCAGATCGCGCAGATTGCGCCCGTGGGACAAGACGTTCGCCGGGATCGTCGTCGACGACCAGCTCACCGGCGCCTCGATCTGAACCGCCGACGAGTACGCCTTCGACCCGACGATCGTCACACCCGCACGGCCGATCACGAGATTGTCGAAGCCGGGCTCGAAGAACGGCAGGTCGCCCGCCGGGAACAGCTGGGCGTAGCTTCCGGAAACGGCGCGATCGAGCGCGTTGCCGACCAGAAGCGCGGCGTCGTAGGCGCTGAGAGTCGGCTGAAGGTTCGGCGTCGGCCTGCGACTTGCACCACTGCGGCCGCTCGAACCGCTGCGGCGGGTCGGAGATCCGCTGCCGATCCTGAACTCCTGCTTGTACTCCTGCACCGACTTCGTCGGGTCAGCACGCACCTCATCCCAACACTTGATGCAAACCCGAGATCGATCGATCTGAATAGAGGCTTGTCCGGCCAGCAGCGTCCTAGAGCAGCGGCAGCACTGGGCTTCACCGCGAACGTTCGAGCGCTTCCAGTTGAGATCGGAGAGCATGGACCGAGTCTAGGGGTGGCTGCCCAGACAGTCGTGTGTCCACCGGCACCGGCGCCCTCGCGACCGGCAGAACCAATCCCCGTCGCCCCCGAGCTATTTCAGAGAGCATGGTTCGTGCTTGGTTCGTGACGCGCAGGCGACTCTGTCTCAGAATCCGCGCATCGAGAATGCTGTTGATTTGATGAATCCCGTCACTTTCGGTTAACCGAGCAAAATCGAAACCTGGATTGTCGCGTGCGGGCACGCCACGGTATCCCCGGCTCACTCGCGAGAGTTGCTCGGGGTCTAATCGCAGCCTCATACAATGTGCCCGCAGAGACGGCCCCAGCGCATCGGTTCCCCTTTCGCGCGGGCAAGGAAACTCTCTTGTCAAAGCTTTGCTTCTCAGCGCTGAACACATCACCAGGACGATCGGTGCCCGCACGCTGTTTGCGGACATCAACCTGACCCTCTACCCCGGCGACAAAGTCGGATTGGTCGGGCGCAACGGCGTGGGCAAAACGACATTCATGAAGATCATCGGCGAACCGACCAAGGGCAAAGTGCCGGCCGGTGGAATGTGTGTGCGGCACTGGGGCGAGGTCGGCTACCTGCCGCAAGATCCGCGCATCGAGCAAAACGCTGATCTGACCAAAACGGTCACAGACCACGTGCTCTCATCGATGAATCTCGACGCCGAGCGCGATCAGCTCGCCGAGCTTCTGGCCGCGATGGAGGCCGATCCGACCGAGCGGGCGATCACACGCTACACGGCCGCGCAGGAGCGCTACGCAGACAAGGGCGGATACACCGCAGAGGACAAGGCACGTAACTTCGCCGTCGGCATCGGCCTGCGCGAGGAACGGCTGAAAGCACCGTTGACCGAGCTTTCCGGCGGCGAGTTGCGCCTGGCCGAGATCGCGCGCATTCTTTTCGGCTCGCCCGATGCACTGCTGCTCGACGAGCCGACCAACCACATCGACACCGACGCGCGCCTCTGGCTGCTCGACTTCATGCGCAACTATCGCGGCGGCCTGATCGTGATCAGCCACGACCTCGAACTGCTCGACGAGTCGATCACGCGCGTCGTCCACCTCGACGAAGGCCGCACCTTCGAATACAAGGGCACTTACTCGCAGTACAAGCTCTCGCGCGAAGCCGACGAGACCCGCCGCGCCAAAGAGGACGTCACCCGCGAGGCCGAGATCCGCCGCATGAAGACCCTGGCCGACAAGATGCGCGGGCAAAGCGCCAAGCGAGCGCGCGCCGCGAAGGCGCTCGACCAGCGCGTCGACCGCCTCAAGCAGGAGGCGCCCAGCTCGATCGCGCGCCGCAAAGAGGCCAGTTACAAGTTCCCGGACCCGCCACACAGTCACCGCACGGTGCTGATGATCGAAGACCTCGCGAAGTCCTACGACGACAACGACGTCTTCGAGGGCCTGAACTTCACGCTCGACCGTCAGCAGCGCATGTGCTTGATCGGGTTCAACGGCGCCGGCAAATCAACGCTGCTGCGACTGATCGCGAAGCTGACGACGCCGACCGCCGGTAGCGTCGATTATGGAGTCGGCGTCTCGGTCGGTTACTACGACCAGGAACACGGCGAACTCGACGCCGACGAGACGGTGATCGAGAACGCGCGCAAGGGACTCTCAGGGTTTTCCGATCCCGAGACGCGCAGCCTGCTGGCGAAGTTTCAGCTGACCGGCGACACGGTCTACCAAAACGTCATGACGCTGAGCGGCGGCGAAAAGACGAAACTCGCGCTGGCCAAGCTGGTCGCCGGCAAGCACAACGTGTTGCTGCTCGACGAGCCGACCAACAACCTCGACCCCGCCTCGCGCGACTACGTAGCCGAAGCGCTCGACAGCTGGCCCGGCACCGTAATCGTGGTCAGCCACGACACCGAGTTCATCGACGCGCTGAACCCGGACTTCTCCCTGGTGCTGCCGGAGGCGGATTTCAGTCACTGGCAGGAGAGCGATCTGGAAATGGTGGCTCTGGCATAGCCGGTAGCTACACCCTCGACCACAAAACCAACCGCCATTCGCCCCCAACCTATTTCCCCCCAACCTATTTCAGAGGGCCTGGATCGTGCTTAGTTCGTGACGCGCAGGCGCCCCTGGCGAGGGAGCGACCCTCTGGTCGTGACCGACCCAGGGTCGCCGAGCATCACGAAATAAGTACGATCCAGACCCTCTGAATGGGCGCGGCTGGTTTCGAACCAGCGACCTCTCGCGTGTGAGGCACGTCCACGGCTCGGAGCTTCTAGAGCAGTTTATGGCTCTCTGAATAAGCGAATATCACGGGCGAAGAGGAGTGGCATCAAGGTCAAAATCCGCCCGATCTAGGTCAATTTGCGACGAATTGGGCACAAAAGCATGATCTGTGCCCAACGTCACTCGAATGCCTCGGGAGATCACCAAACTAATCGATCTCCGATTTTCAACTCAAGCGCGTACAGAAATACGCAACGACCCCGCTCGAAGAACGGGGTCGTTGCGTTGATCGACGTCCGACGCCAGATTCGCGTGGCAATCTTCTACGGACCGGCCGGAATCGTCGCGGCTCCGTTAGGGCCCGTAAATTCGACACTTTCCGGCGGTTTCGAAACATTGACCGAGTAGACGTTGTCCTGAACCGGAAGTGCCATCGAACTTCCATCCCGGAAGTTGACTATCACTTGTTTAACGCCATCACGAACCACGCCAATGACATCGATGTCGTCAGCGGCGTAATGAATGGTCGTCACGTCCTGACCTCTCCATCGACCATCGATTGGTCCGCAAGCCGCAGCTGGTCCACTATCACCCGGAGCGAGTGAGAGTAAACACATACCGCTGGTCGAAGGTGCGAGCCAAACGGCAGCCTTGGATTTCGTACCACCGATTCTTTGTGCCAACTGAGGTGCAACACCGTCGGTGGCAACGACGGTTTCGACTTGCTTCGTGCTAATGCCACTTTCGGTGGGAACCGCTCGACGGAACACGCCGAAGCCCGCCGCAAGCGCAGGGGCGACGTTTTTGGTGGCCGCAATAGGCTGGACTGAAGTTCCACCAACCGAAACTGCGCCGATTGCGACTCCAGCGAGTACGCCAATGGCAGCCAACACGGCGATTGCGATTGCTATTGATTTAGGTGCTTTCATATTCTGATCCCCGATTAGCAGCTGCCGGAATAGGCCGCGACGCCGTAGAAGTGATGCGAAGTGGGCGATTGGCTGGTGCCCTTCGCATAGGCCGAGATCGATCCCGGCGCCAGACACGTAGTCATTGCCGTTTGCGAAGTCGTGCAGACCGCAGGAATCGCGTTCGAACCGCTGCCGTCCCAATTCCATTTGGCGACGGCACAATGGCTAACACCGTTTCCGTTCGACGTTATGAAGCCGACACGTGTTAGGGAGTAGTAGCGCCCGCTGGTGCAATTGCCATATGCACCGAGCACAATGTCGGGCGGAAATACGCTCGGACAAAAGTGATTGACGCCAGCGTTTGCTTCACCTGCGCCGAACGCCAACAAACTGGTCGCGGCGCCGACGGCGACCAACCATGATCGCGTCCGTGTATTCCTTAATTTCAAGGTCATACCAATTTCCTCTCCGTAGGTCGAATCTGTTTCGTAACAAATTCGGTTTCGCGTCCGCAGCGGAGATAGTACTGAAAGCACACCACCAACAGGCCAACGTGTTGGGTTACTCGTGGGTAGTCGTTAATCGATGCTCGTGCCAGTTCTTCAATCTGGTTCAATCATTCCGGAATTCATTGGACCCATCGACAGGAGCGATCCAGCGCCGGTGCGCTGTCCTCTGCGAAGCGCCGACAGCCTGATCTCTCACCCATCTCAGTCGATCACGAGATCCGGCGAAATATGGTCATCTCCAGCACTGGCCACCCAATTCTCCATAGGTACCGATGGTTCCCGGAATCTCTCCTGCGTCCACGCAGACGTATCCAAAGGCATCCTGGAAATAGTGGCGACCGCGGAACGCGTCGAGCACGTTCACGACGATTTTGCGAAGGTCCTCAAACGAAAGCGGTGCCGCCCTGGGACCGCGCCCAGCCCTCTCGGAAAAGTATTTCTTGTTTCGGGTGCCGTTCATCGCTTTTTCCTTAACGTCTTCGTCCTTGCGAGGAACCTATCTAGTGCAAGGGCGGATCGGTCGGCCATCACGCGCTTTTTCTTGCATGTACGAATTGCTCAATACGATCGGCTGCAACATCGACAGGTTCGTGTTCCCAAACGCGGATCACGGCCCAGCCTGAACTTCTCAATAGCTTGGTTTGGGCTTCGTCCCTGAATCTCGTACCTTCGATCTTTCGTCGCCAAAAATCATGGTTCGAGCGTGGAATCGTTCGGTGAGCGGTGCAGCCGTGCCAAAAACACCCATCAACAAACACGGCGAGCTTCAGTTTGGTGAACACAATGTCGGGTCGCACACGTCCCGCCGGCAAATCAATCCGAAGATTTTTGCGGAATCGCATGCCTCGCCCGTGCAACGCACACCGCAGTGCGATCTCAATCGACGTGTCCCGGTCTCGGTTCGCCCGCATGGAAGCGCTGGCCTGACTGCGACGATTCGTTGGTGTTTCATGTTGGCTCGGCTCGGTCACGCAACCGATCGTAAAGCGCGCCGCCGTGCCGCTCGGTCCCCTGGTTACGGGGCGATCCGCCGGACAATTCCTCCTATCGGATCACGCCGCGAGCCTGTGAACCCCAGGGTGCTCCGCTAGGTGTTCCGCCACTGCGTGCGCTATCGCTTCCGCGAGTCGCGGCGGAACGGCGTTGCCGATTTGCCGACCCACGGATGTCATGGATTGATGCGCTGGAAACGTGAACTCGTCGGGGAAAGTCATGCACCGCGCGCCCTCACGCAACGTGATGGGGCGATGCTCCTGCGGGTGCAAGTATCGGCCCTTCTCGGGCTTAAAGAACTCCGTGCGAATTGTGAACGCAGGCCGGTTCCACCAAAGCCGTCCGAATACGTCGGTCGATCCCGTTGGCTTTCTTAGCCAACAAGCCGGGGTGATATCCGGCCGGCGTGCCGCCAAGTGGAAGCGTCCTTCACCCTCGTTGGGAATCGTCTCGTATCGTTCGATGCTTTTCGCCGTTGGGTTGCGAGGATTGTGCCAGTTGCGCCCATTGGGTTTACGCGGCAGCCCCGCTACAGCTTCGCGAAACGTGCGCCAACGCGGTAATCCGATGGTACTTGAAGACTCAGGTGAATGTGTTGGCTGAGGCCACGGCGGTGCGCCGAGCAACGAACCGATAACGATTGCACGCCGACGCGTTTGAGGCACTCCGAAATCGGCGGCGTTCAAGACTTTTCCCTCCACGTGATAGCCGGCGCGAGATGCGGACTTGATAAACGACGCGTACTCGGGAGATTGCAAAAGCTGGGGGACGTTTTCCATCACAAACAACGTCGGCCGCACTTGCAAAAGCGCTCGGCGATACTCACGCCAAAGTGACCGCCTTTCCAATCCTGCTCCAGTCATATTCAGCGCGGAAAACCCTTGGCACGGCGGCCCGCCGATCATGATGTCGGCGACGGGGAACTGCTTGACCTCTTCAATCGGGCCAGCAAAAACATGATCGCCGAAGTTGATCCTGTACGTCTCGGCCGCGTCCTCATCCCATTCAACCGCAAATCGAGATTCGAATCTTCCGGTGGCAGAAAAGCCGAGTGACATACCACCGCACCCCGCGAACAAATCGATCAATGAAAACTCACGCATGAATCCGGGCAAGATAGCCGCACACGCGGACGGAAATCGAACGAACATATGTTCGTATTCGGGTCTCGTTCATGTATCGACCGCGAATCAAAACGCCAAAGCCGGTGCTAGTTCGGACAAGTCCTTCAATCGCCCATGCGCAACGAGTTCTTCGAAAACGCGAATCTGTGCAGTGGCACCCGACTCTCGAACTCCAATCTCCAACTCTGCCAATGCCACGTGGTACAACGCGTCTACCTCCCCTGTGCCGCGCGCAAGTGAGGCAAGTCGTGTCGGAAGCGGCTCGGCGGTCACCGGCGCGATATGCGGCAGCCGACCTCGACGGTTGCGGATCAATACGACAGCTTCATGGCGAACATTCTGAGCGCGATCCGATCGTAGCGTCCATTTACATGGAATTGCCGCGTGCAGAAATCGTGATCCTTGATCGTCTTCAAGACCAACGGTCACGTCGGGCTTGATCGCGTAGTCCCCGCCAATTGCCGAGCGCAGCGTTTCGGTTTCGTCGGCATCGATGAGCTTCTTGACGGTCGCAAGATGCCTGTATTGCTCGAAGTCCGAAATGACCGTTTTGCGACTGACGACGACGCTGCGTCCGCTTTGAGTCGGCGGTAGGGACCGAATCAGATGCTCCTGAATCGCATCCTCCAGAGCCTTTCCCGCGGTTTGACCAACATGCGATCGTTCGACGGTCACGTTCATTGCGCGCAGCATTGACGCCGATATCGCGCAACTCGGCACGCTGCCCTTGTCGGCGATCGTCGCCCGCCCGTCTTTCCAGCCGAGAAGTTCTGGCACGAATGAGAGTGTGGTCATTGTGGTGAGGTCCGAAGCAAAGCTGGAAATCCGGTCACTCAGTTGGTTCGTCACCACGCATAGCCCACCTGCATTCGTCGAGGACGGCGCGAAGCGCCGCCCGCAGGCGCAGGCGGCGAAGCCGCCCTTGATGTAAGTAAAGAAACTTCTCACAAATATCCACATACAACCATGCCGAACGCGATCGAGGTCACGCGCCACCGGTATCTTCGAGTCCATGACGGACACCGACTGGGCACACCGGACTGCCGGCGATCTGCTCGTCGATTTGGACGGGCGCTGGCGGCACACGATGGCGGTCGGCGAGCGAGCGCGTGAACTCGCGTGGCTCGTCGATGAGCGAGATCACAACGCGTTGATTTCGGCTGCATACCTGCACGACATCGGGTATTCGCCGACGATCCGAGACACGGGCTTTCATCCGATCGACGGAGCGAGTTTCCTGCGCAAGCAAGGAAAGAATCGCCTGGCCGGACTTGTGGCGCACCATTCGTTTGCTCGCATCGAAGCCGAGTTGCGCGGGCTCTCCGAACAGCTCGACCAATTCGACGACGAACAATCCCCGGTGAGCGCCGTACTCGCGTATTGCGATCTGACCACGGGCGAGGGCGGCGCACGCGTTACGTTGAAACAACGCTTGAACGCGATTTCGAAACGCCACACAAACGAAAGTCCAGTCCTCGATTCGATCGCCGACCTTGAGGCGCAGGCGACGCCGCTGATCGCGTCGGTCGAGCGTCAAATAGGTCGGCTATCGGTCAATCAATGAACGGTGTTCCCGCGTAGTCGAAGCAATCACGAATACGTCGCCGAATCGATTCGTGGATCGGCAGCGTGAGCATCGCGGATTCATTGAAGTAGCCGACTTCGGCTGACTCTTCGCTCGTCGAGAGGTCGCCTCCGATTGCCTCGCAGCGAAAACAGACCGAGAACTGCTGACGAACCTCGCCGTCGGAATACTCAACGACGTGCCGCGGATCGGAATAGATACCGACAAGAAACAGCGGGCGTACCTCGATGCCGGTTTCTTCGCGAGTCTCGCGAATCATGGTCTGCTTGATCGTCTCGCCCGGCTCCATCGCGCCACCGGGAATCGTCCAGAACTCGTTGTCGGTCCGCTTGAGCAGTAGGACCCGGTTCTCGGGATCGACCACCACGGCCGAAGCGGCCGGAATCAGGCTGTTGGCCGCCGGAGCGTCGGGGTTTTGAAAGTGCTCGATTCGTGTCATGGTGCTAGACGGGCCGTGAAGCGGACCAGATGCGGTCGAAATGGTCGGCCATCTGCTCGAAGAGCCCACCGTTGCCGCAGCGTCGCAGATGCAACGCGGGTGCAGCGTAACCCGGCAGCCCGAAGAGGTGTGGAGTAACGATCATATGATCGTCAAACCGGAAGATCGAGTTGTAAAGCGGAGTCGAATGGAATCGCATCGAAAACAGCTCGCTCGGCTCTGGCTGCTCGAAATACTTGACGCTCGTGCGGATTCGGCCTTCAAGGGCGCCGCCGAGTTTTTCCTCTTCGTCGCGATACGCGACGTGAACACCGGTCGGGTCCGCCAGCGCGATACGGACCTCGCATCCGGCTTCGACCTTCGCTGCCAACGTGCTTGCGAGGCCCGGATGCTGCTCGGGCAGATGTTGCATCGCGAATCCGAGCAAGTCGATTCGCTTCTCGGCGTTTTCGATCAGCGCGGCCCAGCGCTCCCTCGGCATGTCGGCGCGATGCCCGTAGACGGCGATCACTTCGTCGGTGGCTTCCGCTCCCGTAAGCGGCGAGTCGCTGTCGGGCCAAAGCACGTATGCCTCCTGCCCGACGAGATCGGCGACGCGTTGCCGCGATCTGGGATGCGGGGTCGTAGCGCCGCTTACCCACCGCTGCACCGTTTTCAGATCAACGCCTAATTCGTCGGACAGCTCCTCAGGCGAGAGCTGCGCCTTCTGCATAGCATGTTTGAGCCGGTTGTTTGCCATTGCTAATGCGGATTTTCGCCGCGCACGTCTACGGACACATCGGGACATTTGCGGACGCACTTAAGTGCGGGCGGCTTGCCCATAAAGCGTCCCGAAGCGCGGTTGTTCTGCCGAGTGATTCGCCGTTTGATGGATGCAAGTCAATCAACCCCTCACAAGGAGGAACCGAATGAAACTCCCAATCGACACCACCGGCATGATGTTCATGTGCGCGACCGGCCCCGAACCGGTGCTCGACTTCGAGACCAAAGCGCCCAAGGCCGACGAGAACGGCGAACCGCTCTACGGCGTCCAGGTCGTCACGATCAGCGAAGCCGGCGCCGAGGTCATCAACGTCAAGACCCCCGGCCAGCCGCGCGTCAAGGGCGGACAGGCGGTAAGCGTTCATGGTCTGGTCGCGACGCCGTGGAGCATGGGCGATCGAGCCGGCGTCGCGTTTCGCGCGAGCAAGATCGAAGCCGCCGCCAAGGCCGGTGAGAGCCGTGCCTGAAAACAGGAGCACCGCCAAGAACGATGACTGGTTGATCGAGTTGTTCTCGTCGATGCTGTTCGGAGCCTTCACGCTTGCGTGGAGGTTCCGGACCGAGCTTGCCGTCTTCTGCTCGCCGATCTGGCTCTCCAACCTGCTGACGCCGCTGCTTGGAGGGTCCGCAGGATCGCTGCTTGCGCTCGCGCTCGTCGTCCTCGCGTTTTCGGTCCCGAAATCCCGCAGGTGGATTCTCCATCGCCTCTACGTCTCACGCCTGCGTCGCAGGTGGGAGCGAGCCTGCCGGGCGGTCGAGCTGACCGATCGCGATCAGAAGCCATCGACAGTCACCGACGCGGCGAAGATCGCCGCCGGTGATCGGATCGTCGTCCGCGTGCATCGCGGCGGCTCGGTCGAAGACCTCGATCGCAACCGCGAACGTCTGGCCTCGGCCCTCGGCGTGCGCGAGGTGCGCGTCACGCGCGACTCTGTCAACGCCGCCTTCGCGCACGTGAGCATCGCTAGGCGCGACCCACTTGAGGTTGCCGAGCCGATGAGATGGCCCCACGTAGACGCCGCAACTCTCTCGCTCTGGCAGCCGATACCGGTCGGCGTCGATGACGACGGCGAGGTCGATTTGATCCATCTGCCGGAGCGAAATGTCCTGATCGGCGGCGAGCCTGGCGCCGGTAAGTCGGTGGCGCTTTCGATGATCGTCGCGACGGCCGCGCTTGACCCGAACGTCCGCCTCTGGCTGCTCGACGGCAAGCAGGTTGAACTGGCGAGCTGGTCGCCGATGGCCGAGCGTTCGGTCGGCCCGAGCATCGAAGAGGCGATCTCGGTCCTGCGCGATCTTCAGCGCGAGATGGACGCGCGATACACGGCGTTGCTTGAAGTCGGCCTTCGCAAGGTCGAGCCGGGGATTGGCATGCCGATGCACCTCGTCGTCTGCGACGAACTGGCCTTCTACCTCACGGTCTCCGATCGCAAACCGCGCGGCGAGTTCGGCGATCTGATGCGCGATCTGGTCAGCCGAGGACGCGCGGCCGGGATCGTCGTCGTTGCGGCGACCCAGAAGCCGAGTCACGACATCATCCCGACAAGTCTGCGCGACCTGTTTGGATTTCGCTGGGCGCTTCGCTGCAACACGCCGCAAGCATCAGACACGATTCTCGGCGCGGGCTGGGCAAGCCAAGGCTTCGACGCTTCAAGCGTCGCGGGCTTTCAGCGCGGGGTCGGGTTCCTGCTTGCTGAAGAGTCCTCTCCGCGTCGCCTGCTCTCGTACTACCTCTCAGACGATGACCTCGAAGATCTCGCACGGCGCGCGCAGGTAACGCGGGCCGGGATCGGCGGTGGTGATGTCGCAGCTTGAGCCCGACATCGCGAAAGAGATCGCCTGGCGCATCGGCAACGACGCCAGGTGGACCCGGTGGCGCGAGCAGTTAGAGCAGACGCGCTACTGCCACCGACCGGTCCGCCTGCGCGGCGCGACCTTCGATCAGGACGGGGTGCTTACCTACAGCACAGCCGTAGAACCCGGTGGCGTACTGCTCAAAGCCTGCGGCAACCGCCGCGAGGCGATCTGCCCGCCGTGTTCGCGCACCTACAAAGGCGATCTCTGGCAGCTCGTGATCGCCGGGCTTATCGGCGGCAAGGGCGTGCCGGATGCGGTCGCTTACCATCCGATGGTCTTTGCGACCTTCACCGCGCCGAGCTTCGGCGCGGTGCACGGCATCCACGCGAGCGGCGACAGATGTCGGCCAAGGCGCGGCGGAGACCGCTGCGAGCACGGGATCAAGCTCGCCTGCTGGCGTTCCCATAACCCGGACGACGCCAAATGCGGCGAGCCGATCTGCCTCGATTGTTTCGACTACGCGGGCGCGCTGATCTGGAATGCGCTTGCGCCCGAGTTGTGGCGTAGGACGACGATCTACATCCGACGAGCGCTGGCCGTAGAACTCGGCCTTACCGCCGCCGCGCTCTCGCGCAAGGCACGCGTTTCGTTCCTCAAGGTCGCCGAGTATCAGAAACGCGGCCTGCTGCACTTCCACGCGATCATCCGCCTGGACGGAGCCGAAGGACCGATCAACCTCCCGGATGGCATTTCAACCGCGAAACTTGAGAATGCCATTCGGCGAGCGGCCCAGGGGGTTAGCGTGCCCGGCCCGTCAGGTGATTTCGCCGAAATTCGTTGGGGTGACGAGCTGGACATCTCACCGCTTGGCGGAGGCGGGAAGTCCGCTAACCGCGCGGCGGCTTACGTCGCGAAGTACGCCACCAAATCGACAGAGGCCGTCGGCGGACTGACGCGGTCGGTCGGCGCGGCGCAAGCATCCAAGTTGCCGGTCAGCGACCACGTCCGCCGGTTTATCGCAACGGCGCATGAACTTGCGAGTCGCAATGAGCTTGCCGATCTGCGGCTGCCCAAGGTCGCGCATCAACTTGGATTTCGTGGCCATTGGACGACGAAGAGTCGCCGGTACTCGACGACAATGGGAGCGTTGCGTGAGGCGCGAAAACTCTTCGCGCAGGAACAAGACGCGAACCGGCAATCGGCCGGCGAACATCGCTCGATGTGGGAGTTCGCCGGGTCCGGACACGCTTCGCGAGCTGACCTGGCGCTCGTCGCAAGATTGGCAACCGAACAGGAACGCATCCGTCGCATCGCGGTCGTGGAACGGCGAACTGATGACCCGCGATCCCGTTAACCAACCTGCTCGACTGACCACCGCGGCCGAACTTGCAACGCGGCTCGGAGTGTCGCGCGCTTATGTATACGAACACGCGGAGCGGCTTGGGGCGATAAGGCTCGGATGCGGGCCGCGCGCGCGTCTTCGCTTCGATCCACACGAGGTCATGAGCCGATTGCTTGTCGGCGCCACGTCGGAAGACCCGACGGCTCAGAACCGAACGGCCGTCCGCACAAGGACCGGGCGGCCTTCGCCCGACACGACTCGCGACAGCCCACTGCTGCCGATCAAGACCGCGAGCGTCCAGTAGTGTCTCCGGGCATGCGACAAGGTGGTCAAGGTCAGGTCATTCGGCGTGAGGGACGACGTGGAATTACGTTTGCCTTGCGGTTTCGCGCATACGGAAAACGGCGCTACGTCACACTCGGATCGACCGCAGACGGATGGACGGAGAAGAAGGCCACGGAGGAGCTACAGAACGTCCTGGCTGACGTGCGACGCGGCATTTGGCGGGAACCCGCCGTTGAACAATCTTCGGCCGAGCCGAAGCCCGAACTGACATTTCACGAATTCGCAAGCGACTGGTTCGCGGCGCGTGAAAACGAATGGCGGGAATCGACTCGCCTGGATTATCGGTGGCAACTCTCGAATCATCTGCTTCCCTTCTTCGCCCGCCACAAGTTGAGGGAAATCACCGTGGCCGAAGTCGATCGCTACCGGGAGACCAAGGTTCGCGATGGCAAGCTCTCGGCGGAGTCGATCAACAAGACGATCACGCGGCTCGGTCAGATACTCGACGTTGCCGATGAACGCGAGTTGATCTCTCGCAACCCGGTTCGCGTGAATCCGCGAAACCGAAAACTGCGCGCCGCGAAACCAGATCGAACGTATCTCGATCGAGCCGTCCAAGTGTCGGCGCTGCTGGACGCGGCGGGCGAGCTGGATCGCGAAGCACGACCGGATCGGCGCGGGATCGGTCGCCGCACGATCCTCGCGACGTTGGCGCTCGGCGGGCTTCGAATCGGCGAGCTTTGCGCGCTGCGTCGCCGCGATGTCGATTTGACCGTTCCGTGCCTACACATTCGCGACGCGAAGACGGCGGCGGGTGTGCGTGAGGTGGTGATCGTGCCCGCACTCGTCGACGAGCTGTCGAGCTACTTGGCCAATCGGGAGAAGTCGGAGCCGGACGATCACGTATTCGCCACGTCCAGCGGTAAGCCACGCGACAAGGACAACATTCGAAATCGAGTGCTTCGCACGGCCGTGAAGCGTGCGAATCAACGGCTGGCTGAACGCGACGAGGCACCGCTGCCGGAAGGATTGACGCTTCACTCGCTGCGCCGAACCTTCGCGTCGATCTTGATCGCGTTGGGCGATGATCCCGCGTATGTGATGGCGCAGATCGGGCACACGGACCCGAATCTCACGTTGAAGCTCTACGCGAAAGCGATGCGACGAGGCGAAGGCGAAACCACCGCGTTGCAAGTGCTCGTAAACGGCGCGGATTGGGCACAACTGGGCACAAACTCGGTTTCCGAAACCGACGGGCCAAAGCCCGAAGTCGTCGAACATCGCGAGAACCACGATCCCGAAGGGGAAGAACTTGATGGGCGCGGCTGGTTTCGAACCAGCGACCTCTCGCGTGTGAGGCGAGCGCTCTCCCGCTGAGCTACGCGCCCGAGTCGGTGGCCGCAGTGGCGCTGGGCGCCGGGCGGTTGCCGTCGGTGGGACGATTCTAGATGGCTTGAGGCTCGGTTTGCTGTTCGTCGCACGCGACCGGCCACAGTAGGGCGGCGGCGATCAGCGGATAGACCCAGGGCAAATAGGCGTAGCTCCAGTAGTTTGCTGCCAGCTGCATACCGAGGATGGCGGCGGCGGCTAGCGCACAGATCCGGCGGTGGTCGACGGCGAGCGAGCGGTCGCGCCATGTCCGCCAGGCTGCGAACATCGCGAGCGTCAGCACTGCAGCTAAAAACACCGCCTGTAGCGCGGGCACCTTCAACAACGTCCACGTCGATAGCAGCGATCCGCGCGACGCCTGAAAGGAAATGGCCTGAAGCATGTCGCCTACCACCGGCGGCCCACCGTAGGCAAGCATCACAACAAGCACCGACACACTTAATACACCCACCGTGATGACCGCGCGGCGCGCGGCGGCGCCGTCACTGCGAAAGCGCAGCAACCAGAGCGGTAGTGCGAGCACCGGAATGACTTTCGCCCAGGCAGCCGCCGCAAGCATCAGAGACGATCTGCCGGCGTGAGTGGCCCACGCGACTGCCCAGGCTACCAGTGCCGCCGCGGCTAGATCGTTCGACCCCGCGCTGGCGGCCACCAGTACGGGTGCAAACGCGAGCCAGGCCAGCGTTTGCCGCAACGCCACAGTCCGACCTCCCGCGCGGCCGGCCGCCTTGAAGATGGCAAGCCCAGCCAGCGCTAGAGCCAGAACAGCTGGCCAAAGCGCGCCATCAAGATTGTCGAACGCGTCATGCACCGGGTTCACTGCGGCGACGGGCGCGTAGAGCAGATACATGAAGAACGGATACGTATCGCCGTGTACGACGTCTTCGGTTACGTGGCGATATGGCGACTTGCCTTCCGTTAAAGCCGTTGCGCCCGACATCGTTGCGAGGCCGACATCGCCGGTGGAGCCGCCGGGTACCACCAGCATTGCGGTCATCAAGGAAAGTCCCACGAGCACCAGCGCAAGCAACCTGTCGCGGCGGGCAGGCGCCAGCCGCCCGGTCAACGCCGTGAAGATTGGGCGCACCGGAGCCTCAGCGCCCCCCGGCTCCGAAGCTCGGAAGAGCGCTGGCGCCGGAATCCGTGCAGGATGAAACCCCACGTAGGCGCACCGCATAATCAGATACAGCAGCGCCGGAGTGGACAGCAGCAGACTGGGTTCGAACAGCCGCAAATTGAGCACGTGGATCGTCAGCGCGAGAACGACCAGCGCGAGTACGTCAAGATTGCCGATCCGACGCAGCGGCAGCGTGATAGTCATCAGCGCGAACAGCAGGCAGAGACCGGCCAGAATCAGCGGCGACTGCGCGGTCTGCGATCCGGCACGGATATATCCCGAGCGATAGAACTGCAGGTAGGGCACTTCTCCGTCGGGGGCGACCGCGGCGTCAAGCAGCACCACCCGGCCACGAAGAAACGACACACGAGTCAGCCGCTCGTCCAGCGGCAGGGCGACGGTGCGGTTCCAGCCGGACCGTCGCAGATAACTAGCCAGTTCCGGTTGTGCGACGACGGCCGCGGCTCCGGTGCGAACGTTGAGCTTGGGCTTCTTTTGAGTGGCCGAATGCGCAATCACGACAAACACAAGCGCGATTGCAAAGACCAGCGCTACGGCGATCGCCGTTCCGCCCGCCCGACCGGATTTGCGATCCTCCGTCAACTCCGTCAGAGCCTAATGCCGCCGCAAGAGCGAACGCCACGGCTAAGATCGCGATCACCGCCGTCACGGCCGCGTTCGCGGCGCGGCGACATGCGGGTATCGGCGTTGACCGCCGGGTCCCACGCGGCGAACACTTGTGAACCAGGTCAGGTCCGGAAGGAAGCAGCCTTAAGCGATGTCGTTCGGGCGCCGTGGGTAAGCCTGGTGCGAGCCGGTGCCCGCATGTGGCCTCGTCGAGCGGCGGCCGTGGGAGTTGGCCGACGATTTAAGTTCGGCGATCGGCGACGGTATCGAGTGCCTCGATCAGCGCGGCGAAATCCTGCTCGCCGAAGCCTTTGTCTGATGCGGCGCCAAGCACCTCACCGGCGTAGTCGGCGGACTCGAATGGGATGCCGGCTTGCTCGGCCTGCTCCAGGCAGAGCCTGACGTCCTTCAGCATGTGGTCGAGCTTGAACAGTGGTTCGTAGTCGCGCCGTCGCATCGGTCCGGCCTTCATGGCAAGCATCGCCGAGGCGCCCGAGCCGGCTCCGATCACCTGCTCGAACTGGCCTGGGTCGAGGCCGATCTTCTGGGCCAGCAGCAGCCCCTCGGCGGCGGCAGTCGTGTTCGCGGCGGCCAGTGCGTTGTTGATCAGCTTCAGGGCTTCGCCCTGGCCGAGCGCGCCGACATGCACGATCAGTTGTCCGATCGCGGCGAACAGCGGCTGCGCTCGCTCGAATTCCTCGGTTTCGCCGCCGACCATGATCGTCAGCGTGCCGTCTTCGGCTTTGGGCGAAGAGCCACTGACCGGGGCATCGAGCATTCGCAACCCGCGCGCGGCGAGCCGCTTGCCGATGCGCCTTGTGTCGGCGGGAGCGATCGTGGACATGTCAATGCACAGCGTGCCCGGCGCGGCGCTGTCGGCTACGCCGTCTGTACCGGTCAACACCTGCTCAACCTGCGCGCCGTCCACCACCATCGTGATCACCACGCCACAACGCTCGCCCACCTGCGCCGGTGTTTCCGCGACCTGCGCGCCGTGTTCGGCGGCCCACGCCTCGGCGGTGGACCGTGTGCGGTTCCACACCGTCAGATCGAAACCGGCGCGAGCGAGGTTCGCGGCCATGCGCGAACCCATGATCCCAAGGCCACAGAAACCCACGCGGTCGTTCGCCGAGCGCTCCATCGTCGGACAATTCAATCAGGCAGGCGCCTGCGCGCGCGGCGTGCGGCAATCGGCTCGCGGTTCGCGACCCGCGAGTGCGACCCGCGAGCGCGCGGACTACTTCGGACCGCGAATGTACTCGGACCAGTTGTCCGCGGCGTTTTGAAACACGTCCGGGTCGATCGGCCCGCCGCCGATCGGCCGCGTGCTGGCAATTGTCTGTAGCGCGGTCTGCACACGGGCGACCGATGCCGCCGAGTTGTTCCATGACCCCCAGGTGTGGAACAGTGCCTGGAGAATCCCCGCGGGACCGTCCACCGCCTCGGCCGCGCACGAGTAGTACAGACCCCACGTAAACCACGAACCTGCGTTGTCGGACACACCGATGTTGAACACACCGCGCAGCGGCCGCCCGTTTACCGTGAAAAGCGCCTCGTACGCCTGGCTCAGATAACCGGTGCCGAGATTGTTCTCCGTGCCCGCGATCGGAGCGACCTGCTGAAAGACGACGTCGTAATTGCCGCTGAGCTTCTTCCACGCGGGCCAGACGTTTTGCAGCGCTCCGTCCGGGAGCGGCATGTCGGCCGTGGGGTACTGCGGATACGGAAACGGCGAGCTCGGGTAGTTGACGAAGATATACCCGCCCAGCTCGAAGAAGCCGTCGGTCGGATGTCCGCCATACAGATAACCGGTGTCAGTGCCGTTGAAGTCCCATCCCGGAAGATCCGGAACCTCCGCGGATGCGCCGTTGTTGACCGGCGCCTGAAATTGCTTGAACGGAATACCGACATTGGCGCGGCGCACAGGCTCTCCGGCGCGTGTGCGAAGGATGCGGTCGAGCGCGGCGATCTGCCCGGCGCTCAGGGCCGCCGCGTGAACCGTCGGCCGCCCCAGCACGTCCGCCATCGCGGCGGCCGCGTTGCCCTTGCCGCTACCGCCGAAGACAACGACCTGCGTGTTGACCCCAACCTGCTTGAGGCGCAAAGCGACGGGACGACCGCGCACCTTCGCACTCGCCTTGAACTGCGTGTCCGTGACCTTCTTGCCCTTCACTTTTGTCGCCTTGAACCCGGTAAGCATCGCCTCGCCGGTGCCCGCAAGCGACAGTGGCGACCGGATCGTCATGAACTGCGCGTAACGGCCCTTTGCCACAAGCGAAAAGACGCCGTTGCGGTACTTCAGCTTGAAGCCTTTGGGCGCTTTGAGCGTGAGTCCGGTGGTCGGTTCGCGCAGCGTCTTCGCGCCCGCGGTAGCCGGCAGCAGCAGAGCGGCCGTCAACACGAGCGGCACGACCGAGCGGATCAGTGTTCGCTTGCGGAGCGAGCAGTTCACGACAATTCGCACTTTACCGGAGTCCAAACAACCCGGCCGTTCAATCCCGATCCACGCCCGGCAGCGTGCGCCCGGCCTCAACGGCGGCCCGGCAGCGCGGCGAGGCGTAAAGGCGCCACGCCCACGACGTAAAGACCGTCTCGTAGCCGTCAGGCGGCGTCAGACTCGGAACTTCGTTGTAGTACTTGACGGCGATCGAGCGATTGCGCGGGTAAAGAATCGTTTCGGCAAGCGGATGAGCGTCGTCTTTAAGTGTCTGCACCGAACCGGGCGGACCGTCCAACTCATAACGAAACGCCGGTACCGGACGGTGGTTGTTCGTGGAGATCCGGCCGCAGCGCAGATAGAACTCGCGCACGGTAGGCGCATGCGCGACGCCGCGCAGGTCGCGCTGGATCGAGCCGTAGTTGTCGACCTTGCGCATCTGCTCGCGGGTCAGATCCAGATGCCACGGGATGAACACGATCGACAACGCCAGCGACGCCGCGCCGATCCACTTCCACAGCGATCGCTCGCGCGAGCCGTCTGGCAGGTCGCGCCAGCCAAGCACACCGGCGGCGTAAACGATCGACAAAAGCACCGCCGGCGTCAGCACATAACGCGCGATCAGCGGCAGACCGCCGAGCGTGCTTGCGATAAAGATCAGCGTCATCAGCCCCGCCAGCCCGAACAGGATCTTCGCCTGCCTGCGAGCGAACAGCAACATGAACACAGCACCGATCGGCACGCCCACGATCAGCGGTTCGCGCAGCGTCCAGCCAAGGAACTTGAGCGTCCAAAACGGCGCCTGCGACGGTCTGCGCGGCCGGTCAAGTTGAGCCGCCAAGTCCTTGGTGCCGTGGAACGAATGCAACAGGTCTCCGGTGACCGCCCAGTCGCTGAGCGCCCACAGAACCGGACCTGCGGCAGCCAGCAGCGCCAACGGAATGCGCTCGCGCCACTCGCGGGCCGGGAACAGATACAGCCAGTAAAGCCCCGCCAGCACCCAGGCCTCCGGCCGCAACAGTCCCGCCAAGGTCAGCATCACCAGCACCGGCCACCCGCGCCGCGGGCTTCGAACCTCCAGCAACAGCGCCCAGCACACAAACAACACGAACGGAACGTCCTGGTAGGCGGCTTCCACATTCTTGGCGAGCGCCGGGCGCGAGACCACCACAAGCGCCGCCAGCACGCCCACCGGAGAGTTGAACAGCTCGCGTCCGAGCCGGTACACGATCCACGCCAGCGCGCCGAAGGCAAGCATCACCGTCCATGCCAGCAGATCCTCCGTCAGCGAACCAAACGGCAGCGCCAAAAAACTGACAAACGTCTGCAATGGATGCGGAGTCGGCGCTATGTAACCCGTGTAATCCGGAGTCAGACCGTGCGCGATGTCATTGGCCCAGACCAGCGAGTAAGAGGCGTCGTAGTTCAAATACGGCCGGCCATAGATCAGGAACAGAGCCAGCGGCACCCCGACGATCGTCAGAAACGCCGGCAGAACGGACCGGATTCTCTGTTTTGTCTCGGTCTGCGACATCGCGCCGCGAGGGTAGCCGCCGCACCGCCGTTCAAACCCTTAAGATCCGCGCCATGAACCATCAACAGATTCTTGTGACGACGATGAACGACGTGCCGGGTTACGAAGTGGTCGGCGTCTATGGCGAGGTCTTCGGCCTCGTTGCTCGCGCCCGCAACGTCTTTTCGAACATCGGCGCAGGTCTGCGCACGATCACTGGCGGCGAGGCCAAGGGCTACACCAAACTTCTTTCAGACAGCCGCGACCAGGCGGTCGAGCGTCTACGCGAATCTGCGGCTCAGCGCGGCGCCAACGCGGTGATCGCGATGCGATTTGACTGCAACGAGATCGCCGACATGATCAGCGAGGTCGCCGCCTACGGCACAGCCGTGGTGATCCGCCCGATCGGTGGTCAGACCGCTGCGGCGGCACCTGCTGCTGCGGCTCAGCCTGCCGCACAACCGGCGGCGCAACCCGTGGGACAGCCGCCCGCGATGGACCCGGCGGCGATGCAGCAGCCGGTGGCTCCGGCCTACCCGCAGCAGCCACCCGCCCCGCAGTAGATCGCGCCGCAATAAGATCGGTCGCATGACGGCGGCCGCATCCAGCAACCACGGTTCCTTATACAGGCGCCATCGCCCCCGCACGTTTGACGACGTGATCGGGCAGGAACACGTGGTGCGCACGCTGCGCAACGCGATCGACCAGAACAGCGTGCACCACGCCTACATGTTCGTCGGCTCGCGCGGCACTGGCAAAACGAGCATGGCGAAGATCCTCGCCAGCGCGCTCAACTGCACCGACGGACCGCGCAGCGACTTCGCCGCCGACGACCCGGCGATCGACGCGATCGCCGCCGGCACCTCGATGGACGTTGTCGAAATGGACGCCGCCTCGCACAACGGCGTCGACGACATCCGCGAGCTGATCGAGAGCGTCTCGGTGATGCCGGTGGCCGGAGGCTGGAAGGTCTACATCCTCGATGAGGCGCACATGATCACGCCACAGGGTTGGAACGCGTTTCTCAAGACTCTTGAAGAACCTCCGCCACACACTGTGTTCATACTCGCCACAACCGAAGCCAACAAAGTGCTGCCCACCGTGGCCGACCGCTGCCACCGTTTCGACTTTCGTCGTCCCACGGTGGAGCAGCTCACGCAGGCGCTACGCCGCGCCGCCGATGCCGAAGCCATCGAGATCGGCGACGACGCCGTGACGATGATCGCGCGCTCGGCAACCGGATCGTTTCGCGACGCGCTGGGCACGCTGGAGCAGCTGGTCACCTACGGCGGCAGCTCCGTCAACAGCGAAGACGTGCAGGCAGTGCTGGGCGTCGCGGACTTTGAAATGCTCGACCGCGTGGCCGCGGCCGTTGCGGACGGAGACCGGCGTGGCGTGCTGACGGCGGTGGCCGAACTGGCCGACAGCGGCCGCGACATGATCGCCTTCGCGCGGGATTTCGCCGCGCACATTCGCAACCTGCTGGTCGCGCGCACGCTGGGCGAGCCGCCGGATTCGCTCGGCCTGACCGCCGAGCAAGCGACGCGCCTGTCCGAACGAGCTGAGAGCTTTGGCCCCGAACGTTGCGCACACACTTTGGAACTGGTCTCGCGCATGATCACGGCCGCGCGGGCGGGAGGCGACCCACGGCTGCAGCTTGAGCTCGCGCTCTTCAAGGCCGCCCGGCCGGAGGATGACGGTGCCCCGGACGCGCTATTGGCGCGGATCGAGTCGCTTGAGCGACGGGTGACTGAAGCCCCGACACAGCAGGAGGGTGCCGCCAAGCAACCGTCGGAACCCACCGCGACGGCCGAAGCCGCGCCGGTCGCGCCTGACCCGGTCCCCGAATCCGTTCCGGCCTCGCCGGCCTCAGAGCCAAATCCCGAACCCGTCCGGGCCGAAGAATCGCCGCCTCCCGAGATCGAAACCACGGAGTCCGAACCCGCCCCGGCAGAACCCAGCCCGTCCGCCACACCGACGCTCGACGAAATGCTCGCCGCGTGGCCGTCCGTACTCGCGGCGGTTCACGAGACCAGCCCACGACTTGGCGTTGCTCTGGAAAGCGCACGGCCGCACTCGATCGAAGGCCGCCGGCTCACGATCGCCTTTGCCCAATCCGACGCATTTCTTCGCAAGACGGCCGACCAGTCAACCGGCCGTGAAGTGATCGCCGAACAGATCCTCAACACCGCCGGCTTCTCGGTCGCCGTCGTCACGGACCTGCTGCCGGACGACCAGTTTGAGCCACATTCCGCCGAGGCCGCACCCGGCGGCATCGACGGCGACGAACTGATCGAACGCCTAAAAAAAGAGTTTGACGCCACCGAGATGGCCGACACCGCCGAGACCGGGGCCTGACGCCCGAGCGCATCGACCCGTAACGAATCGGCTTGAAGAAAATCGGCGCAAACCAAAACCTCAAAGATCGAACCAACGCTCCCGAAAGGAACACCAATGGCCAAGCAACCGAACCTCAACGATCTGATGCAGCAACTCCAGCGCGCTCAGGTGCAGATGTCCGTCGTGCAGGAAAAGCTCAAGGATGAGGTCGTGGAAGCCTCGGCCGGTGGCGGCATGGTCAATGTGAAGATGAGCGGCGGTTCGCAGTTGCTTGCGGTGCAGATCGACCCGTCCGCGCTGAACGCCGACGACGTGGAAATGCTTCAGGACATGATCGTGGCCGCGGTCAACGAAGCCTCGCGTTCCGCCGCCGCGCTGGCCGAAAAGCGAATTGGCGGCATCGCCGGCGATCTCGGCCTGCCGGGGATGTAGGTCCGCGCGCCGGGCGCGCCCCTAAGGTCTGGGAATGTTCTCTCCACCGGTTGAACGCCTGATCACGGAGCTCTCGAAGCTGCCGGGCATCGGCCGGCGCACCGCGCAGCGGCTGGCATTTCATATCCTGCGCGTGCCCGAGGACGAGGGTCTGGCACTCGCCGAGGCGATCCGCGAGGTAAAAGAGAAAATCGGCTTCTGCGAAGTCTGCTTCAACCTCACGGATCAGCCGGTCTGCAAGATCTGCGCGGATGAGCGCCGCGACAAGGGCTTGATCTGCGTGGTCGAAGAACCCGGCGACATCATTCCGGTCGAGCGCACGCACGAGTTCGACGGGCTGTACCACGTGCTTGGCGGCGCGCTGTCGCCGATCGACGGCG
Organism: Actinomycetota bacterium; assembly: GCA_016213645.1. Classification (GTDB taxonomy): domain Bacteria; phylum Actinomycetota; class Thermoleophilia; order Solirubrobacterales; family JACPNS01; genus JACPNS01. The sequence continues at coordinate 87,885 of JACQZY010000013.1, forward strand.
TGGAGCCGGAGGATCTGAAGATCGCCGAGCTGCTGCGCCGCGCGGACGACCCGGCCGTACGCGAGGTCGTGCTGGCCACAAACCCCACGACCACCGGCGAGGCTACGGCGCTGTACATCGGCGACGCGCTCGCGAAGCGTCGGCCAGAGCTGACGGTCACGCGCCCCGCGAGCGGCCTGCCGGTCGGCGCCGATCTGGAATACACCGACGAGGTCACGCTTGGCCGCGCGTTGCAGGGCCGCCGAGTGATCGGCTGAGCATGCCGCGGGAACTAACCCCTCAACAGGCCACCGAACTTCTCAAACCGGACGACACCGTCGGCATCGGTCTCGGTCCGTCGCAACCACCGTCGCTGGTCGCCGCGCTGGGCGAGCGCGACGACTGGAACGGGCTACGCATTCTCGGCGCGCTGCTCACCACCTTCAGCGAGGCGTTCAAACATCCGGGTGTGACCTTTGTGAGCGGATTTCTCGGTCCGCTTGAACGCTGGCTGCGCGACGAGGGCGCAAAGATCGAATTCATTCCCGCCGACTTCCGCCGCTTTGCTCCCTTGCTGGCAGATCAACATCCACGCGTGATGGCGGTTGCCACCGCCGCCCCCGACGCCGATGGCTGGTGCAGCCTTTCGCTGCACGCCGGCGGCACGATCGCCGAACTGCACGCGGCGGGTGCCGACCACGACCGGCTGCTGATCGTTGAGGCCTCGCCACGCTTTCCTCGCACCTTCGGATTGGATGGCGAGCAAAACCACGCGCTACACATCGACGAAATCGACGTGCTGATCAACACCGAGAGCGAGCCGATCGCCGTCGCGCCGGCCGAGCCCGGAGCAGCCGACCAGGCGATCGCCGAGCACGCCACGCGATTCATCCCCGACGGAGCGACGCTGCAAACTGGAATCGGCTCGCTGCCGCTGGCGATTGCGCAACATCTGGCCAAAGGTGACGGCGGCGACTACGGCATCCACACGGAGATGTTCAACGACGGCCTGATGCAGCTTCACGAAGCCGGCAAGATTGCGAACGGCAAAGGTCTCTACGACGGCTTTTCGGTCTGCACCTTCGCGCTCGGTTCGCGCGAGCTGTACGACTGGATGCACGAGAACCACAAGATCGCTTTTCTTCCCGTCGAACTGGTTAACGACCCTCACGAGATCGCGAAAAACCACAAGCTCGTGACGATCAACGGTGCATTGAGCGTGGACATCCACGGACAGGTCGTGGCCGACACGCTCAACGGCCGTCAGTTCAGCGGCATCGGCGGCGCCGAGGACTTTGTTTCCGGTCCCGCGTACGCGCGCGGCGGGCGCTCGCTTGTGTGCATGCACGCCACTTCAGTGGTAAACGACGCCTTGGTCAACCGCATCGTGCCATCCCACGCACCCGGCGCAATCATCACCACGCCCCGCCACCAGATCGATGTCGTGGTCACCGAGCACGGCGCCGCGGAGCTTGAGGGACTCACCGTGCGCGAACGCGGCATGGCTCTGGCAGAGATTGCGCATCCGGACTTTCGCGACGAACTACGCGCGGCCGCGCAAGTGGCTTGACGGGCGAAACGTTCAACCGCGCTCACAGCCCCACTAAATAGTGCCAAGGAACGTTCGTCCAGGTAACGGCATCCCGTTTTTAGACTCGCGACGCAGTTGTCGATTCAGTGGACGGTTGATGGATGCGGACGACGCCTGCAATCAGGAGCGCTGTGAGCTGAAAGACGGAACCAACATTCCAGGTGGTTACATGCTGCACTCACCCACCGCGCGTACGTCCGCGGCGCGGTTGGCAATCGTTCATTGCGCGGTCATGGGCATCGTCGTGGCGATCTGCGCCGTACGTCTGGGCCGCATGGATATGTGGGTTTTCCTCTCGCTGATCGGGCTGTGTATTTGGTCGCCGCTGATCGCCGTTATCCCGTGGGCGCGCTACTCACACAACTGGCTGGCGAAGATCTACTTCCTCGGCGCGGCCTGGTTCATTTTCTACGCGATCCGATTCGACAATCCGTACCTGCTGCTTGGCATATGGCCGGAAATGGTCGTGTTCGCAGACGCCTACTGGTACCGCAAGTCGCTGATGAGCCTGCACCTGGCCGGCCTCGCTATCGCTTTCGTGGGCGCAGCGGTTTGGATCGACGGCGCCGAGCTTTCCGCGATCACGTTGGTGGCGCTGCCGCTGATGCTGCTTTCGGCGATCACCGCGGGTGCGATCAGCCACCGCTTCATCCAGACCTTGATGCAGCGAAGGCAGTTCCAGTCCGCCGTAACTTCACTGCTGGAAGCGTTGCACGCCCGCGACGGATACACGGGCGACCATTCGATGGAAACGCTGGCGATGGCGATGGCGGTCGCCGATCAGCTCAAGCTGGGCGAAACGGAGTGCAAGCTCCTGGCCGACACCGCGCTGCTGCACGACATCGGCAAGATCGGAATCCCAAACTCGATCCTGCAAAAACCCGGCGCCTTGACCGAAGAGGAATGGGTGAAGATGCGAGAGCATCCCGTGATCGGCGAGCAGATCCTCGGCGAGATCCCGGGATTTGAACAGATTGCGAAGGCCGTCAGACATGAGCACGAGCGCTGGGACGGCTCCGGTTACCCGGACGGCATCTCCGGCGAGCAGATCCCGCTGGCCAGCCGCATCGTGCTGGTCTGCGACGCCTTTCACGCGATGACCAGCGATCGACCGTACCGCAAAGCGATGCCACACGACGACGCGCGCAGCGAACTCAGTCGGCACGCCGGCAGTCAGTTTGACCCGGTCGTCGTGGCGGCATTCGACAGTGCGATCGAACAGGGAATCGTGGGCTTCAACGTTGACGAGGAAGAGGGGCCGCAGCAGGCACAGCCCGATCACGGTATGTCCGACGCGCGAACAGACATCAACCGCGCGCTGCCGATCGACGATGCCCCCGCGGAACCGGAGAGCCGCGTAAGCATCGATGATCCCGTGGTCGTAATCACGGTCAACGGCGTCACCTGGTCGCTGATCGCGATTGTGATGTCGGCGTATCTGATCGCACGCCCACCCTTTGACCTCTTTGGCGCGGCATTCGTGTCGATGGCGGCGATGATCGCGACCGGCAGCTTCTTCCTGCGTCGATTCGGCGCGCCCAGGCTCTGGAGCCTTTGCACCGGTCTGTTCGCGTATGTCGCGGCAACGGCCGCCGCCATGCACTACGACCAACCGGCGATGCTGATGTTCGCGCTCGGCCCCGCGATCACCACGTCAACCTTCTTCTGGCAACACACTTTGGTCAAGGTCCTGCAAAGCGTGCTCGTGATGCTGGAGTTCGTGGTCTTCCCCGTCGCGCTGTTTGGCATGTCGCTGCTGCCGATGGCAGTCACGGGAGTGCGCGCATTTCCGGGAGTTTTGCTTGTGGTGGGCTTCTTCACGCAGAAAATGCTGGAGATGCGCTTCGAGCGGCGGCGCTTCAGCGGCACGATGATGTCGCTGTTGCTGGCGCTGGAGGCGCGTGACGGATACACCAGCAAACACTCGGACGAAACGCTTGACATGGCGATGCTGGTGGCCGACCAGATGGAGCTGGACGAAGCCGCCCGGATGGAACTGAAGGACGTAGCGCTGCTGCACGACATCGGCAAGATCGGTGTGCCCGACGAAATCCTCAACAAGCCGGGCGCGCTGAACGAACACGAGTGGGAGGTGATGCGGCGGCATCCAGCGATCGGCGAACAGATCGTGGCCCAGGTGCCCGGGTTCGAGTCAGTCTCCAGGGCGATCCGCCATGAACACGAGCGTTGGGACGGTACCGGTTACCCGGACGGCATCTCCGGCGAGCAGATCCCGCTGGCCAGCCGCATCGTGCTGGTCTGCGACGCCTTTCACGCGATGACCAGCGACCGCCCGTATCGCAAGGCGCTCAGTGAGAGTGCCGCACGCAACGAACTCGTGGACTGCGCGGGCACGCAGTTCGACCCGAGCGTGGTGGGCGCACTGCTCTCCGCGCTCAATCACCGCGACGAGCCCGACGGCACGCTGCCACGGCCGGTGCTCGTGCGCGCGGCTTAGCCTCGGCCTTAACCCACAGACGCCTCGGCTCCGTATAGCCTGGACCGGTCCAAGGGACTGGTTATGGGGAACTCACAAACTGACTGCAAACGCTCGAACCGACGACTTCTTGTCGCGGTGATCGCGCTTGTCGCCGTCAGCATGTTGGTGGCCTTTTCCGCGCTGGCGGCGGCGTCAAAGGCGAAGCACCGCAAACACGTTGTCGTACACCACCCCCAGAACGGCGCCTCGGTGGGCCGGCTGATCCGAGCGCTGGGCTCAAAGAACCCGCTGCACGCGCTAAATCGCCTGCATAAAACATCTATCCCAGCGAGATACCGCACCGCTGCAAGGCGCGGCACGTCCCCTGCTCCCGCGGTGCCGGTTCCGACGACCGGTCCGCCCGCATCCACCGGGCCAGACACAAATGCCACGCGCGTGCTGGCGGCGGCCACAGACTGGCCGAACTCGTACGCCCTGTTGCTGAAGCGACGCATCCAAAGCATCGATGACGAATTCGATTCCGCGCTGCCGATCCAGCTCGTACGGCGAAACGCGCAGACCGGGGAACGCACGGTGCTGATGCGTATGCGCCGCGCCTTTCCGTATGCGGTGCGCGCCGGCGGCGGGCGCGTCCTTGTGGCGCTTTTGGATTCCAAATCCTCGCGCAGCGTCAAGACCCGAATCGTCGCCTTCGACGTCGGTTCGACCTCACCGGTCGAGATCGCGAGCGACAACATCACGGCGACCTTCGACGAGGATGACGACGACGCCTGCGGCCGTATGGCGATGCTCAACGACGCCGGTCCCACGGGAGAAGCGATCGTCACACGACTGACGGGCATCTGCTCCGCGGACGGTCAACGCGACTTCGACATCGAAACCATCGCAATTGCACGCGACGGCGCCACGCGAATGCTCGACCCGACTCCCACCGAGACCATGCTTACCCTCGGACGCGCTCAGCTTTCCGGGAATTACTTGCTCACATACGGTCCGTTTGTCAAATCATTCAATGTGCTGGATCTTTCTGTCGGCTCGAAGACACGCGTCTGGGACGTTGAATCCACAAATAACGCCTCGATCGCAAACGATGGCACCGTCGTCGTCGGACCTGGTCTGACTGTCGACGATGACGGGGATTACAACCCGTACTTCTTCTTCGCCGGTCACAACGAACCGATCGTGACGTTTTCGCCCGGCGACGCGGACAATCCGTCGGCAATCGCCGATGCCGGCTACAAATCGGTGGTGATGCGTCACTGCGCGGACAAGCTCTACGAACTCCGCATGCCCCGATTCATTTACCAGGACTCGACGGCTAGCACCATCTCGGTGATCGACGGCTTGCCCGTGGTCTCGGCGCTGCAAGTGGTCGTTCGAAACTCCGGCGGCGGTGAGGCGCGTCAGATCGCGGTGACGGACAGGGTCTGGGTGCGTTCGCTCGGATGCGACGGGGACGCGCTGGTTCTGACAACGGACAACGGCAGCAGCGTGAACGCGCAGAGGTTTGCGCCATGAGAACGCGGTTGGTCGTGACGCTGTGCGCATTTGCCTGTACCTACGCGCTCGTGCTCGCAAGTTCCGCCGGCGCCGCGGTACTGGCGCCGGAATATTCGTACGGCTTGGGCTCGGCCCAGCTCGACGGGGGCGCCGTCTATTGGTTGCAGCAACCGTCCGGCCTCAATTACGACTACGGCACCTTCCCGCTGGCCGGATCGCCCGGGGCAAACGGCGACAGCCGCGACACCACGCGAATACTGCGCCGCGAACTCGGCGCCGCTGCACCGGAAACGGCCTTCGAGGCCGATCCCGACGAAAACGTGACCGCCTTCAACGCGGCCAACGGACACCTGGCGGTGGGCACCTTCAACCGGCACGACGGCTCAAGCCGGATCTACGAAATCAAGCGTGACGCGACGGGTGTCGCCACCTCGATCGTCACGCAGCGCGACGGCAAATTCAACGGGTTGACCTGCTTCTCGCGCGTGCGTCTGATCGCGATCAACGCTCAGTCTGAAACGATCGTGGAAGAACTCCGCAAAATGAGCCACGACGGCAACTGCGCGTCCGGCACGTTGCGACGGATCGAGTCCACGATCTCCGCTATCGCGCCCGACGGATCGACGCGCGTACTCCTGGAACGCAAGGCCGGCTGGAGTACCGGCGAGGACGACTCCACGCTGGGTCGTCTGACGTGGGGTTTGGGCGATTGGTTTGCGCAGACCGTGCCCGATGACGAAGGCGGCACACCTGGACCGGCCGGAATGTTCAACCTCGCGACCGGTCAATTTGCCGAGGCACAGATGCCGACCGCATTTTCTCGAAGCCTGGAAATCTCCGGCAGCGGCCGCGTTTTGATCAACAGGTCCGGCGAGAAAACACTTTTGCGCCCCGACCCCGCGCGCCCCGACTTCACTCGCGTCCTCAAGCGTTCCCGCAACACGCGCTGGATGCACTTCTGCGGCGACAAGATCCTCGAGATTTCGCGCCGCGGCTGGCCGTGGGCGTGGCCACGGTCAATGCGCCGCGCCGGCTTCTGGAACGTTTCCATTCTCAACGCCGACGGCATTCGCGAACGTCAGCTCACCCAGCGCCTTCGGCGTGGCACGAACTTCGGCACCTGCAACGCCGACACCGCGATCTTTCACTTCTACCTGCGCAACGGCAAAGCACGTCAGTTCACCGTTCCGCTCGCGCCGCCCGCCGCGTAGCCTGGCCGAAGAGGCGCGGCAGACGCCGCACCCACGCCAACTACCCTCCCCCTCATGGCCGAGACGATCGTCATGAAGTTCGGCGGCACCTCTGTGGCCGACGGCGAACGCATCAAGAACGCCGCGCGGCGAATCGTCGCCGCGCACGAGAAGGGCGCACGCGTAGTGGCCGTGCTGAGCGCGCAGGGCAAGACCACCGACCAGTTGGTGACCGCCGCCCAAGAGATCAGCGAACGCCCGGACCCGCGAGAGATGGACATGCTGCTCTCTACCGGCGAGCGCATCAGCTGCGCGCTGGCGGCGATGGCGATCCACGACATGGGCCAGCAGGCGATCAGCCTGACCGGCTCGCAGGCCGGCATCCTGACTGACGAATCGCACACCAAGGCGCGCATCGTGGATGTGCGCGCCGACCGCATCGAGGAGGCACTCGCCGACGGCAAGATCGTGCTGGTCGCGGGATTCCAAGGAGTTTCCACGTCGAGGGACGTGACCACGCTGGGCCGCGGCGGCAGCGACACCACGGCGGTGGCGGTGGCGGCGGCGCTGAAAGCCGACGTCTGCGAGATCTACACCGATGTAGACGGCGTCTTCAACGCCGACCCACGCATCGTGCCGAACGCGAAGATGCTGCCGATGGTCTCCTTCGAGGAAATGCTGGAGATGTCGGCATCGGGCGCCGGCGTGCTACAGCTGCGTTCGATCGAGTACGCGCGCAACCACGGCGTACCGATTCATTGCCGTTCCAGTTTTCACGACGGCACCGGTACGCTTGTGGTCAGCGAGGATCAGACAATGGAACAGCCGCTAGTGACAGCCGTGACCCACTCCACCGACGAAGCGCGCGTGACCGTGCGCGGCGTGCCGGACCGTCCCGGCGTGGCCGGAGAGATCTTCACCAAGCTTGCCGAGTCCAACATCAACGTGGACATGATCCTGCAGAACGAGCCAGAAGGCGGCGAGCATCCGGCGGAAATGTCTTTCACGGTGCCGCGCGACGACCTCGCCCAGGCGCTCGACGCACTACGTCAGATAGACGACTTCGACGCCGTCGAGAGCAATCTGGAGATCGGCAAGGTCAGCGTGATCGGCGCGGGCATGCGTTCGCATCCAGGCGTCGCGGCGAAGGTTTTCACCGTGCTCGGTGAGCAGGGGATAAACCTGGAGATGATCTCCACTTCACCGATCAAGATTTCCTGTGTGATCGCCGCCGACCGCGTACCCGACGCGGTCAAGGCGCTCCACGACGCCTTCGACCTCGGCATCGCCGTCGAGGACGCGACCGGCGACTTCCGCCCGGTAGCACCATGACGCCGCGCCCAACAGGCAGGGCCGCCCAATGAGCGAGGGGCGCTACCGCGTTGCGGTCGTAGGCGCGACCGGTGTCGTGGGCACGCAGATGCTGCGCACGCTCGTGGATCGCGGCTTTCCCGCCTCCGAAGTGGTGGCATTGGCCTCTGCGCGCTCGGCCGGCAAGTCCGTGCCCTACGCCGGCGGTGAGTTGACCGTGGTGGAGCTCGCCGACGGTTCAATCGAGGGATTTGACATCGCCATTTTCAGCGCCGGCGCCACCGTCTCGCGTGAGTGGGCGCCCAAGTTCGCCGCGGCAGGCGCGATTGTCGTGGACAACTCTTCGCATTGGCGCATGCACGACGAGATTCCGCTTGTCGTTCCCGAGGTCAACGCCGTGGCGCTGGACGCCGTGGCCGAACCCGGCCACGCCCGCATCATCGCCAACCCAAACTGCTCCACCGCGCAGATGCTCGTGCCTTTGAAGCCACTGCACGACGCCGCCGGCCTCAAGCGCCTGGTGGTCACGACGATGCAATCCGTCAGTGGCACCGGCAAGGCCGCGATCGACGAACTGCGCGCCGAGGCCGCGGCGATCACCGGCGGTCAGGACCCGCCGCCGCCGACCAGCTACCCGCACCAGATCGCGTTCAACGTGCTGCCGCAGGCCGGATCCTTCAAGGATGGCGACCTCTACACCGACGAAGAGCGCAAGCTGATCAACGAGACGCGCAAGATATTTTCGCTGCCCGGCCTGGCGGTTTCGCCCACTTGCACGCGTGTGCCCGTCTACGTCGGCCACAGCGAGTCGGTCAACCTTCAGACCGAGCGACCGCTCGGCGCCGACCAAGCCCGCGCGCTGCTCGAAGCCCAGCCCGGCGTGCGCGTGGTCGACGATCCGGCCGCCGCCCGCTACCCGATGGCGATCGACGCCGAGGGCGAAGACGACGTACTTGTAGGTCGCATCCGCGAAGACGACTCCGCCGAAAACTGCCTAAACCTCTTCATCGTCGGCGACAACCTGCTCAAGGGCGCCGCGCTGAACGCCGTGCAGATCGCAGAGACACTGGTCGCACGCGGCCTGGTCGACTGACTGAGCGACGAGCTTCCGTAATCGTCTCATTTTGGTCAACGAGGTAACGAGAAAGAAGCGGAATCGCGTGTATGCCTGCAACAATTGCTCGGCGATTCTCGACGAGGACTCTGAACCGCCGGAACCGTAAATCGGTGCGTTCGTGATGCGACCGGCCGACGGTCAGCGACACACTTCCGGCACGTGATACTCGGCACGACACGAGGTACGAGCGCGCCATTTGACCGTGAAAGCGGCTTCAAACCTTTTTAGCCTCTGATCTCCGCCTTCGGACTGAAGCATCTGCTTGATGCGCGGCGAAGCCTGCGCCAGCGCCAGTGGTTTCCCCTGGGTGATTTTGGTCACGGCGAAGACGTAGAACCCGAACTGCGTCTTGATCGGTCCCACGATTTCTCCACGCGTTGCTTTGAATACCGCCTTATCGAGCTTTGGTTCGAACTGGCCCTTCACCACGCCCAAAAACCTACCGTTGTCTGCCTTCGATGCAGGGTCTTCCGAATACCGCTTGGCAACCGCAGACCAGGAATCGCCGGATTCCAGCGCGGCGAAAGCGGCCACGGCGGGATCTCGGCGCGTGGTAAAAACAATCCTCAAGTCGCGCGTGGTTTCGGACAGATATTTCGATCGATGCAAGCGATGTTCATCAGCGATTTCCTGATCGGTGACGTTGCGATCGTTCTTCACCGCCGATCGGACTTTTTCGTAAAGCAACTGACGTTTAATGCGGCTAAGCATTTCGGCCTCGGTCTGACCGGTTCTTTCGAGCATGCGTTCGAAATCAGGTTGGTTGGGGAGCGGCGTGCTCTTGATCGACGAGTAACGCTCGCGCACCTCGCTGTCGCTGGCGGTGATGCCGCGTTCGCCTGCCTCGAGCTCTGACCACAACTCCCGAACCAGCTGGCTCATGATGCGATCACGGCTCGATTCGAAATCGTCGCGACAGTTTTCTGTTGACAACATTCCTGTTGCTCCGTTCGGATATACGACCTTCGTTTTCGTGCATTCCGTGAAGTCCGGCGGATGAAGATCAATTGGCTTGATGTCCGAGTTCTCTCCCGGAAGTTGTGGTTGCGACGCCCGTATCATTGCGTCGAATTCCTTGACCGAAACCGACCCGCCCGGAACGGTGGCAACATCGCCCCTACCGATTAGATCTCTTGCTCGCGCGCCAAGGCCAGAATCTTCGCGCAGCAGCAGAACCCCGGCTGTCACAAGCGACAAAAGCAGTAGCGTTGCGATCACCACGCCGATGCGACGCCGGTCTCTGATCCTCGTGAGCGCACGATCCGGAGGATGAAACACCGGCGGTGCATCGCGCTGGTTGTGCGGCACCGGAACGCCGCAACTGCCGCAGTGTGTGCCACGACCGGATAACGGCTGTCCGCAGTTTGAGCAGCGCCAAACTTGCTTGCCGTTCAACTGGCGTCAGTCGCTTCTGGAGTCAATGCCTGCACACGTAATTCTTCTCGTTCGTTTTCCGCACACCTCTTCTCCGCCATCCCCTCAGCACCGACCAGTCAGCTCGTAACCGCGCCTCACCCCTTGAACGCCATCCAGTGCTTGCGCCGCGACTCTGAAAGCCGCTCGATCGCGTAGCGCAAGGCGGTGCGTGGCATCGTCGCGGCGTGGTGGGTTAGAAAGCGGTCCAACCCGGCCGCGTCCCGCTTGCCCGCTTCGCGAAGCATCCAGCCGACGGCTTTGTGCATGAGGTCGTGATCGTCACCGACCAGCATCTCGGCCAGTTCGAAAGCCACGTCACAGCGATCGGCTCGGATGAACGCGGCGGTGCTGACCATCGCGATGCGCCGTTCCCAAAGAAGGTTCGACTGCGCAAGTCGCCGCAATGGAGCCAGATCGTCGGTATGCAACAGGTACTCGCCCACCACGTCGCGGCACGTCACATCGACCAGATCCCAGTTGTTGATCCGACGCGTGTGCGCGAGATAAAACTCATACCGCTCCCGGGCTGCGCCCAGATCGCCACGCTTGAACGCCCGCTTGGATTGTTCGGCGAGCACCACGAGCGCAGCCATACGATGTTCGTGCACGGGGCCGGCGAGCACGAATTCGATCTCTTCAAGCGGCAACTCTCGAAACTCCCGACAGACCGCTCGTATCTGCGGCATCCGCAAACCGATGAATACGTCGCCTTCGCCGTACTCGCCGGGTCCGGTCTTGAAGAATCCTTGCAGTCGCCGCGCGTGACCGGCGTCGGCCAGCGCGTCGAGCCGCGTGATCAGTTCGCGCCCGTCGGCGTCAGTCGCTTGCGACATCGGCCGCGCGCTTTAGCCGCCGCCGCGCGGCGTCCAGGCGAGCGGAGATGTCTTCCTTCGGCGGACCGGCCGGCACCGCGCTGAGTTCATCGCCATCGATGCGCTCGGCCGAGATCGGCGAGGCCATCGAGCGACGAGCTTGAAACGTGCGCCCTTCAGAATCCGGTTGTTCGCCCGGAATCTGTAGAGCGTCGTGTTCGGCCGTCACTTCCGGGTCGTGCTCGATGCGCTCTGCGTCGATCGACGCGAAGTCGAAGCTTGGATGCACAGGACCCGGCTCCGAACAGCGGTGGGTGCCTGCCATGGCTTCTCCTATATGGGATCCTCTTGACCCATTCATACCTTCATTCAACCGCGCGCGGCGGCGGAAGTTTCTGAATCGAAATTGGTGGCGGCGCATGCCTCCACACCCGCACCCGTAGAAAGCGAGAAGGCGGCCATTGGCCGCCTTCTCCCATCCCCAGCATCCTCCCCCATAGTGGTGCTGAGAGCATTTTGGGCTTGTTACGCCGCCACCGCCATAGCCGCGACCTTCGCGGCCACCGCCTTCGTGGAGACAACGTGTTTGCCCATCCCCAGCTCTTTCGGCTCGAGCCCGAGGGCGAGTCCGATGAGCTGAGGAAAGTGTAGAACGGGAATACCCAACTCCCGGTTGACGAACTTCTTCGCCTCCGGTTGCTGAAGATCGAGATTGAGGTGACACAGCGGGCAGGGCGTGACCAGCGCGTCCGCGCCGGCGTCGATCGCGTCGCCCAGATGGCGCCCGGCCTGCGTCAGCGAGGTCTCCTTGTTCATCGTGATGACCGGGAAGCCGCAGCACTTGTGGCTGCCGGTGTAGGCCACCGACTCGGCGCCGATCACGTCGATCACCTGCTCCAGGTACTGGTCGCGCTCCGGGTGCTCGCGGTAGGCAAGGCGCTCGGTCGGGCGGATGATGTAACAACCGTAGAACGGCGCGATCCGCAGCCCGTCGAGCGGACGCTTGACCAGCGAGGCAAGTTTCTCAAGGCCGATGTCCTCGACCAGCAGCCAGAGGAAGTTCTTGTTCGTGATGCCCTTCTCGTAGGACAGTTTTTCCGGCGCGAGATTCTCGTTGATCAGGTCGCGGTACTCGGTGGACGCGTCCAGGCGCTCCTGGCACTCGCTCTGCGCGCCCTGGCAGGTGGAGCAGATGTTCATCATCATCGCGCCGCCACTCTGCTGGGCCAGTGCGAAAGTACGCGCGTTGAGCGTGTCGGCGAGCTCTTGGTTGTGCTCGGCGATCACGCCGGCGCCGCAGCAGTTGGCGCGGTCGAGCTCCAGTAGCTCGATGCCGACCTTCGGCGCGATCTTCTCCATCGAGCCGTGCAGTTCGGGCGTGAAACCGCGCGATACGCAGCCTGGCCAGTAGGCGACCTTCATCAGCTTTCTCCTCCGTCGGCGGCGGTCGCGGCAGCCTCGGCCGGCGCGGATTCGGCGGCCAGCGCGTCGGCGTCTTCGCCGACGATGTAGAGGTTCAACTCAATGCGGTCATCGCGGCCGTGAATCTTCTTGTAGATGTCCTTGATCTTCTTCTGGTCGGGAAGCTTGTGGTGGTGGATCACCTTCAGCGGCGGCACCTTGCCGGAGAGAACGCCGCGCACGGCGGTCGGAGCGGAAGCGATCAGCTGTTTTTGCGCCTCGGGGTTCAGCTTGCCGAAGATGCCCTCGCCGTACGAGTCCGGCAGCAGCTTGGCCTCGTGCAGCGTGCCCCACTTCTCGATGATGCTGACAAACGCCTTCTCGTGGCGATAGCCGTTGTTGGCGTCCTTGATTTTGAAGTCTCCGGTCGCGCGACGGCGCAGGCGCATGATCTGGTTCATCGGCGACACGCCCTTCGGGCAGACCTCCACGCACTTGAAGCAATGCGTGCAGTCGTACAGACCGTGCGGGTCCTCCGCGAGATCGCGCAGGCGCGTCTCGGTGGCGGCGTCGCGCGGGTCGCCGACGAAGCGGTAGGCCTTGGCGTGAGCGGCCGGACCGACAAACTCCGGATCGACCTCCATCGAAAGACAGTCGCTGACGCAAACGCCGCAGTGAATGCAGGCCATAGTCTGCGTGACGTCCACCATCGCCTCGTGCGGCACCACGTACTCGCGCTCGGGCGGCTCACCCGCCGGAATCAGCCATGGCACGACGCGCTGCACTTTTTTCCAGTGTACGGCGTCCATGTCCACGATCAGGTCCTTGATCACCGGCATGTTGCCCATCGGCTCGATGTCGATCGTGGCGCCGTCTTTGGCCGTGGCGACGGCGTCACGAAGCAGCGTGTTGCAGGCGAGCGCCGGGTTGCCGTTGATGCGCACACCGCAAGATCCGCAGATCGCGGCCTGGCATGAACAGCGAATACCGATCGAGCCATCCTCGGTGTTTCGCGCGTGCAGAATCGCGTCGAGCACCGGGCGGTGCCCCTCCATCTCGACCTCGAACTTCTCCCAGTGGGCGGGCTCGCCCGATTCGGGAGAGAAGCGGCGGATGTTGAGGACGTAGTTCGGCATGGGACGTTAAAGATGAAACTAACCGGCGAGGCGGCCTAGTAGGTGCGCTCCTGCGGCTGCCACTGGGTAATCGTGACCGGGCTGTACTCGATCGTGGGCGTGCCGTCTTTGAGCTTGATGTCGATGTGCTTGAGCCACTCCTCGTCGTTGCGCTCCGGGTAATCGGTGCGGAACTGCGCGCCACGGCTCTCTTTGCGCTCGATCGCGCCCATCACGATCGTCTCGGCGATGTCGAGCATGTAGCCCAACTCGATCGCCCCGAGCACGTCCTGGTTGAAGATTGTGCCGCGATCGTCGATGTAGGCGGTCTTCGCTTCTTCCTGAAGTCGCTTGACCACTTCGAGCGCGGAGTTAAGGCCTTCCTCGTCGCGGTAAACGGCGACCTTGTCGTTCATCGTCTCGCCGAGCTCGGCCTTGATCTCGCTGACGCGACGGCCGTCGCTCGCGGAGCGGGCCATGATCGCGTTGATCTCGTCGCGCACGTCATCGACCTGTTTGGCCGAGATCTTCGGCATGTTCATCGACTTCGCCACACCGGCGGCGTGGTGACCGGAGCGCTTTCCAAAGATCAGCGTGTCCAGCAGCGAGTTCGCGCCCAGACGGTTGCCGCCGTGAACCGAAACGCAGGCCACTTCGCCGGCGGCGTAAAGGCCGGGGATGTCAGTGAGACCATCAACGTCGGTCTTGATGCCACCCATGATGTAGTGCTGACCGGGGCGGATCGGAATCGGGTCCTTGGTGATGTCGATGCCCGCAAAGTCGCGGCCGACCATCACGATCTCGCGCAGTGCCTCGTGAATGCGCTTCTTCGGCACGACGGTGACGTCAAGGTGAACAGAGCCGTCGGGGAAGCCGCGGCCTTCGTTGATCTCAGTCTGCTCGGCGCGCGAAACCACGTCGCGCGAGGCGAGCTCAAGCTTGTTTGGCGCGTACTTCTCCATGAAGCGCTCGCCGGCGGCGTTATAGAGGTGAGCGCCTTCGCCGCGTGCGCCCTCTGTGATCAGCAGACCGTTGCCCAGAAGCGTGGTGGGGTGATACTGGATCATCTCCATGTCCATCAAGGCGGCGCCGGCGCGGTAGGCCATCGCCTGACCGTCGGCCGTGCAGACCAGCGCGTTGGTGGTGGGCTTGTAGATCTGGCCCGAGCCGCCGGTGGCGAGAATCACGGTCTTCGCGCGGAACAGCTCGATCACGCCGTCGCGAATGTTGCGCATGACGGCGCCGTTGCAGCGGCCGTTCTCGTCGATCGCCAGCGCGACCGTGAACCACTCCTCGTAACGGTCGATCTTGTCGTCGTACTTGAGCATCTGCTCGTAAAGCACGTGCAGGATCGCCTGTCCGGTGATGTCGGCCACGTAGTAGGTGCGCGCGGCGGAGGCGCCGCCGAATGCGCGTGTGCCCAGCAGACCCTCTTCGTTGCGGTGGAAGGTCACGCCGAGGTGCTCGAGGTGAAGGATCTCCTCCGGCGCCTCGCTGCACATCACCGCAATCGCGTCCTGGTCGCCCAGGTAGTCGGAACCCTTGACCGTGTCGTACGCGTGCGATTCCCAGGAGTCGTCGGGGTTGAGCGCGGCGTTGATACCGCCCTGCGCCGCGTTGCTGTGCGAGCGAACCGGGTGGATCTTGCTGATTATGCCGACGGTCACGCCTTGTTCGGCAGCCGCTAGTGCGGCGCGCTGACCGGCTAATCCGGCCCCAATTACAAGTACGTCGTGCTCTGGCAAGGCGGCGGCAGTCTATACAAACCGCGGACCGATCTTCTGAAATGACGGACCGGTCAGCGGTTTCGGCGTTGCAACATCCGCTGATCTGCCTTAAAGTGGTTGCCAGGCTCTACCGATTAATCATCATGCGGACAAACCTTGCAACCACCGGCGTTCCCGAAACGGCGGCGCCGTTAACGCTGAACGAACCCGCCGGTTTCTGTTCTCACTTCGAACTCGCCGGTGTCGGCTGGGACTTTTACGACGGCATGATGACGCGCTTTGGCTTTCCCCAAACCTGCCCCGAGGGCATGGTCTGCCAGTTCGCGGGCCCGGTCGAGCACGGATGGTTCATGACGAACGTCTGGCTCACTCGCGAGCATTCTGAGACGTACTTTCGCGACACGGCGATGCCATTGATCCAACAGCACATGATCGAGTCCGGTGACCATCCCGACATCGAACCCGAATCGCTGGCCATCGAGGCGCTGCTGCTCTCGCCGGACGCGTTGTTTTTTGCCGACATCGGCACGGATGCCGGCGGCGTGGCGATCGGCAAGTTCGGCGGCGCGCCGGTGCTGCTGGAAAGCAACGCCACGACGATCGAGCGCGACGCCTACGTGGCCGAGTTCGACCGGCTCGGGCTGCCAGAAATCGTGCCCGACGGACTGATCGCCCATCTGCACGGGTTCACCGCCGCCGGAGATTGGCTTGCGCAAGACGTTTGGCGGTCCTCACTCGACGCCGCGGCGACGGCGCCCGCGATCACGCAAACAGCCCGCCGCGTCAATTTGCGCCGTATCGCCGTCAACCCTCGGTCGATTCCAAAATCCCCAGCGGCTCGGTAGATGCATCGGCCGGGCCGGGTCGAAAGTCGCAACGTGCAAACCCGGCTATTCAGAAACAGGCGCCGTGCGCTCGGCGATCACGAACCGGACCTGGCGCGCCACGCCGTGCTCGCTGATTACCGAATCGAGGGAGATGTCGGGCTTCCGCAGATCGACGAGATCTACGAACGGCTCGGCTATCGCAAACGTCTCGACGACGGACTTCTCGTACACGTCGGCGGAACGATCGACGACGCCATCGCCTACATGAGCGTGTGGCAGAACGATTCGCTGTCGGCCGCCTCCTGGCGACAGAAGCGACAGGTCATCGACGAAGTGCTCAAACGCGCCGACCCGGATCCGGTCGTTGACCGGCGCAGTCACAGCGTGCACCGACTGATCGTCGGCGCGGACCTCAGCGAATTTCGCGCCGGATTGGCGGTCAGCGACCCCGAATGCGTGGGCTACGTGATCGACCTGCCAAACGCCGACGTCAAGCTCTACGAACGCGTGATCGCGCGGATGGACTTCCCCGGGCAGTTTCCGGCGGGATTGCTGATTCATGCGGTTGGGCAGGTCGAAGACGTGCTTCGGATCACCAGTATCTGGAGGCACGCCGGGCAGTCGCGCCGCTTTCTGGAAGACCGCTTGATGCCGGCGCTTGTGTCCGTGGTGCGCGAACGCGGCGTGTTTCCGGAGATTCGTCCGGTGGAGCTGAAGGTTCACTATCTGGCAGTCGCCGATGCGCTCGCCGACGCCTGAAACACCCGTCCGCACACGCGCACGCCGCCGGTTGTATTGCCGTAATATGGACTTTGACTACCAAGTTTTGCGACATGCGCCCTAACCCCTTCATCAGCGGCACAAAGTCCCGGCCGGTAGACAGACTCCGGACCGGCGTTCCGCGTGACGCCGTCACCTACGGGCATTTTCGAGTTGCGGAAGTGGGCTGGGACTTCTACTCCGACGTCTGCCGGGCGATTGGCTTCCCAGGCGTGATCGCGCCCGAGCTGCTTGGTCATTTCGCCGGCGAAACCGACACCGGCTGGGAGGTCGTGGATCTATGGGACGAGCCCGGCGCGATGGAGCGCGTGTTTGGTCATTTCCTCGTCGATGCAATCAGCCGCACGATCGCGGAGTCGCCGAGCCGCAGCGACATCCAGCCCGACCAGCACCTGATCGCACGCCTGATCGTCGGTCCGTCCGCCTCGCGCTATGCCGAGATTGACCCCGAATCCGGCGAGGATGCGCTGGCACACGCCGGGCTTAATCCGATCGGCGTGATGTTCGAAAACCTCGGCGGCGACGAGGCGGATTACCTGCGCGGCTGCGGGCTGCTCGGGTTTCCAGATACCTTGCCCGAAGGCCTGGTGCTCCACGTCGCCGGACCGTGCGACGGCGGCTGGCGCGCGTTCGACTGCTTTGACGATCTCGCGAGCATGGACCGGTGGCACCGCCGGGTTTCGGAGGTGATCGGCCAGATCGCCGAGACGGGTAATTGGCAACAGCGGTACAGGATGCGGCGCATCGAGGTCAAAAGACTGTTCGTCAGCCCTGATCTGACGGGTGGCGGCTATCTGCCCCGCTGAAGACAGC
This sequence comes from Actinomycetota bacterium, assembly GCA_016213645.1. Lineage (GTDB taxonomy): Bacteria > Actinomycetota > Thermoleophilia > Solirubrobacterales > JACPNS01 > JACPNS01. Next base: position 105,904 of record JACQZY010000013.1, read on the forward strand.
TGAACAACGGCAATCGAAAGCGATCGGGATGCGGAACAGCGAGCGATGACGGGTTCAGCCAACACACCAGCCAACACGAAGACGGCGGCGGATACCGGCCCAAGGGATTCCGGGGCGATGTCTCTGGCGGGCGCCTTCGCGCTGTACCACAAGGATGCCGACTGGGACTTCTACAACTTCGTCGCCGACCGCATCGGCCTGCCCGGCAAACCGCCCGACGGGATGCTCGCGCATTTCTCCGGCGAGACCGGTAGGCACCTTGAAGTCATCGACCTGTGGACCGACCTCACCACGATGGAGGGCTACTTCACGGATTTTCTTGCCGCCGCGATCACCGACGCGATCGCGATCGTGGAGCGCCGCGCGGACATCGAGCCCAAACACCAGGTCACCGCGCGCGTGGTGCTCGGCCCTTGCGCACGCGACTTTGAAGGCGTCACCGAGTCGACTGGCGCAACTGACAGGCCCGGCCGCGACTCGGCGCCGGTGGCCGTCGGCTACGTCGTGCAGGACGCGAACACGAACGAGGCGCGGTACATGGCGGGTTGCGACCTGATGGGCTTTCCCGCGCAGACACCTGACGGAATGATTTTGCACGTCGCCGGCGAGGTCGACCACGGTTGGCTTTTCTTCGACGCATGGACCGATGAAGCCCTCGCAAACGCCTGGTACCGCCGGCTCGCCGGCAACGTCCTCGGCGACACGACTCATGCGGTCACCGAACTGCTGAACACCCGCAAGGTTGATCTGAAACGCGTGGTGCTCGGGCCGCGGTTGTTCGATCAGCCGCGTTAGCTCACGGCGGATCGCGGCGAGAGAACCCTTACGCCGGGGCGCCGTCAGCCTTCCGGACCACCGGGCTCAGCCGGATCGCTCGGGCGCTCGCGCGCGACGCTGCGGTTGATCGCGTCCCGCAGACCACGCTGTACCTGCTCGATCGTGATCACGCCGAGCAGTTTGCCGTCGCCGTCCACGGCCATCAGCGCGCCGTAATCGCGAATTGACGGGTTGGCCAGCACGGCAGTCAGCGGAGTGTCCGCGATGACCGCGCGGCGATGACCGGAATCGGGTGAGATCAACTCGCTGACGCTGCGACCGGCTCGATCGGCCTCGTCGATCCGCTCGATCGCGTTCTGTTCGATCAGGCCGACGAAGTGGCCATAGGGATCGACGACGGGAAACCACGGCCAGCGGTAACGCCAGAAGAACTCGTCCAGCGCGCGATCGGCCGTGACGTCAGACCCCATCACCACCGGCTGTACGTCCATTACGTCGGCGACCGTGAGCCGTGAGGCGTCGCCGAGCATCTTGCGATGGGCCACGATTCCGCGTGCCGACTGCATGATCGAAAAACCCATGTACATGAAGAGCACGGCGGGAAACGGCTGACTGGCAAACAACAGCACACCCGCAACCACGAGCGCACCGCCGAAGACTCGACCAAGGCCGGCGGCGAAGTTCGTGGCGCGGTGCTCGTCGCCGGTCAATTTCCAGACGATCGCGCGCGCGATCCGTCCGCCGTCGAGCGGATACGCGGGGAAGAGGTTGAACGCCAGCAGATACAGGTTGACCATCCCCAGCCAAACCACGCTCGCCAGCCACGCACTGTCGCCGGTGCGCGTTGACAATGTCATCAGGTGCCCGATCTGGCTGCCGTCAACCAGCGCGGCGGCGCCCAAGCAGCCGGCCGCGATGATCGTGGTGGCCAGCGGCCCGGCGGCGGCCACGCGAAACTCCACACCGGGCGTCACCGGGTCGCGATCCATCTTCGCCAGTCCGCCCAGCACCCACAGTTCGATGCCGAGAATGCCGATGCCGTTGCGCCGCGCCACGATCGCGTGCCCAAACTCGTGCAGCACGATCGAGCCGAAAAAGAGGAACGCCACGACGACCGCGTAGGCGAAAGCCTCGACGTCGTTACCCGGTCCGAGGATCGAGTTGTACGACCCCGAGAGCATGAACACAACGTAACCGAGCGCCAGCAGCCAGCTCCATCCCGCGGTGACGCTGATCCCGGCAACCCGGAAAAGCGGCAGTGATTGCGAGCCTCCGAACATGAGACCTATTTTGTCAGGCTAACCTGGCTTGGTTGGCAGGCGGCCAGATTTGCGCTACCGGCGCCGCCGACCCAAGCCCCCATAAGCACGGACAAAATCAATCCGCCGTGCCTCTTTTTGACGGAAGCGAGGAAGCAAATGGCTTACGACGTGACATTCATCCCCGGTGACGGCACCGGCCCGGAGATCTCCGAGGCGACGCGCCGCGTGATCGAGGCAACCGGCGTGGAGTTCAACTGGGACTGGCAGGACGCCGGCATCGACGTTTACGAGGCCGAAGGCACGCCGCTGCCCGACCGCGTGATCGAATCGATCAAGCAGACCAAGGTCGCGATCAAGGGGCCGATCACCACACCCGTGGGTTCGGGCTTTCGCTCGGTCAACGTGGCCCTGCGCAAGGCGCTAGACCTGTACAGCTGCCAGCGCCCGATCAAGCTGTACGACGGTGTGCGTTCACACTTCGACGCGGTCGACTACGTGATCATCCGCGAGAATCACGAAGACCTCTATGCAGGCATCGAGTTTGAAGAGGGCAGCGAAGACGCGCTCAAGCTGATCGAAGCGATCAAGGACATCTCGGGCACCGAGATCCGCCACGACTCGGGCATTTCGATCAAGCCGATCAGCATCTTCGGCACCGAGCGCATCGTGCGCAGCGCCTTCGAGTACGCGAAGAAGCACGGGCGCAAAAAGGTCACGCTCGCGCACAAGAGCAACATCATGAAGTTCAGCGACGGGCTGTTTCTGCGGGTCGGAACGCGCATCGCGCAGGAGGAATACCCGGAGATCGAGTTCGACGACCGCATCATCGACAACCTCTGCAACCAGCTGGTTTCACGCCCCGAGGAGTACGACGTGATCGTGCTGCCGAACCTCTACGGCGACATCGTTTCCGACCTCGGCGCCGGCATGATCGGCGGCCTGGGCCTGGCGCCCGGCGCCAACATCGGCGATGACTACGCGATCTTTGAGGCCACCCACGGCTCCGCGCCCAAGTACAAGGGCCTGAACAAAATCAACCCCACGGCGCTGATCCTCTCAAGCGTGATGATGCTGCACCACCTCGGCGAGAGCGACGCCGCCACACGGCTGGAGAACGCGATCGCGGATGTGATCCGCGAGGGCAAGGACGTCACCTACGACCTCAAGCCCACGCGTGACGACCCGACGGCGGTCGGCACCGCCGAGTTCGCGGACGCGATCATCGCGAAGCTGCAAGCGTCGGTACCGGCGTAGGTCGCAACGGAGTCGACGCCGTGGCCGGTCCCGCGAAATATTCCGTTGACGGCAAGGTCGCGCTGATCACGGGCGCTGCCGGTGGCATCGGCCTTGCGACCGCGGCGGCGCTGCACAAGCGCGGCGCCTCGGTGGTGCTGGCCGATCTTGACGCCGGCGCCACTCAGGCGGCGGCCGACTCGATCGCCACACCAGGTTCGACCGGCGCCGAGCGGTTAATGGCGCTGGCCGCCGACGTCACCGATCGCGCCGCGCTGGATGCGGCGGTCGCGGCCACGGTGGAGCGCTTCGGCGGGCTGGACGTGGCCGTTGCCAACGCGGGAGTCGCGGGCCCGATCGGCACGGTCAGCGCGACCGCCGACGAAGAATTCAGACGCGTGATCGACGTCAATCTGATCGGCGTCTGGAACACCGTCAAAGCAACGCTGCCGCAGATCAAGGAACGCCGCGGCCACATCGTCACGGTTGCGTCTATCTACGCATTCTTCAACGGCACCGGTCAGTCGCCTTACGCGATGAGCAAAGCGGCCGTTGAACAGCTCGGCCGCGCGCTTCGGCTTGAACTGTCGATCTGCGGAGCGTCGGCCGGAGTGGCTTATTTCGGCTTCATCGACACGGCGATGGTGCAAGGAGCGCTCAGCGATCCGCTCGGTCCCAAGTTCATGGATCAAGCACCTTTCGGCCTGAAGAAGAAACTCCAGCCGGCCGCGGCCGGCGAAGCGATCGCCGTCGGCATCGAAAAACGCGCAGTCAAGATCCTCGTACCCAAACGCTGGAATCTGCTGAAGTGGACGCGCGGCTGGGTGGGCCCGATCGACGATGCTTTTTTGAAGCGCAACGAGAAACTGCGCGAGCTGATCGAGCAGGCGGACACGCCTGCGGGTGGGCGGTAGGCATCGGAGACATCCGTTGCCTCCAGACGCGTTAGCCATGCGGCCCGTTTAGCGTCCGGCAAAGAGAGGTTTTTCACGCAGCTACTGCTGAAAATCGATGGATGACGGGAAAACGCAGCGCGGCACCGATCTGCCGACGATTTGACGAGTCAGATCGGAACGCGATCAAAGCCGTGACACCGCTCGGCAAATAACGGCGGAATCCGGCCATCTCGATCCATGGTCTGCGGCTTGCCCCGGCTCAAACCGACAATCTGCTGACCTTATTATCGACGATCTGCCGTCTAGTAAACTGACAATTTGCCGCAAATTCCGGTAAGCTCGCCTAATGCAAAAACGTACGCACTACCCCCGGTTTCTCGACGCGCGCGTAAAAGAGTCGCTCACAGACACGCCTGTTGTGCTGATTAACGGGCCACGCCAGAGCGGTAAAACCACACTTGCCCGCGAAATCGGCGACAAACGCGGCTACATGTACATCAGCTTCGACGATCCGCGAACGCGCGATTTCGCACAAGATGACCCGGTTGGATTCGGCGAATCTTTGCCGGAAAAGGTAATCCTCGATGAGGTCCAGCACGTGCCGGAGTTCTTTCGGACGATCAAATTTCTCGTGGATCGGGACCGTGTACCGGGGCGTTTCATCCTGACTGGGTCCGCCAATGTGCTGCTCGTACCGAAACTCGGCGACTCGCTTGCCGGGCGGATTTCGATCAAAACACTCCTCCCGCTTTCGCGCGCCGAGATCGAGGGGCGCGAGTCTGGCTTTCTGGCGCGATTGCGGAGCGGGGAATTTCGCGTCGAACGCTACGAGCGTCTTGGTCCAAGGCTCGCCGAAATGATCGCTGACGGCGGCTATCCCGAAGCGCTCGCCCGCGCCCGGCCGCACAGGCGTGAGGAATGGCTGAACGACTACGTCGACACAATCGCAAAGAAGGACGTACGGGACTTCACACACATTCGTCAGCTTGAAACTATCCCCAAGCTACTTCGAGTGATCTCCGCGAGTACTGCAACGACGCTTAACGTGAGCAAACTCTCCGCTCCCTTCGAGGTAAGCCGCACAACAATTCGAGAACACCTGACGCTACTCACGGGTCTTTTCCTTGTCGATGAGCTTCCCCCGTGGTTTGGCAATCTCGTAAGTCGCCGGGTTAAGTCCCCGAAACTGCACATCGGCGACACGGGCATTGCTTCCATGCTCACCAATTTCGATTCGCAATTGACAGTGCTCAATCGAGAGTTCTACGGCCAGTTGCTCGAAACTTTCGTGTACCAGGAACTTCGGCGCCAGGCAACCTGGCAAGACCCGCGAGTAGAAATTTCACACCTTCGCGACCGCGACGGTTCGGAAGTCGACCTCGTCATCGAGTTTGCGCATAACCGAGTCGCCGGAGTCGAAGTCAAATCGGCCGGCACCGTCAACGCGAAGGACTTTCGCGGCTTGCGCAAACTACGAACGAGTGCCGAGGATTCTTTTGTCGCCGGCGTCGTACTGTACGACGGCGAATACGTGCGGGAGTTCGAAGACCGGATGTTTGCCTTGCCGATTCAATCTCTCTGGAAAATGTCCTAGGTTCGACGAGATCGTTCCTGGCGCATTTTGTTGGGGTCTCCAATCAGCAGCCCCTTCCAAGCCCGAGCTTAATCACGAAGCCGCTAATTTCTTGCGGCGAAATCTTTAACGTGCGAGCGCCGACGTTCGCGCGAACTATTGAAGGAGTCCCCATCCCCATGAGCAGAAAGAAAATCACCGTCGTAGGAGCCGGCAATGTGGGCGCAACCTGCGCGCAGCGTCTGGCCGAGCGCGACTACGCGGACGTAGTACTCGTCGACATCGTCGACGGCATTCCGCAGGGTAAGGCCCTAGACATCAACCAGGCCGGTCCGGTCGTCGGTTACGAGCCCAACGTCGTGGGCACGACCGGTTACGAGGAGACCGCCGGCAGCGACATCGTGATCATCACCTCGGGCTTTCCGCGCCAGCCGGGCATGAGCCGCGACGACCTGCTCGCCAAGAACAAGGAGATCGTCGGCGGCGTCGCCAAGCAGATCGCCGACCGCTCGCCCGACGCGATCGTGATCGTGGTGACAAACCCGCTGGACGCGATGTGCCACGTCACGTACGACGTCACCGGCTTCCCGCGCCAGCGCGTGGTGGGCATGGCCGGCGTGCTGGACTCGGCCCGATTCCGCACATTCCTTGCCTGGGAGCTGGGCGTGTCGGCAAACGACGTCACCGGCTTCGTGCTGGGTGGCCACGGCGACACGATGGTGCCGGTCGTTTCCTACACCAACGTCGCGGGAATCCCGGTCAGCCAGAAGATCCCCGCCGACCGCCTTGAGGAGATCGTTCAGCGCACGCGTGACGGTGGCGCCGAGATCGTCAAGTTGCTGCAAAAGGGCAGCGCCTACTACGCGCCCAGCGCGGCCGCTGTGGAGATGTGCGACGCGATCGTCTTCGACCAGAAGCGCGTGCTGCCGTGTGCGGCGCTCTGCGAGGGCGAGTACGGCATGGACGGCCTGTTCGTCGGCGTGCCGGTCAAGCTCGGCGCCGGCGGCGTAGAGGAGATCATCGAGATCGACCTGACCGACGACGAGACCGAACAGCTGCAGAACTCAGCCGGCGCCGTGAAAGAGTTGGTCGAGGCACTGGCCCGCGTCTAAGGCGTCATCCCGTCACACCAGTGCAGTTTGATCAAGCCCCGTCGGAGTTGTCCGGCGGGGCTTTTGCGTTCTTTGAAATTGGTCACCATCGACTGACAAACGCTTGAACTTCGACCGGAGGAATGCGGATGACAAAAATTGTGGTCGCCGTTGATGAGCAGGCTTTGTCCGGCGCGGCAGCCGTGCTCGGCACGAATACGTCCGCGGACAAACAAAATTCTCTGCGATTTGCGAAAACGCCGGTCAAGCATTAAGCCGATCTGCGCTAGGTTGGAAAGCGATCGGTGAGCGACCGCTCCGAGCCGTGAAAATCGGACTCGAATCGATCGCCCGCCACATACCCAGGAAGGACCAACGCGCGAAGCCGCCTCGGCTCGGCTCGGCCGAGCACGGCCGCAACCCGCGCGATCGGACACGACATCACCCCTTTGAACGCAAACGCCAAGACAAGCAGCAGACAGGCCGACGTCGGTGCCGCGCGCGCGCGCAGCGACGCGCCGACGTTGGCTGAGCGTCAGTCGCGACCGGACTCGGGAGCCGCGGCCACACCCCGCCTCGCCACGGTAGGCGCCAACCCCACCGCCACTCGCAAACGCCGCCCGCGCAAGCCCAAAATCACCTGCGAGGACTGCTACTTCAAGCGCAACCTGCTCTGCTCGCTGGATGCGGCCGAGCCGTGCCCAACGTTCCGCGACCACGAGCGCGGGCTCAAGCCGCCGCAGCAGTTGTCGTTCGTCTTTCGCCAGGAACGCACCCGCGCCGCGTGGGTCTTCGAGCACCGCGATTCGTAGTCACGCACACGGTCGGTCGGCCTCGACGCCACGCAAACCGAGCCACCCCCGCGAACGCCGCGGTTCCCAATTGTGCGTAGCTGCACTGAAACCACATTCACAAGGCGCTATTTTCGCAACTGATGATGCACGTATTCATCAGCCCCACTACAACCGGCGAGCACTAGATCATGCGCGTCACCGTGCTCGGGAAATCCCCCGCGTGGCAAGACGCAGGCGGCGCCTGCTCGGGATACCTGGTGGAACACGAGTCCACCTGTCTGCTGCTGGAGTGCGGCAACGGCGTGTTCGGCAAGCTGCGCCGCGTGCGCGACTACACGCGCACCGACGCGATCGTGATCAGCCACATGCACGCCGACCACTTCTTCGACCTGATCCCCTACGGCTTTGCGTTGGTCTACGCGCCGCGGCAGCAACCGGTCCCGGTGGCTCGCTGGGCCGGCACGCAGGAGCCGGTACGCCCGCCGCTGTACCTACCGCCACGCGGGCTTGAGGTTGCCAACAACGTGGCCGCCGCGATCGGCGCCGGCGACCTGATCGAGCGCGCCTTTGAAGTGATCGAGTACGACCCGGACGAGCCACTTACGATCGGCTCGATGAACCTGCGCTTTCAGCCCGTCCCGCACTTCGTGGACACCTGGGCGATCGAGTTCACCGGCGGCGACAAACGCTTCGTCTTCGGCGCCGACTGCCGCCCCAACGACGAGATCGTCGAGTTCGCCCGCGACGCCGACCTGCTGATCATGGAGTCCACCCTGCCCCGCCCCGAACGCAGCGGCATGCGCGGCCACCTGACCCCCGAAGAAGCCGGCGAACACGCCAACCGCGCAGGCGCCAAGCAACTCGTGCTCACCCACATGTCGGACGAACTGGACCAACTGTGGGCAAAGACCGAGGCCGAGGACGCCTACGGCGGACCGGTGGCGGTCGCTGGCGAGGGCGCGGTTTACACGTTGTAGTTCATCGCGCGACGAGCGCGGATTTGTTGGCTTACTCGCGCCGGTCGCTCACTTGATCTCCACCACGCCTTCAAGCGCAGACTCTGCAAATCGGTCGCCGGCCAAGTCGAAATTCACGAGATCGACAACGTAGGGCAGCGAACTGTCGTCGAACTCGGCTCTCATCGCTCCAAGGCGGGCCCAAGCCAATGGCTCGCCGCAAAATCCGATGTCGAGATCGCTGTAGCGCTTTGCGGTACCAGTGGCGCGCGAGCCAAAGATCACTGGCCGGTTTCGCTTAGCGTCGGCGTACTTGAGCACGATCCGGCGAACGAGTTCGAATTGCTCCTCTGTCAGCGCGACGTCCATCGCCATCAACTTACACGTCCGCGACTGGCGACAGTCTCCAATCGCAGCGCTTGATGCGATGCGATTCGCACGATCCAACCGAGCGCCGCTGAAGCAGGTGTAGCGAACGCTTGTTCGTGCCGCCGTTCACACCGTCATCATCGGTCGTTGGGCCTCGACTCGACCCTCAACTCGCGAATTCCCGGCAGTTCACGATGGCTTCGGGTAATTCCGCCCGGAGGGTTCGAAAGGAGGTGGGCGATGGAAGCAGCGCTGATCATTGCGTTGACAACCACGCTGTTACTCGTCGCACAACGCGTCAAGTAGCCCAGAGCGAACGGTCGGAGCAATCCGGCCGTTCGCCTTTTTTCCTTCACAACGAAAAAGGAGCCCGAAGGCTCCTTTTGTCGTGGAAGCGATGGCGATTCACCAGCGCTGACCATTGCGTTATGACCATCATATCGGCGCACGGGCGGGAAGACCTGATCGCCATTTCACGCAGGGGCCGAAGACGCCACTCCCTCGCTTCGAGATTCCGTCGATGCCGAATCGCGCGGCTCCGGAACGGCAAAGTCGAGCGAACCGGCCGTGCTACCGACGTCAGCGATGCGTGGTGCTCGTCTCTTCTCCCAATCTGCATGGTGAAGCGAACATACACGCCGAGGTGTACGGGTTACAGCGGGTATAACCCCCGCAGGCCCCTTCCCGCGATAAATTCACGTCTAATGCGAGACGACGACCTCTTCGCCAACTTCGAGCGCATGCGCAGGCAGCTCGATGAGTTGTTCGGTCACACCTGGGAGCGCGTGGGCGTGACCGGTGGGGCGCGGCGTGGGCGTGGGTTCTCGCCGAAGGTGGACGTGTATTACTGCGGGGATCCGCCGAAGGCCGTGGTCACCGCCGATCTGTCAGGCATCGAGATTGAGGATGTCGCGTTGGAGGTGCAGGGGCGGCGACTGGTGATCGGCGGCGAGCGCAAGCACGTTGAGGAGCACAATCGCCTTTACCAGCAGATCGAGATCGAGCACGGGCATTTCCGGCGAGTGATCGAGCTGGGCGCCGACGTTGTGGCAGACGCCGCCGCGGCCACCTACGAGGACGGTCTGTTGCGCATCGAGTTGCCGCTGGCCGAGCCGGAGAAGATCGCGCTGACGCCGATCAAGAAGACCGTGCGGCCAACCGAGCCGGAGGGCCGGAGCTGATGGCCGCCAATGACGACAAGCTGATCACGATCACCTCGGCGGGCGAACCTCAGCAAGTGGAGTTTGGCCAATCCGTACTGCCCGACGCGCTGCCGGTGCTGCCGCTGCGCGACACCGTCGCCTTTCCGGACATGCTCACGCCGCTGGCGATCGGCCAGGAGCGTTCGATTGAACTGATCAACGACGTGCTGGCCGGCAACCGCATGCTGGCGATGGTTGCCGGACGCGACCCGGAGAATGAACACCCGGGCCCCGACCAGCTTTACGACGTCGGCGTCGTGGGCACGGTCGCGCGAATGATGAAGATGCCAGACGACACGTTGCGTGTGCTGATCCAGTGTTCGCAGCGCGTGAAGATGGGCGAATACGTGAGCACCGCTCCGTATCTGGTGGCACGCGTGGACGAGCTGCCAGACGTGATCGAGCAGTCCACCGAGCTCGAGGCGCTGGTGCGCAGCGTGCAGGCGTCGTTCAACCAGATCGTCGAGGGCGTGCCCTATCTGCCCGAAGAAGTGATGGTGGCCGTGGCCAATGTGGACGATCCGTCCGCACTGGTGCACGTGATCGCCGGCTCGCTGCGGCTGAAGACCGAGGAGAAGCAGGAACTGCTTCAGCAGGTCAACGTGACCAAGCGCCTGCGGCGCCTGGCGCAGCTACTGGCGCGCGAGGCCGACGTGATCGCGATGGGCACGAAGATCCAAACGCAGGTCCAAGAAGAAGTAGACAAGTCGCAACGCGAGTTCTTCCTGCGCCAGCAACTGAAGGCGATCCAAGACGAACTCGGCGAGACCAATCCCGACCAGGCCGAGGCTGCGGAACTGCGCGAGCAGATCGAGCAGGCGGGCCTGCCCGAGGACGCGCTGAAAGCCGCCAACCGCGAGCTCGACCGGCTGGAGCGGCTGCCCGCCGCGGCGGCCGAGTACGGCGTGATTCGCACCTACTTGGAATGGATCGTCTCACTGCCGTGGAGCACTTTTACCGAGGACAACCTCGATCTCAAACACGCTCGCGAAGTGCTGGATGAAGACCACTACGACATTGAGAAGGTGAAGGACCGGCTGATCGAGTTTCTCGCCGTACGCAAACTCAAACCCGACGCGCGCGGCAGCATCCTTTGCCTGGTCGGTCCGCCGGGCGTAGGTAAGACCTCGCTGGGCCGCAGCGTCGCGCGGGCGATGGGCCGAAAGTTCGAGCGCATTAGCTTGGGCGGCGTGCGCGACGAAGCCGAGATCCGCGGCCACCGCCGCACCTACATCGGCGCGATGCCGGGCACGATCATCCGCGCGATGCGCGACGCCGAGAGCGCCAATCCGGTGCTGATGATCGACGAGATCGACAAGATGGGCGCGGACTTTCGCGGTGACCCGGCCAGCGCCATGTTGGAGGTGCTCGACCCGGAGCAGAACTCCACCTTCCGCGATCACTACCTGGACCTGCCGTTCGACCTCTCGAACGTAACCTTCATCGCCACCGCAAACATGCTGGAGCCGATCCCCGGCCCGCTGCGCGACCGCATGGAGATGATCCATCTTTCCGGCTACACCGAGCAGGACAAACTGCAGATCGCCAAGCGCTACCTGGTGCCGCGCCAGATCGAGCGCAACGGCCTGACACCGACGAAGATCGCGTTCGCGGACGACGCTCTGCTGGAGATCATCGAGGGCTACACGCGCGAGGCAGGCGTGCGCAATCTGGAACGCGAAATCGGCAGCGTCTGCCGCAAGGTCGCGCGAGTGTTCGCCGAGGGCTCACGCCGAAGCAAGCGCACAATCCGCCGTGAGCAGGTGACCGAACTGCTGGGCAAGCGCAAGATCAAGCCCGACGCTCGCCAGCGGGCCGAGCAGCCCGGCGTGGCGACCGGACTCGCCTGGACCCCGGTCGGCGGCGACGTCCTCTACATCGAGGCCACCGCTTATCCCGGCAAAGGCGCGCTGCAGATCACCGGTCAGCTCGGCGACGTGATGCGCGAGAGCGCACAGGCCGCGATGAGCTACGTGAAGGGTCACGCTGCCGAGCTGGGCGCAGACCTCGCCGAGGACTGGTTCGCCAAACACGACATCCATATCCACGTTCCGGCGGGTGCGGTGCCCAAGGACGGCCCGTCTGCGGGCATCACGATGGCAACCGCGCTGGCGTCGCTGATCACCGGCCGCAAGGTCAAGCACGACGTGGCGATGACCGGCGAGATCACGCTCACCGGACAGGTGCTGCCGATCGGTGGACTTAAGGAGAAGTCGCTGGCCGCACAGCAGGCCGAGATGCGCCTGGTGATCGCGCCGAAGGACAACGAGGCCGACGTCGAAGAGATCCCGAAGGCGCTGCTGAAGAACATCAAGTTCCGGTTTGTGGAGTCGATCGGCGAGGTGCTGAAGCTGGCGCTGGAGCCGAAAGTTCGGGCGAACTCGAAGGCTTCAGGCATCGCCGCACCGAAGAAGCCAAGCCCGCCCGCGAAGTCCGCGTCGCGCGCGAAATCGCCCAACGGCCGGGCCAAGGCTTCACCCAAGGCGATGCCGGTCAAGAAGAAGACTCCCGCCAAACGCGGACGCTGAAGCTCGCCCGCCGCGGGCAGCGGCGTGTTACCACGGCAGTCGGCACTGCACGCGCGTCAAAAAACCGCGGTTCGCGCCCTTGCACCCTGCATCGCGCCCGTAGGCCTCGCGCTCAAGCTGTCAGCGCGAGTTCGCGCCCACGAGCGCGGTGCGTCAGGCACTTGCTCTCGTGCAACGCGAGATCTGCCTTTGTCAGCAACGCCTCGGCGTCGTCGCCGGGACCGTAAGTCGCCACCGCGTAGCTGGCGGTCGACGAGATGTCCGGGCAGACCCGGTGACGGGCATGCGAGATCGCAGCGGCCATGCGGTCGGCAAAATGCATCAAATCGGTTTCTGAAGCCTGCTCGATGACCACGTAAAACTCGTCGCCACCGCGGCGGGCAACCAGGTCGTCCACGCGGGCAGACTCGTTGAGCGCGCGCGCCGAGGCCACCAGCACGGAATCGCCAACGGTGTGGTTGTAACGCTCGTTCGTGGTCTTGAATTCGTCCAGGTCGAATGCAACGACCGCAAGGTCGCCGTGTTCACCCTCGCTGCGGTTGACAGCGTTGGTCACGCGCGCGCGTAGCGCGCGCAGATTCGCCATGCCGGTAAGCGAATCGCGTTCCGAAAGTTCCAGGTACGCCCGGATAAAGCGCTTGGTGACGGACCGTACCTTCGCGATGATCGTCGCCGATACCGCCACCACGAAGAGCGCGCAGATCGCGGTCATTGCCGCATATTCGACCTGGGCTGTCACGACCATCGCCGCAAACGCCGCCAAACCGCCGAGTGCGACGGCGCCGGCCATTCGCGCGCCAAACAGGATGAACGAGAACAGCGACAGCGGAATCAATAAGTTGTAGACAGCCAGGCCGGCATCTCCCGTGTCTTTGGTGGAAAGCGCGACAAACGCGAGCGCCGCCAGAAACATCGGCTTGATCCAGCGCGAATGGGCGAGCCGATCGCGCGCGGTCAGCGCGCCGCCGGCGAGTGACAGCAGCGCGATGCCCATAGACATCTGGAACGTGCCAAAGCCGGTAATCATTCGCGGCAAAGCCATACCCACGAGCGCCAGTCCGGCCATTCCAAATGCGATTGCCGCAATGTTCCAGACAAGCTTCACTTCCCGGCCCTTAGCGGTGGGGGCGCCGTCGCCGACCGCGCCCGCGGACGGCACGAAACCCTCGGATACCGGGGTGCGCCGCAACGCAGCAGCGCCTGCTCTGCGCCGGTAACCCAGCTTGGATTCGTGCAGTTCGTCGTCGGCCCGTTCGAGCACGACCGGCAACTCCTCGCCCGGGCGACAGATCGCGTATCCCACGCTGCCGCTGGGCGTAACTTCCGGACACTCGGTCAGACGCGCGCGGCGGATCGCGGACCGCAGACGCGAGCTCAATTCTTCCAGGTCGCGGCCGTCGATCTTCGGCGCGAGCACCGAGAACTCATCGCCACCGCGCCGCACGACCATGTCGCTTTCGTCAACCTCCGCGGCCAACTCGCGCGCGACCGCCCGCAGCACACGGTCGCCCGTTCCGTGGTCGAATTCGTCGTTGACACGTTTGAACTCGTCGAGGTCGAGAGCGAAAAGCGCAAACGGACGCGCATCGGCATTCGCCTCCGGCCTGAGCAACTCGGCAAGCCGCAGCCTGAGACTGCGCATGTTCGCCGCGCCGGTGAGCTCGTCGGTCTCGGCAAGACGCCGGTTTTCGCGGGCGTAGAGACGTACGTGGTACTGCACCAGTAGCAGCGCCCCACCAACCGCCGCCGTACCGAGGACGACCACGTAGGCGAGCTGCGCGTTGCCTGGAACATCGGACACGAGCGCGGCGGCACCCGACAACAGCGGCCCGGCGATCACGAACGGTATGCCCCGGCGCACGCCGTAAAGCGAAGTCACGCTCACCAGCGCCACTACCGGCAGCCAGATGAACGCTACGCGGCCCGAGCCCATTACGAACGCGAAACCGATGAACACCACCCACGACTGCGCGACACGGAAATAAAGACCCCAGTCGGCGTCGCCTACAAGCTTCAAACCGGCCACCGCCGCGACCGCGTTCAGCAGCACGAAAACCGCGAACAGCGCCATACCAGGCGGTGCCATGCTCGGCGCCAAAACGGCGATCGCGATGAGAATCAGTCCACCGACGAGATTGATGAACATCGAGCTGAACCATCCGGATCGCGGCGATAACCCGATCTCGGCGTATTCATGAGCGATGCCTTCATCTCGGAACCGTGGCAACGTCATCTCAACGCGGTCCGGACGTTCCCGCCCGGAAGCATTGGATACTTCTCCCTTCATCACTTTGTCTATCGACGCGTTCTGGACGGCGGTCGCACAGGCCGGACCCTGAATCGAACGAATGTTTATAAGCGCCGCTTTCCGAAAGGGTTACGGCCGCGAAAAGCAGCAAGGAATATTGGGGGACCGGCAGCGGCTGCCGATGCCAGGTGAGACGTTCCCGATTCAAGGAGTGAACAATGAGACCATTTGTAATCGCGACAGTCGCGGCGCTGATCGCGATCGTCGGCGGCGGAGCTTCCGCTCAGGCCAAGAACTGCGGCAATTACCGCAACAGCAAACTGGTGACGCACGGCGTTTCATGCAAGACGGCGAAAAAGGTCTATAAGCGATACGACACCGGGCGCGCGCTGCCGGCCGGATGGTTTTGCGCGGCGTCGGCCGGAACCTGCGAGCGCGACTCAACGCACTACTTCACGTTTCGCTTGAACTGATCGCGACGTACGTTGGCAAGCGTGCGCCGGACCACACCCGGCGGGCCGGAATTTAAGTATGCTGACCGCGGAATCGACAAGGAGCCGCGTATGCCCGCCAGTACCCCCGCCGCCGCCAACTTCAACGACAAGCTGCTTGAGGCCGCAGAGAACGCCCGCAGCAACCCCTACATTCAGAAGCTGATCGAAGACGAACAACTGCGTGACAACGCAATCACCGCGCTGAAGTCCGCGCGCAAGGCGTTCGACCGCGCAAGCAAGAAGGGCTGGGACAAAGAATTGGCTAAGGACAAGAAGCTTCGCCGCGAGGTGGAGGACGCGCTCTCCGGCATTCGCGAGACAAAGGCCGGCCTGGCGGACGTGCCGAAAAAGTCGAAGGCCTCAAAAGCCTCGAAGGCCAAGCACCAGACCAAGCGCAAGCGCAGGCCGCTGCGCAAGCTGATCTTCTTGGCGATCATCGGCGGCACGATCGCGATGCTTGCCAGCGAGGACGTGCGCAAGCAGGTGCTCGACGCGCTGTTCGGCGCCGAGGAGGAGTTCCAGTACAGCTCCACCACCGGCACCAGCGCAAACGGCTCTTCGTAGGCGACAGTCACCGGCGTTGGTGGACGAGGCCGACAATACCGGCGGTGCCGAAGGGCACCGCGTAGACCTGTTGTTCCCCGAGCAGCGGCTGGTCTTCGAGCACGCCCAGGGCACTGCGACGCTTCAGGACGTGCCCAACGCACCGGCGGGCTTTCGGCGCTACAAGGAGATCCAGGCAGAGGGCGGCAACGCCGCAATGCTGGTGATCCCAAACTCCACCCTGATCCGCGCCGCAAAGACGTATGTCGTCGATCCGGGAGTGGCGATGCAGGGCGCGCCGTACTCGGCGGCGGTCGCGAGCTACGGCGTAAACCCGTTTCACGTGCAGGACGTAATCCTCACACACATGCACCTTGACCATGTGGGGGCGCTGGTGGAGTTTCCGGGGCGGCGCGTGCACGTTCACCGAATCGAGCTGGAGGCCCCGTACTCAACGTTTCAGCGCAGTCTGCTGGAAACGTGCGACGTAGTCGAGCTTGACGGCGACGAAGGCGAGATCGAGCCTGGGCTGCGCTGGATGCTCACGCCAGGGCACGCCGACGGACTGATCACGCTGCTCGTGGACACGGACGACGGCCTGGTGGCGATCGCGAGCGACTGCATCGGCCCGCTGCCGGAGTACTTCGAGACGATGAGTCTGCCCGAAGACTTCGGCGGACGCGAGGTGCTGCTCGAACAGTGGCGCCGCATCCGCGAACTCAAGCCCGCGCTGATCATTCCCGGCCACTATCCGCCGTTTCGGCTCGATGGCGACGGAGCGCGCTAGCGAGAAGCGGGCACGCATCGTGGAAGCGATGCGCCGCTGCGTCGCGCGTTACGGCGCGCCGGGCGCGACGTTCGAGCACGTCGCCGCAGAGGCCGGTGTCAGCCGCGGCCTATTGCACTACCACTTCGGCACGAAGGAGAAGCTGCTGGAGGCGGTGATGCACCGTCAGACCGAAATCGTCACAGAGTTGATGCGCGCCGGAGCCGAGGCGTCTCGCAATGGCGATGACGCGATCAACGCGTTATTGCGCGGCACCGAGGGAATCGTGCGGCACGACCCGGATGTGTTTCTGGTCGCGTTCGAAATGATCGGACACTCCCGCCGCGAGCCGAGCCTGGCCGAGTCGGTGGCCGCGCACAACCGCGCGGTGTGTGACGAGATAGAGCGCGGACTTGTGCGCCTTGAAAACGCGCACGCCGTGCGGCTCAGGGCGACATCGCGCGCGACTGCCGCCGCTTTGTTGCTGCTCTCGAACGGTCTCGCTTTGCAAATGCTCGAACGACCCGATGGCGACCACGAAGAAACGATCAAGACGACCATGGCTGCGGCCGGCTGTATTTTGGGGATAGAGCGTCGCGCGACAACCAACTGACGATGATGGGGATACGATCGAACAGAACCCTTGTCGCCTGCGGTTTCGTGGCTCCTGCGCTTTACGTGTGCGCCGACCTGGTCGCCGCGCTGCGCTACGACGGTTACAGCTGGCTCGATCAGACGGTCAGCGAGCTGTTTGCGATCGGCGCTCCGACACGGCCGCTCGTGGTGGTGTTGTTCGGGATATACAACCTGTTGCTGGTGGCGTTCGGCGTCGGCGTCTGGCGCGCGGCGAACGGGCGGCAGACATTACGTGTGACGTCGTGTCTACTGGTCGCAAGCGCGCTGCTCGGCGTCGCGGTCGATCTGTTTTTTCCGATTCACCAGCGCGGTGTTTCGGCCGGCTTGACCGACACGATTCACGCAGTGGCCACCGCCGTACAAGTGCTGTTCATTTTCATCATGGTCGCCTGCACGGCACGTCTGTTCACGCGCGCATTCGCGTGGTATTCACTATTCACGATCATTTTCTTGCTCTCAGGTGGAGTGCTCGCGGGTTTAGCCGGCGGCGATCTCGCGGCAAACGAACCAACCCCGTGGATGGGAGCAACCGAGCGGATGCTGATTTACGCATATTCGCTGTGGCTCGCGGTTCTGTCGACCGCACTGCTCAGGCGCCCCCCGACGGGCAGATCGCCGACGGCGAACTAACTCAGCTTGGGCGACTGCCAGGGCGCGGCCAAGCGCCTGGCAAGTTCGCCGGCGACTTCCGCGATCGGCAGACGCGACTGGTCCAGCGAGTCACGGTCGCGCAACGTGACCGTGTCGTCTTCCATCGTCTGATGGTCGATCGTGATGCCCCAGGGCGTGCCGATCTCGTCCTGGCGGCGATAGCGCTTTCCGATCGAACCGCCCGTGTCGAACTCGGCCTGCATCAGTGGGCGTAGTTCTTCGTAAAGTGCGCGGGCTTTTTCGGGCTGACCGTCCTTGTTGACCAGGGGCAGCACGGCGGCCTTTACCGGGGCAAGCCTCGGGTGCAGGCGCAGCATGACGCGCTCGCGGCCTTCCACTTCTTCCTCGTCGTACGAGTCGACCATAAAGGCCAGCGTGCCGCGGTCGGCGCCGGCGGACGGTTCGATCACGTGCGGCATGAAACGCTCGTTGGTCTGCGGGTCCATGTACTCCAGCTTCTCACCACTGAACTTGGCGTGTTGGGTGAGGTCGAAGTTGCCTCGATTGGCGATGCCCTCCAGCTCGCTCCAGCCCATCGGAAACAGATATTCGATGTCGCTGGTCGCCGAGCTGTAGTGCGAAAGCTCGTCGTCGCCGTGCGCGCGCAGCATCAGGTGGTCGGGACGGATGCCCAGGTCCACGTACCACTGCATGCGCGCGGCCATCCACTCCTCGTGCTTGGTCGCCGCGTCATCTGGAGCGCAGAAATACTCGATCTCCATCTGCTCGAACTCGCGCGTGCGGAAGATGAAGTTGCCGGGCGTGATCTCGTTGCGAAAAGACTTGCCGATCTGCGCGATCCCCATCGGCAGCTTCTTGCGCGCGAACTGCATCACGTTCTTGAAGTTGACGAAGATGCCCTGGGCAGTCTCGGGTCGCAGGTAGATAGTGGAACCCTCTTCCTTGACCGGGCCCATGTTCGTCTCGAACATCAGATTGAACTGGCGCGGTTCGGAGAGCTCGCCGCCGCAGTTCGGGCAGACCACGTGATCGGTGGGCTTGCCCTCGGCCTCAAGCGCCTCGACCAGGTGGTCGTGGCGGAAGCGCTTCTTGCAGTCGCCCAGGCACTGAACGAGCGGATCGCTGAAGCCCTCCAGGTGGCCGCTGGCTTCCCAGGTCTTGGGGTGCATCAGGATCGCGGCATCCAGCAGCACAACGTCGTCTCGCTCCTGCACGACGGCGCGGCGCCACTCGGCCTTGACGTTGTTCTTCAGCAGCACTCCGTAGTGACCGTAGTCGTAGGTGCTGGCGAGGCCGCCGTAGATCTCGGACGACTGGAAGATGAAGCCGCGGCGCTTGCAGAGCGCGACGATTTTGTCCATCGTCACGCTGTCGCCGCCGGCTGCCGGGTTCTGGCTGGTTTCGGAGCTACTCATGAGGGGTGTAAAGCTACCCTAAGCGCACATGCCGATCTACGAATACAGACGCAAGGATGGGTCGACCTTCGAGGTCATCCAGAAGTTCTCCGACGATGCACTGACGACGGATCCGGAAACCGGCGAGCCCGTGGAGCGGGTTTACACGGCGCCGGCAATCCATTTCAAGGGCTCGGGCTTCCACAACACGGACTACAGCAGCAGCCGGCGCGCGAAGGCCGGCGGAGGCGGGTCCGAGTCCGAGTCTGGTGCTGGATCGGGTTCCGGCGGTGGGTCCGGGTCTGACGGTGGCTCCGGGTCCGGCGGTGGCGATTCGTCGGGATCCGGCGGCGGTTCGGGATCGGACGCGAAGTCTGGATCTGAAGGCGGGTCTGGTTCGGGATCCGGCGGCGGGTCAGGATCTGGAGGCGGCTCAAGCTCCGGCGGCGGTTCGGGGTCAGGATCTGGAGGCGGCTCCGGATCTGGCTCCGGCGGCGGTTCCGGTTCAAGCACCGGCAGCTAAGCAAGAAGCGGCGTGTCCAGGCGGCGGCAAAGGCGGCCTCTCGATCAGAGGCTTCCGACCTACCGCGACAACTTCCGCGCCGCCTTCGCCCGCTCGGCCTCCGAGACGATCAGACTGCCGGCAGGCCCCGGCGCGCTCGGCTGAAGCACGAAAGTCTTGGGATCCGGCCCCAGCGTGACGCTGGAGAGAAAGCCCATCAACGTAATCGGGCTCATGTCGGTCACGATCGCCTTCGGCGCGGCCCACGACACCCACGGCAGGCGCACAAAAGTAAACGGGCTAAATGCCTTGGACTTCATCGCACTCATCACCTCCTGTTGGCGGCGTGCGCGGTCGCGGTCGTCCTCTGACGGATCGCACTCGTTTTTGCGCACGCGCGCGTAACGCAGCGCCTGGTCGCCGTTTAGGTGGTGTTCGCCACGGCGTAGCTTGAAAGTCTTGCCGCCGAAGGTGCTGCGTACGCAGCGTTCGCGCACTTTCACCGTGACGCCGCCGAGCGCGTCGATCAGATCCGGAAAGCGTTCAAAATCGACGATCACGATGTGGTTGATGTCGACGCCGTTGCCGAGGAATTGCTCGACCGTGCGGATCGTCAGAGCGGCGCCGCCGATCGCGTAGGCAGCGTTGATCTTCTGCGCCTGGTATCCGGGGATCTGCGCGTAGCTGTCGCGCAGGATCGAAACGCGGCTGGCTTTGCCCGCGCCCGTTCTCAGCAGCATGATCGAATCCGAACGCGCGGTCACGGTGTCGGCTCCCGGTTCCTTTGTGCCCTTCGGTCGGCGGTCAAGACCGAGCACCAGCACCGTGCCGGGCGAAGTCACGAAGTTTCCGCCGCCGCCGAGTTCGGCGTTGGTGGCGTCTGAGATCCGACCCGACTCAATCGTCGCGCTGAGCGCGAACAGCAGCGCCGAAATCAGCAGCCAGCTCACCACCCAGATCGCGAAGTACTTAACGAAGCGGACAAGCGGCCGGCGAGGAACGCGCGGGCGAGCCGATCGGCGGGACGGCGGCGGTGACGGCCGGCGGGGCGACGGCGCAGCAGACGAACGGGCGGGCGGCGCCTGCCGGGCCGCCTGCGCCGGATCATCCCGCCCTGGGGTGGACGCGGCCCGAGGCGACTCCGGTCGAAGGCCATCCGGCCCGCCGGGCGCAGGTGGTGGTGGTGGAAATCCGCGCGCGCTTCCGTGCTCTCCCCCATTTTCCTCAAGCCGGTCGAACTGCGACCTGCGAAAGCGGTCCCACGGACGGCGGCGGGCGCGATAGGTCTTGAATGGAAGATTTTCCTTGCTCATCAGCTGCGTGTGTGGTGATATTGCAATCGGGCAACCGGGTTAGCATGCCCGGCATGAGCGACGAATCCACTTCGCCGCGCCCGCGCCGGGTGATCGGCATCGATCTCGGCGGCACCAAGCTGGCCGCCGGAGTCGTCTCCGACGATCTTGTCGTGCACCATCGCGCACACCGGTTCTCGCGCGGTGCGGATCAGTCCGAGATCCTCGACCGGCTGGTTGAAGTGGTTGACGAGCTTAGAGTTCAGAACGAGGGCGAGGATCCGATTGAGGCGGTCGGCATGGGTATTCCGTCATTGATCGACCAAGCCGCCGGGCGGGCGGTGACCACCGTGAATCTGCCGCTGGAAGACGTACCGATTCGCGACCTGATGAACGAACGCCTCGGTCTGCCGGTGGCGATCGACAACGACGCCAACGTCGCCGCGCTGGCCGAGCAGCGCTTCGGCGCGGCACGCGGCAAGCAGGATGTTGTTCTGCTGACTCTGGGCACCGGCGTCGGCGGCGGAGTGGTGATCGGCGGCAAGGGGTTTCGCGGCGCCACCGGCTCCGGCGCCGAGCTTGGGCACATGACGGTGCTGGCCGACGGCCCGCCCTGCCAGGGAGGCTGCCCCAATCGCGGCTGTCTGGAGACGATGTGCTCCGGCACGGCAATTGCGCGCGACGCCGAGGCAGCGGCGCGCGCCAACCCGGACGGCACGCTGGGCCGCCTGCTCGGCGAGGGCCGCGAGATCACCGGACCGCTGGTGACCGAGCTTGCCGACGGCGGTGACGAGCAGTCGCTGTCGGTGCTGGCGCGGGCGGGCTTCTATCTTGGAACCGGCATCGTGTCGCTTGTGAATATCTTCAATCCCGAGGCCGTGGTGATCGGCGGCGGCGCGGCGGCGGCCGGCGAGCTGATGCTCGGGCCCGCGCGCGAGGTCGTGCGCGAGCGGGCGCTCTCACCAAACAAAGACCTCTGCGAGATCGTGCCCGCGCGCTTCGGCGCGGAGGCGGGGATGCTGGGCGCGGCGGTACTGGCGTTTGACGAATGCCTCGGCGGAATCGCCCCGGCGGGAGGTCGGTGAGCATGGCCGGCCGCCTGATCGTCTGCCCGACGCCGATCGGCAACATGGAAGACGTCACCCTGCGCACTTTGACGACGCTACGCGAGGCAGATCTGATCGCCTGCGAAGACACGCGACGCACCGGCAAGTTGCTGGAGCGATACGGAGTGCAGGGCAAGATGGTCTCCTACAACGAACAAAACGAGCGGCAACGCACGGGCGAGCTGGTGCGCAAGATGGCCGACGGAATGAAGGTGGCGCTGGTCTCCGACGCCGGAATGCCGCTGGTGTCCGATCCCGGATACGTGCTGGTTCAGGGCTGCATCGCGGCGGGACTGCCGGTTGAGGTGTTGCCCGGTCCCTCCGCGGCACTGGCGGCGCTTGTGGCGTCCGGCCTGCCGTCGGACCGCTGGAGCTTTACGGGCTTTCTGCCGCGCAAAGCATCGGAGCTGGATGAACTTTTCGCGAGTCTTGACGAAACTCTCGTGGCGTTCGAGTCACCGAAGCGCGTGGCCGCTTCGCTCGCACGGCTGGCGGCTATCGACCCGGTGCGGCCGGTCGCGGTCTGCCGCGAACTGACAAAGCTTCACGAGGAAGTGGCGCGCGGCGAGGCGGGCGAATTGGCCGAGCGCTACGCGGCGAACGAGCCGAAGGGCGAGATCGTGCTTGTGATTGGCGCCGCTCAGGCGTCCGCACGTGCCGGGCGGCGCGAAGCCCAAGCGACGGCTGCCGTGGAACGGCTGGTGGCGGCCGGCGCGAAGCCCCGCGAGGCCGCGAAGACCGTCGCCGAGCTGACCGGTCTGCGCGCCAATGACCTGTACTCCACCGGCTGATTCGCGACGAAAGAGTTACGTTTGTGACGCCTGCGTGACGAAGGCGTAAAAAGAGCGTAAAAATCAGCAAATTCGGCCTCACAGGCGGCTTGGAAGGCGTTAGCGTCGCCGGGCGATGAGGCATCGAATTCCTTCTAGACGCTTTGCGCGGACTCGGCGCCGGTCCGAGGTTCGCGGTCTCCCGCTGCTTGTGGCGATCGTGACCGCCGTCGTCACTTGGCCGGCTTGGTTGACGCTTGCGGCGGACTCGACGAGTGCCGCCTCGATCGGCGGCTCGGCCGGCGGCTGGGGCTGGCCAGTGGCCGGAGCGATCATTACTCCGTTCCGCAACGGCAATGACCCGTACGCCGCCGGACAACACCGGGGCGTGGACATTGCGGCAGCCGTGGGTACGCCCGTACGGTCGTCCACGGACGGCAGCGTCGCCTACGCCGGCCGGCTGCCGGACAGCGGAAACTGCGTGACCGTGTTAAGCGGCGACGGCACGTATCTGGTGAGCTACCTGCACCTTTCGAAGCTCCTTGTCAAACGCGGTGCGGCGGTTGCGACCGGGATCGTGCTCGGCGAGACGGGTGTGACGGGTAACCGCTCGGCCGACGCGCCACACCTTCACTTCGGCGTGCGTGCGAAATCGTCTGGCGCATACCTGGACCCGATGTCGTTGCTTGGTCCGGCGCCGAGCACTCAGCCTCCGTCAGACGCCGTGCGCGGCGACGCGCAGCCGGTCGTTTCCGCACCTCCCGCGGCGCAACGGCCCGGATCGCAGAGGTCCGGATCGCAGAGGCCCGGTTCGCAGAGGCCCGGTTCGCAGCGATCGGCGCGAGCCGAGGCCGAGGCCGATGCCAGGGCCGAGACGCGGGCACGGGCGCGGGCACGGGCGCGGGCACGGGCGCGGGCACGGTCCAGAGCGCGGTCTAGAGCACAGACCCGTGCCGAAGCACGATCACGAGCACGCTCTCGAGCGCGTTCCAGGTTCCACTCACAGGGATCTCCGGACGTACGCACTTCGCCCCGTCACCGCACGGACGGAAGGCGAGGCGCCGGCGGCGTTGCGCCGCCGGAGTCCGATTCGGTCACAGATCAAGTTCACGCGCATCCGCAAGGAGACAATGCCGGTGCGGCACCGACCGCGGCCGCCGAGGGCAGCGCGCGTGAGAGCCACGCGTCGAGGGGGCGCGTGGCTCCTCCCCCCTTCACCGATCGCGACGGAGTCACCGCCGGCACGCGACGGCTTCGTAGCCACGGATTGCCTTCCACCCCGAACGGTGACGAAGCGACCGGAGACGCGACGGTCATTGAAGACGATGCCGGTCACCCGGTCGCGCCAAGCAGGACCGGCACCGCCGGCGGCACGAATCCGCTGCTCCTTTGTGCTCTCTTGGCGGTAATCGCGCTGGCTTGCGTCGTGGCGATGAGACGGTTTCAGAGCATGCGCGGCGGTGACCCTCCGTCACAGACGCGGCAGATCACGATCGCACGGCCTCGCGACGACCAGCAGGCACCGCTTCGATCGGAACGGCCGGCCCTGAGAGTGATCTCGCGGTGACCCGCCACCGGTCCGCTCGGCAAACTCAGCGCCGGCGGCGGGCGGGCGGGACCACTCACGCCAAATTCGAACTTCCACGTGAACCGGGCACGAACTGCAATCGCGGGCTTCGCGAGTAGGATCGGCGCGTGTCCTACTACGTGACCACGCCCATTTACTACGTGAACGCCGAACCCCATCTCGGTCATGCGTACTCCACGATCGGCGCTGACATCTTGGCGCGGCACATGCGCCAGCGGGGCGAGGACGTCTTTTTCCTGACGGGCACGGATGAGCACGGGGAACCCGTCGCGCGCGCCGCGGAGGCGCAGAACACCACGCCGCAGGAACTTGCCGACCGCAACGCCGAGCGTTTCAAACAGCTGATGCCGCTGATCGACGTGTCGCATGACTTCTTCATCCGCACCAGCGACCCGCGCCACAAGCAAGAGGTCGCGCGCGTGATGCAGCGCGTGTTCGACAACGGCTACGTCTACGAGGGTCTCTACGAGGGCATGTACTGCCCGCGCTGCGCCGATTTCAAAAGCGAGCACGAGATCGCCGAAGGCAACACCTGCCCGGTGCACAAGATCGAGCTGGAGAAGCAGAGTGAAGAGAGCTGGTTCTTCAAGCTTTCGGCTTTTCAGGAGCAATTGGAGCAACTCTTCGCCGAGCGCAAAGACTGGATCTTGCCGCGTCACCGCTACAACGAGGCGTTGTCGTTTATCAAGGGTGGCCTGCACGACGTTGCACTCAGCCGCGCCAAGCTCACATGGGGCGTGCCGCTGCCGTGGGCGCCGGACCAGGTGATGTACGTGTGGTTCGACGCGCTGCTCAACTACATCTCGGCGCTGACGTTCGCGCGCGAGGGTGAGAACCTTCACGACCGTTACTGGCCGGCCGACGTGCACGTGATGGCCAAAGACATCATCAAGTTCCACGCCGTCTACTGGCCGGCGCTTTTGCTTGCGGCCGAGGAGGAACTACCGAAGCGCATGTTCGTTCACGGCTATCTGCTGATGGGCGGCGAGAAGATGTCGAAATCGCTGGGCAACGTGCTCGATCCGTTGCGCGTGATCGAGCTGTTCGGTAGCGACGCGCTGCGCTTCTATTGCTACCGCGAGGTCAGCTTCGGACAGGACGGCGCAGTCTCGACCGAGGGATTCGAGACCCGCTACAACACCGAGCTCGCGAATGAGTACGGGAATCTCGCCAGCCGCACGCTGGCGATGATCTCCCGTTATCGCGGCGGCGTGGTTCCGGAGGAACCGGACGAGACCGGGCTGGAAGCGGAGTTCGGCGGCGCGGCCGACGACCTCGCCGCACGGATGGACGCATTGGAGCTGACCGCCGGTCTGGACGACGTTTGGGCACTCGTGCGCAGGCTCAACCGCCACGTCGAAGAGCGCGCGCCGTGGAAGCTGGCCAAAGACGAAGCTAAATCCGAAGAACTCGACGCCACGCTTTACGGGCTGGCCGAAGGTCTTCGCGTGGTGTCGATTCTGCTGCATCCATTTATTCCGCAATCCACGACCAAGCTGCTGACGGCGCTCGGCTGCGCCGATCACGCCGGCTCGCTGGAAGCCGCCGAATTCGGCGGACGCGAAGGCGCCGGAGCGGGCGGCCGCACGATCGGCGAACTGCCGCAGTTGTTCCCGAAGCTCGAGTCCGACGGCGACTGACGGTTCGCGAGATGGTCGATACTCACGCCCACATCGAAATGTGCGACGACCGCGCCGAAGCGATCGTGAAGCGTGCCGCCGAGGCAGGGGTCGAGCGCATCCTCACGATCGGGCTCTCCGGCGAGACGTTCGATCAGACACTCGCGATAGCGGAACGCCACGACGAAGTCTTCGCCGCCGTCGGATGGCACCCCAATCTCACGGCCGGTTACGGCGACGAACAAGCGGCGCAGATTGCCGAGGCCGCCAGGCACCCGAAGGTGCGCGCGATCGGCGAGACCGGTCTGGATTTTTATCGTGACAACGCGCCGCCGGACGACCAGCGCCGCGCGTTCCTCAGCCAGATCGAGATCGCAACCGATTTCGTTTTGCCGGTTTCAATTCACGCGCGTGCGGCCGAGAGCGAATGCATCGACCTGCTTGTCGAGCACGGTTTCGACCTGCCGGCCGTGGTGCTGCACTGCTTCGGTGATCCAGCGGTGCTGGACCGTGCGGTTGAAGCGGGTTTTTACTGCTCGTTCGCGGGGAACGTCACTTTCAAAAACGCGCCCGAGCTGCGTGAGGCCGCGGCGCACGTGCCCGATGAACTTTTGTTGCTGGAGACGGACTCGCCGTTTCTCGCGCCGCAGCCGGTGCGCGGTGAGCGCTGCGAGCCCGCCTATGTGACGATGACGGCCGACGTGGTGGCCGAGGCGCGTGGCGTCACCGCGGGCGAACTTGACGCGCTCGTCACCGCCAACGCGGCGCGCGTCTTCGGTTGGTGATCGAGACCGGTGGCGGAGCCGACGCAGGCATCGATCGCCCGCTTGCGGCGGTTTGAGATCAAACCGAACCGCAAGCTCGGCCAAAACTTCCTGATCGACGACAACATTCTCAACGTAATCGCCGAGCGTGCCGAACTGGATGCCGCTGACGTGGTGCTTGAGATCGGCGGCGGGCTTGGCGTGCTTTCGGAGTACCTGGCCGAACGCTGCGCACACGTCTTCGTGATCGAAATCGACGATCGACTTCGCCCGGCTCTGGAAGAGGCGGTCGGCGGCCGCGAAAACGTCACGCTTATTTTTATCGACGCTGTCGATCTGGACTTCGCCACGCTGGAACCCCCGCCGGGCAAACTAGTGGCCAATCTCCCCTACGGCGTGGCGGCGAGCACGTTGATCAAAGCGTTCTATGAGTTGCCGGAGCTATCGCTGGCCTGCGTGATGACTCAGCGCGAGGTGGCCGAGCGTTTGACCGCCGCGCCGGGCGGCAAGCTTTATGGCGCAAGTTCGGTGCTGGCACAGGCCGTCGCCGGCGATACCTCGATGCGAAAACTCTCGCGCAACATCTTTCATCCGGTGCCCAACGTGGATTCGGCGCTGGTGACACTTCGGCGCACCGCGCCCCCGCCCGGCCCAGGCTTCGTGCGGCTTGTACACGATGCGTTCTCGCACCGGCGCAAACCGCTGCCGGGCTCGCTGGCGCTGGCTCGGCGCACGAGCGCAGGCACGCGTGCAGGCACGAGCGCAGGCACTGACACTGGCACGGGTACCGGCACTCGCACGGGCACCAGCACGGGCACCAGCCATGGCGACGGCCAAGAACCCACCATTAAAAAACAAGCCGCCGAAGCGCTCGAACAGCTTGGCATGACGGCCGACACGCGCGCCGAGCGGCTTTCGGCGGCCGACTTCATGAATTTGCACGACATTCTGGAGCGGGCCGCATGAGCCTGGCGATCGCGGCGCCCGGCAAGCTGAACCTCTGCTTACACGTGGGACCCACGCGCGAGGACGGCTACCACGAACTTGTCTCGCTATTTGATTCCGTGTCACTGCACGACGAGCTCTCGCTGGTGTCCGAATCCGCCGTGCGCGGACCCTCCGCGGACATTGACTCGGTCGTATGCCCGGGCGTGGAAGGTGAAAACCTCGTTGCTCGCGCGCTGCGAATTTGCCGAAACGAAGAGCTTCTGAGCGGCGCGCCGCTACACGTGCAAATTGACAAGCGCGTTCCGGTGGCTGCGGGGATGGGCGGCGGCAGCGCGGACGCAGCCGCCGTCCTGCGACTGGTGGCGGAGATTCAAAATCGTTCGATCTCCGACTACGAAAGCGCTGCCTTCGCGCTCGGCGCCGACGTGCCAAGTCAGCTTCGGCCGGGCGCGGCGCTGGTGCTGGGCGCCGGTGAACGCATCGTGCCGGTGGACTCGCGCTGTCTGCGCAACGCCGACCGCGCCTACGTGATCATCGCCCAGCGGCTCGGGCTTGCCACCGCGGCTGTTTTTGAGCAGGCCGACAGAATCGACTCGGCCGACCCGCAGATCGTCTCGCGCGAGCACGACCTGCTGGAGAAGCTTTCCGCCGGTCTCGACTTGCCCGGACTGTGCGCCATCGTCGAAAACACGCTGGAGCCGGCAATTCTGGGTCTGCGACCCGAGTTGGCCGGAGTGACCGGCGCTCTGCGCGATGTGGGAGCGCTGGCTTCCGCGTTCACCGGTTCGGGGCCGACCTGCTTCGGCATCTTCGCGACCCCGGAAGACGCAGAGACCGCTGCGGCCGAGCTTTCGGCCAAGGGACATCTCGCGCACGCAGCCGTACCCGTCGGGCCGGAGTTCGGCAGGCCACGCGACCGGGCGGCGGCCGGCTAACGACGCGCCCATGTCAGCGCCAGTGCCCATGCCAACCACGATTCAAGCGATCACGCTCCCCCACGCCACGGCGGCCGTGATCGCCGCAGTCTGGGCGGCGCTCGCGATCTGGCGACGCAAGAGCACCGGCACCGAGCGCAAGATCATCACGGCACTCGGAGTAACACTGCTGGCGCTGTTCGCGGCCGGCGTGTTCTCGGGTATTCCGAAACCGGAAAAACTGCTCGAAGACGTTGCGGGCGCGCTCGGAAAGTGGACCTACCTGCTGGTCGGCGTACTCGCCTTTCTGGAGACCGGGGCATTCGTTGGACTGGTCGCCCCCGGCGAGGCCGCAGTGATCGTCGGCGGCGTGGTCGCGGGACAAGGCGAGATCGACATCCGGCTGCTGATCGGCATTGTCTGGCTTGCGGCACTGGCCGGCGACTCCATGAGTTACTTCATCGGCCGACGACTGGGACGCAGCTTCCTGGAGCGCCACGGTCCGCGCGTGCAAATAACCGAGCCCCGGCTCGAACAGGTCGAGAAGTACATGCACCGCTACGGTGGCTCGACAATCCTCGTCGGCCGCTTTATCGGCCTCGTGCGCTCGCTGGCGCCGTTTATCGCCGGCGCTTCGCACATGCCTTACCGCAGATTTCTGCCCTTCGACGTGATCGGCGCCGGCCTGTGGGCGGCGTCCTTCTGCATGCTGGGCTACGTCTTCTCGCAAAACCTTTCGTCGGTGATCAACTACGCCGAGCGCGGCGTGCTGATCTTTGGCTGGACGGTCGGCACGCTGGCGGCGACTGTGTATCTGGTCAAGCGATTCCGCAAGCAGGAAGAGCGCGAAAAGCTGACCGCGTGGCTTGACGACCAGGAACGCGAACATCCGCGCCGCGCTCGTGTGATCCGTCCGCTGCGCCACGCGTGGGACCGCGCCGTGATGCCGCTGGCGCGCTGGTGGACGCCGAAACTGCGATTTGCGCTGGACCGCTTCACTCCCGGGGGACTCGGCATCGAGTTCACCACCTCGGCGGCGGTCGCCGCGGTCGCCGGCTGGACCTTTTACTTCTTCCTCGCTGCCGCTCTCGACTGGCCGAACAACGCATTCACTCACCATCTCAACGACGCGGCGTTTCGCGTCGCGGACGGTCTGCGAACGGAGTGGATGGACGAGCTGGCGCGGCTCTTCACGCACCTCGGCGCCTTTTATGTCGTGGCGCCGGTAGTGGCTGTCACCGCCGCGTTCTGCATCTTTAGAAAGCGATACCCGGAAGGCGTCGTGCTCGTGCTGAGCCTCGCACTGACGGTCTTGATCTCCCAGGCCACAAAAAGCTGGACGGAGGTGCCGCGCCCGGCGGGGGCGCTCGCGCCGTTTGACGGATGGTCGTTCCCCAGCGGGCACTCCGCCTACGTGGTGAGCTACGTGACCGTGGCATTATCGCTCGAACGCGTCGGCGGGATCTTCGCGCGAACGGCCCTGGTTGTGCTGGCGGTGCTGGTCGGCGCTGTAGTGGCGCTCAGCCGTGTCTACCTTCGCGTGCATTATCTGAGCGACGCGATCGGCGGCGTTTCCCTGGGATTTCTGTCGGCGTCGGCGGTGGCTTGCTGCGCGCTCGTGATCGTTCACATTCGCGACCGACGGCGAAACGCGGCGGCGACCGCCGATAAAGTGGATTGATCCTCGCGACCTCGACAATGACCCAGATCGCGCAGATCGCCGCCGCATTCGGCGCCGGCGTCGTGCTGCTCGCCTTTTTCGCCCTGATCGCGTGGCCGGCCTGGAACTCCTACGGCCGTACGTGGGAGCGTGTCTCCGCGCTTTTTCTTACCGGTTACGTGCTGGTGGCGATGCTCGCCATCGGCGCCGGGATCGGGCTTGCCGCGTTTTACCTGCTCGGCGAGCAATTCTGACGGCCGTCGTCGCAATTCCGTCGCCTGGCCGCGGGCGAATCGCCAACCCTATGCTTGAACTGTGACAAAGACCACAAACAAGTCGGAAGGCGAAGGCGCGAGCAAAGGCACCGGCACGCGCCCGATCAAGGCCGCCGTGGCGAAAACCGCAAAGGACGCGCTGGCGCAGCTTGAGGACATCTCCAGCGCCGTTGAATCCGGCGCGGGCCTGACCGCCGTCACGCGGGCCGCCGCCACCGCGCTCAGTTGCAGCGTGGCCGTGATCGACAGCCGCAGCGCGGTGCTGGCGGTAGCCGCCGCCTCCCCCGAAGACGAGCGCAGATTGCTCGCCGGCGAAGGCGGCACACACACGCACGAGCTCCGAGTGGCCGACAAGCCCGTCGGCTCGCTGCGCGTTCGCTCGCGCGTGGAGGATGGACCGGACCCGGTCAGCCTGCGTATGGTGACCACCTTGATCGCACTCGAGGTGGAGCGTACGCTCGCCCCCGAGCTCGCCGATCAACAGGTGGCGAGCGGCTTCATCGGCGACCTCGTGACCGGTCGCGCGAAGGATGCCACGACCGTCGGCGCGCGGGCCGCCGAGGTCGGGATCGACGTCTCATGCGGCTGCGCCTTCGTGCTCGTACGCGCCGCGCCCAGACGACCGACCGGCGATGACTGGCGGTCGCGCATGCTCTTGGTGGTCGAGCGCGTTACGCGCTCGCTCAGCCCGGGCGCGGTAGCGGCGCTGGTCGACCGCGGCGGCGCACAGGCGTGCGAGGTGTACGCGCTGATTCCCGGCGCCGAGGCGGAATCCGCCGCGCGCGCCACGCTGGCGCTGCGCGAAGAACTGCAGTCCACGTTCGAGGAATTGAATTTCACGATCGGTCACGGGCGCCCGGCCACCAGCGCTGGAGACCTGGTCCGCGCCGGGCAGGAGGCCCTGCTGGCCGCCAACGTGGCCGAAGCCGGTGGCGGTGAGACGCTCAGCTTCGAGGACACCGGCGCCTATCGCCTGCTGCTGCCCGCGATGTGCGACGACCCCGGCGAGCTGCGCCGGTTCTATGCAGAGACCGTTGAGCCGTTGGCCAAGTACGACGAGCAGTACGAAACGGACCTCCTGAACACGGTCGACACCTTCCTCGCCGCCGACGGCAACGTGGCCGGCACCGCCCAAAGACTGTTCACCCACCGTCACACGATCCGTTATCGCCTGGAGCGAGTGAAGGACCTCACCGGACTCGACTGCTCCTCCACCGACGGCCGCGAAAAGCTGGGTCTCGGCCTGAAGGCGATGCGCGTACTCGGCATTTCCAACCCGGGTGGCCCGGCACTCGAACGCGGCGCCGAGGGCGGGCGCGTGCCGCCTGCAAGCTAAAACACTGCCGCCGGCGAGCGCGTCGTCAGTAACTGAACACGGTCGCGTCGCCGGTGCCGATCCACTCCATCATCTTCGCCGTACCGGCCGGCGTGACCTCGGAGAACAGATCCGCGTGATCGATCTCGCGAGCGTTCAGGCAGACCGGACAGGCGTAGATCTCGATCCCCGCGCGGACGAGCTGGTTGTAGAGCTTGTCCAGCGCGGGACACCCCTCGCACGGGATCACACCTTTGATCACCTCTGGAATACCGATGCGAACGGCTTCCAAAGACAGAAACATCAGCACCTCGCGGCCCTGAGCCAGCGCCGACTCGGCGACGAAGAACGCCAGCATCACACGCTCACGGTTTTCCTCGATGCCGGTCGCGAGATTGACGACAAGCTTGCCGGGCCGCGCTTCACTCATGCCGCAACGATCGCAGACTCGTCGTCCGGCTCGGCCACCAGTTCCAGCACGGCCGCACCGAAATTTTCCAGTTTGGCGTCGCCCACGCCTTTGACCGATGCAAGCTGCTCCAGCGTGGCCGGTCGGCACAACGCGATCTCATGCAACGTGGCGTTACCGAAGATCACGTACGCCGGTACGTCGCGCGCGTCGGCCTGCTCGCGGCGCCACGCGCGCAGGCGTTCAAACAAGGCTTCGCCCGCCGCGTCAAGCGGCGCCGGCTCGACCACTGCGCGCCCGGTACCGGCGGAGGCGCGCCCCGAGCTCTTCGACGAAGCGCGCGCGGCCTTGACCGCCTTGCGCAACGGCAGCGCCGCGTCCGAGGTGATGAACGGCCGCCACTCCCCAGCCAAGCGCAAAACGTTGAAATGCTCCGGATCCACGCGCACGTAGCCACGCGCGACGAGCTGACGCAAGACCGATCGCCACTGCTGCTCGCCGTACTCGGCGCCGACACCAAAGGTGGAGAGCCGCTGGTGGCCGAAGCGCGCCACCTTCTCGGTCTCGTTGCCCCGCAACACGTCGAAAACGTGGCCGGAACCAAAGTTCTGCTCGCAGCGGTAGATGCACGAGAGCAACATTCGCGCCGGCTCGCCGGCGTCCAACGTTTCCGGCGGCGACACGCAGTTGTCGCAGTTTCCGCACGGTTCCGCCGGCTCGCCGAAGTACTCAAGCAACTGCACGCGCCTGCATCCAGTGGACTCGCACATCGCCAGCAGCGCGTCCAGCTTGCCGCGCAGCACCTGCTTGTGACGCTCTCCGGCCTCGCCGCGCTCCAGCATGTTGCGCTGCAACACCACGTCCTGTAAGCCGTAGGCCATCCACGCGTCGGCCGGTTCACCATCGCGGCCGGCGCGGCCGGTCTCTTGGTAATAACCCTCGATGTTCTTTGGCATGTCGAGGTGCGCCACAAAACGCACGTCGGGCTTGTCGATGCCCATGCCGAAGGCGATCGTGGCCGTCATCACCAGGCCGTCCTCGCGCAGAAAACGGTCCTGGTGCACGCGGCGCGTATTCGCGTCAAGTCCGGCGTGATACGGAAGCGCGGGGATGCCC
Organism: Actinomycetota bacterium; assembly: GCA_016213645.1. Taxonomy (GTDB): domain Bacteria; phylum Actinomycetota; class Thermoleophilia; order Solirubrobacterales; family JACPNS01; genus JACPNS01. Next base: position 139,556 of record JACQZY010000013.1, read on the forward strand.
TGTTCGCTAAGCCAATTCGCCGTCTCTTCGACCTTGCGGCGCGAGAGGCAGTACACGATGCCGGACTCGCCGACATGGCGTTCACGGATAAATCGCAGTAGCTGCTTCTTGGCGTCGCGCTTCTCGGCGATCGCGTAGTGAATGTTTGGTCGGTCGAAGCTGCTGATGAACTCGCGCGCACCGCCGAGATCGAGGTTGCCAACGATCTCGGCCCGCGTCAGCGCGTCAGCGGTGGCAGTGAGCGCGATGCGCGGCACCGCCGGAAACCGCTCGTGCAGTACGCGCAATTCGATGTACTCGGGACGAAAGTCGTGACCCCACTGCGAAACGCAGTGCACTTCGTCGATCGCGAAACCGGCCAGCAGGCCCGCCGTGGACAGCGTTTCCAGATCGGCCAGGAATTCAGCGTTGGTTACGCGTTCCGGCGCCGCGTAGAGCATCGCGAGTTCTCCGCGCATCATCCGCTCGCGAGTGATCGAGAACTGCTCCGCCGACAGCGAGGAGTTGAGAAACGCCGCCTCCACACCGTTCTCGTGCAGCGCCGCAACCTGATCGTGCATCAGCGCGATCAACGGCGAGACCACAACCGTTACGCCGCGGCCGGCGCGGTGGTTGACGATCGCCGGGATCTGGTAGCAAAGCGACTTGCCGCCGCCGGTCGGCATCAGCACCAGCGCGTCTTTGCCACCGGTCAGATGCTCGATGATCTCCCGCTGTTCGCCGCGAAAGGCGTCGTACCCGAAGATCTCTTCCAGTATTTGCTGCGGCTCGCCGGGCATCCCGGCAGCGTAAACGCAAATCAGGCCGGATCGCCGGAACGCGCGAGAATTTCACAAATTCGTCGCGCGTTCGTCGGCGTTCCGTCACAATTCAAGCCGGATCGGGCGGCTACTTGGTCTCCCAAGCGCAGTTCTTCGCGTCGCAGGTACCTTTGATTGCCAGGTCCTCGGTCTTACGCCCCTTCTCGCTGTCGTACGAGACCTTGGCAACACAGTCGTACTTGCCCTCGGACGCCTTGACACAGGTGACGTCGTCAACCTCGGGGTTGTCGACGCGATCGGCGATCTTCCCGGCAAGCTGCTTGGTGATTATGCCCTCCAGCTGCGTGCCCTCGTCCTTCGTGCCCACGCTGGCTTCGCATCCCGCGAACGCGATCGCACTGATCAAAAATACGGCCAATACCGCAATTCCTTTGGCCCTGCTAAACATCCCAACTCCCTTCCGCGCGATCGAAAGCGACCGCCCGAGAAAACGGTTCAATTCAAGACCCACAGAGTACGCGGGCAACCAGCGGCCGGCCTGTCAGCACGTATGTATGCGTGTACGCGCGCGCCCGGCGGCCGCGCGGCCCGGCTACAGCGCCGGCACCAGCTCCATCGCCGCCGCGATTGCGTCTTCGGACAGGTCCGCGTCGACCATCTCGCCGTGGAGGAAGCTCTCGTACGCAGCCAGGTCCAGGTGTCCGTGGCCGCAGAGCGCCGTCAGAATCACCTTTTCCTCGCCGCTCTCGCGGCAGGCAAGCGCCTCGCGCGCGGCTGCCGCCAATGCGTGCGTAGGTTCCGGCGCGGGCACGATGCCCTCGGCGCGCGCGAACTGGATCGCGGCCTCAAAGCACTCGCGCTGCGGAATCGCGATTGCCTCCACCAGGCCCAGCTCGTAAATGTGCGAAACCAACGGCGCCATGCCGTGGTAGCGCAGACCACCGGCGTGAATCGGTTCCGGCACGAACGAGTGCCCGAGCGTGTGCATCTTCACAAGCGGCGTCATGCCTGCTGTGTCGCCGAAGTCGTAGCGGTATTCGCCCTTCGTCAACGTGGGGCAGGCGGCCGGCTCGACGCAGCGGATCGTGGGGTTCATCTTGCCCGCGAGCTTCTCACGCAGGAACGGGAACGAAAGCCCGCCGAAGTTGCTGCCGCCGCCGGTGCAACCGACCAGTACGTCGGGCGTCTCGCCCACCTTCGCAAGCTGCAACAACGCTTCTTCGCCGATGATCGTCTGGTGCAGCAACACGTGGTTGAGCACGCTGCCGAGCGCGTAGCGTGTGTCCGGGTCCTTGACGGCGGCCTCGACGGCCTCGGAAATTGCGATCCCCAGGCTGCCCGGATGGTCCGGATTGTCGGCCAGCAACTGCTTGCCGAAGTCAGTGACGTTCGACGGGCTGGGGTGCACGGTCGCGCCCCAGATCTCCATCATCGTCTTGCGATACGGCTTCTGTCGATATGAGGCGGCGACCTGCCAGACCTCACATTCCATGCCGTACTGGGCGGTGGCAAACGCCAGCGCGCTGCCCCACTGTCCGGCGCCGGTCTCGGTGGTCAGGCGCTTGACACCCTCCGCGTGGTTGTAATAAGCCTGCGGCACCGAGGTGTTCGGCTTGTGCGAACCGGCCGGGCTGACGCCCTCGTACTTGTAGTAGATGCGGGCGGGCGTGCCGAGCGCCTGTTCCAGACGCGTAGCCCGGAAGAGTGGCGACGGACGCCAAAGCCGGTAGATGTCGAGCACCTCGCCGGGGATGTCGATGTACCGGTCGGCCGAGACCTCCTGCTCGATGATCCCCATCGGGAACAGCGGCGCCAGGTCGTCCGGGCCGATCGGCTCGTGCGTGCCCGGGTGCAGCGGCGGCGGAGGTGGTTCAGGCAGATCCGGCGCGACGTTGTACCACTGCGTCGGCATCTCCGACTCATCCAGCAGGATCTTGTGCTTGACCGCGTCTGACATCAGCTTTTCCTCCCCGTTGATTCGCTGCTACGGAGGATCCTAACGGCATATCGGATGCGCGCCCCTCACACGCGCTCGATCGGTCGTCGGATGCTTCGCGGCGTGCGCTCTTGAACGACCGGCGGCCGTGGCGGCCGCGACCGGTTGGCGCCCGCGCCTGTGCGTAAGATCGTCCGCGTGACGGCCGTCTACATAGCGATCGGCATCGCCGCCGTGCTCGTGCTCACGCCGATCCTGATTTACAACGGTCTGGTGCGCACCCGCAACACGGTGGACGAATCGTGGTCCGGCATCGACGTCCAGCTCAAGCGCCGCCACGACCTCGTCGGCAACTTGATCGAGACGGTCAGGGGCTATGCCGCGCACGAGCGAGAGGCGCTGCAAGGCGCCGCTGACGCGCGCGCCGGCGCCGTGGCGGCCAGTGGGCCGGCGGCGGCCGCACGAGCCGAGCAGGCGCTGACCGCTCCGGTCGGCCGGCTGTTTGCCGTGGCCGAGGCCTATCCGGATCTGAAGGCCGGCGAGAACTTCAGGCAACTTCAGTCCGAACTGTCCTCGCTGGAGGACGACATCGCGGCCTCGCGCAGCATCTACAACGGCAACGCGCGCATTTACAACGACCGCATCCAGTCGTTTCCCGGCCTGCTTGTGGCCAAGCCATTCGGTTTCGCCGCACGCGAGTACTTCGAACTTGAAAGCGCCGGTGAAGCCGTGGCGCCGGAGGTGAACCTGTCATGACGCCCGGCCCCTACGAACAGTACGAATTGATCGCGCGTGAAGAAGCCGACCGCAAGTACAAGAAATGGACGCTGCCACTGATGGGATTCGGCGCCGCGATCTGCGCGGTGATCGGATATTTTGTCGCCGCCGGTGAGATCGTCGGCGTCGCGGCGGGCGCGGCGATCGGCGTGTTTCTCGGCTACGTGATCCAGTTCGGCATCAGGCGTACCAGCGCGGGCAACGCCGCCGAGACGCGCTACCGCGCGGACTGGTGCGCCGAGAACGGCTGCACGGTGATCGGCGTGTTCGAACCACCAAACGGACCGTTCGCCGACTCCGGCCATCGGCAGCGATCCAGCGACGCGATCCAGGGCACGATCAACGGCCTGCCGACGGTGCTTTACAACTTCAGTTACTGGACCCGTCAGAGCAACAGCAAAGGCAGCAGCACCGAAACCGAGCATCCGTACAAGATCCTCTGCATCACCGGCGCCACACTGCCGGCCGCAAGCCTCAGCTTCAGCGAACGCGGCGCACTAAACCGTTTTCGCGTTTTTGACAAGCTCGATTCGGCTCTCACTTCACAGCGCGGCGTGGAGCTTGAGAGCATCGAGTTCAATCAGAAGTTCGATCTTGAAGTGAATGACGGCGCCGACGACGTTTGGGTTCGGCGCATATTCGACCCCTCCACGATCGACGCCCTCGTGAAGGGCAGCGAGGTGATTCCAGACCTGCGGTATTACGACCAGACGTTTTGGTTGGTCGGCAACGGCCACTACGAAGCTCGCGAACTGGACACGATGAAGGCATGGCAGGGCACGGCGGTCGCCGGGATCTCAATCCTGACGCGCGTCTCCGCTACTTGACCGGCCTCACCTTCCACGGGCAGTAACGCTCAACCGTCCTGCCGCTTGCCGTCCGGCCGCTGCAGACCGGAGCGCCGTCCACCACAAGCGCGGGCTCGAACACCGTGCTTGCTCGAGCCTTGTCCGCATGTCGTAGGACATCCGCGTTTGCTCCCTGGATGCGATCAGGCCGGTCGATCAAGTAGTTGACTCCGAGCACGCTGGAATTGCGTTTGTCGATCACCAGTTCCGGGCGCGGCACGGCGTTCGTCAAGGTGACGCCGAAACCGGCGCGTGCCTGGGCGTCTTTCGCGCTGTCGGCCACCTTCACGCCGGAAATCCCGCCGATCATCCGCACGGTGGCGGCACGCAGCGCCGGTTTGGCGAACGGCGAGCGCAACAGCCCGATCGCAACGTGAAACAGCTCCTCGTCGCCCGATACCGATCGGCCGTCGCGCACCAAGGGAAACGGCAACGGTTTGCTGCGCAGCCGGGTGGCAAGCGCCTCAGGATCGGCCGGCAGTTCGCGCACCTCGTCGCTTGGCCAAGTGAAGCGGTCAAACCGCCCAACGTCGGTGTTCACCGTGCTCAGCGCGAGTTCGTCGAAACCGCTGTCGACGCCGGCGAGTCTGAGTTTCGCCGCGGTCGCGGCCTGGTCAGGCGATCCATATGTGACGGTCGTGTTCGGAAGCTGGCTTTCTCCACCGACGTGCTCACCATCCATCCACTCGACCGATTCCGACTTGCGCTTGGCAGTCACGGACTCGGCCGGCAGATCGTCCGCTGTGAGCGACTCTATTTCGCGCTTGCGCCGCGTCTCCGCCCGGCGGTCTCGTTCGACTTGCTCGGCCGTGGCGTCTCCAAAGTAAACGCGGTCGGGCCGGGACGCGTCGTCGGATCCATCGGCTCCGGCCAGCAGCGCCGCGAGCGTTTTTTCGTCATAGGTGGTGGACATCTCGGCGACGGTGGCGAATCGGGAAAGCAGGTACTCACCCTGGCCGAGCTGTTCCACCTGCCCTTGCTGGCGTTCGGCCAATCCGGCGATGTCCTCGATGTCGGCCGCCGTGGCCGGGTGTGAACCGGTCACCATCTGCAGCGTCAAGACCACCAGCAACGCGGCGGCAACCGCGCTGGCCAGCGGTAACGCGAATCTTGGGCCGAAACGCTCAGGGAACCGTGACCGCCGGCGCGCCGGCGCGCCGGATATCTCGTTCATAAACGATCGGCGCGCCGAGTCAATCGCGTCGGCGTCTGGCTTGGCCACGTTTTTGCGAACTTCGCGTAGATCCTTCTCCATGTCGTTCATCCACCGACCTCCTGTCGGTTTGACTGACGTGCGTGTTTTTGCTTTTCCGCTTCTAGCCGATCGCGGATTTTTTTTCGCGCGCGTGACAGACGTGAGCGCACCGTGCCCTCGGCCGTTCCAATCGCCTCTGCGATCTGTGCTGTTGTCAACTCTGCCCAGGCAAACATCAGGATCACTTCTCTCTCATCCTTGGAGAGTTTGGCCAATGCCGCAACCAAGGTTCGTCGATCCGCGCCCGCGGCCAGCCGCGCGTCGGTCGCGGCGGCGAACTCTTCCACGGGGTCAACCCCGCTGCGCGCGTAGGCGCGCAGCTTGCGCACCTCCGTTCGAGCATGGTTGCGAATCAAGTTCGAAGCAATGCCGAACAGCCACGGAGCGGCATCCGGTTTGCCCGCGTCGTAGCTGTCACGCGACTTGAACGCCTGCACGAACGTCTCCGACGAAAGCTCATCGGCCAGCTCCACGCCAAGTCGGCGATGAATGAACTGATGCACAATCGCGTAGTGACGATCGAAGAGTTCGCCGAACGCGTCGGCGTCGTCGATCGAGGCCGCGATCAGCTCCCCGTCATTCCTCCGCATTCCTGCTGGATCGTCGTGGCGGCGTCTTGCACTCACAGTAGATCCCTCTTTGTACACGACTCCGTTCCTTTATGCGAAGAACTCTAGGGGGCGACCATGGGTGGTCGCCCCCCAGACCCTTGAATCCCAGTCGGCGGACGGACGACTGGATTCACTTCCCGGAGCAGCCAGCTCCCACTGCACAGGCACGAGCCGGCCCCGCTCGCAGGAAGTTCAAATCAATCGTTCCAGCGGCCGTCCGCACGCTGGAGGAGACCGGCAGCCTTGCCGCGGCCACGTTTCCGTCAACGGCAAGAGTCGTTGAATCGCCGGTGGAGTCGGTGGCCTCGGGAGCCGTGGCTCCATCGGGCACCATCGCCGCGACCACGGCGTCTGAAGCGTCCCCGGTCGGATCCGCCAGCACCGCGATTGCGCGTCCGGCGTCGATGTCGTCCTCTGTCGAGCAGCTCGATCCGTAGCCGTCGACCGGGTCTGGGATGAAGATGCACACCTGGTCACCGGCCGGGGCAATCCAGACGTGATCGGAAGATCCGTCAACCGACGCCGGGCGCGCCATGTTGAAATCCGCGACGGCGAGCGCTCCGCGACGCTCAGCGAACGAAGCGTCGAGTCGCGCGCGTTCGGCCTGATACCGGCCGGGCAACTCGTGCGTAAACGCGCTGAATCGCCGGGACGCACCTTGCAGCGACGCATTTGAAGGCGAGTCCGCGGCGCTGACCGCCGAGCTCGGTGCTGCCGCCATCAAACCGACAACGACGACTGCGACAATGCTCGCAACCACGAGAACCGCCAGCGCGGCGGCTCCCAGAAGAATTTTCAGGCGGCCCCTGGTGATGGCGTTGACGTCCACGAGAATCGGCTCCTAGTAGCTCGCGTGAGCGTTTGAGGTGGCACCGGAGTTGCTGCCTGAATAGCCGGCGGCGGCACGCGCGTTTGTGGTTCCGTTGTAGCTGTGACCAACTGCGTTCCAACCCCATATGAAGCTGGCGTAACCCCAGGCACCCGCTCCCATCCACCGATCGCCGGTACCGGCGTAAGACACGTAGCTGAGAATGTTGTAGTGATAACGCGTGTTGATCACATAGCTCTGGTTGTAGATGAAGCAACTGATGCAGTAGCGGTCCTGCGCCGCGCTGGCCGAACTCGGCGTGCCGAACGCGGCTAAGGCGAGGACTGCGGAAACCAGAAACACCCGCAAGCGTCGTCTCGACACGACACCGCGTGACGCGGGTCCTCTCGAAGAAAGGGGGGAGTGTCCTGCCGTCTTTTGAACGGCCGACGAGGTGCCCCCGGTTTTCCGCAAAAACCTCCTCACATATGGTTATTTGCCGATCGCCGAAATCTGTTGCAACTATTTTTAGGTAACTTAAGATCGGTAGTTGGCGGGATGCTCACGGTTCGCGGATAGGCTCGCCTGTGATGCGAGTGGATCTCTACGTGTTTGCAGGATCTCATCCCTGCGAGGCCGTGATGGCGGCCGCGCGGTACAAATCGATCGAGTACCGCCACATCGAGTTGGTGCCGGTGTGGCACCGCTTCTTTATGCTCGCGCGTTTTCGCAAGGGAACAGTGCCCGGCATGATTGCCGACGGACGCAAAGTCGTCGGCACGCGGGAGATCATGCGCGCGTTCGATCAAATGCAGGTGGAGCCACCGTTGCTGCCCGCCGATCCGGCCCTTTGCGCGGCCGTGGAGGAGGCCGAAGGCTGGGGCGAACGTGTGCTTCAGGACATCGGGCGTCGATTGATCTGGAGCCACTTCAAGCGCGACACATCAACCTTGAAGGCGTGGGCCGCTACCGCCCCCGACCCGCGCGTACGACGCGTCAAAACCGCGTTCGCCGTACCAATCGCACGAATCGCCGCGACGGCGAACAAGGCAAGCGACGCCAACGTTCGCAACGACCTCGCGGCGCTGCCCGGCCTGCTTGACCGTGTCGACGAACTGATTGAACAAGGTGTGATCGGCGGCGCGTCACCAAACGCGGCCGACTTTCAGATTCTGTCGTCAATCGGCCTCTGGACGATGATGCACGACCTAAGGTCCGCGATCGTCGATCGTCCCTGCGGGCTCGCCGCGGCGCGACTGTTTCCGATGTACACCGACAGTGTGCCGGGAGGGGTGCTGCCGCCGGAGTGGCTGGCGCCGCTGCGCGCCGCTACTCCGTGACGAGTACGGCCTGGCCGTCCTCGATCACGATCGCACGAGCGATGTCGGCCTCGAATGCGAGGTCAACATGGTCCACGCGAACGACGGTGACGGGCTTTTGCTGCACGACCTCGACTTCGCGGCCACTGGCAATGCCGTAGGCCTGAAGATGTTCGCGCCAGGCGTCGGCGTCGTCGTTGATGAAGCAGACGCGTACGCAATCGCCGGGGCAGGCATCCGCCAGCGTCGGCTCCCCGCATGGCGGGGTGCCGGCGGCGCGTAGGCGTCGGCGCTCAGCGGCGGCGGCGGCCTTCTCGCGCCGCGCGTTCAAGCGCCTGCCGATCGATTCGGTGACTGAATTCGCCATCCGTGCCAGAACAGACCGCGAAGGGTCGGGCATGCTGTAACCACAATTAGGACAACAGGCCAGGATGCAGCTGCCGTTTACGGGGCAGCCCGAGCAACCGACGTGACCGGCCGGGTCGAAGTTCGTGCCACACATACCGCAGTCGATCGTCGCCACCGCGCTCATCTACGCCACGCCCCCCCAACCCACGACGGTAAGCACGCGGTGCACGATGCCTCCGATCAGGAATGCCAGCGGAAAGACCAGCGCGACCATCGCGGTGGCCGTGCGGGCGCCGCGCTCGCGCGCGATCATCAGCACACTCGCCACGCAGGGGATGAAAAGCGTGATCGTGACCATCGCCACCACCACCTGTTCGGGCGTGAGCATGTTTTGCTGGTGCATCACAAAAAGTCCGGTGGCGCCAAAGTCGCGGCGCAGGAAACCCAGCATGAAAGCCGCGCTCGCGGCGGCAGGCAATCCCAGCCAGCCGGTCACCAGCGGCCGACCGGCGTTGATAATCGCCGGCAACGCGCCGATCTCGTGCAGCACGAACAGCGCAGCGGTTCCGGCAACGAACAACGGGATCACCTCGCGCAAATACCACTCCAGGCGCGTCAGCGTCTTGGTCATCACGTTTCCGATGCTCGGCCGGCGCAGCGGCGGCATCTCCACCAGCAGCGTGGTGCGCTCGCCGGGGATCAGGCGTGAGGCAATCGCGCCGACCGCGATCAGCACGGTCACGATCACGCCGGTCCAGATCAACGTGGCCGCCAGCGAAAGCGATCCAAGCATGCCCAGCACCACGCCCAGCTGCGCAGAACAAGGAACTGCGAGTGCCAGCAGCAGAATCGCCAGCAGTCGGTCGCGTTTGGTTTCGAGAATGCGGGTGGTGAGCGTGGCCATCGTGACGCAGCCAAGACCCAGCACCATCGGCAGCACGGCCTTGCCGTTCAGCCCCATCACGCGAAACATACGGTTGCTGATAACCGTCATGCGCGAGAGATAACCGCTGTCCTCAAGCATGCTGAACGCGATGAAGAAGGTAGTGACGATCGGCAGTACCAGCGCAAGCGCGTAGGTCATTCCCATCGTCCAGATTCCGTAGTCGCCGACGAAGAAGTCCGCCACCAGCCGGCTGGGGATCAGCGCGTTCACCTGATCCACGATCCACGGATTTACGATCTTGCCGAACAGGCCACTCTCGATGTGCCCCACCAGCGTCCCGGCGCCGAACACACCGACGAACCAGTAAATGCCGTAAAGCACCGCCGCCAGAATCGGCCAACCCCATACTCGGTGCGTGGTCATGCGAGTGAGCCATGCCATACCGCGGGATCCGGAGGCTGAACTGCTGAGAACGTCGGGGATCAGCCCGTCAACCCAATCCAGGCGTGCCAGCTGAACTACGGTGGAGACCGTCTCGCCGAGTTCCTCGACGAGCCGCGCGCGAAGTTCGGTCAGCTCGCGCAGCACCGGAGGCTCGACATTGTTCTCCACCCATTCATCGGCGCTGGAGTCGGCACTCAGCCACAACAGCGCAACCGCGCGCGGTTGCAGCGAAGTCCGCGGCAACAGCGGCACGCAGGTCTCGACCACACGCTCGATCGCGGCCGGATATTTGATCTGAAACTCCGGCGCGGATGGCGCGCCCATATCGGCGACGAGTTGGTCGACGCCGCGTCCCGTGGTGGCCACGGTCGGGCAGACGTTGATGCCGGTGCGCTTTGAGAGCGCGCCGAAGTCCACCTTCACTCCGGCCTGTTCAGCTTCGTCAAGCATGTTCAGCGCCAGCACCATCGGCAGACCGAGCTCCGCGATCTGCGCGGTCAGCAACAGCGTGCGGCGAAGATTTTTCGCGTCGCCGACCTGGACGACCGCATTAAGCGGTTCGGTCAGCAGCACTCGCGTGGTGACCGCCTCGTCCTCGCTACGTGCGGGGATCGAGACAACTCCGGGCGTATCGACGATCGTGACGCCCGGGATCTCACGCGCCGAGCCGCGCGTCATCTCGACGGTCGTGCCCGGGTAATTGGAGACCATCACGTAGCGGCCGGTGAGGCGCTTGAAGAGGACCGACTTGCCGACATTCGGGTTGCCGACCAACGCGATGCTGCCGCCTTCGGCGGCTGCGGTGCCGCCCGCTGAATGACAGCTGGCTTTTGACTCCGTCGCTGTACTCACAGCGCGAATCCGTTCGTCGATGTGCCGTGAATGCGGCGAGGGGAGAAGTTCATGTTCGGTTAGCCTAACACGATATTAGGCCGACCTAAGAAATTATTTCTCGCCGGTCTTTTAGTTAGGCCGAACGAAGATCGTCTTGGCGACGTCGGCGGAGACGGTCACCGATTTCTTCCCTTGTTCAAGCGTAATTTCGCCAGAATCCTCGTGTGTGACAATGATCACATCGGCGCCGAGTCGCAGTTCGGAGGCGAAGAACCCTTCAGCGGCTTCGCGGTCGTCTTCGTCGATCCGCACGACCTGCGCGGTGACGCCTTCGGCCACGGCCGACAGCGTCATCAAACCTTCGCTCTCTTCGCGCGCTGCCGCCGCGTCCAACGGCCAGCCGTGCGGGCAGCGCTCCGGCCGCCCGAGCGATTCATACGCGCGCTCGACCGCCTCTGCGTCAAACGACGGGCCGATCATGAACGCGCGCTCAAACGACTCCGTCGCGTCGTGACCGAGAAATTGCGTGACGAAGCACTCCAGTATGCGCTGGCGGCGCGTCGCCGCGTCCGCGCGCACGCGGCCCTCGTCGGTCAACACGAGTGACTTGCCCGGGCTGCGCCTCACCAGTCCATCCGCTTCGAGTTGGCCGATCATCTGCTTGACCGAGACCGGGGTGACGTCCAGCAACAACGAAACGTGCGCGGCGATCGTCGGCGCCTCTACGGGCACGGCGCCGCATTCCACGGCCGCGGAGCTGAGTCGATCGATTGCCAGCAGATAATCGTCGTGTGTGTGTTGCCGCCGTGACATCGCCGCCGGTTCGGCGGCGAACTCCGAGCGCGACCGGCGTACCGGCTTGCGCGCGCGGTCGCCGTCGCCCACGCGATCCAGCACGCCCGCCGCGATGCGGTGAATGTCGCCCGGCCTGCCCAAGCGCCGTTTTGAAAGATCCAGCGCCAGCGCCGGCTCCACGCCGGCGGCCTCAAGTGTGCGAGCGCTGCAGCCGGAAGCACAACCGTCAAGCGCGATCACCTCGGTCGCGCCATTCACGGGCGCGGCCGCGGCGTCTTCCACAACTTCCGCGCCCAGGCGCGAAAGCTCTTCGGCAACGCGACCGGCAAGGCGTCCCGTGGAAGACACGCCCTTGCATGGCACAACAACCGGCTTTGACGAATCGTTCATCTGCCTGTCTTTGATGCTAGCCAGCGCCGAACCGTTTCGCAACAGCCGCCCGCTCAGCCGCCGCGCGGAACAAAGGTCAGCGCGTGGCCGCCGAGCCCCGCGCGACCGGTGCGGCCGATGCGGTGGATGTAGTCCTCGTAGCTTGGCGGCTGGTCGAAGTTGATCACGTGGGTGACCTCGGGGATATCCAGGCCGCGAGAGGCTACGTCGGTCGCGCAGAGGATCTGCGCGCGGTAGTCCTTGAACGCTCGCAGTGAACGCTCGCGCTGGTTTTGGCTTTTGTTGCCGTGAATCGCCTCCGCGCGCAGGCCTTTTTTGTTCAGCTTGTCGGCCAGCCGCTGCACTCCGTGCTTGGTCTGGCCAAAGATGATCACGCGCTCGAACTCCGGCTGCGTCAGCAGTTCGCCGAGAATCTCGATCTTTTCTTCGCGCGACTCGGCCTCGATCACGTCCTGCTGAATGTGGTCGTTGTTCTCGGTCGTGCGCACCGAGCAGGTGACCGGCTCGTGGAGAAAGTCCTTCAGCAGCTTTTCGATCTCCGGTGTGATCGTGGCGCTGAAGCACAACGACTGCCGCTTCGGCGGCAGCGTGTCGCAGATGAAGCGAATGTCCTTGATGAAGCCCATGTCGAGCATGCGATCGGCCTCGTCGAGAATCAGCACGTCGGTCTCGTGAGTGGGCAGTTCGCCCTGTTGCAACAGGTCCTTGAGACGGCCGGGTGTGCCGACGATCACGTGCGGGTCATTGCGCAGAGCCTTGATCTGACGGTTGATGTTGACGCCACCAACGCAGATCGCGCTACGCAGACCCAGGCCCTTCGCGAAGGCGCGGAACTCCTCGTCGATCTGATTTGCGAGTTCACGAGTGGGAGCCATGATCAACACGTTGCCTTCGAAGTCGTGGTCCAGCAGCGCCTGGATCATCGGCAGCGTGAACGCCGCCGTCTTGCCGCTTCCGGTATCGGCGAGCCCGACCAAGTCACGTCCCTCCAGCACGGGTTTGATCGCCACGTCCTGGATCTGCGTGGGCGTGACGTAGCCACGCTGCGCGATGTTCTGCTTGAGCGGCTTGCTGAACTCGAAATCGTCAAACGTGTGCGTAGCCACGTAAGGCGGGCGTTCGACCGGTGTTACCGCCGTATTGACGAACTTGGAGGGATGGATCTCCTTGACCCTCTGGTTGCCGTTGCGATTGCCGCCTGACCGCGGGCGGCCCGCGCCGTTGCGCGTGCCGTGCTGCTTGCCGCCGCGCTTGTGCTGCGGCCGCCCGCCGGAGGCCTTGCCGCGCGACGCCTTTGTGCGCGAGCCTGAACGGGACTTGGATGAGTCGTTGCCTGACATATATGTATGAAAACCTTTTGTTTGAGAGCCCTCGTCTTGAGGGCCGCCGCGCGCGTATCGCGCGGCTGAATGACACGAACTTCTCTGTCGTGAGTGCTTGACTGGCGTTGACGCCCGTCGATATAAAGCCTCGAGAGTGTCACCGGGCGAGCCACGAACCAACCGGAAGTTGAGAAGTGTGGTTGGCGCTGACGAACTCGGCCGGTCCTCGCTTCAATTCGCTCACCTCTCTGAGGGGCTGCGTGAAGGGGCCGCCGAGACATTCCGCGCTCGCCGTCGTAGTCGATCGTAGTAGGTCGAATGACCGGTAGGGTGAATTGCATGAGCACGGGCAACATCGCGGGTCCGGCGAGCGACCGGCTCTCGGCGGCGCGCCGAGTACGCATTCTGTCTTGGGCGAGTCTTGCTTACATGACCGTCGAGGGCGGCGTGGCGATTGCGGCCGGAATTGTGGCGGGATCGGTGGCGCTGGTCGGCTTTGGACTGGATTCGGCGATTGAGGGGTTCGCCAGCGCCGTGATCATCTGGCGGTTCACCGGCCACCGAATCCACAGCGAAGCGGCCGAACGACGCGCGCAGCAGCTTGTCGCCGTGCAGTTCTTCCTGCTCGCGCCGTACGTGGCGTTCGAGTCCGCGCAGGCTTTGATCACCGGTGAGCGTCCCGACGCCAGCCCGGTCGGCATCGCGCTGGCCGCCACCAGCCTGATCGTGATGCCGTATCTGGGCATTGTGAAACAGCGATTGGCGCAACGGCTCGGCTCCGCCGCCACCAAAGGTGAGGGACGCCAGAACATGCTCTGCGCCTATCTATCAGCGGCGCTGCTCGTGGGACTTTCGGCTAACGCGCTGTTTGGCGCTTGGTGGCTGGATCCGGCGGTCGGCCTGCTGATCGCGGCGGTCGCGGTACGGGAAGGACGCGAGGCGTGGCGCGGCGAAGGCTGCGCGTGCGGCGTGGACCCAATTTCGCTTGCGGCCGCCGAGCCGACATCACCTGCTTGCGAGGATTCGTGCTGCGACGACGACCTCGCGACGCCCACCGAAAGAAGTCTCGCTTGAATGCTCGGGGAAAGAATTGGAGCCGCTGCCGGGGTCGGCACCACGACAACCCCCGCGCTCGACGCTGCACCGTCGCCACCAAGCGCGAAGGACAAAAGAACTTGCCTCACGCCGGCCTGTCGGCCGCCGCCGCTCTCTTGCTGACGGGCTCGTATTTGTGGTGGCGCAAGCACCCTTCAGCCTGTCCATATGGCCTGCGCGTCTGGGTGCAAGTGCCACACCCGTTGATCACGCGACGGCGCCTGCGCACCGTGCTGCGGCCAAGCGGCGCCGAGCGCGTGCTCGAGATCGGCCCCGGTACCGGCTATTACACCACTGACATCGCACACTGGCTGGCGCCGGATGGACGGCTGGAGATCTTTGACATTCAGCAACAGATGCTCGACCACACGATGAAGCGCGTGCGCAAGGCGGGTCTGGGAAACGTCGGCGCGGCACAGGGCGATGCCCGCGAGCTGCCCTACGACGACGCCTCGTTCGACGCCGTGGTGCTGACGACCGTGCTCGGGGAGATCCCGGATCGCGAGCGTGCCCTGGCTGAGATCGCCCGCGTTCTGAAACCCGACGGACGCTTGGTCGTCGGTGAGATCTTCATCGGCGATCCGCACTGGATCGGGCCAAAGCGACTGGCGGCCGACACCGCGGCGGCCGGTCTTCGTTTCCGCGAACGCAGCGGAACGCCTGTGGGGTACTTCGCGCGTTTCGAACGCTGACCGTGCACCGGATCGGGCACAGCGAATCGCTGACTCGCCGGGCGGTTCAGCCCGTGAAAGCGTCGGCCTCGATCTCCACGAGCATCTCGGGATTGATCAAGGCCGAAACCTCCACCATCGTCGTGGCTGGACGGATCTCACCGAAGACCTCGCCGTGGGCCTTGCCGTATTCCTCCCAGCGAGATACGTCGGTTACGAACATGCGCGTACGCACGATTTGATCAACGCTCGCACCGGCGCTTTTCAACGCGGCCTCGATGTTGGCCAGCGCCTGGCGAGTCTGGGCGGCGGCGTCGCCCGGTGCCACGACCGAGCCGTCCTCGGCGGTGGCCGTAGTGCCCGACACATGCACGTAGTCGCCCACGACCACGGCGCGTGAATACCCGACGACCGGTTCCCAGTCGGAACCGGAGGAAATGTTCGTGCGGCCCATGTTTTGCCCCCATTCAGTTGCCGGCCGTTTACGTGGCGTGGAGACTAGAACGCCGCGGGCGAACGACCGCCGGGCGATCGATCTTCGATGCCCGGCCGCCGCCCGATTTCGCTGTTCGCTCGTGCGCCCCCCAGCGCGACGTGCGATCAACCTCTGCGCCACGGCCTCCGGCGAAAGCCGAAGCCGCAACTGTGTCTCGCGGAGACATACCGTGAGGCTGTCGTCGACGCAAGGTTGAGAACGTAACGGTTTCTTACAAATAAGTCAAGTACAAACGTCCAGTTGTGCCGTGGGGGCCGCATTTAGGATTGGACCGTGGATCCCGTCGATCTCGCATTCTGCGGTATCAAGCGCCAAGCCGAACTGCTGCGCGACGGCGAGACGACGGCCACCGCGTTGACCGAGCTTTACCTGGAGCGCATCGCGCGGCTCAACCCTCGCCTCAACGCTTTCAACGCCGTGTTCGAAGATCCCGCGCGCGCGGACGCAAAGACCGCCCAGCGGAAACTCGATGAAGGTGTACGGGCGCCGCTGCTAGGCGTTCCGGTCGCGATCAAGGACGTGACCGACGTGGCCGGCACGGTAACGGGCAAAGGCAGCGGCGGGTTCAACGAGCCCGCGGCAGGCGACAGCGAAATCGTCCGTCGGCTGCGCGAGGCCGGCGCGGTGGTCATCGGCAAGACGACGCTGCCCGAATTCGCGATGTTCGCGCATTTTTGCAGCAGCCCGGAGTGGGGTGTCACGCGTAACCCTTGGAGCCTGGACCGCTCGCCCGGTGCCTCCAGCGGTGGCAGCGCGGCCGCTGTGGCCGCGGGCATGGTGGGCGCGGCGATGGCCTCGGACGGCGGCGGTTCAATCCGCGTTCCGGCGGCCCACTGCGGGCTTTTCGGTCTCAAGCCGCAGCGCGGGCGCGTGTCGCTGATGCCGGAGGCGCAGGCTTGGAGCGGGTTGATCTCCTTCGGCTGCGTGACGCGGAGCGTTGCCGACAGTGCGCTGTTTTTGGATGTCGTGGCCGGGGCGGCGGAGGGCGACGCTCAGCGCGTACCGCCGCCGGCGCGGCCATTCGCTGAGGCCGCAGCAAGCAAGCCGGGCCGGCTGCGCATCGGCGTCTCGCTGAAACCCGCGATACCCGGCACTCCGGTCAACCGCCACGTAAAGGACGCTGTTCGGCGCACGGCCGCACTACTACGCGAGCACGGCCACCTTGTCGAAGACGTCAAGATCGACTACCCGTTGCTGTTGCCGCTGTTCATGCCCCGGTACCTCGCAGGCGTCGCCGACGACGCTGACGGCGCAGACGTCAACAAGCTGGCCAAACGCACGCAGACCGCATTGCGCCTGGGGCGCAGCCGAGCGATCCACCGACTGCAAGGTCGATCGATCGATTCCGAAGCCAAGGTGCGTGACCGGATCGCGCCGGTCTTTGACCGTTACGACGTGTTACTCACGCCCACGATCGCCAGGCCGATCGGCCGCGCCGATGCGTGGCGAGACAGCAGCTTTGTAGCCACGCTGCCGGTGGGCGCAAACCACATTGCGTTTACGGCCTTCTGGAATTACACCGGCCAGCCCGCGGCCAGCGTGCCGTCCGGCTTCGGCCGAGAGGGCCTGCCGCTGGCGGTTCAACTGATCGGGCGCGACAACGACGAGGACACGCTGCTCTCACTGGCCGCGCAGATCGAAATTGCGCGGCCTTGGGCCGGCCGACGGCCCGTGATCGCGCTCGACGACTGATCGCTCACTCTGCGTCGCGTGACCGGCCGAAGACGGCGCGCAGGATCAGCCCCAGCGAAGTCTCCGACCCCGGCCAGTGCTCGCGAACCGGCTCGCTGCCGGTGGCGCGCAGCAACAACCGCAGCACCAGCACGACGATCACGATGTCGTCGAGCTGACCTACAACCGGCAGAAAGTCCGGGATCAAATCGATCGGCGAGATCAGGTACAGCGCAAGTAGCGCCAGCAACGGCCTGCCCCAGCGAGGTGTTCTCGAATCACCGGCCAGCCGGCGAAGCAACACCACGCAGTCCGGGACGAACGCGAGCAGCGCCGGAACCTGTTCCCGGCGCCCAACGACCGCAAGCGCCGCCAGCACGAGGGCGTAGATCGCCAGCAGCACGATCAATCCGATTAGCCAGGCAGACATCAGCACGGCGTTGCCTCAGACGCGACGGGCGACAACCCAATTGAACGGCTGCGGATTGCCTCCCGGCGTGCGGTGCAGTTCTCGGCGCCGATCGACGATCGCGAACTCCTCACCAAGAAACTCCGCGAGATCCGCCTGCGAATGGCGACGCACCTGCAGCTCGGAACAGCGTTCCGGCCCGTCCTGCGCGAACACTCCGATCACCGCGTGGCCGCCGGTCCGCAGCGTGGCGAGCAGCGTCTCTCTATAACGCGCACGATCGGCGTCATCATTCGAAAAGTGCAACACGGCGCGGTCGTGCCAAATGCCGTAACGGCGCGACGGTTGCCAATCCAGCACGTCGCAGGCAAACCATTCCACTTCTTCGGCGGCGTCCCCCAGACGCTCGCGAGCGATCGCAAGCCCGACCGAGGAAACGTCCAGCACACTCAGATCGTTGAACCCCGCGGCGAGCAGCCCGTCGACCAACGTGGAAGCGCCGCCGCCGATGTCGATGATCGGCGTGTCAGCGGCGGATGCGACCGATTTGATCAACCTGTCGGAAATCGCCGCCTGCCCCTGGAACCAGCTCACGTCGCGACCACCGCCGGCGTAGGCGAAGTTCCAGTGTTCGGCGGAATCGGTCATCGGGTCTCCTCTGGCTGAAAGTCGGCCGCTGCATTATTGCCGCCGTGGCTCACTTCCGCTGGAACGCCGCGAGGAAAGAATTCGCCGAACGCGCGGAAAGCCGCTCGGTGATCGCCGCCTGAAAGATGGATCAGCCGGCGTCGGCGTACCGCGGCCTCACGCGGTGCGACTCCACCTTGCGTTCGTGCAGCGCAACGTCGGCTTGGGCGATCAGGTCGTCCACGGATTCGCCCTCGTGCCAGACCGCCCAGCCGATGCTGGCGTTCGGGTTGATCTCCGGAACCATTTTTTCTCGCACGGCGCGGATCGCGTCGGCGATCCGATTGCCCGCAACCGTGGCCTCATTCGCGCCCGCGTCGGTCATCACCAGAGCGAACTCGTCGCCACCGCGACGCGCCGGCATGTCGGCATGGCGGCAGACTTCGCGAATTGCGTCGGCGACGGCCACAAGCACCTTGTCGCCCAGCGAGTGGCTGTAGTGGTCATTGACCGACTTGAAGTCGTCGAGATCGAGCATCAGCAGCGCCAAATCGTCGCCGGTGACCGCACAACGCTGGATCTCGTCATTGAGCCGGTCGCGCAGGCGACGCGTATTCGGCAGTGACGTGAGCGCGTCGGTACGGGCCAGCTGCGCTTTCTCCCGGGCGGCGAGAATCGTGTGGTGACGCGTGACCGTGAGCACAATCGAGGCTAAAAATACGATCATCGTCGCGACGGTCAGCCGGATCTCGGCGAACGGGAAGTCACTCGAATAGAGAAACACGCCGTACAACACGAC
Organism: Actinomycetota bacterium; assembly: GCA_016213645.1. Taxonomy (GTDB): domain Bacteria; phylum Actinomycetota; class Thermoleophilia; order Solirubrobacterales; family JACPNS01; genus JACPNS01. Next base: position 158,658 of record JACQZY010000013.1, read on the forward strand.
GCCGACCGAGATGTAATAGATCGCCTGCTGAAACGGCAGCAGCGCGACGGTGAGCAGGCACGCGAAGATGAACAAGTCGATCAGCGTGGGGGCAGCGTCGCCGATGACCGCGCAGCCTGCGGCAATCAGCGCGAACACTGCGGCGAACAACACATGCTTGGCCCACTTCGGCCGACGGTGACGGCGAGCCAGCCACACCGACGCCGGAGCCATCACCAGAGTCCATCCCGCGAGCACGGCAACCCCCGCGGCCGAGATCTCGAACGATGTTTTTCCGGCAAGCATCATCGCCGATACGACCAAGCTGGTCGCGGCGATCACCACAGCGGACGTCCGCATGCAAACCGCGATCAAGCCGCGGATCGGATTGTCGCGCAACTCGGCGCTTTCTCCTGGAAGACGTCGAAGATCCACCACATTGCCGCGCTCGGAGGACGCCTCCGTTGCTCCCGCGCGAACGGCGGGTGACACGTACCCACGGCGTTCGGGTGCGTTCGCCTTCGCCTCGTGAAGGGCCGCGTCGGTACGTTCGATCAGCCGTTCGGCGTTCTCGAAAGGTTCGTGGTTCACCCAGCCGGCGCTGGCAAACGGAGTGAGTTCGGGGCAGATCTGCCTGCGTGCGCGCTCAATCCGTTTGCATGCCAATTCAACCGTGTCTTGCACATCGCGTCCCGGCGCGACCGGAAGAATCGCCGCAAACTCGTCTCCACCTCGCCGGACCAGTAGATCCGGCGGCAACAGCGTCGAATAGACGGCCTCGGCGGTCGCAATCAACACCTCGTCACCGACCGAGTGACTGAAGCTGTCGTTGACCTGCTTGAAGTTGTCGAGGTCGAACATCACCAGCGCGAAGCCTTCGCCGCCACGCCGGGCGCGCGCGATCTCGTCGGCCAGTCGCCACTCGAATCGGCGAACGTTGTGGGCTCCGGTCAGCGCGTCGCGCTCGGATATCTCGCGGTTGTGTTCGATCGCGCGTGTTAGCTGGGCCTTGAGTCCGGCCGCCAATCCGGCGCCGCAGACCGCGACGATCACCAGAACCATCCCGCGCAGCATTGCGTTTGGTTCGTCAACAATTGACGACGTGTACATAATGGCCGCCGCCGACGCAATCGCAAGCGGAAACATTTTGCGCGCCGGCAGATAAAACGCCGCGCCCACCGGCGCCAGGATGTAAAGCGGCATGTACGGCGCAATCGCATGCGGCGTCACGAGATTGGACAAAAACGTACCGGCCAGCGCAAAGAACAGAGCACCCTGAAAGATCCAGTCCTTGAACACGTATCCGGTGCGTTTGCCGACAGCGAGAATCACGGGCGCGAATATCAGTCCGCCCAGGCACAATGACCGCGTAAGGGGATTGCGCAGTTCGTCGGCGTTCGGTTCGACGGAGAAAACAAGCGGCATCAGAGCCACGCCGACGGCGAACATCGCCAGCAGCCGGTAGTGAAAACGCACCGGCACACCAAGCGCATCCACGTTTTCACCGCCGCGCGGCGTTATAAAGCGCGCGAACACGCTTTGGCGTTGCTTCGGAGTTTCCGGAGACGGCCGCGCGTCGTCCTCGCGAGAGCGTCGATTTGCCGGATCTCGGTCTGCGTGCGGCATCGTCAATTTACCGCCGAGTGGCTGGTGAGTGTCCTCATCTGCGTTAGGTATCGACGTTGCCCGGCCGCCGCTTCAGCTCTGGCGCCGCGCTACGAACCGTCGCATCGAACAAATGTCCAGGGTGAGGCCGGCTTGTTTCGGCGGGACTAGGATTCACTCCGGTCGGCGCCCGTGCGCCGCATCATTGGGGCGTAGCCAAGTTGGTAAGGCTCCGGGTTTTGGTCCCGGGATCCCTGGTTCGAGTCCAGGCGCCCCAGTTTCAACGGGGGAACGATGCCGGCGAGCGCTCGCGGGAAGTTCGCGCCAATGGATTCACCGACGCGGCGCGGACGGCCGGGCGCGGTGAAATTCGAACTACGCGGCCGTTCTTCTTCGAGCGTCCCCGACAGGTTCCACGTCCAGAACTTGTTCCGGCACTTCGGGAGCGGCTACCGCGAACCCGGCGTCGAGCGCCTCGATCAGCGCGGTCACGATCACCGGATCAAACTGCGCGCCGGCGTTGGCGACCAGCTCGGCCCGCGCCGCGGCGTCTCCCAAAGATGCCCGGTAGGGACGGTCGCTCGTCATCGCGTGATACGCGTCGCAGACCAGCACGATGCGACTGGGCAGGGGAATGTTCGCGCGATCAAGCCCGTCTGGATATCCCTTGCCGTCCCATCGCTCGTGCTCGTGGCGAATCGCGTGCGCGACCGCCTCGAAGCCCGGCACCTGCCCGACGATCTGTTCGCCGATCACCGGGTGCTGGCGCATCAGTTCCCACTCGGCATCGTTGAGTTTTCCGGGTTTGTGCAGAATCTCGTCTGGGATTCCGATCTTGCCGATGTCGTGCAGGACCGCGACGTTGGCCAGCTCGTCCCGCTCGGCGGCGCCGAGCTCCAGCCGCGTTGCCACGGCCATCGCCATCTCGACGGTTTCGTCGGAGTGCACGGCGGTATATCCGTCGCGGGCGTGCAGCGCCATCAACAACGACGAAGCGGTCGAGGAGAATCGCTCGCGTTCGAACTCCATCGCCGACATGCGACGGGAGAAATACCCGACGGCGATGATCGCGCCGACAAACGCCCGCGTTCCGACGAGTGCCCGCGCCAGCTCGTCCCAGCCCGCAATCACGATCGGAAGGATTAGGAAAACCGCGGTTGCCGCAGCGATTTGAACCACGCGCACCGGTCGGGAGTGCCAGAAGTAGGCGGCCGCCGACGTAGTCGGCATCACCAGAAACAACAGTAGTGCCGGCTCCTGGTAGTGCCAAGCCGAGATCGAGACGACGACGTACGCGAGTACGGCTGTCACCACGTACCAGGACTTCATAGGCCGGTGACGCATCAATGCCGCACTGGCCAATCCGACCGTGGAGGCAATAGCGGCAATCACGACGCCAAACGTGTCCAGCTTCGAGAAAGCCACCAAGTAGACGCCGAACAGGCTCACGCTGTACAGCCAGATTTCGACCGCCGCGCGCATCATGCCGAACTGATCGCCTCCGGGATCGACCTCATCTTCCTCGCGGTCCGGCTTGGCGAGCACGAGCTGCTGCTTTTCGGCGGGGCGGGCGGGCGCAGACCCGTTTAGATCGGCTGCGGGTTCGATGGCGAACGTGTGCGCGAGATCATCTTCGGTCGCGATCCCCAGATCTTCGGCGGATGCTTCAAACAGAGCGCCATCATCCAGCGCGCGTAGCAGCGCCGCAACAACCGCGGGATCGAACTGCGTTCCGGCATTGCGCTCAAGCTCCTCACGAGCATCGGACTCGCTCATCGCCTTGCGGTATGGACGATCGCTGGTCATCGCGTGATACGCGTCGCAAACCAGCACGATGCGGCTGGCAAGCGGAATCTCGTCCCCGGCGATCCCGTCGGGGTAGCCCTGGCCGTCCCACCGCTCGTGCTCGTGGCGCACGGAGCGAGCGATCTCGTCGAAGCCCGGCACGTCGGCCAAGATCTTCTCGCCGATCACCGGATGCTGACGCATGATTTCCCACTCGCGCTCGTCGAGCTTGCCGGGCTTGTGCAGAATCGAGTTGGGGATACCGATCTTGCCGATGTCGTGCAATAACGCGATATCGGTCAGTTGATTCCGTGCTTCGGCGTCAAGGCCAAGCTGATCGGCCACGCCGGCCGCCATCCGCAAGGTCGTCTCGGAATGCTCCGCCGTGTAGCCGTCTCGAGCGTGCAAAGCATGAAGCAACGACGTGATCGTCGCGCGGAAACGCCTGCGACGCAAAACCATCAAGATGTAGTGATTGCTCGTGCTGCCGAGCCGGATCGCGAACAGCGCGATCAGAGGGAGCGTCAGCAACATCGCCGCGAGTTCTTCACGGCCGTCGATCAGCAGCGAAGCCGCGGCGACCACCGCCAGCAACGCCCCGAGGTGCGCCAGCATCAGCGACCGCCGGTACCAGAAGGCCGACGTGAGCAGCGTGGCGGTCGTGAACGTGCTGAGCAGCACGTCCGGCTGACCGAAGTCAAACGCGATTACCACGTAAATGAGGACCGAAAACCACAGATAGGGGACAAACGACAGCGGAGGCAGCGACTGCCAGCGCACCATCCGCAACATCGGCAATTGCGCCGCGCAAATCGCGATTACAGCTCCGGTGACAGCGGTGAAGTGGCTTTGGTGAACGGCTAATGCACCGATGATCGCGATCGTGAACAGCTGTTGTCCAAACGCAAGCTTTGCCATCGCCCGGCGCGACTGCGCAGAGTGCATCATGTATCCGCCCACAACAGGGGATTCGGCCCGATTTCGCCGCTCGGCGCTCGTAACAGGTTTTGAGTTGCCCATCGCTCTGCTCTGTTATCGAGAAAACCGGTGTTTCCATGAAGGATTCACGTCGCGACAGCGCCGCGTGCGATCACGCGTGAGCGTAAATCGAAGCACCGTCACGCCGCGCGCGCTTGGCGGTCTCCGGGCGGGCGGCGGCCTCGGCGCGACGAATAAGAAGTGACACTCACCCGACGAGATTTTGGCTGGCGCATGCATGTATCAGGGGTACGGCGGGTTCCATCGCGATCGTCCGCGGGCGGCGGCGAAATCGCCGACTCGCCGCCTCCGGTGTGGCTTTGCGCGCGATTCCCACGCTCGAAGCGACAACGAATCGGCGCAGTCTCCAGAGGTTCGCGCTCGCCGGTTTCGCGTGTCCGGCTACTACTTCTACCTGCGTCGCTCTCAGATATCGAATCGCGTTTCCGACGCCGACAGGGCGGTCGCATTGGACCGAATCTCGCGAGCGTGATCGGCCCGGAATCTGGGTTGCCGACCCGTCAGATGTTCGTCCAGTCCAAACTCCGGCCCTTGGCCGGGAACGGGCCGCGGACGGGCGGCGGATTTTGGCCGCCCGCACACGGCCGAACTTGGCACAACGCCAACACCACCGCGCTGCACACAGGATCTGACGACCGTCTAAATCGTCGATTCCAAGGCGCAACGCGCTCAACGACTTACGCGAGTCATCCCGGAGCCGCGCCGCCGCTCGGGCCGCTCCGGTCGCGCGCGCAAGTAGGATCACCTCGTGGATTCGGTCGGAGCCGTCATCATCATGGCCGCGGGCAAGGGGACGCGGATGAAGTCCGCGACGCCGAAGGTTCGCCACAAAGTCTGCGGCCGGCCGATGATCGAGTACCCGGTGCTGGCCGCCAACGGCGCGGGCGCGGCTTGCGTTGTGGTGGTCACGGGTCCAGACGACCAGCTTGGCGAATTGCTGCCCGGCGGCACGCGCGTCGCGGTGCAGCGCGAGGCCCGTGGCACGGGCGACGCCGTGCGATCGGCGGTGGCGGAGCTTGGCGACGCCGATCAGGTGATCGTGCTCTCCGGTGACGTGCCGCTGGTAGACGTCGATTTCATTCGCGCCCTGGCCGGGCGACAGCGGGAAACCGGCGCGGCGATCGTGGTTGTGACCGCGCGACTGGACGACCCCACGGGATATGGCCGCATCGTGCGTTCCGCCGACGGCGGCGTGGAGCGCGTCGCCGAGACGAAGGCCGCCGGTGACGCCACGGCCGAGGAGCTGGCGATCGGCGAGGTCAACGCCGGGATCTACGCCTTCGACCGTCGGAAGCTGTTCAGCGCCCTGGAACAGGTAACGGCCGACAACGCGCAGGGCGAGTACTACCTGCCCGACGTGCTGCCGATCATGCGCGCGGCGGGCGAAAACGCCGTCGCTTTCGAGCTGGAGTCGCCGGACATGATGCTCGGGGTCAACAGCCGTGTGGACCTGGCCGCCGTCACGGCGGCGATGCAGCGTCGCATCATCCGCGGCCACCAGTTCGCCGGAGTGACCGTCGTGGACCCGGCGTCCACCTGGATCGATTCCACGGTCACGATCGACCGCGACACAACAATCGAGCCCGGCAGTTATCTGCGCGGCGACACCGCGATCGGCGCCGGCGCCGTGATCGGGCCCCACAGCACGCTGACCGACTGCCACGTCGACGATGGCGCGACGGTGATCCACTCGTACTTGGTGGAGGCGACCGTTGGGCCGGGTGCGCAGGTCGGGCCGTTCGCGTATCTGCGCCCGGGGGCGCGATTGGCCGAGGGCGCAAAGGCAGGCACATTCGTGGAGATCAAGAACTCCGAGATCGGCGCCGGGGCGAAGGTGCCGCACCTTTCATATGTGGGTGACGCCGACGTTGGCGAAGGCTCCAATCTGGGCGCCGCCACGATCACCGCCAACTACGACGGAAAGAACAAACACCGCACCACGATCGGTAAGGGAGTCCGCACCGGCGTAGACACCACACTGGTCGCTCCGGTCAGCGTCGGCGACGGCGCCTACACTGGAGCGGGAAGTGTGATCACCAGGGACGTCCCGGAAGACGCCCTGGCGGTGGCGCGAGAGCGCCAGAAGAACATCGAGGACTACGCCAAGCGGAAGCGTTGATCTGATGGAAACAACGACCATGGACAAGCAAGAGCTGCAAGAACTCACGGCGACGGATCGCGCGACGGCGATCCACCAGTCAGACGAAAAGCGCCTGATGATCGTCAGCGGCCGCGCCAGCCAGGAGCTGGCCGGCAAGATCGGCGAGCGCATCGGCGTTGGGCTGTCGCCAGCGATTTTGAAGACGTTCAGCAACGGCGAGGTGTACTGCCGCTACGAGGAGTCGATGCGCGGGGCCGACGTCTTCATCGTGCAGTCAACCTGCGGCAACGAAGCCGGTGGTGTGAACGCCAACGACGCGTTGATGGAGCTGATGGTGATGATCGACGCCGCCGTCGGCGCGTCGGCGCACCGCGTGATCGCGGTCAGCCCGTGGTACGGCTACTCGCGCCAGGACAAGAAGTCCGCGCCGCGCGAACCGATCACGGCGCGTCTGGTGGCGAAGATGCTTGAGTCCGCGGGCGTGGACCGAGTGCTGACGATGGATCTGCACGCCGGTCAGGTGCAGGGCTTCTTCAGCAAGCCGGTGGATCACATGACGGCGATGCCGATTCTTTCGCAGTACATGATCGACCAGCACGTGCCCGGCGAGTGCGTAGTCGTCAGCCCGGACGCCGGTCGCGTCAAGCTGGCGAAGAAGTTCGCGTCGAAGATCGGCGCCGAGTTGGCGATCCTCAACAAAGACCGCCCGGCTCACCAGGTCGCAGAGATCGGCTACGTGATCGGTGACGTGAAGGGCAAGACCGCGATTCTCGTAGACGACATGATCGACACCGCCGGTACGTTGTGCGCGGCCGCCAAGACCGTCGCCGACGAGGGTGCCAGCCGCGTAATGGCCTGCGCCACGCACGGCGTGTTCAGCGGCAACGCATTCGCCAACCTCGAGGCCTCGCCGCTGGAACAGATCATCGTCACCGACACGATCCCGCTGCGCTCCGGCGCGCCGGAAAAGATCAAGGTGCTGACGGTGGCCGACATCCTCACCGACTCGATTCGCCGTATCTTCACGGACGACTCGGTGAGCGAGATCTTCGCGGGCGAAAACCAGCTGTTTTAGGACGTCTCGCCGCCCCCGCCGGGCGGGTCCGCTGCTGGTCGTGCAGACAAAAGCCGCACTGAGCCCACGCACGTGAGCTGCGCGGCGCTGTAGATTGCCGGCATGAACCAGACTCCCGCATACCGCACGCCCGACGACCGCTTCGCCGATCTCCCAGGATTTGCATACGAACCGCATTACCGCGACTGGGAGGGGCTCCGGCTCGCCCACGTGGACACCGGCGGCGAGCCGGATGCACCGGTCGCGCTGCTACTTCACGGCGAACCGACATGGAGCTTTCTCTGGCGCAAGGTGATCCCGCCATTGGTGGCCGCCGGTTACCGCTGCGTCGCTCCGGACCTGCCGGGTTTTGGCCGCTCCGACAAGCCGACCGACATCGCTTGGTACACCTACGACCGCATGACCGCCTCGCTGCAACACCTGATCGAATCGCTCGATCTGAGCGAGGTCACCTTCGTCGTGCACGACTGGGGCGGACCGATCGGACTGCGCGCCGCGACCGAGGCGCAAGAGCGCGTCAAGCGCATCGTCGCGATGGACACGGGGATCTTCACCGGCACCTTCAAGATGAGCGACAACTGGCAGACGTTTGCGGACTTCGTGGCCAAGACAGAAGACCTACCCATCGGCTTTCTGGTCAAGGGCGCGTGCGCACGCGAGATGCCCGACGAGATTTTCGCCGCCTACGAGGCGCCGTTCCCGGAACCCGCGGCAAAGGCCGGAGCACGGGCGATGCCTCCGCTGATTCCGCGGGAGGAGACCACGCCCGACGCACGCACCGGACAGCGCGTACTGGAGGCACTGGCCAATGCGGACTGGCCCAAGCTCGTACTGTGGGCCGACAAGGACCCGGTGTTGCCGACGAAGCTCGGAGAGGCATTCGCCCAGCGGATCGGCGCAGACGCGCCGCTGTGGATCGAGAACGCCGGCCACTTTCTGCAGGAGGATGCGGGCGAGCAGATCGGCCAGACGATCGCAAAGTGGTTGTCCGACGACTAAGGGGCCGTCTTGAAATCTGGGCTCCCGTGCGCGCACCCAGAAGCCGCCGGACAGCACGGGGCGGGTGCTCGGGCGGAGCGCCGGGGTGGATGCTCGGGTGAGTCACGGACCGGGCGCCGAGGTGGATCTCAGGGAAGGAAGCCGCTCAGATTTTCCCCAAATAGCTGCCGACTTCGTGCGCTTTGTTGCGCCACCTTTTCCCGCGCGGGCAACGAACATCACAAACTTTCCCAGAAATTGCGCGAAAAACGCGTGCCGGTGACAAGGCGTCCAGCAGGGGCGATGTCCGGCGACCAGGGGGGCGTCAAGAGCACCGCCAAGTACAGGCCCGATTGCCCAGGTCGCGGGGAAAGGGCACGAAATAGCAAGTGCCGCGGCAAGAACAGGCCAACCGTGCTTCGAGGAATACGCGTCCCGCGCCGCTATCTGCCGCGACGCTCGATCGCGGAGTCGTAGACAGCGGCCAGCCGACGGCCGAAGGTCTCTTCACTGAAACGCTCGCGCGCTTCTGACAGCGCTCGCTCGCCGGCCTGTTCCCTCGCCGAGACATCATTGTGCAGACGCGTCATCAGCTCCGCCAGCGCCGTCGCGTCGCCGGCCGGAAACACCAGGTCGGGGTCTGTCAGCTCGGGAAGTCCGCCGCGCCTGCTGACGACCAGCGGCAGACCGGCGGCCCGCGCTTCAAGGGCCGCGAACGGCAATACCTCGCGCCATATGGACGGCAGCAGCGCAAATGCGGCACCCAGCCTCATTTCCGCCATCTCTCGCGCGTCGAGCATTCCCAGAAATTCGACCGGTGCGCCGAGCCGGGCGGCATGCTCACGTGCCGCTGGCAGATCCGGTCCGTCTCCGGCCACGCGCACGGCCACACCTGACTTGGCGGCCGCCTCGATCGCCACGAAAATGCCCTTCTCCGCAGAGACGCGTCCGGCGAAAAATCCGTAGTCGCCAAGACCGCATAGCGAATGCTCGGCAAAGTCCGAGTCCGGCAACCACGTCGGCAGTACCTCGATCGGCAAGTCAACGTCGAGCTCTCGCAAGTCGTCGGCAAGTTGGCGCGTCGGCGATACGAAAAGGTCGACACTCTCGATCAGCCGCCGTTGCCAGAGGCCAAGACCCGCCGCATACGCCGCAGCCTCGGCCAAGCCGCCACGGCAGTTGTGCATAGCGCCATTCCACGTGCGGCGCGGCGCGCAGGAAGTGCAGTCGCTCCCATCGCGAAACGCGATTCCGGTCGCGCAGAACAGGCGATAGTTGTGCAGGTGCAACACCACGGCGGCGCCGGCCTCCCGGGCGGCCGCCAGCGCGCGCCAACCAAACGCCGGATGAATGTTGTGTGCATGAACCACATCGGCAGGCGACTTTTGCAACGCTGCCCGCACCTCGTCTGCTGCGTGACTGATGCCGCCGCGCACCAGCGCCACGCCCGCAATCCCGCGGCCGATCGAATCGCTTGCCCGCTCGACCGCTTCCGAACTTGCCGCACGGCGACCGAGCAGCTCCGTCAGTTGGGCGACGTAACGCTCCTCCCCGCCGGTCAAGCGATAGCGGTTGTGTAGCAGCAACACCCGGCGCGAGCCAAGCGGGTTTGTGTCGATCGCGGCGCACATGTCTGAGCCGCATCGTAGAGTCGAAGACGGGCGGCGTGGCGATGGTCGGCGAATCTCAGATCGGCCGAAGCCACACCACGTGATCGCCCCGCGACACAAACCGATCCCGCCAAATCGCATTTGGACGGCAACTTTCGCGAAATCGCCGTGTTACTGAATCTTACGGAACGCGGCACTGCGTTAAGCCGCGTTAAATAGGCGCACATCAAGGGGTATCGCTTTGGTAGGTTGCTGCGATTCAATGAACTGGTCAAGAACAAAACTTCTGTCATTCGTCGCCGCGGGCGCTTGCGCCGTTGCGCTGGCCTTCGCGGGCACGGCTTCCGCGTCGCTGACTTCGATGATTCGCGATTGCACCGACGACGGCAGCCTGCAAGGCAACTACTCGGCGGGCCAGCTGCAAAACGCGATTCCGCAGGTGCCGACCGACACCGACGAGTACTACTACTGCTCCGACCTGTTTCGTCAGGCGCTTTTGAACAACTCCACGCGCTCGCATCACAAAAACGGCAACGACTCAGGGGCCGACGTCAAAGCGGCCAGCGAAGCCCTGACGACGCGCGAGCAGCGCCGGCGCATTCGCGCCAAGGTGGATAAGGCGGCGCACCTTGGCCCATCCGGCGCCACCGGCCAGGATGGCTCCGGCTCAAATTACGAACCGCTCGCAACTTCCACCGCTGCACCCGGGACGCCCGTTTCGCTGATTCTCGCCGCGCTCGGACTCCTGCTCGTGGCTATCGCCGATCTCAGCGGCCGGCTCGGCGCGCCTTCGAGACTGAAAAACCTTGTGAGCGGTTCCCGCGGTCGTGACGACGGCTGATCCAGGCTCGGCGAACGCATCGCTAGCAACACGCGGAGCGGCGCCGACGGTGGTTTGCGCGGCAACGCTGCTGTCTTTTCCGGCTTTCTACATCGGCGGACAGATCGACGGCGTGCGAGCGGGATCGTTTTTCGCGATTGCCGTGCTCGTCGTGACCGCCGCGATCGGACGCGCTTCTTATCACGGCAGTCTCCCGCGCCCGCTCGACGGGTCGGGCGTGTTGGCGTTGATGGCGGCGTTCGCGGGGATCTGCATGCTTTCGGTGAGTTGGTCGCTGCTGCCCGGCATCAGCTACTTCGACGCCGTCAGGGCGATTGCGTACACGGCGATCTTCGGCGGCGGCGTGCTGGCGGCGCGCCTGTTCGGTGATCGCGCGCGTGAGATCGCGCTTGGCGTTGGGCTGGCGGCACTGGCGATCTGCGTCTACGCGCTTGCCAGCCGAATTCGGCCGGGATGGTTTCCCGACACCGACGACTTCGCGCGCATACGGATGCCGTTTGAGTACTGGAACGCGATCGGTTCGGTGGCGGCCTTCGGCATCGTAATCGCGCTCTGGACCGGCACCCTGCGCGAGGCCGGCCGATGGATCGTCGTCGCCTCGTATCCGGCGGCAGGCGTCTTCGCACTGGTCCTGCTGTTGAGCCTTTCCCGTGGAGCCCTGCTGGCGGCGATGATCGCGATCGCCTGCTGGCTACTGATCGCGCCTCGGCGCCTGCGATCGGCCGCGTTACTGGCGGCCGCGACGGCGGCGTCCGCCTTCGTTGTGGTGTGGGTGTCCGGCGTGAATGCGCTTTCGCAAGATCACGCGCCACTTGCTGCGCGCACCGACGCGGGTGGATCGCTCGCAATCGTGATCGCGGCGATGTTGCTTGCGCTCACCGCGGTCGGTTGGGCGCTCGAATCCAAGCGTCAAGCCACTCGGCTTGCCCCGGCTCACCGCCGGGCGATCGGACGCGTTCTGCTGGTTGCAATCGCGATCAGTCCTTTCGTGCTGACGGCCGTCACCGTGGTCAAAAGCGACCAGGGTTTCGGCGCGATCACCGGCCGCGTAAGCGACCTCTTCAGCGGCAGCACCACCGCTCCAACGAATTCGACGGCCCGGTTAACCGAGACCAGCTCACTGCGCGCGCGATACTGGGGCGACGCTTACAAGGTGTTCAAGGACCACACGTTTCACGGCACCGGCGGCGACACGTATTCGGTGGCACGGCTTGCTTACCGCACCGACACGCTGCGCGTAAAACATGCGCACGGTTTTGTACCGCAGGCGATGTCGGATCTGGGACTGCTCGGACTGCTGGCCGCACTTTCCCTCGCGTTCTGCTGGCTTATCGCGGCGCTTCGCAGCGTCGGCGCGTCACGGCGATCGCCAGTTCGCTGGCTTCAGGATGCCGACGACGCGCGGCTGGCGGGATTCGCAATTACGCTCGTCGCCTTAACGTTCGGTCTGCACTCGGCGATCGATTGGACTTGGTTCGTGCCCGGCGTCGCGGTCTTCGGATTGGCATGCGCCGGGTGGACAGCGGGCACCGGGTTTGAACCCGTCGGGGGTCGCGCCGCCGCAAGCAGCGTGAGCGCGACACGTCGTGCGCTTCGCACCGGAGCGTGTGCCCTGGTCGGACTGATGATCGCGGCAGCGGTGTACCAACCGGTACGCGCCGCGGGGAAGGTTGCCGACGGATTCCGAGCCGTCGCCGCACATCCGGCCGAGGCGCTCACGTTTGCCGAAGCCGCCCACGACGCGGACCCAACCTCCGCGGAACCGTTCTTCCTCAAATCCGTCGCACAGAGCAACCTGCACAAACCGAAGGCGGCCGAGCGCACCTTGGTCGAACTCACCGCCCAGCAACCCGGCAACCCGTTCGCCTGGCTGAGACTTGCCGAGTTCCGGCTCACGTCCACGCAAGATCCGGCCGGCGCGATCCAGGCGCTGCGTCCGCTTTTTAGGCTGAGCCCGAACAACGAACTTGGCGCGCTGTTGCTCTCAAGGGCCAAGGAGATGCGTTACAACCAACTCGTCGAGGAAGCCGCAAAACGCGAAGCCGAGCGCATCGCGCACCAGTTGGCCAAGATCAAGCGGTCGCGGGCAAACGCTCAGCCAACGCAATGAGCGCCCCGCGCGAGCGTTCGACGACGACTTCGTCGAACCCGCATGTATCAAGTGCGTCACGCAGCGAGCGAGCGGTGTAAAACCGCAGATGAGGCGAAAAGGGGTCGAAGTGCGCATTCCATCCCGCCGCGGCCACCAGCTTCAGCCGCAGCAGTAAGGGGTGATCCGGCGTCACCACAAGCAACGAGCCTCCAGGCTTAAGCACCCTCCGCGCTTCCGAAAGCACCGTCTGCGTGTCAACGACGTGCTCAAGCGTGTCGCAGCACCAAACGCGATCCACGCGGTTGTCGTCAATCGGCAAACGTTCGTTGCCGGCCACTTCGCGCAGGTCTGCCCGCGGTGCGACCGCGGCAGCCCTTTCGAGCGCCAATTCGGACCGATCCGCACCAAACACGGTGGCGCCGCCGGAGGCAAGCGCCGGAAGATACAGACCGTCGCCGCAACCCAGGTCCAGCACGGCCTCGGCACCGTCGGCGAACTCAGCCGCCCGGCCGGCGAGTTCAGGGTCGGGTTCGCGCGGCCCTGGAGGCACGAGTTCCCAGATCGAATCGTCGTATTCGTTGCTCATGATCGTCGTCGGCGCGGGCAAACGTACCTGCCTGCGCGCCGCCGAGTACCGTACATGCATAACCGATTCGGCCGGATGCGCGACTTTTCGGCCGCCGAGTAGTTTGTAATGAAAGTGCCGGTACGGCACCGTCAATCGCCCTGCACTGCCTCGGCTGACTTTCAACGTGACACAGAAATCCATCGAAAACCCGGTCGACCTGCCGCTTGGCGGCTTGCGCGAAAGCGGAACGCCATTTGTGGAACGCGTCAACGCTCGCGACCTGCGAGCCAAACGCCCGCCGTTGCTCGCGGTGCTGTTCAAACCGTCGCAGCTACGCGGCGCCGCAAACGGCATTGTGCTGGCGGCGCTGGACCTTTCGCTGCTGTTCGCCGCATTGGTGATCGCGTTGACCGTCAAATCCACGCTGATCGGCGACGGCGCCAAGCTCGACCACGCGGTCAGCTACGCCTACGACGTGTTGCCGTTCGCCGCCCTGGTGATGCTGTTGCTGTTTCTGCGCGACGGCCTATACCGGCCGCGCAGTCTGCGCCCGGGATCGGCGAGCATCCTCGGGTCGCTGTTCAAGGTCACGCTGGTCACGCTGGCGTTCGCTGTGATCGAGGGACAGCAGTTCAACAGCTACTACGTCTTCTATTCAACCTTCCTCGTGTCCTCGGTGCTGATCATTTCGGCGCGCTTCGCGTACGACCGAGCGGCCGAACGCATCGAGAACTCGTTCGGGCACGTACGCCGCGCGGTGATCGTGGGCTCAAACGATCAGATCGACGATGTCGCGGAGGCGTTGGGTGGCGGGCCCGCCGCACGCGTCAAGCCGATCGGCTTCATCTCAGTGGAGCCGCGGGCGGAGAACGGACTGCGCGATCTCGGCAAAATCGAAGACATCGAAGACCACTTCGACGAGATCGACGAGGTGATCCTCGCCGACCCGCATTTCCCGGCAGATCTTGCCGTGGATCTTGTCGACCGCTGCCACCGCGGCGGTGTGAGCCTGCGCGTGGCACCATCCACGATGGAAATCCTCTTCGGCGAGCACACCGAGTTCGTGCCCGGAGAATCGCTGCCGCTGTTCGAACTCAAACCACCGGTGCTCGACGGCACCGACTTCGTGGTCAAGCGCGTTTTCGACATCGTCGTTTCCGGACTGCTGTTGATCGTGCTCTCCCCCCTTCTACTCACGATCGCGCTGGCGGTCAAGCTCACCTCCGGTGGCCCGGCGCTGTTTCGCTCGCCAAGGCCTGGCATCGGCGGCGAGTCGTTCGACTGCTTCAAGTTCCGCACAATGCACCAGAACGCCGACGCGCTGCAAGAAGAGCTGGAGTCGCTCAACGAAGCCGACGGCGCGCTTTTCAAGATCCGCGAAGACCCACGGCTCACTCCGGCCGGCGGCCTGCTGCGCAAGTGGTCGCTGGACGAATTGCCGCAACTACTCAACGTGCTGCGCGGCGAGATGTCGCTGGTTGGTCCTCGCCCGCTTCCGCAACGGGACTACGAACGACTTGAGGACTGGCACAAGAAGCGATACCTGGTACTACCGGGCCTGACCGGGCTGTGGCAGGTGTCCGGCCGCAGCGAGCTTGAGTTCGACGACCTGGTGCGGCTGGACTTCATCTACATCGAGCGCTGGTCCGTGTTCCTGGACATCGTGATCATGCTCCGCACGATCCCGGCCGTGTTCGCTCGGCGCGGGGCTTACTGAAGGATCGCCGCGGCCGGCTGGCGCGCGCGACGCGGCGGTCGAGCGATTGCCGCGGTTCAGCGGGCCAGACGCTCGACGCCGGCCAGTTCGAGGGTCTTTTTCAGGCCCTCCCGCAGGTCCACCTGCGGAGTCCAGCCAAGCACCTGGCCGGCCAGCGTGATATCCGGCTGCCGCACCTTCGGATCGTCGATCGGCAGCGGTTCAAAGACGATCTCGCTGCGCGACTCCGTGATCTCGATCACCGTCTGCGCCATCTCGAGCAACGAGAGCTCGGTGGGGTTGCCGATGTTGACCGGATCGCTGTATCCGCTCTCGGCCAGCGCGATGATGCCGTTGATCAGGTCATCCACGTAACAGAACGACCGCGTCTGCGAGCCGTCGCCGAAGACCGTCACCGGCTGGTCTTGAAGCGCCTGGCGCAGGAAAGTAGGCACTGCGCGCCCGTCGTGTGGACGCATGCGCGGGCCGTAGGTGTTGAAAATCCGCACGATCGCGGTGTCCACGCCTTGCTGACGGTGGTAGGCCATCGTCAGCGCCTCGGCATAACGCTTGGCTTCGTCATAGACGCCACGCGGACCGATCGGGTTGACGTTGCCCCAATAACTCTCCGGCTGAGGATGAATTTCCGGGTCGCCGTAAACCTCGCTGGTGCTTGCGATCAGGAAGCGCGCACGTTTGAATTTGGCTAGACCAAGTGCGTTATGTGTCCCGTATGCACCCACTTTCAGGGTGTGTAGAGGCAGGCGCAGGTAGTCAATCGGGCTTGCGGGAGACGCAAGGTGGTAAACGAAATCGACATTCCCGTCGATGTAGAAAGGCTGGGTTATATCGACATTGAGGTAGACGAAATTTTCATCACTGATGTGAGCGATGTTTTCGAGCGATCCCGTCTCGAGGTTGTCAACGCAGACGACACGGTTGCCGCGCGCCAAAAGCGCGTCGCATAGGTGCGAACCCAAGAATCCCGCGCCGCCGGTTATCACGCACGTTGACATGAAGGAAGTAACTGTATAGGGAGCAGGCGCAGCAACCAAAGACCGGCGCGTCGAGCGCAATTCAGATGGCGGAAAAATTCAGAGACAACAGTTCAAAAGCGCGCGGCGGCGAGGACGACGCGCGCGCCGAGCTGGCCGGCAATTGGGCACAGATGGCCGCGTCGATGGTTTCGCCGAACGCCGGCGCCGGGGGTGGTGGACGCAAAGGCTCGAAGAACGGTGGCGGTCCGGCGCCGCTGCCGGTATCCGCGCTGCCGGTGCCCGAGGACGATCCGGCTCCAGAACAACAGTCAAAACATCTTGACCTCCCGCGCAATGCCAAGGGAGAGCTCACACCAGCCCAGCGTGCGCGTCTGGGTCTCGATCTCGATCCGTCGAGTCACGATCCGGCCGCACAGTCCGCGGCGCAAGCGCTCGAGGCGCCGCCCGCGGGGCAACCGCTGCAACCGCCATCGCAGCAGTCTGCCCCGCGGGCGCAGCCGCCGATCGCCGCCGTGCCCGAACCGACCGGCGAGCCGGCCGGCGAGAATTTCCCGGCGGCGTCCGGCGAGATCCAGCAGCAACCCGGCAGCGAGTTCGACTTCCGAGCGATGGAGCTGGAACCGAACGCGATCGAACCTGACGTTCCCGCCCTACAACCGGTGGAGAACGATGCGCCGCGGCTCGCCCCGGTCTCAAAAAGCGAGCCCCGTCTCGCACCCGCGCGCGAACGAACCGCGCCTTCGGAGCGAACGACCCGCAATCACGCTCCCGATACGTCAGCGAAGCGCGGCGGAACATCGAGACGCGAAAGCGAAGACGGGTTCGAGCACGTAACGCGCGACCGCAACGTGCTTTCGTACGGTGTGGCGTGGACCGCATTTTGCGTGGTGATCACCGGGGTCCTCTCGTTCACGAGCAACATGAGCGGAGATCCCACCGCATCGGCCGGTCCGGGGCCGCTGATCCCCGGCCTTTTGTCGATCGCGCTGGGTTGGATCGTGGTGATCGCCGCCCGCGGTCTGGGCAACGGTTGGTGGAGTTTGATGGTCTTGCCCGCGGTCGTGCTTATTGTCGGACCTTATGTCTATAAAAACGTCTGGGCCGGCAGCGTGGAGGATGCCGCGCGTTCGTATTTGAGCCAGGCCGGTGCCGCGATTCAGATCGACGTCGACGCGACCAGCGTGGTGTCGGCGACGAAGAACACCAGCCGCGGCTGCTTCGCGATCAATCGCACACGCAAGAACTACGACACTGAGATCGCCGTCGTCACGTTTCAACCCGAGACCTCACGCCAGCAGGCTGACTACTCACTTGCGCCCCGCTACGCCGGGCGCATCGAGACTGGCGGAGAGCGTTCCACGTATCGCGTCTTCACTTTCAGGGGCGGCCGCGCACCGGCGATCGTGACCACGCCGGCGGCACCTCCGCTGGACTGCGCGAACTCCACTTCAACGCCGGGGACAGGCGGTAAGAGGCTCGAAGAGGGATAGACGGGCGCAGGAACGCCGTGCCCATCTCGGCTGGAACGGGATCGCCGGTGCCGGATCGCCGTGCGCGTTCAGACCGGCACACACCAAGGCCGGGATTTCAGCTTGATCTACGATCAGGCCATGTCCACAACCGAGAACAAGCCCACGATCGCGCCGATCGTCGGCCCCGACGATCCCCGCCGCTTCACCGACAGCGGCATCGAGCAGCAGGTCGTGTACGGCCCGGAAGACATCGCCGGCCTGGACCTCAACGAGCGCCTGGGCGAGCCCGGCGATTACCCCTTCACGCGCGGCGTGCACGCCGAGATGTACCGTGGTCGCCACTGGACGATGCGCCAGTACGCCGGCTACGCCACCGCCAAGGAGACCAACGAGCGATACCACTACCTGCTCGACCACGGCTCCACCGGCCTTTCGATGGCCTTCGACCTGCCCACGCAGCTTGGCCGCGACAGCGACGATCCGCTCTGCGAGGGCGAGGTCGGCCGCACCGGCGTGGCGATCGACACGATTGAGGACATGCGCACGGTCTTCAGCGGCATCCCGCTGGACAAGGTCTCCACCTCGATGACGATCAACGCGCCGGCCTCCGTGCTGCTGCTGCTTTATGAACTCGTCGGCGAGGAGCAGGGCGTGCCGTCGGTTGAACTTCGCGGCACGGTGCAAAACGACATTCTCAAGGAGTACATCGGTCGCGGCAACTTCATCTACCCGGCCGAAGCCTCGATGCGCCTGACCACCGACGTGTTCGCGTACTGCAAGGAGCGCGTACCGAAGTGGAACACGATCAGCATCAGCGGATACCACATGCGCGAGAAGGGCTGCAGTGCCGTGCAGGAGGTCGGCTTCACGATCGCCAACGGCATCGCCTACGTGCAGGCGGCGGTCGACGCCGGGCTTGACGTGGACGAGTTCGCGCCTCGGCTGGCGTTCTTTTTCAACGGGCACAACAACGTCTTCCAGGAAGTCGCGAAGTTCCGCGCGGCGCGCAAGATCTGGTCCGAGGTGATGCGCGACCGCTTTGGCGCGAAGAATCCGAAGTCGATGATGCTGCGCTTTCACACCCAAACCGGCGGCGTCACGCTGACGGCCCAGCAGCCGATGAACAACGTCGTGCGCGTGGCGCTTCAGGCGTTTGCGGCCGTGTCCGGCGGCACGCAGTCGCTGCACACCAACGGTTTTGACGAGGCGCTCGCGCTGCCCACGGAAGCGGCGGCCAAAATCGCGCTGCGCACGCAGCAGATCGTCGCTTACGAGAGCGGCGCGGCGGACACGGTGGACCCGTTCGCGGGGAGTTACTTCATCGAGGCGCTGACGGCGGAGATCGAAGATCGCGCGCTGGGGCTGATCGCCAAGGTCGACGAGTTGGGCGGTTCGGTACAGGCGCTCGACTTCATCAAGAAGGAAGTCGAGGAGAGCGCGTTCGGCTACCACAAGCGCTATGAGCTCGGCCAGGACGTAGTGGTCGGCGTGAACAAATTCGTGGACGAGAACGAGACTTCCGACGTGGACCTGCTGCGCGTAGACCCACAGAGCGAGCTGGACCAGGTTGCTCGCTTGAAGGCCTTCAAGGCGGCGCGTGACCAAGCCGAGGTGTCAGCGCGGTTGACCGCGCTTGTGGAGGCGGCGAAGGGCGATGGCAATCTGCTCCACCCGATGCGCGAGGCGCTGAAGGCGAACTGCTCAATCGGCGAAGTCTGTGGCGCGTTGCGCGATCACTGGGGCGAATACCAGGAGACGCTCTAGCGCGTCGGTGGCGATTGATCCGGCGTGATTGCACGTCGGCCACACTGCGTTGCGACGTGCAGGGTTCGCCGGTCGTCCGTTGAAAAGGGGCGTGATGCCGGCCTACGAGGTCTCACGTACGCTTGTCAAATCGCCACCCGAGGTGTGGTCGGAGCTGGAGCAGGCCGAACGCCTGGCTGAACTGCTCGGCGACGACGCGATCAAAATCACCCGCCGCGAACCCGAGACCAAGATCGAGTGGCAAGGAGCCGCCGCCAGCGGCACGATCGAAATCGGCGCCAGTGGCTGGGGCACAAAAGTACGCCTGACCGCCGAACCCGTGGCCTCCGAATCCGTGGCCTCCCCGGTCCCGGAGGCCAATCCTGCCACCGCCCCTGCCGCGGAGCCAGCCGCAGCGGAGCCAGCCGCAGCGGAGCCAGACTCCGCGGCAGAATCTGGCATTCCAAAGCCCGACACATTTCAGGCGACAAAACCGGACCCCTTGGCAGAGCCAAAAACCGCAGCGGAGTCTGGCTCCGCTGCACTCCCAGAGCCAAAAACCGCAGCGGAGTCTGGCTCCGCTGCACCTGGCTCCGCTGCACTCCCGGCTGCGCTGGATGGGGTCGGAGAGGCGGAGGCTGCCTCGAAGGTTTCTTTCTGGCGGCGTATTCGCAATGCCTTTTCAACGCAGCCGACGGAAGATGCATGCGAACTTGTGGAACAACCAGCGGACGACTGCGTGGACGCGGACGCAGACGACCCCGCTGAGGCAGCGCTCGTGGAAGCAGGCGTGGCCGAGTCCATCGAGGCAGCGCCCATAGAAGCCGACGTGGTCGAGTCCATCGAGGCAACGCCCGTGGAAACAGGCGTCGCCGTCGAACCCAGCGAAGCGACACTCGTAGATTCAGACCCCTCCGAGGATCAGCCGAATGCTGCGCAGTCCGCCCAAGAAGCACCGGCCACCGCCGACTTCGAGTCCCTTCTCACGTCAGTGCTGGACCACCTGGGTTCGGCTCACAGACGCCCATTTTCAGCCGTCTGACGGCTGCCGCCAGAGCCCGAGCCGATCAGTAGAGTGGACCGGCCCAACCCCGTTCAACCGCAAGACCAAGGAGACCTGCGCAAATGCTCGCCGTGACCACCTACTCGGTCGTAGTCGCCCTTCACGTCGTCTTCGTCGTTTCGTTTCTCGGCGCCGCCGGCGCCTTCACCATCATCGGTCCCGCCGCGCGCGGCAAAATGCACGTGGTGCCATACGCGATGGGCGTGGTCGGCACGATCCAGAAAAAAATCCTCGTTCCGGGCATCATCGGCGTCACCCTCACCGGCGGTTACGCGATCGGCAAAGGCGACTTTAGTCTTACCGGCGACCTCTGGCTGCTCGTCAGTCTGATCATCTTCGCGCTGATGGTCGGCGCGCAGTTCATCCTGATCCCGGCCGCCGCCACCGCCAAGGCCGAAGCCGAAAAGATCCTCGCCGGCGACGGCCCACCCGCACCGACGCCGGAGATGCTGGCGGCAACGGGCAAGATGGCGCGCCTCGGCCCGATGATGGGCATCGGCATGATGGTGATCACGTTTTTGATGGTCGCAAAGCCGTTCTAAACAGATTCAGATCCATCCATGTCTGTAGCGAAGGCGGCCGGCGCAGCTCAAATCATGTCCGGCAGTTTGAAAACAAGTGTGCCTCATCGCCGAACGCAATTCCGGTGTCTGTAATCTGGGCCTCGGTGAACTCGCACATTCACGCCTACGAAAGCCGATTTGAAAAGCCTATGATCGCGGCGTCATTGCTGACGATCCCGGCAGTGCTGCTTGACGCGAACGGCCTCGGCGATTGGCCGGATACGGGATTCATTCTGAACCTTCTGATCTGGCTCGCATTTATCGTCGAGTTCATCGTGATGCTGGCTGTTGTTCCGAGTCGCTCTTCATGGCTCCGTTCGCACAAGCTCGAATCGTTTCTCGTCGTCGCGTCGGTGCCATGGCTTCCTGCTGGAGCCGGAGTTCTCAGACTTCTCAGACTCGTACGAATCACCAGGCTCTCCCGTACGTTCAAACTCGCGGGCAGCTATCTGTCGAATGAAGGGTTGCCATATGCGACGGCGGCGATGGTGCTCGTTACTGTCGCTTCAGGATCAGCGTTTTCATGGCTCGAAAACGAACATGCATCAAGTCAGTGGGACGGCATCTGGTGGGCCGTTTCGACGGTAATGACAGTCGGATACGGCGACATTGCTCCGGTAACCGACGCCGGTAGGACCCTGGCGATCGGATTGATGGTCATCGGCATCGGATTCGTTGCACTTTTGACGGCAGCAATGGCGCGTTATTTCATTTCAGAGGAATCAACAACCAACGCACAGGCGTCCACGAATGACAAGGTGAACGCGGCACGACACCAGCAGATCATCGATCAGCTTGAGGCGATCCAGCAACGGCTCGAGGAGCTGGAGTCACCTGAGCGAGTTTTGGAAGCAGTCGAACCCGACCGCGTATGATTCTTTCCCGCCGGCTTCCCATGCCGGCGTCTTTGCAAGATGCGCCAAAAAGTTCCCGAGACATACGAGGAGAAGGTCGAGCAGCTCGAAGAGCTGCGCGCCGCCGCGCATCATGACGAGGTTGCGACCGAGAAGCAGCACGCCAAGGGCAAGCTGACCGCGCGCGAGCGCGTGCACAAGCTGCTCGACCCCGGCAGCTTCCAGGAGATCGACACCTTTGTGCGCCACCGCACCTACGACTTCGGCATGGAGAAGAACCGCCCGTGGGGCGACGCGGTGGTCACCGGCCACGGACTGATCGACGGCCGTCCGGTCTGCGTCTTCAGCCAGGACTTCACCGTCTTCGGCGGTTCGCTCGGCAAAGTTATGAGCGAGAAGATGTGCAAGGTGATGGACCTTGCCGAACGCATCGGCTGCCCGGTGATCGGCATCAACGACTCCGGCGGTGCCCGCATTCAGGAAGGCGTCGTATCGTTGGGCGCGTACGGCGACGTCTTTTCACGCAATGTGCAGACCAGCGGCGTGATTCCACAGATCAGCGTGATCATGGGTCCGTGCGCCGGCGGGGCCGTCTACTCGCCCGCGATGACCGACTTCATCTTCATGGTCAAAGAGACCAGCCACATGTTCATCACCGGTCCCGACGTGATCAAGACCGTCACCGGCGAGGAGCCGACGTTCGAGGAGCTCGGCGGCGCGATGACGCACAACGAGAAGTCGGGCGTGGCCCACTTCGCCGCCAACAACGAAGAGGAGTGCCTGGAGGACGTTCGCTACCTGATGAACTTCCTGCCCCAGAACAACCTCGAGTTGCCGCCGCGCGTGCAGCCCTCCGACGACGCCGAGCGCATGGACCTGTCGCTGGACACGATCGTCCCCGACAATCCGAACAAGCCGTACGACATGCGCGAAGTCGTCAAACGCATCGTCGACGATGAAGACTTCTTCGAGGTCCAGGAGCACTGGGCCAGAAACATGATCATCGGCTTCGCGCATCTGAACGGCATTCCCGTAGGCATCATGGGCAACCAGCCCAACCAGATGGCCGGAGTGCTGGACATCGACGCCTCCGCCAAGGGCGCGCGCTTCGTGCGCACCTGCGACGCCTTCAACATCCCGATCATCACCTTCACCGACGTACCCGGGTTTCTTCCCGGCACCGCACAAGAGTGGGGCGGCATCATCCGCCACGGCGCCAAGCTGCTGTACGCGATCACCGAGGCCACGGTGCCCAAGATCACGGTGATCACGCGCAAGGCGTACGGCGGCGCCTACGACGTGATGGGCTCCAAGCACCTCGGCATCGACTTCAACTTCGCCTGGCCCACCGCCGAAGTCGCCGTGATGGGCCCTGAAGGGGCCGTCAACATCATCTATCGCAAGGACATCGCTTCCTCGCCCACGCCCGAGGAACGCCGCACCAAGCTGATGGACGACTACAAGGCCCGCTTCGCCAACCCCTACGCCGCCGCCGAGCGCGGCTACATCGACGACGTAATCGTGCCGCACGAAACGCGCCCCAAGCTAATCCGCGCGCTGGAGATGTTGCAGAACAAGAAGGTCGCGCGGCCGAAGCGCAAGCACGGGAATATTCCGCTGTAGACGGGCGGTGGGCCACAACCTTTCGGCCGAGTCGTCAAACTGCCAGAGGTCCAGCCGTGATCGCCACATTCGACTCAGAACCAGGCCTCGTCGTGATCACGCTCGGCGACGGTCCCACGGCGGTTGAATCGATCGATCCGCACCCGCGCGCGATCGTCGCGATCGATGCATTCGGCAACACGGTACAAGTCGAGATCTCGGCGATCGCCGACGGAGTTGAAGAACCGCTGTGCGCGGTGGCCGAACATGCGCACAACAGCGGCCGGCAGGTGGATCTCAATCTTCTTCTCGCGGCTGCAGGAGCGGCGGTTGCGGCGCCCGATCAAATAGTGAGCGTTTGGTTCGGTCAAGACGCGGTGTAGTTGCGCCCGTGGCGACGGTCATCCTTTCGGCGGTCGCCTCGCGGTCGGCCACTTCACGACGCGACCGCCGCCCTATCGGCCCGGTAACACCACGGTGACACCTCTCCGGCCGAAAGTATGTAAGTTGCAACAAGGCATAAAAAGCACGACGATTGGAGCCCCCATTGACCGATCGCGAAAAGAAGTACGAAGAGATGGCCGGTGAGACGATGGACGAGATTCTCGCGGAGGCCAGCGGTCCGGCGAGTCCCACGCTCACGCCGTTCGTGGCGCTCGGCGCCAGCAACCCGGGCGAGGAGTTGCTCGACGGTCCGACAACTGTCGGGCAGGCCGAGGCTCGCGACCTGTGGCAGACGTTTGGGCAAAGCTAGGACGCAAAGCGTCCGCGTAGGCCGACTACCAAATCGCCGTATCGTCCGACGAGCCCACGCCTTCGCGTAGCGCGGAGCGCAGCCAGCCGTTGACGACCTCGGCGGCATCCAGCGGCGGCGGCGCGGTCTCAGCGAGGAATCGCTCGATCGCGGCGATCGTCGCGGCGGCGTCCTCGGAGGACGGGTCTGGAAACAGGCTGTAGGACGAATCGCCGGGCATCTCTCAGAACAAGCTACCAGCCGTGCTCGCGAGCGCGCCGCAAAAGTTTTTCCCAGTCGGGTGCAAAATCCTCACAATCTCGCTATCCTTGAAATACCTTAAATGCTGTCGGTTTAGTCGGGATTTAGGGATCGCCGACTTTTCCGTTGGCGCCAAGCGCGGTGATCCACCGGACACCGACGCGATCAAGCCTTTTAGCCAGAACACGAACACAGAACCTCTAGGCCCCAGCGGCACACAAGGAGAACGACCCTTCGACATGGAGCCCGTAATCGCCCCGACCCCCCGCAAGATCAACAAGTTGGGCACGATCGAAAACCCGGAGGTCTTTGAGAACCTGCCCGGCCACGTGATCCCGGTGATCGAGCAGGAGTTCGCCGACTTCGAGACAGAGGCCGGCAAGTTCCTCGCCGGTGAAACGCCGGAACTCGAGTTCATTCCGAAGCGACTGCGCCAGGGCGTTTACGGCCAGCGTCAGCCGGGCGTGCAGATGGTTCGCGTGAAGCTGCCGTTCGGCGGAGTCACCCCCGATCAGATGGAGGCCTTCGCCGACGCCGCCGAGCAGTGGGCGCCGCTGAAGAAGGGTCACATCACAACCCGCCAGGCGATCCAGTTGCATCACATTCCGCTGACCCGTGTGGAAAGCATGCTCCGCCACATAGGCAAGGCAGGCCTGACCAGCCGCGAAGGCTGCGGCAACACCGTCCGCAACGTCACCGGCGACCCGTTCGCCGGCGTCCTTCCGGGCGAGATCTTCGACACATCCCCCTACGCCGGTGCCTTCGCCCGCTACTTCGTGCGCAGCGAGCTGACCCAGCTGATGCCGCGCAAATGCAAAGTGGCCTTTGACGGCACGCCCGGCGCCAATCGCTCGATCACTTCGATTCACGACATCGGCTTTGAGGCCGCGATCAAAGACGGCCAGCAGGGGTTCCGCGTGCTCGTGGGCGGCGGGACGTCGATCTTTCCCCGCGTCGCGTGGGAGCTGTTTGAGTTTGTTCCGCTGAACGAGTACCTGAAGGTCAGCGAGGCCGTACTGCGCATTTTCGATCGCTGCGACGAGCTGCGCGTCAATCGCGCCCGCGCGCGCATCAAGGTCTACATCGATCGCATCGGCATCGAGGCCTTCCGCGCCGAGGTGACCGAGGAGATGCAGGGCGAATGGATCAACGAGCGCGACTTCGATCCAGCACCGTTGCTGTTCGACTACGACGAAGCTTCCAACCTGCCTGAACTGCCGGAGACCCTGTCCAGCCCCAACGGCGATCTCACCGAGTTCAACAAGTTCGCCGAGCACAATGTCTTCAAGCAGAAGCAAGACGGATACAACGCGATCGGCGTGCGCGTGTTTCGCGGCGATCTCACGCCCGAGCAGTGGCGCGGTCTGGCCGAGATCGGCCGCAAATACACCAGCGGCCGCGCCTGCACCACGCAGGATCAGAACATTGTCTTGCGCTGGGTCCCGGATGCCGCGCTGTACGAGGTCTGGCAGAAGCTGAGCGAGCTCGAACTGGGCGGCAGCGGCTTCGAGACGATCCATGACGTCGTCAGCTGCCCCGGCACCGACAGCTGCAAGCTCGGCATCACCGCCTCGATGGGCGTCAACAAAGCCGTCCACGACCGTCTGGCCGAGCTCAACATCACCGACCCGCTGACCAAGCAGATCGACATCCGCATGAGCGGTTGCCCGAACGGTTGCTCGCAGCACCACATCGCCTCGATCGGCTTCAACGGCGCGGCGATGAAGTTCAACGGCAAGACCGTGCCGGCTTACATCGTGCAGGTCGGCGGCCGAGGCAAGGGCAAGGTGGCCAACTTCGGTACGCGTCTGAAGGTGCGCATTCCCGCCAAGCGCGTGCCAGAAGCGATCGAACGCTGGCTCAAGCTCTACGAATCCGAGCGCAACGACGGCGAGCCGTTTGCGGACTACGTCGAGCGCGTCGGCGGCGAGCCATTCGAGAACGCGGCGCGCGAGTTGACGTTGCCCGTCGAGTACAGCCCCGAGACCGAAGACGTCTTCGTGGACTGGCAGCGCAGCGGCCTCTTCGAGGTCATCCGCGGCGAAGGCGAGTGCGCGATATGAACCCGAACGCCACTCCCGAATCAACGATCGAACCGGTCGAGTTCGCTGAAGAGGCGACCACGCCGCTGTTCGACTCAGCACTCGAAATTCCCGGAAGCCCGTCGATCGATCTCGTCAACGGCCCGGCCGAGGAGATCCTGCGTTACGCGGTGGAGCAGTTCCACCCGCGACTCTACGTGGCCTCGTCCTTCCAGAAGGAAGCCTCGGTGATCCTCGACATGCTGTTGAAGATCGAGCCGAACGCGCGCTTCTTCACGATCGACACCGGCAATCTCTTTCCGGAAACGTTCGACGTATGGCGCAAGATCGAAGAGCGCTACGACGTGAAGATCGACGTCTACAACGCCACCGACTTCGCGCCGGCGTCGATCCTGGCCCAGTCCACCCCGGAAAACACCTGGGCAGGCGAGCCGGACGCGTGCTGCGGCAAATACAAAGTGGCCGCCCTGCAAGCGGCGCTGCTGAACGTGGACGCCTGGATCACCGGTCTGCGCCGCGAGCAGGCGCACACCCGCGCGGAAACCCGCAAAGTTCAATGGGACGCCAAGAACGACCGCTGGAAGATCTGCCCGTTGGCCGATTGGACGGAGAAGGACGTCTGGAACTACCTCTCCGCCAACGACGTCCCCTACAACGAACTGCACGACCGCGGCTACTCCTCGATCGGCTGCACGACCTGCACCCAGCCCGGCGACGGCCGCGAGGGCCGCTGGGCCGACAGCGAAAAAACCGAGTGCGGCCTGCACGGCTGACACTCGAGCGACTTTTCTACATCAACCAAGCAACATCGAAGGGACAGACTGTTGAGCAACACAGAACAGAAGGGATTCGTCCTCTGGTTCACCGGCCTCTCGGGCGCCGGCAAGACGACTATCGCCGACATTGTCGAGGCGCGCCTGCGCGACCGCGGCAGCAAGATTGAGGTGCTCGACGGCGACGTCGTGCGCACGAACCTGTCCAAGGGCCTCGGCTTTAGCCGCGAGGACCGCGACACCAACATTGCGCGCATCGCGTTTGTGGCCGACCTGCTGGCGCGAAACGACGTGCCGGTGATCACCGCCGCAATCTCGCCGTACCGCCAGACGCGTGACGACGCGCGCGCGCTGGTCGGCGACGACAAGTTCATCGAGATCCACATCAGCACCCCGCTGGAGGAGTGCGAGGCACGCGACGTCAAGGGCCTCTACGCGAAGGCACGCTCCGGAGAGATCAAGGAGTTCACGGGCATCAGCGATCCCTACGAGGAGCCGCTCAACCCCGAGATCACGATCAACACAGTGGACTTCGAGCCCGAGCAGTCGGCCGACCAGATCCTTGAGTACCTGGAGTCCAACGGCTTCCTCGCGACGGCCGGCGAGCTGGAAGGAGCGGTTGCGTAATGGCTTCGATCAATCTTTCCGCCAAGCAGACCGCCGACTTCGAATTGCTGGCCAACGGCGGCTTCGCGCCGCTGACCGGCTTTCAGGGCCAGGCCGACTACGAGAACGTGGTCGAGAACATGCGCCTGGCCGACAACCAGCCGTGGTCGATCCCCGTGGTGCTGGGCAGCGACACCGGTGAAGCCGGCGAAACCGTCGAGCTCGTCGGCAGCCAGGGCGAGCAGCTCGGCACGCTGAAGATCGAAGAGGTCTTCGAGCGCGATCTCAAGAACGAGGCCGAGAAGGTCTACCGCACGGCCGACGAGGCGCACCCCGGCGTTGCCGCGCTTTACAAGGAATCCACGCGCGTGGTCGCCGGACCGGTCGAAGCCAAGACCCTGCCCGACCACATCGACATCGTCAAGCCGTACCTGCTCACGCCCGCCGAAAGCAAGGCCGAGTTCGAAAAGCGCGGCTGGAAGTCCGTCGTCGGTTTTCAGACCCGCAACCCGATCCACCGCGCCCACGAGTTCATCACCAAGTGCGCGCTGGAGATCGTGGACGGCCTCTTCCTGCACCCGCTTGTGGGCGAGACCAAGAGCGACGACATCGACGCCGAGACGCGTATGCGCTGCTACGAGGTGCTGATCGACAAGTACTACGTGGCGGATCGCGTGGTGCTGGGAGTGAACCCGTCGGCAATGCGTTACGCCGGGCCGCGCGAGGCGATCTTTCACGCGCTGGTGCGCCGCAACTACGGCTGCACGCACTTCATCGTCGGCCGCGACCACGCCGGAGTGGGCGACTACTACGGCACCTTCGACGCGCAGCACATCTTCGACGAGTTCGAGCCCGGCGAGCTGGGCATCGAGCCGCTGAAGTTTGAGCACAGCTTCTGGTGCAACGTCACCGGCGGCATGGCGACGGCCAAGACTTCGCCGTCGGGCCCTGAGGACCGCGTGTTCCTCAGCGGTACGAAGGTGCGCGAGATGCTGGTCAACGGCGAACGCCCGCCGGTCGAGTTTTCGCGACCGGAGGTCGCCGACGTGCTGATCGAGGCGATGGCCGGAGTGCCCGCGTAATCCCGCTCAGGGCTTCCGCACAGGAATAGGTCATGGATCCGCTGCTCGTATTTTTCGGCTTCGGCGTCGGCGTTATGGTCGGCATCACCGGCATGGGCGGCGGATCCCTGATGACCCCTTTGCTGGTGCTGCTGTTCGGCGTCAAGCCGACGCTGGCCGTGGGCACCGACATCGCCTACCAGGCGATCACGAAGACCGTCGGCGGTTTCAAGCACCTGCGCCTGAAGACCGTCAACTTTGGCGCGGGTCTATGGCTGGCCTCCGGAAGCGTGCCCGGCGCGATCCTCGGCGTACACGTGATCAACGTGCTCAAACAGCGCTGGGGCAACGACGTGGAGACCTTCACGCTGATCGCGCTTGGTTGCGTGCTGGCGTTTGTTGGGATCTTCACGCTGGCGCGCTCGCTGTTGTTTGACAATCACATCTCCAGCGACGGCAAGGATCACGAACCGCTGCACAACTGGCAGAAGGCCGCGGCGGTGGCGATCGGCCTGACGACCGGCTTCGTGATCGGCATCACTTCTGCTGGAAGCGGCACAGTGATCGCCGTTGCGCTGATCGCGCTGTTCAAGATCCCACCGCGTTATGTGGTGGGTACCGACGTCTTTCATGGCGCGATCTTGTTGTGGGCGGCGGGACTTGCGCATTTCGCCGGCGGCAACATCGACTTCGGGCTGATGGGCACTCTGTTGCTGGGGTCCGTGCCCGGCGTTTATATCGGCGCGCATTTTTCCGTGCACCTTCCGGAAGCAGCCTTGCGCACCGCGCTCGGCGTGGTGCTTGTGGCCAGCGCCAGCGCGACGCTGAACAAGGCCGGAGTGGCGTACGCCCCGCCGGTTCTGCTTGGCGTGGCGGCGACCTTCATCGGCACGATCGCGCTGGCCGTCTACAGCGGGCGGCTGATCAATCCGTGGAAGTTGCCGCCTGAGAGCGCGGTACCGGCGGATGCATTGCAGAATCTTTCAACGACCTCCGAAGAACACGCGTTTCAAGACGCTCTGGCCGCGTCGCAGCGCCAAGTTCAGGCGCAGCCGGCCGGTTTTTTAACGCGGGCTTAGTCTCCCTGCCAGGCCCCTGAAACCAGCCGCGAATTCGCGCCCGATAAGCTCTCGCACCCAATGTTCGGCAAAGTCCTGGTTGCAAATCGCGGCGAAATCGCCATACGCGTGTTTCGCGCGCTTCGGGAACTTGGCATTGAGTCCGTCGCCGTTTATTCCGACGCCGACAAAGACGCTCCGTTTGTGAGCTACGCCGACGAGGCGTACACGCTTGGAGAAGGCGCCGCCTCTGAGACTTACCTCGTAGTCGACAAGATCATCGACGTCGCCAAGCGCAGCGGCGCGGAAGCCATTCACCCGGGTTACGGCTTCCTCGCCGAGAACTCGACCTTCGCGCAGACCTGCCAAGACGAAGGGATCATCTTTATCGGTCCGCCTCCGGGCGCGATCGACGCAATGGGTTCGAAGACGAACTCGCGTGAGCTGATGAAGGCGGCCGGCGTGCCGATCGTTCCGGGCACCACGGAGCCTGTTGCGACCGTCGACGACGCGAGGAAGATCATCAACGATGACATCGGCTACCCGATCGCGGTCAAGGCGGCCGGAGGCGGAGGCGGCAAAGGCTTCCGCGTGGCGCTGACCGAAGACGAACTGGCCGAGGCCTTCGAGGGCGCCGCACGCGAAGGCGAAAAGTTCTTTGGCGACCCCACCGTTTATCTGGAGCGCTACCTGCCCAACCCGCGCCACGTGGAAGTGCAGATCATCGCCGACAACGAAGGCAACATCGTGCACCTCGGCGAGCGTGACTGCTCTGTGCAACGTCGCCACCAGAAACTGATCGAGGAAGCCCCGGCCCCGGCCGTGGATGACGCTCTGCGCGCACGTATGGGCGAGATCGGCATCGAGGCCGCGCGCGCGGTGGGTTATCGCAGCGCCGGCACGATCGAAGGCTTGCTTCAAGACGGTGAGTACTTCTTCCTGGAGATGAACACCCGCGTGCAGGTTGAGCACTGTGTGACCGAGGAGGTCACCGGCATCGACATTGTGAAGGAGCAGATCCGTATCGCCGGCGGCGAACCGCTGTCCTTCACACAGGACGACGTGCAGCTGCGCGGCCACTCGATCGAGTGTCGCATCAACTTTGAGGACGCGGCGAAGAACTTCGCCCCCGCGCCGGGCAAGATCGGTGTTTACCACGAACCTTCCGGTCCCGGCGTGCGCGTGGACTCCGGCGTTGTGGCCGGCAGCGAAATCTCGCCACTCTACGACCCGATGGCCGCGAAGTTGATCGTGTGGGACAAGGACCGTGAAAGTGCCACGAAGCGCATGCTGCGGGCGCTCGCCGAGTTTGAGATCGACGCCAAGACGCTGATCCCGTTTCACATCGGCCTGCTCTCCACCAAGCAGTGGGCCGACGGCGAGACCTGCAAAGACCTCACCGAAGACAAGAAATGGCTCAAGCAGTTTGCCTTCGATAAGCCGGCCAAGCCGGTCGAAGGTGAAGAAGAGGTCGAGAAGGTCACCAAGAGCTACATGGTGGAGGTTTCTGGCAAGCGCTACGACGTGAAGGTCACCGGCGAGGCCGGTGGAGGCGGTGGAGCGGCTGCCGCGATCGCGAAGAAACCGAAGCGCGGCGACCGCGCTGCGGGCAGCAACGGGGCCTCAAGCGAATCTTTGGTCTCGCCACTTCAGGGCACCGTGCTGAAAGTTTCCGTGGAGGCCGGCGCGGAGGTCAGCGAGGGCGACGTGATGTTCATCATCGAGGCAATGAAGATGGAGAACGAGATCACGGCCCACCGCAGCGGCAAGGTCGAAGAGCTTTCCGCCGGCGAAGGCGCAGCGGTCTCGGCCGGCGACACGCTGGCGATCATCAAGTAGTCGCGATCGCCTGACAGCGAAGCTGGGCTCGGCCCTTTCTCGCTGGACCTTTTCTCGCTGGGCCCTTTCTCGCTGGGCCGCTCAGCAGCCCGGGGGACGCGGCACGGTGCCGGGGGCCGGGCGTTGAGGCGCGGGCGGCCGAGGCGGCGGCGCCTGGCCCGGTTGAGGCGGCGGCGGGTAGGCCGCTTGCTGCGGTGCGGGCACGGGCGGCTGCGTGGGCGGCGGCGCGAACGGATCGGGCATCACTGCCGCGGGAGCGGCGGGCGTCGGTGCAGCCGGAGTCGCCGGCTGGACCGGGGCGGCGAACGGATCCCGCATGTATGCGGAAGGCGCTGCGGCCGCTTGAGCACCGGCAGGCGGTGCGTACGGCGGCGGCTGTGGGGCAGGCGCCTGGCCGTATCCAGGCTGAGGCGGTGGATATCCATATCCCGGTTGTGGTGGCCCTCCCGGGACGGGCGCGGCGGCCGGTTGTCCGTACGCCGGGGCAGCGGCCTGCTGACCGTAGCCCTGGACGACGGCCGGTTGTCCGTAGCCTTGCGCGGGTTGCGCGGCTACGTAGGTCCCCGGCCGGCCGTACGCGTGTGCGACCGCGGCGGACGATTCCGCCGAAACGCGGCCTTCCGCAAGCTCCAAATGTTCTCGCACCTCGCGCTCGTCGCCACTGGCGACCCTGGCTTTTCGGCGCAGGGTGTTGATGGAATCTCGATCGAGCACGAGCATCACCAGGGCCGCGCCCGCTATGAAACCGCCGAAATGCGCGAAGTAGGCGACGCCGCCGCCCGCGGACCCAAACGCCGAGGAGAGCACTATGTAAGCCTCTACAACCTGAAATGCCATCAATATGCCGATCAGCCAGACGGCGCGTATCCATCCCCAGACAAACGGCAACGGCGGGATGATCCACGTCATCACCTTCGCTTGCGGGAAGACCATCACGTACCCACCCATCACCGCGGATATCGCGCCGGATGCGCCCAGCGCGGGCATCGGCGAAGACGGATCGAAAAGCGTGTGCGCGAGCATCGCCGCCAGTCCGCCCACCAAATAGAACAGCGCGAAACTTCGCCGCCCAAGTCCCGCCTCCAGTGAGATCCCGAACGCGATTAAGAAAATCATGTTGCCGACGAGATGAAAGATCGACGCGTGCATGAACATCGAGGCGAAGATCGTTTTCCACGTCGGCGGGAACTTCGTGCCGTAGCGCGCTTCCAACTCCGCCGTCGGTTTGCAGTCAAACGAGCCTGCGCTCGTCGGTACGCACTGCTTGCCCGGATGCGTGACCTCGTATGGAATCGTGCCGTACAGGACCACCTTGTCCACGTCCAGCCGCGAGCCGCCCTCCCAGCCGAAGAACACCAGCACGTTGAGCGCCACCAGAAGCGCGGTGATCACGGGAAAATCCCGGATTCTGAGATTGTCTCTAAACGGAATCACGCGAGGTGAGTGAACTACCCAGTAACAACTACCTACCTGCAGTAATCGACATTTTCGCGGCGTCTCTGGATACCCGGACATCGATTATTCAGCCAACATCACCGCGCCGATGCGCCAGACTCTCGCGGTGCAGCGTTCCGAGAGCCGTGACATCCGCTTGCTCTTTCCGTTACCGCTCGCCACGATCGCCTCTCAGTCGAGCATGGCCAGCGTGCCGCCGCTTTTTGTGGCGATCAGCCACGAATACGGCGTTTCGATCGGCACGGTGGGGCAGGTGCGTGGCGTCAGCGCGGCCAGCGCCGTGGTTGGCACACTGCTGGTGGGCGGCTGGATCCACCGCCACGGCGCGCGGCCCGTGATGGTGTGGGGCGGACTGCTGGCGGCGGTCGGCGCGTTGATCTGCGCGACCGCCCCGGCATTCGCGATGCTCGCCGTTGGCCAGGTGGTTGTGGGCGCCGGGATCTGCTGCCTGCTCTCCAGCGGCTTCGCGGGGGCGGGCGAATTTTTCGCCCCCGGCGCGCGCGATTGGGCCGTCGGCTGGATCACCGCCCTACAGTCGCTGGCTTGGATCATCGGCGTGCCGCTTGTTGGACTGATCGCCGACCAAGTGGGCTGGCGAGCCGCGTTCGCGGTACCTGCCGCGTTCGCGCTGATCGCCGCGTTCAGCGCGATGCTCTTCGCCCCGAAGATCGAACGCGATCCCGACGGACCGGACGAACGCACCGGACTGCTGGCAGCGCTGGCCGACCCGTCGGCCCGGCGCTGGACGGTCGGCGAGCTGCTGGCGTTTGCGGTCTGGACCGGCGAGATCACGTACATCGCGGCGTTTTACATGGAGACCTACGGGATCAGCGAGGGTCTGGTGGGTGTGTTGCTGCCGACGGGCTCGATGGCCTTTTTCGCCGGCTCGGCGCTGGCGGAGCGCGTCGGGCGTGGTTGGTCGCGAAGACGGCTGCTGGCGGCGTCAGCTGTGGCGATGGGCGCCGTCGCTTGCGTACTGTTCAACTTCCACCCGGCGGTGCCGGTGACAATGGCGATCGGCCTACTGATCGGCGTGGCGGCGGGTCTTCGCGCCGCCAGCTCCAGCGCACTTGCACTCAATCAGTTGCCGGACAAGCCCGGCGCGATGATGGCCGCGCGCACCGCCGCCGTGCAGATCGGTTATCTGGTCGGTGCCTCGATCGGCGGAGTTGCGGTGGACGCGGCCGGTTACGGCTCGCTCGGCGTGATCATGATCACCGGTATGGCGCTCTCGGCGCTGGTGATGAGTGGAGTGCGCGAGCGTCCGCCAACCGTTGTGTCACAGACGGCTGACTGAAGCGAATTTGCGTAATTTCGGATACAAAATTCATGCCGGTGGCGGCTCCACCACTGCAATTTGTTGCTGATGCTACTGATGCTATAATTACAGCATCATGCGCACCACACTGACTATTGACGATGACGTCAAGGCGCTCATCGAGCACGAGCGAAACCGCACAGGAGAGTCGTTTCGAACTGTCGTGAACAGGCTGATCCGGCGCGGTGCGACCGGCGGTGAGAGTGCGAAATCAGCACCGGTTCCACTTCCCCTTCTGCCGGGTAAGCCGACACTCGACGTATCCGACGTCTCGGCGCTGCTGGCCACGTTGGACGACGAACGTCGCGCTCAACGCGGTCTAACGTGACCCTTGTAGACACGAACATCCTGATCTACGCCACGTTTGCCGACGTGCGCGAAAACGCGCGTGCCCGCGATTGGCTTGACTCTCGGCTATCGGAAGACAACGGCGGCGGAGTGGTCTTCTGCTGGCCGGTCCTTTACGCCTATCTTCGTCTCGTAACCAGCTCACGCGTGTTCAGAGAAAACGCGCTTTCGGTGGATCAGGGATGGAGCGTTGTGGCGGACCTGCTCAACCAACCCGTGACCCGCGTGATCTCACCCGGCCCGGGGCACGCGGCGATTGCCGCGGATCTGGCGCGAACACCCGGGCTGCGCAGCGACGATGTGCCCGATATTGAAATCGCCGCGCTTGCAATCGAGCACGGGCTGCGCCTGGCATCGCACGACAACGGATTCCGGCGCTTCAGCGGACTGCGCACTTTCGACCCGATTCTCGAATCAGAGTGACCGCGCGGCGGCGACCGCGGAGCGCAAGTCCGCCGAACAGACGACTAGCCGGCGCCTACGCCTTCAGCGCGTTTGCCACATCCCGCAGATTCTTGACCATCAGATCCGGCTTCTTTGATTTGGCGTCGGGCAGCTTTTCGCCCTTGCGGTTGACCCAGATCGTCGGCAACTTCGCCTTCAGCGACGGGCCGACGTCGTAGTAGTAGCTACTGCCAACGTGCACCCAGCCTTTCTTGCCGCCGATGCGACGGGCGCACTCCGTAAAGTGCGCCGCCTCCGGCTTGTAGCTGCGCACCTGCTGCGCCGTCACCACAATGTCGAAGTCGCTACGGATGTGACGCCGGCTGGCGACCAGCAGCTTGTCGTCGATGTTGACGACCAGGCCGACCTGGTACTTCTTGGCGATGCGGTCAAGCGCGGCGTTGGCCTCGCGAAACGGCTTCCAGCGAATCACGCTGTCGGGCAGGAAGTTTGTGCGCGATGGTTCGAGGTCCCACTCAAGGTCTTCGGCGACCTTCAGCGCGATGCGCCGCAGAACCTCGGCGTAGAGCTCGTACGAACCTGACTTGATCTCCTCTTGGTGCTTGAGGAACAGCTCGATCACGCGGTTCTTGTCGGCCAGGTTGAAGCCCGACCTTTTGGCCTCGGCCTGAAAGGCCTCGTAGACGCCGGTTTCCCAGTCGATCAGGGTGCCGTAGACGTCGAACGTCACCCACTTGATGTCTTTTGGCAATGCCATTGGAAGCGATATTTCCCCTGCAAAAACTGCTGTTGAAGGACGCCCGAGAGCGCGGCTTGAGCCCTGATACGGTTTTCGCCGCGTCGAGCGCCCATTAGATTCTACGAATTGCGTTCGCCCTATCCCCTATCTGAGGTAGTTACAGGATGGATCTACTCGAGTATCAAGGCAAACAATTATTCGCCAAGCACGGATTGACCGTGTCTGACGGCAAGGCGGTCACGACGGTTGATGACGCCGTCGCGGCCGCGAACGAGATCGGCTATCCGGTCGTCGTAAAAGCACAGGTTCTGATCGGCGGCCGTGGCAAGGCCGGCGGTGTCAAGCTCGCGGCCGACGAAGCCGAGGCGCGAGAGCACGCGAACAACATCTTGGGTCTCGACATCAAGGGCCACGTCACGCGCACCGTTTGGATCGAGCACGCGTCCGACATCGCCTCCGAGTACTACGCCTCGGTGCTGCTGGACCGCTCCGCCAAGAAGCCGTTGGTGATGTTCTCGACCGAGGGCGGCATCGACATCGAAGAGGTTGCGGAAAAGACCCCGGAGAAGCTGATCAAGCTTCACGTTGATCCTCTCACCGGACTCTCCAAGGAAGCAGCGGTGAAGATCGCGACCGACGGCGGCGTCGACGAAGACGTGATCGAAGGCGTCGGGGACGCGCTGGTCGCTCTTTACAAAGTCTGGATCGAAGAGGACGCCTCGCTCGCCGAGATCAACCCGCTGATCATCACGCCCGAGCGTGAGGTAAAGGCGCTCGACGCGAAGGTTTCGCTAGACAACAACGCCGCGTTTCGTCACCCCGAGCACGAAGGCCTTGGCGACGCCGCCAACGCCGACCCGATCGAGACGAAGGCCGCCGAGCAGGGTCTTGTGTACGTCAAGCTCGACGGTGACATCGGCGTCTTGGGCAACGGCGCCGGCCTGGTGATGAGCACGCTTGACGTGGTCGCCCAGCACGGCGGCGAGCCGGCCAACTTCCTCGACGCGGGAGGCGGATCTGACGCCGCCAAGGTCAAGCAGGCCGTCGAGCTGATCCTCAGCAACAACAACGTAAAGGCCGTGCTGTTCAACATCTTCGGCGGCATCACGCGCTGCAACGAGGTGGCCAACGGCCTGATCGCGGCGTTTGAGGACCTCAAGCCTTCGGTGCCGTTCGTCGTGCGCCTGGACGGCACCAACGACGTGCAAGGCCGCGAGATCCTGGAAGCCGCCGCGCTTCCCAACGTGTACGCGGCCAAGACCATGGATGGGGCGGCCGAGCAGGTCGTTGCCCTCGCAAAGGAGAGTTGAAAATGTCGATCCTCGTGGACAACGACACACGCCTCGCCGTCGCCGGCATAACCGGCCGCGAAGGCTCTTTTCACACGCTCAACAACCGCGCCTACGGCACAAACGTCGTTGGTGGAGTGAACCCCAAGAAGGCCGGCGAGGATGTGGAAGGCATCCCGGTATTCGCCGACTGGAAGGAAACGGTCGCGCAGACGCAGGCCAATACCGCGATGATCTTTGTGCCGCCGCCGTTTGCAGCGCAATCCGCGCTGGAGGCCGCCGAGGCCGGAGTGGCGCTCGTGGTGATCATCACCGAAGGCATCCCCGCGCACGATGAGCTGAAGCTCTACAACCAGGTCAAGCGCGACTTCCCGAACACACGCATCGTCGGTCCCAACTGCCCGGGCATCCTTTCGCCGGGGAAGGCGAACGTGGGCATCATTCCGGCGTCGTTCTTCAAGGAGGGCAACGTGGGCGTGGTCTCGCGCTCGGGCACGCTCACCTACCAGATCGGCAACGAGCTGGCGCAGAAGGGCTTCGGCAACTCCACGATCGTCGGCATCGGCGGCGACCCGGTTCCGGGCAGCTCCTTCATCGACATCATCGAGCTGTTCGAGCGTGACGACCAAACCGATCTGATCGTGATGAGCGGCGAGATCGGCGGTTCGGCCGAGGAAGAGGCGGCCGAGTTCATCTCCGCCAACGTCTCCAAGCCGGTCGTCGCCTACATCGCGGGCTTCACCGCACCGGAAGGCAAGCAGATGGGCCACGCCGGAGCGATCGTCTCCGGCTCCGCGGGCACCGCCAAGGCCAAGGCCGAGGCGCTGGAGGCAGCCGGCATCCGCGTCGGTCGAACGCCCACGCAGACGGCCGAGATCGCAATGGAGCTGATCGGCGCGCCGGCCTGAAGACGCGCGCCGTCGCCGCCGGCGACGGCTCACGACCGATGATCGACGTCGTTTATTTCTTCGGCGATTCGTTCGTGGCCGGTTTCGGAGATCCGACCGGCCACGGATGGATCGGCCGTGTGCAGGAGTCCGCTCCGCCGGAAATGCGCTTCACCGCCGTCAACAGGGGTGTACCCGGAGCAACCTCGATTCAGTGCGTGCGTGATTGGCAGGACGCCGCCGAGCGCCTGCTGGCGGACGACGTGAGCGGCTCCGGCGTTGTGTTCTCGTTCGGCACCAACGATGTGATTTCGGTAATGCCGCCCGGTCAAACCTGTGAGGCGCTCGGCGAAGCACTGTCGCTGGCCGCCGCGATCGGCATGCCTGCGCTTGTCGTGGGACCTCCTCCGATCGGCGACATGCCTCGGGAGGAGCGGTTGCTGGCCTCGCTCGCGGGCGACTTGGCGCTGATCTGCGCAACGCACGGCGCGTTTTACGTGGACGCGCACGACGAACTGCTGGCCTCGCCGGTCTGGATGTCCGAAATCGCCTGCGGCGACGGCTCCCACCCGCAAGCGGACGGGTACGAAACGCTTGCCAAACTGGTGATCGACGCCGGATTCTTCGACTGGCTGGCGGGCCGCGATCCAGCCACCGTGGGTTGAGAGCGTGCCGAAATGCTCTCCGCAGTCGATACGCTGACCGGCAAATGACGACCGACTTGAAAACTATTTCGTTCGCCCGCGGCGCTCCTTCTCTGGATCTGATCCCGATCGAAGAATTGAAGGAGTCGGCGATCGCCGCCTTCAGCAACGATCCGGCCGGAACCTTTGGTTACGGCACGGCCGTCGGTTATCAGCCGCTGCGCGAGTGGATCGCGTTACAGCACGGCGTCGAAGCGGACCGCGTGATCGTCACCAACGGCTCGCTGCACGCCTGCGCGATGATGTTTGACCGGCTGGTCGCGCCGAGCGACAAGATCGTGATCGAGCAGCCGCTCTACGATCGTTCGCTGCTGATGCTGCGCCAGCGCGGCGCGGACTTGGTCGGCATTCCGCTCGAGGAGGACGGGCTGAACATCGCTCTACTTGAAGAGGCGATCGACGGCGGCCTGCAACCAAAGTTCGTTTACACAATCCCGAACTTTCACAATCCGGCCGGTTGCACGCTCTCGCTGGAGAAGCGGCAGCGACTGGTGGAGCTTGCGCACGAACACGACTTTCTGATCGTCGAGGATGACCCGTATCGCGACGTGATCTTCGACGGCGAACCGCTGCCGTCGATGCTTTCGATGGACGACTCTGACGAGCGCGTGTTCTTCATGTGTTCGTTCACCAAGACCGTGGCGCCGGGGCTACGCGTGGGTTACGCAATCGCCAGTCAGGCGGTCACCAAGGACCTCGTGACGGCCGGTACGAACACTTACATCTCGCCGGGCATGGTCAGCGAATCAATCCTCAACGATTTCGTTCGCGCGGGCAAGCTGAACGGTGCAATCGCAACCGTGCGCGCGGCGCTGCGTGAACGGCGCGACGCGCTGACCGGCGCGATCACCGAGCTGCTGCCGGAGGCGCGATTCGTGACGCCACGCGGCGGGTACTTCCTTTGGGTGGACCTACCGGAGAGCGTTGACACCGACGACCTCGCCGCGCGCGCGGCAGAGGCCGGGGTACCGATCACACCGGGCAGCGACTTTTCGCTGAAGGGCGGACGCAGCAGTATGCGCCTGAGCTACTCCGGCAACTCGCCGGAGCAGATTCGCGAAGGCGTTGAACGCCTCGCATCGCTGATCAACGGCTGATTCAACCAGCGCGAATCGCGGGCCGGAACGCGCAGAGCGTTCTAATGCTCGTCGTGCTCGCCGGCCGGATGACTTCTGCCTGCCAGGTATGCACAGGATCTATGCAGGCGAGAGCCCTTCATCGACGGATTGTTGCGCGGAAAGCTCCGCTGCCTGTGATCGTGGATGTCCTGGTGCAGCCAGCCGTGGACGGCACGATGCTGAAGCCGGGTGAACAATTCAGCTTGTGATTTGGAACTCTGTTTCAACCTGACGGAGCGCCGAGCGTAACGTTTGACCACGGCCATCGCACGACGCACGACGAGTACACGAGATCGACCGGTGTGGTCGGCGATTTCGGCCGGACTCCAGCCCTGAAGGCGAGCGCGCTGAAAGTCCGCCGAGCGCACACCGAAGATCCACGCTGAATTGAGCGCGATCGCCGGATCGTGGAAATAGTGAAAGAACACATGCTGAGCCAGGTGGCCCTGCGTCATCAGTTCATTCGCACGCCTTGTCAACTCCGCGAGTCGCACGTCGTCGATCCGGCCGTTCCAGTCCGAGACCAGTCCCGCGACCACTGCGTCCGGATCCTTCCCGTGGCGCTGTACAAGCTTGCCGAGCGTGTGATGGTCGTCGTCCTTGATGTAACGCCGGAACTCTTCGCGCGAGATGCCCGTCAGCCGGTACAGCTTTCGCTCGCTGAACGGCATCCAGTGAAACATCACCCACGACTCGCAAGGCAACCAGCGGTCGCGCGCACCGGGCGGGGCGTGCGAGTCCTTCGCATCAGCCGTCGTCGCGATGAGCAATACGGCGACGGCGATCGCCACTACAACTGACCGAACGATGTTCAAGCGACCCGGCGCGATGACTTTGGCTCTTTCGCGGGCTTACCGGACGGCGGAGCCGGCTTTGACTTTTTCTGCTTTGTCTCTGGTTTCTGTTTTTTCTGAGACTGCTTTTCGGGCTTGGCCTTCACGGGTTTTTCTTTGGCGGTCGACTCGCTCGGCGTCTTCTGCTTTGCCGGCTTGGCTTTGGCCGGTTTCTCCTTGGCCGGCTTTTCCTTCACCGGCTTGGCCTTTGCCAAGCGTGCGGCGGGCGCGGCGAGCTTGGGCTTGGCCGCCTTGATCGGTTTTGAATCCGCGGCGGCTTTCAATGAATCGGCGGTCTTTTTCGGCAGGTCCTTCACCTGCGCGGCGGTGGCGGCGATCGGCTTGACGGCGACCTTCGCCTTCTCGACGAGCGCGGGTTCATCGGCCACCTTGGCCGCGGCCTTCTCGCGCTGTTCGACCTTTTTCCGCAGCTCCCGCTCCAGACCCTTTGCCAGTTTGTCCTGCTGCTTTACTGCCTTCTCGCTCTGCTTTTCGGCCGCCGCAACGGCCTTGTCGCGTTCGCGTTCGGCGCGCTTGCGCTCCTGCTCGGCTTTTTCCCGGGCCTTCGTGGCTGTTTTCTCGCGTTCGCGTCCACCCCTCGGACGGACGCGGAAGATCTCGATCGGCTGCTCGATTCCCTTGAAGCGGCGCTTCCCGACCTCGGTCCAGTCGTACTTACGATCGAAGCGATCGTGCAGTTCCGCGGAGGTCACCACCGACCCCGGACGAGCGACGTCGCACAGCCGGCTTGCGTGATTGACCGGCGGGCCGTACACGTCGCCGCCTCGCACCAGCACTTCACCGACCGCGAGACCCACGCTTAGCTGCGGAAAACCCTCTTCTTCTCGATCTACGGCTTCGATCAGCGCCAGTGCCATGTCGATCAACGCGTCCGGCTCCGGCGACACCAGCATCACGGCGTCGCCGATCGTCTTGATCAGACGCACGGGCGCCTGCACCACGCCGATCGTGATCTCGCTGAGTCGCTCGGCGATCGAGCCAAGCTCGTCGGCGCGGATCTGCTCGCCAAGCGACGTGAACCCGACCAGATCGGCGAAACACACGGCCATTTCGCGCGTGTCGGAGAGCAGGTCGATCATCGCCTCGTTGCCCAGCACGTCCACGCGCGTGGCTTCGCGCAGGTGCAGGTTGAAGAGATGCTGCAACACGAAGCCAAACTCCGGCGAGGTGATGCGGGCGACCTCCGCATAGCGCACGGCGATGTCGTATTCGTCGTCCTCGGGACGCAGGAAAGTGGTCAGGAACTGCCGTTCAACGGTGGCGGCCAGCTGCGAAAGCGCCGAGCCGAGCACGCGGATGATCTCCTTGATGCCCGCCATCGGCATGCCCATCGCGAGGTTGGCGCGCACGGCGCGCATCACCTTGACGTCATATTCGCTGTAGGCCCGCTGGTCCAAAGCCGGCTCGGCCAGACCCAGACCCCGGCGCATTTCCAAAAACACGTCCAGCTCAAAGTCGGCGAGTTCGGCCACTTCCGACGCCACGTAAACCGGTTCGCCGCCCAGCGTGCGCTCCACCGGCAACAGAATCAGGCGCTTTTCCTTGGCGGCGAGCTTGACGTCTTCCAGCGGCACGCCCTCGTCGTCGAGCAGGTAGTCCAGCAGGCGGCGGCGCGCGTCGAGCGAGGCGGCCTCGACACCGTCGAACAGGCCTTCGGCCTGGTAGTCGATCGTTTCGCTGAGTTTGTCGCCGGGTTTATCGCTGGGCTTCGCCATCACCGCAGGAACTTATCGGGCGGCCACGACCGAGCTTTCAGTCGTTGCCGTCTGACGGCCGGACGAGCTTTCGATGCCGGTTCAGCGGC
Source organism: Actinomycetota bacterium (assembly GCA_016213645.1). Lineage (GTDB taxonomy): Bacteria > Actinomycetota > Thermoleophilia > Solirubrobacterales > JACPNS01 > JACPNS01. The sequence goes on from JACQZY010000013.1 coordinate 201,576, forward strand.
CGTAGCGTTCCTTCGCCAGCACAAGATGCTCGGGCAGCGCGGTGCGCGGCGGCGGCGAGGGGTCGGCTATGACCGAAATCGTCTCGGCCACGGACCGCGTGACGCCGTGTTCGCCGTGGTTCGACTCGACCACGATCTCCTCGTCACCGACCGTTTTGACGACCGCGTCCAAACCCGGGTGCAAATCCGCCGCCATCAGATAGTGGAGCAGATCCTCGGCCTCGTTTTCGAAGCGCAGGATCATCACCTTGGCACCGGCCTCGCAGTCGGCCAGCGGCACTCCCTGGATGCGATCCGCCGGATCTATCGGATGGCCGTGCGGGCAGGTCTTGGCGCCGCCGATCGCCGCCAACATGCGTTCCTCCAACACCGGCGACATCGCGTGTTCCAGGCGCTCGGCCTCTTCGTGCACCTCGTCCCAGGGGATGTCCAGCACATCGGTGAGAAACCTTTCGAGCATACGGTGGCGCCGCACGATCGCCTCGGCGCGCTTGGCGCCGTCGGTGGTGAACTGCAGAGACTTGTCCGCGCGACGGCTTATGTACCCGTCTTTTTCCAGCCGCGCGACCATCTCGTGAACCGTCGGCGGAGAAAGCTGCATCGCTCGAGCGACGTTGGCGCCGGTCATCGGCAGACCGGCCTCTTGCAGCCAGAAGATCGTCTGCAGGTACTCCTCTTCCGCCACCGTCGCTTTCGCCATCGTGGCGTGATCCTACAGGAGGTTCGACGGCGCCTCTCCGCGCTATCGGTGCCTGTCCTCAGCGTCGCGTATACGCTGCCGCGCATGATCGAGGCGAGGCGGCCGGTGCTCGTGGCGCCGGACAAATTCAAGGGCACGCTGACCGCCGCGCAGGTCGCGGCGGCAATCGCGCACGGTCTCGCGCGAGCGGGTGTGGACGCTGACATCTGCCGCGTTGCCGACGGCGGTGAAGGCACGATCGACGTGCTCACCGAGAACGTCGAACACGAGCTGGTCGCGGTCGCCGCCCACGACGTTCTCGGACGCGCCGTGAAAGGTCGCGTGGCGGTGGTCGACGATGGCCGCAAGGCACTCGTAGAAGTGGCGGACGCGGTCGGTCTATCGCTGATCGAATCCGGCGAGCGCGAAGCGGTGGCGGCGAGTTCGCGTGGAGCGGGTGAACTGATTGCCGCGGCGGCCGGCATGGGGGTGCGCGAGATTTTTGTGGGCGTGGGCGGCACCGCGATGACCGACGGAGGAGCGGGTGCGATTGAGGCGCTGCGCGAGGCCCGGCTCGTGGGTGTTCGCGGTCCACTTGCCGGGCTGCCGCGCCTTACCGTGCTTTGTGACGCGCGGGCCGGCTGGGAGCAGGCCGTGACCGTGTTTTCACCGCAGAAGGGCGCGCGTGAGGCCGATCTGCCGTTATTGCTCGAACGATTCGAACGGCTTGCCGGAACGCTGCCGCGCGATCCGCGCGGCGTGCTCTTCACCGGCTGCGGAGGCGGGTTGGCGGGCGGGCTGTGGTCCGCGGCGGGGGCGGAGCTGAAGTCCGGCGCGGGAGTCGTGCTGGACCGGATCGGTTTCAACGCGCGCATGCATACGGCGCGTGCGGTGATCACCGGAGAGGGCCGTCTGGATCACCAGACGCTGCTGGGCAAAGCCGTCGGCGAGGTGGCAACGCGCTCGCGCCAGAACGGTGTGCCGTGCCACGCGATCGTCGGTCGCCGTGCGATGAGCGAGTTCGAGGCGCGGATTCTGGACTTTGAGAGCGTCAGCGAGGCGGGGACGGCGCGTGCGATCGCTGCGTCGGCGGAGCGACTGGTGGCGGCATTGGCCGCGCGCTGAGCGTGGTCACATTAAGGCCTCAGCGGATCGAATAGACAGCCAGGATTGAGCATTCCCGTGGGGTCCAGCTCGGCCTTTGCGGCGCGCAGCGCCGCGGCGAAGGGCTCGGGGCGCTGGCGTTCGTACCACGGACGGTGATCGCGCCCGACGGCATGGTGGTGAGTGATCGACGCGCCGTTGATGCTGAGTACTTCCGAAACGGCCTCTTTGATCGACTGCCACTGGGCGACCTCGTCGCCGCGCGCCGCCGGTGCAAGCACCGTGAAGTATGGCGCCGGACCATCCGGATAAATGTGCGTGAAGCGGCAGGTGACTTTGCCGCGACCGTCTGTGGTCTTTGCGACCGCGGAAATCACACCGTCGCGCAGCGCACTGAAGCGGTCCCATGTGGTCACCGTCTCAAAGGTCTCGGCAAGTACTCCGCACGCAACCAGCGTGTTGCGGATGTAGGGAGCGCGAATGAAGGTCTCGCGCCACTTCGCGCCGCCGCCGGTGCCTTCGGAGGCGGCACCCTCGGGGCCGGTGCCACCGGAGCTCCGCAGTACCACGCCACCACATTCCACGGCGATCGCTTTGGCCTGTTCGAAGCGTTCATCCACCGCCGCGCCCGCGGACTCGAACCCCAGCACCATCAAATGCGCCGAGCCGTCCCCCGCAAGTGTGAAGCGCGCCTCCTCTGCCTCGATCAGACGGCAGTTACTTGGACGCAGACCGCTCTGCGCGATCGCGCGCACCGCGTCCACGCCATCTTCGAAGCGTTCGTACAACACCGATGCCTGGGCGCGCCGAGTTGGACGCGGTCGCACGCGAACCCACGACTCGGTGACCACGCCAAGCGTGCCCTCCGAACCGAGCAACATGCGATCCGGCGACGGTCCGGCACCGGAGGCCGGCAGCCTGAAGCTCTGCCACAGGCCAGACGGCGTGATCGCCCGCACCGACTCCACGAGATCGTCGATGTGTGTTTCGACCGTCGCAAAGTGCCCGCCGGCCCGTGTGACGATCCAGCCTCCCAGCGTCGCGAACTCGAACGACTGTGGGTAGAAGCGCATTGTCATCCCGTGCGCTTCGAGTGCTTTTTCGAGCACCGGACCGGCGGCGCCCGCCTGGATGCGCGCGGCCTGGCTGACGTCGTCGAGCTCCAGCAACTGGTCGAACTCGCCCATGTCAAGCGTGATCACGCCGTCATAACCAGAGGGCACCTCGGGCCGGACGCCGCCCACCACCGAGGTGCCGCCGCCGTAGGGGATCACCGCCGCATTCGCCGCGGCCGCCCATTCGAGCACTTGCTCGATCTGGTTTTCGTCGCGAGGCGTGGCGACCGCGTCGGGCGCGAAGCGAAAGTCTCCGCGAAACCCGTGAATGACATCTTGGTACGAACTGCCCCATGCTCGCTCAGCGCGAGCGCGAGCGTCCGGGGTGACGATTTCGCTCAGGGCTGGCGGCGTCTCGATTCGCGCGGGCGCGAGCGCGTCCGCGTCAAACGGCGTCGGCTGCTCCACCTCGCCGTCGATCTCAAAGCCCAACAGCGCCCCGAGATTCGCCGCCGCGCCGGCAAGTGCGTCCGCGTCCGGCTCGTCGCCAACCCTGCCCCAAGCCCAAAGGCTGCGTTGTGACTTGTCGCTCATCGGTCCATCAACCTCCCGACGATCGCCTCGTAGACGCCCGCGCCGTGGCCTTCCTCCGTGACGGAGGCGTTCTGATATCTGGGCAACAACAGCTCCATATCCGGATTCCGTTCTATCGCGTTTTTCATCACAAAAAACCGTCCCACGACCGGTGCGACCTCGAGATCTTCGACCGAGTCGCCGCAGGCGATCGTCTCGTCAGGCGCGTAGCCGCGGATCTGCATGTGGCGCGCGACACCGGCGGCCTTACTGGCAACACGCGGAATCAGGTGATACGCGTGAAGGTGCTCAAACGCCGCCAGCTTTTCGGAGCGACGATGAATGCGCCCGTTGTCAACAAGCCGCAGGTCGCCGAAGCCGCGTTGCTCCAGCAGCGCGTCGGCCTGGTCGGTGTCCAACCAGCCGCGAAACAAGTGCGAGACGTCGCGGTCGCGGTGCCAGGGCTCGTGGTACTCCAGCCGGTCGGAGAACTCATCCAGCAAAAGCGCGGGTGCGCCGGCGGTCTCGATCTGTTCGAAGATCGTTTGCGTGTCCGTGGGTTTAAGCCCGCCCGTCAGCCACTCGGTCTCGCCGTCCACGTGAACGCCGCAGCCGACCTCGAAGATGTAGCTTGTCTGGCCGAAGAGGCGGGCGGCTTCGTGAACCTGCGCCTCGCGACGACCACTGAAGATGCAGAGTTCAACGTCGGCGCGCAGACACGTTTCGATCGCACGTGCGCCGATGTTGGTGACGCGGCGCTCGCCATCGTGAAACAGCGACGCGCCAAATCCCAGCAACGTGCCGTCGAGGTCTACGTAAACGCACTTAAGCGCCACGGGCGCCTCCGTTTCGAAGATTTCCGGAATTGCCGGCAACTGACAGGTACGCCGGGCGCGAACACCGCGCCGACTGACTGGTAGCCGTCGTGCATCGTCGCGAGCGTACTATCCGTCGGGTGGATCGGACGCGCTGGGAGCAACTCATCACCGGCGGCGAGGCCGAACCGCCGGAGCAGCTCGTCGCGTTCACCACGGAACCGGGACAGGACGCGTTTCTCGTGGATCCGCCGGATGAGCTTCACCCCGCACTGCGCGCCGCGCTGGCCGATCAGGGAATCGAGCGGCTTTACGGACATCAGCTTCAGGTTTTTGACGAGGCTCTGGGCGGCGGCATTTCGCCCGGCGGAAATGTGATCGTCACGACCGCGACGGCCTCCGGCAAATCGCTCTCGTTCAACCTGCCGGTGTTGCACACGCTCGCGCACGACTCGCGAGCGCGGGCGCTGTATCTGTATCCCACAAAGGCGCTTGCACAGGATCAGGCGCGAAAGCTCGGGGAGCTCGGCACGGCGATGCAGAAAGCGTCGTCTGTCAGCGGTGGGGCCGGTGGCGGCCGGCGTGCGCAGCTCCTGCGCCACGCCGTCTACGACGGCGACACCCCCGGTGGCGAGCGCAAGTCGATCCGCGAACGCTCCAATTTGGTGCTCAGCAATCCCGACATGCTCAGCCGAGGCATCATGCCCAACCACAAACAATGGGCCGACTTCTTCGCAAACCTGGCTTGGGTGGTGGTCGACGAGGCGCATGCGTATCGCGGCGTCTTCGGCTCACACGTGGCCAATGTGCTGCGCCGGTTGAGGCGGCTGGCCGCCGCCTACGGCACGACGCCGCGATTCATCCTCACCAGCGCGACGATCGCCAACCCGCTCCAGCTGGCCGAGCGCCTGGTGGGCGAGCCGTTCGCGCTCGTGGACCGCGACGGTGGACCCCGCTCCCAACGCGGCGTGGTGATGTGGAATCCGCCGTTGGTGGACGAAAAGAACGGCCGCCGCGCCAGCGCCCTAGCCGAGGCCGCGTCGCTATTGGTGAGACTGGTGCGCGCCGATGTGCGCACGATCGTGTTCATGAAATCTCGCCGTGGCGTGGAACTGATCCGACGCTTCGCCGCCGAGGCGCTGGCCGACCGGCCGGACCTCGCCGAAGCCGTGATGCCATATCGCGCCGGTTACACCGCCACCCAGCGCCGCGAAATCGAGCAGCGGCTGGCGTCCGGTGAGCTTCGCGCGGTCGTCGCCACCAGCGCGCTTGAGCTGGGGATCGACATCGGCCACCTGGACGCCGCGATCTGCACAACCTTCCCCGGCACGGTGGCGTCGTTGCGCCAGATGTGGGGCCGCGCCGGTCGCGACCGCGAAGGTCTGGCCGTCTACGTGGCCGGCGAAGACGCACTCGACCAGTTCTTCTGCCGACACCCCGAAGAGTTTCTGGAGCGGCCGGTGGAAGCCGCGATCCTGGATCCGTGGAACGACACAATTCACTTGCGCCATCTGCACGCCGCGGCGTATGAACTGCCGTTGCGCGAGGTCGACGCCGAGTTCTTCGGCGAGCGCGTCACGGAGTTCGCCGGGAGGTTGGCGGCGGCGGGCGCATTGCGTGAGGACCCGTCACGGCCCGGCCGCTGGCTGCTGCGCGGCGAAGGCTTTCCGGCCGGGCGAATCGCGCTGCGCAGCGCGGGCGCGGACAACTTCCACATCGTCGACGGCGAGAGCGGCGAGGTGATCGGCACGGTCGAAGCCGAGCGCGCGTTCACCAACGTCCACCCGGGCGCGATCTACCTGCACATGGGCGTGTCTTATGAGATTGACGAGATCGACTTGGACTCGCGCGCGGTCGTCGCCAAGCCGTTCAGCGGCGAGTGGTACACACAGCCCAAGGTGGACATCGACACCTACATCGAGGAGGTGCTCGAATCGCGGCAGATCGGCAACGCGCGGCTGCACTTCGGCAACGTGGCCGTCAGCGAGCAGGTGATCGCGTTTCAGCGCAAGGCGGTGGCGGATCACAACGTGCTTTCGCTGGAGGCGCTGGACCTGCCCGAGCAGCATTTCGTCACCCAGGCGTTGTGGTTCACGCTCGGCGGCGAACCGGAGGCCGAGGCATTGCCGCTGAACATCTTGCAGGGCGCGCTTCACGCCGCCGAGCACGCGCAGATTGCCGTGCTGCCACTGATCGCTATGTGCGACCGCTGGGACATCGGCGGGCTTTCGACCGCGTTTCACGCCCAGACCGGCGAGCCGACGATCTTCATTTACGACGGGCACCCCGGCGGCGTTGGCATCACGCGGCGCGGATACGAGCAGTTCGAACGGCTCGCCGCCGACGCGCTGCGGCTGATCGCGGAATGCGGTTGCGGCAGCGGCTGCCCAAGTTGCGTGCAGTCACCAAAGTGCGGCAACCTCAACGAACCGCTGCACAAAGCCGGCGCGGCGAAGCTGTTGGCGGCGCTGGCGGGCGGCGGATAGCCGGTCGCGACGGCCGAAAGCCGACCGGCCCTGCAACTCCCGTCCCAGCGGATTGACATCCACGCCGGACCGCCGAGAATTGGTATGAGGTATTGCGGAAGCCGGGGTGACCGGGGGAGCACCCCGGCTTGCCTCACAACTACGTCATGGAAGCGATCAAACGCAACAACTCACGCCCGACGGATCCAGGTCTCCGTCGCGCGCGCACCCCGTCGCGCGCGACGGTTCGCCTGCTGGTCTGCATGACGTGCGTAATCGCGTCGCCCGCGTTCTTCAGCGCCCCCGCACAGGCATTCGCCGGTTCGGAGTCCGGATTCGGCGGCACGCGCTTTGTGTCCGCCTCGGAATCAGGCGGCACAGCGCCCGGCGACGGCATCGCCGGGGGTGACGCGTCACGGCGACGCGGCAAACGCGCGGCGGCACCCACGATCGCGTCCTTCTCGCTGGTCGCGAACGCGCTTTACGACGAAGGCCGGCCGCTGAAGCTGCGTTACCTGGTGAAGGCTCGCTCGCGCACCATCCACGTACGCGCGGTCGTGCGCACCGCTGCCGGAGCGTTTGTAACCACGGTCGATCTGGGCCGCCATCACAGCGGCGTGAGGCAGATCGCGGCGCTCACGAAAGATCAATTGGGCGTATCGGCTCCCGGCGACTACAAGCTGCGCCTAAGCGCCACAGACCGCAGCGGGCGCCGAGCCGCGCGTGCGGCACGCGTGCCGGTCTGGCTTGCGTTCAGCTACTCAGATCATCGCTTTCCACTTACCGGCAGCTTCAGCTGGGGCGGCGCCGACTCCCGTTTCGGCGCGGGACGACCGGGCCACATTCACCAGGGACAAGATCTCGCCGCAGCCGAAGGCTCGCCGGTCGTCGCGCCTTACGGCGGAACGATCAGCTGGGTCCGCTACCAGGCAGACGGCGCCGGCTGGTACGTGGTGCTGGACGCGCTCGACGGACGTGACTATGTGTTTATGCACCTCCAGGCCGGCTCGATCGAAGTCAAGCCCGGAGATGCCGTGCCCACCGGCAAGTTGCTCGCGCGCGTCGGCAACACCGGTTCTTCAAACGGTGCACATCTGCACTTCGAGGCTTGGACGGACGGACCGTGGCAGTTCGGCGGCAAACCGATCGACCCACGGGACTTGCTGGAGAACTGGTACGCGTCGGCACCGGGCGGAGCGCAGGCTGCAAGTGCCAAGGCGACCGCGGCCACGGCAAGCGCGGCGGCGAGCTCGTCGCCGCTTGATTAAGCAGAGCGGCGGCCACTACGCCCGACGCGGTGGCGAACGAACCCCGTTCGAATGGAGCCCGGACGCGGGCCGCTCTATGCTGCCGCCGATGGCGATCGTGCGTCCAGAACAGCCCGGCGACGATGACGCAATCGCGGCGATCCTGCGCGCGGCGTTCAACGATGACTCCGAAGCCGACCTGGTCGAGCGACTGCGCGGCAGCGAATCCTGGGTGCCCGAACTCTCAATCGTCGTGCAGCAGGAAGACCAACTGGTGGCCTACGCGCTGCTGTCCCGCGTGACCGCAGGCGAGGCCAACGCGCTTGCGCTTGGTCCGGTGGCGGTGCTGCCCGACCACCAGGGCGGGCGCCTCGGCGGCGCGCTCGTAAGAATGGCGCTCGACCGCGCTCGATCGCTTCATTTCGACTGCGCAATCGCGATCGGCCCGCCGCGATTTCTCGAATCCTGCGGCTTCGAACCAGCTACGGCGCACGGCGTAACCACCCAGGTGCGTCTGCCGCAAGACGCTTTTCGGATTTTTCAGCTTCAACCCGGGGTCATTCCGGAAGGTCCCGTGCTCTGGCCCGACGAGTGGTCCGACTCCTGACCCAACCGGTCCGAGGCAAAACCAGACAAGCCGGCTCCGCCGTACGGCGGCGACCTTAGACTCAAATCAGATGAAGCGCATCGGCCACAAAGGTGCCCACCTCGTTGAGGCGGGCAACACGATCGCCAGCTTCGAAGCCGCTCGCGGTCTGCCGATCGACATGATCGAGTTCGACGTGATCCGTTGGCAAGGCCGATTGGTGATCGCGCATGATCCTCACGATGCCGCGGAGCGCGAAGGCGATTCACTGCTGACGATGGAACAGGGCCTCGACCATCTCGCCGGCGGCGACTTCAGTTCGCTTGGCCTGGACGTGGACATGAAGCACCGCGGTTTCGAGTTGGAGCTGATCGACGCGCTCGCCGAACGCGACCTGCACACGCGCACAACGATCACGACGATGCACGAGCAGAGTCTCACGCTGATCCGCGAACACCACCCCGGCCAACACATCGGCCTCACGATCCCGCTGGTCAACCGCGACTGGCTGGCGATGCCGAAGCCCGTCCAAGCTCTTGTTGCCGGAGGCGTGGGTTACCACCGTATACGCCAGCCGACACGCGTCGCAAGACTGCTGCGCGAGGGTGCGATCGACGCGGTGATGGCGTTTCACGCGGTGGTCGGACGGCGACTGGTGGATGCGGTCCAAGGGGCGGGCGGCGAGATTTATGCCTGGACCGTTGATGACGTGGCCACGATCGACCGCCTGACGGCACTGGGTGTGGACGGCATCGTCAGTAACGATCCCCGGCTTTTCCAGCGAGCGGCGGCCGACCGGGCGGCGGCCTGACGACGGCCTGACGACGGCCGATGCAAATTACCTCCACACCTTCCGTCCGCGCCCCGCGCGCTGTACCATCACCACGCGCGGCGAGATAGCTCAGTTGGTAGAGCACACGACTGAAAATCGTGGTGTCCCCGGTTCGAATCCGGGTCTCGCCATTCGTTGACCGCAAGACCCCGCGCGGACCGCGCGCGAGCGCACCGCTCAGTCCCCGCCGAATCAGCGCAGATGACCGCCACCAAGACCTCCACCGCCCGCCAGCGGCGACTGGTGCGCCTTGTCTGGGTTTCGATCGCGGCCGCCTGCCTGACGATTGCGCTGAAGGTGGTGGCGTGGCTACTGACCGGATCGGTCGGACTGCTCAGCGACGCGGCTGAATCCGTCGTCAATCTCTTCGCCGCCGCCTTCGCGATGGCGGCCGTGCGATGGTCCAACATGCCCGCAGACGAGGAGCACGCCTACGGCCACGGCAAGGCCGACTACATGGCCGCCGGTGTGGAGGGTGGACTGATCCTGGTTGCCGCGGTGACGATCTGCGTGTCGGCCGTAAGCCGCCTGCTCGACCCGCGCGAGATCTCACAGGTGGGCCTGGGCCTTGGCGTCTCCCTGGCCGCGAGCGTTGTGAACTTCGGTGTGGCGCGCGTGCTGATCGCCGCCGGACGCGACGAGGATTCAGTGGTGCTCAAGGCCGACGGACGGCACCTGCTGACCGACGTCTGGACCTCGATCGGAGTGGTCGTTGCGGTTGGCGCGGTCGCGCTGACCGGCTGGCAGCGACTTGACCAGATCATCGCTCTCGCGGTCGCGGTAAACATCGTCTTCACCGGCATATCGCTGGTGCGCAGTTCCGCGGGCGGGTTGATGGACCGCGCCCTCACGGCCAAAGAGATCGACCAGATCGACGCCGTGCTGGACGGTCATCGTGGCGAGCAGATCCAGTTTCACGCGCTGCGCACGCGGCGCGCCGGCCATCGTGCGTTCGTTTCCATGCACGTGCTGGTGCCGGGCGCGTGGTCCGTGCAACAGGGCCATGACCTGATCGAGCAGATCGAAGGCGAGCTACGCACGGCGCTGAAGTTCGCCACGATCTTCACGCATTTGGAACCGATCGAAGATCCCGCGTCGTTCAGAGACACGCGGCTCGACCGCGACGAGGACTGAGCCGTCGATCAAGGATTAATTCGGTGTCGTACCCGCGCCCGGCCGCCGCGCGACGGCACGAAGGTGACGCCACGAAAACGCCAGCCCTCGGGACGATCCGTCGTCGGCAGCAGCTCCACCTTGCGCAGCATCGTGCGCAGCACCACGTCCACCTCCATCTGCGCGAACGACGCGCCGATGCAGCGGCGGATGCCACCGCCGAACGGAATCCAAGTGAACGGCTCCGGCTTGGCGTCGAGGAAGCGCCCGGGGAGAAACCGCTCCGGTTCGGAGAAATGGCTCGGTTCATATTGCACAAGTCCCGGGTGCAGCGCGATCCGCGTGCCGACCGGTAGCTCCCAGCCGTCGAGCACGTAGGGCTTGACCACGTAACGCACCGACATCGTCACCGTCGGCCGCGCGCGCAAGACCTCCCGGAACACCGCCTCGCGGTAGCTGTTTTCGTCACCGTCAAGCGCCTCCTGGGTGAGCTTGGCGAGCGCCGCCGGGTTGCGGCGCAGTCGTTCCACGCACCACGCCAGTGTCGTGGCGGTTGTCTCGTGCCCGGCGATCATCAAGGTGTTGAGCTGGTCGTAGATCTCCTCGTCGCTGATCGCCGAGCCGTCCTCGTGAGTGGCCTGCACAAGCGCGGCCAGCACGTCAGTGCGCTCCGACAGCGCCGGATCCCGCCGCGCGGCGGCGATCAGGTTGTCGAGTTGCAGGCGCGCCTGATGGCGCAGGCGCAAAAACCGGCCCCACGGGCTGTAGGGACCCCAATCGCGCTGCGCGAACCTCAGTTGCACCATCGCCGCGCCGAGGTTCACGGCTCGCGGAATCAGATCTTCCAGACGCGCAAGCTCCGGACCGGTCGCGCCAAAGATCGTGCGAAGAATCGCGCGCAGCGTGATCAACTGCATCGACGGAACCACGGCGAACTCGCGGTCCTCGGGCCAGGATTCGACCACCTCCGCGGCGATGTTTTCGATCGTTTCCTCCCACGCGCGCATGCGCTCGCCGTGAAACGGCGGCAGCAAAAGCCGGCGCTGAGCAAGGTGAGCTTCCTCGTCGATTGACAGCAGCGAATGGCGGCCCAGCACCGCGGCCAGCGGCGAGCCTGTTCCGGCGTGCAGCACCTTTGGGTCCGCGGAGAAGACCTGCTTGATCAGTTCCGGCCGGGTGCACATCACAATGTCGCCGATGCCGATCATGCGGACGGTGAAGAGACTGCCGTAACGCGCGCGACTGCTGCGCATCCAACTTTGGTGGCGCCGCGACATGAACGTCAGCGACTGGTAAAGGCTCGGAGCGCGCGGGCCGGGCGGCACGCCGGGGCGCAACGCACCAGGGCGCAACACGCCGGGTTCGGCGGTGATTTCCGGGACAGTCGATTCTGCCGCGGGTCGCGTGGATGTGCTTGCTGGTCTCATGGCGCAGTAGAGACTGTTTTCGCAGCTTACCCGCTGATACAGCTGCATGTGCCGCGTCCGGCGTGAACGCTTCCGCCCCGTGCGCACGGCACGGGCTGATCGCGCCGTCCGCTTTTTTATCTACCGTGCCAGCAGGGTGAACGAGCAAGGTCAACTGATCGGCGACGAGACGGTGCCCGGTGGGGACACCGGTGGGGACACCGGTGGAAACGCCGGTGGGCGCGTCGCGGTTCGCGACCTGGCCGCCGGACAGGTGGATTCCGTTTTCCGGCTGGACCAGTCCAGTCAGCACAACACAAAGGCCGGTAAGCCCTACCTGCGCCTGACCTTCGGTGACGCCACCGGCGCCGTGCCCGGCGTGATGTGGGACGACGTGACCGAGGTCGTAGACATCTGCAAGACCGGCGCGGTGCTCGCGGTGCAAGGCAGATACGAGGTGAGCGACCGCTACGGGCCGCAGTTGACGGTGCGCTCGATGCGTCCGGCCGAGGCCGGTGAATACGATGCGGCCGACCTGGAGGAAGTGCCGCTATTCGCCTACGACGAGTTGGAGAGCGGTTTCACGGAACTGGTCGCGAGCGTGCGACAGGCGCACTTGGCCGAGCTGCTGGCACGCCTGCTCGGGCCCGAAACCGCCACCGGCCGGGCGTTTATGCAGATGCCCGCGGCCAAGAAGAATCACCAGGCTTACGAACACGGCCTGCTCGAGCACACGCTCACGGTCGCCCAGGCCGTCAGTGCGGCGGCCGATGTCTTTCCCGGTTTGGACCGCGACCTCGCCGTCACCGGTGCGTTGCTGCACGACATCGGCAAGCTCGACGCCTACGCCCAGACCGAGGGCGGTATCGACATCACCGATGACGGCAAGCTGCAGTCCGAGATCCCGCTCGGCTACTACCGCATCAAGCGCGAAATCGAAGAGATCGACGGCTTTGATCCCACGCTTGCGCAGGCGTTGCTGCACATTCAGCTTTCGCATCACGGCAAGCTCGAACACGGCTCGCCGGTCGAACCGGCCACGCGCGAGGCCGTGCTGGTGAGCATGATGGACCACCTCGGCGGCACGCTGGGAACCTACGACCGTCTTGAAAAAGGCTTACCCGCGGGGATCGAGTGGTCACCGTTCGATCGTGCGGTCGGCGACAAGGGCGGATCGGCGTTTTTCGGGCACTCCCCGGGCATTCGCCGCTAGCAAGAACGGTTTTCGGCACTTCACCGCTCGGTATTCGCCTAAAAGGTGTAAAATCCGATCGTATTTACAGGCTTTATGCACCCCCTGGGAGGATGCGATGAACACGTCAGCAACGGAGACGGCCGAGGCGCCATCATCCAGCGAATCCAAGTCGGGCCAGAGCCGCCGCTTCAAGGTGGTGATCGTCGGCGGCGGAACCGCCGGCATCAGCGTGGCCGCACGACTCTGCAACGCCATGCCGGAACCGGACGTGGCGATCGTCGAGCCTTCTGAGACGCACTACTACCAGCCACTCTGGACCCTCGTCGGCGGCGGCGTGGTGAACAAGGAAAAGAGCGCGCGAGCCGAATCCGGCCTGATTCCGAAGGGCGCCACCTGGGTTCGCGACAGCGTTACCAAGCTCGACCCGGACAACAACCAAGTGATCACCGCCGGCGGCGAAACGATCGGCTACGACTTTCTCGTCGTCGCCTGTGGCATCGAGATCAACTGGGAAGGCGTCAAGGGGCTGGCAGGGGCGGTCGGCAAGAACGGGATTTGCAGCAACTACGACTACGACACGGTCGACTACACCTGGCAGACGATCAAGAACTTCCAGGGTGGTACGGCGCTCTTCACGATGCCGCCACCGCCGATCAAGTGCGCCGGCGCGCCGCAAAAGATCGCCTACCTGGCTGACGACGCCTTCCGCAAGCAGGGCGTTCGCGACAAGTCCAAGATCATCTACGCCGCCGGTACGCCGGGCATCTTCTCGGCACCGGCCTACGCCGAGACGCTCAAGAAAGTCGTCGAGCGCAAGAGCATCGAAACGATGTACCAGCACGTGCTCGTGGAGATCCGCCCCGACGCCAAGGAAGCCGTCTTTGAGGACCGTGGCAACGACAACGCCGAGGTCGTGGTGAAGTACGACATGATCCACGTGACCCCGCCGCAGCGCTCGCCGCAGGTCGTGCGCGAAAGCCCGCTGGCCGACGACGGCGGCTGGCTTGCGGTCGACAAGGAGACGCTGCAAAGCCCAAAGTTCGACAACGTCTTCGCGATCGGCGACGCCTCAAGCCTGCCGACCTCCAAGACCGGCGCCGCAATCCGCAAGCAAACGCCTGTGCTGGTGAAAAACCTGTTGGCGGAGATCAACGGCCAGGGCTCCGGAGCTTTCGACAAGTACGACGGCTACACCGCCTGCCCGCTGGTAACCGGCTACGGCAAGCTGATCATGGCCGAGTTCGACTACGAACTCAAGCCCACGCCAACGTTCCCGTTTGACCAGACCAAAGAACGCTGGAGCATGTATCAAGTCAAGCGTTACGTGCTCCCGCCGCTGTACTGGAACCGCATTCTGCGCGGCAAGGCCTAGCCGCAGTCCGTCAGGTCGCCCGAAACCGGGCGGCCTGACCCCGTCGGTCGTTTCAAAACCTGCAATTTGCGAAGACCGCAAGGCGCATCGTGGATTCTCGGCCCAGACTAGGTCCGCGCTCACGTATCCTGCCCGGAGAGTGGCCAAGGATACGGAAAAACTCATTCGTCAGCTTTCGCTGATCTCGTTCTTGATGGCAAAACGGAGGCCGGTAACGGCGCTGGAAATCAAGCGCGACGTCGAGGGATACAGCGAGATGAACGACGACGCCTTCGCGCGCCGCTTCTACGCCGACCGCGCCGAGTTGGAGGCGCTGGGCATCGAACTTCGCGTAGACCGCGCCACCGACGGCTTTTACGAAGCTGAGAATTACTCGCTGCCACCAGAGAACTTCTACCTCCCAAGCGTGCAGTTCACAGATCACGAGCTGGCTTCGCTGACGACCGCGCTGAAGATGCTTGACGGGCAGTTCGCCTATGCCGAGCCGCTACGTCTTGCGTTGCAGCAGCTCACCTGGGGCCGTCCCAGCCCGCTTAGCTCCCCGGACGAGCAGTCGATCCACGTCGCCGTCGGTCCCGATGTGGAGGGCCGTGAGCTTTCGCAACGCCTCAGCAAGATCGAGAACGCCGTCTTCCGGCGCAAGACGATCATCTTCGACTACTACACGATCGGCCGCGACGCGATCGAGAAGCGCAAAGTCGATCCCTACCACCTGCTCTTCCGCGGCGGCCAGTTCTACATGATCGGACACGCCCACGAGCGCGGCGACCAGCGCATGTTCAAACTTTCACGAATTCGCGGCAAGATCAGCTACGCCAGCAAAGCCGAGCACGACTTCCCGCCGCCCGAAGACTTCGATCCGCGCGAGTACGCGACGAAGGCCGAGTGGCAATTCGGTCAGCAGTTCGAAAGCGCCTCGATCTGGATCAGCGAGCGGATCGCCTGGCTGGTAGAGCGGCACTTCGCGCGGGCCGGCAAAATCCGCAAGCCCAAGCGCGGTGAAGTCGTTCCGGGCAAGGGCGTGATCTTCGAGACGCAGTTCTCGGACACCACGCCTCTTTTGGCATGGGTGCTTGGTCTCGGCCCCCGCGCACGCATCATCGAGCCGGCCGGGCTGGCCGCGTCGGCAACCAAACGCATCTCGCTGATCGCTCGCAGGCACAGCGGCGAGTTTGAGATCGCGCCCAAAGTCACGCGCAGGCGATCGGCCTCGTCCAGCGGCGGGGGCAGCGAGTCCGAGGCCTCGATCCGGCCGGAACGCTTCGCCCGTCTGATTACGCTGGCCGGCATCCTGATCGGCGCCACGCGCGGAGGTGACTCGATCCCCACTCAACGACTGCTCACCGACCTCAACATCACGCTTGAGGAGTTGACCGAAGACATAGACGTGCTCAACGTCGTCAACTTCGGCGGTGGCAGCTATGTCCTTTTCGCGCAGATCGAGGACGACGTGGTGACCGTGGACAGCGAGCCTTACAGCGACAACTTCGCGCGCCCGGCGCGTCTGTTGCCGCTTGAGGCGAAGGCGCTGATCGCCGCGATCGACTTGCTGGGCGAGTACTTCCCCGACGATTCGCTGATCTCGGCGCGTGCGAAAGTCGTGGTGGCGCTTGGCGAGGACCCCGCCACCGGCGGTCTACAGATCGCGGCGGCGAAGGCCGACGACTCCGAGATCGCGGGGCAATTGAGCAACGCGATCGCATCCTCAAAGCTGGTCGAGATCGAGCACTACAAAGAAGACCAGGACACTTTCACAGAACGCGTGATCGAGCCGTACTCGCTGATGAACGGGCGCGAGGGCTGGTACGTGCACACATGGGACCGCTCGCGCGAGGCTCCGCGCGACTTCCGCCTCGACCGCATCAAGCAGGTACGCATCCTCGACGAATCGTTCGAGCCGCGCGAGGGCATGAAGCCCGATCTCGACGGCTGGGCCAAGACCGGTGTGGTCAGCAGCAGCACAGTTGCGCGTATCTGGATTGAGCCCGATGCAGCCCGGCGCGTACGCGAGGAGCACGACCCGGTGCTGGAGCTAAAGGACGGCGCGATTTTGATTGACCTGCCCTACGGCGGAGTGAACTGGCTGGTTACTGAGATCTTCAAGCACGCGGGCGACGCCGTGGTTCTGGAACCGGCCGAGGCACGCGCCGCGGTCCGCGACGCCGCGAAGGCGCTGAAGGCGGAAATCGCCGACGGCACCGCGTCGGCCGGGCGCGGCGGCAAGCCGGGCGCGGCCGGTGGCAAAAGCATCGCAAACGGCAACGTCAGCAAGCCCGCCGCGCGCAAGCGCGAAACCGTCGCCGCGAGCTGAGGCCGGGGCCGGCAACTCGGTTCGGCGCAAGACAGCGCGTCGATCGACGAATTAGGCTTGTCCTACGATGGCTGGACGACGCGATCAGATCACGCTTTCCCGGGAAGAAACCGCTGCCTACATTGCCGACGCCGAAACAGTCGTCGTCGGCACCAACGGCCCGCGTGGCCTGCCCCACCTGATGCCACTGTGGTTCGTGACCCGCGGCGACGAGATCTGGGGATGGACGTTCGCCAAATCGCAAAAAGCGAAGAATCTCGAACGCGACCCCCACGCCACCCTTTTGTTCGAAGACGGCGTGACCTACGACAAACTGCGCGGTGTGATGATCGAATGCGAGGTGGAGCTGATTCAAAACGCCGCCGAGATACGGCAGATCGGCGTGGAACTATTCACGAAGTACGGCGACGGCAACCCGCCCGCCGACCCCGTCCTTCAGATGATCGACGCACAAACGCCCAAACGCGTCGGCCTGCGCTTCAAGCCCGGTCGCTTCGTGAGTTGGGACCACCGCAAGCTCGACGGGGTGTACTAACGCCGTTCGCGGAAAGCGAGAACGGCGACCAGGCATCGCCCTCCCGCCGCTCGCCCCTACAACTTCGCCAAAGGCCGACGCGAGTGGCCGCGTTCTTCGAAGAAATGCCACTCGTCTTTGCCCAACGGAGTGGAAGGCTTCTCGGCGAACATCCACTCGCGGCAGATGCGGGTCCAGTTGGCATTGGCGTGGAGCTTGCCGAGAACGGCGAGAACGCCGGTCTCCATGCGACGGCCCAGGAGTTCGTCGGCCGGCAGGTTGGCTGTGCGCGTAAGTTCGAACGCCTTGCCTCGCGGGTCGGCCAGCTCGGACAGCGAGCGCGTCACCAGCTCCGGCGTGATGCGAGTCTTGCGCCCATTGAGGTACCAGCCGCTCGTGAGATTGACGTGATCGCGCAGCAGGTCCATGTTGAAGCTCTTGTAGTCGCGGATGAAGCCCATTTCTTCCATTGCGATGCCGAAAGCGTCGGAATCATCCTCCAGCACCGCCCTCGCGGCCGCGACCTGGAGCCTGATCTGGTCGTCTGTCAGGCGTTTTGTCATCCCGAAGTCCAGGAACGCCACGCGGCCGTCGTCCATCGCCAGGTAATTGCCGGGGTGGGTATCTGCGTTCAGCTGATGCAGGTGGTAGATCGAGCCGAACGCAAATCGATAGACGATCTCGCCGAAGCGGTCGCGCTCGGCTTGCGGCCGCTCAAGCACGGTGTCGAAGTCCACTCCCTCCACCCACTCGCTCACGAGCACGCGCTCGCGCGAAAGGCTCGTCTCCACCTCGGGAACGCAGATGAAGGGATGGCCGCGATAGGCCCGGGCGAAGCGACGCTGATTCTGCGCCTCGAGTTCGTAGTCCAGTTCCTCCAGCACTCGCGCTTTCAATTCAGCGGCGGCCGCCTTCGCGTCCAGTCCGGGCGCGATCAGCTTGCCGAGGCGTAGAAACAGCGCGGCGTTCTGCATGTCCGCGCGCAGCGCATCCGCGACATCCGGGTATTGGATCTTCACGGCCACTTCGCGGCCGTCTTTCAAAGTCGCCCGATGTACTTGACCGATTGATGCCGCGGCCACCGCCTCTTCGTCGAACTCAGAGAAGATTCGGCCGATCGGCCGGTCCCACTGGTCGTTCAGAACTGTCTTGACTTTCTTCCACGGCATCGGCGGCGCGCTCGCGCGCAGCGTGCCCAGCTGCTTCTGGTAGATCTCGCGGTACTCGTCTGGCAAGAGGTCGACGTCGATGAACGACGCAAGCTGCGCGATCTTGATCGCCGCGCCGCGCAGGCTGCCGAGCGCCTTGACCATGTTCTCGGCCGATTCGTAGTGACGGCGCTCCATCGCCTGCTTGCCGCCTTCACGGCTGCGCAGCACGTTGGTACCCGCGGTGCCGGCCAGTTTCAGACCGCCGCCGCCAAGCGCTTTGCCGATTCTGCCGGCGCGTCCCAGTCGCGACTGCGGGACGGCACTCTCATCCTTGGGAGCCACGATGTAAGCCTACGCCCTCCGGAGGACTTTGTCATCAATCAATGTCAAATAAAGCACTGATCCCTTATCGGCAGCGACCACGGAGCAGACAACCGATTCGCCGCCGCTACCATGACACGCCTATGTCAAGTGATGACAGAGCCACAATCGAGGTTGCACTACGCGAGGAGCGCGGTTCGCGCGAGTCTCGCCGTATGCGGCGCCAGGGACGTCTGCCGGGCATCCTCTACGGTCGCGGTCGCGACCCGCAGGCGTTCAGCGTGAATGAGCGCGAACTGCGCGCCGCGCTGAAGGCGGGCCACGCGCTGCTCGACGTCAAACTGGGTTCCGACACCGTGCCGGTGATCATCAAGGACCAGCAGCACCACCCAGTTCGCGGCGGATTCACGCACATCGACTTTTTGGAAGTGGACCTGAGCATGAAGATCCAGTCCACCGTCCCCGTGGAGCTTTCCGGCGTGGACGACGCGCCGGGAGTGATTCAGGGCGGTGTGCTCGACCACGTCACGCGCGAACTCAACATCGAGGCGCTTCCCACCGACATTCCGGACTCCGTAACGATCGACGTCTCCTCACTTGAACTGAATGGCACGTTCGTGCTTTCCGAGGCCACGATCCCGTCAAACCTGACGGTGCTCGACGACGCCGCGGAGACAGTGATCGCCACGATCACGCCGCCGACCAAGGTCGAGGCGGCCACCGAGGTTGAAGAAGAGACCGAGGTCGTCGGCGAGGCCGAGGCCGCACCGGCCGAAGCAGCTTCCGAGGGCGAGGGCGGCGAGTAGCCGCTTCGCCGCCGTTGGCGTGCATTCGCACCGCCCGACGATCAGGTTTGTTTTCGCCTGCTGCCTGACGGCCGTCACGTGCACGATCTTTGGCCGTGGGCGCGGGGGCGGTGGAGCCAGACGTAAGCGAGCCGGAAGCGGCGGCGGTAATGAACCTGTGGACTGGCTGGTCGTGGGACTGGGCAATCCGGGCTCGAAATACGCCGGAACCCGGCACAACGTCGGCTACATGGTGGCCGAACGCCTGATTGAGCGGTACGAGCTGGGCAAGCCTAAGGCCAAATACCGTGGACGGATCAGCAGCGGTCGGCTGGGACCCGGTGGCGCGCGAGTAGCCGTTTTGATGCCAGACACATTCATGAACGACAGCGGCAAGTCCGCCGGGCCCGCGCGAGGCGAACTGCGGGTTGAACCACCGAACATCATCGTGATCCACGATGAGATCGACTTTCCCTTCGGCCGCGTGGAGACCCGTCTGGGCGGCGGCACGGCCGGTCACAACGGCCTCAAGTCGCTGAAGGCCGGTCTTGGCACAACGGACTTTCAGCGTGTACGCGTGGGCGTGGGACGACCCGACAGCACCGATCCTGAGGTCGTCAGCGCATGGGTGCTGGGACGCTTCAAGGAACCGAAGAACGATGTAGAAGCACTTATCGATCAGGCGCTAGAAGCAACAGTGAGCCTGATCGAAAGCGACGACGCGTCGAGCTAGAACAGCGGCCGCGTAAGTTCGGAATAACGTGGCGTCGTGCCGCGAGTGATGCCTCGCCGGTCGGTCGCCGGTCGACGATGACCCACTGCCCCGCCGTACGGCGGTTTTTCGGTCGGCGCAAGCTTTATGCGCCGTCGGGCGGCCTCGGCGCGAACGGCGCCTTCAGATCGTTGTAGCTTGCGCGCAATGCGATCGACGGCGACCTTCTGTTCGGCCATCACCGCCAGCCGCGCGACATCGGCCCCGGACCAGACACGTCCGGACCGGCGAGCCGTCTGCCGAGACGCGGGCCTTACGCCCCGGCCGGTCGAGTCGTAACTGCTGGACAATGCTGCATTCGTTCGTTTCATGATTCCGAAATTACACCGCACGGCCGACGGAACATACGTTCGTAATTGATCATCCGCCAGTCCGCGGGTCCTCGCCGATGCCGCTGGCCGCCTAGGCTCTAACGCCTTGAACCCGACCTCCGGCGACGCAGCACGCGGTCACACCAACGCGGACACCCCCCGTAACTCGGAGGCCGCGGATCTTGCGCTGCCCGTGAAGCTCGTGCAAGACGACGACGTCTTCGCGGCGCTCACCGGCGATCCGGCGTCACCCGGCCCCCGTGAAGCATTCATCTCGCAGGCCTTCACGCCCTTTGCGCTCGCGGTGGCCACCCAGCGATTCGCGCCGAATTCGCCGGCGCTGATCGTCACCGCCGACGACCAGGCAGCCCGCAACCTCGCCGCCGACCTCGATGTTTTTCTGCCCGGACGACCCGTGCGCGTGTACCCGGCGCGTGGCGTGCTCTACGAGTCGCACCTGGACCCTGCCGCGCACCTGGTGGGTCAGCGGATCGGCGCGCTTGACCGTCTGCAGGAGCCCGGTTCGCGCGCCGTCGTCGTGGCCGGCGCCGCCGCACTGGCCGAGCGCGTGCCAGACGCCGATCTGCGCCCGCACGGCTTTACGATCGCGCGCGGCGACGTGACCGACCTGGAAGAGCTCACCTCGCAACTTGTGGCCTGTGGTTACGAGCGAGCCGACCGCGTAGAGGACCGCGGCCAGTTTGCGGTGCGCGGCGACATCTTGGACGTATTTCCCGCCACCGGTGAACACGCGGTGCGCGTGGAACTGTTCGACATCGAAGTCGAGTCGCTGCGGCGTTTTTCCACTTTCACCCAGCGCTCGCTTGAGGCCGTCGAGCAGGTCGCCGTGGAACCCGCCGCCGAACTGGCGGCGCAGTATCGCGTCGAGGCCGAAGAGGCGCTGGCCGGTCGCGACGAGGAGGATGGCTCGCCACCGCCGGACATTGCCGAACTACTGCCGATCGAGAAGTTCAACGACGTGCTGGACCTGGCGCCCGACGGCGCCTGGCTGGCAATCGCGGGTGAAGAGGACGTGCGCGCCGCGCTGGAGGAACTGTGGGCGGATGTCGCCGCCACCTATCACGACGACAGCGGCCACGGACTCTACGTGTCTCCGGAGCGACTGGCGGAACAGCTTGACCAACGGGCGGCACTTCGTGTGTCCAACGTGTCGGCTGCTACCGACGCGGAACAACGCGTGGAACTGCGCGCCGAACGCCCGCACAGCATGGCCCGCGGTTTCGAAGCCGCAGAGGTTGAGCTGGAGAAGCTGCTGCGCAGCGGCTACCGCACGATCGTCGCTTGGAATCGCCAAAGCGAGCTTGACCGCGCGCGTTACAACCTCGCGCGAGTGCGCCCGGAAACGCTTGACGACACTTCCGGGCGCACGGAATGGAAGGGCGTCTTCTTTGTGCGCGCGCAACTGCGCGAAGGTTTTGTGTCGCCCGTTCTAAAGCTGGCGATCATTCCAGACCGAATGCTGCTGCGAGCCCCGGGGCGCGCGGCGGCTCCGCGGGCGGGCGGCCGCGGAGCGCGCATCGCCGGCTTCGCCGATCTCGCTGTGGGCGACGTAGTCGTACACGAAGACCACGGCATCGCGCGCTTCAGCGGATTCGATACCAAGACCGTCGCCAACATCACGCGCGACTACCTGACGCTCGAATACCGCGGCGAAGACAAGGTCTTCCTGCCCGCGGAGCAGCTTCACAAGATCAGCCGATATTTCGGCGCGAGCGGCCCCGACGGCGTGACGCTGAGCAAACTCGGCGGCAAGGCCTGGGAAACGCTCAAGAGCCGCGCGCGCAAAGCAGCCCACGCCTTGGCAGGCGAGCTGGTCAATCTCTACGCCGAACGCAAACGCGCGATCGGCCACGCATTCAGTCCGGACGGCGACATGCAGCGCCAGTTCGAGGACGCCTTCCCTTATCGCGAAACCGCCGATCAGATGGAAGCGATCGAGCGCGTGAAGGAGGGCATGGAGTCCGCAACGCCGCTGGACATGCTGGTCTGCGGCGACGTTGGCTTCGGCAAGACGGAGGTGGCGCTGCGGGCCGCCTTCAAAGCCGTTCAAGACAGCAAGCAGGTGCTGGTGTTGGCTCCGACCACGATCCTCACGCAGCAGCACTTCGGCACCTTCAGCGAACGCATGCGCGACTTCCCGGTCAATGTGGACTACGTCAGCCGTTTCCGCTCCAAATCCGAGCAAAAAGAAGTGCTCAAACGATTCGAGGCCGGGGCGGTCGACATCTTGATCGGCACGCACCGATTGCTTTCGGCCGACGTGCGGCCGAAGGACCTCGGGTTGATCGTCGTGGATGAAGAGCAGCGATTCGGCGTTAAACAGAAAGAGCTGCTGCGCCAATTGCGTCTGCGAACGGATGTGATCAGCCTCTCTGCGACACCGATCCCGCGCACGCTGCAAATGTCGATGGCGGGGCTGCGCGAGATCGCCGTGATCGCCACGCCGCCGGAGGGCCGCCGACCCGTGCGCACGCACGTCGGCGAATGGGACGAAGAGGTCGTCAGGCAGGCGCTCGTCCGCGAGTTGGATCGCGGTGGTCAGTCGATCTACATGCACGACCTGATCGACTCGATCGACGAGACCGCCGAGCGCGTGCGCGCGTTGCTGCCGAAGTTGCGCGTGGCGGTCGTGCACGGACAGCTCGACGAGAGCGATTTGGAGGAGCGCATGATGGGATTTGTGCGCGGCGAGTTTGACTGTCTGGTCTGCACGACGATCGTGGAGAGCGGCCTGGACATCCCTTCGGCGAACACCCTGGTGGTCGAACGCGCGGACAAGTTGGGTCTCTCGCAGGCCTACCAGATCCGCGGGCGCGTGGGACGCGGCCGCGAGCGCGCGTTTGCGTATTTCCTTTACCCCGGCGCCGCGGCGCTTTCGCAGGTGGCGGCCGCGCGGCTGTCCACACTGGCCGACTACACCGAGCTCGGCTCCGGCTTCAAGGTGGCGATGCGCGACCTGGAAATCCGCGGAGCCGGCAATCTGCTGGGCGAGGAACAGTCGGGCCACATCGCGGCCGTCGGCTTTGACCTCTACGTCTCGATGATCGACGCCGCCGTGGCGGAACTCGAAGGCAGTGAGCACGAAGAGCCGTCCGAACCAGTGCGGCTGGACGTGACCGTCGACGCCTACGTACCCAGCGACTACGTCACCTACGAACAGGCGAAGATAGAACTTCACCGCCGCATCTCCGGCGCTCGCGAGCTGGGCGACGTGGGCACGCTTCGGGAAGAACTCGCCGACCGCTTCGGCCCGGTGCCCGAACAGCTTGAACGGCTGCTGCTGCTGCAAGAAGCGCGGCTGAAGTTCGGCCGTGCCGGAGCCCGCAACGTCGGCTTTACGGGCGGACGGATGGTGGTGTCGCCGATCGACCTGAACGCCGAACAGGTCGGGAGAATGCGCGAAGAAATGCCCACGGCCATGTACGATCGCGGGCAGCGATCTATCGCTATGCGCGTGGACGGGGAGCCTGACGCGCAGTTCCAGGCGCTCGCCGCAATGGCCGACGCCGTGCTCGACGCAGTCGCCGCCGTTCCGGCGACGCCATGAATTTGCCGCATGAAACAAGGATTAAGCCGGTTTTACGCCGAAACCAAAGCGATGCCGGGAACGCAAATCGGTTGATATATTGCCCCGCGCCTCGACCACGAAATGAGTTAAGTCCGTGAAAAACATCACCTCCAATAAATTCTTTATCCCCGGCTTCGCGATCGCCGTGACGCTGTTCGTTGTGATCGTCCTTGTGTTCTTCCGCGGGGGCATCCCGGATGACGCCGTTGCTGTAGTGGACGGCGAAGCGATTACTAAGGCTGATTTCAACCGCACGCTGAAGGTCTTCGCTTCTCAGAGTCAGCCAAACGCCAACGGAAAACCGGTTCTGCCAGACCCGCCGACGTTCAAGAACTGCGTCGCAAACAAGCGTAAAACCGCTCCGAAGAAGACGTCGGACGGAGACCTGAAGAAGCAGTGCAAGCAGGACTACGAGACGGCGCGTGATCAGATCATGGCCGCTCTGATCGATGCACGCTGGTACGAACTTGAAGCAGCCGACCGTGGAATCAAGTTCTCCGACGCGGAAGTCAAAGCTCGTTTCACGCCATTGAAGCAGCAGACTTTTCCGAAGGAAGCCGACTACCAGAAGTTCCTCAAGTCGAGCGGCCAGACCGAGGCGGACCTTATGAAGTTGGTACGTAACCAGATGTACCAAGAGAAGATTCGCGAGAAAGTTTCCAAGCCCAAGCAGCCCACGGCAAAAGACGTCGAGGAGTTCTACAAAAAGAACCAGCAGCAGTTCAAGCAGCCCGAATCTCGCGACCTGCTTGTGGTCGTGAACAGCAAGAAGGCGAAAGCTGACGCCGCCCTCGCTGAACTGAAGAGTGGCAAGTCGTTTGCTGTGGTGGCAAAGAAATATTCAGAAGACACCGCTTCGAAGGACTCGGGCGGCAAGATGATGTCCGTTCCGAAGGGGCAATTCGGCGGTGCGCTGGACAAATCCGTTTACTCCGCGAAGAAAGGCATCCTGGTCGGTCCGATCAAGACTCAGTTCGGCTTCTACCTGTTCAAAGTGACGAAGATAACGCCGGCCTCGAAGCAATCGCTACAAAAAGCCACTCCACAGATCAAACAACAGCTTCAGTCCACAAACCAGCAAAAAGCATTCGACGACTTCCAGAAAGAGTTTAAGGAGACGTGGAAGAAGAAGACAGAGTGCGCCGAAGGCTTCGTCACCGAGAGCTGTAAAAACGCTCCGAAGAAGAAGGGCGCGACTGGCGCGACTGGCGCCAAGTAGCTCGTGCGGCCAGCTTGATCACGGTTTGATCTTGAAAACCGGCCCTTCAGGGCCGGTTTTCGTTTGGGAACACCACTGGCCTATCGCTCCGATCGCCTAGTATCCACGCCGATCATGAGCCGAATCACAAACACACACGCACGCCAGATCCTCGACAGTCGTGGTAACCCCACGGTCGAGGTTGAAATCACACTTGACTCCGGCGCGACCGGCCGGGCCGCTGTGCCCAGTGGGGCCTCCACAGGCGAGTTCGAAGCAGTCGAACTGCGCGATGGCGGCGACGCCTGGAACGGCAAGGGCGTCGGCAAAGCCGTCGCCAACGTCAACACCGAGATCGCCGAGTCGATCCAAGACCTTGACGCCGCGGACCGCGAAGCTTTGGACGTACACCTGATCAGCCTTGACGGCACGCCGAACAAGGGCCGTCTTGGCGCCAACGCGTTGCTGGGAGTCTCTCTCGCCGCCGCCAAGGCCGTGGCCGCGGAGCGTGAACTACCGCTGTGGCGCCACCTCGGCGGCGATGACGCCTACGTGCTGCCGGTGCCCATGATGAACGTGCTCAACGGTGGTGCTCACGCCGACAACAAGATTGATTTTCAGGAGTTCATGATCGTGCCGCTCGGCGCGGAGACGTTCAGCAAGGGTTTGCAGATCGGCGTGGAGGTGTTCCACTCGCTGGCCAAGAGCCTGAAGGCGCGCGGACTGTCCACGGCCGTCGGCGATGAAGGCGGTTACGCCCCTGACCTGGAGAGCAACGAAGCCGCGCTGGAGGCCCTGGTCGCGGGCATCGAGACCGCGGGCTACACGCCCGGCGAGGACGTCGCTATCGCGCTTGACCCGGCGACTTCCGAGATTTTCAGCGACGGCGTATACGACCTGCACCACGAAGGCCGCAAGCTCTCGCCCGAGGAGATGGCCGCCTACTGGGACGAAATCTCCTCCAAGTATCCCGTCGTCTCGATCGAAGACGGCATGGACGAAAACGACTGGGACGGCTGGAAGCTCTTGACCGATCGCATCGGCGACCGTGTGCAGCTGGTGGGCGACGACCTGTTTGTCACCAACCCCGAACGTCTGCACCAAGGCATCGAGGCCGGCGTCGCCAACTCGATTTTGGTGAAGGTCAACCAGATCGGCACGTTGTCGGAGACGCTCGAAGCAATGCAGTTGGCACGCAGCGCCGGTTACAGCGCAGTCATGAGCCACCGCTCAGGAGAGACGGAGGACACCACGATCGCCGACCTCGCCGTGGCCACGGGCTGCGGCCAGATCAAGACGGGAGCGCCGTCGCGTTCTGATCGCGTGGCCAAGTACAACCAGCTTCTGCGCATCGAAGAGGCACTCGGCGACCGGGCGCTTTATCCGGGCCGTCAGGCCTTCAGGGCGCTGGCCAAGATCTAAACGCCAGGTTTATCGGAAGTACGGCCGCGTCCCGCGCAGGTCGGTCGGTCGCGCGTCTATCGGAGGATCGCGCGCAGAATGGCCGGTCTCGCCCGGTCGCGCGCTTGCCAACGGCGGTTACGGCGCAGGTTTTCGAGCGGTCCGCGACGAAAGCCACCACGAATGTCCGCTTCCGGAAAGACTCGTCGTACCCGTAGGGACCCAGGCCGTGGGCCCGGTCGCGCCCGCGTGGCGCACCGTTCTTCCGGCACGCCGCTTCGTCGCGGAATTCGCTGGGAGCGAATGTCCGGCAACTGGCTGATTTTGATCGTGCTCGTGATGCTGGCGTCCTACGTGCCGCCGCTGCACTCGTATTACGTTCAACGCAAAGAGACATCCGCGCAAAAGGCCCAGTTGCAGCAGCTCGGCAAGGAGAACCGCGCTCTACGCGCCCGAGCAAAGTCGCTGCGGCGAAACTCCACGGTTGAAATCGAAGCACGC
Organism: Actinomycetota bacterium; assembly: GCA_016213645.1. Classification (GTDB taxonomy): domain Bacteria; phylum Actinomycetota; class Thermoleophilia; order Solirubrobacterales; family JACPNS01; genus JACPNS01. The sequence goes on from JACQZY010000013.1 coordinate 228,872, forward strand.
AAGCTCGGCATGGTCAAAGAGGACGAGCGCGCCTACGTGATCCTGCCCTGAACGGTTCACGCGGACACCGGATCCCTGCGAGACGCGCAAGGGATCCGGCGAACCGGTGATTGAGTATTACTACGCGGCTTGCTGCGCTTCGTCTGCGGCAGATTCGTCGGACTCTGGGTCCGCCGTCTCTCCCACTTCGCTCGCGCGAGTGATGACGATCTGATCAGGTGAGATCGACACTGCGATCGGCCGATGACCCGCCCAATGTTCTGCGTAGACGGGGTCGTCGACGATCGACGGATCAAGCCATAGGCCGTAGCCTTCTTCGCCGTGGTCGAAGCTCGCCTCGAAAGCAGGGCGTCTGCGCCCGCGTCCGCCGCGGCGTCCGCGGCGTCTGCGTCGTGACGATCCCTCTTCGGAATCGTCATCGCCACGCGCTGCTTCCGCGGCCTCACGTTCGGCCAAAGCGGCCTCCAGTTCAGCTGCGATCAGCGCGTCGTCTTCTGCTCTCAAGTCAGGTTCTGCTTCGACCCCGGACAGCACAGCTGGTGCCTCCGCGGCGTTCGCGCCTTCAGCATCGAGCGACTGCTCGCGCTTGAAGGTTGCGATCTCATCCGCCGTCACGTCCAGCTGATGCGCGATCCAAGCGTCGGTGCGACCTTGGCGCACCCATACGCGGATCTGGTTTAGATGTGGTCTTAGGGGTCTAGTTGCCATGACGCGCACACTATCAGCGCCCCGCCATGCGGCTCGTCGCGAAAATTAGGTGCTTCAGGTATAGACAAACGGGGTGAGTTTCCAGTATCGTTAATCGATAGTCGGATTCTGGACGTAACCGCCCGGGGGAGAAAATTCGGTAGGATCGGTGTGCGGCCTGCACCGTTCCCGTGCTTGGAGGCACAACCCATGCTCGTTTTAACAAGGAAATCGAACCAGAGCATCATGATCGCGGATGACGTTGAGATCTCCGTGCTCTCGATCGTGGGCGACAAGGTACGCATCGGTATCGAGGCGCCGAAGTCGATCCCAATCTTCCGCAAAGAGGTCTACCTGCAGATCCAGCGCGAGCGCGCTGAAGAGCAGGCGGGACACCCCGACGCGACTCCCGAAGCCGTCGAAGCCGCGCTCGGCCGCATCACCGCCGACGGCTGAGCCGGAAGACGAAGCCGCCCAACTGCACCGAGGCTGAGCCGGAAGGCGAAGCCGCCCAACTGCACCGAGGCCGAGCCGGAAGGCGAAGCCGCCCAACTGCACCGAGGCCGAGCCGGAAGGCGAAGCCGCGATAGAGCGCCGAGGCTGAGCCGGCAGGCTCAAGCCCGGCAGATCAGCTCATCAACCAAGCGAGCACGTTGAACATCGCGATGCTCACGAGTACGACCGTGGCGAGCAGCGTCGCAACCAGCGTGACGTAGCGCCGGAACTGGCTCTGCTGGTGACGTTCGCGGTGGCGTACCTTCGTGCGCTGAATCGCCTCGCGCCGTACCTGCTGGCGCTCTGCTCGATCAGTGTGTGTGTGCTCGTGAAACGCCCGCTCGAACTCGGCGAATGACTGCCTCATTCTCATAGCGAATTCATCCTAGCGGTCGCAGGCTCCCCAGAGACCCCGGTTTGTGCGAATTGCCACACGCTCAAGCCGGGCCAGATAGCCCGCCTTCGAGGTGTTCGGCTCGATCTCCAGGGTGCGGGCAAAGCCGTTTTTAACGAGCTCGGCGTTGACGAATTCGTCCTCTAGATATACAAACGCCAGAGTGCGGCCGTAGCGGTCGCGAGGCTCACGGTCGGGCACCATACGCACCCGACGACCGTCCACCAGCGAGCGATTAAAGGCGGCCGCCTCTTTGCCGTAGCAGTCCACCGGCGCGCCCGGTTTGACCGACTCCGGAGTGTCGACGCCGATGTAACGCACGCGCTCGGTGCGGCGCGTTGGGCGATCGGCCGCGCCGAGGATGCGCACGAGGATCGTGTCGCCGTCGACTACTCGCAGCACGACTGCGCGACGCTCGTCCGCCGCATCGGCCGGATCACCGGAATCGCGGCCGTCGGAACCAGACCCATCGGAATCAAACGCGGCGTCGTCGGTCGTAGTGGTGTCCTCACCGCCGGCGATTTGGTCGCCATTAGTGACTTCGGACGGTGCCGGTTTGATCAACCCGTACCCAAGCGCCACCAGCGCCACAAACAAAACGACCCAGGTACGGGCTTGCCGAGCAGTCATGCGCTTGCTCGGAGCCCGGACCCGGATCGTCAGTTCAGATTCGTACCGTCGCGACGCCGTTAGGGCTGGCGCACGACGCTGCTGACCAGAGTTTCCTTGATCTGGTCGATGATCTCGGTGGCGGCACCATACTCGCGCTGCCAAACGTTGCGGCCGTAGATCACGCCGCTGCCGCCGGCCTCCATGATCAGCTTGGTCTGCGCGAGCAGTTCCTCATCGCTGATCTTCGAGCCACCGGAGAGCACCACCAGCGAACGGCCGGCGCTCTCGACGCACTGGCGGATCGCCTCGGCCTGGTCCACGTCCAGGTCCGGATACGGAGCCGGCGAAAGCGCTTCCTTCTCGGGAACGATCTTCGGCATGTTGATCTTGACGATGTCTGCGCCCATCTCCATCGCCATGCGCGCCGCGTAGTCAACGGCGTAGAAGCTGGTCTGACCGCCCTTGGCCTCGACGTCACGGCCGCGCGGGTAGCTCCAGATCACCAGCGGCATGCCGTAGCGATCGCATTCCTCACGCACCTCGCCGAGCTGACGCAGGTCGTCGTCCTGGCGCGGCGAACCGACGTAGAGCGTGTAACCGACGGCGTCGGCCCCAAGGCGAACGGCGTCCTCGACGCTGGCGTTGACCGCACTGAAAGCCTCGTCAGACGGCGGAATGTCGGTCTTGCCGTTGAGCTTGAGCAGCAGCGGCACCTGGCCTGCGTAGTCCGGGTAGTACTTGGTCGCGAAGCCGATCTGGCAGGCGATCGCGCTGTAGCCGGCCTCGGCGGCGAGTCTGAACTGGTAGTCCGGGTCCTTCGAGGCGGGGTTGGGGAAAAAGTCGCGCGGACCGTGCTCGATGCCCTGGTCGATCGGTAGGAACATCAGCGAGCCGTTGCCGGGACCGAACTTGTAGAGCATTCGGTGAAGTCGGGCTTTCTTGCCCGGCGACAATACGTCGAGCAGAGACTTTTGAGCGGTGAGGGTGGGCGTTGCCATTACCGGTGAAACTCCTAATTTGAGTCAGGTTCGAAATCAGTACGAATCTGGATGAATTGCCGGGGAAACAGCTTATCCCAGGGTTCTGGGCCGATCGTGTCGGCGGGCCGCGCCGATACGATGCGGCACAAGCCATGGCCGAACGGGAACTGTTCGTAATCTGCCCGAACTGCGGTAGCGAGGCCAGTCCCTACGTGACCGAGTGCCCCTACTGCGGCAACCGCCTGCGCAAACGCGCTCCGGATCTGCGCAAGGTCAAGCGCGACACAGAGAAGGCCGAACGGCAAGCCGAGCGCGACGCGGAGAAGCGGCGCAAACGCACGCGGTCAATGTTGACCGGACGAAGCTTTGGCGGTGGCGCGGGCGTAGGCACGGAGCTGCCCGCGTACCTACGAGGCAGCGGAACTCCGATCGCGGTCACGGCCCTGATCTTGATCTCGGTGGCGGTCTCGCTGGCGACGCGCGTGGCGGGCTTTCCACTCAGGGATCTGATCTACGGCGACAATCTCGGTGCTCACTGGTGGCAGCTTTTCGCGGCGCCGTTTGTGCATCTTGGATTTGGCTACGGGTTTGTTTGCCTGCTGGCGGTGGCGATGTTCGGCGGCGGACTTGAGCGGCGCTTTGGTGCCGCCACCGTGTTTGCCGTGTGGCTGATCTGCGGAGCCGCCGGAGTGGCGATGGAGCACCTGGTCTCCCCCGCGCCGTTGACAAACGGAGCGATCGGAATCGCCGCCGGCATGATGGCCGCGTGGCTGACCGTCGTGCTAAAACGAGAGGACTTACGGGATTACGACCACCTCGGACTGGCTGCCGTAAGCGTGGTGCTGCTGGCGTTGCCACTGGCCACCGACGAGGCGAGCATTTGGACGATCGTGGGCGGCTTGGCGGCCGGGGCGCTGAGCGGATTCGCGCTGGCGCGGTTTCGCTCGGAGCGGTGATTCAGAGAATCTGTGCCTGAGCGAACCCGGCCAGCAGCACGCTGAAGCCGCCAATCTCACCGACCACGAGCAGCCAGAAGAACGCGTGCGTGCCCGGCATCGGGTGCGCAAGCTGGTTTGTTGTGTCGCGCAAGGCGCCGTGGACGATATAGCTGACGATCGCGCTGACGAAGAAGAAGATCGGCACAAACGCGGCGATCAGATTGACCGCAGTGCTGAATTCGCTGAACTGCACGAAGACGGCGAGCATCATCGTGGCGAAGCTGTACATCAGCGCGGCACGATGGGCGATGTCCACGTAGGGGTGGGCGAGGTGTTTTTCGCTGGTGACCATCTGGCGGTATTTCCACACGCCGAGGATCAGCGCGAGCAGAAAGATCAAACCGGCGGCGAGCAGTACGGCGTCGGTGGCGGGATCGGTTTGCATTCGTGGCGGTGCGCGGGCCTAGAAGTCGAAGTCTCGCGGCGACCGCTCTTCGAACCACAGCCGATCGTATTCAGGCGTTTCTTCGAAGAATTCGGGCGTCTGCTCGAGCACGTCGGGCGCCTTGGGGGCGACGGATTCTTGTGACGATTCCGTCGTCGTCGCGTCTTCGGTCTGATCGGCGCCGAATTCGAACTCGAATGTGCCGGTGACTTCGCCGGGGCCGGGTTGCTTTGGCGGCAACGGGTCGACGGCGGCAGTCGGCGCGGCGTCGGCTTCAGCAAGTGTTAAGTCGTCCTCTGGCTCGACGTGCGGAATCTCTGGTTCGGGCGGCAGCGGAGCGCGAGCTTCCGTCTGCCGGGGGGTGACTTGCGTTTGCGCCTCGGGCGGCGGCTCAGCCTCGCTCGCCGGTGGCCGCTCCGCGGCCGGCTCGCGCGCCGGAGGAGGAGCCGCCGGTGTGTTCGGATCTGCCGACGGATCGAGATCACGGCGCGGCGGCGCGAGCGCGGACTCGCGTTCGCGCTCGACGTCTGCTTCGCTCGCGCCGTGCTCTTTCTTCAGCGCCAAATGGGCGTTGATCGCGTCGGCGAGCGTGCCGCCCGGCTCGTCCGGAACGGCGTCTGAGGCTTTCTCACGTCGGGCCATGACTTGCGATCATCATAAGCACAGCGGCGGAACCGCAAACCACCACTAGAATATTCATTCGCCTTTGCGGCCTGCGGCCGCGAACGGCAGTCGCGGGGCTATAGCTCAGTTGGTAGAGCGTCCGGTTCGCAATCGGAAGGTCGCCGGTTCGAATCCGGCTAGCTCCATGAGGCTCTGATCGGCACGATCTTCGCCATGCTCGGGCTTGGTGGATCGGTCACGATCGAAGGATCGCTCCCTCACCACCGGCGCCCTGCGCGTGACGAATCTCGCACCGCTCAGAGCCTCATGGTTCGAACTTGCGCCGTCTAAGCCCATGAGGCTCTGATCGGCACGATCTTCGCCATTCCGGGTTCATCTTCGGAATACCGGCTCCATACATGCATTTCTTAGCGATCTTCCGATATTCCTCGGAATATAGTAAGATGAGCGTATGTCACAGAAACTCCTCTTCATACTCAACGATCCACCCTATGGAACCGAGCGTTCCTACAACGGTCTTCGACTTGCGCGCGCTTTGATCAAGCAGGAGAACGTCGAGCTCAAGATGTTTCTCTTTGGCGACGCTTCTGGTTGCGCGATCCCTGGTCAGAAAACGCCGGACGGCTACTACAACATCGAGCGCATGCTCCGCTCCGTCACGCAGAAGGGCGCGGAGGTCGGCGTGTGCGGCGCGTGTCTTGACGCCCGGGGACTTGCCGACGGGCCGCTGGTCGACGGCGCGGCGCGTTCGAACCTTGACGCTTTGACCGAGTGGTCCCTGTGGGCCGACAAGGTTTTTGTGTTCTGAGGCAACGATGGAATCGATCGAACTGGACATCGAGATCGCAAAGCTTGGACACGCCTTTGCGAATCCGCTGCGAGTTCGAATTCTCGAACTGCTGACGCAGCGCGAAAAAAGTGTCGATGAGATCCGCAAAGCGCTTTCGTCGCCCGTGACGTCGGTCTCCTCGCAACTCAAGATCCTGCGACAAGCGCGACTGGTCGACACCCGTCGGGAGGGACAGCGCATCTACTACCGGTTGGCCGAAGAGGCGGTGGTATCCACGCTGATCTCGTTGCGGAACTTGGCCGAAGCTCGCAGCCTGGAGGCGCAGAGTCTTGTCCGAGACTTCCTTGCCGAGACAAACGACCTGGAGCTGATCGACAGCGATCGGCTGTTCTCGCGAATGCGAGCCGATGAAGTGATCTTGATCGACGTTCGGCCGAGCGCGGAGTTTGAAGCCGGGCACATTCCCGGTGCGATCTCGCTGCCGCTGGAGGAGCTGACCGACCGCATCGACCAGCTGCCGCGCGGCGCGCGCGTCGTCGCGTATTGCCGCGACGCGTACTGCGTGTTGGCTCCCAGCGCGGTGCGGGCGCTGAAGCGATTCGGTTTGGCTACCGAGCGGCTTGACATCGGCTTCGCTGAGTGGATGGCCGAGGGCGGGCCCGTAGAGCACACCGCTGAGCACACGACCAACGCAACAGAAGGGAAAGCATCATGAAAGTCGTGGTGATCGGAGCCGGAATCGGCGGCGTGGCTCTCGCCAAACGGCTGACTCGGTTCTCGACGGATATTCAGGTCACCGTGATCGAGCCGAACGTGTCCCACGACTTCGCCCCGTCGTTTCTGTGGCTGCTCGACGGCTCGCGTAGCGCCGCACAGATTTCGCGGCCCACAGCGACGATCGCCGAGTGGGGCGTTGAGCTGATCTCGGAGCGCGTGACCGCAGTTGACACCGAGGCTCGAATGGTGACGACCACCGGCCCCACTGTCGGATATGACGAACTGGTTGTCGCGCCGGGCGCGGAAATGACGTTCGAAACCATTCCTGGTCTGGACAGCGCGTCGTCGTTCTACAGCAAGAACGCGGCGGCCGGACTGAGTGAAAAGTTGCTTGGCTTTGAGGGCGGCGACGTGGCGATCGTGGTTCCGTCGATGCCGTACAAGTGCCCGGCGGCGCCGTATGAGTCAGCGTTTCTGATCGACCACTTTTTACGCAAGCGCGGTGTGGATGCGCGCGTGCGTATCCACACGATCGAGCCGCAGCCGATGCCGGTCGCGGGACCGGTCGTCGGCGGCCGCGTTGCTTCGATGCTCAAACAGCGGGGTATCGGATTTCACCCGAACCAAAAGCTGGTGGAGGTTGACGCCGCGGCCGGAACATTGCGGTTCGAAGGTTCCGACGATCGTTTTGACCTGCTGATCGCGATCCCGGCTCACCGTCCGCCCGCGTTCGTCCGTGATTCAAGCCTGGCCGGTCCCAGCGGTTGGATACCCGTCGACAGCCGTTCGCTGCGCGCTGCCGACGGCGTGCACGCGATCGGCGACGTGACCGCGATTCAGCTGGCGAACGGCAAGCCATTGCCGAAGGCCGGAGTCTTTGCGCACGAACAGGCCCATGTGGTCGCGGGCAATTTGATCGCCACGGCCAAAGGCGCAGAACCCCGGGCCAGGTTCGCAGGGCACGGCTCTTGCTTCCTGGAGACCGGCTCGGGCAAGGCGGGAATTGCCAAGGGCGACTTCTACGCCGAACCAGACCCGCGCGTGAAGATGTTCCCGCCGTCGCGGCTGGGGCACTTCGGCAAGGTCTTGTTTGAACGCCGGTGGTTGAAGCAGTTCGGCTGAGCGACAAGCGCCGTCGCCCGGGGCCCGGGGCTCCAACACCCGTCCACACGTTCTCAGCAATTCTCGGTAGGGTGTCCTGGTCACACACCGCCGCCGCTCGCGCCGGCGCGCGGTCTCCGCAATCTCACGACGTCTCATCCATATAGGGGGAACCGACGATGACTCGACGACTGATTCTGCTTGCCTGCGTGGCGGGCTTGATCGCGGCGTTGCCGGCGACGGCATCTGCCGCGCCGACGGTGCCGATGAAGTGCTCAGTGAAGGGGCAGTTGCTGCCTTCGACCAGCATCATCGAACGCGGCAACATCAACTACGCATGCACCAGTACTTACCTGGGCACGACGCCCGCGAACTGCGCCGGCACGATCGCCGGTACCGCCACGAGCGGCACCTGCACGCGCGGCATGCTGACCGTGGTGAGCTGCCAGTTCAAGGGCAGTTTCAACCGCTCCACGGCCACCGACACACGCGGCTGGAAGGGCGCGCTGAAGCTCGCCTGCGGCCTGCCGGGCATGCCGCCTCCGCGGGTGGACTGCGCCGGTGACGGCGGCGGACTGATCTCGTCAACAGGCGCGATCAGCGGAACAATCTACGGCTACTGCGAGCTTCCGGGAACGGAGTAGCTGAGCGCCACGGACGCCGCGGTCAGGGGCCTTCGGGACCCCAGCTGCGGCGTCCGTCTCCTTCGATCGGGATCGGTGGGCCGGGCATCACGCTCGCGCCGGTTTCGGCTTGGCCAAATGCCTTGACCCGCGCGGGGATCTCGCGCAGCGTGCTTTGCAGGCCCTTGTTGCCATAAGCGTGCAGGTCGGCGGAGAACCCGTGCGCCTCAAGCCCGGCGGAATCCGCCAGGTACAGGGCGCGGGTGAGATGGAACTGCTGGGTTACGACGATCGCGCTTTTCACGCCAAAGATCGTGCGCGCGCGCTTCATCGTCGCCCAGGTGTTGAAGCCGGCGTGGTCGGTGAAAATCGCGCCGGCGGGAACGCCCATCTGTTGCAGCGCGCGGCGCATCGTGCCGGGCTCGTCGTAAGCCCATGTGCCATGGTCACCAGAGACGATCACGCGATCGACCTTGCCGGCCAGATACAGCTGTGCTCCGACGCGCACTCGATCGGCGAGCATCTGGCTCATTTTGCCGTCGGTGTGAACCAGCGCTCCGGGAACGATCGCGGCCTGCGCGTGCGGGGCGGCGCTGACAGACGCCACGGTCTGGCCGCTTGCCGTGAGCGCCACGTAGATGTTGATCGCGGCGATTGCGACGGTGCCGGTAATTGCCGCGATGATCGCTGCGAGCACAAACCGTTTGACCAGTCGCTTACGGCGGCCTGGGTGGGCGGGTCGGCGAGCCAGGCGAAGTGGAAGCTGTAGGGCGGCGGCGTTTTGCATGCACTCAGACTAACCGCGTGCGGCGGCCACGACCACCGGCAACAGCCAACTTGAATTCCTCCCACGTCTGAAGTCGTGGGCGTGCGGCGCGGGTTTGGTCAGATCCCGACGACCACGTTGCTCACCCGTGTGCCCGCCTTGCCGTCGCGCTTGACCGACATCAGCGCGTCGTCCGCGGCGCCCATCAGTTCGTCGAGCGTCTTGCCGTGCAAAGGGTGCAGCGAAAAGCCCGCACTTGCGGTGACGTGTACGCCGGTTTCCTGAGCCGCCGGTCGTGACGCAATCGCAATCGCCGTCACAAAACGCTCCGCGAGCTTGCGCGCGCCATCAACGCCGGTGCCGGGAAGCACCGCGGCGAACTCGTCGCCTCCGACGCGCGCCACGCAGTCGGTCGGACGCGCCGCCACCGCAAGCGCCCGGCCGATTTCCTGTAGCAACTCGTCGCCGCCGCGATGGCCGATCGCGGTGTTGATATCTCTGAAGTTGTCGAGGTCGATCATCACCAGCGCCAGTTGCTTCTCTTTGTCGGTAGTCACCGCCGCAAGCTCCTGCTCGACACGTTCGGCGAAAGCACGACGGTTGGGCAGGCCGGTCAGCGGGTCCGTGTGGGCCAGCTCAAGCGAGTTGACGCGGATGCCCAGCAGCACGGTCGTGTTGATCGCCAGCGCAACAACCACCAGAATCGTGGTCGTGGTCGCCGCGTACAGCGTCGCGGCCTCAACCTCCCATCCGGCAGCGTTGAACGCCGGGTCGTAGAACACCGGCGAGATCAGCACCAGCAGCGGACCAAGCAATCGCCAACCGGCCGACCGCACGTTCCAAAACCACGCTTGGTAGACGGCGAACAGAATGACCAGCGGAATTGCCGGGCTTGAGGCGTCGCCAGTGGCGTCCATCAACAATGCAAGACCGGTCAATCCGGCCACGTCGATCATGCGGTGAATGAACCCGCGATGCTTCGCCCCGATCAGGAAGATCGCCATTCCGCAAAGAATCGCCGCGGCGCACAGCCCCACGGCGGCCTCGCGGCTGTGGATCGGCGCGTCCGGAACGTACACCGACGCCAAGATCAAAAGCGCCGTGCCGATTGTCATCGCGCCGGCGAATCGCGCGTAGAGCGGTCGCTTGCGCCAGAACCGTCGCCACGGCTTGATCGGCCTGAACTGCGAAGGCGCTTCGCGGCGGGCCTCGCGCCATTCCGAACGACCGGTCCCGTCGGATTCCGGCGACTGCTCCGAGCGGTCATGCGTGGACTTCTCCACATACATCGCATCGTCGGCCCGCGTGAGAACCTCCTCCAGCGTGTCGCCGTGACGCGGATACTCCGCGGCGCCGATGCTGGCATCCAATTCAACGCCCGGTAGATCAAGTTGCTGATTGGCGGCCACGACGACGCCCCGATAGAGCGCGGCCATTTCACGGCAGGCGTCGCCCGTCGCGTCCGGTACCAGCACGACGAATTCGTCGCCGCCGATCCTCGCGACGGTATGGCCACGCGGCGCGGCGCGACTCAACTGACGGGCCACGCTCGCAATCGCTTGATCGCCGCCGACGTGCCCAAACAACGTATTGGCGCGTTTGAAATTGTCGAGATCGATCAGCAGCAGCGCGAACTTACGGCCTTCGCCGACGAGCGCGTCGAAGGCATCTCCCAAGGCCCGGCGATTCGCCAGACCGCTCAGCGGATCGCGGTACGCAAGCGAATGCATGCGTTCAAGCGCGCCGTCCACGTTGCGTTTCTGAATCCTCAACGCCAGCGCGAATGCCCAAATCACCGGTACGAAAGTGACAAGCCGTGACGCGTCCTGCCCGCCGGCACCGGGATAGTCGATAAATAGCGGCGACATCGCCGCCGCGCTCGTCAGCCCCGCGATCCAGACGATGCCACGAATCCGAAGGAAGTATCCGGCCCAGATCACCGGCGCAAGCAGATTCATCTCGACCGACCAAAGCGCGGGCGTGATCGCCATCAGCGGCAGGTTCGCCAAAACGCCGAGTGACGTTGACGCGATCAAAAGGCGGTCCTGAGTCCGCTCGCCGAAGCGAGGCAGGAGAAGCAGCAGCGACGCCGCCATCAGGGCGGCGGGAATACCGAGCACAACGCGCCAGAAATTCACGTCGTCGGGCGCGAGCACGGGGGAAAACGAAACGGCGATTACCGAGAATGACGTGGCCGCCCAAAGCATGAAAGCCGTAAAACGGCGCAACTCGCGATCCGTTCGCGGAGCGCGAGCAGACAGGCGGGCTAATAGCGCGGGTGGCGCTTCGCCGTCGTCGGCGGATTCGTAGGGAAAACCCATTGGCGCTCACCTAAGAGATCGGTAGTGACAAGCCCGATGGCAAGGCTGATTCTCGCATCTGGACGTTTGATCGAAGCCGGTTCGGCCGGCGCTTGGCGTCCGCTCATCCGCCCGCGGCGACGCTTTCGAAGCCCCCGTCTACGCCATCGGACTTGACGCGCATCATCGCCGCGTCGGCGTGGCGCATCAGCGAGTCGAGGTCGCTGCCGTGTGCCGGACACAGCGCAACTCCGGCGCTGGCCGTGATCAAAATCTCGTGATCGGACCGCAGCCAGGCGCAGGCGTCCGTGGCCGCGCGGACAAGCGACTGGGCCTGCTCGTACGCGTCAAACTCGTCGCCGGAAGACAGCACGGCCGCGAACTCGTCGCCGCCGGTTCGCGCGATCAGGTCATTGGGGCGCGAGGCCGCCGACAACGCGGAAGCCACCCGTCGAAGCAAATCGTCGCCCGTGCGGTGGTCGAGCAGTTTGTTGACCTGTTTGAACGCATCCAGGTCGAGGACGGCCACGGCAAAGCTCGACGCGGTGTCACCGGCCGCGAGCTCGGCTTCGACCCGTTTCGCAAACGCTCTGCGATTCGCCAAGCACGTCAACGGATCGACCATCGCGCGTTCGTGAGTGCGACGGCGAACGCTGCGCAGAACGCTGCCGGCAATCGCCAACACCAGCGCCAACCCACCCGTGAACATCGTCGTTGCGTAAAGGAATGTCAGCGTGACACCACGCGTCGGGCCGCCGAGTAGATCCTCGTAGACGACCGGAGAGAGGATCACCGACCAGGCGACCAGCAGTCGCCACCACGCCGAGCGCGGTCGCCAAAACCACGCCTGAAAACCGACGAACACGGCTACGAGCGGCATGATGAAGCTCGCCGAGCCGCCCGTTAGATACACGACGCCGATCAACCCACCCCATGCCGCGACGTCGGCCAGCCTGTGCAACGCCCCGCCGTGCTCCAATCCGGCCAGCAGCAGCGCGGCGCCGAGCACCAGCCCAAGCAGGCAGCAGGCGGCGAACACCACCGGATGGCGAATTTCCGCGCCGGGCACGGCGGCACCGGCGAGCATCACGACCGCGCTGAGCATCCAGTAGACGCCAATCGCACGCGCGTACACCGGGCGACTGAACCACAACCTTCGCAGGCGCGAACCGTGTGGCGGGGGTGGCGGTGGATCTGCCAGTGCGGCAAGCCAAGGAGGTGGTTCTCCTGCGGCGCCGACCGGATCACGCGGGGCCTTTGCCAACTCCGCCTTTTTCAGATACATCTCCCGTTCCGCGACCGTCAGCAGGTCCTCCAGCTCCTGCCCGTCGCGTGGAAAGGACGCACAGCCGATGCTCGCGTCCATGTGCACGCCGGCCAAACCATGCTCGGCGTCGGTCCCGATCACGGCGCCGCGATAAAACCGAATGCGCTCCTCGATCTGCTGCTCGGAAAGGCCCGGCAGCAACACAACGAATTGATCGCCGCCGATTCGCGCCACGAGATCCCGGCCGCCGGCCGCGCGCCGGAGTTGTTGAGCGGCGCAAACAAGCGCATGATCGCCGCCGAGGTGTCCGTAGTGCACGTTGGCGGTCTTGAATCCGTCGAGGTCGATCAACAGCAGTCCAAACCTCGACGGACCGGTCGCCACGAGCGCGTTGAAATACTCCGTCAACGCACGGCTGTTGGCCAAACCCGTAAGTGGATCCTGGCGCGCCAGCGTTGCTGCTCGCCGCTGTGCGGCGTCGATCGTCCGCTTCTGCGCATGCAGCGAACCCATCAGCGCCCATGCTACGGGGATGAACACCACAAGTCGCGCCGCGTCGGTGCTTGCCAGCCAATGCGGATTGCCCACCGCGGGCGAGACCGCCGCCACCGCAACGGCCGCCGCGACGATCGCGAAGGCCCGTCCGCGCAAAAAGAAACCGGCCCACACGGCCCCGGCGAGCATGTTCACCTCAACGGCCCAGATCGCCGGGGTGACCTGCATCAGAGCCGCGTTCACCGAGACCATTGCCAGCGCCGAAATCAGCAGCCAGCGATCCTGCGCGCGATCACTCAGTCGTTTGATGACGGTCACGTGAAGCGCCGCAAAAGCAAAAGCAGGCGCGCCAAGCCCGAGGCGCCACGCGTTCACGTGCGACGGCGCGACGTCTGGAACAAACGATGCCGCCTCCATCGTCACGGTCGCGACGACCCAGAGCACGCAGGCGGTAAACACACGCAGATCGCGTTCGCTGCGCGGCATTCGCCGCATCAGCGATCGATAGCTGTCACGCCCGCGGTCCCGTTGACTCGCGTGGCGATCCTGCGCTTGAGCAGTCCCCATCACCTAAACGTCGGCGCAAAACGCGGTCGCGGCGAGTGAAATCTCGCGGCAACGGACGGATGTTCGATCTGGCCGCCCGACGGCCGACGGCCGGCTTAGAGCACGGCGTTTGAGACGGCGATGCCCAGGGCCACGCCGGCACCGGTCCCGGCGACGACGGTCAAAAGCCACAGAATCCCCTTGTTCATCGATCCCTCTTGACGCGTTCGCCGGTGACCGGATCGACGAACGTGTCGTCCGCGACGGCCGGACCAGAATCCACGTCCGGGGAGGCCGCTTCCGGGGATGCCACCGGCCGCGGGTGCGTCGCCTCGCCGGATTGATCTCCGGGCGCGGGTGCGGGTGACCCCGGAAATCCGTGAGGAAATCCCGGCATCGGCTGCACCGGCACTTTCGCGCGCACCAGTGGCGCTTTGAACATAGACGGTTCGGGCGAGTCCCCGCGTGCCAAGAAGGACTTGACCTCGGTAAGCCCGGGGATCAAACCACCAAGTGCCATCAACCAGAAAACGACTCCGCTGATGATCCAGCCCGACGCGCCGCTCATGTGCGCTGGTGGATTGAAACCAAGTTGCATGAAGTTGAACCCGAGTGCGCCGAACAGTGTCGCCCACATCAACAGACCCGCGCCCAAAAACGAGGCGCCGCCGTAGCGCGAGGAAGCGGCGGCAAGGATGCCACCGAAGATCAGCATCGCGAAAATTCCACCCACCAGCAGCGAGACCTGCCCGCCCGTGCACTCGTTTTGAATCGCGTAGGGCCCGCCGCTCGCGCAGGCGCCACCGCTGTACATCAGATCGCGCATTCCGCTATACACGGCGGTCAGCGACGCGCTGAAGCCAACGGCGCCGATCAAGACGAGAACCAGCGGTAGCGAACCGCCACGCCCCCCGCGCGACGGTTCGCTTACCGTTGTGTTGGTCGTCGTGCCGGTCTCTGCGTCCGGCATAACGTTTTCCCCCTTTAGAGCGCCATCGAGCCTGGCCAGTCGATCCAGACGGTCTCGCGGTTCTCGGGGTCGATCTTCACGGCAACCTGCTGCCCGGCCATTGCCTTTCCCAGAAAGGGCTGCTCAACGACCTGCGTGACGGTCGCCGGATACGGCGGCTGCCCATCGGGAAACACGTTCAGCTCGATCTGCATCGTTGGCTGAAAGTTCACCATCGCTCCGGTCTGGACCACGTTGATGATCGAGGCCTTCGCCGGCGTTCCGGTCAGCGCCATGTTGGCGGCCTGCGTCTGCTGGGCCATCATCTCGTTGGCCTCTTGCATGCGCTCCATGCCGTCCTTCATCTGTTGGCCGGGGTCCCAGTTCTTGTTGATCTCGTTGGACTGCTTTTGCAGATCGCGAATGCTCTTGAACATCCCCATTGCCGCTTACCGTCCCGTGTAGAGCGCGTTGAAGCGCTGGCCGACGGCCGGATTGGTTTGCATGCGCTGGTTCCAGCCGTCGACGGCCGTCTGCCAGTCGTCGGCGGAGATGCCCTTCGACGCGGCGATCTCGGCGGCCTTCGACTGGTCACCACCTTGCGCGGCGAGTTCTTTGGAGACCTCGGCGTACTGCTCCAGCGAAACCCCGCTGACCGGCTCAAAGTCCGGCGTGCCGGCCTGCTGGGCCGCGGCCGCGGTGGCCTGCTGCTGTGCCATCGCCTGCTGAGCGGCGGCCTGCTGGGCGGCGGCCATCTCCTGCGCTTGGGCGCCCATTTGCTGAGCCTGGGCGACCATGTCCGGCGCCTGCTCGACGACGTTCTTCATGTCCTTCATCTGTTTGAACAATCCCATGCGAAGCTCCTGTCGTACTAGGGGTGGGGGTGATACGAGGAGAGCCGGTGCCGAATACCGGTATACCAACTACTCGGGCCACTTTACAGGTCGCGCGGCCGGTCGTGTGTAAATATTTTGTGATGGGTCCAGACGCGCTGTTTACAGGCGCGCCCGGCCCGACGCCAGAAGATGACGGGCCGGGCAGGGGGGCGCCGCAGGTCGGGTTCAGACCGTATGAGCGCGCTTTACCGACGGATCCGGAAGCGGGGTTAGAACTGCGCCGAGGTGCTCACGCAAGTGTTCGAACTTGGGCGGTAGCGAGAGTGTCGTGCCGAGATCCTCGAACGGCTCGTCTGTGGTGAAGCCGGGTCCCATCGTCGCAAGCTCGAACAGCACTCCCGACGGTTCGCGAAAGTAGATCGACTTGAACCAATACCGGTCGATCACCGGGGTCGCCTGCGGCAGGACTTCGGCCACGCGGCGCTGCCACGAGTCCTGGTCGCCGAGGCGCGTGGCGAAGGCAACGTGGTGAACGCTGCCCGCGCCCTGAACAGATGGATCGACCGGCGGCTCGTCGTACGCGAAGTACGACGAGCGCAGGGTGCCGCCGGCCGACCAGTAGGCGTCGTCGCCGTCATTGAAGTTGAAGCCGAGCGTGTCGCGAAGCAGCGCTGCCGATGCGCCGGGGTCCGCGGCGTACGCGCGCACACCGTCGAAGCCTTGGAGTGCGTACTCGGGTGGGATTTCCGGCGAAGACGCGGTCAGCGGCGGCTCGGGACCGTCGTAAACCGTGAGCAGATGACGTAGGCCCTCCGGATCGCTGAAGGAGAGCTCGTCGTCGTTGTCACGGTCGCGCTGAATGCCTTCGGCGGCGAAGCGTTCGGTCCAGAAGTCAAGCGACTCGCGCGAACCGACGCGCCAGGCAATTGTGTGCACGCTGCCTGCGCCGGCGTGTCCGGGCTTGGCGTCGGGGTATTCGAAGAAAGTCAGATCCGCGCCGGGCGAGCCGTGTTCGTCACCGTAAAAGAGGTGGTAGACAGTCGGGTCGTCCTGGTTGACAGTCCGCTTGACCATGCGCAGACCGAGCATGCCGACGTAAAACTCCACGTTCGCCGGAGCGTCGCCCGTGATCGCCGTGATGTGGTGGATGCCCTCTAGCTGCAAAATCGAACTTTCCGTTGTTCCGTTTATTCCGTTTGTCCGTTTGTCCGGAGATTCGCGGATCCGCGGGCCGTGGACGTTCGCCGACTCGCTGGTCCGCCGCCCCGCCGAAGCGGATTTTCACAAGAGCGTATCTATTTTTACCAGCTTTGGCCACTCGGCCCGCCGGTAGCGTTGCCACGGACTCCGGCGACGGCGATCACGGCGGCGGCATTCCGTAAGATGCGAGGCGTGAGCCTGTACGACGCGTTCAAGAATCTGCCGCTGCTGATCGACTCATATGAACTGGTTCCACACTCGCTCGACGTGTCGAGTGGATGGGAACGCGTGACCACGGAGATCGTGATGCACGGTGGCGGGCACACCGGCCGGGGCGAGGACGTGGTCTACGACCCTCCCGACCACTTTGCGCTGCGGGATGCCCCTCCGTCCCTGGGGTTGCCATTCTCGGGCAGCTTCGACGAGTTTTCGAATGCTCTGGAGGTCGCGGAGCTGTTTCCGGTGCCGCCGGAGCGCGAGATCAGCCCGGACTACCGCCGCTGGGGTTTTGAGAGCGCGGCGCTGGACCTTGCGCTGCGCCAGTCCAGTTTGAGTTTCGATCAGGCGCTGGGCATTGAGCCGCGGCCCGTGCGCTTCATCCTCTCACTTCGTCTCGGCGATCCACCGGACATCAATCGCGTGAACGACTGGTTGGCGGTGGCGCCGTGGCTGGAGTTCAAACTCGACGCCGAGGTCTCGTGGCCACGCGAACTGATCGAGCAACTTGCGGCGACGGGCCGCGTGGAGTCGGTAGACCTCAAGGGTCTCTACTCGGGCACACAAGTTGACAATCCGCCCGATCCGCGGCTTTACGGCGAGGTCATCGAGCTGTTTCCAAACGCCTGGATCGAGGACCCGGCCTTCACAGAGCAGACGCGGCCGATTCTGCTTCCAGCGATCGACCGCGTCACTTGGGACGCGCCGATTCATTCCGTCGCCGACATCGAGGCGCTGGAATTCGCGCCGAAGTGCCTGAACATCAAGCCGTCGCGTTTTGGGCCGCTCAGCCGACTGCTTGAGGCGATCGAATACTGCCACGACAATGAAATCCGCATGTACTCCGGCGGACAGTTTGAACTGTCTGTCGGGCGCACGCACCTGCACGTGCTGGCGAGCGTTTTCTTCCCGGACTCGCCGAACGACGCCTCTCCGGTGCAATACCACGGTTCTCAAGCGGTGGCCGGCGCTCCGGCGAGTCCGCTTTCGCCTCCGCCCAACCGCGTGGGATTTGCGTGGTAGGCAGCGCAAGACGGCTCGTTTCTACACCAAAAAGACCGGCCCGCAGCCAAGTTCGCCGGAACTCGGTATCTAGATAAACGCCCTGGTATTCGATGTCTTTACTGGGACTTCCCGCCTGTTGCGGGCCTAAACTGATTAGTAGGGTCACCGATCGAAGGAGTCAGGTGAAATGGACGTCAGCACGTTTCAGTTCGAGGGACACCGCATCGCCTACAAGACGTACGGCAGCGGCAAGCGCGCGGTGGTCCTGGTTCACGGCCTGCTTTTCAATCAGGAGATGCACGCGCCGCTCGCCCGCGCGCTGGCCGAGCAGGGCAACTTTGTGATCACGATGGACATGGCCGGCCACGGCAAGAGCGACGCGCCGCTCAACCGCTTCGACATGGCGCGCTACTCGCACGCGATCAACCGCCTGCTCAGCAACCTCTCGATCGACGAGGCGATCGTGGGAGGCACCTCGCTGGGCGCGAACATCGGTCTTGAGTTCGCCGTGCATCACACGGACCGAATGCGTGGTCTGATTCTCGACATGCCGGCGCTGGAACGCGGCATCGTGGGCGGTGCCGCGATCTTTACGCCGATTCTTCTGGGCGCGGAATACGCCGAACCCGTCGTCAATCTCACGTCGCGGCTGATGCGGCTGGTACCGAGTCGGCCGCTGCCGTACTCGATGAACATGGCGATGGACCTGATGAAGCGTCAACCGAAGGCGACTGCGGACGTCTTGAAGGGCATTTACTTCGGCCGCCTGGCGCCGCCGCGCACGGAGCGCATGGAGATCGTTGCGCCCGCGCTGGTGATCGGCCACAAGTGGGACCCGATCCACCCCTTCGCCGACGCGGCCGAGCTGGCCGGGGATCTTGAGAACTCCACCTTCGTGGAGGCGCGCAACGTTTTCGAGCTGCGGCTGATGCCCAAGCGTCTGACCAAAGAGGTCGTCGATTTCGTCGAGGAATGCTGGAAGCCGCAGGCCGTTGAACCGGACGTCACAAAGCCCACACCGATCCGGCGCGGGGCGGCAGCCAAAGCGGCGGCGGAGCGACGGCGCAAGCGCGCTGCCTGACCGAGCCGGAGCCGACCGAGGGGGCGGCAATTCGACGTGCACCCGGCAGGCGCATCGGCCGGGGGTTTGAAGTGTTCTTGAATGGTGCCTCGCTGGCTGAAAATCGCGCCGGCGCTTTGCGTGGCCGGCGCCGTGTTCTTTGTGACTCCCGCCTGCGCGAACGCCGGTGGCGTCGCCGAGTTTGAACGCACGATTCGCCTGACTGCACCGGATGGTCGCAGCGGCAGGGCGAACTCGGCGGCGGGCGGCGGGGCGTCGTCGGCGCTGCTACGGACCGGACGAAGCTTCAACTTGGTCGGATTCCGCTGGCGCGGCAGTGCGCCGCAGATCGAGGTGCAGTCCTATGGCACCGCAGGCTGGAGCCGCTGGACGCGCGTCGAAACCGATGCCGAAGACCTGCCCGACGACGGACCGTTAACGCATGAGGGTGGCGCGCGCGCAGTGTCTGGACCGATCTGGACGGGACGGTCCAACGGCTTGCGAGTGCGAGTGCGCGGGACGGCCGCGGGTCTCACCGCTCACTTTGTGAATGTTTCAATCGGCGCGGCTTCGGGAGGAGTTTCATCCGCTGATTTAGTGCGCGCGGGTTCGGGCGGAAAGCCGTCGGCTGGTGTGACGAGCGCGGCCGCTGACGGCAGTGGCGGCGTGGGCCCGGGCGGCTCGCCGGCCGCTGACACGCAGAGCGGTGCGGGCGGCGGCAGCGGTGGCGGAAAGAGCAAAGGCACTTCGAACACCGGCCGTGGCGCGGACGTGCCGGCCGCACCGGCAATCGTCACGCGCAGTCAGTGGGGGGCCGACCGCAACTGCAAACCGCGCGTTACCCCGTCTTTTGGCGAGGTGCTGGCCACGCTGGTGCATCACACCGTCAGCACCAACAGCTACACGCGAGAAGAAGCAGCCAGCGTGGTGCTGGGAATCTGCCGATACCACCGCAACTCGAACGGCTGGAACGACGTCGGCTACAACCTGCTGATCGACCGCTTCGGCACGGTTTACGAGGGTCGCTCCGGCGGCGTGGACCGCGCCGTGATCGGTGCTCACGCGCAGGGCTACAACGGTCAGACCGCGGGCATCGCGCTGGTCGGCACGTTCACGGGATCGGCGCCGCCGACCGAGGCGCTCAACTCGCTGCAACAGGTGCTCAACTGGAAGCTGGCACTGTCGGGAATCACTCGCAACGAACGCGTGGCGCTGATTTCCACAGGGGGATCGCTTAACCGGTTCAAGGAGGGCCGTACGGTGTTTGTGCGGCCCGTCGGAGGACACCGCGATGTCGGCGCCACGAGCTGCCCCGGCAACGGCATGTACACGCTGATTCCGGGTCTCGCCGGTCAACTTGACCCGAACGTGCGCACGGCCACGCGATTGTCGATGCGACTGAAACGCGTTCAGGCCGAGGATCGCGGGCATTCGGTGATCGTGTCGGGTCGATTGCTCGCAAAAGGCGCGCCCGTCGCCGATCAGGCCGTCGAAATACAGGCACTTGACCTGTCGGTCGGCTGGATCAAGATCGCCGACACGCGTTCCGACGGCAACGGGTTTTGGCAGGCCACGATTCGGCCGACAAGCAGGCAGTGGGTGCGCGGCGCGTTTACCGGCGGCGACACGATGCGACCGGGCCGATCGATCTGGCGCTACACGCCGAAACTCGCGCCTCCGCCGGTCAGCGGCACGCGGCGGCGCTAGGCCCGAGCGCCGTTTCTGCTTCGGCTGTTGTGATCGGGCGGCGGCGGGCAGACAAAGGCCCGGCCGCGCTTTTAGCTCAGCGCCAGCCGCCGGTCTCGCCGCGATAGATGCCCTCGCCGGTCAGCAACATGCGTGCGGTGCGGGCGATGATCTTTGCGTCCAGCAGCGCGCCACGGTGTTCCACGTACCAAAGGTCCAGTTCGATGCGCTCGCTCCAGGGCAGCGTTGCTCGACCGTTGACCTGTGCCCAGCCGGTGATGCCGGGCTTCACCGCCAGGCGGCCACGCTGACGCTGGTCGTATTTCTCCACCTGCGCCATCACCGTGGGACGGGGTCCGACGATGCTCATATCGCCCTTCAGCACGTTCACCAGATTCGGCAACTCGTCGATCGAGAGCCGTCGCAACAAGGCTCCGGAGCGAAGAATCCTCGGATCGTGTTCCTCGACCACCAGACCGGCGCCGAGCCGTTCCGCGTTCTTGACCATTGTCCGCAACTTCACCAGATCGAATTCCACTCCGTCGCGTCCGACGCGGCGCTGGCGGTAGATCGGCGATCCCGGAGATTCGACCACGATCGCCACAGCCGCGAGCGCCAGCAACGGCGACAGAAGGAGCAACGCGAACACGCTTAGCAAGATGTCGAACAACCGGCGCATCGTCAGCGCGTGCCCTCCGGCGGCGTCCAGCCCGCGGGCGTACCGTGGCGAAGATGATCCCAAAGGCCCAGCCCGATCGAGAGTGTGGTGAGCACGTAGTAGCGCGCGACCAACAGTGGTTTAAGCGGCACCGCGCGGGCGAGCAACGCGGCGAGCAGCAGGGCCGCCTGGGCGGCGAGAAGTACGGCGTAGAGCGTCGAACCACCGATCGCGAGCGCGAGGCTTGAAAGCAAGGCGACGAGGTGCAGCATCGGCGCCGAATAGCGCAACACGCGGTGCGAAAAGATCATCCAGGAATACGTCAGACCGTAACCACGCGGCGAAAGCATGCCCTCGCCGAACACGATCGGCCATGTGAAAGCCATCATCCGGCGCTTGCGTCTGAACTCTCCCTCGATGCTGGGGACCATCGTCTCGCTCGCCCGCGCCGACGGTTCATAGAGAGCCCGCCGACCGAGCTTGACGTTGCTGAACGGCAGCGTCAGGTCGTGTCCCCAGCGCGGCGCAATGCGCTTGTAGGTGCTTGCGCGCACGGCGTAGATTGCGCCGTTGCCGGCGGTTACCGAGCGCAGTCGCGACTCGCGTTCGCGCAGCCACATCTCGTAACGCCAGTAGACGCCTTCCTGGTTGGTACCACCTTCATTGATGAACGTGACGCGGCCGCAGACATAGCCGACCGACTGGTCTTGAAGCACCGTGACCAGCCGACGCAGCGCGTCCGGCTCCCACATCGTGTTGGCGTCGGAGAATGCGAGCAATTCGCCCCTGGCCTCGGCCACGGCTTCGTTTTGCGAACGCATCTTGCCGCCGCGCGGAAGTTCGAGCACGAGGTCGGCGCCGGCTTCGCGCGCGAGTCGCGCGGTGTCGTCGGGCGAGCCGTCGCAAGCAATGATGATCTGCAGTTTGTCGCGGGGGTAATCGAGCGCCAGAGCATTGGCCACCTTGGCGGCGATCACACCGGCTTCGGCGTAGGCGGCGACGATCAGGGAGACGCTTGGCGCCTCGGTGGCGTGGGGTGGCTCCGAGATCGCCTCCGGTTCATCGCGATGCGAGGACGCGGCGGTGACGGCGCGTGGCGCGAACGCCGCGACCAGCAGTGGATAGATGAACTGGGCGTAGACGAGCGCTCCGGCGGAGGCCCAGAAGATGATCGCGAGAACGGTCTGCATCGCCAGGGATTATCGCGGACGCCCGGAGCGGTTCGATCGCCTTGGTCCGACCGAGACGGCGATCAGGCGAGCGTCGCGTAAAGATCCGCGGTGCGGCGCGCGATTTCCGTCCACGAGAACTCGCCGTGCGCCAGCGAAGCGGCGGCGGCGGCAAGGCGGTCGCGTTCACGCTCGTTCGTGAGTAGCCGGGCAAGTCCCGCCGCGAGTGCCGCGGCGTCGCCGGGCGATACCGCGAGCGCCGCGCCGTGCGCGTCGGCCAGTTCGCCGAACCCGCCGACGCGCGTGACGAGCAGAGGTTTTTCAAATGCGAGCGCCGTGAACAGCACGCCCGACTGGTCGATCTGCCGGTACGGCAACGCAACCACGTCGGCGCGGCGGAAGTACGCGCCCAGCTCGGCGTCGCCGACGAAGCGTTCCACAAAGCGAACGCGGCCCGCGACGCCGCGCGCGGCGGCGAGATCATGCAGCGGCGCCGTGGGCATGCGTGGCATACCGACGATCCAGAGCTCCGCGTCCGTGTCAAAGGCGACCGCCGCGAACGCCTCGATCATGAGGTCGATGCCCTTGTACGGTCGCATCAGTCCGAACTGCAGAACCACCGGCCGCTCGACGGCGGCGAACTCCGGCGGCAGCGGCTGCGGGTTCGCCACGCGAGTGAGGTAGTCAAACACGCCGTGCGGGATCACGTGAACGCGATCCTCGAGCACCTTGAGATGACCGGTCAACACCCCTCGACCGTGTTCGGTGTGAACGATGATCGCGTCCTGCTTGGCGTAAAGCGCGCGCAGCGCGCCGAGCTGGCCGGGGCGAGGTTCGCGCGGGATCACATCGTGTGCCGTCATCACCAGCGGACCTTTGGGCAGCAGACGGCGGTCGACGGCCTGCATCGGAAACCACTGGAAGTGCGTCACGTCAGCCTGCGGAAGGCGGCGCAGGCTCAGCATGTCAAGCGGGTGCTGCAGGGCACGCAACGGCAACGGACCGCCGAGGCGGTGGAAATGTTCAGACAGTTCGTACCCCTCGGGCGTCGGCCGCTCGCCGTGGCGAAAACGTGAGGTCACCAGTTCCACACGCTCGCCGCGCGCGGCCAGGGCGGAGCAAAGCGCGTGGTCGTAAGGCGGCGTGTAGGCCGCGGGGTCGATCATCCGGATGTGCACGGGCTGAAGTATCGCGGTCGCGGGTGCGGATACGCTGCGCGAACGCATGGACGTCTCGTTCTGCATCGTTAATACGAACGGCGGCGAACTGCTGACCCGCTGTCTCGACGCGATCGAGCGCACCACGACCGCTCGCCTTGAGTACGAGATCCTGGTGCTTGACAACGCCTCCGACGACGACTCCGTCGAGCGTGTGCGACGCACCGGGGCCCGGCTGGTCGCGCTGGACCGCCGCGCGGGCAAGGCGGCCAATGACTCACGGCTGTTGCGCGAAGCGCGCGGCCGATACGCATTGCTGCTGAACGAAGACTCCGAACTACTTCCGGACGCGGTGGAGGCGCTGGTGGCGGCACTTGACGATGACCCGCGCGCGGCTGCGGCAGGGGCGCGGTTGTTGAATGCCGGCGGTGTGGCGCAACCGTGCGCCTGGCGGTTCACAAGCGTTGCGACTGCATTTGCCGGTGCGCTGTGGCTGCATCGCGTATTTACGGTGCAGAGCAAGGGCAATGCGACCCGCCGCGTGGACTGGGCTCAGTCGGCCGCGCTGCTGGTGCGCACCGAGGCCGCCAACGCGATCGGCAACCTCGACGAGGACTTCTTCGTGTACGGCGACGAGGTCGACTTCTGCAAGCGGCTGGCAGATGCGGGCGGCCACACCCTGTACGTGCCTGCGGCTCGCGCGTATCACCGCGAGGGGCTGTCGCACGGTGCCTCGGCGCGACGACGGATCGTGGAGTTTCATCGCGGTCGCGATCTCTACATGCGAAAGCACCATGGCCGGATGGCGGCGATGGCGGTGCGAGCACTTGTCTGTCTTACGTACCTGGAGCGCGCGGCGGCGTCCACGGTGGTGAGGCGTCACTCACCCGGGCGGTTTCTCATTCACGCCCGCGCGGCGCTGGCGCCGTGGCACAGCGGCGAGGGTCTGCGCGAGGCGGCCGCGACGTATAACTCGGCGCTTGAGGGGTCTTTGAACTAGACGAGCACGGCCGGGACCGGATCGGCCGCGCGCTGTTCGCCGCCACGCGGTTCGTGAGGTGTGCGCGACGGGCGGCGCCCCCCGGCGCCGCCGATCGCAGCTTCGTCAGGGATCACCTGA
Organism: Actinomycetota bacterium; assembly: GCA_016213645.1. Classification (GTDB taxonomy): domain Bacteria; phylum Actinomycetota; class Thermoleophilia; order Solirubrobacterales; family JACPNS01; genus JACPNS01. Next base: position 253,708 of record JACQZY010000013.1, read on the forward strand.
ACTTTTTGTCGCCGGCCTTGACGCTGTGGACATAGCGCAGCACGCTGTTGTCTTCGCGCGTGATCACCAGCGTGAACGAAACGGTCTTGTTCTGGCACTTCTTGAGCTTGGCCTTGTAGGTCTTGCCCTTGCCCTTGATGCCGCCGCAGAAAGCCTTGAATGGCAGCAATACGGCGGAGTTCTTGGTGGCGATCGAGATTGACCGCGTGCCGTTGGGCAGCGCGCTGTTGATCTTCAGACCGTTGCGTCCGGCCGCCTTGAAGTCGAACACCTTCAGCGCCTTGCTTCCGGCCTTGCCGGTGACGTTCTTGAGGTTCTTCTTCGTGGCCTTCTTCTTCTTGTTGTACTTCAGAAGCTTGCCGTTGACCTTTGTGCCCTTCGGGTAGAGCACGCTCATCGACTTGATGCCCTTGCAGTTGCTTGGCACGCTCACCGACATCGTCGAGCTGAGCTTCTTGTTGCCCTTCTTCTTCACGCCCTTAGTGGCGATCAGCACTGTCGGCGTGTCGCAAATCGACTGCTGGTTTTCGCAGGCGTAGAGTCCGTTGACCGGAACTCCCGCGCTGGTCGCTTGACCGCTGTGGCTGGCGAAGTCCGCGTTTGCCACACCGCACTGCCCGTTGTCGCGCACGCCCATCAAACCGCTCGGTCCGCCGCCGATGTTCATCTCCATCTGGCTCCAGATCATGTCGGGCAGGTTCTCGAAGACCGACTGAATCTGCACGCCGTTTACGAACGAGTTCTTGCCACGAATCTGAAGGTTGATCGGCGGTCCGACCATAATCATCAGGTCCGGCATCGCCGTGGTGCCGCGCGCGATGTAAACGGTGCCGGTGACAGGTGTGGGCAGCAACGGCGTGTTCACGGTCACGGTGCCGGTGGCGCTCGAGGCCGGGCAGTTCCATGCCGCGGCCTGGTCGGCCTCGCAGGGCGACGGCAGACCTTGGAGGTTCGCAGTGATGATCGACGGCAACAGCACCTTCGTCGACTTCATCGTGGAGTCGCCGTCATCCAGGTTCATCTTGATCGTCCAAGCCGGAGCGTTGCCGCCGGGACCGCCACCGGAGGCGGTGAACGACATCCGCGGGTTGAACGTGCGCGGCGGGCAGTCGGTCGCCTGGTACGGCGTGGACGCGTTGGCGGTGGCCGTGCCATACGAGCCGAACGCGGTGTTGATCGCCATCGCGTCACAACTCGAAGCGTTGTAGAGGAACGGCTTGCCGCTGCTGGCCTTGCCGTCCATCTTCACCTGCAACTCGCGGATCTGCGTCGGCACGCCCTTGAAGAGCTTCGGAATGTCGCCGAAGGCGACGTCGATGCCGTGGTCGGACGGACGCAGGATGATGCGGCCCAGAGTGATGTAGTCGCCCAGGTTGTACGGGCCGGCGATCGCCGGAACCTTGATCGCCATACCGGCGATGTCGCCGTTGGTGCCGGTGGTCAGGTAGGCGTCGCCCGGCAGCGTCAGCGTGGCCGCGCCGTTGCCGATCTTCGCGATCACCGAGCCGACCTTGCTGGCCGACGAACACGTGCCTGCCTGCGCGTCCGGAATCGTGCACATCGGCACGGCCGCGGCCGATCCGACGAAGCCGGCAGGCAGCGACATCGTGACGCTCTTGAGGTCCTCGTTGCCGTCCGGGCGCGTGATCAGGAACGTGGCGTCCGGGTGTGCGCCGGACTTGTGCGTGGTGAGCGTGACCGTCGAGCCCGGAGTGAAGCCCTTCGGGCTGCAGTTGGTCACGTTGACGGTGTCGCCGGGGTTGACGGTGGCGCCGGCGTGCGGCACCATCGATGACGTCACGTTCACCGTGCCGCAGCTGTCGGGGTTGATCAGCAATGGGTTGGTGGCGCCGGTCAGCTCGACGCTGAAGTCCGTGAACGGAATGTCGGGCAGGTTTTCGAATGTCGTCGAAATCTCGCCGGTGGTCTCGTTGACGACGGCCGTGCCGCGGATCGTGATCACCGTCTTGCCGGTCAGCTGAATCGCCAGCTTGTATCGGTCGTGGCCGTCTGACGCGGTACCCGGAGTCTCCAGGTACACGTGGCCCTCCAGCGAGTGTCCGCCGGGCGAGTCCATCGGCAGCAACGGCGTGTCGATCCAGGTGTCGCCGACCTCGGAGAGCGCCGGACAGTTCGTGTTGTCGAGCTGGAAGGCGGTGCAGGCGACCAGGCCGTCGGCCGCGGCCGCATTCAGGCGGAAGCCGGGCAGGTCCAGGGTCAGCGACTTAAGCGTGGCCTGGTTGGGGTTGGCCGACTGCGTCACGTGTACGCCGAGCGCCGTGGGCTTCCAGGCGTCGGTCGGGGTGTTGGTGACATCGATGCTGTTGGAAAGCGCCAGCGAGCCGCAGCCGGTGATCGTGGGCAGGGCCGCGGTGCGTGTGACCGTGCCGGCGGACGGCGACGAGATGTCCGCCGTCACGTTCAACGGGCTGCAGTTGCGCGGGTTGCTCATGAACGGCTTGTCGTCGGCGGTACTTGGTGTGCCCTGATCGGCGATGCCGTTCATCTTCATCACCAGCTGACGGATGCGAACGGGGACGCCTTCAAAGCGCTGTGGCATGTTGCCGGTCGTAGCTTCGAGCGCGTAGTTGTTGGAGTTCAGGTTCACCTCCACGGGCACGATCACCTTGCCCAGATCGAACGGTCCAACGACGACCGGAACGATCACCGTCAGCTTGGCCGGACGGTTGGCGGGTGGCGTGGTGAGGTGCATCGCGCCTGGCAACTGGAAGGTGTCGCCACCGGACCCGACGTTGATCGTCACGTCGCCGACCTTGCTGTCGGCGCCGCAACTGCCGGCGTCGGCCGCAAGTTGCGTGCAGTACGGCGCGGCGGTGGCGGAACCCACAAGTCCCTGTGGCAGCATGATCTTGGCCTTGCGGATGCCTTGGTCCTTGTCCGGGCGTGACATCGTCAAAGTGACGTCGGCATTGGCGCCGGCCTGCGTGTCCGACAGGGCCACGGCCAGCGACGGGTTCTGCGGGATCGTGCCCGGGCAGGGCGCGCCGGCGCCGTCGTAGCTGACGCCGAAGCTGTCAGTACGCGTGACCATGTAATCCGGCGGGTTGATCTCGTCGTCGTCGCTCCACGGCGTGAGGTCGGCGCTGACGGTGTGAGTGCCGCAGGTCTCGGGGTTGGTGAGCAGTGCGTGGTCGCCCGTGTTGAAGGCGATGTGCAGCTGCGAGAACTGCACGTCTGGAACGTTGTTGAAGATCGCGCTGACCTGGCCGGTGCCGGAGTCGGCCCCGGCGCCCGAGCCGTCCACCAGCGCCTGTCCGTGGACCACGAGGTCGCGGCCGGGCAGGTGGATAACGATCGCCAGCTTGTAGCGTGTGCTCGGCGTGCCGCCGGGCGTCTCCAGGTAGACGGTGCCGCTCTGCTGGTTGGCCAGTAGCGGCGTGTCAAGGGTCACGCCGCCCATCACGCTGGCTGCCGGACAACCGGCACCGCCGGCGTCGATCGCGACGGTCGTGCAGGCCGCAAGACTGTTGGGCACGCCGCCGGAGTTGGCGAATGCCGGGTTGATCTCCATGCCCGCGGGAAGCGTGGTGGCTACGCGCTTGACCGACGAGTGACCTGACGGCACGTTGACGTCCAGGGACAGGCCCGCCGGTTGGCCGTTCTCGGTGTCGTCCACCGTTGCGGTGATCGACGGGTTGAACGCGGCCGGGCAGCCGGTTGTGCTGTAGACGAACGAGTCTGTCAGCGGCGCGCCGCTGGTGGAACTCATCTCGGCCGTGACGGTGTGAGCGGTGCAGCGCGACGGGTTGATCATGAAGCCGTTGCCCGCAACCGTCCCGTTGAGCACGATCTGCATGTCGCGTACGCGTACCGGGATGCCCTCGAAGCGCATTGGAACCGTCGTCATCGTGTCGATGCCCAAGTCCGTGCGCATGCTGGTGGTGACCGGGATGCTCAACTTGCCCAAGTCGAACGGACCCACGATCACCGGAATGATCGCGGCCAATCGCGCGGGTTCACTGGCGTTTGGCTCGACGTTGTTGATCGTGCCTGACAGTGAGTACGTTTCCGCGCCAGACCCTACGGCCGTCGTGATCGAACCGACCACGGTGTTGGCGGCGCAGTTCGCCGCCGCGGCATTTGCCTGCGTGCAGCGCGGTGTGTCCACCGTGTTGGCCACCAAGCCGACCGGCAGGTGCATGTTGAACTGGCGCAGCGGGCGCTGTTTGTCGCTGCGCGTGACGTGCAAGGTGAGGTCGGGATTGCCACCGGCCTGCGTGGTGGAGACACTGCCGGTGAACGACGGCGCGAACGGGTCGGTGCCCGGGCAGCTCGCGCTGCCGCCGTCGTAGGTGGTGTTGAAGTTCGCCGTGCGCGTGACCGCGCCGGTGGCCGAGCTCGGCGTCAGTTCAGCGCTGACGGTGTTGGTACCGCAGGTTTCGGGGTTGGTCAGAAGCGCACGGTCGCCGCTGTTGAAGTGCACCTGCAAGTTGCTGAACGGCAGGTCGGGCACGTTGCTGAACGTGGTGACGATCCGGCCGGTGCCGTTGTCGGCTCCCTGGCCTTCGCCGTCGACGTTGGCGGAGCCGTTTACGACCAGATCCCGGCCGGGCAGATGCACGACCATCGCAAGCTTGTAGCGCGTGCTTGGTGTGGCGCCGGGCACCACCAGGAAGACCTCGCCGGTCTGCTGGCTCGCCAGCAGCGGCGTGTCCAGCGTGACCGAACCGATCTGGCTGCCAACCGGACAACCGGATCCACCGGCGTTGACCGTCGTCTGCGCGCAGGCGGCGACACCGTTGCCGAAGGCCGGGTTGATCTCCATGCCCGGCGGCAAGGTCACCGCTACACCGTTTAGCGTGGAGTGGCCGTTGGGCACGGTGACGCCGAAGTCGAAGCCGGTCGGCTTCGCCGTCTCGGTCGTGCTGACGCCGGCCGTGATCGCCGGGTTGAAGGACAGACCCGCGCAGTTGGTGGTGCCAAAACCGAAGCTGCCGGTCGCAACCGCACCGCCGGCCGCCGTAACGTCGGCGTTGACCATGTTGAACTGACACTTGCTCGGGTTGATCAGGAAGTTCTGGCCGCCGACGACGCCGTTGACGTTCATCTGCAAGCTGCGCACGCGTACCGGCACGCCCTCGTAACGGAGCGGCAGTTGCGCGCCCACGTCAACGCCCATGTCGGCGCGCAGCGTCGCGGGTACCGGAATGCTCAGCACACCCAGATCGAACGGACCGACCTGCACGTCGATGATCGCCTGCAGGCGAGCCGGTTCGTTGGAATTCGGTTCGACGTTGTGCAGCGCGCCGGCCAATGTGAAGGTGTCGCTTCCGGAGCCGATCGACGTGGTGATCGTGCCCACCTGCGAACCGGCCAAGCAGTTGCCGACCGCGGCGTTGGCCTGCGAGCACCGCGGCACGGCCTGCGCGTTGGCCACGAAGCCGACCGGCAGGTGTACGTCGAGGCGGCGGACCTGCTGGTGCTTGTCGTTGCGCGTGACCGTCAGTGAAAGGTCCGGGTGGCCGCCGGCCTGCGTGTCGGACACGCTGCCGCCGAAGTTCGGGCCGTACGGCGTAACGCCGGGGCAGGCGCCGCCCGCGCCGTTGTAATCCACGGTCACGCCGTCGGTCACGGTCGTGACGCTGCCGGGGTTGCTCCACGGCGACATGTCGGCGCTGACGTTGGCGCTGCCGCAGCTCTCGGGGTTGGTGAGCAGCGCGTGCTCACCGCTGCCGGTGGTCTTGAAGTGGATCTGCAAGTTGCTGAACTGCAGGTCGGGCAGGTTGTCGAAGCTCGCGGTCACGCGGCCGTTGCCACTGTCGGTGGCACCGGTGCCGCCGGTGATGTCGCTGGAACCGTCCACCGTGGCGCTGCCGTGCACCACCAGGTCGCCGCCGCCCGGCAAGTCGATGAAGATTCCCAGCTTGTAACGCGTGGCGGCCGTCGAGCCCGGAGTCTCCAGGTAGATCGCACCAGTGCGCTGCGTCGGCAGCAGCGGCGTGTCGAGCGTGACATCGCCAAGCTTGCTGGCGGCCGGGCAGGCTCCGCCGCCCGCGGCCACGTCGGCCGGAGCGCAGGTCATCGACATGCCGTAGTTGCCCACCGCCGGGTTGACCTCCATGCCAACCGGCAGTTGCGTGACGATCTTCTTCGTCGACGACGAGTTGCCGGTGAACTGGAAGCCCAGATCGAGGCCGACCGGCTGGCCGTACTCGGTGGTGCTCAACGAGGCGTTGAGGATCGGGTTGTAAGGCGCTCCGGCACAGTTGGTGGTGGTGAAGTTCGAACTACCGGCCGCGGTCGTGGTCAGCGACGACTCAAGCGTTGCGCTGATCGTGTGCGTGGCGCACTGGGACGGGTTGATCATGAACGGCTTGTCGTCTGCGCCGCTGGGCGTGCCCTGATCGGCCACGCCGTCCACCTGAATCTGCATCGAGCGGATGCGCACCGGCACACCTTCGTAGCGCTGCGGAATCGTCGTGTGCGTGTCGATCGCCAAGTCGCTCGGCAGCGCGCCGCTGACGATCTCGGTGGTGACCGGAATGCTCAGCTTGCCCAGGTTGTACGGGCCGACGATCACGTCGATGATCGCCTGCAGGCGCGCCGGCTCGTCGTTGTTTGGCGTCACGTTGTAAATGCCGCCGGTCAGCGACATCAGCTGGCTGCCTGTGCCGATCGAGGTCGTTACGTCACCCACGCGCGAGGCGGCGGTGCAGTTGGCGATCGCGGCATTGGCCTGCGAGCAGCGCGGTGTGTCTACGGTGTTGGCCACCAGACCGGGCGGCAGGTGCAGGTCGAACTTGCGCAGCTGCTGCGTCTTGTCGGCGCGGCCCATCGTGATCGTGAGATCGGGGTTTCCGGCCGCCTGCGTGGTCGAAACCGCGGCGCTGAAGCTCGGCGTGAAGGCCTCGGAGGCCGGCGCCGGGCAAGGCGCGCCGATGCCGTCGTAGCTGGCGTTGTACGAGTCGGTGTCGCTGGTCGTGACACCGCCGGACTGCGGAGCAAAGTCACCCTGCACAGTCTGCACGCCGCAGGTCTCGGCGTTTGTGAGCAGCGCGTTGGGGCCGCTGTCGAAGGTGATCTTCATCTGCGTGAAACTGAGGTCCGGCAGGCTCGGGAAGGTCGCAACCACGCGGCCGGTGCCGGCGTCGGTGGAGCCCATGCCGTTGGTCAGATCGCTCGCGCCGTCAACCGTGGTAACGCCGCGCACGATCATCTTCGTGCCGGGAAGGTCGATCACGATCGCCAACTTGTAGCGCGTCGCGGCCGTCGTGCCGGCGGTCTCCAGATAGACCTTGCCGGTCTTCGTACCCGGCAGCAGCGGCGTGACCAGCTCAACGTCTCCAACCTCGCTTGCGGCCGAACAGCCGGTGGCTCCGGCGTCGATCGTGGCCGTCGCACAGGTCGCGACGGTGTTGCCGACCGCCGGGTTGAGGCTCATGCCGTCGGGCATCGTGGTGACTACGCTGCCGATCGTCGGGTTGCTTGAAGCCGAGTCGATCGTCAACGTAAGGCCGGTCGGCATCGCGGCCTCGTCCTCACTGGAGGCAACCGTGATCGTCGGCGGCGTAACGAAGTTCTGCGGGCATCCGGTGACCGTGTAGGGCTGGCTGCCGATCACGTTCGTGGCGCTTGCCGAAATCATCTCGGCGCTGATCGTGTTGGCGCCGCACTTGCTCGGGTTTTTCATGAAGTTGTTGCCGCCGACGACGCCGTCGATCAGCATCTGCATCTGCGAGATACGCACGGCGATGCCTTCGTAACGGGTCGGGATCGTGGTCGTCGTGTCAACGCCGTAATCGCCGCCGCGCAGCGCGGTCGGCACCGGAATGCTCAGCTTGCCCAGGTTGTACGGGCCGACCACCACCGGGATGATCGCCTGCAGGCGGGCGGGCTCGCTGGAGTTCGGCACGACGTTGTGAATTTCGCCGGTCAGGTCGTAGGTCTCGGATCCGGTGCCGAGCTTCGTGACGACGGTTCCGACCTGGCTGGTCGCGGCGCAGGTGCCGTCGGCGGCTACCGCCTGCGAGCACTGGGTCACGGCGGTGGTGTCTGCCACCAAACCGGCGGGCAGGCTGATGTTGAACTCGCGCAGCGCCTGGTCCTTTGAACCGGCATCAACGGTCAATGTCAGGTCCGGGTTGGCGCCGGTGGCGTATGTGCTCGCGCTCGCGGTGAACGTGGGCGCGAAGGGCTGCGTGCCGGGGCAAGCCATGCCCAAGCCGTCGTAACTGGTGTTGAAGGTTGTGTTGACGTTGGCGTTCGCTCCACCGGAGCTAGGTGTGATCACCGCGTCGACCGAGTGCGAACCGCAGGTATCGGGGTTGGTCAGCAGCGCGCGCGGGCCGGTGTTGAAGTTCAACTTCATCTGGCTGAACGCCAGGTCCGGGATGCTGCCAAAGTCGGTTGTGATCTGGCCGGTGCCACTGTCCACGGCGCCGGTGCCTCCGGTGATGTCGCTGGAGCCGTTGATCAGCACCTTGCCGCGCACGATCATGTCGGTGCCGGGCAGGTGCACCACAACCGCCAGCTTGTAACGCGTGGTGGCTGTGCTGCCCGGATCCTCCAGGTAGACGTTTCCGGTCTGCACGGCGGCCAGCAGCGGCGTGGTCACCTCGACCGTGCCCTGGTTGGAGCCGGCCGGACAGCCTGCGCCGCCGGCGTTGATCAGCCCCGTCGCGCAGGTCGCCAAGCCGTTGCCTACGGCCGCGTTGATCGACATGCTCGGCGGCAGCGCAACTTGAATGCGGCTGATCGTCGAGTTCGACGGGTCGCTACCGATTGTCACACCGAGGCCCGTCGGCACCGTCGTCTCGGACGGTGTGACGGTCACGCCGAGCGTCGGCGTAACGTCGAAGTTGCGCGGGCAACCGGTGGTGGCGAAGCTTGAAGTCTTGTTCGATACGTCGCCGATGTCGGAGGTCATGTTCGCGGTGATCGTGTTGTTCTGGCACTTGCTCGGGTTGCTCATGAACGGGTTGCCGTTCTGTGCGTAGCCGTAGAGCGTGATCGCCATCGTCTTGATGCGCACGGCAATGCCCTCGTAGCGCCGCGGGATCTGCGTGTAGGTGTTGACGCCGATGTCGCTGCGCAGCGACGTTGTGATCGGGATCACCAGCTTGCCCAAGTTGTACGGACCGACCTGCACGTCGACCATCGCCGACAGCCGCGCCGGTTCGCCCGCGTTTGGCTGGACATTGAAGATCTGGCCGGTTAGGTCCAGTCCGGTGGCGCCGTTTCCGATCGTCGTCAGGAACTCGCCGACGCGCTGCGACGCCAGGCAGTTACCGGCCGCGGCGTTGGCCTGCGAGCAGGTCGTCGTCGCCGTCGTGGAGGCGACCAGTCCGACCGGCAGTTGCAGGTTGAAGTCGCGCAGCGGACGATGGTTGTCGGTCGGGCGCGCGACGTTCAGCGTGAGGTCGGGGTGCGCCCCGGCCGTGTTGTCGCTGACACTCGCGCTGAAGGTCGGGCTGAAGAGGTCAAAGCAGCCGACCGGGGTGGTCGAGTACGCCGCCGTAGGCGTGGCGTCCGTACCGCCGGAGCTTGGCGTGATCGTGCCCTGGAAGGTCTGCGACACGCAAGTCATCGGGTTCACCAACATCGGCGTGGCGGTGTTGAACTGCACGTCCATCTCTGTGAAGCCGAGGTCCGGCACGCTGTCGAAGTCGGCGACGATCTGGCCGGTGCCGGTGTCCACGGAGCCGGTGCCGCCGGTCGGAATCGTCGAAGAACCGTCCACGCGCACCTTGCCGCGGATGATCAGGTTGGCTCCCGGCAGTTCGACGACGATCGCCAGCTTGTAACGGGTCGTGGCGGTGCTGCCTGGCTCCTCCAAGTAGACCTTGGCCGGGTAGCCGACGCTCGGGTCGAGCAGCTGCGTCTTCAGCGTTCCCACGCCGACCTGCGAGGACGGCGGGCAGGTGCCGCCGCCGAGGTTGATGGCGGTGGTGGCGCAGGCGGTCAGACTATTGCCGAATGCGGGGTTGATCTCCATGCCGAGCGGCATCGCCACCTGCACGCGGCCGATCGTCGGGTTGTTGGCCGACGAGCTGACCTTGACGTCCAGGTTGACCGGCGTCGATCGCGTGGTCGTGGTCGGTGTGACCTGCAAGGCGGGGCTAAGGGCAAAGTTCGTCGGGCAGCCGGTGATCGTGATGTTCGACGAGCCGGCCGCCGTGTTGCTGCTGTCGGAGGTCATCGTTGCGCCGATCGCGCTGGTGCCGCACTTGGTTGGGGCGACCATGAACTTGTTGCCGCCGGGCTGACCCAGGACAACCATGTTGATCGCGCGTACGCGAACGGAGATGCCCTCGTAGCGGCTGGGCAGAGTCGCCGTGGCGGTGACGGTGAGGTCCGGGTTCAATTGAGTTGGCACCGGGATGCTCATCTTGCCCAAGTCGAACGGGCCGACCTGCACAGGCACGACCGCCTGTAGCCTCGCCGGCTGATCGGCGTTTGGCATCACGTTGTAAATCGTGCCGTTGACGGTGTAGGTCTCCGTGCCGGAGCCGATCGTGGTGGCGACGGTGCCCACCGCATTCGACGCGACGCAGTTTCCGGCGTCGGCGTTGACCTGTGAACAGCGCGGCACGGCGGTGGTGTTGGCCACCAGGCCTACCGGCAGGTTGATCGCGAAGCTCTTGAGCTCCTGCGTGCCGTTTACGTTGTTGATGCTCAGCGTGAGGTCGGGGTTCGAGTTCGACGTTGACGGTGAGATCGAACCGCTGAAGGTGGGCGCGAAGGAGGCGTTGGAGCACGTGCCGTTTGACGTCGTGAAGTTCGCCGTACGCGTCACCGCGGTGGAACCGGCGTTCGGCGTCAGATCCGACGAAACGGTGTGCGAGCCACATGTCTTGGGGTTGATGAACAACTTGTTGCCCGTCGCGTTGAAGGCCACGGTCATCGCCGTAAAGCCAAGATCCGGCAGCGCCGGGAAGTCCGCGCTTACTTGACCGGTGCCGGTGTCCTTGCTGCCAAGGCCGCCGGGCAGATCGCTTGAGCCGTCGACCAGCGCGCCGCCGTGCAGCACAAGGTCGCGGCCGGGCAGGTGGATCACCAGCGCCAGCTTGTAGCGCGTGGCAGCGGTGGTGCCGGGAGTCTCCAGGAAGACATTGCCGGTCTGGGCCGCCGGCAGCAGCGGGGTGTTTAGGGTGACCGTGCCCAAATTGGCGGTTGTCGACTGGCAGGCCGCGCCGCCGGCGTCAATCTGTGCCGTTGAGCACGTTGCCAAACCGTTGCCGACGCCGGGCGAGATCTCCATGCCGGCGGGCAGAGTCATCTGCACGCGGCTCGTTGTGGAGCTACCGGCCGGTACGTTGACACCGAACGTCAGCGCCGTCGGCGTGCCCGCGTCGGCAGGGTTCACGCTCGCGCTGATCGACGGGTTGTAAGCGGCGGCGAGTGCCGCGCATCCGGTGGTGATAAACGACGAAGTGTCGGTGTTGACCGTGGATAGGCTGGAAGTCATCTCGCCGGTGACCGTGTTGCTCTGGCACTTGCTGGGGTTGGTGACGAACGAGTTGCCGCCGACCGTGCCGTTGAGCACCATCGTCATCGTGCGGATGCGTACGGCAATGCCCTCGTAGCGAAGCGGCAGTGTGGTGGTGGCGTCTACTCCAAGGTCGCTGCGCAGGGCGGTGGTCACCGGAATGCTCAACTTGCCAAGATCAAACGGACCGACCTGCACGGGCACGACCGCCTGGAAACGCGCCGGTTCGTTGCTGTTGGGCGTAACGTTGTAGATCTTGCCGCCGGCGAGCGTGAAGGTCTCCGCGCCGGAGCCGATCGCGGTGCTGAAACTGCCGATCTCTTCTGCCACAAGACAGTTGCCCGCCGTCGCGTTGGCCTGGGAGCAGGTCGTCGCCGTGGCCGTCGTGTTTGCGACGAGGCCGACCGGCAGGCTCACCTTCAGCGTGCGCAGCTGCTCCTGGTGGTCCGGACGCGTGACGCTGAGGGTCAGATTCGGATGCGCGGCGGCCTGGTTGTTGTCGACCGAGGCAGTGAACGTGGGGTTGAATCCGCCCGCACATCCGGTCGGTGCGTAGGACGCCGTAGGCGAGGCGTTTGCTCCTCCCGAATTCGGCGTGATCGTGCCCTGGAAGGTCGCGGAACTGCACGCCTCCGGGTTTACGACCATCGCACGGTCTCCCGCCGCGAACGCGATCTGCAGGTTCGTAAATCCGAGGTCTGGAATGTTGTCGAAGTCGGCGATCAGCTGACCGTTGCCGCTGTCGCTCGCGCCTGTGCCGCCGGTCGGAATCGTCGTGGAACCATTCAGACTCACCGCACCGCGCACAACCAGCGTACGCCCGGGCAGGTCGATGATCATCGCCAGCCTGTAACGCGTGGTGGCCGTCGTGCCAGGCGATTCCAGGTAGATCTTGCCGGTCGGGTTTGTGCCGAGCAGGTGCGTGGTCATCGTCACGTCACCGATCGCGTCGGCGGCGTTGCAGGTGCCCGCCGTGACGTTCGCCGTACTGCACGGTGTGACGTTGGCGCCGAAGGCCGGGTTGACCTCCATGCCCACGGGCATCGCAAGCTGAACACGCTTGATCGTGGGGTTGTTGGCGTTTGAGTTGACGCCGACTGTGAGACCGGCGGGTTCGCCGGCCGCCAACGTGGACGGTGTGACGGTGATCGTCGGTGCGCTGCCGAAGTTGCCGCAGGAGTTGGTGGTGTAGCTCCACAGGCCGGTGGCTGTGTTGGCCGAAGGACCTTCGGAGGTCATCGTCGCTCCGACGTCGTTGCCCTGGCACTTGCTCGGGTTGATCATGAAGTCGTTGCCGCCGGCGACGCCGTTAAGCACCATCGTCATCGTGCGGATGCGCACCGCGATGCCCTCGTAGCGAAGTGGCAGTTGCGCCGTGGCGTCGACGCCGTAATCCGCGCGCAGGCTGGTTGCCACCGGAATCGTCAGCTTGCCCAGGTTGAACGGTCCTACAACCACCGGGATCATCGCCGAGAGGCGCGCGGGTTCGTTGCCGTTGGGCGTGACGTTGTAGATCGTGCCGCTGAGCGAGAGATTCTGGCCGCCGGTGCCGATCGCCGTGGTGACGCTTCCGACGGCCTGTGAGGCCAGACAGTTTCCGGCCGCCGCGGTGGCCTGGTCGCAGCGCGTAGTCGCCGTGGTGGCCGCCACCAGGCCGGTTGGCAGACTGACCGCGAAGGTGCGCAACGCGCGGTCCTTCTCCGGCCGCGTGACCGTCAGGGTCAAGTTCGGATTGCCTGCCGAAGCGGTGGTGCTGACGTTGCCGCTGAACGTCGGCGCAAACGTGTTGGCGCAGTTGAGCGTGGTCGTGTAAGCGCTGCTCGCGTTTGCCACCGTGCCGCCACCATGCGGGGCGAAGGCCGCGGAGTAGCTGGTGCTCGCGCAGCTACGCGGGTTGGTGAACAACGCTGTGTCGCCGCTGTTGAAGGCGACGCGGAAGTTGTCGAACGCCAGGTCCGGAATACCGCTGAAGGTCGTGACCAGTTGACCGGTTCCGCTGTCCACTGCGCCTGTGCCGCCGGTCGGAATCGTCGTCGCGCCGTCATGCGAAACCGCGCCACGGACGATCAGGTCGCTGCCGGGCAGATGAACGACCAGCGCGATGCGATAACGCGTACCGGCAGTAGTACCCGGCGTTTCCAAGAAAATGTTGCCGGTCTGCTGGTTGTCCAGCAGCGGCGTGTCCAGCGTGACCGAACCAAGATTGGCACCGGTGGCCAGGCAGGCCGCGCCGCCGGCGTTGATCTGCGCCGTCGAACAACCCACCACGCTGTTTCCGGCGGCCGGGTTGAGCTCCACGCCCTGCGGGAAGGTCACGGTCACCGAGTCGGTCGTCGGGTTGGCGATTGTCGAACCGATGTCGAAAGTCAGGCCCACGGGCTTGGCCGTCTCTGTTGTGGACGGCGTCACCGCGAACGTCGGTGCGGTGCCGTACTGCTTTGGACAGCCGTTGATCGTGATCGCCTGGTTGCCCGCCACCGTGGCGGAATCGGCGGAGATCATGTCCGCCGTGATCGCCGTGGTCTGGCACTTGCTCGGGTTGATCATGAAGCCGTTGCCCGCGACCATGCCGTTGATCGTCAAGTTCAGCGTGCGAATCCGCACGGCAATGCCCTCGTAGCGCAGCGGCAACTGCGTGGTTGTGTCGATGCCGTAGTCGGAGCGCAGCGCCGTGGTGACCGGAACACTGAGGTTGCCCAGCACGTATGGTCCGACGGTCACGGGCACGACCGCCTGCAGGCGCGCGGGCTCGGAAGCATTGGGCACGACGTTGTAAACCGTGCCGCTGATCGCCAGCGTCTCGCCGGAATTGCCGATCGTCGTGTTGATCGTGCCGACGGCCATTGAAGCGGCGCACGTGCCCGCCGTCGCGTTGGCTTGCGAACAGCGCGGGGTGCTGACGGTGTCGGCCACCAGACCGGTGGGCAGGTGCAGGTTGAGGTTGCGCAGCTGACGCGACTTGCCCGGGTTCGTGACGCTGATGTTGAGGTTCGGGTTGGCGCCGGCCGTCGTGGTGGAAAGCGAGGCGCTGAACGTGGGGTTGAATGGCGGTGCACAGTCGAGTGTCGTCGTATAACTCGGATTGGAGCTGACGGTCACTCCGCCGGAGTTCGGCGTGATCTGACCGTTGACCGTCTGCGCGGCGCAGTTGTCGGGGTTGACCAGCACAGCGCGCGAACCGCCGGACATACCCAGCTGTAGATTGCTGAATCCGAGGTCCGGAATGTTGTCGAAGTCGGCCACCACAACACCGGTGCCGGAGTCCATCGAACCTGCGCCGCCGCCGGTGACGTCGGTGGCGCCGTCCACGGTCGCCACGCCGCGCACGATCATGTCGCGACCCGGCAGGTGAATCACCATCGCCAGCTTGAAGCGGGTCGCGGCCGTCGCTCCCGGGGTCTCCAGGAACAACTCGCCGGTGAAGGTGCCCGCCACCAGCGGCGTCTGCAACGACACCGTGCCCTGGTTGGACGCGGCCGGGCAGCCGCTGCCACCAGCGTCGATCAGCGCCGTCGAGCAGACGGTGTTTGAGCCGTTGTTTCCGACGGCCGGGTTCAAGGACATTCCGGCCGGGAAGGCCACGCGCACGCGCTTGATCGTGGGGTTGGAAGACGCCGACGTGACGGCGATGTTCATGCCGGTCGGTGCCTGCGTCTCGGTGGTCGTCGGCGATGCCGAGAAGCTCGGTGCCGATCCAAAATCGATATTGCAGCCCGTGGTTGTGAAGCTGGAGCTGTTGTTCGCCGCGCTCGTGTCTCCGGTCAGATCGGCCGCCGTCATGTCGGCGCTGACCGTGTTGCTCTGGCACTTGCTCGGGTTGGTGATGAACGAGTTTCCGTTGACCGTGCCGTTGAAGATCATCGTCAAAGTTCGTATACGTACAGCGATGCCCTCGTAGCGGTTTGGCAGTGTGGTCGTGGCGTCGATGCCGTAGTCGGCACGCAGGCTGGTGCTGACGGGCACCGTCATGTTGCCGAGGTTGAACGGACCCACCTGGACCGGGATGATCGCCTGGAAACGAGCGGGCTCGTTGCTGTTGCGGACGACCAGGAACAGCTTGCCGCTGGTCAGGTTGTAAGTTTCGGTACCCGACCCAAAGGCGGTCGAGAAAGTTCCCACCTGCGAGTTCGGCGCCGTCGATTCACACGTACCCGCGGTCGCGCTTGCCTGTGTGCATGGCGTCGCCACGGCGGTGGTCTGCGCCACCAGACCGGTCGGCAGGTGCACTGTCAGTCCGCGCAGCAGCTTCTCCTTGTCGTTGCGGCTGACGTTCAAGGTCAGATTCGGGTGGCCGTTGGCGGTCGGTGTGCTTACCGCCGCCGTGAACGACGGGTTGAAGTTGCTTGAGCAGCCGGTCGGCGTGTAGGACGCCGTCGGTGAAGCGTCGGCGCCGCCGGAGTTCGGCGAGATCGTGCCTTGGAAGGTGGCCGGTGAGCAGGTGTCGGGGTTCACGACCATCGCGCGCGCCGTGCTGACGAAGGTCAGCGTCATGTTCGTGTATCCCAGGTCGGGAATGTTGTCGAAGTCCGCGGTGACTTGCCCCGTTCCGCTGTCTACAGCGCCTGTGCCGCCTGTCGGGATCGTCGTCGAGCCGTTGATCGTCACGGCTCCGCGCACGATCATCTTGCGCCCGGGCAGGTCGATGATCATCGCCACGCGATAGCGCGTGCCGGCGGTGGTACCCGGAGTCTCCAGGTAAAGCTTGCCGTTGACTGGGTTGGCGGAGAGCAGCGGAGTGGTCAGCTGCACGTCGGCAATCGCGTCTGCCGGGGTGCAGGTGCCGGCGTCGATGTTCGCGGTCGAGCAGGCGTTCAGACCGTTGCCGAAGGCGGGATTGATCTCCATACCGGTCGGGAATGCCACGCGCACACGCTTGATCGTGGGGTTGGTTGCTGCGCTGTTGACGCCGATCGTCAGGCCGACGGGGTCGGCGGCCTGCAAAGTCGATGGTGTGACGGTGATCGTCGGGGCGCTGCCGAAGTTGCTTGGGCAACCCGCGATGGTGATGCCCTGGCTGCCCGGCACGCTGACCGCCGAGGCATTGATCATGTCGGCGCTGATCGTTGCGGCGCCACATTTGCTCGGGTTTTGCATGAAGCGGTTACCACCTGCGATGCCGTTGATCGTCATGCTCAGCGAGCGAATGCGCACGTCGACGCCTTCGTAGCGCAGCGGCAGCTGCGTGAACGTGTCGATGCCGTAGTCGCTGCGTAGCGACGTGGTGACAGGCACCGAAAGACTGCCCAGGTTGTACGGCCCCACCAGCACCGGAATGATCGCCTGCATGCGCGCCGGTTCACCGGCGTTGGGCACAACGTTGTAAATCGATCCATTGACCGTGTACTGCTCGCCGGAATGGCCCATCGACGTCGACACGGTGCCTACGACGCTGGTCGACTGCGTCGAAGAGCAGGTCGCCGCCGCCGCGCTCGCCTGCGTGCAGCGCGGAACGTTTCCTGTGTTGGCCACCAGGCCGGTGGGCAGGTGGGCGTTGAAGTTGCGCAACTGGGCAACTGTCGCGCCGCCGCTGGTCACGGTCATCGTGAGGTTGGCGTTTGCGGCCGGCGCGGAACTGGAGAGCGACGCGCTGAATGTGGGCGCAAACGACTGCGTGCAGTTCGTCGAGGTCGTGAAGCTGGACGTCGTATTGACGTTCGTGCCACCGGAGTTCGGCACGATCAGTCCATTGATCGTGTTTGCCTGGCAGGTTGACGGCGTGATAAGCAGCGCACGATTGCCACCGTTGAGCGTCATCGTCATGTTGCTGAACGCGAGGTCGGGAATGTTGTCGAAGTCGGCAACCACGACGCCGGTGCCGGAGTCGACCGAGCCGGTGGCTCCCGACGCGCCGTCGGTGGCGCCGTTGACCGTCGCCACACCGCGAACAATCATCGCGCGTCCCGGTAGGTTGACGATCATCGCCAGCCGGTACCTGGTGGCGGCCGTTGAACCCGGCTCCTCCAAATACACATTGCCGCTGAACGTGCCCGCCAATAGCGGCGTCTGCATCGTCACCGTGCCCTGCTGCGAGGCCGCCGGGCAACCGCTGCCACCGGCGTCGATCAGCAAGGTCGTGCAAGTCGTGTTTGCACCGTTGTTGCCGATCGCCGGGTTGACGGTCATGCCCGCGGGGAAGGTCAGGCGGATCTGCTTGATCGTCGGGTTGGTTGCCGCGCTGTTGACGGTCACCGTCATGCCGGTGGGCGCCTGCGTAGTCGTGCTGATGCCGCTGACGGTCATCGTCGGCGTCGTGCCGAAGTTGATCGGGCATCCAGTCGTCGTGTAGGACTGCGTGCGCGTGACGGTGTTGACGAGCGTCGAGGTCAGTGCGGCCGTGGTCGTGTTGCTCTGACACTTGCTCGGGTTAGTCAGATACGGCACGTCGTCGCCGGTGCCTCCGGTGCCCTGCGTAGCCGTACCGTTGATCGTCATGTTCAGCGAGCGGTAGTGGATCTTGATGCCCTCATAACGCTGAGGCAGGCTGGTGGTGGAGGCATCAAGGCCGTAATCGGCGCGCAGCGTCACGTTGACGGGGATGCTCATGCTGCCGAGGTTGAACGGTCCAACCACCACCGGCACGATCGCCGTCAGCTTGGCCGGCTGCGTGCCGGGGGCGACGGTGTTGTAAAGCGAGCCGTTGACGGTGGCGCTCGCACCGCTGCCGCTGCCCACGCTGATCGACCCGATGATCGAGGCCGGGTGGGTACTGCCGCAGGTTGCGGCGTCGGCGCTGACCTGGGTGCATGTCTGAGTGGTCGCGGTGGCCGCGCCGGACAGACCCACCGGAAGGCTGAAGACCATGTCGCGCAGGTCCTGCTCCTTGTCTGCACGAGTGACGGTCAGGCCCAGATTCGGGTGACCCATCGCTGCGGTCGTGGATACCGTTTGGCTGAAGCTCGGCGTGGGATTGCCCGCGCTCCACGGATCACCGCTGCACGCTCCGCCGGAGCCGTTGTAGGAAGTTGTGTATGCGGCCGTACGCGCGGCCGGCGAGAGCGAGCCGTTGGTCGGCGTGATCGAACCGTTGAAGGTTTGCGAGGCGCAAGTTGAGGGGTTGACGAACATCGGCGTGGTCGCGTTGAACGCCAGCAACATCGACGAGTACGGCACGTCCGGAAGGTTGTTGAAGTCGGCGATGATCTGGCCGGTGCCCGTATTTTTGGAACCCAAGCCGCCGGGCAAGTCGGTGTCGCCGTCGATCTGAGTGGTGCCGTGGATGATCTGCTTTCCGCCGGGCATGTCCAGCACCATGCCGAGTTTGTAACGGGTGGCCTCGGTGGTTCCCGGCGACTCCAGGTACACCTTGCCGCTGACAGGGCTTCCCAGCAGCGGCGTATTCACGGTCACGTCCGCCAGCCTGGAAGCAGGCGCACACAGGGTGCCACCAGCGTCGATGTTGGCAGTCGAACAATCGGTAGCACTAGCCGCAAATGCTGGGTTTATCTCCATTCCAAGCGGAAACGTGAGCAAGACCCTCTTGACGGTCGATTGCTGAATCGTTCCAGTTGTAACGCCGGTCGTGGTCTGAGGCACCGAGACGCCAACGGTGAGGCCGGTCGCCGTGTCAGTAGCGGTCGAGGTCGGCGTCACCGACAGCGACGGGTTGAACGTCTGCGATGCACAACCGTTTGTCGACTGATCGGTGTCGGTCTTGACGACGGAGCTGACGGCACCCGAGCCCGGCAGGCTGCCCGAAAGGTCGCCGTTCGACGTCATCGTGCCTTGGAAGGTCAGCACCTGGCAAACCGACGGGTTCTGCAGGAACGGCTTACCGGCAATGATGCCATTCAGGTTCAGCGCAACGCTGCGGTAGAGCACAGGAATGCCCATGATCGACTGCGGCATGCTCGTCGTGATCGAGTCAAGTCCAAAACTTGTCGTGCCGCTGAGCTGCAGGTGGGAGTAGATCACCACGAAACCGAGGTCGAACGGACCCACAATCGCAGGCACGATGATCGCCAACTTCGCTGTGTCCGCGCTGTCCGGGTCCGTCAGATGCACCGTTCCGTTGAGCGTCGCCGACTCGGCACCTGAGCCGGTCAGCACCGTGACCGACCCGACCTGCGAAGCCGACGTACATGTTCCGGCCGCCGCGTTGGCCGCGGAACAGATCGACGCCGCCGTCGTGGAACCGGCGAAGCCCGGCGGTAGCCGGAAGGTCATGTCGCGCAGGTTGTCCGTACGGTCGGCGCGCGTGACCGTAAGCGACAAGTTCGGGTGCTTGCCCGCACCGACATCGCTGAGGTTCGCGCTGAAGGACGGATCGAAAGAGTTGAAGTTGCAGCTGCCGTTGCTGCCGGCGGTGATGTTGAATGAGGGATTGAAGGAGGTCACGCCTTGTGTGGGCGTCGTCCACGGCGTCATCGTCGCGGTCGCTGTGTAGCTGCCACAGACCTGCGGATTGACCAGCATCTGCTGATCGTCGTCGGGGTTTGACACCGGTCCCGAACTCGGCGAGCCAACACCGGCTGAGTTCGTGTCGAAGTCCAGAATGAACGAGCTGTAGTTGAACTGCGGTAGACCCGTGGTGTAGACGGGCGTATTGTCCATCGTCACGGTCACTTGGCCGTTGACGGAGTTGGCCACGGCACGACCTTGGAACTTGGCGACCACGCCTCCGCGTGCCGCATACACGTACAGGCGATAAATGCCCGCGGCTTCGTCGCCGGGCAGCGGATCACCCAGATATAAACGTCCGACCAGGCTGCCTGTTATCTCGGGAGCGGTAACAGCGGTGGTGCCTACCTCGGTCGCTGCCGGACAGGTTGGAGCAAGATCGGTCACGGGCGTTCCGGCCGCAGGACGAAGGAACTGAGATTCCGTACAACCGGCCGATCCTACGCGGTTGGCTATCGCGGGGTTGATCTTGTAACCGACGGGAAGTTGAAGCTGGAAGGTTTTGGCGTATGCGGGCTGCGAAGCGGCCATGGTGGTGACGACGCTGTTGGTCATCGTCGCGCGTACGCCGACTGGACGGCCCGCCTGCGAGTTGGAGGTCGTCATTGTGAAGCCGTAAGCCGTAGCCGGGGGCGAGGCGCAGCTCGGCGTGACGTTATGCGAACCGACTTTTGTGTCGTTGACTCCGTCGACGGGGTCCACGTCGGAGTTGAAGTTGTTTGGTGCGTCGTAACCGGCCGTGAACGCCTTCGTCGTCCAGGCATCGCAACGGGTCGGCATCGTAAGGAAGGGTTTAGTGCTGGGCGACGGAGCCGCACCAAATGCGCGCTGGTCAACGGAGAGAATCTTGATGTCCGCCCATCCGCCAAGCGCGCCCGTGTAGTGGCTTCGCGGCATGTCGTCGATGACGGTCAGGCGCAGTCCCTTGTCGTCCGGACGCAGCGCGATCCTCGCCGTCATGTCCATCGCCTGATTACCGGCAAGTGTGCACATGCCGAGTGCGCCACCTGTGGGCGTACCGCTAATGTGTATGCCGATGTACGTCGGTACCTCGGGGTCGGCCGTTGGCCGATTCCGAAGCAAGAAAAGATCGCCGTTCATGATCATGCTGCATTCGCCGACCCATGCGCTTGCGGTGACCGTTACCCTGATCGCGCCGATGATGCTGGAGGTCGGACAACCGCTGTAGTCGGGACTCCCGCTGGAGTTCGTGACACCCGTGTAGTCGACTGTGCACCGGTTTGCCGAAGTGACCGCGTTGGGGTCGCCGATCAACCCCGCCGGCCAGTCGAAGACCAATCGCTTCAGGTCGTCGCCGTTGTCGCCGTTGCCGTTTCCGGCCGGGTTGTAGGTCGGAGTCATCACCTGGCGAAAGTCGTAATGGGTACCTGAGCCTGGATTTGCGACGGCCGTATTTGTACCGTTGAGTAGATAGCTGGAGACAACCGTCGGCGTCACTTCCGCGCGCGCGGGGACGGCGAGCGCGAAGAACAGCACCACAAAAGCGGTCAGCAGCGCGGCGAACGCCACGCGAAGCGGTGCGGTCGATTCAACGACCGCGCTGGATACGGCGCCGTCCTCAGCGCCAACAACACTCGCCCGGCGCGGAGACAGGCTCCCGCCGGGGTTCAAAACCCATTTGGTCCGCATACGCGACGTCCCCTCAGTCAATCCTTTGTCCCCTGCTGTCCGCATCTTCAAGCCGAATCCGTTCGGTTTGGGGGGTGATGCACGATCCGGGGCGTGAGCCACAGGCAGTCGTCTTACAACCCAAACGTAGGCTGGCTGTATCCGCTGGTCAAGGTGTCGGCCGAAAGTTCAGTCTTCTTAAGTACCGCAAACGAAATGGCGCATGGTTACGGGGTTTTCTGCCCCTTACCGACGCGTAAATTCGCTGGCGAGGTAAACGAATGTTCGATGCCGCGCGGCTCAGCAGGCCAGCAGGCGATCCAGCTCCGCGCGAAGTTCGCGCGTGCTGAGCGGCTCGTGATCCAGAATCGTGTAGCGACCTGGGCGCGTGCCCGGTGCGCACTTGACGATCTCCGCAAGGCGCGCGGTGGGGATGCCGAACCCGGCCAGCGCCGAGGTCATACCGGCCGAGGCGATCAGCTCGCGGATCTCGCCTACGTCTCCACCTTGCAGCCTGGTCGCGACCAGCGTGCCAAAGGCCACCTGCTCACCGTGCGAGGCGGTGCCCGGCTCCAGACCGTCAAGCGCGTGGCTGATCAGGTGCTCACTGCCCGAGCACGGGCGCGACGATCCGGCGATCTCCATCGCCAGTCCGCTCAGCACCAGGCCGTCGAGCAGGCGCCGTGCCAGCGGCACGGTCACGCGTCCGGCGCACAGTTCGGATAGGTCAAAGCTCTCGATCAGCAGATGGGCGCAGGCCGAAAGCAACGCGGCGAAGTCATCGACCTGTTCTGCCCCGGCGGTCGCGGCGAGACGCCAGTCAAACAACGCCGTTCGGTTGCTGATCAGGTCTCCAATGCCGGCGCGGGCGAACGGCGCGGGTGCGGCGGCAACCGCCTCCAGGTCCGCCACGACCGCGACCGGCAACTGCGCGCGCTCGCTGACGACATCGCCGGAGGCTTCGCGAATCACGGCGACGGGCGAGGCGATGCCGTCGGTGGAAAGCTGGGTCGGGATCACGATCACCGGCTCGTCGGCGATCAATGCGGCGGCCTTCGCCACATCCACCGGCCGGCCGCCGCCGACGGCGACGATCGCGTCGTGATCACGCTGAAGACGGGTCGCGATGCGTTTGACCTCGGCGCGAGTGTTGTCGGTGATCGTGTCGCGGTTGCCGTCGCTGCCGGTGAGGTCGGCGCAGACAGCGGCGGACTGCGACGTACCACTGACGTAAAGCGGTGCCGAAACCTCCAGCGCTTCAAGCACCTGGCGCAATTCGGCGTCGAGCGCGTCGTGGCCCTCGACCGCGCGCAAAAACCGCGGCAGCGCGATCTGTCGGGTCGCCGTCATCGCGGCGATCAGCTCTTTGAACTCGCCATTCAAGCCGAAGTCTCCAGGACAGTGGCCGAAGGCTGGGGCGTAAGTGCATCGATCGCCGGGGCGATCTCATCGTTGGCGCGGGCGAGATCGTCGTGGTCGTCGATCTCCACCCAGAGCAAACCGCCAACCCGCTCCACGCGTACCGCGCGACGGCGCGCCAGCTCCTCCAGCGCGTCTTCGTAGTAAACCTGCACGTTGCCGGCGGCGATGAACTCGTCAAGGATTTCCGCGAGCAGCGGACCATCGGCGGGGTCCACGCGGGTCAGACCGATGTACTCGCCGATCGCTTCGGTCAGGGGGATCGACTTGTGCAGCCGCGCGAGGTCGCCGCTCGGCCCGAGCGTGACCTTCATCGATTCCTGGTCCACTTCGAGCACGTCGTCCACCAGTAACGCGCTGCCCTCCGTATCGGCCAACCGGCGCGCCAGCTCCGGCTCGAACAGCAGGTCGCAGTTCACAATCACGCAGCCGCCGCGCACGATCTCGCGTACCTGCCAGAGCGAAACGATGTTGTTCTCGTCGCTCCACCGGTCGTTGAAAACGGTTTCGGCACCGAGACCTTCGAGTCGGTCGGCGGCGTGTCCGGTGACCGCGACGATGCGCTCAAACCCGGCCGCGGACAAATACTCGAATGCGCGCTCGGCAAGCGTTCGCCCCCCCGCCTCGACCAGCGCCTTTGGGCGCTGCGCACAGAGATCGCCCAGCCGCGAACCGCGACCGGCTGCCAGGTAGATGACGGGCAGATTCGGCATCGACACAAAACGTTACCCGGCAGCGGCCTTCAGTCGTTGATTTTCAGTGTTTCAAGCATCGAGCGACACTGCGTCCACATCTCGGTGTCGTCGGGAGCGATACGGCATTCGAACGAATACGAGTTCACCGGACCGACGATCCAGACTTGAAGCACTCGCTTGCCGTTCAGCGCGTCGAACTCATACTTCAGCGCTTCGTGGCCGGCAATCTGAGGCCGCGAAAAACTCACGCCGTCCTTTGAACGCGCGGAGCTCCCCTCAAACGTCCGGCGCTCGAACTCCGTTCGCCGCTGCGCGCTGTCGATCGGCGGACGATAGACGAAATAGGACAGAAATATTTGGTCGTCATCGCCTTGCCGATCTTGCGTCAGCCACCAGCTGGAGCCGTCATCGGGAGCGTCAACGCTTTGTCTTTGAAACCACTCGCGCTCGCCGGACAGCGGCGAGTAATTGACGTGAAGATGATCGCCCGGCAGACTTGAACGGCCGTCGACGTCAATCTCCGTGTACTCGCCCTTTTCCGCGTGCTGATCGTCCGAGAAGTCGAACATGCGACCGCCGGACCCCGAGGAGGTGTGATCAAGCAGAATTCCGGCGCCGATCACCAGCAACACCCCGACAACCAGGAACAACGTCACCAACCGCAGTCGCGAGCTTTCCGGCGGCGGTGTCGGCGCCACGGCCTCTAGCGGAGGGCGCCAGGACGCGGGTTGCGGCTGCCAGTAGCCGGGCGGGATCGGGATCGGCTGCGGCGGCATCGGCTGCGGCGGCATTTGCTGCGGCCGACCGTGCTGCCAGGGCGCGGGCCACGCTCCGTACGGTTGCGGCTGTTGGTGTGGTGGAAGCGGCGGCGGAGCCGGCCATGGCGGGTTTGCCGGCGGCGGCGCCGGGTGCACCGGGGGCGGGTCGTGCCCGTCCGGCGGCACCGGGTTTACGAATCCCTCCGGTGGCTGCCACTGAGGATGCGAACCAGCACTCACCGAACGGCTATCGACATCGAAAGTGGGTAGCTTGACCTGCGTGTGACTTCACCAGCGTGGCTTCACGAGTGACGCTTGGCCTTCAATGCCTTCTCTGGCTCCGTCCCCGGCTCAAACTCCCGGAGCGCCCCGCCGGACAATCACTCCGGTCCGTGCACCTGCTGCGAGACGTCGGGCCGTTCGCCAAGCGAGCGAGACTGTCGGGCCTTGCGCAACAGGTCTCGCGCGTTTCTCAGCTGCTCGATCTCGGTGCGGCTGAAGAATCCCGTCACCAACAGCCCGATCGGATACAAAGACCACCAGGCCGTCCGCAAAAGCAAGCCACCGATACCGTCGGCCGGCAGTAGCTGCTCGCCGCCGAAGCCGACCGCAAAGGCCACGACGACGATCTGCGCCAGCCGCCGAAACTCCAGCACCAGACCAAGCGCGGCGCGAGCGCGTAGATACATCAAGCTCAGCAGCACAACATATGCCCCGATCAGCGCCAGACCGGCGCCAACGATGCCACCGGCCCATCCGTCCAACGGGATAAGCAGATAACAAAGCATCGCGTTCGCCGCCAGCCCCATCGCCGCAATGGGAAACAGCGAACCCGTCTTGCCGACGCGCGCGACTGCCGAAACAAGCACCAGATACGCGCCGTAGAGCACCACGCCCGTGGCCACCAGGGGCACCGCACGGTAACTGAGAAAGAAGGCGTCGCTCACCAGCAAACGCGCCAACCAGCGCGCCACGAGCGCGAGCGCGGCGACCACGCCGCCGGTCACCAGCAGGTAGTACGTGAGCACGCGGCCGTAGACCACTCGCGCCTCGGCGTCGGCCTTGATCGAGTACGCGAGCGGCGGCCAGGCCAACTGAAACGCACGCACGAACACCGTCACTCCCTGGGCGAATTTGAAGGCGATGGAATACAGACCGGCGGCGATCAGTCCGGCGGTGTGCGAAGCCGCCAGATGCAACAGCATCAACCGATCTACCCAGTTGAGTGCGTAGAGCGAGATCTCGCCCGGCACTGTGGGTAGGCCAAAGCGCAGCATCGGCACGGCGAGCGGCAGGCCGGGGCGTCCAATACGACGCGCGTGGACTGCCAACAGCACAATCGTCACGGTTGTCGTACCGATCGCGTTTCCCAGCAACAGGCCCTGCGCGTCGAGGTCGCGGACGACCACCAAGTACACAGTCAGCGGCACGGTGACCAACACGTTGCCGACGGTCGCCGCGGCGTAAGCGCCTGCGCGCTCGTCCACGCGAAACAGCGCAAGCAACAGCTCGTAGATCGTGTAGAACCAAAACCAGCCGATCGCGATTCGCACCAGCGTCAACGCATCGCCACCACCACCCAACAGCCAGTCGGCCATCCGCGGCGCGATCGCCAGGCAGACCGCCGTGCCCAAGGTGGTCGCGGCAAGCAGCCCCCAGAACCCGGTGCGAACAATCTCGCGCGGATCGTATTCGTCGCGCAGAAAATAGAAACGCAGCATCGCCTCGATCGCTCCGAACCTGAAGAAGATCGAGAGCACGATCACGGTGGTCGCGAGAATCTCCACCTGGCCAAAGCCGCCCGGATCCACGTAACGCGTATAGACCGGAAGCGTGAAGATGGCGATCAGCTTCGCCAACACGCTCGACGTGGTGTAGGCCGCGCCGGTGCGCGCAAGCCGCTTGAGGTATCCGATCACGAAGCCCGCTCCGACAAATCGGCAACGCCGAGCTCGTCGACGATGTCGGCGCCCGGCAACGGGATCGCCGCCAGCGACACGCCCATCCCGAGCAGCACCCACATGAACGGATCTTCAAACAGCGCCGCGTACACAAGCGAGTGCACGAACAGCGCGGTGAACGCCGCGGCAACCGCTACGCGCGCGACGCGGCCGGGGCGGCGATCGTCGCCGGTGCGGCGAAACACGCATTTGAAACACGTCCAAAGCAAGGCCAAAAAGACAGCAAGGCCAACCACGCCCTGTTCGGCCGCAACCGTCAGAGGCGCGGTATGCGACTTCGTGGTGGAGGGCGAGCCAAAGGCCGAGTCGTGCGCCAGACTGCCACGCTGAAATTCCGCCGCGAAGCCGCCCGCGCCTTGGCCCACGAGCGGACGGTCGCGCCACAACTTCAAGCCCCCGGTCACCAGATCCAGTCGGCCGCTTGTCGAGGTCTCGGCGCTTCGTGAGCTGCTGAGGTCGATCCCCGACACCGACGGCACCGCAATTGCGAAAACCACGCCCGCAAGCAGGACGACACCGGCCGAGCCAAGCACCGCGCGCGCGTTCCAGCGCATCGCCGCAAGCGCGATCAATCCCGCCAGCAGCGCCGCGAAGCTGGATTGCGAGAGCGTCAACACGAGGCCCGCCCAAAGCACGGCCAGCACTACGGCGGCGTAGAACACCCGGTGCGCGCGCGACGTATAAATCATCAGCGCCGATACGGTGAGCATCACCAGCACCAGAAAACGACCGAAGATATTCGGGTCGAAGAACAGCGACTGCACACGGAAGTAGGGATCGAAGTCGCTGGGGCTGATGCCGCCGGGACGGATCAGGTATTGACCGCGCGCGAACTCCACGAAACCGGCCGCCACGAGCAGCAGAGCCACCGCCAGGACTGCCGCCGCGCAGGTGCGCAGCAGCGCTCCGTCCCAGCGCTGGTCCGCGGCCAAGCCGTAGAGCAGCACGAACGGCGCGTAAAAGAAGGTGAAGTTCTGCACCGCCGTTGAGACGTCGGACGAATACGCGGTCTGCAACGCGTAAAGCCCAAGGAACGTCGCCAGCAGGATGTCCAGACGGCGCACAGGATGCGTTGCCAACGCATCACCGCGCCAGGCGCGCCAGGTCTCGGCGGTGACGGCGGCCGCGATCACCAGATACAACGGCAGCAGCAGCTTGACCGAGTCGCCGCCAACTTCAAGCGGGATGCGAAACGGCAGCGCCACCAGTGCCGCCGGTAGCACCGCGCGCGGAAAGCGCAGGCAGAGTGCCGTGGCGGCGACCAGGACGATCGCACCTCCGGCTAGTCCGGCGGCGATCAGGGGGGTGCTCAGCTGTGGCAGGCTGGACTGCTGGTCGCCGGTGACGGCCGCCAGCAACACGAGCGGCGCCAGCCCCAACACGGCCATACCGGCCACCGCACGCAGACGCGGGGTGGCCGTCAGCAACCGCGCCGCCGCCACGGCGGCCAAGCCGATCAGTCCGGCGATCTGCAATGGTTGGGCAACCGCGGCGGTCATCGCGAGAGCAACTCCAGAATTCGCTCGGTCGTGAAAACAACGTTTGCATCCGGCGACAACGCTCCTTGGTTTGATGCGAGCGCCGACTGCCAGCCGTCAGCGCCGACACGAATCACCAGTCCCTTGCCGAGTTGGTATGCCACAAGCGCCGGGCTACCGGCGCGGCGGCCGGCGGCGGTCTGCACCTCGGCGGCGCGCGCGCGTGACCGCGAGGTCTCGAACCGCGCGAACTGGCCGGTCGGTCCGCGCATCAGGCCGAGCTGATCGGCGAAGGTCACCAACGGCGCGACGGCCGACTGCTCTTCCTGGATCGATTCGCCAAAGACGTCGCGTTCGGCGCGCTGAGACGGTCCGGCGATCGTTCCTGCCGCCAGGCGAACGGTGCGACGGAACGCATCCGGCGTGAAGAACGCCACGCGGCCACCGCGCTTCACGAATTGCCGCAGTTCCGATCCCAGCAACGGCGTGATCCACCGCTCGTCACCGGCAAAAATCACAGCTCGGCGGCCGCTGCGCAACGGTGAGGGGTCAAGCGCAAGTGCGTAATCGGTGGTCACGCGTGCGGCGAAGGGTTGCGAACGCGCCGCCAGATACCGCGCCAGCGCGGCCTCGCGCGAGGTAAATCCCGTGGGCATCCGGCCGGCCGCGAGCGTGCGGTTCGCGCGTACGCGCAGTTCTCGGCCGCCGGTCAGACTCGCGAAATCGTCGGCGAAACCGTCTCCATCCACG
This sequence comes from Actinomycetota bacterium, assembly GCA_016213645.1. GTDB lineage: Bacteria > Actinomycetota > Thermoleophilia > Solirubrobacterales > JACPNS01 > JACPNS01. The sequence goes on from JACQZY010000013.1 coordinate 282,244, forward strand.
TCTGCCGGATTGAGCGCCTGCCAAGCGATCGACGGATACACGATCAGCGGACCGCGCGCACGGTCGCGCGACACCGCGACCGGCGCGGTGGCGGTGCCTCCTCCTCCCGGCGGGCGGCGCCGCGCAGTTATGGCAAGCGTGTACAGACCCGCGTCCGCGTCCTCGGGCACGCGAAAACGCAAAATCGCGCCGCGCGCCGCGCCGCGCGCGACGGTCGTGCCGGCCACACCGCTCAATTTGTAGCGATACCCACCCGGTGGAGGATGGACAGGCAGCTCGGTTACATGCCCGGCGGTCAGCGGCTGCAGTCCCGGCGAGATCTCGACGCCGCGAAGCGTCAGTCCAGCATCGTTCCCGGCATCGCCGGGTCCCGGCGGCCGTCGGCGACTGCTGTCGCCGGTGTTGCCGGCGGCGTCGCAGGCCCGCGCGACAAACACGTACGTCCCCGCGGCGGCGGGCCGCGCTGGACCCTTCGTCACAAACGGGTCAAAACACGAACCGTCACGCCGCTCGAACCGGCCCACCGTCAGATCCCACACACCGAACGGTTTGCCGCGTTCACCGGCGAATGCCGCCACCGGACGCTGCGAAGTGCGTCCGCCGCGTATCGCATAGACGTCAAACTCGGCGCGCCGTCCGGGCGAGACGCCTCTGAAGTTCACGCGGATTTCGCGTGGGCGGTCGCGCAGCGCTGAAACGGTGTGCTCGCCGGCGACCGCGGCGCTCAACGCCGGAGGCCGGGTGTCGACCACGAAGAACTTGTCGGGCACGAACGATCGTCCCGCGCGCGCCAACGTGATCCGTACGCGATAGGCACCGTCGTCCACCGGCCGGCCGGCACGATGGTTCCGGGCGCGCTCGCGACCATTCCAGTAAAAGCGGTGCGCTCCAGAGGAAAGCTCACGACCGTCCACAAGCGTGCGGACCACCCGACGAGCGCGGTCCAGCACCTCAACGGTCACACGGTCGGCGTGTTTTGTACGAAACCGCAGGTAGCCGCGCTCGCGCACAACGTCGCCGTTGGGCGAGATGTACTTCTTCATGTGCACGGCGTAGACAAGCGGCTCGGTGCGCTTCAGCTTCTGCGCCACAAAGAACGCGGTGAAGGTGGCCAGCATCAACAGGCCAAAAACCACTCGCGAGATCAGCGTTGCCCGGCTCACGGCGCAAGGCTAACCGTCATCGCAGGCGACGCTACTGCTCGATGTCCGCACCCAGCACCACGACGACCGGAGCCGATCCGCCCGCCGTCTGGGTGTCTTCGTCGATCTCCTTGACGTCGTCGATCGCCAGTTCCCTCGCGACCTCCTTGGCTTCGAGCTTGTTGCCCGAGGCGTAATACACCGTGCTGGTCGCGTGATTGACGCTGTCGTTTCGGTTACCGGAGGTCGTGGAGGTGAATCCGGCCGACACCAATTGCTCCTTCACCAGACTCGCCAGTCCCGCCGTCTGCGTGCCGTTGAGCACGCTCACGGTCACGGCGGGGCGATTGACCTGTGGGTCGCGTTCGGAGGTGCTGACCTCCTTCTTGTCGCGCGCTTGACGCCGGGCGGACACGTCGGTGGTGGCCTTGTCGCCACTACTGCCGCCCAACTGCGTCGCCACCAGCGTGACGGCGAACACCGCCACCAGCACTCCGGCGATGATCACGGGCATCCGGCCGGAACGGCGTTCCGGCGGACGGCCGCCGCTCTCGAACCCTCCGGTACCAGCCGACTCCGCAAGCGATTGATAGTCCGACGGCACGGTCGGAACCGGCCGGTTGACGGCCAAGAACTCCGAGGTGTCCAGTGGCGGAAGTGGCGGAAGCGGGATCTGTCCTCGCGTCGCTGCCGGAGTGGAAGGGGCGAGCCGGCTGGGACGTATCTCTCCGGTCGCGCCCGCGGTGACCGGCGGCGCGATGCTTGCCGCGCGATCCGGCGCCTCGGCGGTCTCGGCGGACGCTTCCGCGACAACGGCATCGGCGGCAACCGACTCGGCCAACTGAGTCGCCTCTTCGGCGTCCTCCACCGGCAGATCCGGCGCGGGCACCGTTAAATCCACCGCCCCGGATTCGGCGTCGGCTTCTCCGGCGGGCCGCCCATTGCCGACGGCCGAAGCGGCAAGCTCCTGCATGTGTTCGGGGTCGTCGGCCGCTCCCTCCATGCCGGTGACAACGGGCTCCGGGTGCTGCTCGTCCTCGGCGGCGTCTGCTCCGGCGGCGACGTCCGCCACATGCTCGGGGTCATCCGCCGCGCCCTCCATGCCGGACACGACCGGCTCGGGATGCTCCGCCGTCTCGATCGAAGGCGGTGGCTCGAACGCCACCACAAGGTCGTCCACCTCAACTCCCTGCTCGCGCGCGATCTCTGCGGCGGCGTCGGCCTCGCTTTGACGCAACGCCATCGACTCGTACGCCTGCGCGATCGCCTGCGAGGCGATCTGTGCGGCTCGTAGCTCCACCTCGGCCGCGCGCTCGGGCTCACGGCCGGCCCACTCGCGCAGGCGACGCACATCGCGCGCCTGCGAGAAGTACAGCATCGCGAGCACGGCTAGACCGACGATCGCGGCGACACCGGCGATCGATCCAACGTTTACAAGTATGTCTTTTAGCTCACCCAATAGTCGGCCGAGAGATTGCGTGCAGCCTACTCAAGCTCTAGAACGGTGTCCGCCGCTTGACCGGACGCAGCTTTCACAAGATCCGCCAGCGCCTGCGGATTGCCGTTCGCGATCAAGCGCTCGACTTCGTCGAAGATCTCCTCCACGCGGGCCGGGTCCATCGCCGGCCGTTCGGCGCGCACGATCTTCTCCGCGGGCGTGGGCTGCGGGTGTTCGTCCGGGTTGAAGAGATCCTCATGCAGCTTCTCGCCGGGCGCCGGAGCGGTCACGACAATCGGGATGTCCACCTCCGGCTCCAGTCCGGCCAGCGTGATCATGTTGCGCGCGAGATCGATGATCTTGACCGGCTCGCCCATCTCCAGCACGAAGATCTCGCCGCCGCGCCCGAGGTTGCCTGAGCGAATGATCAGCTGCACGGCCTCGGGAATCGTCATGAAGTAACGGGTCATCTCCGGGTGGGTGACCGTGACCGGCCCACCGGCCGCGATCTGACGGCGGAAGATCGGCACCACGCTGCCGCTGCTCGCAAGCACGTTGCCGAAACGCACACTCACGTAGGTGGTGCCGTCGTGACGAGCCTGCGCGCTCTCGATCGCCCACTCCGCCAGCGCCTTTGACGCTCCCATCGTGGTCTGCGGCTTGACCGCCTTGTCGGTGCTGACCAGCACAAACCGCTGCACGCCGAACTGACCGGCAAGCTCGGACACGGTGCGCGTGGCCACGGCGTTGTTGCGGATCGCTTCGACCGGGTTCTCCTGCATCAGCTGCACGTGCTTGTAGGCGGCGGCGTGAAAAACAATGTCCGGCTTGAACTGTTCAAAGATCTCCTGCATCCGCGGAAGCTCCTTGCAGTCGCCCAGCACTGCTTCGATCTGGCCGAAGTGACGGTCCTCTTCCAGTTCGCGGCGAATGTTGAAGAGGTTGTCCTCGGCGTGGTCGACCAGGATCACCTTGCGCGGCCGCACGCGCGCGATCTGGCGGCACAGCTCGCCACCGATCGAACCGCCCGCGCCGGTCACCATCACCACTTGACCTGCCAGATAAGCGCCCATTCGGTCGAGCTGCATGTGGATCGGATCGCGGCCGAGAATGTCCTCCACCTGAACCTCGCGAAGCTGCTTGACGACGTTGACGCCACCGCGCAGCATCTCGAAGACGGTCGGCAGCGTGCGCACCGCAATTCCGCGATCTCGACAAGCGGCCACGACGCGCTGGCGCAGCGTGCCGGGCGCGGAGGGGATCGCGATGATCACCTCGTCGGGTTCGGCGTCCTCCAGAATGCGCGGCAGATCCTCGGTTGTGCCGAGCACCTTCAGGCCCACCTGCCGCATGCCCGACTTGCGCGGGTCGTCGTCCACAAAACCGATCGGCGCCTCACCGAGTTCCGGGTTCTTCAGCATCTCGCGCGCGACCATCTGGCCGCCCTCGCCGGCGCCCACGATCAGCACCTCGCGCCCGCGCGGCAAGCGATAGCCCCGCAGCGGACGCTCGATCACCGTGCGCACGGTGAAGCGCGTGCCCGCCACCAGCAGCAATGTGAGAAGAAAGTCGAAGGCAGCGACTTGCCTTGGCAGCGCGAAGCCCACGGGGTTGAACACGTACACCCCGCCCACCAGCAGCAGCGAGGTCAGCACGACCGCTTGAACAAGGCGGCTGAAGTCGTGCGCGTCGGTGTATCGCCACCACTTCTGGTACGTGCCGAAGATCGCGAAGACCGCGAGCTTGCCGGCGACCGCGTACGGCAACACGGTGAGAAAAAGATCCTTGTAGAGCGGCGGCAGATGGTTGTCGAATCGCAGCAGAAATGCGGCGTAGAAGGCAGCGCTCACCAGCAGCGCGTCAACGACGATCTGCTGAATGCGATGAGCCAGTGCCGAGCGGCGTAGGCGCCGCAGCGCCGCGCGAGTCGGGCCGCGTGCTATTTCCGGGGCGCGCATCGCAGAGATTCTACGGAGCGCGGCGGCTTCAAACAGCCTCCCCAATCCGGTCATCAGTAATTGGTAGCATGGCGTCCGTTGTTTTGGAGGCGCGCCTCGGACGACCGAGCGAACACGAAAGGCGGAAAGATGAACCCCAGCCGGCCGATGCCCAAAGCATCGAGAGACGACGCAAGCACAATACGGACGCCGGGGTACACCGGGGTCTTATTGGTGCTGCTGACAACCTTCTGCTTCTTGTCGCTGACGGCTCCGGGCGCATTCGCACGTGGTGGAGACGTTGACTTTGGCGACGCGCCGGATGGCGCGCCGACCGGCTATCTCACCGGCTCGGCGACTGGTTCCTTCCCGTCAAAGGCGACCAGCTCGGGCCCCCGCCACACTCCACTCAAAGGTCTGATGCTCGGCGCGTCCGAAGACGGCGAGACCGACTCGATGCAGGTGGACATGGACCTTCACGACGACGGCGTCGCTCCCTCGCTCAAAGCGTGTGACGCAACCAGCAAAATCGACGTCGCTCTCGACGTCAGCGGTCTGGTGTCGCCCGCCGCCACGGACATGATCTACGTGAACGCCTGGTTCGACTGGAACCGCGACGGCGACTGGGGCGACTCCGACACCTGTGCCGCCGAGTGGTCGATCAAGAACCGGAAGATCCCTGTGTCCGCGGCCGGCGGCGGCGTGGCGATGTTCAGCCTGCCGTTCAAAGCCGGTGAACAGGTCGACGAGTTGTGGATGCGCGTCACGGTCACCGTGAACGAAATGTCCGCCACCTCGTACGGCGCGGGAGGCGCGTTGCCGTACAAGTACGGCGAAACGGAGGACTACTACCTGCTGACGAAGTCGGCCGACACGCCCATCGGATTCCCACCCCCACACAAGGGCGGCAAGAAGAAGCCGCCGAAGCGGCCGAAGAAGAAAAAGCGTCGCGGTGGCGGTGGCGGAAATCCCGGCAAGGGCAAGTTCCAGGTCAGCTGTGTGCCCAATCCCGCGCTGATCCTTCACGGTCAGACGGCCCGAGTGAACTTCGTGGTCAAAGACACAGGTAAAGGAGTGATCTACGGCCACTTCAACTCACCGCGAAAGACGAAGTCCTACACAGCGAAACCCAACCCCGTCAAACCGCAGCCCAAGGGCTGGCCGAAGCCGCCGTGGTGGATCGTCGACAGTTTCGACTTCAAACACAGCCAGGTGGACCCGCCGCTGAGGCTGGAGACGTTCCCGATCAAGTTCACGTTCGTGCGCGGCAACCAGACGCAGAAGCTGACCTGCACGATCCTGGTGCTGCACCTCGACAACATGATTCCGGTCGGTCCCGATCAGGACCAGCAGCCCGACAACAACCCGCCGCCGCAGAGCAACCCACAGCCGCCCAGTAACCAGCCGCCCAGTAACCAGCCACCCGGCAACACGTAGTCGCCGAGCACCCGGATAGCCACGATCGCCACGGCGGCAATTCGCCCGCACGCGCTTGCGACGAATTCAGGATCGCTCGCAATCGCGTGTTCACGCACTGCAGCTAGGCCGTTCGAATCGGCGATACTCGTTCTAATGGCACAAGATCAAAACGTCCGAAACGCTTACGAGCTATTCGCGAAGGCGTTGGCTCGGCTGCACGCCGCACTCGAGATGCCCCCCGGCGAAGACACTCGCGACATCGTCATCCACCGTTTCGAGTTCACCTACGAACTCGCATGGAAGACGGTCAAGAAGGTGCTCCAAGCCGAGGGCGTGGCCGCCGGCGCGCCGCGCGAAACCCTTCGACTCGCGCTTGAACATGGTCTGATCGGCGACGGAAACGTCTGGTCCGAAGTTCATGCAAGCCGAAATCTAACCACGCACACGTACGATGAAAAGACGGCGATCGAGGTTTATGAATTTGTACGAGATCACGCGATCGCTTTATTCGACCAGCTTTCGGAAACGCTGCAGAAATGGCCGCGACAGTGACAGCGGAAAGCTTGGGGTTGTCCGAATTCGTCCTCGGCGAGCTGCGGAAGGTGCTTTCGCGCCATCAACATGTACGGCACGCGTCGGTGTTCGGATCGCGCGCGCGAGGAGATTTCACCAACCGGTCGGACATCGACGTCCTGCTTGACGCGCCCGAGATGACGTTTCCGGAGTACCTCGACCTGCTTGCCGATCTAGATGACGCCTCCATCGTGTTCGGCGTAGACGTGATTCATCCGGAGTTCACCGGCAACACTCGGTTGGTCGAATTCGCAAAGCGCGAAGGTCGGCGAATTTTGCCGGTTTGAATATTTGCCACGACGGCAAACATTCAGTCTGCGGCAGAACGACGGCTACTGGAAAACAGCCATATGACGTGGCCGATCTCCATGTCGCTCAAGCACCGCGCGATTTTCGATCCAGGACCGACTCCATTCAAGGCTGGTCCGACGAAGTCGCCACGACCGTCTCGCGCGCTCCCGCCAGTTGCGCCAACCCACCCAACAGCACCGCCACGGCCAGACCAAGTGAGACGAAGATTCCGTAGCGAGCGTGCATCTCGATCTTCGGCAGCAGATTGCCCTGGAGGCTGTTGATGAAATCGACTGCCGGCGGTGTCGGCGGGTCGGCCATCGTCAGCACGACTCCGAACGCGCAGACCGCGCCGGCCGCGATCGTCACCGCTGCCGCGACCAGGCGATGGTCGCGGCGGCCCAGCAGCAGGCGCAGATTGGCCAACACCGCCACGACCGCGGCGGCGGCGATCACGGAGTCCCATGTGTCGTGCATTCGCCAGGCCGAATAGGTGTCGTCTTTGAGCAGGCCTTGGAGGCTGGAGAGCAGAAACGAGTTGCCGAGGTTGATGTGCACCAAACCCCACGGCAGCGAAAGCGAGAGCACGAAAAGCACGCTGCTTCCGACCACGACGGCTGGGGCGATCCGCCCACGGATTGTGTCGGCACCGTTCATGATCCGCGCGGCGCCGCACCTAGCGCCAGCTCCGCGAGCAAGCGCGGGTCGCGGCGCACGCGTTGAAATCCGACGTCGCCACCGCGCTTGGCCAAGCGCAGCGAGTCCACGTCTTCCAGCCGGTTGAGCCGGCCGTCGGCGAGCAGTTTCTCGTCCACCGCGCCGAGCCTACCGGCGAAAGTGGTCCATACCGGTGTGCCAAGAGCCACCGCCTCGCGGTTCATCGTGCCGCCGGCGCCGATCACCGCGTCCACCAGAGCCACCAGCGACGGTCCGTCGATCGCGCGCTCCGGCACGACGAAGTTGCCGGCGCCGAGCGCCTGAAGACCCTCGCGCTGCTGCGGAGTACGGGCCAACGCCACCACCTGCACGTTGTCGTCGGCCGCCAGCCGGTCGATCAGCGTGCCGAAGAGGTCGTTCTCGAGACGGTGGTAAAGCGCCACCTCGGGCGGCGTGCGCAGCAGCACCAGCACCTTCCCACGGTCGAGCCCAAGCTCGTCGAGCACGGCTTCGTCCGGCTCGAAATCGCTCAGGTAGTACTCCTCCTTCAGGCCCTCGTAGGCATGTACCTTGCCGCGCGCGCCGTAGGCGTACAGCCGCTCGGGCGGGATCGCGGCGGGCACGATCACACGGCGGGCAAGCCGGCAGTTGACGTTGTGCTGAACCTTCGCCCACTCGTAGTCGAACATCGTCACGCTGGGGACGCGCCGCGCTGCGGCGGCCACCATCACGTCGTTGGAGCCGTGGCCGATCGCCAGGTCGAAGCCCTTCCCACGTGACCACCGCCAAAGCGCCAGCGAGCGGTCGAACAGGCCAAGCGCCTTGCTCGCATAGCGCCCGCCGCGATGGCGACCGATCGCGGTGTGGTCCATGCCGTAGCGCTCCAGCAGTTCAAGCGTCTGCGCAAAGTCGCGCGCGGTCACCTGCACCTCGTGACCATCGGCGCGCAGCACGTCGATCACCGGTCGCAGCACCAGCACATGCGGGCTGTTGGTGAGATCCACCCAGATCTTCATGCGCGCAGTCTCCCGGCGCCCGAGGATGAATCCACGCGTCGTCCGTGCATGGCGCCGATTTGCCCGACTACGTGGCCACGGCGGCGACTGCGCTCAGCGCCGCCACAACCGCTTCGACCTGCTCGGGCGTGATCACGGGGCTGACCGGCAGCGCAATGTTTGTGGCGGCAGCGCGCGCGGTGCCCGGAAGTTCCGCGCCCTCGGCCCAGCGCAGCATCGGCGGCTGCACGTGCACCGGCGTGCGGTAGTAGCCGCGCGCCTCCACACCGCGCTCGGCAAGCGCCGCGATCGCGGCATCGGCATCGTCGTGCGAGACGACGTAGAGGTGGTAGACGGGCTCCGCGCCTTCGGGAACCGCCTGCGGCGTCACGAACTCGCGGATCCCGGCGGCCTCGTAGGCGGCGGCGGCGGCGCGGCGCGCGTCGTTCCAGCCGTTCAGCTCAGGCAGCAGCACGCGCAGCATCGCGGCCTGAATCGCGTCGAGCCGCGAGTTGTAACCGATCATGGTGTGTGACTGTTTGTTGGTGGTGCCGTGATGGCGCAGCAACCGCACCTTGTCGGCCACGGCGACGTCGGCCGTGGTGACGATGCCGGCGTCGCCAAAAGCACCCAGATTCTTGGAAGGGAAGAAGGAGAAGGTCGCGGCGTCTCCCAGAGCGCCCGCGGCCACGCCGTCCAGACGCGCTCCGGCGGCCTGCGCGGCGTCCTCCACCAGCTTTATCCCGCGTGGCGCAAGCAGGTCGCGCAAACGCTGCACCGGCGCCGGCAACCCGAACAGGTGCACGGCCACTACGGCGGTCGTGTTGGGTGTGAGCGCGGCCTCGACGGTTGCGGCGGTTACGTTGAACGTGGCGGGGTCAACGTCGCAGAAGACCGGCCGTGCGCCGATCGCCGCCACGGCTTCCGCGGTGGCGTAAAAAGTGAAGCTCGGCACCACCACGTCGTCGCCGGGCTCCACGCCCACCGCGCGCAACGCAAGCATCAACGCATCGGTGCCGTTGCCCACGCCGACGGCGTACGGCGCGCCCACGTAATCGGCAAACTCCTGCTCGAATCCCGTCACTTCCGGCCCGAAGATGAAGCGACCGCTGTCGATCACGCGCGCGGACGCCTGATGCAGCTTTTCGCGCAGCGGAGCAAGCTGATCGGCGGTGTTGAAAAGCGGGATCTGTTCGTTCATCACATTTGCGTTGCGGCGTGACTTGAGGGCCTCAGTGTCATACTGCGCGGCCGAATGCTGCTCGCCGTCACACTGCTGTTCGCCTCGATCACCGACCCGATCGTCAACTTCGCGGTCGACGTAACCGAGAAACTCGGCCTTTGGGGGATCTTCATCCTAATGGTCCCCGAGAGCGCGCTGATTCCGATCCCCAGCGAGGCGACCATGCTGTTCGCCGGTTTCAACGTATCGCGGGGCACCTACACCCTTTGGCAGGCTGTACTCGTGGGGTCGATTGCCAACGTGGTCGGCTCTTGGATCGCCTACGCGATCGGCTACTTCGGCCGCATCGACCTGATCGAAAAGCACGGTCGCAAGCTTCACATTCAGCCTCACCACCTACAGCTGACCGACCGCTGGTTTGAACGCCACGGCGCGGCGACCGTGTTCTGGGCGCGCTGCCTGCCGATCGTCCGCACGTTCATTTCTTTACCTGCCGGCGTGGCGAAGATGCCGTTCTGGAAGTTCACCGCTTACACCTTCGCCGGATGCGTGCCGTGGATGCTGATGCTGACCTTGATCGGCCGTGCCGCGGGCGACAACTGGGAGAACTGGAAAGACAATCTGCACTACGTTGACTACGCGATGGCACTGGCGATCCTCGCGGCGATTGCATATCTGGTGATCACCTGGTGGCGACGACGCGGCCGTACGAGCGCGACCGACGCACAGGACGCGGCGAATTCTGTGGCGACGCATAGCGGCGCGGCCGCGCCGGACGCGCCTAAGTCGTAGCCTCTCCGGCGATGACGGAAGCTTCCGTTCCCGACCCACCGGACGTTCGCTTTGGCCTCGGCGAGGCCCTCGCCTACGGACTCCTGCAAGGCCCCACCGAGCTGCTGCCGGTCTCAAGCTCCGGCCACTTGGTGATCGCCCCGTGGGTGATCGGAAGCGACTACGTGCGTTTGGACCCGGAGCTGCGAAAATCGTTTGAAGTGGCGCTGCACGTGGGCACGGCGGGTGCGCTTGTGATCGTGCTGCGCGACGAAGTCACAACCGCGGTGCGCGAGCTCGACGGGCGGCGGATCGGCGTGATCGCGGCGAGCCTGGCACCACCGGCGATTGCCGCACTCACCTGCGAGCGATTGATCGAACGTCGGCTTGGACGGCCGGAGGTGGTGGCGCTGGGCCTGGTGGCCGGTTCGGCGGCGATGGCATGGGCCGACCGGCGCGACAGCGCCCGCGAACGCGGCGACGCCGGCTGGCGCGACGGTCTCGCGCTCGGTGTGGCGCAGGCTCTGGCACTTATTCCCGGCGTGTCGCGCAGCGGTTCCACGATCGTGGCCGCGCGGGCGCGCGGCTTTACGCCGCTTGCGGCGACCGAACTCTCGATGCACGCCGCGCTTCCGGTGATCGCGGGCGCGACGGTGCTGAAAGGCTCGCGCCTGGCCAAGCGCGGCCTTGAACCCGGCATGCGCTCGGCATTCGCCGTAGGCACCGTCGGCGCCTTCGCTTCGTCGCTCGCCAGTGCCGGGCTGATCGCCCACCGGCAGCGCGGACGCGGTCTGAAGAAATACGTCGCCTACCGGCTGGCGCTTGCGGTGGCGGTCACGGTGGCGGCGCGTAGGCGGAGCGCACACAAAGTCGGCGCGACCGGCGCTCCGGCCCGTCGGCTAGGGTCGCACGCGTGAGCAGCGAACGCGACGCATACGCACAGGCCGGCGTCAGCACGGCCGGCGCCGACAGCGCGGTCGGCGCGCTGGTATCCGTACTCGCGGGCATCAATCCCGGACGACCCAGTCTGGCGCAGCTACGCAGCGGCCACTACGCCAACGTGCTCAAAGTCGGAGAAAACCTCGGGATCGCCGTCAGTACCGACGGCGTCGGCTCAAAGGTGATCATCGCCGAGCAACTCGGCCGCTTCGACACCGTCGGTATCGACTGCATGGCAATGAACGTGAACGACCTGATCTGCGTCGGCGCCACACCGCTGGCACTGGTCGACTACATCGCGGTCGAGCACGCCGACGCTCAGATGCTCGCGCAGATCGCCGAGGGCCTCAAAACCGGCGCCGAGGCCGCCGGGGTGGAGATCCCCGGAGGCGAACTGGCACAACTTCCCGAGTTGATCAAGGGTCACCCGTCACCCACCGGCTTCGACCTTGTCGGCGCGGCCTTCGGCAGCGTCGCGCTGGACGCGATCGTCACCGGCGACGCGATCGCGCCGGGCGATGTGATCATCGGCCTGCCCAGCAGCGGCGTTCACAGCAACGGCCTGACGCTGGCGCGCAAGGCATTGCTTGAAGACGCGGGGCTTTCGCTGCACGACACGCCGCCGGAGCTGGGCGACAAGAGCGTCGGCGAGGAACTTCTCACGCCCACCGAGATCTACGTCAAGCCAATCCTCGAGCTGCTGCGGTCGCCGGTGGAAGTGCGTGGCCTGGCGCATCTCACCAGCGGCGGCGTACTCAACCTGCTGCGGCTCAACTCCGGCGTCGGCTACGAGTTCAGCACGCCGCTTCCCGCCCAACCAGTGTTCGGCTTGATCCAGGCGGCCGCGGGCGTCAGCGACGCGGAGATGCACGAGGTCTTCAACATGGGCTGCGGCTTCTGCGTGATCGTTCCGCCGGAGCATGCGGACGCCGCCGACACGCTGCTGCGCACGCATTTTCAGGGCGCGCATGTGATCGGTGCGGTCACCGCCGATGCCGGTCGGGTCGCCGTCACGCCGACCGGTTTGGTCGGCGACAAAGACGGCTTACGGGCGGCCTGACCAAGTCACCGGGCGATGCGACGCGCGCCGCGGATCGGACATTTGTCTTTCGGATCGTCACCGACGGCGGCGGATCGGCGTAGATTTTCCTACTGATGGCGATTTCGGCAACGCACGATGGGTCCGAGTTGATCGGCGAGGTCGTCGGCGACCGCTACCGCATCGAGGAGATTGTGGGCGCCGGCGGCATGGCCACCGTTTACAAAGCGTTCGACACCACGCTCGAGCGTCCGGTGGCGCTGAAGGTGATGCGACGCGAAGTCACCGGCGACGCCGACCAGCTCGAACGCTTCCGTCGCGAGGCGCGCGCGGCGGCCAAGCTCAGCCACGCTCACATCGTGACCGTGATCGACGCCGGTGAAGAGAACGGCCGGCCGTACATCGTCTTCGAGTTCATCGAGGGCGAGACACTCAAACAGCGCATCAAAAGCAACGGGCCGTTGCCGATCACCGAGGCCGTGGCCTACGCGATCGAGATCGGCGGCGCGCTGGTGGCGGCGCACGCCGCCGGGCTGGTGCACCGCGACGTCAAGCCGCAGAACGTGCTGATCGACTCCGCCGGTCACGCCAAAGTTGCGGACTTCGGCATCGCCCGCGAGCTGGAGGCCAGCGACGGCCTCACCAAGACCGGGCGCGTGCTCGGCACCACCGACTACGTCAGTCCCGAACAGGCGATGGGCGAAGACGTGACCGGCCAAAGCGACGTCTACTCGCTGGGCATCGTGCTCTACGAGATGCTCACCGGGGAGGTGCCATTCAAAGGCGAGAATCACGTCGCGGTCGCCATGAAACACGTCAAAGAGCAGCTGCCCGACGTGCAGCGGCTGCGGCCGGAGGTATCGAGCACTTTGGCCGCCGTGATCGAGAAAATGACGGCAAAGGAGCCGGTGGACCGCTACCTCTCCGCGGCAAGCGCCGAAAGCGATCTCGACGACGTGCTCGCGATTGAGACCGCGCGCGCCGGTGGCCTCACCGGTGAGGCCACGGTGGTGTTCGACACTCTGCCCAAGCACTCACGCAGGCTCGCGCCGCCCGGACTTTCCCACCCGATGCGCACGCGTCTCGCCTGGCTGGTGTCGCTGGTCGCGATCGTCGGGATCGCGGGATTGCTTTTTTCACAGGTTCGCCGCGGCAATACCGGCGAGCGCCAAACCACGAAGAGCACCCCCGGCTCAGTGATCGCGCTGCGCTCGTCCGGCGCCTTCGACCCGCTGCCCGGCGGCGACGACAAGGAGCACAGCGAACAGACGCGCAACGCGATCGACAACAACCCGCAGACCGACTGGGCCACAGAGCGCTACGAGAACTCCACCTTCCCCGACGGCAAGGGCGGTGTCGGTCTGTTCATACGCACAAATCGCCCGGCGGGGGCCGCGACGGCGAAAATCCTCACCCCGGACCCGGATATGACCGTCGAGATCTACGGCGCCCGCGCGCTGCCGGGAGATCTTGCCGGCTGGACCAAGCTCGGTGGCGCCTCCGGCGCGCTCAACAACAAGACGATCAAGCTTCAGTCAAACAAAGACCTGCGCTATTTCATGGTCTGGATCACCGCGCTGCCAAAGCACGGCCAGGCTCCGGGCAAGGCTCACATCTCCGAGTTTTCGCTGCGCCGCTGATCGACGGACCGTCGTACGTGGGGCGGACGGCTCGGCGAGATGCATCCGCTCTTGCTCGTCGGCCCATATGAACGTGAGGTTGAGATTGTCTGGTCGCGACCTTGCGCATGCCCACGGCCGCGTCTGGCGCCGTTATGTTTTGCCTGATTCCAGTAACGCAACCGACCGAGGGGACACTTTGCCGTGAGTTCGCGCAAGGAGCAGAAGGAGCAAACCAGCAAGGAACGCTTGGCCGCGGAACAGCAGGCCACCGCCGATGCGGTGCGCGGCAGACGCATGCTGATCGGCGGCGTGGCCGCGCTCGGCGCGCTGATCATCGTGCTCGCCGCGGTGCTGGTCAGCCTGGGCGGAAGTGACGACAAGCCCGCGCGCGAGCAAGCTGCCGACACCGCGCAGTCCGGCCTGAAAGGCATCCCGCAAGACGGCGTTACCCTCGGCGATCCAAAAGCGCCGGTGACGATCGTCGAGTTCGCCGATCTCAAGTGTCCGTACTGCATGCAAGCGGCTGAAAACGTCCTGCCGACGCTGATCGACGACTACGTGCGTCCGGGCAAGTTGAAGATCGAGTTCCGCAACGTCAGCATTCTCGACTCTCTCACCCCTGTTCCAGACTCCACGAACGCCGCCACGATGGGTGCCGCGTTGGCGCTTCAGGACAAGCTTTGGAACTACGTCGAGCTGTTCTACGCAAACCAGAAAGACGAGAAAGAGGTCTACGCGACCGACGATTTCCTGCGCGGGCTGGCGGAGCAAATCGACGGCGCCGACGTGGAAAAAGCGTTCGGCGATCGCGCCAATCCGAAGGCGCGAAATCTGCTCGCCGAAGCGCAAAAAGAATTCGGGGACAACGGGCTTGAAGGCACACCAAGCTTTCTGATCGGCAAAACCGGTGGGGAACTTACGCCACTGCCGGTCGAAAGCGTGACCGACTCGTCCGGTTTCACGACGGCGGTGGACCAGCTGTTGCCATGACCGCTTCAATCCACGACATCGGCGATTTCAGCGCGATCCGTCACCGATCGGAACGATTGCCGTTATCGTCTGTTCGAATTTTCAGCATTTTTCTTTTGGGGAGTTGAATCGTGAGTTCACGTAAAGAGCAGAAAGAGCAGGCCCGTAAGGAACGCATCGCCGCGGAACAGGCCGCTGCGGCGGCGGCTTCACGCGGACGGCGCATGAAAATCATCGGTGGCGCGGTGGGTGGCGCGGCGATCGTGGTGGTCGCCGCCGTGCTGATCAGCCTCGGTGGCAGCCAGGGCAACAAGGTCACCGGCGCGGACGAGGTTGCGGCGCGCCTCGCCGGCATTCCACAGAACGGCATCACGCTCGGCAAGCCCGACGCGCCGGTCACGATCATCGAGTTCGCCGACCTCAAGTGCCCGTTCTGCCGCAATTTCGCGAAGAAGGCCTTCCCGACGATTGTGAAGGACTACGTCAAGACCGGCAAGGTGAAGATGGAGTTCCGAAACCTGACCTTCGTCGGCGAGGCCTCGGCGCCCGGCGACTCGCGTGACGCCGCAACCGCCGCTGGCGCTGCCGGTCTTCAAGGCAAGCTTTGGAACTTCGCCGATCTCTTTTACATCAATCAAAAAGACGAGCTCACACGTTTTGCCACGGACGAATGGCTACGCAAGATCGGCACGTCGATCCCCGGGCTAGACGTTGAGAAAATGATGTCTGAACGCAACAAGCCCGCGATCTCTTCTCAACTCGACGAAGCCCAGACCAAGTTCGACGACGCTGGATTCAACGGCACGCCGTCGTTCATGATCGGCAAGACCGGTGAGAAGCCCGAGGAACTCCCGTACACGTCAGTCGACAAGCCGGACGAGTTCACCGCCGCCATAGACGAGCTGCTGAAGTGAGCACCGACCGCACCGACCGGCGCCTTGGCAAGGCGATCTTCATTCTCGGCTGCCTGGGGATCGGAATCGCCGGTTACTTGACATACGTCAAGTACGCGCACCTTGAACCGCTGTGTCTCAGTAGCGGTGGCTGCGAAACAGTGCAGTCTTCGCGCTACGCGACCTTCGCGGGTATGCCGGTACCGGTTATGGGACTGGTCGGCTACGTGCTGATCCTTTTGTCGCTGCTCGTTCCCGGCGACATCGGCCGCGGTCTCACCGCGTTGCTCGCCGTCAGCGGATTCGGTTTCAGTGCATACCTGACTTGGCTCGAACTCGCGCGGATCAAGGCGATCTGCCAATGGTGTGTGGCCAGCGCGATAGTGATGACCGCGTTGGCGGTTCTTTCGTCGATCAGACTCTGGCGGTATCAGCCCTACGCGGCCGTCCCGCTCGAAGACGATGAGCCTGATCAGCCGGAACCGCCCGCCGACGTCGACGAACAAACCGCCGGTGTCTAAAAACTGAACTCGCGCTCACGCGCGAATCGCTCGACCGCCAGCTCCAGCAGGCGGTCGAGCAGTTCACCATAGGGCAAACCGGACGCCTCGAAAAGCTTTGCGTAGACACTTGTTGGCGTGAATCCCGGGATCGTGTTGATCTCGTTGACGAGAATCTCGGTGCCGTCGACGAAAAAGTCCACGCGGGCCATTCCCGCGCAGCCGGCCACCCGATAGACGCGCGCCGCCAGCGAACAGATCTCTATCTCCAGCGACTCTTCGATCGGCGCCGGGGCAATCAGCCGCATGCCGCCGGCCTCGTACTTGGCGCTGAAGTCGTACCAGTCTCCGGCGAACTCCAGGCGACCGGGCTGTGAGACGTCAAGCTCCAGATTGCCCAGCACCGCGCACTCGATTTCGTCGCCGGGTGCTCCGGCCTCCACGATCACGCGCGGGTCGTAGCGCAGTGCGTTTTGAATCGCAGCCTCTAGTTCACCGGCCTGCGACACGCGTGAGATCCCCACGCTCGACCCGAGTCGCGCGGGTTTCACAAAGCTCGGAAATCCGAGAGCCTCGGCGGCGGCAAGCATACGATCGCGCGCGCGCTCGTCGCCACGCCAAGAATCGGCCTCGATCGCCACGTAATCGACCTGCGGAATGTCCGCGCGACCGGCGACCTCTTTGAACAGCAACTTGTCCAGGCAGATCGCGGAGGCGGCCACGCCGGAGCCCACGTAAGGCACGCCAACGGTTTCCAGGAATCCCTGAATCGTGCCGTCCTCGCCGAACGGTCCGTGCAGCACGGGAAACACCACGTCCACGTCCAGCGCTCCCAGCCCCGGCGTCACCGACATCGGATCGCCGACCGGCGAACCGGCGGCGGCGTAGGACGGAACTTCAAACCAGCGTCCGTCGAGCGAGATCTCCACGGCCACGACGTCATGCCCATTCTCAACGAGCCGGCAGCGAACCGCCTCGCCCGAAGCCAGCGAGACATCGCGCTCGCTTGAGCGCCCGCCGGCCAGCAGCATTACCCTGCGCGGCGACGCCATCAGTCCGCCGAGTTGTAGAGGCCGACTTCGATCGATACCGTCGTGCCGACCTTGGCCCTGCCGGTCGGATCCTGGTTTGCGACCTTTCCATCGTCCTCCAGATCCGACACCTCGGTCTGCGTCACATCTACACGGAATCCGGCGTCCTCGAGTTCGGCGGTGGCATCTTGTTCGCTGAGACCGGTCACGTCGGGCACGTCGTTGCTGCCGCTGGCCACCGTCAGCGTGACGGTGGAACCGTCGTCGGCCTTGCCACCCGCCGACGGCGTCTGCTTGAGCACCTTGCCCTCGTCGTCAGACCCATCCTTCTCGGTGACTTCCACGCTGAAGCCATCCTTCTCAAGCCGCGTGCGCGCGTCCTCCAAATCCAGCCCGGTTACCTCCGGTACGGCGATCTGCTCGGCGCCCTTGCTGATGTAGAGATCGACCTCGCTGCCGCGATCGGCCTTTTCGCCGGCCAGCGGCGTGGTGCGGATCGCTTTGCCGCGCGGCACATCCGAGTCGAACTCCTTCTTGATCTTCACCGAGAGGCCGATGCCCTCCAATTTCGTGGTGGCCTCGTCGCGACTGAGACCCGAAACGTCCGGCATCTCCACCTGCCCCGGTCCTGAACTGACGTTGAGAATCACCGTGGAGCCTTTCCGGGCTTTTTCGCCGGCATCCGGACTTTGGCCGAAGACCTCGCCCACCGGAGCCTTGTTCTGTTGTTCGAAGACCTGCGACCGGAAGCCGGCCTCGGCCAGCTTGGCGCGAGCATCGCCGGCCGACCGCCCGACCACGTTGGGCACTGTGGACTTGCTGCCCACCAACACAACCCACAGCGCGCCCGCCAGCACCAACGCGGCCAGTACACCGGCGGCGATCAGCCAATTGCGGCGACGCTTGCGCTTGCGTGCCGCCTCTTCGGGCAGAACGGAGGGCTGCATGGGCGGCACGGCGCCGGTGGGCGGAATGACCGCCTGACCTACGGGAACGGTGGGCGGTGCGCCCGGCGACGAGGCAAACGCCGAACCCAGCGCGGCTCCGGCGGCGGCACCGGCGCCGGCCGCCACCATCGTCGGCGCCGTGCGAATCTCGGTGGCACCGGGCTGGGCGCTGAAGTCCTTCTTGGCGTTCTCGAGCGCCGCCGTGAACTCGTCGGCGCTGGCGTATCGCTCCACCGGCGACTTTGCCATCGCCCGGTCGACCACGCGGTCGAGCACCGGCGGCACGGCGGGATTGACCGCGCCCGGTCGTGGCGGCGGCTCGTTGATGTGCTTGAGCGCGATCGCCACCGACGACTCGGCGTCGAACGGCACACGACCCGTGAGCATCTCGAAGAGCACCGCGCCGATCGAATAAAGGTCGCTGACCGCGCTGACGGGCTTACCCTGAGCTTGTTCGGGTGAGATGTACTGCGCGGTGCCGATCATCTGGCCGGTCTGCGTGACGTCTCCGGCGACTGGATTGTGCGCGATACCGAAGTCGGCGACCTTCACGTTCCAATCGTCGTCGATCATCACGTTCTGCGGCTTGAGGTCGCGGTGCACGATGCCACGGCTGTGGGCGAACTTGGCGGCGGCCAGGATTTGCAGCGCCAGGTGCACCGCGAGCTTGGGATCCAGCGCGCCCATCGCGTTGATCACGTCTTTCAATGAGCGGCCCTGTAGGTACTCCATCGCGATGTAGTACGTGTTGCCCACCTCGCCGCGATCGAACACGCTGACGATGTGCTGGTGCTGCAGGCCGGCCGCGGCCTGAGCCTCGCGTTCAAAGCGCTCCACGAACTGCTTGTCCTGGGCAAAGCGCTCGTGCATCACCTTCAGCGCCACGCGGCGGCCAAGGTGCTGGTCCTCGCTGAGGTAGACGTCGGCCATTCCGCCCGAGCCGATGCGCTGGACGATCTTGTAACGGCCGTCGACCATTGTTCCGGGTTGAAAGGCGCTCATCGCAGCAGGTTCTGAAGGACTTGGCGGGCTATCGGCGCCGCCACGGTACCACCCTGGCCGGTGGTCTGCTCCACCGTCACCGCGATTGCATAGCGGGGATGTTCGGCCGGCGCGAAGCCGATGAACCATGCCTGATTGCCGCGCGCGCGCTCGGCGGTGCCGGTCTTTCCCGCCGAGTTGATTCCGGCCAGCGCGGCGGCCGTGCCGGTGCCTTCGCGAATCACGTTCTGCATCATCTCGTTGAGCTTGCGCGCGGTCGCCGCCGACATCACCCGCGTAATGCGCTTCACGCCCACCCGATCCTTGGTGCGACCGGTGCGATCCTCAAACGACACGGCCAGGCGCGGTGCCACGCGCAGGCCACCGTTGGCAACCGTGGCGGCGACCGTGGCCATCTGTAACGGCGTCACCGCCAAGCGTTCCTGGCCGATCGCCACGCGGCCCACGTCGATCGGCGTTTCATCGGGCAGTAGCTCGCCGTGCTCTCGCAGACCGCTGGCCGCGAGCTGGTCGGACGGCAGGTCGATCGGCGGCTTTTCGTAGAAGCCGAAGCGCTTCATGTACTCGATCATCGTGTCCGATCCAACGTCCTCGCCGACCTGCGCCCACACGGTGTTGACGGAGTGCGTCAGCGCATCGGTAAGCGTGATGTCGCCCCAGCTTTTTCCGCCGCTGTTTTCCAGCGGCGTGCCGGAAATCTGCTTCGGCGAGTCGCCGTTGACCACGCTTGAAGGCCGGTACGCGCCGGTGTCGATCGCCGCGGTGGCGGTCACAACTTTGAAGGTCGATCCCGGCGGATACGCGGAGGTCGCCACGCGGTCAAACAGCGGCGATCCATCGTCGCTATTGAGCCTCGCATATCCATCGCTGTCACGCACGTCGTTCGGGTCGTAACCGGGCACGCTCACGTACACGGGTACGCGCCCCGTGCGCGGCTCGATCACCACCACGGAGCCGACGCGTCCGGCCAGTGCCTGGCGCGCAACTCGCTGAGCCGGTTCATCAAGCGCGGTCACCAACGACTGAGCCTCTCTTTTGCGCCCGAGCAGACTGTCAAGCACAGAGACGAACTCGTCCTTTCTGCCCACCAGCTGACCGTCGTAATACTTCTCCAGACCACTGCCGCCACGCGTCACGTACGAGTACCCGGCCGGATGACCGAAAAGCACGTCCAGCGGATAGCGACGGCTGTAGTGGACGTCGTCGCCCGATCCGCTGCGCACGCTGCGCGCGATCGTGCCGCGTTCGGTGGTGAGGATCGGCCCGCGCGGATCGCGCCACTCGCGCAGCGCGGGGATCTTGTTGAGCGAGCTTCGCTTCAGCGAGTCGGACTCGATCACGCTCCAGCGCGCGGTGTAAACCACCAGCAGCGCGAACAACACCACCACGCCCCAAAAGACGCGGCGGATCGCAACGTTCATCGTCACAGCAGCCCGCCTTCCCGGTGCCTACGCCGCGCGCCGTCTGAGACAACCATCAGCAATCCGACAAGCACGAAGTTGGCCACGATCGAACTGCCTCCATAACTGACAAACGGCAACGTCACCCCGGTCAGCGGGATCACCCGCGTCACTCCTCCGACGATCACGAAGACCTGTAGCGCGAAGACCGCCGTCAACCCGGCGGCCAGCAATTTGTTGAACGGGTCTGTCGCGAGCATCGCCGTCTTCAGGCCGCGCTGCACAAACAGCAGATAAACCAGCAACAGCGCGACCGCGCCCACAAACCCCAGTTCGTTCACGACGACGGCGTAGATCAAGTCGGTCTGCGCCGCCGGAAGCACCGGGTCGCCACCGGCCGTCAGGATCGACTGCCCCAACCCCGCGCCTAGCACTCCGCCGTCGGCCTGCGCAAACATCCCCTGCGCGATCTGGCCGGAGCCGCCGAGCGCGTAATACAGATCCGGATCAAGCGGATTGCGCCAGGCATCCACACGCGCACCGACGTGCCCGACCGTCGATTCGAAGAACAAGAAGCCCACCACGAACATCGCCAGACCAAGCACCACATAGCTGAGCCGGCCGGTGGCCACGTAGAGCAGCGCCAAGAAACCGCCGAAGAACATCACCGAGCTGCCGAGATCGCGAATGAACACCAGCAGCAGCATCGCAATCGCCCAGACCACCAGCATCGGGCCGAAGTACCGCAACGGCGGCAGCGACACACCTAGGAAGCGGCGCTCGTAGGTGACCATCAGCTCCCGCGTGTCGGCCAGGTACGCGGCGACAAAGATCACGACCGCGATCTTCGCCAGTTCGGCCGGCTGGAACTCCACCGGTCCCAGATCAATGCGCAGATACGCGCCGTTGGTCACGCCGCCGGTCAGCCGAGGCATGATCAGCAGCACCATCGCACCGGCCGCGATCGTGTAGCGGTATCGCTCCAGCAGGCTTAGATCTCTGAGCAGCAACCCAACGGCGACAAACGCCGCAAGGCCAAACACAAACCACTGCGCCTGTTCGCGCGCCAGTTCGGGATCGATGCGGTAGACCATCACGATGCCGACGCCGGCCAGCGCCGCCGCCAGCGGATAGATGTACGGATCGGCGTCCGGCAGTCGCCAGCGCACGAACAAGTGCCCGACCAAGCAAAACACCAAAAACGCAAGACCGTAGGTGAGCGTGGCGTCGTTTACCTCGGCCTCGCGAGTGATCAGCACACCCGCAAAACCGGCAGCCACCGCCAGCGCCACCGGCAACAGTCCGAAAAGTTCGCGGTTGCGGGCGCTCAGCACGGCGCGACCGTCCTGCGCGGCGAGGCGCTCAAGGCGCGCCGCCGCCTCCAGTGGCCCCGTTGCCACCGCGTTCGCGCGTCGCGTCGCGGTCGATCGCCTGCACGTCGCCGCGTTCAACCTGCGTGATCAGATCGATCGCGTCCGAGCGACTGCGCAGCGTGTGATCCAGCAGCACCTTGCGGCGAGCGGGCGCCAGCGAGTCGGCGGGCGTGGTGGAGACGTAATCCTTGGTGTACATCTTCATCGCCACCGGGCCCTCGTAGGGAAGGCCGCGATACACGGTCACCAGGCCGTGTTCGTCCACGCCGAGGAAGTAAACGTTTAGCGATCCGACGACAGCACCGAGCGCGGCCAGCAGAAAGATCGCGGAGCCGAGCCCGATACCCATCCAGAGCCGCCTGCGCCGACGCCGAGCCATGTCGGTGGCGCCGGTTTGAAATGGCTTGGGCGCGATCCGGCCGTTGCCGGCGGCGGCGGTCTGCGGCGGGCGCGGCTGGATCGGAACTGACGACTCCGCGGAGTCCGCGGCGGCGGGACGCTGTTCGATGCCGGGCTCCGAGCGCGCCTTCGCTGCGCCGGAGAATTCGGTGGCCACCGCCGCCGGCGCGACGATCGTGCGGTCGGCCTCGCCGGTCGCCTGGTCGGAATCCGGCGCACCGGCCTCGGCGCTCGCGCCGGTACCCGCGCCGCCCACCTTGAACGCGACAACCGTGATGTTGTCGGCCCCGCCCGCGTCGTTTGCACGCGCGATCAAGTCGTTCGCGATCTCACGCATCGGACCACCCGAAGCGGCGGATTCGGCGATCTCCGCGTCGTCGAGCATCGTCGTCAGACCGTCACTGCAAAGCACGTAAACGTCGCCTTCGCGCACGCCGTAGCTGAGCGTGTCGATCTCCACGGAGTCCTCGGGACCAAGCGCACGCGTGAGGATCGAACGCTGCGGATGCCGTTCGGCCTCCGACTCGGTGATCGCGCCCCGGCGCACCATCTCGCCGACCAGCGAATGATCCGTGGTCAAACGCGTCAACTCGCCGTCCCGTAGCCGATAGGCGCGACTGTCGCCGACGTGGGCGAGCGTCAACTCCTCGTCGCCCAGCAACGCCGCGGTCAACGTGGTGCCCATGCCCTGCATATCGGGATCGGACACGGACTGGCGGTGAATCTCGCGATTCGCTCCGGCCACCACTTCAGCCAGACGGCGCTCCGGCGCAAGCGACTCATCCAGATCGTCGGCAAATGCCTCGGCGGCGATCTTCGAGGCGACTTCGCCGGCCTGTGCCCCGCCCATCCCGTCGGCCACCACGAACAACGGCACACGCACGAAGTACGAATCTTCATTGGCGCGCCGCAGGCGGCCAACGTCGCTGGCCGCGGCGTGATCGATCACGCGCAGCGTCATGCGATCCATCCCAGCGGCGTGGCGTGGCGTTCTATGCCGGTGTGTCTATTCCTCATATCGAAACTCGGTGTCGCCGATCGTGATCTTGTCCCCGGGCGCGAGCCGCTCGGCCGCTTCAACGCGCGCGCCGTTCAAAAACGTGCCGTTGGTCGAACCGAGATCCTCGAGAAAGTTATAAGGACCGCGCGGTGCGATTCGCGCGTGACGCGACGAAGCGAACGGATCCTGCACGATCACCTCGGCCGGCCGATCGCGGCCGAGCATCAATCCGCCGGTCAGATCAAAACTGCTGCCTGGCTCATAGCCGTGCGCGGCCACGACCGTCAAGCGCGGATGCACACCACGGCGCAGGTCGATCGGGGCGTTGTCGCCACCTGCGGCGAGCAGCGGGTCAAACTCCGATCCGGCCGCGCCGCCGGCCGCAAGATCGCGTGACGAGCTACGCACCACCCACGCCGCAAACAAGAAGAGCAGGAGCAGAAAGGCGAATTTGAGCGCGACCGCGATCGGTTCATCCATCGTCAATCCTCACTCAAGCACGAACGTGACATCGGTGTTTCCAAATCGAATTCGGTCGCCGTGGTCCAGCGGCGCCGGGTAGTTCAGCGGGGCGCCGCGAAACTGGGTGCCGTTGGTCGATCCAAGATCGACGACCGTCCATCGGCCGTCGTCGAACCTGAACTCCGCGTGGCGGCGCGACACGTTCGCATCGTCGAGTTTCACGTCGGCCTCGCGCCCGCGTCCCACAACGGTCACCGGCGGCGTAAGCGCGTAACGACGGTCGCCCGTCTCGATCACCGCGCGCATCCCCGGCGCCGAGGCGTCCAGTGGACGGGCGGGAGCAGACACGTCATGCGCGCTGTAGACCATTGTGTGCCCGCTGTCCGGTTCGACCGGCGCCTCTTGAGCCGGCGCGTCGGCCAAACGGGCACGGATACCGAAGGTGCCCAGATCCAGCCGCTGCTCGGTCTCGATCGCCACGGTCGGACGACTCACCAGCGAGTAGCCGCGCTTACGCGCGTGTTCGAGCAGGTACAGGGAAAGCTCCCGCGTGAGGCCTTCCTCGTAGTGTGAGAACTGCTCGCGGTCGCCGGGCGAGAGGTACACGGTGAACTCGTTCGGCGCGTAGGTGCGCGACACCGAGGCAGCGCGGTGCGCGTCCATCTCGCGCGAAAGCTTGCGCGCCAACTCGATCGGCTGAACCTCGGACTTGAACGCGGACTTAAAGCCGCCTTCGATCAGCTTTTCGAGTTTTGATTCGAGGTTTCTGAGAAAACTCACGATGCGCCGAAAACCCTACCTGTGCGGCGGGCGACGGCGGCTGCCAGCATCAACGCCGAGGCCGCCGCAAGCGGCACGGTCACCAGCGTCAGCGGTGGCACGATCGCGCCCAGCGCGCTGCCCAGCGCCACCTGCGCCGCAATCGCCGTGGCCGTCAGTAGCGACCAGAGAAACAATCGCGAACCGCGCAGCCACAAGATCGTCGCAATCGCCGCCGCGGTCGCCCATAGTGCCAGCGACGCGGCGTAGGCCGGGCTAGACAGCCGCGTCATCGCCTCAACCGCGGCCGCCGCCGAACTGCGCAATTCAATCGCCGCGGGCATGTGCTCCGGAGGTGTCAGCACCAGCGGCGTTGCGGCGGCCGTCTGTAGGGTGACCAGCCAGAGGAAGACCACCATCCCCCAGAGCGCGCCCGCCAACACCCGCGAACGCGCGAAAACGACGGCCGCGAGCAACGCGCACACGGCGGGCAGGACCAGCAAAAGCGCCGTGCCTGGATCTCCGCGCGTCGCGAGCGCGACAACACCCGCGCCCAGTGTCACGGCCCAACCCGCGCGCGGCCAGAATCCGGCCGCAAGCACACAGACCGCGACCGGCGGTCCACTCAGCGGCATCCCGGCGGCAAGCAGAGTGAGCACGGCGCCGAGTCCGGCCGCCACGGCACAACCGGCACGCAGCCGCATCGTGACCGGCGGCGACGGGCGAGCGCGCAGACCGTTCCCGCCGTTCCCAACGGCCGAATCGGCCAAATCGCGTGCCCGGCGGCGACGGCGCAGCCGCGCCAACAGGCCGCGCGAGTTCAGTTCGTCGCTCAGCGTCGGTAACGCCGCCACCAGCTCGCCGTCGAGCTCGCTGAGTTCAGGACGCAGGCCGGGGTCGGTCTCCAGGCAACGGTCGATGCAGCGCGCCAGTTCCGGCGGCAAATCACGACGCGAGCGCGTCAGCCTGCGGCCGCGCCCAGACCCCGGCCCACCACCGCGCGCGCCCAGCGGTCCACCCCGTGGAAGCGCGCCCGTGAAACACTCAAACAAAACCAGTGCCAGCGAGAACGTGTCCGACGCGGCCGACGCCGGCTCGCCTTCCTCCTGCTCGGGCGACATGTACCCGCGCGATCCCGCGTGCGGCCCGCCCGCGCCTTCGCGGTCAACGATGCTGGCGATCCCAAAATCCATCAGCTTCGCCGGCTGCACGCGGCGCCCACCGGCGCCGTCGATCCAGTCCGCGCTGACGATCACATTGGCGGGCTTAACATCGCGATGCACCACGCCGTGCGCGTGCGCGTGCGCCAGCGCCTCGCAGAGCGCCAAGCCGATGCGCGCGACGTCTTCGTCGGAAAGCAGCCGTTCGTCGATCATCTCGTCGAGCGTGCAGCCGTGCGCAAGCTCGCTGATCATGTAGATGCGATCGGGCTCGGCGACGATCTCGTACAGCGAAACGATCGCCGGATGGTTAAGCCGCGCCGTTGCGCGCGCCTCACGCAGCGCATCGTTGGCGTCGCTCAGTTCACCGTCGACCGGCAGCTCCTTGATCGCCACCGCGCGCTCAAGCAGCATGTCAAAACCTTCCCAGACCGTGCCAAAGCCACCGCTGCCCAGCGGCACAAGCAGCTCAAAACGGTCGCGCAGACGCGTCGCGGGACCGGTCGGCGGCCGGTCCCCCAGCACGGCGGCGCGCAGCGCCTGGGTGCGTATTCCCATAGTTTCGGTGTTCGGCACGGGCCGATTCGTGCCTGCAAAGGGTGCTGCACGCGCCGTTCCAGCCGTTATGCAGGACATACTTCAGTTACGATCGCGCCCTGAAACTTCGGTTTGAGTACGGATCGATACAGGCGATTGATGAACAAAGATCAAGGCAGCGAACAGACGTATCCGCAACGCCGCGGACCGCAGCGCACAAGCGGCGGCGATCACCGCACAGAGGTGATGCAACGCCGTGCCGTGCTTGGCGGCGGAGTCGTGCTGCTGCTGATCGTCGTCGTCCTGCTGGCGAAGGGCTGCGCCGCGGCCGGCAAAGAGCGCGGCATCAAAGACTTCGTCAACCAGACCAACTCGATCATCACGCAGTCCAACCAAAGCTCGCGCGAGTTCTTCGACCTGCTGCGCACGCCGGGCGACGCCGGCGCCACAGAAATCGAAACCTCGATCAACGAGCAGCGCTCACTGGCGGCGGACCTGGTGCGCCAGGCCAACAACTTGGACACCCCCGGTGACCTGTCCGAGGCGAAGCGCTACCTGATCCAGACGCTGGAGTTCAGGCGCGACGGACTGACGCAGATTTCCGGCCTGATCGGCCAGGCGCTCGGAGACCAAGATCCCGAGACAGCCTCCGAGCAGATCGCCGCCGACATGCAGAACTTCCTCACCAGCGACGTGATCTACTCGCAGCGGGCCTACGCCTATATGAGCAACGCCGTCAAGCAAAACAAGATCGAGGGCCAGACGATTCCGGCGAGCCGCTTTCTACCCAGCCTCGACTGGCTGGACCCGGCGATCGTGGACGACGTACTGAGCCGCGCCCGCGGCGGCAGCGGTTCGGCCGGGCCGGTTGCTCCCGGGCTTCACGGAACCGGGATCACCGGCGTTTCGGCCTCGCCCTCCGGCACGACCCTGACCGAAGGCGGCACGAACAGCCTGAGCGGGGCCAAGGCAATCGCGATCGACGTTACGAACCAGGGCGAAAACGAAGAAAAAGACGTAATCGTTTCGATTCAGCTTTCCGGCGCCGGCACGCCGATTCGCCTACAGGACTCGATTTCCAAGATCGCCGCGGGCGAGACGCAAAAGGTCACGATCTCACTGTCGCGCACCCCCGCGAAGGGCTCCACGGCGACGCTCAAGGTGGAGGTCCGCCGCGTGCCCGGCGAAGAGAACACCGACAACAACCGTCAAAGCTTTCCGGTCACGTTTTAAGCGGTCGCGCCACGGCGTCCTGCCGCACCCGCGACGGGTAGGCTGAAGCGCATGACCGCTCCCGACAGCATCTACGAGTGGCTCGCGCTCGCGGCCGCCGCGACGGGGCTGCTTTCGTTGTGCCTGCTGATTTGGCAGTCACTCTCGATACGGCGCCTGCGCCGCGCGCAGAAGCTGGTGCTGAGCGGTTCGGAGCGAGACATCGTGCGCCACGCCGAAGAACTTCAGCGTGAGTTCGTTTCGCTTCGCGACTGGATCGACGAAAACGCCTCTGCGATCGACCTGCGCATGGCCGCCGCCGAAGCTCGCCTGGACGGCGCGATCGCGCACAGCGCCATGCTGCGTTACGACGCCTACGGCGAGATGACGGGACGACAGTCCAGCTCCGTGGCGCTGGTGGACGACAAAGGCACCGGCGTGATCATCACCGCAATCCGCCACCGCGCACACTCGCATTTGTACGTCAAACAGCTACTCGACGGCAAGAGTGACATCGACCTCTCGCCAGAGGAACAAGAGGTGCTCAAGCGCGCCTTCGAGCACAACCCGGTCAGCGATCCGGCGGCTCCCGCGCCGCCGCAGCCGCCCCGCGGCGAGGCATTTCAGGCCGGGCCGATTCGCGTGCAACGCGCCGGCGGCGGAGATGCGGCAGAGCCGACGGACGCCCAATCCGCCACCGTCGAGGACACGGCCAAAGCATGAGTTTCAAGCTGCCGGCGGCGATCCGCCCGGCGACGGTTGCCTATCTGGGACCGCCGGGCACTTTCAGCGAGGAAGCTCTGCGCTCGGCGCTGGGCGAGGCGCTGGCGCACGTCCGCCTGGTGCCCAAGGAATCCAACCGCGACGTCGTGCTGGCGGTGGAGAACGGTCAAACCGACGCCGCCTTCGTGCCGATCGAAAACTCCGTCGAAGGCGCCGTCACCGAAACCCTGGACGCGCTTGTGCACGAAGCACCGGCCACGCTGATCGCCGGGGAACTGGTGTGGCCGGTCCACCAGTGCCTGATCGCCGGCGACACGCTGGAGCTTGCCGCCGTCACTGATGTGACCTCCCACCCGCAGGCGCTCGGCCAGTGCACGCGATTCATCAACGAGCACATGCCCACGGCGGCGCGCCACAACGCTTCCTCCACTGCCGAAGCTGTGCGTGAAGCGATCGTGCAAGGCGGCGGCAACGCCGCGATCGGCTCGCGGATCGCGGCGGACTCGTACGGCGGCCGCGTGATCGCCGACGCGATCGAGGACGAGGAAGGCAACAAGACGCGGTTCGTCTGGCTGGCCAAAGGCCCGCTGGAGGTGGACTGGCTCGGCGCCGCGGAGGACGACGCGCGTAAGACCTCCCTCGTGTTCGCCGGCTTCAACGACACCTCGCCGGGCGCGTTGGTGGGCATCCTCTCCGAGCTCGCGTACCGTTCGGTCAACATGTCAAAGATCGAGTCGCGGCCGGAGCGCACGAAGCTTGGCCACTATCTGTTTTTTGTCGATCTCGACGGGTCGATCGAGGACGCGCCGCTTGCCGAGGCGCTGGAGGCGATCGACAAAAAGGTACGCGTGCTGCGCGTGCTCGGGTCGTATCCGGCGCACGAGGCGTAAGACCGGTCCGCGCGCCGGACCCGGCTTTGCGCGTGAAATCGCCCGCCGCACGCTCTAAACTCGAATCATTCTGATGGCCAGCATGGCGGCGCCAAGCTCGCGGGACGATCCCGGCGAGCCCGGCGAAGTAACCGGGCTCATCCGGCCGGAAAGCGGCGATTTTCCGGCGGTCGGACTTTTTGCGCCAAAACCGCGCACCGGCAGCGGCCACGCGGACCTTCGCGAGGCGCCGGAAACACCCACTGCGCTAGGTGAAGTGCCGGTCCACCGGGGCAACGCCACGAGCGGAGGACTGTCCGGTCGAGTGCTCGTGCTGAACGCCTCGTACGAGCCGATCAACGTCTGCACCGTGCGGCGCGCGATCGTGCTGATCCTCAAAGAGAAGGCCGTCGTGGTAGACGAATCCGACCTTGAGCTGCGCGCCGAGAAGGTCTCGATGACGCGACCAAGCGTGATTCGGCTTGTCACCTACGTGCGCATCCCATTTGGATCTTTTCGCCGCAAGATCACGCGCCGCGCCGTGTTCGCTCGCGACGGCTGGGAGTGTCAGTACTGCGGTCGCCGCGGTTCGCTGACGATGGACCACATCGTGCCGCGTTCGAAGGGCGGCGAGACCAGCTGGGAAAACGTCGTCGCCTGCTGCGCCGGTTGCAATCGCCGCAAGGGCGACCGCTCGGTCAGCCAGTCCGGCATGCACCTACGCACGCGTCCGCGCGCACCCCACGCCACGATCTTCATCCACGTCGCCAGTCCCACGATTCCCAGTTCGTGGCAGCCCTACGTGCCGTCACCCACGCAGAGCGACACCGGCGTGGCCGGCGCTGCGGCGGCCGAAGCCGCCGCGTAGTCACCCGCTTTACGCCGCCGCCGGAACCGCGCCGCACCGCCGGACTGATCCCGATTAAATAAATCGGATATAGGATGGGCGAATCATCTTGCTCAGCTAATTCCGCACGACCCGGAGGTTCCACGATGGCTTACGAAGTTCCCGCTCTTTCATACCCGTACGACTCGCTCGCTCCCACGATCGACGAGGAGACGATGCACCTGCACCACGACAAGCACCACCAGGCTTACGTGGACAAGGCCAACGCCGCCTTGGAGGGCACGGAGTGGGCGGACAAGCCGATCGAAGAAGTGATCGCAAGCCTCGGCTCGCTACCCGCCGACAAGCAGGGTCCGGTTCGCAACAACGGCGGCGGACACCTAAACCACACGATGTTTTGGGAGAGCATGAGCCCCAACGGCGGCGGCGCGCCCGGCGACGACCTGGCCGCCGCAATCGACGCCAAGTTCGGCTCATTCGACGCTTTCAAGGAACAATTCGAAGCAGCAGGCGTGAACCAGTTCGGCAGCGGTTGGGCATGGCTGGTACTTGACGGCGGCGAACTCGCGATCACCTCGACGGCCAACCAGGACAATCCGATCACAGACGGCAAGACGCCGCTACTGGGCAACGACGTCTGGGAACACGCCTACTACCTCACCTACAAGAACGTCCGCCCCGAGTACCTGAAGCAGTGGTGGAACGTGGTCGACTGGAGCGTGGTGGCGGAACGGTACGCGGTGGCGAAGTAGCGCTCGTCCGGCGATCCGACCCCATCTAATCGCGCCTCACACACGCACCACAAACGTCACCGTGGCCGCCGTGCAAGCCGCACCGGCGGACAGAGTCACGGTCACCCTCACGCGCTTTCGCCGCGCTTTGCGCGGCAGCGTGAAGTTGACGCGGGCGGCGCAGTCGGCGGCGGCCGGGGCGATGTTTACGGTGCGTTCGCGCACGCGGCGGCCGCGCAGTGTGACCGTTATGGTCGCGGCGCCGGAGCAGGCGGACGACGGCAGGTTGCCGGAAGCGCCCACGTAGTACAGCGTGGTGTCGATCCGGGGCCGCGTGCGATGAACACGAAAGCGCGGGCGGTTGAGCACGGCCGCGGGCTTAGTGACGACCGGCGCCGGCACGTCGGGGATCAGGTCCAGTCCTGGCACCTGCAGCGGGAAGTACGAGTATCCGGCAAACGACGAACCCAGCTCGCCGGAGCCGTTTCGGCCGAAGCACTTTACGGCGCCGTCGCTCATCAGCGCACACGTGTGGTATTCGCCGGCCGCGATGTGCACGGCGCTCCCACCGAGATCCACCGTCAGCGGCGTGGTGTTGGGCGTAGTCGTGCCGTGATTGGCCGCGTTGCCGAGCTGTCCGTAGTAGTTGTCTCCGGCACATTTGACTTCGCCTGAGCCCATCAGCGCGCAAACGTGGTAGCCGCCGACGGCGATCTCGGTGGCGGCGGCGCCCAGGGACATCGTGGACGGCGTCGGGTTCGCGATGGAATTCGAGGTGCCGTCTCCGAACTGGCCACTGCCGTTGCTGCCGAAGCACTTCACGACGCCGGTGTTGAGCAGGGCACAGGTCGTCAGGTTGGCGGCGGCCAGTTGCGACACGGGCGCACCCGGCGAGACGATTAATCCGGCGGCGTTCGGACTGTCGGTGCCGCTGTTCGTTGCATTGCCCAACTGACCAAGTTTGTTGCGGCCGAAACACTTGACGCTGCCATCGGCCAGGCGCGCGCAACTGTGAAAGCGCCCGAGAACAAGTTGCGTCACGGGCGCGCCGAGCGTCACGCTCATGGGCGTTGGGTTGGGATCGGTGGTCCCCACGTTCACGACGCTGCCCAACTGGCCGTAAAAGTTGTCGCCGAAGCACTTCACCTCACCGCTACCGACCACCGCGCAGGTGTGATCGATTCCCGCCGTCACGGCCGTCGCCGTCGCACCCATCGAGATCGGCGCGGGCGCGGGGTTGGGATTACTCGTGGTGTTGTTGTTGGTGGTTCCGAGTTCGCCGTAGGCGTTTTCTCCGAAACACATAGCGGTGCCCGTATCCGCCGTCACGCAGGTGTGGCCAAAGCCGGCGGTGAGTTGTTTGGCGGTCGCACCGAGCTCGACGGTTGACGGAGTTGGATTTGGATTTGTGGTGCCGCTGTTGAAATTCGTACCCAGCTGGCCGTATTGGTTACTGCCCCAGCAGTAAACAGTGCCCGCCGTGTTCATCGCGCACGTTGACGCCGCTCCGGCGCCGATCGACTCGATCGCGGCTGACGCCGGACCGGCATGCGTCATCGTCGTGACAAGCACCGCGAAGGCGCTCAGCAAGGTGGTGCGTACTGAAACTCGAGCTTTCATCCGATCCGTCTCCGGCACAATCCTTCATCGACTGCGCGATCGACGAACCCAAATCGCGCCTGGACACTTGCGTCTGAATCCATTTCTGGCGCCGAATCCATCCCCGGCATCGAACCATGTCGTCGTCTCTCGAAACACCTGCTTCCGAAGGACGTTCCGTGTGCCGCAGGTTTTCGCGATCACTGTTACGTTCAATGAGAGACGTTGGACCACTCGGCCGCCATGAAGAAACTTCACCAAGACACGAGACTCGAACTTTTCGACCTGGAGAGCTCGCTTCCACTGCTCGAACGCTTTGTCGAGTTCGTGCCGGACGCCGTGATCGGCGTGCGCGAACGCGGCATGATCGCCTTCGCCAATACACGAGCCGAGCAGCTGTTCGGTTACTCGAGCGGAGAATTGACCGGTCGCTCCGTGGAAACGCTCGTACCGGAACGCCAGCGCCCAACGCATCGCGAGCATCGTGCGGAATACCACGAGACGCCGCGCCTGCGGCGGATGGGTGAGGGGCTGAATCTTCACGGCCTACGCGCCGACGGCAGCGAGTTTCCCGCCGACATAAGCCTCTCGGTTGTGGAGTCCGGATACAGCACACTCGTGCTGACGTTCATCCGCGATCTCTCCGACCTACTCCCGGCGCTGGACGTGGAGCTTGACGCCAACGCCGACGACGGCAACGGCCATCCCACGCGCTCAGCGCCGGACCCTACCGCCGATCCGCACCGCCGATCACAAAACCAGAACCCTTCGCCGCGCCGATCGCCCTAGTCGGCATCCGGGCCAGCGTCGGCATCCGGGCCAGCGTCGTCGTCCGGGCCAGCGTCGGCATCTGCGGCGGCTTCGTCTTCCGCGAGTGAGTCGCTCTCCACCGACGCGTCGTCATCAACGGGCACGTCGTCCTCCAGCGAACCTTGTTCCGGCGTGACCTCGGCCGCGTCGGCCTCCGGTTCGCCGTCTTCCTCGTCGCCCTGGTCCATCACCCGCGCGACCGCGCTGACACAGTCGTCCTCCTTGATGTTCATCAAGCGAACGCCCTGCGCGGCGCGCTTGTACTGCGAAATCTCATCAACCCGTGTGCGCTGGACCATGCCGTTCTGGCTCATGAACAGCAGCTCCTCGCCGGGTCGCACCATCAGCGCACCGGCAAGTTCGCCCTTTTTGTCGGTCAGCTTGATCGTCAGCACGCCCATCGTGCCACGACCTTTGACCGGGTACTCGGTCATCGAGGTGCGCTTGCCGTAACCGCCCTCGGTCACGACCAGCAGATCGGCTTCGTCCTTGGCAACCGCCATCGCAATCACCTCGTTGCCCTTTTTCGAGACGTTCATACCGCGCACGCCGCCGGTGTCGCGGCCCATCGCCCGAGCTTGAGTCTCCTTGAAGCGCACGGCATGACCGGAGCGTGAGACCATGATGATGTCCTCGTCGCCCTGGGTCAGGCGCACGGCCACCAGCTCGTCGTCGTCGCGGATGTTGATCGCGATGATGCCGTCGGCCTTGATCGGCGTGTTGTAGGCGAGAAACTCGGTCTTCTTGACCTGGCCCTTCTTCGTGGCGAACGCCAGGTACTTGGCCTCGCTGAAGTCGCGCGTGGCGATCACGGCTTGCACGCGCTCGCCTTCGCGCAGCGGCAACAGGTTCACAAGCGCGCGGCCCTTCGAGGTGCGCGACATCTCGGGCAGCTCGTAGACCTTCTGGCGGTAGACCTTGCCACGGTTCGTGAAGAACAGCAGGTAGTCATGCGTGGACGAGATGAACAGGTGCTCGATGTAGTCGTCGTCCTTCGTGTCCATGCCCTTGATGCCCACGCCGCCGCGCTTCTGCGAGCGGTACGTGTCCAGCGGCAGAGACTTGATGTAGCCGGAGTTCGTGATGCTGATCACCATCTGGCGGTCGGCGATCAGATCCTCCATCTTCATGTCGGCCTCTTGATTGGTGATGATCGTGCGCCGCTCGTCGGCGTGCGCCTCGCGAATCTCGATCAGCTCCTCGCGGATCACCGCGAAGATCTTCGACTCATCGCCCAGCAGCGCGCGCAGCTCTTTGATCTGCTCGACGAGATCGTCGAACTCGGCCTGGATCTTGTCGGACTCCATCGCCGTCAGTCGTTGCAGGCGCAGGTCCAGAATCGCCTGAGACTGGATGCGCGAAAGATCGAACTTGTTCATCAGGCCGGCGCGCGCCTCGTCCGGGTCCTTCGAAGCGCGGATCAGCGCGACCACCTCGTCGATGTTGGCCACCGCGATCAGCAGACCGGACAGCACGTGGGCGCGCGCCTCTGCCTTGCGCAGGCGGTACTTCGTGCGCCGCGTAATCACGTCCTTCTGGTGACTGAGGTAGTACTTCAGCAGTTCCTTGAGATTCAGCAGGCGCGGCACGCCGTCGACCAGCGCGACCATGTTCACGCCGAAGGTCTGTTGCATCGACGTGTGCTTAAAGAGCTTGTTCTTGACGACCTCGGGGATCGCGTCGCGCTTGAGCTCGATCACCATGCGCATGCCGTTGCGGTCGCTTTCGTCGCGCAGGTCTGAGATTTCGGGGATCTTCTTGTCGCGCACGAGGCCGGCGATTTTCGTGATCAGGCCGTCGTCGCCGCCCTTGCGCACCATGTAGGGCAGCTCAGTGACGATGATCGCCTCCTTACCCTGGCCGATCGGTTCGACATGGCAGATCGCCTGCATGCGCACTCGTCCCCGGCCGGTCTCGAAGGCGCGGCGGATCTCGGCGCGGCCGAGGATCGCGGCGCCGGTCGGAAAGTCCGGACCCTGGATGTGCTGCATCAGGCCTTCGATCTCGATCTCGGGATCGTCGATCAGTGCAACGGTCGCGTCGATCGTCTCGCCGAGATTGTGCGGCGGGATGTTGGTCGCCATGCCGACCGCGATGCCGGTCGAGCCGTTGACCAAAAGATTGGGGAAACGCGCCGGCAACACCGTCGGCTCCAGGATTGAAGCGTCGTAGTTGGGCGTGAAATCGACCGTGTCTTCGTCGAGGTCGCGCAGCATCTCCATCGTGATGCGCGCCATGCGCGCCTCCGTGTAACGCATTGCGGCCGGGCGGTCGCCGTCGACGGAACCGAAGTTGCCCTGGCCGTCGACCAGCGGTGCGCGGATCGCAAAGTCCTGAGCCAAACGCGCGAGCGTGTCGTAGATCGACTGGTCACCGTGCGGGTGGTACTTACCCATCACTTCGCCGACGATCAGAGCGCACTTGCGGTAGGCGCGGTTCGGCGCCAGGCCAAGTTCGCTCATGCCGTACAGCACGCGGCGGTGCACGGGCTTCAGACCATCGCGGGCGTCGGGCAGCGCGCGCCCGACGATCACGCTCATCGCGTACTCGATGTACGACGAGCGCATCTCGTCTTCGAGTGTGCGCTCCTCCAGCTGTCCCTCCAGGGGCGATTGGTTAGACATCGATGTTCACCGCTTCCTTCGCGTGCTCGTCGATGAAGGCTTTGCGCGGTTCGACCTTGTCGCCCATCAGCGTGGCGAACATCTCCTCGGCCGCGGTGGCGTCTTCGATCGTCACCTGCTGCAGCGTGCGCGTTTCGCGATTCATCGTGGTTTCGGCCAATTGCTCGGCGTTCATCTCGCCCAGACCCTTGAAGCGCGAGATCGCGACGCCCTTGCCGGCGAGCTTCAGCACCTTCTGGCGCAGTTCCTCGTACGACACCGCATGCTCAAAGCTGCCGTCGAGCTCCACCTCCACCGGCAGTTGCCCGACCAGCTCGGTCAGCGATCCCTGCGCCTTCACGAACTCGCGAAACTCGCGGCTCTCGAACAACGTGCGCGAAAGCCGGTGCACCTGCGCGTGTCCGGTCGCGCGCTCAACGCCGCGAATCGTCAGCTCGACCGGGTCTTCGCGTACAAACTCCACGATCATCGAGCTGTCGTCCTCTTTGCCGTTCTGCGCGTACTTGATGACCTCGTCCGGATCGATCAGCGCGTCGGCGACGATCTTCGAGCGCTCAAGAAAGTCGATCGCCTCGTGGCCGTATTCGGCCCGCAGCACGGTGGACCAACCCTGGTGCTGCCGCAGCAGTTTGGTGAAGCGGTGCCAGCGGGCCTCGGTCAGATCAAGCTTCTTGCCCTTCACGTCGGTGATCGTGATCTTCTCGTACTTGTTGGCAAGCAGGACCTCTTCGAGCTCAACCTCTTTTTCTACGTATCGGTCCTTTCCACTGATCTTCACCTTGTACAGCGGCGGCTTGGCGATGTAGATGTAGCCGCCGTTGATCAGGTCCTTCGTGTGACGGAAGAAGAACGTCAGCGCAAGCGTGCGGATGTGCGCGCCGTCCACGTCGGCGTCCGTCATCAGGATGATCTTGTGGTAGCGCAGCGATTCGAGGTCGAACTCGCCGCCGATGCCGGTGCCGATCGCCGTGATCAACGCCTGAATCTCCAAGTTGGCCAGCACCTTGTCGGTGCGCGCCTTCTCGACGTTGATGATCTTGCCGCGCAACGGCAGAATCGCCTGCGTGTTGCGGTCGCGACCTTGTTTGCCGGAACCACCCGCCGAGTCACCCTCGACGATGAACAGCTCGGCCAGTGCCGGATCCTTGACCGAGCAGTCGGCCAGTTTGCCAGGCAGCGCGGAGTTTTCCAGCGCGCTCTTGCGACGCGTCAGGTCGCGAGCCTTGCGCGCGGCCTCGCGGGCGCGCGCGGCGTCGATCGCCTTGCTCAGGACCGCCTTCCCCTCCTTGGGGTTTTCCTCCAGAAACTCGGCCAGCCGGCGGTTGGTCACCTGCTGCACGAGACCTTCAATCTGCGGGTTGCCGAGCTTGCCCTTGGTCTGACCCTCGAACTGCGGGTCCTGAAGCTTGACCGAAACGATCGCGGTTATGCCCTCGCGCAGATCCTCCCCTTCGAGGTTTTTGTCCTTCTCCTTGAGCAGCCCGGCCGAACGCGCGTAGGCGTTCATCGTGCGTGTAAGCGCGCTGCGAAAACCCGAAAGGTGCGTGCCGCCGTCGTGCGTGTTGATGTTGTTGGCGAAGGACAGCAGCGACTCCTGGTAGCTGTCGTTCCACTGCAACGCGATCTCGACCTCTTCGTTTGCGGTCTCCTCGTGGAAGTAGACGATCTTCTTGTGCAGCGGTTCCTTCGTACCGGTGCTGTGCAAGTAGGCGATGAAGTCCTGGATGCCGTTCTCGTACTGAAAGACGTCCTCGCGCCCCTCGGCGCGTTCGTCGTGCAGGGTGATCTTCAGGCCCTTGGTCAGGAACGCCATCTCCCGCAGCCTGGTCTGCAACGTCGTGTAGTCGAATTCGAGCGTCTCGAAAATCTCGTCGTCCGGCATGAAGCTGATCGTCGTGCGCGTGTCGTCGGCCTTGCCGGTGGACTTAAGATCGGCGCACGGGACGCCGCGCTCGTAACCCTGCTGCCAGATCTTCCCGTCGCGGTGGATCGTCAGTTCAAGTGACTCCGAGAGCGCGTTGACGACCGACACGCCGACGCCGTGCAGACCACCCGAAACCTTGTAACCGCCGCCGTCGCCGAACTTGCCTCCGGCGTGCAGAACGGTGAGCACGACCTCGGCCGCCGGACGACCGGTCTGCTTCTGGATGTCCGTGGGAATACCGCGGCCGTTGTCGCTGACGGTGATCGAGTTGTCGGGATGGATCGTGACGTTGATCTCGGTGCAGAATCCGGCGAGCGCCTCGTCGACCGCGTTGTCGACGACCTCATAGACAAGGTGGTGCAATCCGCGCGGGCCGGTTGAACCGATGTACATGCCCGGACGCTTGCGCACCGCCTCCAGGCCCTCCAGAACTGTGATGTCCTGCGCGCCGTAGTCGGCGGAGCCGGTGTTCTTCTTTTTCTTCGGCGACTCCTGCTTGGCGGCCGCCGCGGCAGCGGCGTCCTCGGTCGCTTCATCAATTTCGTTGGCAGGCGATTTCGCCATCCGTCGGTCCTTCCGCCGTGTCCATCACGGCCACTCGGACCGGTCGACTGACCGGTCAAAACACACGTTGGCTCCGGCACCTCCCGGCACGGAAAACCCCGCGCGGCGAGGTCTGCTGGCCGCCGGGGCTGAAGCCATTCGAAGTGACCTGAAGGTTAGCACCCGAGGAGGTCGGAATTGCCGGTTAAAACGCCGCGCAAACCCGCATGGTTAAGGGATAAAACGGGTTTTTGACACCTTTGCGACGGAACTGTGGCGAAAGTGCGAAAAATGCGCGGTTACACGGCCCGAAAATGGCCTTCAGCCAACCCGAAATCGCAGTTCGCGCGGCGCCCCGGAGGGCAACGCGGCGGCGAGCTTTTCGAGCAACTGCGGCGCCATCATTTTGAGCTCGTGGGCGATTACGGAATCGTCACATTCCACCGTCAACACACCGGCGCGCTCGGCCACCGGACGGGCCCAGCCGGCGATCGTCTCGCCGACGACCTCGGCCCAGCGACGCTGGATCTCCGCCAGCGCGCTCGGCGGTTGGGCGCCGCGCGTCAATTCTTCCAGCGCTTCCGCCAACCGAACCGGATCGCGTCTACGCGTCATGCCGACAGCCTGTTGCCGCCGGTCGGTCGTGCCGAGCCGTCGAAAACCGCAAGTTCCAGATCGACCGGCGCACTCTCCGGAACATGCGCTCGCTCGGTGGCGGTGATCAGCACCTGGCCCAGATCGGACACGCGCTCGACCAACTTGTCGCGACGCTTGGCGTCCAGCTCGCTCATCACGTCGTCAAGCAGAATCAACGGCGAGCGCGCCGTCACCCGCGTGATCGCCTCGCATTCGGCAAGCAGCATCGCCAGGAGGCTTAGGCGTTGCTGACCTTGCGAACCATAAGTACGCACCTCGCGACCGTCCAGCGACACCACCACCTCGTCTCGGTGCGGGCCAAAGGTAGAGAAGCCGCGAGCCAGATCGCTTTCGCGGCGCTCGGCGAGCTGTTGCACGAAGGACTCCTCGGTCGCCTCCGCCGCTGAAGCCCGGTATCGCAACCCTGGCGAGCCGGAAAGCCCGAGTTCGTCAGCCATAACCGTAAACCTCAGCGTTATCTGCTCGATCGCCGCCGCACGGTTGGCGGTGAGCTCAACGCCGGTGCGCGCAAGTTCGCGGTCCCACGTGTTGAGCACTTCCGTCGCCCCGCCACCGCGCGCCAGCAAGGCATTGCGCTGGGCAAGCGCCTCGGCATAAGCCCGGCGCGCGGCCCGGCGGCCAGGCCAAAGCGCCGCCACGAACTGGTCAAGGTGCGCGCGGCGCACTCCCGGCGCGCCTTTCACCAACTCCAGTCGGTCGGGCATGAAGACCGCGACGGGTGGTCGCCAAGTGAAGGGTTCCAGGGAGTCCACCTTCGCGCCGTCCGCAAAAAATGTTTTGCCTTCTTTGCGATCGACCGCCACGGCGAGCGTGTGGGCATCTGTTTCGTCTGAGCCCTCAACTTCAACTCGAGCCACCGGCCGGTCGAAGCGAACCGTCTGCGCATCCACGTGCGTGCGGCACGATCTGCCGACACAGCCAAAATACAAGGCCTCAAGCAGATTGGTCTTGCCGGCGCCGTTGTCGCCGGTGACAACTGTCACCCGCTCACCAAGCTCAACCTCCAGGCGTTCGTACGTGCGAAATTCGCGCGCGTTCAATCGTTCGACGATCATCGGGCCGACCCGTCCAACTCATCCACGCGCGCGGCGGCCGTGACCGGCTCGATCACGAACGGCCCCGCTGCGCACGATGCCATGGCGCAGACTCGGCGTCAGGTGTTCAGCCGGATCGGCATGACGAGATACATGAACTCATCATCATCGCCGGCAACGATCAAACCAGGCCGAAACGCGCTGATCAGCTTGAATCTCGCCCGCTCGGTATGAGCGCTGTCCAAGCCGTCGCGCAGAAAGTCCGGGTTGAACCCGATCTCCAGTTGTTCGCCCGAGAAATCCGGCGCCGGGATAGTTTCGCGCGCCTCGCCAACGTCGGTCGTCTGCGCCGTAATTTCCATTTCGCCTTCGCTCAACGCCACGCGCAGCGGCGTGTTTCGCTGGGCCAGCAGGCTGACGCGGCGCACCGCGTCCAGCAGTTCGGCGACATCGATGTCGAGAACGTGTTCATAACTATCCGGCAACAGCTGTTCGAAGTCCGGGAACTGCCCGTCGATCAGACGCGAAACCAACAACGTCTCATCGCTTTCAAACGAAACCTGGCGGTCGGTCAGCGTCAGCGCGACGGTCTCTCCACCTTCGGCGATACGTACCGCTTCCTGCAACGCGCGGGCCGGCACGTTGGCCTCGATCCTGCTCGCGACCGGCGAGCCGATCTTGGTGGTGCGCACGGCGAGCCGATACGAGTCGGTCGCGACCGCGCGCAGGCCGTCGCCCTCGATCGAAATCAGCACCCCGGTGAGGTGGGGTCGCGTCTCGTCGCGCGAAGCCGAGCGGGCGACCTGATCGATCGTCTCCGAAAACTCGGCCACCGGCAGTTCGACCGGTGAACCTTCAAGGGCGCTGACGGACGGAAAGTCGTCGGCCGCCAGCAGCCTCAACTTGAAGGAAGCGCTTCCGCATTGAAGATCCAGGAGTCCACCGTCCACCACGGCGATCGAGATTTCGCCGGATGGAAGCTGACGAGAAACGTCAGCGAGCAATCTGCCCGGCACAACAACCGCGCCACCGGACGCAACCTGCGCCTCGATCTTTGTACGGATCGACAGGTCGCCGTCGGTCGCCGTCAACGTAAGCGCCCCGGTCTCGGCAAGCAGGTGGATACCGGAAAGCGCCGGAATGATCGACCGGGTGGAAACCGCGCGTCCGACCGTGGCCAGAGCGTCGACGAACTTTCCCCGGTCAACGGAGAGATTCATAGACACTGAACTCAAATCAGTTGGTTCTTGTTGGTGTTGTTCTGTTGATGCTGTTGACAAAGTGATCCAAAGGCTTGATTATCGGGGATTTAGGCGTTTGACTGTCCGGTCGAACTGTCGAAGGCGGCGGACGGATTGTGACCGCGCCGCGCTGAGGCGATCGGACTGTCGATAACTTGCCTCAGCCTATCGGTAACCGCGGCGAGATCGGCGTCCGCGGAACAGGCCGAGGTGATCTTGTCG
This sequence comes from Actinomycetota bacterium, assembly GCA_016213645.1. Classification (GTDB taxonomy): domain Bacteria; phylum Actinomycetota; class Thermoleophilia; order Solirubrobacterales; family JACPNS01; genus JACPNS01. The sequence continues at coordinate 323,718 of JACQZY010000013.1, forward strand.
CGCGCGTGAACGACGGTGGAATGGTTGCGACCGAACGCCGACGCGATCGTGGGCAGAGAATCACGCGTCATCTCGCAGCACAGGTACATGGCGAGCTGTCGCGGAGTGGATATGCGGGCCTCGCGCGAAGGACCAAGCAGGGTGTCGATCGGTAGCTCAAAGTGCTCGGCGACCGCATGCTGAATCTGGGCGACGGTCGCTCGCCGGCGCACTGGAGGGTGGATCGAGTCGAGGAGTTCGTCAACAAGCTCGGCGGTGATCGGTTCGCGTCGAAGCGAAGCGAAAGCGCTGACGCGGATCAACGCGCCCTCCAGTGATCGCACGTTGGGCGGTACGCGCTCGGCGATGCGTTCGAGCGCCTCGTCGCAGTTGAAGGGGACGGCGTCGAGCTGAATGCGTTTACGCAGGATCGTGCGGCGCAGCGCCTGGTCGGGCTCGTCGATCTCGGTCACAAGACCGCTTTCAAAGCGCGCAAGCAGCCTGTCGGCAAGCGCGTCGAGCTCGCGCGGACGGCGGTCGCACGTGAGCACAAGCTGGCGGCCGCTTTCGTGGAGGGCGTTGAAGGTGTGGAAAAACTCTTCTTCGGTCTTTGTCTTGTTTTGCAGAAACTGAACGTCGTCGATCAGCAGCACGTCCGTGGAACGTAGGCTGGTTTTGAAATCGGCGATCGTGCCGTCGCGCAGAACGTTGCGAAAGGTGCGCGCAAAATCTTCGGCGGTCATGTACACGGCCGTCAGTTCAGGGGCTTCGGCGCGCAGGTAGTTACCGATCGCGTGGAGCAGGTGCGTTTTGCCCACACCGGGAGATCCGTAGATGAAAAGCGGGTTGAAGGCCTGCGCCGGCTGCTCGGCCACGGCGAGCGCCGCGGCGTGTGCGAGGCGATTGGACTGCCCGATCACGAATTGATCGAACGTGTATCGCGGATTCAGCGGACTGCAGGCGTGGTCGCCGGAAGCAGATCCGCCGCCGCTCGGCAGGGGACCGGCGGCAAGGACCGCCGCCGAGTCGTCGTCATATAGGCCGATGCGTATCGGCCGTCCGGCCGCGCGCGACGCGCAGTCGGTCAGTGCGCGCGCGTAACGGAGTTCGATCCAGCTGCGCGCCCGGTCGGGTCCGGTCAGCGAGAGTTCGTCACCGGCGAGTTGAACGGGTTCAAGCTGCGCCAGCCAGAGATCGAAAACGTCCTCCGATACATCGGCGCGAAAAACGGCGCAGGTTTTTTGCCAGAGCTGATCCAACTCCACGGTGAAGTCCAAAAAGAAGAGTCCTTATAGATTGAGGAACCGGGCCCTGCCGGGTGCGAAAACGGTTGTTTCGCGGCTCTCTCGGGCTGCGGTGAAACGACTATAACCGACGTCCGGCGAGCTTGATACGCATTGGGTGAAGGCACCGGCAAGAAGCCCGCAAACTCGCGCAAAAACGTTTGCGAAGGACGCGATCGATGGCCGAGGTGCGGCGGACGGCGACTTCCACCACCGCACGATCATCGACTTTCGTGCGCGACGGCCTATACTGACGCGCTCACCATGAAGCGCACTTACCAGCCAAAACGACGTAAACGCGCCCGTACGCACGGGTTTCGCGCCCGTATGCGCACCAGCGCCGGCCGCAATGTTCTCAAGCGCCGCCGCGCGAAGGGCCGCAAGCGGCTGACGCCGTAAAGATGCCGGCCTTGGCCTCGTCGCGCGCCAAGGGCAGACGACTGTCGCGCAGCACGGAGTTTCAGCGCGTCTACCGCCAGGGGCGTTCAAAAGCCGACAGGTATTTAGTCGTCTATTCCTTCCAGCGCGACGAGCAGAATCCTGCCCGTCCGCGGTTCGGAGTGTCGGTCGGGCGCAAGGTTGGAAACGCCGTGGTGCGGAACCGCGTGAAGCGCACGATTCGCGAGGCGCTCGCCGAGCTTGAGGACAAGGTGGCCGACGGCCTAGACTACGTCGTGCTCGCTCGCGCGGACGCCGCCGAACTGGTCGAACGCGAGGGCATGCACGGCGTCAAGAACTCGCTGAGAGAGCTGATCAGCGCGGAGTCTGAAAGCGACGACGCCCGCTAAAGACAACTCGGCGACGAGATTCGCGACGGCGCGCGGCCGCCGAACGAATCCAAAATCCACTCTTTACAACCAACACTCGGAACTGAAATTGCACTCCCCAAGCGATCGTTTCGCGATCAAAGTCGCGCTGGCGCCGGTCCACTTTTACAGGCGCTTTGTCTCGCCGTTGATCGGACCACGGTGCAGGTACTACCCGACCTGTTCGTCGTATGCGCTTGGGGCAATCCGCACATACGGCGTGATGCGGGGATCGGTGTTGGCGGCGTGGCGAGTGCTGCGCTGTAATCCGTTCAGCAACGGCGGCGTGGATCACGTGTGCGACCAGCGGCTGTTTGGCGGGGAGAGTAGGAAGGCTCGAAAAGTTGAATGTGCGCATAGTCACGATGTTGACGCGCCGAGGACGGCAGTAGACGCGGAAACCGGGACTGACGTAGATTCGAGGATCGCGGCATAATGCACCACATCATCCTTGCCAACGTGATGAAGGACGCGGTTAGCTGGCTTATCGGGCCGCTGGACGCTTTGTTGCGATGGCTGCACGACACCGGCAATTTGTCGTGGGGAATGTCGATCATCGCACTTACGGTGATCGTCCGCGGCGCGCTGTTCCCGCTTACGTACAAGCAGATCACAAGCATGATTCACATGCAGCAGTTCCAGCCGCAGATCAAGGAGATCAACGAGAAGTACAAGGAAGATCCGCAGCGCAAACAGCAGGAGCTGATGAAGTTCTTTAAAGAACACAAGATCAACCCGCTGGCGTCTTGCCTGCCGATTCTTGTGCAGTTGCCGTTCTTTATCGCCGTTTTCTACGCGCTGCAAGACAAGGCGTTGCAGGCGGACATTCGCGCCACCGGCGAGTCGTTCCTGTTCATCCCGGACCTGGTCGCAAAACCAGGAGGCGCCGAACTCGTGATCCTGCTGGTGTTGTATGCCGGCTCGCAGCTTGGTTCAACGATCGTGTCGCTGACTCCGACGACCGACGACATGCAGCGAAAACTGATGTTGGCGTTGCCATTTCTTTTTATGCCGTTCATCATCAACTTTCCGGCGGGCTTGATCCTTTACTGGATCACAACCAACACGTGGACGTTTGGCCAAGCGGTGATCGTGCGCAAGCTGCGCGCGAGCCGTCTCCCGGCGGACGTGCTGAACCCGCCTAAAAAGGGCGCGAAAGACGATACGGTTGGCAAGCCGGACAACGGCGCCGTCGAAGTGGCGGTGGCGGAGAAGAAGGCGCCGCCCCCGCCCCCACGTCAAAAGAAAAAACGATCAGGCCGGAGACGTTGAGCCATGAACGAGCACGAGACTTTGATTGAACTGGACGAGAACGACACCCGGCAGGCGGAGATCGCGGCCGGCGTGGTGACGGACATCCTGGCCGGAACCGGACTGGACGCGAATGTGTCGTATAGCCAAGAGGGCCGCGAGATACTGATCGACGTGACCGGCGATGAGCTTGGATTTGCGATTGGCCGGCGCGCGCAGACTCTTGACGCGATTCAGCTGCTCGCTTATCTGGTTTCGACCCGGGCGGTGGACCCGGGCGAGCGCCGCCGCGTTTCGGTTGACATTGACGAGTACCGCGCGGCCCGAGAGGAAGAGCTTTTTGACCTTGCCGATCGCGCGGCCCGCGACGCCATCTCTTCTGGACAGCAGGTGGAGATGAAGCCGATGACTTCGAACGAGCGTCGCGCGGTTCACCAGTACCTGCTGGAGAACGGCGACATCGAGACGCACAGTGTCGGGGAGGACCCCGACCGGCGGATCGTCGTTACCCCCCGCGAAGCGGCGTAGCGACGGTTGTTCGGACCGTTTCACGTTTTACGCGGAACGGGGTCGTGTTGGAAGGGGCTGCAAGGGAACGGTGCCGTTGGCTCGGTGCAGTCGGCTTGGGCGTCATTGACTTGGGCAGTGTCGGCATGACCACGGTTGAATCGTGTAGTCACGAGTCAAAGCGCGCAGAACAGACAGATGCCGCTCGGCTGCGGATCGCAGAGCCCGGCCCCGGTCCAGAAAACCGCGTCGAACGGTTTCCAGCGGGGCGAAGACCGTTTCACGTTTTACGGATATCGACCGATGATTCCCGACAGTGACTTTCTGAACGTTCTTTCGGACCGCTACGGGCTCAAGCCCGAGACGGTGGAGCAGTTTCAGGCTCTGGCGGAACATTGCGTGTCGCTGGAGATCTCCGGTACCGCGATTCGCACGGCCGAAGAGGCGATGAGGCTTCACGTCGCGGACAGCCTCGCGGGCCTGGAGATTCCCGCTATCGCAGATGCGCGGACGCTCATCGACATCGGAACGGGTGTTGGATTTCCGGGCATCGTTCTCGCGGCGGCGCGACCGGATCTGAAGGTCACACTGCTGGACGGCGTGCGAAAGAAGGTCGAGGCCGCCACGGAGATAAGCCGAAAGCTCGGTTTGCGGAATATTGAAGCGATCTGGGCACGAGTTGAAGACTTCAGCGCGGTCGGCTCACCGGCGCGCGAGAGTTTTGACGTTGTAACGGCACGAGCGCTTGCGGCGACGCCGGTGTTGTTGGAATACGCCGCGCCCTTGTTGCGCGTTGGCGGAAGCCTCGTCGCCTGGAAGGGCCGGCCGGAAGAAGTCGAAATGCGGGCGGCCCGCACGGCGCAACACGAACTCGGCTATGACGACGGCGCTCTCGTGGAGGCGCGTCCGTTCGCCGAGAGTCAACGGCGGCATTTCTATGTGGCGAAGAAAACGGCGCAGACCGACAAGCGTTTCCCTCGCCGCCCCGGCGCCGCATTGCGAAAGCCACTTTGAAATCGCAGTCGCCGCGTCGACGCAAATTCCGCAAAAAACCGCATATCAATCATCCGCGGACGCGGACTTCATCCGAAATGCGACGTACTCTTGACGCTGTGACCGAATCAACGCCGAATCCGTCCGAAACAGCGCCGCCGCCGTCAATGGACGGCCGTTCGGACGGTGATCGCGCCACGATCTTCGCCGTGGCGAACCAAAAAGGCGGAGTCGGAAAGACCACGACCGCCGTCAATCTGGCGGCGTGTGTAGCGGAAGCCGGATATCCGACGCTACTGGTGGACATCGACCCGCAGGCCAACGCAACTGTCGGTCTCGGTCTCACCAAGCACGAGTCGCCGACCGTCTACGACGTTTTCGGCGGCGAAGTCACCGCCGAAGCCGCCCTGCATGCGTCGGCGATAGAGAACCTCTCGGTTTTGCCGTCTACGCCCGAACTGGCGGGAGCAAACGTCGAACTTCCGCGCATCGCCGGGTCCGAAACGATTCTTCGCGAGGCTCTAGAGCCCCTACGCGAGCAATTTCGTTTCATCATCTTCGATTGTCCGCCGTCACTTGGCCCGTTGACGGTGAACGCGATGGTCGCGGCCGACCGGGTCGTCGTGCCCGTGCAGACCGAGTACTTCGCGCTTGAAGGCCTGGCCGACCTGCTCGACACCGTGCAGCTGATTCAGCGCGAACTCAACCCGCGGCTCTCGATCGCGGGGATCGTGTTGACGATGCACGACGGGCGCACGCGCCTTGCCGAGGACGTCGAGGCGGAGGTGCGCAAGCACTTCCCCGGATTGATCTTTGATTCGGTGATTCCGCGCAACGTACGCGTGGCCGAGGCGCCCAGCTACGGGCTGCCGGTGACGCACCACGATCCCCACTGTGCCGGGGCCGGGGCGTATTTTGATCTCGCGAAAGAAGTTGCGCTGCGCGGCTGACACGCCGGTCCACGGGCCGATCGTACTTAAATCAATTCGACATCGAAAACAAAGGTGAGAAATGGCTGAGAAACGAGGGATGGGACGCGGCCTTTCGGCGATCCTGCCGGTGCGCGAGGATGACCTCGTAACCGACGAACTGCGCCAGGTTCCGGTGGCGGCGATCGACGCGAACCCGGACCAGCCGCGCACCACCTTCGACGCGGACGAACTGACCGCGCTTGCCGAGTCGATTCGCCAGAACGGCGTGTTGCAGCCACTACTTGTTCGTCCGCTCGAAGGCGGCCGCTACGAGCTTGTCGCGGGCGAGCGCCGTTTGCGCGCGTCGACGCTGGCGGGTCTGGAAACGGTGCCGGCCTATGTTCGCGCCGGGTTGGACGCCAACAAGCTTGAACTCGCATTGATCGAAAACATGGCGCGAGTGGACCTTAATCCGATCGACGCCGCGCGCGCCTGTGCCGCGTTGGTGGACGATCTTGGGTTGACCAAGGAAGAAGTCGCTCGCCGCATCGGCAAGAGCCGTGTGGCGGTCTCGAACTTGGTCCGACTGCTCAACTTGCCGGACGACGTGATCGAAATGATCGAACGCGGTGAGCTCAGCGAAGGTCACGGCCGCGCCCTACTGCGTGCCGGAGATCACTTCAGCCGCCGCCGCCTGGCAAGACAAGCCGCCGACAACAGCTGGTCTGTGCGCGAAACCGAACATCGCGCCGAGCTGGAGGCGAGCACATTAGAGAGTAAAGCTAAGCCTGAACGTGATGGTTCAATGACAGGAGCCGCAACCACGGAATCCGCCGAAATCGCCGAAGCCCGAACCGTCATCGCCGACCACTTCACCCGCCTACTTGGAAGCGAACCCAAAGTCAAGGTCACTCCCAGAGGCATAAAAGTGCAATTCGAGTTCGCCGACGCCGCCGAAGCCATAGCCGTCGCCACCAGAACCCCAGCCAAGTAAGACGAAAACCGGAGCGATGATCCGCAACCATCGCGATGCACAGCCACCACCGCCAATCGCCAAGCACAAGCCGCCGCCGGTGAGGGAGCGACCCCCCGGTCGCGACCAAAACCCCACCCCAAACCATCGCCCAGTCCGACCTCATCCCCAAAGCTCGAACGCGATATGAGGGGCTGACTCGTGCGAGATTCGCCACGCGCAGGGCGCCGGTGGTGAGGGAGCGACCTCCCGGTCGTGACCGATCCACCAAGCCCGAGCATGGCGAAGCTCGCGCGAGTCAGCCCCTCATATGGGCGATCCAGGATTCGAACCTGGGACCTCATCCTTATCAGAGATGCGCTCTAACCGACTGAGCTAATCGCCCTCAGACCGACGCAGTTTAGCGGCGAATCCGAAGTCCGACTCGATCGTCCGTCCCAACCTCAAACCCAAGAACACACGATCTCTATCAAGCGATCCGTCCAAGTCATTCGGCGCAACTCGGCCCTCTGCGTGCGCGAGTGCATTGTGGCGGTCCAAGCCGCCCTTATACTGACGGCGCGGCGCAGAGCGGGCGCAGGCAATCGATCAGCCGTGGGAAGAGGAACGCCAAGTGCGCGAGATGGTCATTTACGGAGTCAGCTTCGACATGGTCGGCAAGCAGCCGATCATCTTGCTCAAGGCAGTCGACGGCAACGAGTTTCTTCCGATCTGGATTGGACATCCCGAAGCCGCGGCGATTTTGATGAAACTTCAAGGCGCCGACACTCCGCGCCCGATGACCCACGACCTGATCGCGACGATCTTTGACGATCTCGAGGTTGAGTGCACCCAGGTGGCCGTAACCGAGCTGCGGGACAACACGTTCTTCGCCTCGATCACGCTCAAGCTCGGCGGCCGCGAGGTAGAGATCGATTCGCGACCCAGTGACGCAATCGCGCTGGCCGTGCGCACCGACGCACCGATCTTCGTGGCCGAGGACGTGATCGCCGAGTCGGCGATCGAGTTTGAACACGAAATCGAGGACACCGAAGACGTCGTCAACAAGTTCCGCAAGTTCCTCGACGAGGTCTCGCCCGAGGACTTCGGCGCCGACGAGTAACGATTGAGCCGTTGACACAGTCTGCCTGGTCCCGCGTCCGACCAGTGCTTTTCGCGCAATACCCTACTCATTAGTAACTATGCGCGGCGCATTTCTCACATATATGCGGTAGGTTGCATCGAACCCACCAAAAAGCCTCCGACGGCTTCGTACATGCCGTTGCCGGTACCAATGGGAACCCAATACCGCCACGCGCGGTTATGGAGGCAAGGGCCATGACCGACTCGCTTTTCTCAGGCACTTCACGATCAGCCGCACCAACACATGCGGATGGTGACGCTGAACATTTACCGACGGCCTCGAAGCGCAAAGAATCCCCGGGCGGCTGGGCCGCGCCGGTCGCGGCCTTCGAGCCGGACCAATTCGGTTCGGCAGCGAACCAAACCGCGACGAACACGGAACCCGCACGACCAGGCACCCGCACCTACGACGAAACGATTCAGAGCTACGCACGAATCGCGACGACCTGCGCCGCCATCGGCGCCATCATCGCCGCCGCGGTTCTGATCGTTTGGGCGGCGGGGATCGACAGTCTCGTCAACGTTCACACCCAACTCTGGATCATGCACGCCAACACGGCGCTGGCGATCCTTCTGTCGGCGATCGCGGTGCTGCTGATCGGTAATCAGGACAACCGGCGACGCGAACCCGGGTTTTTCCGGCCGCGGACGCGTCTCGACCTACTGATCGGCACGCTCGGAGCCGCGGCCGCGACGATCGGCGTCTTGACGATTTTTGAATATGCCGCCGGCATCAAGCTCGGGATCGATCACGCGCTGGCCTCCGTCGGGCCGCTCGGCGATGAGAATCTGATCCGCGGGCCGTCGACCGTATCCACGTTGATGATGACTGCAATCGGCGCCGCAATCGCGCTGTCGGCTTGGTACGGAGAGCGAATTTGGGCCTGGGTGCAGATGATCGCGGCGTCCACGCTGCTGATGTCTTTGATGGTCCTGATCGCCGACGTGTACGACACCGAGTCGATCCGCAACCTCTCGTCACCGTTGGGCGCCACAGTGACCAGCGCGGTCGGTTTCGGGTTGATCTCGATCGCCGTATTGCTCGTGCGCCCGCTGTATGGATGGATGAATCTGATTGCCGGCGAAGGCAACGGAAGCGAAGCGACGCGACGCATCCTGCCGGTGGTGCTGTTCGGCATTCCCGTGCTGGGCTATGTACGTCTCGCGGCTCAAAATTCCGGCCTGATCGGGACGGAAGTCGGGCTCACGTTGTTTGCGGGCGCCACGATCGTTATGACGACCGTTGTGGTTCTGTGGTCGGCAGCGCGGATCAACCGGCACGAGGATCTGCAGTTGATTTCCGAAGCCGAGCGCGATCGTGCGCGCGCGTTGGTCGACGGTCTCGTTGCCAACAGTGACGCGGTGATTTCCGTGCAGGACCCGGAAGGCCGATTCGCGCTGATCAACGACGCCTTTGAGCGGCGCTACGGAGTGGACCGCGAGCACGCGATCGGGAACCGCAGCTACGACGTGCTCGACCCGGAGCGCGCGTTTCTTCTGGAGCGGCTGCGCAACGACGTTCTCGCGCGTCGCAACGCGGCGGTCGAGGAAATGCCGGCCGACGAAGCGATCGACGGCAAGGACGAAGAGACGTATCTCACGCAGCTCTTCCCGATCGTCGACGACGAAGGAAACTTGATCGGCTCGGGCTCGATCGCAACCGACATCTCAGAGCGCAAACGGCACGAGCAGTTGCTTCAGAGACTCAACGACGACCTTAGGCACGAAACCGACCGCGCGCACGATGCGATCGATGAGCTGGAGTCTTTTGCCCACACCGTTTCGCACGACCTGCGTTCGCCCCTGCGAGCGATCGACGGCTTTGCGCGCATCGTCGCGGAGGACTGCCAAGACGTGCTTGAAGATCGTGATCGCCGCTATCTGGACCTCGTCTTGCAGGGCGCGGCCGAGATGGGTTCGCTGATCGATGATCTTCTGGAGTTTTCGCGCGTGGGCCGAACCGAGCTGAACGTGGCGCGGCTCGACATGACGAAGATCGCGAAGGAAGTAAACGATCACCTGTCTCATGAGCGCCAGGGCCGCGACGTACGCGTGACGGTCAAAGAGCTACCGCCTGCGGTCGCCGACCAGCGATTCATCGCCGCGGTCTTTCAGAACCTGCTGGCGAACGCATACAAGTACTCGCGCAAGCGCGAAGTGGCCGAGATCGAGATCGGGGCGCTTGAGCCTGACGACGGCGCACCGGTCACGTACTACGTGCGTGACAACGGCGTCGGATTCGACATGCAGTACGCCGACAAGCTGTTCGCTCCCTTCGAACGCCTGCACCGCACCGAGGACTACGATGGTTCGGGCGTCGGCCTGGCGACCGTGCAGCGCATCCTGCGCCGGCACGGCGGCAAGATTTGGGCCGAGAGCAAGGTTGACGTGGGTACGACGATGTTCTTCCGGCTCGACTGACGTGACGATAGGCGGTGAAAGATGGACGCATCAGACACGGCAACAAAAGATCGAAAGGAGCACGACTGGATGTTGTACGAGGGAGCGATACTTCTGGTAGAAGACGATCCAAACGACATCGAACTCACGCTTAACGCGTTTGATCGCCACCACCTCGCCAATCACGTGACGGTTGTTCGCGACGGCGAGGAGGCACTTGACTATCTGTTCCGGCGCGGGGAATACGCCGATCGCGACGGCCAACCCAACCCGCAGCTGATCCTGCTCGACCTGAAACTGCCGAAGGTCGACGGCATCGAGGTGCTCCGCGAGATCCGCGAGCACGAGTCCACCCGCACGATTCCCGTTGTCGCGCTGACGTCGTCGCGCGACACGCGCGACGTGGAGTCCGCCTACGACCTTGGCGTCAACAGCTACATCCCGAAACCCGTCGAGTTCGACGAGTTCATCAAGGCGGCCGGCCAGCTCGGCCTTTACTGGCTGATACTGAACGAACCACCCTCTACTTGATCCCGCCGTTGACAGCGGATACTCAGTCCACCCGCGCCCCGTCGCCGCCGTACCTGTAGATTGAATGGTGGTTCAAGTCAACTCATCTCCGGCGGCGTGCCGCGGGAGCGAGAATCGCCCGTAGCGCGGCCCGGTGAAAGATCATGAGAGTTATCTCAACACCGGATCGGAGTATCGAGAACTCGGTCCCTGAGCCGGGCATGAGTCCGATTGCGCCTTCAAACGAACGGCTGCCTCCGGTCCTTGCGGAATTCGACCCGCTGGCCGCCGACCGGCCCGGCGAAACGAAGTTGCCGTGGCGCGGTTTTGCCGTCGTGGCCGCGACCGTAGTCACGGTGCTTGGGGCAGTGGTGCTGACCGGTTGGATCTTCGGCGTTGAGCAACTCACGCGGCCGCTTTCCGGAACCTCGACTATGAAGGCGAACACCGCGCTGGCGCTGACACTGCTTGGCGCGGCGATCCTGCTGGAGGGCCTGGCGACAGCGCGCTCGAAGGACGGCGCCGCGCGCCGCGCAAGCCGCTTTGCGTGGCTGGTCCCGATCCTTTCGCTTACAGCCGCCGCGATCGGACTTGTGACCGTGTTCGAATACGCGGCCGCCGTCGACTTTGGCTTCGATGATCTGATCGCCGGCTCATCGGGCGCCGGCGCGGCGACACACGCACTTCGTCCCGCGTTGCCAACGGCCGTGGCGCTGATTCTGCTCGGCTCGGCACTCGCGATCGATCGCTTGAACGGAACTACAGCCATGCGCGCCAGGCAACTGCTTGCGTTCGCCGCGACCTGCTTGGCCTACTTCGCGCTGCTTGGCCACATCTTTCAGGCCGAGATTGTGCTGGGTGCTGAACTGCGCACTTCGATCGCGCTTGTCACGGCGGTCTGTCTTTTGCTGATCGGACTTGCGATCCTTTGCACACGGCCTTTTGAAGGGTGGATGCGAATCGTCACGATCGAAAACGTCGGCGGCAAGGTCACGCGGCGACTGATGCCGGCGGTCGCCCTGGGCCTGCCGTTGATCGCACTTGGCCGCGTGCTTGGCACGAGCGCTGGTTTGTTTGACGAACGATTCGGAGCCGCGCTGGCGGTCGTGCTGGTCACACTGGGCGCAAGCGTGGCGGTCGCCCGGCTTGCGGTCGAGATGAATCGCGGCCACGAGCAATGCGATCTGACGATGGCGAGGCGCAATCAGACGCAGTTGCTGTTGAACGGGCTGGCAGAGGGAAGCAGCGCGATGATCGCGGCGCGCGACGTACACGGCCGGTTGCTGATGGCCAACGGCGCGTTTGAGCGTTGGACCGGAAGTCCGCGCGAGCAGGCGCTTGGCAAGACGTTGCGCGAAAGCCTGCCGCCGGAGTTGGTGCCGCGGCGCGAGCATTCCTTCAACCACGTGCTCGAAACCGGCGAGACGGTCGTGGAGGAGGTGCAGGTCAGACCGGGAGAGATCGTTCCCACGGTGGTTGCCGAAACATTCCCGGTACTGGACGGCGTTGGCAGGATCGTGGCTGTTGGCGCGATCGCGGCGGACATTACGGAACGCCGGCTGCACGAGCAAACGGTCGAGCGGCTCAACAAGCAGCTGGAGCATGAGACGACGCGTGCCCGTGAGGCGATTGCTGAACTGGAGGCGTTCGGGCACACCGTTTCGCATGACCTGCGTTCGCCGTTGCGCGCGATCGACGGCTTCTCACAGGTACTCGAGGCCGAGTACGCGGTCGCGATCGACCAGCGTGGCCGGCACTTCCTGGACCGCATTCGCTCGGCCGCGCGGGACATGAACGGCCTGATCGGCGATCTGCTCGAGTATTCGCGTGTTGGGCGGGGAGAACTGGAGTTCACGCACGTGGACATGGCAACGATCGCGCGCGCGGCGAATGAGAAATTGGCCTATGAACGCGAAGGCCGCGACGTGCGCGTGACGATCGGTGAGCTGCCGCCGGCCTTTGGCGACGAGCGCCTGTTGGGCGTGGTCTTTACGCAGCTGCTGTCGAACGCGCACAAATACACGCGTGAGCGCGCCGTGGCCGAGATCACGGTCGGCGCAATCGACCCGGCGGCCGGCCTCTCGGCAACCTACTTCGTGCGCGACAACGGCGTCGGATTTGACATGCGTTACTCCGAAAAGCTTTTTCAGGCGTTCGAAAAGTTGCACCACGAGGGTACGTACGAAGGCACCGGCGTCGGTCTGGCGACCGTCCAGCGCGTCCTGCGCCGTCACGACGGCTGTATCTGGGCGCAGAGCGTGCCGGGCGAGGGCACGACGATGTATTTCCAGCTCGCGCGCGAGGATCAGCCGCCGCTTTCATGGGCCGATCACCTGGCGGAGGTATCGAGCATGCGGCGACGGGCCGTCGACAGCGATCTTCAGAGCCCGGTCGCGCAACCCGGACAAAATGAGTTCGCGAAATGAACGCAACGTATGCACCCGAGCGCGAGACCGGCGCTTTGCGCTCAGCCGAGGACGCCGTGGAAACGCCATCGCCCGATCCGGTCGCACCCGGGCCTGAGCTTGAGCCCGAGCCGGTCCGCCTGCCCGTCGTGCGCGAGTCGGCGTGGCGTGGATTTGCGCTGGCCGCCGGCGCGGTTGTCGGCGTGACCGGCCTGATCGTGCTGACCGGCTGGATGGGCGGTATAGACGAGCTGACGCGACCACTGCTCGGCGAGACGCGGATGCGAGCCAACACCGCGCTTGGCCTGGTGCTGCTGGGCGCGTCGGTGGTGCTGGTCGGCTTAGGCGGCAAGCCCCGCGCCGAATCGTCCGCGCGCCGCCGGTTTGTGACCGTGGCCGCGTTGACGGCCGCCGTGATCGGCGCGGTGACGCTGGCCGAATACGTCTTGGGGGTGGACACCGGTTTCGACAATCTGCTCTCCGGTCCGCCGCGGGAATCTGCTGCGAATGCGCATCCGAACCGGCCTTCGTCGGTTGCGGCATTGATGTTGCTTGCGGCCGGCCTGTCGCTGGCGGCGGTCTTTCGTGAATCGCGTCGGGCGGTCGCGGCGCGGCAGTGGCTCGCGCTGATTTGCACGGTGATCGCGTACTTCGCGGCGCTCAGCTACGCCTACTCGGCGGACGCGATGTTCAACGCCGACCTACGCGCGGCGCTTCCGTTGTCAACCGCGATCGCCTTTCTGCTCGCGGGTCCGGCGATCCTGTGTCTGCGGCCCTACGAAGGCTGGATGCGGATTCTCACCGCGGACACCGTCGGCAGTTTTGTGGCCAGACGATTGCTGCCCGCCGTCGTCGCCATCGTTTTTGTGGTCGGAATGATGAGGGTGATCGGCACCCGCGAAGGTGTGTTCGACGATCGCTTCGGTTCCGCCCTCGCGGCTACTTTGATCGTCGCGATCTCCACCGCCGCGATTGCCGGGGTGGCGACGACGCTCAATCGCCTGCAGGATCGGTATCTGATCGCGGAGTCAGAACGCCGAGGCGCGCAGCTTCTGCTGGAAGGCTTGTTCGACGCGAGCGACTCGGTGATCGCGGCGGGCGACGCGCGCGGCCGCGTGCTGATGATGAACAAGGCGTTCGAACGGATGCGCGGGATTCCTCGCGAACAGGCGATCGGGCGAACAGTGCATGACTTCCTGCCGGCTCCCGACGTGGAGACCCGGGAGCGCATGGTCAGTCGCGTGACGAAAAACCGCGAGCGGCTTGTCGAAGAACTCGTGGTGCACCGCGAAGACGCGTCGCCGCTCACGTTGAACGTGGAGATGTTCCCGATGACCGACGAAAACGGCGAGCTGGCGGACTTCGGCGTGATCGCGACCGACGTGACCGACCGTAAGCATCGCGAACTGCGCACGCGTCAGCTAAACGCTCAACTCGAGATCGAGTCCGAGCGTGCCGGTGAGGCGATCTTTGAACTCGAATCTTTCGCGCACACGATCTCACACGATCTGCGCTCGCCGCTGCGTGCGATCGACGGCTACTCGCAAGTGATCGAGGCCGAGCATGCCGACGCGATCGACGAGCGGGGACGGCACTTTCTGGAGCGCATCCGCGAGGGCGCCGAGGAGATGACCGAACTGATCAACGGCTTACTCGAGTTCTCGCGGATCGGCCGCTCGGAGATGAAATTCTCCCGTGTCGACATGACAGAGGCCGCGCGCCACGCGAACGCGCTGTTTGACTACGAGCGCGAAGGGCGCGACGTGCGAGTGACGATTCACGATCTTCCGCCCGCCCGAGCCGACGCGCGACTGATCGGCGTCGTCTTCGCGAACCTGCTGTCGAACGCGCATAAGTACTCACGCCGTCGCGTAATCGCCGAGATCGAGGTTGGCGTGGAGAGTGAGCCCGGGCGGCCGATCGCGTACTTCGTGCGCGACAACGGCGTGGGCTTTGACATGAAGCAGGTTGACAAGATATTCGGCACGTTCGAGCGTTTGCATACCGCCGACGAGTACGAGGGACTCGGCATCGGCATGGCCACGGTTCAGCGCATCGTCCGCCGTCACGGCGGTCGGATCTGGGCGCACAGCGAGCCGGACGCCGGAACGACGATGTACTTCGAGCTGGATGGAGAGGATGATCGCGATGGATGAGTCAGACTCAATACTGCTGGTCGAGGACAACGCCGACGACATCGAGCTGGCGATGCTCGCGTTTAAACGCCACGGAATCGCCGACTGCGTGAACGTGGCGCTTGACGGCGGGGAGGCGCTTGATTTTCTGCGCGGCCGTGGCCGTTTTGCCGATCGTGCCGGAGCACCCAATCCGCGCGTGATTCTGCTGGACATCAAGATGCCACTTGTGAACGGGCTTGAATTGCTGCGCGAGATCAAGGCCGATCAGCGCACGCGGAAGATCCCTGTCGTGGTGCTGACCTCGTCCCGCGACGAGCGTGACGTGGAGACCGCGTATGACCTTGGTGTGAACGGCTACGTTGCCAAGCCCGCCGGATTCAGCGAGTTCGTCGATCTCATCGGGTTGCTGAAGCGCTACTGGCTGGAAGTCAACGAGTCGCCGCCGGACTCGGTGTAACGTTCGCGCGCGTCAGCGCGCTTTGCAGCATTCGCTCGGCAAGCTCGCCAAACGACAGTCCGGCCGCCTCGGCCGCCATCGGCAGCAGGCTCGTCTCCGTCAGGCCGGGGATCGAGTTGGCCTCCAGCACGACCGGAGCGCCGTCGCCGTCGACGATGAAGTCCACGCGGGCGAAGCCGTGGCAGCCGAGCAGTTCGTAGGTTGAGACGGCAAGTTCGGCGATTCGCGCGGCCACCGGTTCGGGTAGGTCCGCCGGGCAGACAAAATCGGTTTCGCCGATCTCGTAACGTGATTCGAAGTCGTAGTGGCGGCCCTCGGCCGGTACGGCCTCGACCGCGGGCAGCGGCTCGCCGTCGAGCACGCTCACGGCGATCTCGCGCCCGGCTACGAATCGCTCGATCAGCACGCGGTCGTCATAGCTGAAGGCACTCACCAACGCCGCCGGCATCTCCTCGGCGGCGGCGGCGAACTTGATGCCCAACGCCGAGCCCTGGCGTGCCGGCTTGACGACGAGCGGAAAGCCGAAGCGCCGCTCGATCGCGTCGAGCGCGTCGGCGGCGCCGAGGTTGCGAAAGGCGGTTTCGTTGAAGCTGACAAAGTCCGGCGTCGGGATTGCGGCCTGCTGCATCTTCAGCTTGGAGAGTGTTTTGTCCATGCACTGGATCGAGGCCAGTACGCCGCTGCCCGTGTAGGGAAGCCCGAGGATTTCCAGCAGTTCCTGAAGCGTGCCGTCTTCGCCGCCGCGGCCGTGCATCGCCACAAACACGGCGTCCGGGGCGTCACCACGCAGGCGCTCCACCAGATGCTGGTCAACGTCGATCTCGCCGACTTCGTAACCGCGTTCGCGCAGCGCCTCGGCCACGCGCGCTCCCGAGCGCAGCGAAACCTGGCGCTCCAGAGAACTGCCGCCCTTCAACACCGCGATTCGTTTGAGCTCGCTCATGGCGTCAGTTTGTCAGACGCGCGGCACGCACACGGCACGGCCGGCGTCGCCCGGCGCCTATTCGTTGCCCGCGCGGCGAAGCTTGCGGCCCGCCAGCGACGTCACCGAGGCCGATGCGTCTTCGGCCTTGACCGGCGGCCGCACGGCGCGGTGCTCCCCGGTCATCTTGCGCCAGAGGTCGAGCTGGCCGCCGATGACCTCGCCGATACGCCTGACGCCTTCCACGATCATGGTCTCGTCCACGCCGCTGAAGTTGAGCCGCATCGACGACCTTCCGCGACCGTCTAAAAACGCGCCCTCTCCCGGCACGAACGCGACGTTCGCCGAAAGCGCCTTGGCCAGCAGGTCGGTGGTGTTGATCACGTCGGGCAGCGTGGCCCAGATGAAGAGTCCGCCCTCGGGGCGGGTCCAAGTGGCCTCCGGCGGGAAGTGGCGCTCCAGTGCCCCAAGCATCGCGTCGCGCCGTTTTTCGTAGATAGCGCACGCGGTTTTCACGTAGTCGCGCCAGTCGGCCTGGGCGAAGTACGTCATCACCAGGTACTGCGAAAGCGAAGACGGGCAGAGGTCCGCGGCCTGCTTGGCGATGTTGACCTTTGCCAGTACCGGCGCCGGCGCCTCAAGCCAACCCACGCGAATGCCCGGTGAGAGGATCTTGCTGAAGGTGCCGAGGTACATCACGAATTCGCCGCCGTCCAGCGAGCGCAGCGTGGGCAACGGCTCGCCGCCGTAGCGGAGCATGCCGTAGGGGTTGTCCTCAAGTACCAGCAGTTCGCGCTCGCGCGCGATCTTCACCAATCTTCGCCGTCGCTCCAGCGACATCGTGACGCCGCCGGGGTTCTGGAAGTTGGGGATCGTGTAGATGAACTTCGGCGTCACGCCCTCGCGGTCCAGCCGCGCGAGCGTTTCTTCCAACACGTCGATCTTCATGCCGTCGTCGTCAAGGCCGATCTGCACGACGTCGGCCTGAAAGCTGGAAAAGCTCGGCACGGCGCCGGGGTAGGTGGGCGCCTCGGCGATGATCGTGTCGCCGGGGTCCACGAGCGTGCGCGTGACCAAATCGATCACCTGCTGACCGCCGGTGGTCACGACGACGTCGTCGGGGTCGGCGTCAATGCCCTCGGCGGACATCACGTCAACAATGCACTCCTTCATCGCCGCCAGGCCCTCGGTCGGTCCGTACTGCAACAGCTCGGCGCTGGAGGTGCGCGCCATCTGGCTCATCACGCTCTCAAGCAGCTCGGGTGGAAAGCTCTTGGTGTCGGGCAGTCCGCCGGCCAGGCTGATCACCTCGGGCCGGTCGGTGATCGACATCATGTCGCGCATCGCGCTGCTCTTGACGACGTGCGCGCGCTGGGCGAAAAGCCGCGCGTATCGCTCGATGTCGTGTTTGCTGTTGCGTTGCCTGCTCATATCCGCCTAACCAAAGCTTTCAACTACCGTACACGCATCCCGCCGCAGAACCAAGTCTTTCCGACTCCTTGGACACGTTGATGCACATACTTGAAGCCGCCGGGGTGGGAGCCGCCGCCGGCCTCTCGCCGTTGGTGGCGATCGCCGCGGTCGTGATCTTTGCCGCGGTTCACCTGGGCGTGAACCCCAAGCACGGCGACATCGGTTTCGTAGAGGGAGTCGCGATGATCGCGATCTCCGCCGCGCTGCTGCTGCAGTCGCTGCTGATGATCGTTGCGCCGGGTGGCGTGAAGGTGCGGATCGCGGCTGATCGGCCGGGCATGAAAGCGCTGCACCTGCCGCTCGCAATCTGCGCGGGCGGACTGGCCGGCGCCGGGGTGTTCAACGCCGAAGGCCACGCCGCGTTGGCCGGCGCGTTCCTTGGAGCGATCCCGGCCGCGCTTGTGGCGCTTGCGGCCGGCGGCCTGCTTGGCGGCGTTACCGGTCGGCTGGACGCCAAGCGCAAGGCAGAGGCGTCAAAGGCAAAGGAAAAGGACGACGGAGTCTCTGTGAAGCCGGACTCCACCGAAGGCCGCATCATCGCCGCCGGCGTGGATCTCGTGACGATCGCGGCCGTGGCCGCCGCGCTGGCTGTGCCGCCACTTGCGCTGGTGCTGCCGGTGCTCGCGGTTCTGCTGCTGATGGGCGGCAAGCGACGCGAGGCAAAGAAGCACGAAGGGCTGCGCGTACTGCGCTGAGCGACGGTACGAGGCGCGACGCGCCCGCGCCTCCTACATTCAACAGAGATGGCAGGCAAGCCCGCGAACAATGCCAAGAAGCTGATGGTGGCGGTGATCGACGGCATGAAGCCCGCCGCGCTCACGCGCACGATCGACTCCGGCGCGGCGCCGACGCTGGCGCGGCTGCTGCGCGACGGTTACGGCAGCGACGAGTGCATTTCGTCGTTTCCGTCGCTGACGCCGGTTGCCACTTCCACGATCACCACCGGTGCCGGACCCGGCCGCCACGGCGTGCCGTCGATGCACTGGTATCACCGCGCCGAGGAGCGCTACGTGGACTACGGAATCTCCTTTCCCGCCGCGCGCCGCTCCGGCCTGATCACTGTGCTGAAGGATCTGGTCTACCGCATCAACCAGGAGCATCTCTCCAAGCAGACGCCGACGTTTTTCGAGCGGCTGGAAGCCGAGGGCGTGCGCGCGGCCTGCACCACCTACATGATCTACCGAGGTCCGCATGAGCACGAGTTCATCGGTAGCGGTCTCGGAGGCCGGATCGCCGGTGTGACGGGAATGTCTCGGGTTGGTTACGGGCCGAGCGAACTGATCTACGCCGACATCTTCGACTCGCAGGGCTCGGCCTGCCGCAGCAGTTTCAGCGTACCCGGACGCCGCGACCGCCACGCCGCCTGCGCGGCGCTGAAGTTGATGGAAAACGATGCCTACGACTTCCTGCTGCTGTCGCTGCCGGACAACGACAACTACTCCCACCGCATCGGCCCGGACGCCCAGCCGACTTCGATCAGCCACGCCGACGCGCAGATTCAGAAGGTGATCGACGCCTACGGCGGCTACCGCGCGTTCATGGAGGACCACGCCGTAATCGTGCTCTCCGACCATTCGCACAGTCTGGTTCACGAGTCTTTCGACCTGCTGGGCATGTTGCGCGCGGAAGACTGGGGCATCATCCAGCCGCGCCAAAGTCGCCGCAAGGCCAAGGACGCGCAGCTCGCCGTCAGCCCCGCCGCGCGCTTTGGTTCGGTCTACATTCTCGACCGCGAGCACCGCGGCCGAGAGCTACCGCTGCTGGTTCACGACCTGCGCGGGCAGGAGAAGATCGAGCACGTGATGTGGCTGAACTACGGCGGCGGGCGCGAAGCCGCCGTCGCCTCGGGGCGCCGTGAGCTGCGCTTTGCTCCCGGTGACACGTACACGGATTCGCGTGGTCTTAGCTGGGACGTGGAAGGAGATCTGGAGGTCCTCGACCTGGTCGCCGCCGACGGCATGATCGAAAGCCGCACCAATCCGGACGCGCTCGGCCGCGCGTGGTCCGCGCTCAACTGCGAGGGCCTCGGCGACGTGCTCGTGACGCCGCGCCTGGGTCTTGAGTTTTTGGATTGGGGCGGGGTCGCGCATGTGGGCGGCGGCACGCACGGATCGCTCCACACCGATGACTCGGCGGCGCAGTTGATCGTCACCGGCACGGGCGATTCGCGCGAGCACCAGCAGGCTTGGTCGATTGGTGATGTTTACTCGCTGGTGCTCGAACACTTCGGCATCGATCCCGCGCCGAAGGGCGCGCCGGTAGAGTGAACGGCTTCAACCGTCGTGATCTGTTTCGCAATGCCCGCTTAACGACTCGGCTGAAACCGGCGCATACGCCCCGGTGTTGATTGATTGACCGATGACCGAACAACTCACAGCAGAACATGCGATCGCCGACCCGATCGTGCCGAAGGCTGACGCGATGCCGCGCGCGCGCCTGCATCGACGCGTGCGCCACGGCGTCAAGCAGCCTCACAATTGGTTCCAGCTGATCAAGTTCGGCGCGGTCGGGGCCAGCGGCTACGCCGTCAATCTCGCCGTTTACGAAGTGGCGCGCGGGCGTCTGGACGTCCACTACCTGATCGCGGCGGTGATCGCTTTTTGTTTCGCCGTGACGAACAACTTTCTGTTGAATCGCTACTGGACGTTCAAGGCGCGGGAAGGCCACGCCGGATTTCAGGCCGCGCGGTTCCTTGTCGTCAGCCTGCTTGCGCTGGCATTCAACCTGGTCGTACTGAAGGTGCTGGTAACGGCCGGAGTCGGCGAGTTTCCCGCCCAGGCGGTCGCGATCGTTTGCGCCACACCGCTGAACTTCGTGGGCAACAAACTCTGGTCGTTTGGTCGCTGATTCCGCGGGCTATTGACGACGCGACGGCGCCGGGGGAGACCCGGCGCCGCCATACGTCGGCGTTTACTCGGTCTGGCCGTCGAGTTCCGTTTACGGGGTCTGAACGACCGTCTCGCAGTCGGCGACGCTTCCGTCGACGTCGTCGCCGATGAACACGTCCGTGCCGGTCGAGCAACCGGCCGAGTAGCTGTAGTCTTGACCGCCACCGTCACGGAGGATCACCGTGTCGTTGCCGTAACCGCCGTCCCACTCATCCGCACCCGCACCCGGGTCGATGAAGTTGTTCTCCCCGGAAAGGCCGGAGCTGTCCCAGACCCTGTCGTCGCCGGCGCCGCCGATCAGAGTGTCACTTCCCTTGCCGCCCCAGATCGAATCGCAGCCGGTAGTGGTGTCATCTGAACCAATCACCGTGTCGTTTCCGTCGTTGCCATTCAACGTGGATCCACCGGTAAGCGAGATGAGGATGTCGTCTCCGGCATCGCCGAAAATCGTGCCGTCGTGGGTTCCCGGCGTGCAGGCGGCTGAAACGTTTGCGGGACTGCCGATCAGATAGTCATTACCCGCGTTGCCGTCAAGGTAGGCCGCGCCGTCGGAGGACTCCAGCAGGTAGTCGGGACCGCTGCCGCCGTTGCTGGCCTCGCAACTGGTGGCGACGTTGTCGAACTCAGCGATCTCACCGTCGTTCGCGGTTGAGTCGCTGGGCGTCACGCGCACTCCGGCCGTGCGCTCCGAGTAGTTCACGCGATCTTTGCCTCCACCGCAACTGACGACGTCGGCACCGGTCGAGGGCGTGATCGTGTCCGCCACGTTGACTGCGTCGGCGATCGAAACCGTGTCACTCGTAGTCGAGAGATTCCACGCAAACGTGGTGGCACCGGACGAGCTGATCGTGCAAGTCACCACGCCGCCGGAGGAGGTGCAGTACGAACTGCTTTCGGTGAGGGTCTCCGTAGAGTCCGTGATGCTGATCTGCGTTGATGAAACGCTCGCGACCGAGATCGTGTTGGCCACGCCTCCGGCTACTGCGTTGAACGTGTAGGCGGAGGAACTTCCAGAGATCGTACCGGCGCTGGCCTGCTGGACCGCGAAGCCGATCGCAAAAAGCACGGTCAGGGTGAACAGCGTGGCCAGACGGCCGAAAGCACGCTGCGATTTGGTAGTCGAATGCATCGAACATTCCCCTTCTTTTGGAGATGATTGAACGGTCGGACGCGGTCGCGTCCGAGAACGCCACAAGCGGCGTCCGCTTGTTCAATGCGCGAGCGGCTGAAAACTGTGTGCCCAACGATCAGAATTGTCGTAACTTGACATTTCGCCTGTTTGGCGACACACTTGGCGCATGGGACGGATCCCCGGGGGGCGACGTCATGGCCTGGCCCCAGCCTTTTTTGCAACTCTTTTTGTGATCTTGATGCCGATCGCGGCGCTGCTTGCGGTCGAACGGCGGCTGTTGCACGTGCCCGCGGCGGCGTTTGTTTTTGTCTCGGCGCTCGCTTCGCTGGCGCTCGCTTCAGCCGGCGCGGCGGTCTGGTCGCGGCACGCGGCCTCGGGGGACCGTGTGTTTGCCGACCTGATGCTTTGGGGGTGGATCCGCCGCAAGCGCGCGGACAAGCGAATCGCCGACGCGCGCGCCCTGCTGGCCAGTGGCGAAGAACTCACGTCGGAGCGCCGGGTGGAGGTGTTGTGGTCGATCGCGCGAACGATTGAGTCGCGGGATCCTCGTCTGCACGGGCATTCCACGCGGGTCGCGCGCATCGCCGAAGCAATCGCCCTCAAGCTCAGTCTTGAGCCGGACGAAGTCGCGCGCGTACGCACCGCGGCCGCCGTGCACGACGTCGGCAAGCTGCGCACGCCGTGGCGGATCGTCAACAAGCCTGGCCCGTTGACGGATGCCGAGTTCGAGGTGGTCAAGCGTCATCCGGTCGACGGGGCGAAGATGGTGGAACTGCTCGGCGACGAAGAACTGACCGCGATCGTGCGGCACCACCACGAGCGGCTGGACGGGCGGGGTTATCCCGAAGGCATTTGTGGACGTGAGATTCCGATCGGCGCTCGCATCATCGCCGTCGCGGACACCTTCGACGCGATCACATCGACCCGTCCATACCGGCGTGGCCGATGCCACCGCGAGGCGCTCGACGTGCTTCGTTCAGAGTCCGGTACGCAGCTTGACCCGCGCGTGGTCGGAGCTTTCGTCTCGTACTACAACAGCAAACGGGCGATATTCGGCTGGGGTGCCGCGGCGTCCGCGGTCAGTAGGGCGGTCGCGGCCACGAAGTCGGCGGTAGGCGGTCTGATTGCCGGTGCTTCGATCGGTCAGGGCGTGGCGATCATGGGCGCCGCCACGGTGGTCGCAACCGCGACGGTTTCGCCGGTGGTGTCTCAGGCGATGCCTGGTCTTGGTCATCACGCGAAGCCGCGGACGGCGGCGCACGGCGGCCCGGCGGCACGCACCTCGAACGCGGTCAGTGTCGCGGCGACGGGCGCGCGGGGTTCGGGGCCGTACGGCCCGGCGGTGGGACCAACAGGCCCGACGCACTCTGAACAGGCTCGTTCAAAAGACTCGAGCACCGACACGGACTCAAACAGCTCACGTCAGGCATCCGACGGACAGCTCGGCGGCAACGGCAGGCGGCCGGTGGACAAGCCGCATCCGCAGTCCGGTGACCGTGGCGAAAATGGCAAAGCCCTCGGCAGGACGGATGGGAGGCCGGAGGGCGAACGTCCGGATAAACCGGCGGGCGGCGGTCCGGGCAACGGCGACGGCTCCGGCAAGAGCGGCGACCGGGGATCGGGATCGGGCAAAGGTTCCGGTTCCGGTTCGGACTCGGGCAAGAACAAGGGCTCGGGCAAGGGCGGCGGTAACCGTGGCGGGCAAGGTGGCAGTTCAAGCGGCGGCGACCGGGGAGGAAAAGGCGGCGGTAAGGATTCCGGCGGGGGGAATGGCAAGGGTTCGAATGGCGGCGGCTCAGGCTCAGGCGGAAACGGCTCGGGCTCCAGCGGAAACGGCTCCGGCGGAAACGGCTCCGGCTCCGGCGGTGACCAGTCCACCGGCGCGGGCGAGGCGCCGGCCGACGACACCCAGTCGCAGTCCCAGTCTCAACCTGCCGATTCCGGACAGCAGCAGTCGTCGGGAAACGGCGGCAAGCGGGGCTCCAGAGGCGGCCACTGAACGTCGCGAAACGGCCGATGTGAAGGGCGCCACGTAGCGGCGATTACTCTCCGGCCGGCACGATCAACTGAGTGATGCCCGTCGCGCGCCCGTCGCGCTCGGCGTCCACCAACACGCCCATCACGTGTTCGTCGCCGGTGGCACTGTCGAAGCGTTGCGGCATGCCGGTGCGCAGCTTCGTGATGATTGCTTCTTTGACGACGCCGATCACGCCTGCGCGCGAGCCGGTCATGCCGACGTCGGTGCAGTACGCGGTGCCGCCTTCCAGTACGCGCGCGTCGGCCGTCGGCACGTGCGTGTGCGTTCCCACCACGGCCGTTACGCGGCCATCGAGATAAAACCCCGTCATCACCTTCTCGCTGGTCAGCTCGGCGTGCATATCCACCAGCAGCAGATCGCAGTCGTCGCCGATCTCGCGGATGATGCGGTCCGCGCAATCCCACGGGTTTCCCTCGTGGTCCATGCCGAACTGGCCGATCAAGTTGATCACTCCCAGACGTAGCGTGCCGTCTTCCACGATCGTCCATCCGCGTCCGGGGTTTCCGGCGTGCTGGTTTGCGGGCCGTACGATCGGTTTGTCGCCGTTTAGGTACGGGTAGATCTCGCGGTGGCGATAGGTGTGATTGCCCAGCGTGATCGCGTCGGCGCCGAGCGCGAAGATCTCGTCGGCCGTGGCGGGAGTGATGCCCATGCCACCCGCGGCGTTCTCGCCGTTGACCACCACGAAGTCCGGTTCGTGTTCGTCGCGCAGGCGCGGCAGGACGGTGGCCAGTGCGCGGCGGCCGGGTTCGGCCACGACGTCACCGATGAAGAGGATCTTCGGCACTGCGGCAGTGTATGGCGTCGTGCCGCCGATGCGGCCACCGGTGGCGAGTAGCGTAAGCGAATGATATATAGATTCTATCTTTCTGTTCGATAGAATGATAGAAACTATCTATCAATGAGGCAGCCTGTTTACAAGACACCGAAGCTCGAACCGGTCGAGCTAAAGGTCCTCGAATTGATCGATGGCCTGCGCGTTCAGCTGGACGGTTACGTACATCCGGAACCCCGCCGTTGGTACGGAACGCTCAGGCGAATGTCATTCGCACGAAACGTCCAGGGATCGAACAGCATTGAGGGTTACGACGCAAGTCTTGACGACGTTGTCGCGGCGGTCGATGACGAACCAACCCTCGGCACCGACGAAGAAACGCGCCTTGCGCTGTCGGGTTGTCGCGACGCAATGACTTATGTGCTCCACGTGGCGAAGGACCCGGATGCCACGGTGGACGCAGGTTTACTCAAGTCGATGCATTTCATGATGATGAAACACCGGCTCGACAAAGATCCGGGCAGGTGGCGACCGGGCAAAATTTTCGTGGTGCGAGAAGCGACCGGCGAACGGACATACGAAGGTCCGCCACACGAGTTGGTGCCCGAACTCATTGCCGGCACGATTGAAGAACTCGAAGACAGCCACGACCCAGTTCTGGTGCGGGCCGCGATGGCTCATCTGAACCTCGTAATGGTCCATCCCTTCCGTGACGGGAATGGGCGGATGGGACGCGCGCTCCAAACGCTGGTGCTTGCTCGCGAAGAAATCCGTGCGCCCGTGTTTTCAAGCATCGAGGAGTATCTCGGTCGTAACACGCAGTCTTACTACGACGTGCTTGTCGAAGTCGGGCAAGGCGAATGGAGCCCGCGGAACGACGCCCGCCCATGGCTCCGCTATTGCCTAACCGCGCATTACCACCAAGCCAGGACCCAGCTAAGGCGAATCCAAGAAACCGAACAGCTCTACGTGGCATGCGCGGAAATCGTCGACAACCATGGCCTGCCTGAACGAGCGATAGGCGCACTGGTCGAAGGTGCGTACGGATTACGTCTGACTCATGCTGCCTACAAGCGCATCGTGGGCTTCACGGCCGGCGAGGAGATTTCGGGCCTGACGGCCAGTCGGGACCTTCGCGCGATGGTCGACGCAAAGCTTCTAAAGCCAATTGGGCAGACTCGCGGGCGCTACTACCTGGGCGCCGATTCCGTGATCGCCGAACGGCGACGCATCCAAGTCACTCGCAAGCCCAAAGAAACCAGCAATCCGTTTGAAATTGCCACGGCCCAGCTTCGGCGACCTGTGGCCAACGGGTGATCTGGCGCCGTCCGGCCTCTGATTGCACCGGGTCGCCGATCACACTCACGTCAAAGGGGTCGGATCGAAACTGACCGAACCCGGCCACCGCCGTGCCCGGCCGTAGTTATGCTGGCGGCCATGTCCGTGCTCGAAGGCCGCTCGCTGATCAGGCGTTACGACGATCTCGTCGCGCTCAACGCGGTGTCGTTCGCGCTCGACGCCGGTGAGCGGATCGCGATCGCCGGGCCGAACGGTTCGGGCAAAACCACGCTGCTCTCCGTGCTTGCGGGAGTGCAGACGCCCGATGGCGGCGAGGTGGACCGGCACGGATCGCGGCTGGGTTGGGTTCCGCAGCGCGCGGCCGTTTACGGCAAGTTGACCGTGCGCGAAAACCTGCGCCTGTTTGCCCGGCTCGAAGGTGTGGACGATGTGGACGCGGCGGTCGACCGCATGCTTGCGCGCATCGCGCTCGCGGACCGCGCGGACGCGCGAGCCGAGGAGCTTTCGGGCGGCATGCGCCAGCGGCTGAGCATCGGCGTCGGCCTGATCAGCGATCCCGTCGTGCTGCTGCTGGACGAACCGACGGCGGCGCTCGACCAACTACAGCGCGAGCGGCTCTGGGAGTTGCTCGACCAGCTCGCGGCGCAGGGCATCGCGATCGTTTTCTCCACGCACGCGGCAAACGAGGTGGAAGGTCACGCGTCTCGTGTGATCGTGCTCGACGGCGGTGAATTGCTCTACGACGGCCCGCCCGCGCAGTTGGGATCGGAATCGCATTTCGAGGCGTCCTTCATCAACTTCCTGCGCGCGCGGCGCGGCGAGGACTTTGTCGTCGCGCCGGGGCGAGACGACGCCGGAGGGGGCCCGGCATGAAGCTGCGGTTTCTGCTCGCCAAGGACCTCAAGCTGCTGCGCCGCACACCGTCGGTGGCCGTCCTGCTGGCGCTTTACCCGGCGCTGGTGGCGGTGCTGATCGGTCTCGCCGTCGGCCGCCCGCCCGCCAAACCGCGCGTCGCGATCGTCAACCAGGTGCCGGCCGGCGAGCGCACCCTGCTGGTCGGCGGCAAGAAGTTCGATCTCGACAAGCTGATCCGGTCGGTCTACAAGAACGTTGACGGCTACGACGTAAAGAGCCGTTTGGCGGCGGTGGAAGAGGTGCGCTCCGGCGACGCCGTTGCGGCGATCGTGATTCCGCACGACATCATCGACCAACTTGAGTCACCACTGGCGCAGGGACGGATCGAGGCGATCTTCGACGCCTCCGATCCGGTCCGGCGAAGTTACGTGGAGACCACGATCAAGGGCCTTCTGGTGGACACCAACCAGGAGCTCACCAAGCGCTTCAGCGGCGTCGCGCTGGACTATATGGACCTGATCGTGAAGGGTGGAAAGATCACCGTTGGTACGCGCTCGATAGAACTGCTCGGTCTCAAGGGCGGCGAAAAGCTGTTGCCGAGAATTCTGCCGTACGTGCCGCCGTCGCAGCGCGCCGAACTGGCCAGGCTCGGCGAGTCTTTCCGGCTCGCGCGGATCGGCTCGCGCTACAGCGACGATTTGCTCAATCGCGTGGGCGAACCGATCAAGCTGAAGCAAAAGCCGATCGGCACCAGCTCATCACTTCCGTCATTGGCGGTCGCCGTGGCGGTCTGCGTCTCGGCGATGTTCGTGGCGTTGCTGCTCGGCGCCGGCATGCTGGCCTACGAACAAGAAGACCAGATGCTCCAGCGCCTGCTGCGGGGACTGGTCTCACGGCGCGTGGTCGTGGCCGAGAAGATTCTGCTCGCCGCGATCTGCGCGCTGGTCGTGGGCACGGTGATGGTGCTCGCGTTTGGCTTCTTCATCGACATCCGCTGGCAGCGCGCCTACGCCTGGTGGCCCGCGATCGTGGGAGCCTCGCTCGCCTTCGGCGCGGCGGGCGTGGCGATCGGCGCGGCCAGCGGGGACGTGCGCGCCGCGTCGCTGGCGTCCTTCATGCTCGGCCTGCCGTTGGCCGCCGCCGCGCTGGTGCCGGAAGGCGCGATAACCGACTCGGTCTACAGCCTTTTACAGGCGGTCAACTCGCTGTTCCCGTTCAAGCCCGCGCTCGAACTCGTACGCGCCGGCCTTGCCCCGGGCCGCGAGGCGCTGGTGCCGGGGCTGCACCTGCTTGCGCTGGTGGCTGCCTACGGTGCGCTGGCGAGCTTCGCTGTGAAGCGCCGCGCCACGTAGCGCGAGGCCGTGCCGCCGTCGGCCTTTTCGCCTGTTTGCGAAGCCGCGCCCGGTACCTTTCAAGCATGGCCTTTCCAGCCACTCGCCTGCGGCGCCTGCGCAAAACCCGTGGTATCCGCGATCTTGTGCGCGAGAGCCACGTCTCTCCCGCGCATCTGGTGCAGCCAATGTTCGTGCTGCCCGGTGACTCTCGCGAAGAACCGGTGGCCTCGATGCCGGGCGTCAGTCGGCTCAGCGTCGACAGAGCGGTCGCCGAGGCGCAACATCTTCACGAACTCGGAATTTCCGCCGTGCTGCTGTTCGGTCTGCCGGAGGACAAGGACGAAACCGGTTCCGGCGCCTGGGACGCCGACGGCGCAGTTCAGCGGGCCGTTGCCGCCATCAAAGCCGAAACGCCGGCACTGACGGTGATCACCGACGTTTGTCTCTGCGCCTACACCTCGCACGGGCACTGCGGCGTGCTCGACCGCCAGGGCGACGTGGACAACGACGAAACACTCGAACTACTCGCCCGTACGGCGATCTCCCACGCGGCAGCGGGAGCCGACGCGGTGGCTCCCAGCGACATGATGGACGGACGCGTCGGTGCGCTACGCGCCGCGCTCGATGAAGACGATTTTCCCAACACGGCGATCGTCGCCTACAGCGCCAAGTTCGCCAGCGCCTTCTACGGGCCGTTTCGTGACGCCGCCGACTCCGCTCCCGCCTCCGGGCCCGGCGTGGCCGAAGATCGTCGCGGTTACCAGATGGACCCGGCCAACGCGCGCGAGGCCGTGCGCGAGGCGCAGCTCGACGTGGAGGAGGGAGCGGACATCGTGATGGTCAAACCCGGCCTTCCATATCTGGACGTGATCCGCCGTGTGCGGGACGCCGTTGACACGCCGGTCGCGGCCTACAACGTCAGCGGTGAGTACGCGATGGTCAAGGCAGCCGCCGCCGCTGGCTATCTTGATGAGCGTGCTGCCGTAACGGAGACGCTGCTTTCGTTGCGGCGCGCGGGCGCGGACATCATCGTGACTTACCACGCCAAGGACTTCGCCACGTGGAACCAGTGACTTCACAATCCCAAGCCAAGGACGGCATCACCGCTCCCCCGGAAAGCGGATCCGGCCAGCCGAAGACGCGCGAGCGCAAGCTCGGCGCGGCGATCCCCTTGGATGAACGCGACAAGCGGTTGCTGAACGTATTGCAGAGCGAGTTTCCGCTGGACCCCGAGCCGTTCAAGCTTGTCGCGCAAAAGCTCGAAGCTCCGCTGGATTGGGTGCTCGCCCGCACCCAAACCCTGCTCGACGAGCGCATCATCCGCGAGATCACCCCGATCTTCGACACCCGTACGCTTGGTTATGAGTCGATGTTGGTGGCCGCGCGCGTCGATCCCGAAAATCCGCATCGCGCCGCCAAGGTCATCAACGCGCACCCGGGCGTAAGTCACAACTACCTGCGTAATCACGAGTTCAACATGTGGTTCACGATCGCCACGCCACCCGATTCCAAGCTTGGCCTGGAGCGCACCCTGGAAGTGCTCGCCAAGGAGTGCGGCGCCACCAGCGTGCGTCAGTTGCCCACGCTCAAGCTCTTCAAGATCAACATGAACCTGGAGATGGAAAAAGGCACGGAGACGCTGGCCGCGCCCGGCGGCGAGAGCAAAGAGCGAGCGCTCGTCCCGACGCCGCTGAGTGATCGCGACTACGCCGTGATCCGCAATCTCCAGGGTCCGATGCAAGCGATCCCACGCCCTTACGACGCGGCCGCCGAGGCCTGCGCAATCTCCACGCAAGAGCTGCTGGACCACCTTCAGAACATGATCGATCGTGGCCTGTTGCGTCGCGTCGCGGCGATCCTCTTCCACCGTCGCGCCGGCTTCAGCGCCAACGGTATGGGCGTCTGGAAGGTGCCCGAGGATCAGGTGGAGACGATCGGCGCGCAGATGGCCGCGTTCCGCGGAGTCTCACATTGCTACCAACGCCCCACCTACGAGGACTGGCCTTACAACGTTTTCACGATGGCCCACGGCCGCTCGAAGGAGGAGTGCGACGCGATTCTCGACGAGATCGCCGAGCAGACCGGTGTTCACGAGCGTTCCACGCTCTACTCCTCAACCGAATTCAAGAAGATTCGCCTGCGCTATTTCACACCCGATTACGCCGAGTGGGAGGCGTCGCGTCTGTGACCGGGGCATCGGGGGGCGTCGCGTGAGCCGCACGTCTCACACGCACACCACCACTCGCTCGGCCGAGCTTTACTCGCGTGCCACGAATGTGCTGCCCGGCGGCGTCAATTCGCCGGTTCGCGCGATGCGCCAGATCGGCCGCGATCCGGTCTTTGTCGAAAGCGCGAAGGGTTGTGAACTCACAGATGTGGACGGCAACGTCTATCTGGACTACGTCTGCTCATGGGGACCACTGATTCTCGGGCATGCCGTCGCCGGTGTCGTGGCCGCTGTGCAAGATGCCGCCGCGCGTGGCACTTCGTACGGCGCGCCGACTCCCTCGGAAGTGGAGCTGGCCGAGCTGATCGCAGAGCGCGTGCCCGGCATCGAGATGGTGCGCATGACCTCGTCCGGCACTGAGGCCGGAATGTCCGCCGTTCGCTTGGCGCGAGCCGCCACCGGCCGTGACAAGATTCTGAAGTTCGCGGGCGCCTACCACGGCCACAGCGACGCGCTGCTCGTGGACGCCGGTTCGGGTGTGGCCACGCTGGCCGTCCCCGGCAGCCCCGGCGTGACGGCCGGTGCGGCCGCCGACACGATCGTTGTGGAGTGGAACGACGCCGACGCGCTGCGCGCGGCCGTCGCGAGTCACAAATTCGCCGCGCTTTTTGCCGAGCCCGCCGCCGCCAACATGGGCCTGGTGCCCGCCGCCCCCGGTTTTCTGGAACTGCTGCGCGAACTAGCCACCGCGAACGGCGCATTGCTTGTGTTTGACGAGGTGATCAGCGGATTCCGCGTGGCCCCCGGCGGCGTCCAGCAGACCAGCGGAGTTACGCCCGATCTGACCGTGCTGGGCAAGATCGTCGGCGGCGGACTGCCGGCCGCCGCCTACGCCGGCCCGCGCGAGTTGATGAACAAGATCGCGCCTGCCGGAGACGTCTATCAGGCCGGCACGCTGTCAGGTAATCCACTGGCGATGGCGGCCGGGCTGGCGACGCTGCAACGGCTTGACGATGCCGCCTACACGCAGCTCGCCGACACGACCGCCAAGCTCGCCGCCGGACTAACCGCGGCCGCCGCAGAGGCCGGTGTGAACGCGTGCGTCGTTCACGAGTGCGGCCTGCTTACGGTCTTTTTCGCGGACGGCGCGCCGCGCAATTTCACGGAGGCGCGCGCCTGCGACCTGGACGCCCACGCCGCATGGTGTCGCGCGCTTTTGGACCGTGGTGTGTACGCGCCGCCGTCGCAGTTCGAGGCCTGGTTTCCGTCGCTCGCGCACGGCGGCGACGCGATCGATCGCACGCTCACGGCCGCAGCCGCGGCCTTCACGGAAGTCGCGGAGGTGACGGTATGAACGACAACAACGAAGGCCGCAACGGTGGCGCTCCCCTGCACCCCGAATGGGAGGAACTGCTGCCCGACGAGATCCTCGTCTCCGGCAATCGCAAGCCGGGCTACGCGGACGACCTCGTTAATGCCCCCTCGCTGCGTGTGGCGGCCGCGCAGATCATTCGCGAGGGCTATCTGCTGCATTACGGACGGTCTCGCTGGTACGACTTCGCTGAGCCGGACATGGCGTTGTTGGCGGGCGATCGCATGTACTCGGCCGGCCTGATTGTGCTGTCCGCCGAGCGTGACATCGAGGCCGTCGTGGCGATGGCCGACGTGATCGGTGGATGCGCCGAGGCCCAGGCGCTCGGCGATCCACAGCGCGCCGACGATCTCTGGACCTCCACATTGGCTATGCTTGCCCGCGGTCCGGCCGCCGACGGTACGGACTGACGGACTATTTCACAGCGCAAGATGCCCTCGGAAACCGACAAGAAGAAGAGCAAGTACACCGCCGACCGCGGCTGGCCCGGCGCCTTTGAAGGCGAGACGCTCACGCGCCGTGGCTTCATGACGGGTGTCGCGATGGGTGCAGGCGGCGTCGCCTCGGCGATGTTCGGCCTGCCGGCGCTGGGTTTTGCGCTCGGTCCAATCTTCTCGAAGACCGAGCACCGCGCCCTCCTGGACGTCGGCTCGACCGACGATTTCGACGGCGAAACCTACGTGCCGGTCGTGATCACGACCACGGCGGGTATCGGCCAGGCCGGTAAGACCTTGCTCTACATCCGCGAAAACAGTAAGCCCACCAAGAAGCAGCCGTGGCCCTACGTGGCGATCTCCACCCGCTGCGCGCACTTGGGCTGCCCGGTTCGCTACATCGAGGCCGCGCGTTCCTTCATTTGCCCGTGCCACGGCGGTACCTACGATTTCGAGGGCGGCGTCACCGGCGGTCCGCCGGTCCGCCCGCTCGACCGCTTCACGACCGTCGTCAAGAACGGCCGCGTCTACGTGGGCGAGCGCTTCAGTGTGAACTCTCAACTTGAGCGTGTGTCCACCCGCGACGCCGGTGAGCACGTTGACGGCCTCTGGCAGATCCTCTACCCGCCGCGGCCCACCACTTAGGACTGAGCGATGCCAAGCAAGCCGAAACTTCCGAACCCGCTCAATATCAAGACCTCGAAGCTGCCCAAGCCGCCGCTGCCACCGGCGCTCAAGCGCACGCCAAAGCCAGTCGAGACCGGTGACGACGTCACCCTAGGCCAGGCCGCAGCGGGCGGCGGCACCAGCGTCGTCGCGTGGATCGACGAGCGCACCGCCGGTTCCGGTTTCCTGCGTGGTTTCATGTTCCGCAAGGTGCCCAAGGGCACCAACTGGTGGTACACGCTGGGCTCGGCCACGATGTTCGCCTTTGTCAGCCAGGCCGTCACCGGCATTTTCCTGGCGATGTTCTACGACCCAAATCCCACGCAGGCTTACGAGTCGATGCGTCACGTCAACAACGAGGTCTTCCTCGGTGAATTTGTGCACGGTATGCACAAGTGGGGCGCGACCGTGATGACGGTGTTGCTGTTCGTGCACATGGCGCGCACGTTCGTGTTCGGCGCCTACAAGTACCCGCGCGAGCTCAACTGGGTCGTTGGCGTGATTCTGCTGATGATGACGATGGTGATGGGCTTCACCGGATACCTGCTGCCGTTTGACCAGCGTTCATTCTGGGCTACGGTCGTGGGTGTGAACCTCAACGGAACCGGCCCGATCGTCGGTCCGTATCTGGCGGACTTCTTACGCGGTGGTTCGGAGTTTGGCGCCACCACGCTTTCACGCTTTTACGCGGTGCACATGATGCTCGTGCCGGGAATCATCGGCGCGCTGATCGGCGCCCACCTCTATCTGGTCGCCAAGCTCGGCACCTCGGCACCGCCGTGGATGAAGCCGAAAGACGTCGCCGGAGACGAGAAGCAGATCTAAGGCCTGACCATGGACGCACGTCAAAAAGAAAAGTACCTGCGCGAATACAGCGCGATGAAGGCGGCCGGTAAGCCGTTCTTCCCTTACGCCGTCGGCAAAGACGGACTGATGGCGTGCATCGTGATGATCGTGATCATCCTGATGTCACTCTTCCTTGGCGCCGAACTCGGCCCGAAGGCAGACCCCACGACCACCTCTTACGTGCCGCGTCCGGAGTGGTATTTCTTCTTCCTGTTCGAAGTGCTGCGCGTGATTAAGCCGCCGGATCTCGTGTTCGTGGCCACGCTGGGCATCCCCAACATCGCGCTTGGTCTGCTTGTGCTGCTGCCGTTTTACGACCGTGGGCCAGAGCGTCGTCCCGAGCGTCGTCCCGTCGCGATGATCGCGATGTTGCTGACGATCGTCGCCATGACGTACCTCACTTTGCTGGGAGCTTTCGCCGGCTCGCCGATCACGATCGACGAAGAGGTTCCGGCCAAGTACCAGTACGGCAAGGAAGTCGCGGCGAACTCCGGTTGTCTGGGCTGTCACAAGTTCGGCGAGAACGGCAACGACGGTCCCGGACCAAACCTTTCCGAGATCGGCGCGCGCCTGCCCAAGCAGGCGATCGAGCGCACGCTCGACAACCCCACGCCGCCGATGCCTAGCTTCAAGAGCATGCCGCCCGAGCAGAAGAAGGCGCTTGTGGAGTTCCTCGGCCAGTTGCGCTGAGCGCGGCCGAAGCTTCGTCGCGGATTCTCCCGGATAGGCTGCATGCCGTGACCTCCTCGGCCACAGACAAAGGCACGCTGCCCGAGCAGCAGGTTCAGGCGATGTTCGACCGCATCGCCGGCCGTTACGACCTGATGAACTCGGTGATGACCGCCGGCCTGCACGAGCGCTGGCGCGAACGCGCCGCGGACGTGGCGGGCGTTTCGCCGGGCGCGCATGTTCTGGACGTAGCCGCGGGTACCGGCGACCTCACATTCGAGCTTGCGCGCCGGGTGGCCCCCGGCGGCAGCGTGACCGGAGCGGACTTCTCCGCCGAGATGCTGGCCGTCGCTCGGCGCAAGCAGTCGGCGGCGATCGGTGGACTCGACGTCGAGGTTGTGTTCGAGACCGCCAATGTTCTGGAGCTGCCTTACGACGACGACACCTTCGACGCGGTCACCGTGGGTTTCGGCGCCCGCAATTTTTCGGACCTTCCGCGCGGCCTACGCGAAATGGTCAGGGTGGTCAAATCCGGCGGCAAGATCGTGGTGCTGGAGATCTCGCAGCCGCAGCGGCCACCGTTGTCATGGTTTTTCAGTCTCTGGTTTGACCGTGTCGTGCCGTCGTTTGGCCGCTTCGCGGATCAGAACAGCGCCTATACATACCTGCCCAACTCGGTCAAGCGATTCGCGAAACCGCGTGATCTGGCCGCCGAGCTCGCCGCGGCCGGCACGCGCGACGTGCGTTGGATCGCTACCGCCGGGGGCATCATCACCATTCATCATGCGGAGGTTTTGTGAGTCAACGGACGGACATGCGCGCGTACCGCGCCTTGCGCGAAACAGTCGGCCAGGATTACACACACCGCCTGGTGGACATAGATAAACGGCTGATCGAGCTTGCCGAGACGCGCGACCCTCGTGCCGCCGAGCCCGGACTGATCACGCTGCGCGCCGGCGGCAAGCGCCTGCGCCCCTTGCTCGTGCTGGTCTGCGGCGCGGCCAACCGCGCCACCGAAGAGCACTATCAGGCGCTGATACGCGCGGCGGTCTCTGTGGAGCTGGTGCACACCGCCGGATTGGTTCACGACGACGTGCTCGACGACGCGGCGATCCGCCGGGGCAAACCCACGATCTACGCATCGCACGGAACCGACGTGGCCGTCACGACCGGCGACCTGCTGTTTGCGCTCGCCTTCGAAGAACTCACGCACAACAACGACCCCGACCAAATCGAGGCGCTGTCCGATGCAACTCACGGTTTGGTGCGCGGGGAACTCGTGCAGCGCGAGGACGCGTGGGACCCGCGCGTAACGCGCGAGCGCTACTTCGCCCGCTGCCAGCTGAAGACCTCGTGCCTGTTCGAGGGTGCGGCGCGCTTGGGCGCTTACGCCGGCGGCCGTCCGGAACTTGTGGAGGCGTTGTTCGACTTCGGCACATGCCTGGGGCTTGCCTTCCAGATGGCCGACGACGTGCTCGACATGACCGCGGACAAAACGTTGACGGGTAAGACACGCGGCGCGGATCTGCTTGACGGCACGGTGACGTTGCCGTTCATCATCGCCGCGGAACACGACCCGTCGCTATTGGAACTCGACCTGCATTCGATCCAGACCGTCGAGCAGGCGGAACAACTATGTGATCGCGTCGCGGCGACGGGTGCCACTCAGGAAGTGATCGCGGAAGCGCACGCGCAGGTGGCGGCGGCGAAGTCAAAGCTTGAAGGCCGCGTCGAGGAGGACGAGTACGAGATGTTCGCCTCGATCGCCGAACAGGCCGTTTCGCGCGGCACTTAAAGGCTTTGAAGATGCGGCCGCGGCGCAACGATTGGTTCGCGATCGCGGCATTCGCCCTGGTCGCGCTGGGCAACCAGATGCTTTGGCTGACATTCGCGCCCGTCACAACCGGCACCGCGGCGTACTACGGCGTGTCCGAAGGCCGCATCGGCCTGCTGTCAGAGATCTTTCCCCTGCTTTACGTGGTGCTCGCCGTGCCGGCCGGCCTGATGCTCGATCGCTGGATGCGCCCGGTGCTCAGCGCCGCGGCCGCACTGACCGCGGCTGGCGGGCTGCTTCGCCTGGCCGGCGACTCCTACGCCTGGCTGGTGGCCGGCCAGATCCTGCTGGCGGTGGCTCAACCGGCGATTCTCG
The DNA here is from genome assembly GCA_016213645.1 of Actinomycetota bacterium. Taxonomy (GTDB): domain Bacteria; phylum Actinomycetota; class Thermoleophilia; order Solirubrobacterales; family JACPNS01; genus JACPNS01. Next base: position 360,472 of record JACQZY010000013.1, read on the forward strand.
GCGCGGTCACGAAGATTGCGGACGAACGTCTAGAGCCGGTCTCCCGGCCACGCGGTATTTCGCTTGGTTCCAGCGGGCTCTTTCTGGGACCGATGGTCTCGCTCGCGCTCGGTCCGATCGTGGGCGTGGACAACGGCCCGCGCACGTTGATGTGGATCGGCGCGGCGGTCGCCTCCGTCGCGCTTTTGATGCTGCTCGTGGCACTGCGGCGGCCTGGTGCGCACGAAGCCGAACTGTCCTTCGCGCCCGGCCTGTCAGACCTCCGTGCGATCTGGGGCAATCCGCTGATTCGACGCCTCTCGGCGATCGCGTTCATGGGTTTCGGCATCTTCGTGGCGATGACCACCTGGCTCCAGGTGCTGCTGGAACCGCGCGGTATAAACAGCGATCAAGCTGGATGGCTGCTCGTTGGGATGACGCTTGCCGGCACGATCGGCGCACTCGTTTTGCCCACGCCGGTGGTTCGGCGCGGACGTGAAGGCAGCTACCTGCGCGTGGCCGCTTCCGTAACCGCGGTCGCGGCGGTCGTACTCGCCGTGACCGAGACGATCGGCGTAACCGCGGCCGCGGTGGCGATGATTGGATTCTTCTTGCTGGGAGCGTTGCCCGTGTTGCTGGACCTCGTGGACCGTTCGGCCGGCGGAGCAGGCGCCAGCGCGGCGACCGCCATCTGGTTGTGCGGCAACGCGGGAGGCATTGTTCTCGCGCTGCTTGTGCAGGCGCTCGTACACCGGCCCGCCGCCGCCTTCCTGCTGCTGGCGGTGCTGATCACAACCGCCGTTCCACTGGCGTCCGGCGATCGTTCCGCCGCGCCTTAAAAAAAAGAATTAATCGCTGCGGCCGTCGTCCCGACGAACGTCTCTTACAGCGTCGCGATGTAGTCGATCGCGGACTTGAGATTGGCGCGGCCGTCATAGACGACCTTGTCCTTGAAGGCCGGTGGCTTGTCCACCTTTCGGCGGATCGCGGTCTTCAGGTCGCTGTAGGTGGCGTCGGAGTTCTTTGCGCGCAACAGCCCGGCCATGCCCGCCACCATCGGCGCGGCCATCGACGTGCCCGACAAGGGCTTGTAGATGTCGTCGATGTACGTAGACGTGATGTTCTCGCCGGGGGCGGCCACGTCCACCGCCTTCTCGCCGTAGTTCGAGAACGACGCCAACCCGTCATCCAATGTCGAGGCCGCGACGGTGAGGATGTTTCCGTAGGTGTAGCTGGCCGGATACACGGGACTCTTGTCGATGTTCTTGCCGTCGTTTCCGGCGGCCACAACGATCAGGACGCCTTTCTCCTTGGCGTACTCGATCGCGTCTTCCATCGCGCTCGACTTTGACGTCGATCCAAACGAAGCGTTGATGATCTTCACGCCTTTGTGCACCGCGTACTCGATGCCTTCGGCGGCGTAAGAGCTTGAGCCCTTGCCCAGCGCGTTCATGAACTTGACCGACATCACGCTGCCCTTCCAACACACTCCCGACACTCCGATGCCGTTGTCGGCCACCCCGGCGACGATGCCGGCCACGTGGGTTCCGTGACCGTCGGTATCCACGCCATCGCCGCGATTGGTGCGAACGTTGACGCCGATGTAATCGTCTATGTACCCGTTGTCGTCGTCGTCCTTGCCGTTGTCCGGCTTCTCCTTGGAGTTCTTGTACAAGTTGCTCACGAGATCCGGATGGTTGAGATCCACGCCGGTGTCAAGCACCGCCACTTTGCTGCACTTGGTTTTTGTGTCCCAAGCCTCGAACGCGTCGATGTCGTGGTCGGCGGGGTTGGACAGTCCCCACTGCGAGAGCAACAAGGGATCGCTCGGGACGGCGTCCGCCGTGACCTCGTAATCCGGTTCCACGTAGCGCACCTCGGGCCTGGTCTCAAGCCGGCGCCGTAGCGCTTCAAGGGAGTCCCCTCTCCGAGCTGCAACGCGTGAGATCGCGAGTCGCTTGAGCGAGCTCATCTCGCGACCCGACGCGGCGGAGATCGCCCGTATGCGGTCCGTGCCGGAAACGCCGGGATTGAAGCCCACGACCAGGTGGTCACCCGCGGCGGTGGGAGCCACGACATTTTGCGGATCGTCGGCCGGAGTGTTGCTGGTAACGCATGCGAGTCCAGCCAAAAAGGCAGCGACGAACAGAAGGACCGTGGCGATCCGTCGCGGTTCGGTCGTCGCTGGGTTCGGACTCGCCACTGGTCGCGAACCTACCAAAACGAGACGGGCCATGCAGTCTCCTCGCGCGGCGCGCAAAAAGAAGGGCCGGTCTCTCGACCGGCCCTTCTCGCATCTCGTTGTCCCTGGGGGAGGTTTGGAACAATCGAAGTCTTAAAAATCTTCCGGCAGCAGGTGGCCGCCGTCAAGCGCGGAGACGAAGGTGTTGATCTCGGTCGCCATGTTCGCGTAAGTCAGATTGCGCAGGTCGCGCACCAGCGAGTCGGTGCCGCGGTCGAGCAGGCAGTCGAACTTCTCGATCAGCTCCTCGTCCATCAGGCCTTCGCGTACGTCTTCGCAGTTGGGGCAGCGCAGCGTCACGCGCCAGTGACGTCCATCGGCCTGGTCCCAGTCGATCGGGTAGACCATCTCGCACTCGCACTCGGCGCAGTACGAAACATCCTCGATCACTCGCGCCACGGGGTCCTTCGCGGGGTGGCTGTGGACCGGGTGGCCGGCGGCCTGCTTGCGTGTCTTGTCTTTACGAGGGTTCATGGTTTCTAGTAGCGACTCCGCACGAGGTATCGGACGTGGCCCCCGGTCACTTGAGCGTGAGAATCAGGTATTCGTAGATTCGTCCCTTGAAAGCCGCGTTTGCCGCGTGCCGACCGCGTAAACTGCGGGCCGATGGTGCTAAGCGACGCAACGATCAAGGCCGAGATCGAGGCCGGGCGAATCGTGATCGATCCGTTCGACGCGGACAACGTGCAGCCGTCCAGTGTGGACGTGCGCGTAGACCGTCTGTTTCGCGTGTTTCACAACGCTCGCCATCCGTACATCGACGTGCGCAAGCCAATGGAGGACCTCACCGAACTTGTGGAGATCGACGGCGACGAACCGTTCATCCTGCATCCCGGCGAATTCGTGCTCGGTCAGACGCTGGAGCGTGTGACGGTGCCCAACGACCTCGTGGCGCGGCTGGAGGGCAAGAGTTCGCTGGGCCGTCTGGGACTGCTGATCCACTCGACCGCCGGTTTTGTGGACAGTGGCTTTTCGGGAAATCTCACGCTTGAGCTGTCCAACGTGGCGAACCTGCCGATCACGATTTACTACGGCATGCCGATCGGTCAGCTTTCGTTTATGCGCATGGACCGTCCCGTCGAGCGCCCCTACGGCGGTGAGGGCATGGCAAGCAAGTACCAGGGTCAGGCCGAGCCCACGCCCAGCAGCTTTCACCTCAACTTCGCCAAGTAGTATGAATTCACGGTCTCGCACCGCTTGGTGTGAGGCGTACACACGCGACCGGAGCACGCACCGCTGATGCCGAATATCGGACCACTCGAAATCGCCGTTGTCCTGGCCATCGTCCTGATCATCTTCGGGCCGAAGCGCCTGCCCGAGCTCGGCCGTTCGCTCGGCCGTGGCATTCGTGAGTTCAAGGGATCGCTGGCCGGCGATCACGATGACGACGACGATGACGGCAAGCGCGAGTTGAGCACCGGAGAGACGCCGGCCGCCGAAAAGAAGTCCGAGACCTCGACCGGCGCCTGACGCCTGTCGCCGCGCGTACCCGGACGTCGCGACCCGCCACAATCCACGTCGATGGCGAAACGGATCGCACCGGTCGACCACGAGCAGGAGCTCAGTGTCGTTGAGCATTTAGACGAGTTGCGTTCGCGGCTGATCATGGTCGCGTCGGTCTTCGGCTTGGCGTTGGCGGTGGCGTTCTGGCAGAACCACCGCATTCTCGACGTCATCAATCGCCCGTTGCCGGAGGGCAAGCTGCCGTCAACGTTTGGCGTCAGCGAGGCGTTCATGTCCACGATGACGGTGTCGATGTACGGGGCACTGATCGTCACATTTCCGTTGATCCTGTGGCACGTTTACGCGTTCGTGGTTCCGGCCTTCAGCGAAAACGAGCGAAAGGTCGCCACGCCGCTGCTGCTGATGACTCCGGTGTTGTTCTCCGCCGGCGTCGCGTTCGGTTACTTCCTCGTGCTTCCGGCGGCAGTGCGCTTCTTGCTGAACTTCAACGACGATCAGTTCAACGTGCTGGTGCGGGCGCAGGAGTATTACTCGTTCTTCGGGCTCACGGTTTTGGCGATGGGCCTGCTGTTCGAACTGCCGCTGGCGATCTTGATCGCCACGCGACTTGGTCTCGTGACACCCGCGCAGCTACGGGCGAATCGACGTTACGCGCTGGTTTTGATCGCGGTGGTAGCAATGCTGCTGCCCGGCACAGACCCGGTTTCGATGCTGATCGAAATGGTGCCTTTGCTGCTGCTTTACGAGCTGAGTATCTGGGTGTCGGTGTGGTTCGGGCACGGTTCGGCGCGCGCTGACAAACGCAAGGACGGGACGGCCGGAAAGCAATCAGCCGAACCACCGGCGGCCGTACGGTAACTTTTCCGCAGGGGAATAAGAAAAATGTTGTTCGATCTACAGGGACGCCGCAAGACCGGCATCAAAGTCATCTATCTCGGCCTCGCCATTTTGATGGGCGGCGGATTGGTGCTGTTCGGCATTGGAAGCAATGTCAACGGCGGTTTCTTTGATGCTCTCTCCGGTTCCGGCGGTGGCGACAGCGAGTACAAGAAGGCGGTTCAAGAAAGCTCCAAGTATCTCGCCGCGCATCCGAAGAGCCCCAAGGCCTACGAAGATCTGATCGCTGACCGCTACACCTACGCGGGCGCGGGATTTGACGACAAGACCCAGAAGTTCAACGCGAAGAGCAAGGCGCAGTTGAAGATGATGATCGACGACTGGAAGAACTACAAGAAGGTCACGAAGAAGATCGATCTCAACACCGCCTCCTATGTAGTGAACGCCTACATCGGCGAAGAGGACGGAAAGGGCGCAACCGAAGTCCAGACGGTTGTTGCCGGTCTTCAGCCAAACGCCGCCAACTATCTCGCACTGATGCGATTCGCGCTTTACGCGGGCGACAGCCGGATCGCCGACGCCTCTTCCGTGAAGGCAAGAGAACTGGCGACCAAGGACCAGGCCAAAGAGGTTGACCGCGAGATCAAGAACATGCTCAAACTGTCCAAGCAGCAAAACGCCGCGATCCAGAAACAGATCCAGGAGCAGTTCGCAAATCAGCAATCATCGTCGTCGAGTGGCGGCGGCCAGATCGGCTCGCCGTTCAGCGGACTCAGCCCCGGCGGTAGCGCCGGCGGCGGCCTCACAACTAAGTAGCGCCCGCCGCGAACGGTTTCAATTCCGTTTTTTGTTCACTACCCTGTCAACGGGCCATTAGCTCAACTGGCAGAGCAGGGGACTCTTAATCCCAAGGTTGAAGGTTCAAGTCCTTCATGGCCCATGAGGTTCTGAATGGCGCGATCTCGCCGATGCTCGGGCTTGGCGGATCGGTCACGACCAAGGGGTCGCTCCCTCACCACCTTCGCCCTGCGCGTCGACGATCTCACACCATTCAGAACCTCATGGGGAGGTAGTGGTGCTTACAGTCGCGATCTCGCCGATGCTCGGGCTTGGCGGATCGGTCACGACCAAGGGGTCGCTCCCTCACCACCTTCGCCCTGTGTGGTGGATCTCGCATTGCTCATAACCTCGCGGGAGAGCGGAACCACGCGGGTTCCGGCTAGGCTTCTTTTTCGTGAATGTTGCTCAGCACACTCAGGAGTTCACCGTGCTTGACGGGTCGTTGCTGGCTTCCTCGGAGGCGGTGATTCCGGCTACTGATGAGGGGTTTTTGCGCGGCGACGGGGCGTTTGAAGTGCTGCGTTCTTACGGTGGTCATCCGTTCGGCTTGGAGGAACACGTGCAGCGGTTGCTGCGCTCGGCGGCCGGTATCAGGCTTCCTGAAGTGGACGTGATGGCGATCGAACGGGATGTCGCGCGGCTGGTCGACGCGCGCGGCACGGATGACTTTTCGATTCGCATCGTGCTCACGCGCGGCGGGCGGCGGCTGGTGATGAGCGAACCGCTGGGCAACTACCAACCGGCGGTGCGCCTGGCGGTCGTGGAGTACCAGCCAACGCTGGTGCTTGACGGCTTCAAGACACTGAGCTACGCGGCGAACATGCTCACGAACCGGCTGGCCAAGGAGCGAGGATTCGACGAAGCCCTGCTGGTCACGCCGGACGGCGAGGTGCTCGAATCGCCGACGGCCTCGGTGTTCTGGTCGCCTGACGGCGAGACGCTGATCACGCCACCGCTTGACGGGATTCTTGCTTCGATCACACGGGCCGTGATTGTGGAGGGCATGACCGTGGAACAGCGCGCGACCACGCGTGACGACCTGCTCGCCGCGACGGAGGTCTTTCTCTGCTCAAGCGTGCGCGAGGTGCAGGCGGTCGGCGCGATCGAGGACGCTACATACGACGCGCCCGGGCCGCTGACGCTGCGCGCGAAGGAAGTGCTTGCCGCCGCCGTTCAGGCAAGAGTCGCGGCGGGCGCCGCGAAAACCGCCTGAGAGAGCTTCGCCGCGGACCGCCGCCGCGCCGCGCCGCCAATGCAATGAAGATCCTGACGATCATCGGAAACCGTCCCCAGTTCGTGAAGCTGGCCGCCGTCAGCCCGTTGTTGCGTGAGCGCAACGAAGAGGTGCTCGTTCACACCGGGCAGCATCACGATCACGAACTCTCGCGGGTCTTTTTCGACGAACTCAACCTACCGGAGCCGGACGTGATGCTGGGCGTGGCAGGGGGCAGCAACAGTTCGCAGACCAGTCGCATGATCGCAGGGCTGGAGCCGCTTCTACTTGAGCACGATCCCGATCTTGTGCTCGTCTATGGAGACACGAACTCCACGCTCGCCGGCGCTCTCGTCGCCGTCCAGGCGGGCGTACCGCTTGCTCATGTGGAGGCCGGGCTGCGGTCGTTCGACCGCGCGATGCCGGAGGAGGTCAACCGTGTGGTCTGTGACGCGCTGGCTTCGCTGCTGCTTGTGCCGGGGGCGAACGCCGCCGCCAATCTGGCTCGCGAGGGGGCGATCGGGCAAGTGGTGGAGACCGGCGACGTGATGGGCGACGTCGTTCGGCGACTGAACTCCGGAGTCGATCGTTCGGCGGTCTGCGTCCGATACGGCGTTGAACCGGACGGTTTCCTGTTCTTGACCGCGCATCGGGCAGGCAACGTGGACGATCCCGACAGACTGCGATCGCTGGTCGAACTGATCGAGTCGCTGGAGCTGCCGGTCGTGTTCGCTTTGCATCCCCGGACCCGACTGCGTCTCACCGAACACGGTCTGTTGTCGCGGCTGGAGGCGTTGCCGGGCGTGCGGATGCAGCCGCCACTCGGATACGGCGAGACGATCGCTCTGGCGGGAGCGGCTCGCGCCGTGCTAACCGATTCCGGCGGATTGCAAAAGGAGTCCGTGTGGCTGGGCACGCAGTGCCTCACGCTACGGCCTTCGACCGAATGGATAGAGACCGTTGAATGCGGCTGGAACACACTCGTGGATCTGGACGTCGAACGCGTGGCCGACGCGCTGGCCTCCGGCCCCCCGCCCGGTGATCCGCCGGTGCTCTACGGAGCCGGTTCGGCCGGAGCGGCGGTCGTTGCGGCGATCGAGAATTACACGGCGGTGGCGCGTGGCCCATGGGTAGAGTCAGCGTCATGAAGGTCGCCGTTATAGGTCTTGGCTACGTGGGACTTCCGCTTGTGGTTGCGTTTGCCGACGCCGGTCACGAGGTGATCGGCTTGGACGTGGACGCTGCCAAGCTGGCGGCGCTACGGGAGCAGCGTTCCTACATCGAGGACGTTCCGGACGCGGCGATCGGCCGCATCGCCGACGCCGCAACCTGGACCAGCGACTACGCGGAGCTGTCGGCGGCCGACGCGGTCGTGATCGCCGTGCCTACCCCGCTGACGCCAAACCGCGAGCCGGACCTCGGCGCACTGGTCAGCGCGGCCGGCGCCCTGGCGCGGGTGCTGCGCGAAGGGCAGCTCGTCGTACTTGAATCCACCACTTATCCGGGCACCACGCGCGAGCGGCTGGTGCCGATGCTGGAGGAGTCCGGACTTAAAGCGGGCGATGACTTCTTCGTCGCGTTTTCGCCCGAGCGCATCGATCCGGGCCGTACCGATTTCACGATGCGCAACACGCCGAAGGTGGTGGGCGGCGACGGCCCGGAAGCCGCCGCGCGCGCGAAGGATCTGTACGAGACGATCTGCGACACGGTCGTGGAGGTCTCGGCGCCCGAGGCGGCCGAGATGACCAAGCTGCTCGAGAACATCTTCCGCGCCGTCAACATCGCGCTGGTCAACGAGATCGCCGTGATCTGCGATCGCATGGGGATCGACGTCTGGGAGGTCGTGGAAGCGGCCGACACAAAGCCCTACGGCTTCATGAGCTTCAAGCCGGGCCCGGGACTGGGCGGCCATTGTCTGCCCGTCGATCCGTTCTATCTCACCTGGAAGGCTCGCGAGTACGGGGTCGGCGCGGAGTTCGTGGAGCTCGCCGGACGCATCCACCAGCAGATGCCGCGCTTCTGCGCGCGCCGCGCGGTGGAGCTGCTCAACCGCAACGGCGTGGCCACTTCCAACGCGGAGGTCGCGGTACTCGGCGTGTCGTACAAGCCGGACGTGGGCGACATTCGTGAGGCGCCCGCGCTCTCGATCATGCGCCAGCTGAGCGACCTTGGCGCCAAGATTTCCTATCACGACCCTCACGTCGAGTCGCTGCCGGCCTTCGGCCTGCGAAGCGAGCCGCTGGAGGATCTGCTGCCACGCGCCGACCTGGTCGTGATCGTGACCGCCCACAGCGGCGTGGACTACGCCGAGGTCGTCGAACGCTCTCGCCAAGTGCTGGACTTTCGCGGCGTCACGCGGGGTATCGAAGCCAAGAACGTGGCACGCCTGTGAACGCGGCGGCGCCATCTCAACGCGTCCGCGTGGGCGTGGTCGGACTGGGTTACTGGGGTCCCAACCTCGCCCGCAATTTCGACGCGCTTCCCGACGCAGAGGTCACTTGGCTGTGCGACGCCAACTCCACCGCGCTGGAACGGCATGCGCTCAATCACCGCCAGGCGCGCACGACCGCCGACCTGGACGACCTGCTCGGCGACAAATCGCTCGACGCCGTGGTGATCGCCACGCACGTGCCGTCACACGCGGCGCTCGCCACGCGGGTGCTGGAGGCGGGCAAGCACGTTTTCGTTGAAAAACCGCTCGGCGCCACGCTTGCCGAGACGGAACGGCTCGCCGAACTCGCGGACCGTTCGCCGGGGGTGCTGATGGTGGGGCATCTGCTCGAATACCACCCGGGAATCGAGCGTCTGCGCGAACTGGTCGCGGGCGGTGACCTCGGCGAGATCCGTTACGTCTATTGCATGCGCGTAAACCTCGGCAAGTTGCGTACCGACGAAAACGCCTTGCTGAGTCTTGGTCCGCACGACATCTCGGTCGCGCTGTCGCTTGTGGGTGAGACACCGAGCGAAGTCTGGGCGCGCGGTGAGTCGTATGTGAACCCGGGCGTTGAAGACGTTGTGTTTGGCTACCTGCGCTTCCCGTCGGGCATCGCGGCACACCTGCACGTGTCGTGGCTCGATCCGCACAAGGAGCGTCGCATCACGGTCGTCGGCAGCGAGCGGATGGCCACGTTTGACGACATGAAGATCGAGGGCAAGCTCTCGGTGTACGACAAGGGCTTCGACCAGAAATTCGAATCGCACAGCGAGTACATGGCGCGTTCCGGCGATATCTGGCAGCCGCACATTTCAAACGAGGAGCCGTTGCGGGTGGAGTGCCGCCACTTCATCGAGTGCGTCTGCGACGGACGCGCGCCGCGCACCGACCAGCACTCCGGGCTGCGCGTCGTGCGCGTGCTCGAAGGCTTGCAGAATTCCCTGCGTGAGCGCCGCGAAGCCGGTGGGTCAGCCGCCGCTCAAGCCGCCGGAGATCCCGTAGGTGCCTGAACTCGCGCATGGAGCGTTTGTTTCCGCGGACGCGCGAATTGGCGAGGGCGTCAGCATCGGCGTGGGAGCGGTGGTTCACGCGGGCAGCGTGATCGGCGACGGCTGCGTCTTGCAGGATGGCTGCATCGTGGGCAAGTCGCCGGCGCTTGGTGCGCGTTCTACCGTTTCCGCCACCGCCGACGAGGGCGCCACCGCCGACGAGGGCGCGATCTTGGCCGCCGGTGTGAAGCTGTGCGCGGGAGCGATCATCTTCGGCGGCGCGCGGCTTGCCACCGGCGTAGTGATCGGTGATCGCGCGATTGTCCGCGAACGCGTCACGGTGGGCGAGGATTCGCTGGTCGGCGCGACCGCGGTGATCGAGAATGACACCACGATCGGCGCGCGAGTGAAGATCCAGACCGCCGCGAACATCACCGCCTTCGTGACGGTGGAGGACGACGTGTTCATCGCTCCCGGCGTGCTGACCACAAACGATAATTCCGCCGGCCGGGAGCCTCAAAAAGCCAATATTGGCCCGACACTACGGCGCGGTTGCAGGATCGGCGCGGGCGCGATTCTGCTTCCGGAAGTTGAGATCGGCGAGCAGGCGTTCGTGGCCGCGGGCGCGGTTGTGACGCGTTCCGTCGCCCCTCGGACGCTCGTGATGGGCAACCCCGCCCGCGAGGCGCGCGCAATCGCCGAGGCGTAATCTTCGATTCGATTGAAGTTCCGCGCCTGCCTGCCGATACAAAGCGCGTTACCGCAATCGTTGAGGTGGTTCTATGCCAGACGATCAGTCTTCGCCTGGGTCTCCGCAGGACCCGGCAAACGCCCATTCCACAGATCAGGCACCACCGGCCGGCGAGCCGGAGGCGACTCTGAAGCCGATCGGCGCGTCCACTCCCGGCCAGTGGCCGGAGGCGCCCGATGACCCGGCGATCGAACTTCCGGGCGGTGGTCAATATCCCGACGACATATTCGGTGTCGCCACCGGCGACGAGACGCCCGTGTCATTTCCCGGAGACGCGATCGCCGGAGGTTTGGCAGATGTCGAGTACGCGCAACCCGGCGAAACGATGGCGCCGCTGCCACCACCGGCAGAGCTGCAGGACCTGGCTGACGTCTCAATCGACCCGCTGCCGGTAGCCGACGACACACCGGTCACACCGATTGCCGACGCGGGCGGCGACATGTTTTCAGTCGATGACCTGATGGACGAACCCGCTTCGGCGCCGGCCGGGGGCGACATGTTCTCGGTTGACGAACTGATGGACGAACCCGCCGCCGAGGCGCCCGCGCAGGCGCAGACCCCGGCTCCATTGCAGGCCCCGGAGCCCCTGGCGATGCCGGACGCCGTCTTCGAACCGCCGCCGGTTCAGCAGCCGGAGTACGACGCGACGATCACGCCCGAGCCGCTTGGCGTCCCCGAATCGCTCGACGTCCCCGAATCGCTTGGCGTCCCCGAACCGCTCGACGTCCCCGAACCGCTTGCGATGGAACCGCCGGCCGCCGAACCGCCGGCCGCGGTCGAGCCGCTTGCCGTGGAGCCGTTGGTCGCGCCGGAACCGGGATTGGTATTCGAACAACCGGTCGAACAGCCGCTCGCATCCGAACCCGCGCCTGCCGCGGATCAGACCGTGCTCGGGCCTCATGGGATTACAGACAATCAAGCCGCGATGGCCGCCACCGACTTCGGTTTCGCGGACCCGTCCGCCGCGGCGCCTCAGCCGCAGGGCGGCATCGAGGAGGCCATTTTCGATCCGGTCGTAGAACCATTCACCGGAGACCAGAACGCGCCCGCACCTGCTCCGGCATTCGAACCGATGGCGGCAGAAACGCCAGAACCGCTCGCCGCACCCGCTGTTGAGCCGCTGGCGGTCGAGCCGATGATGGACGACCCACTGACGGCCGAGCCGGCGATCGACGAATTCGCCGCCGAACCCCAGTTTGCGGACGCCGCGCCACCCGAACTCGCGCAGCCGGAACCGCCCTCGGTCGTCAATCCGTACGCGCAGGAGTCCGACGAAGCCGAGGTCATCGATCCGGCGATGTCGGCGAGCGCGGCTTTCAACACTGCGCCGGAGCCGGTTGAGGCCGCGGACGCGCCCGCAATCGTCAATCCGTACGCCCAAGCTTCCGACGAAGCCGCTGTAATCGACCCGGCGATGTCGTTTGCGAATTCGTCCACCACCGACGCGTTCGACGATCCGGTTGCCGCGACCCAGGAGGAGGATCCGTTCGTCCAGCCCACCGCCGACGATGTCTTTTCGGCCGCGCCCGGGTACGAGTCGGCTGAACCCACGGGGGCGTATCCGACCGAACCGATGGTGGACCAATCGATGCCGCCGGCTTACGGATCGGCGATGTACGGCGACGCCTACGCCACACCTTTGCCCGCGACCGACCGTACGGTCAGCGTCGCACCGCCCGGCATGGAAGCGATGGCTCCAACCGAACTTGTGGTTGCCGGTTCAAAGAAGTCCGCCGGCAAGTCGTCGCGTGGTCGCCAAAAGAGCGGTTCGAAGGGCAAGTCCGGTAAGAGCAAGTTCGGCCGCGCCAAGCAGTCCGCGTCAGAGGCCGCCGAGGCCGACGCGCTGGCACAGGCCGCAGCGTTGGCGCAAGCCGGCGCGCCGGCGCAAGCCGCACCGCCCGTTCAGGCCGCGCCGATGCCCGGTATGCCCGCGACCGGCTACGAAAACCTGCCCGCTCCGGACGGTCAGTTCGCGCCGCCGCCGATGACCGATCCTTACGCCGCTCCCGCTGCGTTTGAACAGCCGGTCGCCGACGCGGGTGTGTTCGCGCCACCGCCAGCCGCTCCCGCCGAGTACCCGCCGCCGCCCTTCCCGGACGCGCAGGCGACACCCGCCGCCGAAGACGTTGCCGCGATGCACGCGGCCGCTCAGCTTGCGGCGGCTGCCGCTCAGGCGGCCGACGAACCGGCCGCGGGCAAGGCGAAGCGTGGACTCAAGCTCAAGTCTTCCAAGCAATCCAAACCGACCTCCGGCAAGACGCCCAAGGCGGCCAAACAGAAGAAGGCCGCGAAGGAGCCCAAGACCGCCAAGCAGGGCAAGTCGTTTGCCGACGTACTGCTCGGCGCGGTGGAGCCCGGTCAGCGTCACAAGCTCTTCGGCATTCCGATCGGCAAGCCCGCGCCGATGCCCGGCGAAAGTCTGGACGATGGCACGGCGATGCCGGCGGCCGGACAGGTATCCACAGAGCCCGCGGCCCCGCAGTTGCCGGTGGAACCGGCGCAGCAGGCGTTTCCGCCCGAGGGCTATCCCCCGGCTCCGGCGATTGACGCTCCCGCACCCGTCGGTTACGCGGAGCCTTCCGCCCCCGTCGGCTTCCCGGAGTCGCCGGCTCCCGTCGTCGCGCCGCCGGCAGCATTTGCACCGCCGCCCGTTGAAGGCGCACCTGCTGCCGATGGATACGCCATGCCACCGGCGGCCGCTCAACCTCCCGCGGGATGGAGCGGAGTTCCCGCTGCGCCCCCCGTCGCCGACGAAGCCGGTGCAGGCGCCGAGGTGATCGAGTCCGTGGAAGCCACGGCGCACGCGCGTGGCAAGGGCAAGCGTGGCTTGACCAAGAAAGCCTCCAAGCAGCCGAAGGTGAAGGCCAACAAGGCGCCAAAGGCGGCCAAGCAGAAGAAGGCCGCGAAGGAGCCCAAGGCCGCCAAGCAGGGCAAGTCGTTTGCCGACGTACTGCTCGGCGCGGTGGAGCCCGGTCAGCGTCACAAGCTCTTCGGCATTCCGATCGGCAAGCCCGCGCCGATGCCCGGCGAAAGTCTGGACGATGGCGCGGCGATGCCGGCGGCCGGACAGGTATCGACAGAGCCCGCGGCCCCGCCGTTGCCGGTGGAACCGGCGCAGCAGGCGTTTACGCCCGAGAACTACGCCCCCGCTCCCCCCGCTGACGCGCCGCCGCAGCCGCCCGCCGCCTGGCCGCCGCCGCAACAGAGTGCTCCGCCCGCCGCGCCTGAGCCACCGCCACCGCCCGTCGCGCCACCGGCGCCGTCGGACGATCACGCGGCGACTTACGCACCGGCCGCCGCGGCACCGTACGCGTATCCCGAAACGCCGGCTACGCCTCCGGCAGTGGCGCAACCGGTCGCGCCCGCGGACGCAATGGTCGCCCACGCGCCGATCTCGCCGGAATCACCGCAATTCCAGCCTTCGGCGCAGCCTGAACCCAGTGGATTTCCAGCACCATCGGCGGACCAGTTCCCCGCCGCACCGGCTGACCCGTACCAGTCCCCTCCGGCCGATCAGTTCTCGGCTGCACCAGCCGACCCCTATCAGGCCCCTTCGGCTGACCCGTACCAGTCCCCTCCGGCGGACCAGTTCCCGGCCCCTCCGGCATTTGAGACCTCACCCGCTCCCGCTTACGCTCCGGCAGCGACGGAAGCGGTCGGCGCAAACGTGGCGACGATGCAGTCGGCTCCGTCATATCTCGGCGGAGCGGCGCATACTCAGTCAGCATTCCCGGGCGGCTACTCGCCGGACTATCCCGCCGCCGCGACAGCCGGCTCCGCCGCGCTGGCAGCACAGCCCGTACCTGCCGCCGAAGCCGTTCCCGGACTTGATCCAAACGCCGATCCATCGGCGGTGGTGGAGCTCACACCAGGCGCCGCGCCCGTCTACCGGCTTGCCACCTGGCGGCAGCGTGTGTTCGCGCAACTGCTCGACAGCGTGATTGTGATCGGACTTGCGTATCTGCTGATGAAGGTTCTCGGTGTCAACAGCGCCGATCCCGAGCAGGTACTGACGGTCGCGGGCGTCAAGGCTACGCAGGTTGGCCTGGCGATCATCGCGATAACCATCTACCAAGCTGGTCTGGTGGCATACAACCGCGGCCAGACAATCGGTAAGAAGCTGATGAAGATCCGTGTCATGCGGGCCGACGGCAAGCGGATGGACTTGGTGTTCGGCATGGCTCGTGAAACGCTGCTGAAGGGCGTGCTCATATCGATCACGCTGGGAATCTTCGGGATCGTGGACGCGATCTGGCCGCTGATCGACAAGCAGGGTCGAGCGCTTCACGACATCGTCGTTAAATCGCGCGTGATTGATGTCAGCAAGTAGCGCAGCGATCGCGGCCGCCCGGACGACGCGGCTTTCCCCTTCGCCCGTCACTATGCTGGCGACATGAATTGGCAGCCGCCTGCAGGCCCGGGACCAGGGCAATGGCCGCCCCAGGCAGCGCCCGTTCCGGCGGGCTACGCCCCGGCGGGACCCGTATATGAACTTTCCGGCTGGTGGCGCCGCGTCGGCGCGGTCTTCATCGACGGAATAATCGTCGGAGTGATCGCGGGCATTCTCGCGGTCCCGCTCGGAGGATGGCAACGGGCCGACTACTACGCCGATAGTGGAAACACCAGCTTCAATTTCCAGTTGAACGGCATCGGCATGCTGATTTGGCTGGTGGTGTTCGTCGTTGTCGTACCGTTGGTGATGTCGCGCAACAACGGTCGCACGATCGGCAAGATGGCGACCGGCATCCGGGTGGTGCGCGAAGACGGCCGCGATGTCGACTTTGGTTTTGCGCTGTTTCGTGAGCTGGTGATCAAGGAGCTGCTGTTCCAGGTTGTCGCGATTATCACCCTGGGCATTGCGACTTTGCTCAACTACCTCTGGCCGCTCTGGGATTCGCAGCACTGCGCGCTGCACGACAAAATCGTGAAGTCGCGTGTTGTGCGCATGGAGGCGTCGGGCGCCGCCGCCGCCGTGTGGCCGCAACCGGCCGCCTATGGCGCACCACCGATGCAGCCAATGGGTGGCGTCCCGGCGGCGCCGTATCCACCCGCTGATCCGTTCGCCCAGCCCGCGCCGCCGCCTCCCGATCCCTTTGCCCGGCCCGCGGCGCCCGCTCCGGACCCGTTCGCTCAGCCGCTCCCGCCCCATTCTCCAGCGCCGCCTCCAGCGCCTCCTCCTCCGGCGCCCGCCTCTCCCGCTCAGCCCACCGCACCGCCGATGGCACCGCCCGCGGCACCAGCACCGCCCACCGCACCGCCCGTGGCTCCTCAGCCGCCCGCGCCACCGGCCGCACCACCCATGGCACCGCCGCCTCCCTCACCTGCTCCGCCCGCCGTTCCGCCACCGGTACCGCCGCCACCCGCCGTTCCGCCTCAGCAGGCCCCCATGCAGCCACCGCCGATGGCTCCACCGCAACCACCACCTCCGCAACCACCACCGGCGAGCCCGCCGCAGTACCAGCCGCCGCCCGGTTTCGAGAATCCGGTTCCAGAGTCCGACGACTGAGCGGACGCGCGGTCTGCCCGCGCTGCCGAATCAGTCGTCTAGGCCAACTCGGCCGCGCGGTCGCCCGACAGGATCACCTGTGAGCGCTCCGGGCCAACGCCGATCAGCACGATCGGCACGCCGAGCGAATCGCTGATGAAGTTCAGGTAGTCGCGACAGTTCTGCGGCAGATCCTCCAGCGACCGCGCGCCGGAGATGTCCTCCTGCCAGCCGGGTAGGTCCACGTAGTCGGCCTGCGCGTGATGCAGCACGCTCTGGTGATACGGAAAGTCCTTGAACTCCGCCCCGTCGTCGGTGCGGTAGCCGGTCGCGATCCGCAGCGTCTCGATGCCGGACAGAACGTCGAGCTTGGTGATGCACAGGCCGGTCAGGCCGTTGATTCGCGAGGCGTAGCGCAGCGCCACGAGATCCAGCCAGCCGATCCGCCGTGGCCGCCCGGTGGTGGTGCCGAACTCGCCACCCGTATCGCGGATGCGGTCACCGATGTCGTCGTCGAGCTCCGACGGAAACGGTCCGCTGCCGACGCGGGTGGTGTAGGCCTTGGCAATCCCCCAGACTTCGTCAATCGCGGTGGGACCCACACCGGCGCCCACACAAGCCGCTCCGGCGACGGGATTGGAAGATGTGACAAAGGGGTAAGTGCCGTGGTCGATGTCCAGCAGCGCGCCCTGAGCGCCTTCGAACACAACTTCCTTACCGGCTTGCAGGTCGTTCCAGACCAGCGCGGCTGTGTCGGCGATATGCGGCTCCAGCCGGTGGCCGAAGGTCATGTAAGCCTCGGTCATCGTGTGCAGATCGAGCATCGGGTCCCGCGCGAAGGGCCGCAGTTCCTGACGCTTGGGCTCCATCGCGGTCATGATCTTCTTGCGCAGGATCGTTTCGTCGAGCATGTCTTGTACGCGGATGCCCAGTCGCGCGGCCTTGTCGGCGTAACACGGGCCGATGCCGCGCTTCGTGGTGCCGATCTTCAGCTCGCCCAGCTTGGCCTCGCCCTCGCTGTCGAGCAGCAGGTGATAGGGCATGATCAGGTGCGCGTTTGCGCTCACCTTCAGCCCGATCGTGTCAACGTTGCGGCGGCGCAGCTCGTCAAGTTCGCTGATCAGCACGCCGGGGTCGATCACGACGCCGTTGCCGATGATGCAGGTTTTGCCGGGATGCAGGATGCCCGACGGCACGAGGTGCAGCTTGAAAGTCTCGTTGCCGCGGATGATCGTGTGGCCGGCGTTGTTGCCGCCCTGAAACCGGACGATGCTGTCAGCGCGCTCGGCCAACAGGTCCGTGACCTTGCCCTTGCCCTCATCGCCCCACTGGGCGCCAACTATCACTGTGCTCGGCACGAGATGAGTGTACGGAACGGCGTTCGGCGCTCTGCCGCGTCGGCGCGATCAGGCCTCGCCCGCGGCCGGTTCACGGGCGATTCGGCGGGCGGTCGGCTCGTCTTCGGCGGTGGCAAAAGGTTCCGGGCGGGCCGGATCGAACTCCACACGCCGGTCGCTGCCGTAGAGCGGCAGGGCGTCACCGCACATCTCCATCAGGCGCGAAACGGTGCGCTCGCCGATCTGACGGCGCAGGTCGTCGATCCCGAGGTTTGTGGTGATCATCACGGCGCGGCCGTCTTCGTAGCGCTCGTTGACGATCGAGTAGAGCTGTTCCAGCACCCACTCGGTCTGCTGTTCGGCGCCGACGTCGTCGAGGTGCAGCAGATCGACGGCGGTGAGTTGCTTGAACAGCTCCGCGTAGGAGCTGTCGGAGTCGGCGTCAAAGGTGTTGCGAATCTGCGCCAGCAGTCGTGGCATCGAGTAGATCGCCACGCTGTGTCCGGCCTTCAGCGCGGCTTTTGAGACGACCATCGCCAGCGTGGTTTTGCCGGTGCCGGTGTCGCCCTCAAACCAAAGCCCGCGCCCTTGGGCGAGTTGCTCGTTGATCGTACGGCAGTACTTCAGCACCGCCCGAGCGATCTCCGGGGCGAAGTTCAGCGGCCGTCCGTGGTCGGTGATCTGACGCCCATCATCGCTGATCGTGAGCCCGCCAAAGCGTCGCGGGATCGTGGTCACCAGGCCTTTGGTCCGCGCCCGGCGGATGCGCCGCGCTCGGCACTCACACGGAACGCTGTCGCCGTGCTTGTCCAGCACCCAGGTGCTGCCGCCGCACTTCGGGCAAATGAAGTCTTCGCGAGTCGCCACAATCAGAACTCGTCAAGGTCGCCGTCATCGGCCGGCACCGGTGCGGCCGGCACGCGGTCCGGCGAGCCGCCCCCGCCGTCCTCGCGGTATCCGCGCGGCAGGTTGGAGAACTTCGGGTAGTGACTGATGAACGTAAGCGCAACGTCCTTCACCGGCCCGTTGCGGTGCTTGGACACGATGATGTCCGCTTCGCCCGGCCGCTGCGACTCATCGCGCAGGTAGTAGTCCTCGCGGTAGATGAACGCGACAAGGTCCGCGTCCTGCTCGATTTGGCCTGAATTGTGCGTGACGATTCCGTCATTTGCGATCCAGTTGGACGGCCCCGGGACGGTGAGGTCGTACACGTCTTCGGTCCCGTCGGCGACAACTTCCTGAATCTGATCCCAGAACAGCGGGCGTTCGGTCTCTCGGAGCAGTGCGTCGTCCTTGAATAGACGCCCATAGCTGCGGAGCGTTTCTCGCGAAGGAGCAAACTTGAAATGCGAAGTGCCGCCGTGGCTGGTGCCGCGGGCCTGTGCCATTGCCCGCTGCGAAATTGACTGAGTACGCATACTCCGCCGAACGTCGTTCCAAATCTCCGGCGGAAGAGTGTCAACGTTGGTGCTTGATTGCGCGGAATAGCGGAGATACTTGAGCAGATCGGCACCCTGCGACACTCGCGGTCCGTGCAACCCGATCACGTCCACAAAACGCTGCTGGTAGGCGGCGCCGCTGACGATCACGTGGCACACTTCCGAGTCTCCTCGCTCGCCGGAACGATTGATTCGAGCCACTATTCCAAGCCGCAGCAGCAGCGCCGACACGTCCTGAGCGAGTCCGAAGCTCGAAGTTGAGTAGGCGACACGAGACATTCGGCGCCCGTCGCTTCGGCTGCCGACCCAGATCGAGCCGTCGGTTGCCCAGAGGTGACGAAGCAAAAGCGCGATCTGCCGGTTTTCCAGCTGAAACACCGCGCCCGGAACGCGCTTCTCGCGGGACCGCTGGTTGAAGATGCCCAGATCTCGAAACCAGGCGTTGACGCCCGCCGGTCGCCAGCGGTTGCCGTTGCCGGAGAGATAGCTGCCGTCGCTAATCATCTGACCAAGCAAGACGATTCGGTCGTCAGGCCATATCGCCGGCGATGTAGGCGACGGCAAGTCGGTGGCGATCGCGATCCGGTCGGCGGGGTTCAGATCGCGAACCTCTAGCCACCCCCGGCCCGTCAGTAAACGGTGCTCGGCGGTGGCGCGAATCACACGGCCTGACCGCAGCTTGATCTTGGATACCGCCTTGCGGCCGACGCGCCAGACCAAGTCGCTGTGAGCGGCGATGATCTTGTCGTCGGCGCCAAGAGCCAATACCTCCGGCTGACTGCCGACCAATTCCGCGATCGGCACCCGGCGGCCGTCGGCAAGCCATACGAGAGTTTCGCCGGTCACGCATTCACGAAGGTCCGAGAGCTGTGGGCGGGGAGGGTGGCGGCTTTCTACGGCGCGGGAGAGCTGGGAGACGGCGATTACGGGGATGTTCAGCTCGCGGGCCAGCACCTTCAGGCCACGGCTCATCTGGCTGACCTGCTCGACGCGGCTTTCGCGCGAATCGTTGGCGCGCAGTAGTTGCAGGTAGTCCACGATCACAAGGCCCAGGCCTTCGCCGTTGACGGCCATCGCCTTGCCGTGCAGGCGACGTGCCTTTGCGCGCAGTTCGAGGATGTTGATGTCGGAGGAGTCGTCGATCCACAATGGCGCCTCGGCCAGCTCCTGCGCGGCGCGCAGCACGGCCGGCCAACGGTCCTTCTTGACCTTTCCCTTGCGCAGGGCGTCACCGTCGATCTTCGCCTGTGAGGCCACGAAACGCTGGGCAAGTTCCGTTTGTGACATCTCCAGCGAAAACAGCGCCACGGCGTGACCGGCCAGCGCGGCGTTTTCCGCGATGTTGGTGACCAGCGCGCTCTTGCCCATCGACGGGCGTGCGGCGATGATGATCAGGTTTCCGTTCTGAAACCCGCCGGTCAATTCGTCCAGGTCGCGAAAACCGGACGGCGTGCCGGTCAGCGCCGCGCCGTCGAGCGACTGCTTCTCCAGCTTTTCCAGTTCGTCGTGCAGCACGTCGCCGATCGAGCGAAAGTCGCCGGACTGGTTGTCCTGGGCGACTTCGAACACGCGTTGCTGAGCGCGCTCAAGCAGCTCCTTGGGATCTCCCTCGCGCGTGGCGATCGACTCTTGGATCTCCTGGCTGGCGCGCAGCAGATTGCGCAGCAGCGAGTTCTCCTTGACGATCTGTCCGTACTGGCGAGTGTTGGCGATCGCGGGGATGCGTTCGACCAGTGTCTCCACGTACTCGCGACCGCCGGCTTCTTCCAACTCGCCTTGCTCGGTCAGCTGGGCCGTGACCGTCAGCGTGTCGATCGGCTCGCTGGCCTCTTGTAGGCGGATGATCGCGCGGTAGATCAGACGGTGCCGCTGGCGATAAAAGTCGTCCGGTCGCAGGCCGACGTCGATCAGCAGCGGGTCCAGCCAGCGCTCGGCCAGCAAGATTGCTCCGAGCACCGAGGATTCGGCCTCCAAATCGTGTGGCGGCACACCTGCCGCCGGCGCGGCGGCTGCGCGAATCGAGCCGCCTTCGGTGGTGGGGTCAATGGCCATGGCTCACCGTACCCCGCATGCGCGGCGCAGTGAACGGTCGCGTGAAGAGTTTGTGCGACCTATTCCGGAAAACGCGGACAATTTTGCGCGGCTGAACGCGCGCGAGCGTCAGCGCCACCGTGCGGCGGTCGGTCCTGCGCGCCCTGGCCACCGCCGCCTACTCCGCGGCGACGATGATCGTCTTGATGTCGGCCGTGACGCCTTCGTTCACGTCCACGGTGATCGTGTACGTGCCGACCTGGCGGATCGGCTCGGTGATGTGAACGTCTTTGCGGTCCAGGCGCACTCCTCGTGCGTCCTTGATCGCGGCGACGATCTCCTTCGGCGTGACCGAACCGAACAGACGGCCTTCGGGGCCGGCCGGCTCGGAGATCGTGAGAACCGTCTTGTTGAGCAGCGCGGCGATGTCGTCGGCGCGCTCGGCGCGGTCGATCAGAGCCTGTTCGGCCTCTTCCATCAGGCGGCGCGCCTGTTCGATCGTCTTTGCGTTCGCGGTCGCCGCGAGTTTGCGGGGCGCGAGGAAGTTGCGCAGGAAGCCCGGCGCGACGTCAACGACATCGCCCTTTTCGCCGAGGTTCTCTACGTCCTGGAGCAGAATTGCCTGTGCCATCTCAGATATCCGATCAGCGCTCGGCGACGTAGGGCAGCAGGGCGATCTCGCGGGCACGCTTCACGGCCAGCGAGATCTGCGTGTTGTGGCGGCGGCAGGCGCCGGTGACCCGACGGCCACGCAGCTTGCCGCGCTCGCTGACGAACTTGCGCAGCGTCTCAACGTCCTTGTAGTCGACCGAGTCGACCTTGTTCTGGCACAGCGAACACGACTTGCGGCGGCCGCCACGGTCGCCGCGGCGGTCGCGCTTCGGGGGCTGTCGTTTTGCTTTGGCCATTTAATTCCTTGGTTCAGCGCCAGACGCCGTTTGTCGCGGCGTCTGGCGTCTTTGTGAAGTTGTTCGGACCGTCTCCCGGAGGGACGAACGGCCTAGAACGGAATGTCGTCTTCCGATGCGGCAGGCGCGGACCCGGCGTTCGCAGGCTGAAAATCAGACTGGTCGACGGGTACGCCTGCCGAAGGCGCGAATCCGTTACCGCCGTCCCCGCCACCTTCACGGCTGCCGAGGAACTGCACGGTGTCGGCGATTATATCGACGGATTGCCGCTTGTTTCCGGACTGGTCGTCCCACTGGCGCCAGTCGAGGCGGCCGTCGATCGCGACCGGGCGACCCTTCGCGAGGTACTTGGCGGCGTTTTCGCCCTGGTTGCCCCATACCTTGACGGTGAAATAGTTGGGCTTGTCGACCCACTGGCCGGACTGCTGATCCTTGCGGCGACCGTTCACGGCGACGCGCAACTCGCAGACGGCGGTGCCGCTCTGGAGGTGGCTGAGCGTCGGGTCGGCGGTGAGGTTGCCGGTGATGATTACGCGATTGATGTTCATGGTGATGCTCCTTCGTGCGATCTGCTGTGCGAGGCGCGGCGAGATATTTCGCCCGCCCCAGCTTCAGGCGTTTTCGTTATGGGCTCTTTTATAGAACACTTGTTCGCGGACGGAACGCGAATTCGCCGATTTTTACGCTAATTAGGCAAAATCGTTTCTGTTTCGTAACGCATGTCGCAGAAACGTAACGAATCGCGGGCGCCCAGGCGCGAGCGAAATGAAGTGCGCGCGCGTGCCAAGGCAGGCGAGCGACACAACGAAAGTGAACTCGGGAGCGGTCGGCCGTTTACTCGGCGGAGGCGTCCGGGGCGCCTTCGCCGGAATCGCTCTCAGTCGCGGCATCGGCCGCGTCTGCCACAGGTTCGCCGCCGTTTTCGGCAGGAGCATCCTCGGCGGAAGCTGTTTCCACCGGGGCGGTCTCGGCCGGGGCCGCGTCGCTCTCGGGAGCCGCTTCGGCGGCGGTCTCGCCCGTTCCTTCGGCAGTTACAGCCGAATCGGCCGTGTCCGTCTCGGCTGCCGTGTCCGGCTTGCTCGCGACGGGCGCCTCGCTCGACTCGTCGAGACGTGGCGTGGCCGAAGCTTCGCGCGGCGGGCGCTCGTACGCGCGCTCCTCGCGCTTGAACAGCGGCGGTGACTCCGGCAATGCCTTGCCGGGCTCGGTCTCGAAGATGCGGAAACGCAGAACGCCCTCTGTCAGCTTGAGGCCGCGGTCGAGCTTGCTGATCGCCTGCGGGTCACTCTCGAACTGGAAGACGTGGTAGGCGGCCTGCTCGTGGTGGTCGATCAGGTAGGGCAGCTGGCGCGTGCCCCAGTCCTTGTTGGCCTTAACTTCGCCGTGCTGGCCGATCAACGTCTGGGCGTCGCTGACGATTTTCGTGCGTGTGTCGGTCGGCGCGTCGGCATCGAGCAGCACGACCAGGTCATAGGTGCGGTTGGGCATGAGTGAGAAAGCTTCTTTTCTGCTGTGTCCGAATCTGCTGCGTTCGGAAATCTCGGTTTACATGTTCGCGCACGCAAAAACGATCGCGGCGCGGACGCTCAACTGTAGCCGCTCCAGGCGGAAAACCCCGACTACACCCCAGCCTGTCGCAACTCCCGCCGCTTCGCGATGTCCGCCAGTTGGTCGTTGATCCAGTCTCCCGGGTTGCGGCCGGTGATGATGTTCTTCAGGCCTTGGGCGCGGCGCGAGCGTTCTTGCATGTCCATCGAAAGTGCTTGGTGGATTGCGTCGGCCTGTGCCTGAATGTCGAAGGGGTTGACCGAAAGCGCGAACTCGCCGAGCTCTTCGTGGGCGCCGGTGTTCTCGGACAGGATCGAGACTCCGTGACGCTCGTTGATCAGCGGCCCCTCTTTGGCCACGAGGTTCATGCCGTCGAACATCGGGTTCACGATCAGCAGGTCGTAGTGCTTGTACTCGGCGATCGCCTCCTCCACGTCGTCGCGCATCCTCAGATCGATCGGCATCCAATCGGGCGTGCCGTGGCGGTGGTTGACCACGGCCACCAGCGCCTCGATCTTCTCCAGGTACTCCGCGTACTCGGGCACGTCGGTTCGCGACGGCATCAGGTGGGCGATGAAGGTGACGTTCTCGCTGTATTCGGGATGCTGCTGAAGAAACAGGTCGAACGCGGCGAACCCACGCAGCACGTTCTTAGACAGGTCGGCGCGGTCCACGCGAAGGATCAGGTGTTCGCGGCGGCGGCGGATGATCTCGCGCTCGAACTCGTGTACGCGCGGGTGCTGCGCCTTCTTGAGGAATGCGCGGGCGTCGATCGGCAGCGGATAGGCGCGCACCCAGGTGTCGTGATTGCCGATCGTGACCACGCCGTTGGCTTCGTCCACGACGGCGTCGTCGAGCAGTTCGCGGCAGCAGAGCAAGAAGTTTCGGCGGTAGCTCTCCGTGTGAAAGCCGACTATGTCGTTGGCCAGTACGCCGCGAAAGATCGCGTCGCGGATGCGGCTCGGCAGCACGCGCCAGGCGTCGGGCTGGGTCCACGGGATGTGGATGAAATGGTGCAGAAAGACGTCAGGCCGCTCGGCGCGGATCATCGCCGGCATCGTGTACAGGTGGTAGTCGTGCACCATCACCACCGGGTCCTCGGCGTCCTCGATCTCTTCGAGCACGGCTCGCGCGAGGTCTCCATTGACCGTCTGGTAACCGAAATCGAAGGCGTCCATCTCCTCCTGGCGGATGTCGGGCGCGTTTGAGAGGTCCCAGAGGTAATGCTGAATGAACCACAGCATCGGATTGGCCACGATGTTGTAGAAACGGTCGTAGGCTTCGTCTTCGCTGTGCACCAGGCGCACGCGGTACTCGGTGTCCTCGTTGGGGCGTACGGCAAAGCTGCGCCCGCCCCGCTCGTCGCTTACGTCGGCGTCCTCGCCGGTCATCGCCGAAGCCACCCACAGCGTGTCGCTGCGGTGATTGACCAGGCCCGTCAGTGCGGTGACAAGTCCGCCTGTGCCGCGCCGCTCCACGCGCATGCCGTCAGCGTCGCGGTCGAAGGTGACGGGTCCGCGGTTGGAAACGAGCACCAGCGGTGAACCCGCGATCGAACCGGCGCCGTTGCCGTTGCCGGCGCCGTTCGGTGGGCTGGGCGTGTCCGGCATGGGCCAAGCCTATAGGTAGGCGGCGCGGCCGCGCGTCGCCGCTTGGTCCGGCGTTTAGCTTTCTTGCAGGCGCTCGAAGATCTGTAGCCAGTCGCGCAGCAGGCGCGGCGTCAGGAAGTGCGTGCGCACGTGCTCTTTGCCCGCGCGTCCAAGCTGCTTGCCGAGCACGGGAAACTGCAAGAGCGCGCCGGCTCGCTTGGCGCATTCTTCGGCGGTGTCGACCAGATAACCGCTCTCGCCGTCCTTGATCTGCAAGGGGATACCGCCCACGTCGCCGCCGATGAACGGCTGCGCTTTCCACAGACCTTCGCTGACGGTAAGGCCAAATCCCTCGCGCGTGCTCTTCTGGATCAGCACGTCGCTCTGGGCCTGAAAGGCATTGACCTCGATCGCACCGACGTTGTTCAGGTTGTTGAGAATCTTGATGTCCGGATCGCCGGCAGCGTGTTCAACCGTGGAGTTGAAGAAGTCCCAGCCCTCCGGGTCGTCCGTGGCCATCGATCCGACCAGCGCAAGCTGCACCTCGGGGATCTTTTCTTTCACGATCCGGTAGGCGTCGATCACACCGTTGGGATCCTTCCACGGGTCAAAGCGCGAAACCTGGCACATCAGCGGTCGTTCAACGTCAATGCCGAACTGGTCGCAGACGTAGGCGGCGTCCTCCGGGGAAAGCGCCATGTTCTTGGGGGCGAGCGGATCGATCGCCGGTGGAATGATGTTGACGCGCCCCTCGTCGCGCAGCGCCGAGGGCACGTACTGGTCCATGTGGAAGAGGTATTCCTCGTAACCGGTGATATTCGGCAGCAGCCGCGAGAGCGTCTCCGGGTTCGGTGTGGAGAGATCGATGTGGCAGCGCCACACCCAGTGAGCCGACTTCTCCGGAGCGTTCATGCGTACGCCCGCGGGCTGCGGGTCGTGCACGATCACCACGTCCCAACCGGCGTCGAGTTCGCGCGCGTTGATCGTGTTGTAGCGGTCGAAGATCTCCCACTGCTCGTCGGACAGCGCGGCCGGGTCGCCCTGCATCGAGTTGTGGATCAGCTTGGTGGCGTTGTAGAACTCCTCGCGGCCGACGATGATCTGCCACTCCGCGTCGATTCCGACGTCGCGCATCAGCGGTACCAGCGTGTAGAGAATCTCGGAGACGCCGCCTCCGAACGCGGTGGCCGAGAGGTGAAGCACGCGCAGGCCTTTGAGGCTGTCGGCGAGATCGTTGATCTGTTCGATCAGCGGTCGGCCCACTAGGTGGGCGTAGTCCGCGAGGGTCTTGTGTCCGACTGTCACCGGTTGAAGCATGAGAGACCGCAAGATACCCGATACGCGACCGGTCGAATCCCTGCTCCCGCGGTGCGTACCCGGTAGCCGGTATCGGGCGATTCAGCCGAAGACCGACTGCAGCGGACTTGGCCACTTCACCGGCCGGTCGCCGAGCGTGACAGATGTCGTGAGTTTGCGGCGGTCACGGAGGTAGCCCACCTGAACCGTCTCTCCGGGTTTGAACTCAAGCAGTGCTTCGCCAAGTTGCTCGTTCGGGCGCATGTCGTGGCCGCCGATCGAGGTGATCAGGTCGCCGCCCACGCGAAAGTCCGAACCCTGCACGCGGCGACGTCCCGACCCGCCGCGTAGCCCGGCGACATCGGCCGGCGAGCCCGTGCGTACGCTGCCGATCAGCACGCCGGTGGCGTTTTCCGGTAGACCGAACCGCGGTCCCGCGCCGCGCCAGAGCGCCTTGCCCTTCACGCCCATGTAGGCGTAAGGCACTTGTTTTTCCTGGCCGAGGTAGCGCACCGACCGTTTCACCAGCGGCGCCGGAATCGCGAAACCCAGGCCTTCGCCGCCGCCCCCGATCGAGAGCATCTGCCCGTTCACGCCGATCAACTCGCCGTCGGCGTTCAGCAACGGCCCCCCGGAATTGCCCATCGTGATCACCGCGTCGGTCTGGATCGCACCGTAGATCGGAAAACCAACCATGCCGCTGATGCGCCGGTCGACACCGGTCACGTAGCCAACGCTCATTGTGTACGTCTCGCCGAGCGGAGAGCCGATCGCCATCACCGGGTCACCGATCGCCGGAGTATGGGCGGAGAAACGCAGCCCCGGCGGCTCGATCGCGGTAGAAGGACGCAGGACGGCGATGTCGGCATGCGGGTCCAGGCCCACTATCTCGGCGTCCAAGCGCCTGCCATCGTGAAGTTGCAATGACAGTTCGCTCGCCGGTTCGCCGGGTTTGATCGGACTGGTCACTACGTGCACGTTGGTCACCACAAGCGAACCGTCGCCGATCGCGAATCCCGTGCCGAGACCTTGCGGAGCGTTTGCGCTGCTGCCGTACTGGGCGATTACGGTGACCACCGACCGCTGCGCCTTGTGAAACAGCGTCGGTGGGTCGATCTTCGCGCCGGGCAGGATCGTACGCGCGGGTCGATCTGCGCCCGGGGAGTCGAGCATCTGGTCGAGTGAACCCTGCAACGCGCAACCGGAGAGCGCGGCCGAGCAAAGCGCAATCGCTGCCGGCCGGATCAGGCGCGCGATCACGTGGTTCACGCTCCGTTCGCGGCCGGAGGGAGATCGAGAATAAAAGTCGTGTCGCCGGGCTGGGATCGCACCGAAAGTCTTCCGTTCATCGCGTTTGCCAATTCATTTGCGATCGAGAGTCCGAGTCCTGTGCCGCCGGTCTTGTCGCCGGTGTGGAAGCGGTCGAATATGCGCGGCAGATCCTCCGGGCTGATCCCGGAACCGCCGTCGTGCACGCTAAGGCTGATCATTCCGTTCTGCCGCTCGGCGCCGACACGGATGTTCGTTCCTCGTGGCGTATGAGAAAGGGCGTTGTCGATCAAGATACGAACCACCTGCGCGGCTCGGTCTGGATCGCATTGCGCGTTCAGACCCGGCTCGGCCGCAACGTCGATCGCCGACTCACGCCGCACCGCGATCGGTGCGAACTCTCGGGCCACGCCGTGCGCCAGTTCGGACAAATCGACCGGCTCAAACTGAACCTCCAGCGATCCGGCGTCGATTCGCGAGAGGTCGAGCAGGTCGGTGGCCAGTTTGGTCAGCCGCGCGATCTGGTCGTGCATCGTGTCCAGAAACTCGCGCTGCGTCTGTTCGTCGAGATCCTCCTCGAGCAATAGCTCCACGTAACCGCCAAGCGAAAACAACGGTGTGCGCAGTTCGTGAGAAGCGTTCGCGATGAACGCCTTTCGCGCCCGGTCGGCGCGGCCGAGCCGCTCCTGCATGTTGTTGAACGCCTGAGCCAGCTGGCCTAGTTCGTCGGCCGAGTCCACCACCAGCGGCTCGGTGAAGTTGCCTCCGGCTACGGAACGCGCGGCACGCTCGAGCCGCTTGATCCTGCGGGCGATGAAACTGGAGGCGAACAGTCCGACCATCAGTGAGATGCCCAGAGAGAAGATCGCGGCGACCAGATAGCGCCTCGCCTGCTGTTTGACAACCGAGTTGACGCTGGTCAGCGAGGACGAGAACACGGCCGCGCCGATCGTCTGCCCGTCGAGTCCGGCGATCGGAGCCGCCGATTCGGTGTGCGATCTGCCCGCCACATCGACAACGCCGTTGACCGCGCGGCCGGTGGTGATCGCGCGTCGCGCAACCCAGTCGTTGACGACCTCGTTGTATTGCGCCATGCCGCTCGAATCCACGAGCACTCGCATCTCCGGCGAAAGCGGATCCGGTAGACCGGTTGAGACCGGGAGCAGGATCGCCACACGATCGGCGGCCGATTTGTCGACGTTGTTGGCGATGAAGTCCGCCGCGGTCTGCGGCGAAGTCAACTGTTGGTCACTGCTGACTTCGTATTGCTGAAAAAGCGGTCCGTACAGCTCCACCGCGCGCTTGACGTCGCTTTCCTTATTGCCGCGAAGCTGCGCTTCCAGCCGAGGCACGACGATCAGGAAGTTGGTCGCCACCGCGATGAACGTGACGCCAAAGAACAGCAGCGTCAGCTTTTCGCGGATCCCCCAGCTGAATCGCTTCTCTTCCATCTTTCAACCAAGCCTGCGCGAACTCGTCGCCGCGGTGGCGGCGCTACTGGTCGCGAAACCGGTAGCCGACGTTGCGAACGGTCAGAATGTATTCGGGCTTGGAGGCCTCGGGCTCGACCTTTTCGCGCAGGTGCCTGATGTGCACGTCGACGGTGCGGATGTCGCGATATGCGGAGTCTCCCCAAACACGTTCAAGCAGGGCCTCGCGCGTGAGCACCCGGCCCGGCTCGGAGGCCAGCGCCATCAGGATCTCGAACTCCATGAAAGTCAGCGTTACCTCTTCGCCGTCGACGGTCACGACGCGGCGGCCGGGGTCGATCTCCACGCGGCCGGTCTTGATCGTGCGCTCGGCCGGTCCGTTGGCGCCGCCGTTGGCGGACATGCCCGCGCGCCGCAGCGCCGCCTTCACCCGTGAACGGAATTCGCGCAGGCTGAAGGGTTTGGTCATGTAGTCGTCGGCGCCGAGTTCCAGCCCGATCACCTTGTCGACTTCGTCGGCGCGTGCGGTCAGCATCACGATCGGCACGTTGCTTTCGGCGCGGATCTCCTTGCAGACCTCAAGCCCGTCGAGCTTGGGCAGCATGATGTCCAGCACGACCAAGTCGAACTTGCCGCCGCGAAACTTCTCCAGCGCCTCTTCGCCGTCGCCTGCGATCACGACGTCGTACCCGTCCTTCTTCAGCGGATACTCGAGCATGCGCTGGATCGGCGCTTCATCGTCGACCAGCAGGATTGTTGCAACGGATGCCTCCACGGGTCCAGCTTAGAGGCTGCGGCGCCGGAACGAGCATGCCTTAAGCGGCAGGCAACGCCGGATTAAAAAACCGCGAACTGCGGGCCGTTCGTGTCCTTAGACTTGCGCGGTGCCCCCGGGTCTACTGGAACCACGTCTTTACCGCGCCGCTTTTGTGCCCGCGCTGCTGGCGCTGATCGTGCTGGCGTTCTCGCTGAAAGATCCGCCGCGCGGGCTCACGCCGGAACCCGTGCCGCCCACATTCAGCGCTCAGCGCTCTCTCGCGACGGCGAAGCAGCTGACCGCCGCGAATGGCGCCCGAGAATCCGGCAGCACTCAGGACGGCCGCGTCGCGGAGCTGGTTCGCGCGCGTTTCAACGAGAACGGTTTTGTCGCGCACCGCTACGACTTTCGCGCACGCACGCTGAACGGCCGCCAAACTCTCGCCAACGTCGTTGGCGTGCGCGCCGGGCCGAGCGACCGGCGGCTGGTGATCGTCGCCTCGCGCGATGGCGCGCCGGGCACGCTCTCGCAAACAAACGCGGTCGAGACCGGCGTACTGCTGGAGCTTTCCCGCGTGCTTCAGGGTCGCTCGTTTTCTCACACGCTCGTGCTGGCGTCGGTGTCCGGCGGTGCTGACGGCGGCCTCGGCGCCGAGCGCCTCGCGCGTGAACTTCGCCGGCCGGTAGACGCGGTGATCGTCTTACGCAATCTCGCGCGGCCGACCGCCGACGCCACCGTGCTTGCTCGATACGACTCGCGACTGCGTCCGGATGTTCGTCTTGAGCGCACGCTCCAGCAAATAGCCGCGATCGAGTTTGCCGACCGCCCCACGCCGCGCGCCACCGTTGGCCAGATCGTGAGGATGGGTTTTCCGCTGGCGCTTGGCGAGCAGGCCGTTTTTCCTCAGTACGGCTTGGCCGCCGTGTCGGTCAGTCCGGGGGGCGAGGCGCTGGTGCGGCCTCAGATCGCCGATACGAAGATGGCCGCGGCGGCCGGTCGCTCGGCGTTGCGGGCACTTACGACGTTTGATGGAGATTTTCGCCCGCTTCCGCCCGCTCCCGCCGGGTTGCGCGTGGGCGGAAAGGAGATCCCAAGTTGGTCGTTGATTTTGTTCGTCGGGATCTTGCTGCTTCCGCTGGTCGTGGTGGCTGTCGACGGCTGGGCGCGCGCTCGCCGTCGGCGCGAGTCGGCACGGCGCGGTCTACTCGCCGCACCGTTGGCGATGGCCTGGCTGGTGATCTTGGCGTTGCTTTTGCGCGGCCTGGGCGCAGTCGGTGTGATCGACGCGCCATCGCTGCCGGCCGAACCCGAGGCGCTGAGCGGATCGGCCGCCGCGGTGGTCGGTGTGATCGCGCTGCTGCTTGCGCCGGTCGGCCTGATGGTCGCCGCCGGACTGGCGAGGCGACACTCGGAACCCGGCGGCGAAGCCGGATATGCGCTGTGGCTGGCGTTCGCCGGCATCGCGGTGTTTTTCGTCAACCCGATGGCCGCGCTTTTTTGGGTGCCGTTGCTGCACATGCTGGTGATGCTGCTGCTGTCCGGCACTCGGCCGCGCCGGTTGCAGATTTGGCTGACCGCGCTCGGCGGGTTGCTGCCGGTCGCGCTTGCGCTTGCCTATTACCCGGTCGTTTTGAACATGGGACCGCTAAACACGCTGCGATTCGCCGTTTTCTTGCAGGCGGGCGGATTTGTGGGACCCGCGGCGGTGCTCGGCGCGTGCGTAGTCGTGTCCGCTGTTTTTGTCTCACTTCTGCAGTTGCACTGGTCGGCTCCGCGCCGAATGCGGACTTCGGCCACGATTCCGATCATTCGCTGATCTTTTTTGCCGCGAAAACACCTTGAAACAGGGGTTTTGGACGGAGTTGAGCCTCGGTTCGACAATCGATGGATATAAAACCGGTCGCGCGATTCCGACAACATGATTGCGGTCGCGACGATGGTTTCGCCGGCCGCACGAGAAGCCGGCAATTCGGCTCGGCGACTCGACCAGCCCACATGTAATTTTCCGCTATGACTATCGATTTGAGAAATCGTAACTTTGAAGGTATGACTTCATCGATTCCCAGAATCAATTACGTGGTCGATCCCGAGGCAGTAGCCGAGGCGATCATCAGCCGGGTCAGCGCACTGGCCGACGAGCGCGTGCAACATCGCCGTTCGTTGATCACGTCAGTCGAAGTGCTCGTACCCGGCGACTACGACGGTCCGGCCCTGCCGGTCTAGAAAGTCGACCGCCCCGGCGCCACCGGCGCCGTTTGGACTCGCTTTGGTGAGCTCTCCGTCGAACCGGCCGATCGCGGTCAGTTCGCCGCCGCAGTGGCGTACCGCGTCGCGGGCCGCCGCGAAAGCGGATTCGGGCAGCGAACACAGCAGTTCATACTCCTCGCCGCTCTCTGCGGCGAACTTGTGCGGCTCGCGGCCGGTGAGCGTCGCAACCGCGGCCACGCCACCGGCCAGAGGCAGGTCCTCCAGCTCGATCCGGGCATGCAGTCCGGAGGCCTCCGCCAGCTGGGCGGCGTCGCGGGCCAGGCCGTCGGAAAGGTCGATCATTGCGGTCACGCCGTGCGTGGCCAGTGCGCGGCCCGCGCAGAAGCGCGGAAACGGCAGTAGATGGCGGTCCCGCAGCGCCTGCTCCTGCTCGCGACTGATGCCGACCACCGCCGATGAACCCAGCAATAGCTGAAGGCCGGCCGCGCTGCCGCCGAGCGCACCGGTGACCGCCAGCAGTTCGCCGTTGCTCGCGCCGTCGCGGCCGATCACATTCGCCTCGTCGACGGCGTGGCCGATCACCGTCACGGAAAGCCACAGCACCGGTGAAGCGGTCAGATCGCCACCGGCTACGACGGCGTCGCAGGTGTTCGCCACGTCCTCGATTCCGCCGGCCAGTTCTTCAAAGTCGTCATCTCCGAAATCGCCCGGCAGACCGGCGGCCACGTAAATCTCGCCGGCCGGCACACCCATCGCGGCAAGGTCGGACAGCGCCGACGCGACGGCCTTGTGCCCGGCGGCGCGCGGTGGGGTGTAGTCCGATTTGAAATGCACGCCCTCGACCACGGCGTCGACCGAAGTGACCACGACGCCGTCGCCGCGAACCACCGCGGCGTCGTCACCGATGCCGCGCAGCAGGCGCTCGCCGCGCGGCTGAAAACGGCGCGATAGGCGCGCGATGCGTTCGCTTTCACGATGGCCCATGACGTTCAGAACTTACCGGCGCGGCGGCCGCTAAGGCCGCCTAGGACGCGCAGGCATCCGCGATCGCCACTTTGCCGACGACGACTGCCGCCGCCGCTCACGGCGAAAAGGGAATCGCGATTGCCATCGTGTAGCCGCTCAGCAGCACCGTGGCGGCGACCAGCGCGCGATCTCGTGAGACCGCCGCGAACGGCAACAACCACAGCATGTACCACGGCACCAGCCAGGCGGATGCCAGCAGCACGCCAAAGGTCGCCCAGCCGGCGTTGGCAAGCCATGTCTCTGGCCGTCGCCACGTGCGCACGAGCAGCAAGACCACGACCGCCGCCAGCACCAGCACGAACAGGCCGCGCGTGACGTCGATCGCGGCGGCGTGATCGAGCGACTGAAAGAGCCGGCCGAGCGCATCCACGGTGACCTGCGGTAGCGAGTAGCGACTGGTGCGGTCTTGGTTGGACGACAGCAGATTCAGGCCGTTGAGTGCGTCGGAGCCGAATATCAGCAGGGCGGTGAGCGGCGCAAGCACCGCCGCCGCGAACATTCCAGTGAACATCGAGCGCTTGTCGCGCGCCGCGGCCAGCATGAATGGCAGCGGAACCAGCGCCGACGCCTTCACCCCGGCGGCGAGCGTGGCGATCAGTCCGCCCGCTCGTTCGCGTCCGCGCACCGCCGCCGACACGCCGCCGAACACAAGCAGCATCGTCAGCGCCTCATTGTGCGCCCCGGCGACCACGTGTACAAGCATCGCGGGACACAGGCCCACGAGCACGATCGCACGGTTGCCGCCGGCTTCGACGCGATCGGCGAGATCGCCCGCGATACGTACAAGCCACAGCGCGGCCCCCGCCGCGACTGCCTTCAGCGTCCAGAAAGCCGCCGGCACCGAAAGCTTCGCCAGCGGGTAGATCAGCAACGTGAAGAACGGGCCGTACACGTTTACCGCATCCTTGGACCCGGCGTAGCCGAAGACCGGATCACGGGGAATGTCGAACGGCCGGTGAGAGTATGGGTTGAGTCCGTGGTCCACGCCCAGCCGTGCATAGGCGATGTAGCTGAAGACGTCTTGCGAGAGCAGCGGCGGCGCGAGCGTGAAGATGGCGAACAGACCGATCACGGTGGCCCACAACGCGCGCCGGTCGATCCGCGGCGCCAGCATCACCAGCACCGCGAACAAGATGCTCGCCGCGATCAGCACGCGGTAATAGGTCCATCCCGCGCCCGGCAAGGCAAGTGCGTCGATGCCCGCGAAGCGCCAGACACCCAGCAGCCAGTCAGGCGAACTTCCGGCCGTCGCGAGCACGATGCGGGATCCCGCCACGGCCGGCGCCACCGCCAGCCATATCGAGACGGCGACAAACGACGCAAGCACGGCGCGCGCCGCGAGCGAGCCTGCTTTCGGGGTCTTACTCACGCGCGGACGTTATCCGGGTGCGACGGCGCCGGGTGTGTCGGGCGCCGGTGTGGGCGCGGGCGCGGGTGCCGGTTCGGCGGGCGTTTGCTTTGGCGGTTTCGTCTCGGGGTCCTTGTTGTCGCCGTTGTCTTTGCCGCCGTCGTTCTTGCCGTCGTTCTTGTCCTTCTTCTTTTTCTTCTTGCCCTCGCTGTACGCCTCGCCGGTCGGGCCGCCGCCTTCCTTCTTGCCAAGGGTTGCGTACTTGCCGCTGAAGGTGTGGCCTTCGAACGGCTCTTTGGGCTCCGGCCATTCCTTGCAGTGGTCGCCCTGGGCCTTTGCCATGAACTTGCCCCAGATCGTGGCCGGAGCCGTGCCGCCGGCCATGCCGGGCATCGAGATACCGGCGTCGGGATAGCCCACCCAGACCGCCGCCGAGAACACCGGGGTGTAGCCCACAAACCAGGCATCCTTGAAGTTGTCGGTGGTGCCGGTCTTTCCGGCCGCGGGGCAGGTGAAGTAGTTGCGCGTGCCGGTGCCTGTGCCGCCGGTCACGTTGGCGCGCAGGATCTTTGTTGCCTCGAAGGTGACGCCGTCCTTCAGCACCTTTACGCGCTGTGGCTTGCCGATGTCGTCGGTCTTGCCTCCAGGGAAGATCACCTTCTCGATCGCCTCCGGCTGCGCGCGCACTCCGCCCGCCGAGATCGTCGCGTAGGCGCGGCTCATCTCCAACGGCGACACGCCGCGCTCCAATCCGCCAAGGCTCTCCGCCGGATAGCCGTTCAGCTTCGAGCGGATGCCCAGCAAGCGTGCCGTGTCGCGCACGTTCTTGGGTCCCACGTCCATCGCGAGCTGGATGTAGACGGCGTTGTCGGAGGAGGTGGTTGCACGTACGAGGTTGATGTTGCCGCTGTAGCTGTTGCTGTAGGTCTTGACTTTGATCGGACCCCACGGCGAGCTCTTGATGTTGATCGGATGCGAGTTGTAGGTGGTCGATTCGGGGTCGATGCCCTGGCGCAGCGCGGTCACCAGCGCCATCGTCTTGAACGAAGATCCCGGCTGGCGATGTCCCTGCGCCGCGAGGTTGAACTGACTCTGCCCGTAGCCGCCGCTGGAGGCCATCGTGCGGATGTGACCGGTGCGCGGGTCGATCGCCACGATTGCGCCGCTTGGGCCGCTCAACGTGCTGTTGATCGCTGCGCGCGCCGCGTCCTGGAGCTTGCGGTCGATGGTCGTGTAGACCTTCAGTCCGCCTCGACGCATCGTATTGATGCCGTACTTGTCGATCAGACGCTGCTTTACGTAGTCGAAGAAGTACGGCTCGCGGATGCGCGTGTAGCGAGTGCCGCGTTTGACGCGGACTGGTTCCGCGATCGCCGCGTTCTTTTCGGAGTCCGTGATGTAGCCGAGCTCGGCCATTTTGGCGAGCACTTCGTTGCGGCGCTCGATCGCGCCCTTCGGGTTGAGGAACGGGTTGTACTCGCTGGGCGCCTGCGGCAGACCGGCAAGTAGCGCACACTCGGACAGGCCGATGTCTTTCGCGTTCTTCGCGAAGAAGGTCTGCGACGCCGCCTGCACACCCATCGCGCTTTGACCGCCGACGGTCCCGTACGGTGCGGTGTTCAGATAGGCCTGCAGGATCCAGCGCTTGGAGTGTTCCTGTTCGAGTTCGCTGGCCAGCTTGGCCTCGCGGATCTTTCGCTTGTAGTCGCGCTTGGGCTCCGCGATGTAGAGGTTGCGCACCAGTTGCATCGTGATCGTCGAACCGCCCTGAACGGTCTTGCCGCTTGTCAGGTTGCGCACCGCTGCGCGCACGATCGCGCTGTAGTCCACGCCGGTGTGCTTGTAGAAGCGCTCGTCCTCGATCGCGACGGTGGCGTCTTTGCAGTCTTGCGGCAGGTTCGACCACGCGAGCGGCGTGCTGATCTCGTCGGACTGGATGTAGCCGAGCAGCGAACCGTCAACCGCGTAGACACTGCTGGTGAGACCGCGGTTGACCGGTTTGCCCAGCTCCGGTGCGCTTGCGGCTATTGCGACCACGTAGCCAAGCGCGCTGAAGCCGACGATCGCGCCCAGCGTGAGGGCGATCACAAACATCAACGCGAGTGGTCCGTGGGCGCGTCCGCGGCTACGGCGGCGTTTTCTTCTCTGGCGTGCGGTCATCTTTGTAAATGGTCGAGCGGTGCCCGCGGTCCGTGCGGCGACTTTCAGGCTCTAAACACTGATTCGCCGGGCTTGGTTGCGGGCCTGCGGGACTGCGCGTCCGCTAGCCGACCGGTGCTTCGAGCATATCCGCGCCGTCGAGCAGAACAATCGCTCGCTCGCGGGCCGCGATCCGCCGCTTAACCTCGTCGTGCGCGGTGGTCTTGAAGCAGACCTTCAGCTCAATGCGGTCATGCGCGCATTCGCCGAACTGCACGGTCATGTCTTCCATCTTCTCGCGCAGCAGCTTCAGCGCTTCGGCGCCGTGCGGCGGCGTCACCCACACGGAGGCGTCGGCGTCCACCTCGTCGCCCGCGATCGTGTAGTTCTCCAGTGGACCGGAGGCGATTGCCTCGTTGGGCACGACCAGACGGTGTCCGCTGGGCAGACGGATGAATGTGTAGGTGAGAGTGATGTCTTCGACACGGCCGCGGTTGCCGTCCCACTCGACCACGTCGCCGATGCGAAACGGCTGCACCGTCGCCAGCATCAGACCGGCCACGCCGTTGGCCAGTGGCCCGCGCGCGGCCAGGCCGACGGCGATTCCCAGCACGGCGGAGCTTGCCAGCAGCGTGTTGGCGAGCGGACGCAACTGGTCGATCTGCGCCAGCGCCAGCCCCAGCCCGACAAGCACGATCGCGGTGGCGACGAGACGGCGCACGAGGCGAAGCCGCGTGACAGTTGCCTGTGAGAGTTCGTCGCGCGAGAGCCTGCCGGTGACCCGCTTACCGTTGCGCGTGACGACCAGGTCCACGAGCTTGGCAACCACCAGCGCCGTGGCGAAGATGATCGCGGCGTGGATGAGGTCCGTGTTGGACTCAAAGAATGACTTTTCCGCAGCTTGAATCATGGTCGGATCGGTGGGGCCGGACGAGACGCCGGTCCCAGAGGCCACAATATGGGGCGTGTCCGACGACCACAGAGAAGAGCGCGGGGAACAGCGCGGCGAAGGCCCTGGAGCAAACGCGCCGCCCCAACCCGGTCCGGGGGCGGGCCCGCCTTCGCCTCCGCCGGGCGTGCAACCGGCGGCGCCATGGCCGCCGCAATCGCCCGGACAGGGCATTCCCGCTCAGTCGCCCGGCACCTCCGCGCCCTGGGGTCCGGTGCCCGGCGAACCGCCTCCGTGGGACGCGCGACCGGCGCGGCAAGACACGTTCGGCCCGCCGCCTGTGTCGGCGCCGTACCCGTATCCGCCGCCGGCGAATCCGGTGAACCAGCAGTATCAGCCTTCGGCCGGTCAGCCTGGACAAGTTCCGCCTCCGCAAGCTGCGTACGGTCCGCCGCATCCCGGGCAAGTTCCGCAACAGGGCCAGTACGCACCACCTCAGCCCGGGCAAGTTCCGCCCCCGGGCGCCTACGGGCCGCCCCAACCCGGACAGGTCCCGCCCCCGCAGGGCGCCTTCGGGCCGCCCCAGCCCGGACCGGTCCCACCCCCGCCGGGCGCCTACGGGCCGCCCCAGCCCGACCCGTTTGCACCGCCGTCCCAGTCGCAGGCCCAGACTCATCCCCATCCCCATCCGTACGCGCAGCCGCAGCCGCAGCCGTACGCGCCCCCCGGTTACGTCTTGCCCCCCGGCCAGCAGCGGTATCCAGGGCCGTATCCGCCGCCCGGCCAACCGGCGCCGGGTCAGATATGGCAGACAGTGCAACCGCCCGTCCCTGCCAAAACCGGCGCTGATGGCTGGCCGTGGTGGTACAGCCTCGCCAGTTTCGGCATCGGCATCGTGGCGTTGTTATTCGTGATCGGCATCTTTGGCGCCGTCTACACGGGGGCCGGCGGTGACGTCGAGGATCCGGCATTTCTCGTGATCGCGACAATTGTGCAGGGCTTGATTTTTGCCGGCGCGGCAATCGGCATGGCGCGCATGAACGGTCCAGTCAGCGCGGTGGACTTTGGTCTGCGCCGCGCACGCCTCGGCCCGACGATCGGAAAGATCGCCGCCGTTCTGGCCATCTACTTCGTGGCACTGAGCGTCTACTCCGCACTTGTCCATCTCACGCCCGACGACTCCGCCGACAAACTCGGCGCCGCCGACGGCGCTCTGGGCATGATCGGATTTGTGGTGATGGCCGCGATGGTCGCGCCCGTTGCGGAGGAGTTCTTCTTTCGCGGGATGGTTTTTCGCTCGCTCGCCAACGGCATCGGAGTGGCCGGCGGCGCGATCGTTTCGGGGTTGATCTTCGGCGCCATGCACATCGACTCGCTTGACCATGACCGGCTGTTGCAGGTCGTGCCGCTCGCGTTGCTTGGCGTGCTGTTTGCGGTGCTATACGCGTGGAGCGGAACGCTCTATTCCACAATCGCGCTGCACGCCACCAACAACGCACTAGCCGTGATCGTTTACTCCAGCGATCACAATTCCACGCTCGGATTGGCGATGGGGGCAGCGGCCTGGGTGTTGATGATGGCCTTTTGCCTGACCGGATGGCGTTTGACCGATCGCGGCGCGACCGGCGTGGAACAACCTCCGCGGCCCGGGCCCTGATCCAATGGCTGTTGCTCGTATTTTTGCGTCGGACGGCACAGCGGTCGATTACTCTCGCCTCGTGCGCAAAACCGCCACATCGTCAGTCGGCCGTCTTTTTCTGACCGTTTCCATCCTTTGTGTGTGGGCGTTCGCCGCCGCCGTTCCAGCCGCGAACGCGGACGACGCCGTCCAGCCACAGCAGTTGAGTGCCGCTCCGACCGCGCCGGCCGGAGCCACGTCCGGCGGCCAGGCTGTGATCGCACCGGCCATCGAGCCGACCGCCGCAAAGCGGGTGAAGAAGCACGCGTCGTCGCCGTCAAACGGACTGCCCACGTTCAAGATCTCGATCGGCGACGCCTACCCATACCGCGGGCATCGCTACGTGTTGCCGCGCGCCCGCGTGGAAATCAGTGGCGAGGTTGACGCCGCGCTCGACGGCCAGACGATCACGGTGCGCATCAGCAAGAACGGCCGCACCGTCAAGAGCGAGTCCGTCAAGCTCGATCAGCGCGGTGGCAAGTCCAGCTTCAGCTTTCATTTCCGTACCGGCAAGAAGGGCAAGTATCTGGTTGACACCGAACTCTCGCCGGAGATCGCCGCGCTCGCCAACGCCGCCGACACAAAGAGCGTCACGGTCGTAAAGACGAGCGTTCATCGCGGCAGTAGTGGCGTCGCGGTACGCGTGTTTCAAAACAAACTTGCCGGTCTGCACTATGTGGTGCCCCGCGGTGGTCATTTCGACGCCGCCACCGGACGCGCGTTCGTCGCCTTTCGCAAGGTCACCGGTATGGCGCGAGTCGAGAGCGGCGGCTACAAGATGGCGCGCAAGCTCGCCGAAGGCCGAGGAGGCTTCAAGCTGCGTCATCCGAAAGCCGGACGCCACGTTGAGGTGAGCATCGGCCGCCAGGTGATGGCGTTTGCCGACAACGGCCACGTCGTACGCGTTTACCACGTCTCCACCGGCGCACCCGGCACGCCGACGGTTCGGGGCACGTTCCACGTCTACCGCAAAGATCCGGGTACCAACGCCAAGGGCATGGTCAAGAGCAACTACTTCATCCGTGGCTACGCGATTCACGGCTACGCCTCGGTGCCGCCGTACAACGCCAGCCATGGTTGCGTGCGCGTGCCGGTTCCGAACGCCGCGTCGATCTACGCATGGGTGCACATGGGCACCCGCGTAGACGTCTACTGATTCGGTCGCGCGGTAAAAAGAAGGCCGGCCCCGAAAACACGGAGCCGGCCACCCTTGATCAATTTGTTACGGATCGCTCGCCGACTCAGCGGTAACCCGGCGTGTAGCGCGGGCGGAACTCGTGGTCGATCGGCTTGGCACTGATCTTGCGCTTTGGCTCGGCCGCCAGCCAACTGGCCAGCATGTGGCCGCCGAAGCCGAACAGCAGCAACCCAAGAGCGAACGGAACGCCGCGCAGGATCCACGGATTCTGGTCCGAGACCAACTTCTCGGCCGGACCGATTACGGCGTCGTTCATCCGGTCGATCTTGATGCGAAGTTCGTGCCGGTAAGGGTCATACTCGCGGCCGTGAACGTCGCGCACCACCTGTGCTTTGGCGCTTCCGTTGGCGACCGCAGCCTGCTGGGCCCCAGTGGTCGAGAGCTCGTCCATTGCGAACATCGCGAAGCTCACGATAAAGAGCAGACACAGCATCTTTGAGACGAGCCTGATTGCGGAGGTAATCATTTCGCCAACTGCTTTCTGATTTTCGGGCCGACGTCCATACCGGCCATTAGCTTAATTATCAACTACGCGTGTGTCAAGTTGCGCGAAGATGGACGTTTCGTCTGGACGTTTAATCGAGCCCGCGCGGCGCGTACATTGCTCAACCTACGAGGACAGTCCAGCGGCATTCGCGAGGCAGCAAATGTCTGCCTTTTCGCTCCAGGAGCGGGATTGAGCGGTGTACGCGCGGCCGGGTCGATGGCGTGAGAGGCTATTTCTGCAGTAGGACCGATGGGTTCCTATTCGACAAATTAAGTATTGACCTTTAGAGGTTTGTGAAGAAATTGCTCAAGTCCGTCCAGGTCGCGGTGCGTCCAGACCGGTGCGGAGCTCTAAGGCCCCGCGTCTAGGATGTTTGTCCATGCCCGCCGATCTTGCCTTAGCCCGCCGCGCACTCGTAGATCAACTTCGCGAGCATGCGCTTGTGATCGGCGAGGTCACGCTTACGAGCGGCAAGACGGCGCAGTACTACGTGGACGCCAAACGCGCGATCCTGCTGCGCCCGGCGTTCATGGCGCTCGGCGAGATGGTCGCGGCCCTGGCCGAAGAACTTGGCGCCACGGCCGTCGGCGGTATGACGATGGGCGCCGATCCGGTTGCCTGTTCTGCGCTTGCGGCCGGCTCGGACGCGAAGGCGTTTTTCGTGCGCAAGGACCGTAAGGAGCACGGACTTCAGCGCTGGGTTGAGGGTCCGCTGCTTGCGCCGGGCGAGCGTTGCCTGATCGTCGAAGATGTGGTCACCACGGGCGGATCGACCGTGCAGGCGATCGAACGCGTGCGGGAGGAGGGTTTCGAGATCGTCGGTGTCTGCAGCGTGCTCGACCGCCTCGCGGGCGGGTCTACCGCGATTGAAACCGCCGCCGCCGCGCCCTATACGCCGTTCGCGACGATCGACGACGTGTACCCGGATCGACCGGACCGCTGAGCGGCGACTGTCAGCTTGCGAGATTCGTCAGCGACGGTCTCGCTGCCTAACCGGATCGACCGGACCGCTGCCGGCCGCCCCCAGCTGCCATGTCCGAACCCGCCACCGCGAATTGTTCCGCAAAATGCGCCAATGTGTGTGCGAATGGTTGCGCCTCCTTTGCCCGCTCGGGAAAAGGAAGCGCAACGTATGTGACGAGGTTTCCCACGCCGCACCGGCCCCGTCGGCTTAGTCGGCCAGACTCGTTAGAGGCCGGTGGATGTCAGGCGGCACCCAGGTTGGTGTGGGTGAAGATCTTGCCTGGGGCGGCGTTAAAGTTGATGCTCTGGCCCCGATAGCTCAGCTGGATAGAGCGACTCCCTCCTAAGGAGTAGGCCGCTGGTTCGAATCCAGCTCGGGGCGTTAGGCGGGTGGTTCGCGGCGTCATCGGTCGCTCACGTGCTGAAGCACGCTTCGCTCCCTGCTTCCTTGCGAAACACCCGCCTAACGCCCCGAGCTCCCACTACTGGCGATGGGGGAGGGTGCTTGGCGCTTGCTCGCGTGCTTCGCACGCTTGCGCGCTCGCGTTGGGACAGGGCAGGATGGCTTTGGGAAAGGGGTGTTTGGCGCTTGCTCGCGTGCTTCGCACGCTTGCGCGCTTGCGTTGGGACAGGGCAGGATGGCTTTGGGACTTGGCGCTGGGTGCCTGCTCGGGGCGCGTGAAGTTCGGTTACAACACGTCCACGATCAATCCGGCGGCGGCGATGATCATTGTGGACCAGACGATTGCGCCGGCGGCTAGCTTGCGGTCGAGTCCGTAGTTGTTGGCCAGCAGCAGGTTGTTTACGCCGACCGACATTGCGGCTTCGATCACGTAGGCGTCGGGGATCTCGCTGACGGTCTTGTTCACCAGCACCAGAAATCCCGACACGACGGCCAGGCGCAGCAGCACGGTCGTCGCGACGGGTGCCGTCAGCTTGGGCGGAAAGCCGAGCTTGTCGTCCTCGCTCTCTCGCAGCATCACGATGCCGACGGTGAAGAACCCCAGCGGCAGGATCGCAAACACCAGAACCCGGCTGGCGTCAACCGCCCAGCCTGGACTCCACGAATCCGGCGCGGCCAGTGCCAGTGCGGTCGCGTAGATCAGCGGATTGCGGGTGAAGTAGCTGATCACGCGTTCCCGCGTGGACTCGGCGACAGTGCCGAAGGCCGCACCCACGCCAAAACCTACGAACAAAATGAACGGCATCGAGACCAAGATGTCGTACGACACCGCGGTGCCGAGCTCGTCGATCCCCAACGCGGCCGTGACAAACGGGTATCCCAGGTATGCGGTGTTTCCCAGCAGTGCGCAGACGATCATCGCACCGGTTTGGGGCCGCGTCAGCCGTAGCGCGCGCGCTGCGACCAGGGCCAGGCCGATCACGATGAAGTTGCCCACGTACGCCAGCGCCAGCGCGGTGCCGATCTTGGTCGTCAACTCGAAATGGACCAGGTTGAAGAACAGCACCGGCGGGATCAGTACCCACAGCACCACGTCCATGATCCGCTTGGCCGAAGTCTCAGACTGCTCCGGACGGCGGTGCGCGAAAAACGCTCCCGCGCCGGCGGCGACGATCATCGTTAGAACAATCCAGATCATCGGGCAAGATTACGGCGCGAAGCCGTGGCGGCACGGCGCGGACGCCTCGTCGGCGCTTGCGTCAGCGGATTGCTTCGCGCAGTGCCGCTGCCGAGGTCTCCGGCGGCACCGCGTTGATGTGTACGCCCGTTCCAAGCTCCATCCCCGCAGGCTGACCAAGGCGCGGCGCGATTTCGATCCGCCAGCCAAAT
Source organism: Actinomycetota bacterium (assembly GCA_016213645.1). Lineage (GTDB taxonomy): Bacteria > Actinomycetota > Thermoleophilia > Solirubrobacterales > JACPNS01 > JACPNS01. The sequence goes on from JACQZY010000013.1 coordinate 404,038, forward strand.
CCCTCGCCCTCGCAACCCGCCGGCGAGGTTCGCACCCACAGGTTGAGTGCGGGTCTACCGCCCAGCGCGTCGTGCAGCGCCGCGAAGGCCCGGTGCAGCAATGCCGCCCCGCGATGTTCGCTCATTTCGAACCGTTCCTCCGCCCGGCGCGGCACGATCCACATGCGGTACGGCGTGGCGGCGGCGAACGGGCACAGCAACACAGCGTCGTCGTCCTGCGCAACCAGTCGCCCTCCGTCGACGAGTTCTCGATCGGCGAGGTCTTGCATCAGTGTGATGCCGCCGCGCTCGAAATGATCGCGCATGCGCACTCGCTCGCGTTCCACCAGTTCCGGAACAAACGGCAGCACGTAGAGCTGTGCGTGAGTATGGGGCAGCGAGGCGCCGGCCATCTTGCCTTCGTTCACGCAAAGATGGGGGTAGGCGACGGCCGGATTGTCGCGATGCGTGCGCATACGCGACGCCCAACCCGCGAGCGCGGCCCGAAGTTCATCCTCGCCCAGCTCGCCCAGCGATTGCACCTGGCGCGGGCTGTTGACGATCACCTCGTGGTCGCCGTAGGCGACGCCTTGGGCGAAGAGCTGATCGCCGGTCAGATCGCTGCCCGCAGCGTTGACGTCGTCGTTCTGGCCTTCAACATCGTGCATGCCGCCGCCGTCGGCGAACTTCTGAGCCAGCGCCGGATACAAGTTCGGCACGCTGCGCACCTGCCATCCCGGCGTGTTGGCCTCGCCGCCATCGGGCCGGTCGGACCACACCTCCAAGGGCGTGCGCGTCTCCTGTCCCTCCGCGAACGGATCGTTGGCGTCGTCGATCGGCGGCGGCTCCTCCGGCACGGGCAGTCCGCCCGGGCGCCCGGCGCGGTCGCCGGCCACGAGCACGCGCAGGCCGGTCAACGGGTCCACGCGCAGTTCGGGTAGCGAGGCGTTCAAAACTCAGCGGTGTTGCTGGACGCTGCCGAGGCCGCGCGGCGCGTGGCCCACGTACTTCGCGCTCGGCCTAATTAATCGGCCGGTGCGCTTCTGCTCAAGAATGTGTGCCGACCACCCCGCCGTGCGGGCGCAGGCGAACATCGGCGTGAAAAGCTCCGGCGGAATCTCCGCGAAGTCCAGGATCACCGCCGACCAAAACTCCACGTTGGTGGCGAGTACGCGGTCAGGTTTGCGCGCCTTCAGCTCTTCGAGCGCGGCCTTTTCCAGCGCCTCGGCAACTTCGAATCGCGCGGAGCCGAGTTCGCGGGCGGTGCGCCGCAGCACTCGGGCGCGCGGGTCCTCCGCCCGGTAAACACGATGACCAAAACCCATCAACCGTTCACCGCGGTTAAGCGCGGCCTTCACCCACACACCGGCGTCGCCGGCCAGCTCGACCTCGTCGAGCATTTCAAGCACTCGTGAAGGCGCGCCACCGTGCAGCGGTCCCGAAAGCGCGCCTACAGCACCGCTCAGCGCGGCGGCAACGTCGGCGCCGGTCGAAGCGATGATTCGCGCCGTAAAGGTTGAGGCGTTCATGCCGTGCTCGGCCGCGCTGATCCAATAGGCGTCGATCGCTTGGACGTGCTTTGGGTCTGCCTCGCCGCGCCAACGCAGCAGAAATCGCTCGGCGATCGAGCCGGCTTGATCGATTTCGGCCTGCGGTACCGGCGGCCGGCCGGGTCCGCGCGCACTTTGCGCGACATGCGAGAGCGCCATCACGCTGCTGCGCGACAGATCTGTGCGCACCTGCTCGGCGTCTACATCTAGCAACTGCTCGAAGCCCCATTCCTGACTGAGCATCGCCAGCGATGCCTGCAGGTCCACGCGCGCGTCGCCGGTGCGCACGCTCAGCGCGTGCTGCTCGGCGGGCGGCAACCCCGGCTCCAGCGCGTCGTCCACCAGTAGGCCCCAGACCTGTTCAAACGGACTAGCGCCGACGAGGTCTTCGATGTCCACGCCGCGGTAACGCAGCGCGCCGCCTTCGCGGTCGGGCTCCGCGATCTGCGAGGCGAAGGCGATGACGCCCTCGAGGCCGTCCTGAACCTCGGGATGCTGCGTCATATCGATCGTGGCCTCGCTCATCTAAGTTCTGAAGAATATGGCAGATCGGCCAGGCCGAATATTCGGTGTTCGCGCCGGTCTCTCACTCGCTCGTCGCGTATCGCCGGATGTCTTCCTCCAGAGCCGCCGCGTTGCGGTACTCGCCTGCTTTTACGTGGACCAGCTTTCCCGCGGCGTTGTAGAACCCGGTGCTCGGCGCCGCCGCCGCCGGCGGCAACAGCTGTGAGATAAAAAGCCGGGGATCAACGTAACTGGGATACGGCACGGGTCGCTGCCGCAGAAACGCCCTCGCGTCGGCTTTGCCGTCGCTGACGTTGACGCCGAGAAACGCGATCTTGCCGCCATGCTCCTTGGCCGCGCGTTGAAACAACGGAAATTCGTTACGACAGGGACCGCACCACGAGCCCCACTTGTTGACCACGATCGGCAGCCCGCGCAACGTCGCCACACGCTTGTCGTAGGCGGCGCGACCGCCGTCCAGCAGTTTGGACGCCTCTTTGTAGATCTGCGCCAGACGGAGATCTGCCCCGTTTAGATCGGGCTTGTAGGCCGCCGCCGCCGGTGCGTCGCCCGCCCGCCCGTTGTCGCTGCCGCCGCAACCGGCCAAGGCCGTTGCGGCTACCAGCACGGTCGTGAATGTGGCGATCCAACGCATGGCGCAAAGTCAAGCATGAAATATCTGCCGATCGGCGGTATACTTACGTAAGTAATTGTGCTTTCGGGCCGTGACGTGGCGACAGTTCCGCAACGTCAGGAGTCCGGAGCGATACCGCTCTTCCTGACCAAGACTCGTTTCTCCGTAGCTCCATCCGAGCTCGAGTCACCGCGACGAACAGTCGCACCGCAATGGCGCCTGATCAAGGCGCATCGCAACGGAAGTCTCCTTACCGAATGACACCAAGCGCCCCCAAGGCCGAAGACATCAAGCGTGTAGAGGAATTCACGCGCGAACCGTTCGTTCTGAACGGCGACGATCCAGCCGTGGCGCTGGCGCCGGGCACGCTGCGCCGTCGCGCCTTCGACGCCGCGCTCGCGGAGCTTGACGGCGGCGAGGGCGAAGTGTCGCGCGACTGGGCGCGGCGTTACTCGCTGTTGCTTGGCCTGGAACGCGCGATCAGCGACCCCGAGCCCAAGCTCGCCGACGGCACAACACTCAACGCGCATCAGGTGGACGTGCTCAGCGGCACGCTCGCGGCGCTGATGACCGAGCAGGAGACCGCGCTCGACGGCAGTGTTGTGACCGGCGACGACGTCTTCGCCGAAGAGGAATTTGAGGACGACGAACTCGACGAGATCCCCGACGAGCCCGCTGAGGACGAAAACGGCGATGCCGAGGACGACATCGACTGGGACGTGTTCGCCGAAGACGACAACGAAGAAGAAGAGGACACCGCCGAGTACATCCCCACCGGCGAGCACAAGCGCGGCGATCACGTCAGCGCGGACGCCGCGGCTTACGACGACGAAGAGCAGCTGCCCGAACAGCCGGAAGATCCAAACTCCGCCCATCGATTTTGGTTCGAACACGCGACCGGCGCCGGCAAGACCGTCGCGGCGCTGGGATTTGTGGAGGCGTCTCGAACCGGCGGCGTGCTGATCCTCACGCACCGCCGCAACCTCGTGGACCAGTTCATCGGCGAACTCGTGGACCGCGGATACAAGCATCGGATCTCACCGCCTCTGCTTGACGGCGACGGCCACATGACCGGACCGGTCACCGTTGAGACCTATCAGTGGTTCGTGCGTCACGCCGGCAACATCAGCGACGCGTACACGATCGTGATCTGCGATGAGGCCCACACCGCGCTGGGCGAAAAGACTTCTGCCGCGATTCGTCGCTGGAAGGAGCCGGTGTTCATCGGCATGACCGCCACCGGTGCGCTGATCGCACGTCATGTGACGGACCTCTTCCCTACGCAGACATCTCGCTTCGACCTCGCGCAGGCCGCGCGCCGTGGCGTGATTGCGCCGCTGCGCTGCGTGCGCATCCCTCCCGGCCCCGGCGTACGAACGATCGCCAATGTGCCGCTGCGGCGCGGCGAGGTGGACCAGGACTTCGATCAGGAAGAGCTGGCCGCACTGCTCGACCAGGCGCCGTTCAACCTCGCGATCGCCGATCTGTACCGCGCTCGTTTCAAGGACATGCCCGGCGTGGTTTATGCCGCCGGTGTGAAGCACGCTTACAACGTCGCCGAAGCATTTCGCGAATTCGGCATCAAGGCGAAGGCGGTCAGCGGCGAGACGCCCAAGCGTGAACTGGCCGAGACGCTTGCCGCCTACGAGCGCGGACAGCTCGACGTACTCGTCAACGCGCAGCTTTTGGCGGAGGGCTGGAACTCGCCGCGCGCGACCGTCTGCATGCACTTGGCACCGACTGCCTCCAAGCGCATTTACCAACAGCGCGTGGGCCGCGTCACGCGACGTCACCCCGGTAAAGAGGCCGGCATTGTGGTGGACTTCGTGCACGCGGCCACCACACATGACGATCCGGTCGTGACGCTGCACTCGCTACTCGGGCGAGATGTTTACCGCGGCGGCGCGATCGTCGTAGGCCCGGTGCGCCGTGGCCGAGGACGCCGCCTTCGTGTGGAACGCCGCGTGTTGCCGGTCACCCCGGACCACGAACGCCGTGCGCAGATCTTCGAGCGTGAGCTGTGGCGAATCAGTGTGGCCAATCTGGATTGGGGAGAGCAGCGGGTGTGGGCTGCGCTGGCCGGCTCCAAGGCCAACGCCAACAACTGGCGTCGCGCTCGCGCGATGATTCAGCACGACCGCACGGGCGAACTGCGACGGCATCTTTTTCTGACCGCACTGGAACGCAACAAGCACCGCCCGGTACGGCTTCGTGCTTTGCAGGATCTGGCCAATTCCAAGGACCCCGAGGCCTACGACTTTGCGATCGAGATCATCGGCGGCTGGCAACGCGACGAACGCCGCGAGGCAACCAAGCTGATGTTCAAGGCGATCGCAGACAAGAACATCGGCAACCGCGAGCAGGGCGCCGCCTGGATCTGGACGCTTGCCGCCTACACCCGCGAGCTGCACGAGCAGTACGCGGTGCAGCGCTGGCCTGAAACTAAGCGTCTACTTGGGCTGCTGGTCAACTCTTCTGGTCCGGCGCACGGGCGCAACGCCCGCCGCATCGTGCAGGAGACACGCAAACACGATCTGCGTCTGGCGGCGGCAGTACTTGCGGCGGCGGTGGCGCATTCGCCCGAGGCCGAGGAAGCATTGCGCGGCGGACGTCAGCGGTTGGCGCGCAAGCCCGGCGCGCTGGCGCGAGAGCTCAGCCGCAACTTCCCGAAGGCGCGCGGACGCAAGGGCCGCCGGCGCCGTGGCAACGAAAAAGACAAGGGCAAGCAGGCGAAACCGGCCTTGGCCGAAGGCGCGACCGCGATCCCGGAAAGCACCCCCGGAAAGTCGTCGGAGGAGACCAAGAGCGGTCGGCGGCCCCGTGCGAAGAATCGCGGCGCGGCTGGTAGGCCGAATGGAAACAAGCCGGGCGGCAGCGAGTCCGCCGCGAAAGAGTCCGCCGCGAACGAAGAGAGCGTCGCGGCCGAAGCCGTCAAAGGCGGTGCGAAGAACAAGGGCCGGGTGAAGCGCTCGGGTTCAGGCGTCCGAGACAAGAGCAACGGCGCCGACAACCCCGACGCTTCCGAAACCGCCCCGCGCATCCCGGTGCTCGGCAGCTTCGAAGATCTTTCTCGCGGCGACGGTTAAACGATCTTCGCCCCTTTTTGATCCCGAGCGGGACAGGCCTTCTAATCCAGGCTTAGGTGCACTTCTCCGGCGGCGAGCGTTTCGGTGGTGCCGTCGTCAAGGGCAACTACGAGGTTGCCGTGATTGTCGATACCGGTAGCGGTGCCGGCGCCGCTGGACCAGCTGATTCTGCTTCCCCGAAGTGCGTCGCGCTCGCGCCACGCGTCGACGACTTCGGGTTCTTCAGCGGCAAACCATCGAGTCAGCCGATCGAGCAGCGGTGTCAATGCGTCGGTGCCGCGCGGCAGCGCCAGCGAACCGGCAGTCTCCTGAAGGTCAGCGGGCATGTGGCGCATGTCAACGGAGGTGTTGAGACCGATTCCGACGACCATCCACGAGTGTTCGGCCTGCGCCTCGGGACGGGCCTCGACGAGAATGCCGGCGACCTTGCGGCCCTCGATCCAAACGTCGTTGGGCCATTTGATCCGTGCGCTGAGGTTGCGAAGCTGTTCGCAGGTCTCGGCGACCGCCAGGCCGGCCGCCAGCGATGCCAGCGAATGACGCGGCAGCACGGGTCGCACAATCACCGACATCAGCAGCGCGTCGCCCGCAGGGGCTACCCATGAACGTCCCTGACGGCCGTGGCCGGCCGTTTGTTCGTTTGTCGTAACGGTCGCGCCGTGCGGCGCGCCGGCCTCGGCCAGCTTCTTGGCGAGGTCGTTCGTCGAATCGCAGACGCGGTGGTGAGCGTGAGGGAGTCCGAGTGTCACGCGGGCGGAGCGGGGGGCGGCGCGGGCGGTGAGGACTGCTCGGGTGGCGCGACCGGCGCGCCGCTGCCGACGGGCGGCGGCTGGGAGGCTGCGACGGCGGGCGTGGCTTCGCCGGCGGCGATGACGCCACGCGGCGGTTCGCCGCTGGTGAGCGGTTCTCCGAGCACCGTCACAATCGCGCCACGCGTGATGCCAAGTTGTTCGGCGGCGTTTCCGCCATTGACGGCTATTGCCAGCGAGCCGTTCGAATCTTCGTAGAGCATCGGCTCGTTCGGCGCGACTTCTTCGAAGGCGCCAACCAGTCGGACCGGCATGCGCATACCGGCGGCGTCAATCTCAACCTGTTTCACGCCCGCAATTCCCGCCGCTTGAAGTTCGATCGGCGAGGCGGCCAACCGCACGTTGCCGTACACGTCCACTTCCAGCACCTCGGCTTCGATGCGCCCCGCCGCCACGCTGGGTTGCGGCAACTGCACACCCATCAGAACCGAAGGGTCGATCGGCTGTCCGGCGACCGTCAGCGATCCGCCACTCGCGAGCCGCGCCGCGACCGGCGCGAACAGGTCGCGCCCGTGAAACGTGCGCGACACCGGCTCCAGGCGCCACTGCGACGAGGTCAGTTCGTACACCGTCTCCGGTCCGCCGGTCAGTGCGATCGCGGGCGCCAGTAGGCCGTTGTCCGGACCGATGAAGCTGAAGCCCTCGCGCGTGTGCACCGCGACCGCGCGCCGCGCGCCGCCGACGCCCGGATCCACCACGGCGAGCACCACCGCGCGACGGGGCAAAAAGGGAATTGCATCGGCCAGCGCGATCGCACCGGCGCGTACGTCCTGCGGGGCGATGCTGTGGGTGAGATCGACAATCGGAATCTCTGCGTCGATCTGACGGATCACGGCATGGACAATGCCGACGCAGGGATCGCTGCGGCCGTAGTCCGACATGAACACAAGACACCGGGCCATACAAACAAGCTAACACCGGCACAGGCCGGACGTACCGCGTTTTCGCTATTTGTCGAGCGGATGGCGGGCCGTCCGCCGAGCCGATCTGATGCCGGCCTGAAGTGACTCTCGCCGAGTCAGTCCGTGGTCGGCGGTGGATTGGCCTGGTTGACCTGCGCCTCCAGGAGCGCCTCCACCATTCCGTCGATGTCGTGGCGCTTAGCTTCGATTGTTGGTTCAAGACCGAATTCGCGCATTACGCCCGAGGTGATCGGGCCGATCGACACCAGGCTCGGTCCGCGCAGCGGCTCCACACCGCCGAGCGACTCCACCAGCGACCGCACTGCCGAACCACTTGCGAAAGTCACAAAATCGGCCCCGGCCAGCGCCTCTGATTGCGCGTCGGTGAGTGGGGTGGCGATGGTGTCGTAAAGGTCGACCCGCTCCACCATGGCGCCTTGTTCGGCGAGTCCGTCGGCCAGCACCGGACGCGCACCCGAGGCCACGGCGACCAGCACTCGCCGTCCCTCCAGCGCCTGCTTGGAAAGCAACTCAAGCAGACCCTCGGCGGTGGCGCGATCGGGCACGAAGTCGGCGATCACGCCGTACCGGCGTAGCGCCTCGGCGGTCGCGGTTCCGACTGCCGCAAGCTGGGTTTCCGCAAGTACGCGGGTGTCGGCCGCCACGTCTTCGAGTGCGGTGAAAAACGCGTCAACGCCGTTGGCGCTGGTGAAGCAAATCAGGTCGAACGCGCCGCCGGCCGCGACGCGCGCGGCGATCGCGCCGACAGCCTCGTTATCGCGAAACTGAATGCTGACGACCGGCGTTTCCACGACCGCGGCGCCGAGTTCCCGAAGTCGCGTCGCGAGCTTGCCCGCCTGCGGCCGCGCCCGTGTGACGGCAACGCTGCGGCCGAACAGCGGACGCTTCTCAAACCATTCGATCCGTTCGCGTTCGATCGCGACGTCGCCGACCACGGTCAATGCGGGTGGATTGACACCGGCCGTCGCGACACGCTCGGCGATCTGATCGAGCGGCGCGGTGACCGTGTGCTGCGCGGCGGTCGTGCCCTGAGCGATCACTGCCACGGGTTGCGAGGCGCTGCGCCCACCGGCGATCAACCGTTCGGCGATCCGTGGCAAGTTCTTGACACCCATGTAGAAGACGAGCGTGCCGGGAAACGCCGCGAGCGCCGGCCAATCCAGCGTGGACTCATCCTTCTCCGGGTTTTCCTGCCCGGTCACGAAGGCGACCGCCGCGGCGTGGTCGCGATGGGTGACCGGAATTCCGGCGTAGGCCGCCGCCGCGACTCCGGCGGTCACGCCGGGCACGATCTCAAATGGAATTCCGGCGGCCGCGATTGTGGCCGCTTCCTCACCGCCGCGCCCAAACACAAATGGATCGCCGCCCTTCAACCGAACGACCGATCGGCCCTCGCGCGCCAGCTCAACGATCCGTGATTCGATCTCCGGCTGCAGTTTGGAATCCCCGCGCGGACCTTTGCCCGCGAACTCTTTCAGCGCGTCCGGCCGCGCTCCGGCCATGGCGGTTTCGGGGATTAGGCGGTCATAGAGCACGGCGTCCGCGGTGGCGATCAATTCCAGCGACCGCGCGGTCATCAAGCCGGGATCGCCCGGTCCGCCGCCGACCAAATACACGGTGCCGGGCTTCGCGCCGCCAACGCCCGGCGCGCCAGGCGTCACGCCGCCAACTCCTCGGCCCGCGCGAGAATTTCGTCGCCGCCGGCCTGCCTCATGCGCTGGGCCAGCAGATGGCCTAGAAGGTGCGCTTCGCCGGCTAGGCCGTTGACTTCATCTTCAACGTAGCTCGAACCGTCGGGCAGACCCAGCCAGCCGCGCACGGTCAGCTTGTCGGCGCCGGCCTCGCCGCCGTTGGCGCCGCCACCCGGCATCACACTCGCGTGGATTCCGACCGGGGTATTGCAGGTGGCCACCAGGCCGATCGCCGCCGCACGCTCGGCCGTCAGCTCGCGCTGTGAATTCTGGTCGGAGAGCGGTCCGATCAGCGCGGTGGTCGTGAGGTCGATGTCGCGTACCTGCAGGGCCAGACAGCCCTGGCCGGGAGCCGGGACAAACCGGTCCAGTGCGGACGAGGGAAGATCCGCACCAACGCCAAGCCGCCTGATGCCCGCCGCCGCCAGCACGATCGCGTCATACTCGCCGGCGGCCAGCTTGCCAAGCCGGGTGTCGATGTTGCCGCGCACCGGCTCAACGTTCAGGTCCGGTCGCACCGAAAGCAATTGCGCGGCGCGGCGCCGTGAACTTGTACCCACGGTCGCTCCCTCGGCCAGCGCGTCCAGCGACTCGGCGCCTAAGAGCATGTCGCGCGGGTCTTCGCGCTTTGGCACCGCGGCGATCAGCAGCCCGGGCGTGTCCTCTCCGGGGATGTCTTTGGCGGAGTGCACGGCGAGGTCGATGTCCTGCGAGCGCAGGTTTTGCTCCAGGTTGTTGACGAAGCGCGACTTGTCGGCGATCCCGCCGTCGTCGGTGACGATCGTCACGGGCTCGATCGCAAGCGAAGGGTCGAGCCGGCGCAGCGCGTCGATCACATGGCCGGTCTGGGCCAGCGCGAGCTTGCTTCCGCGCGTGCCGACCCTCAGCATCCGTTCACCATCTCAGCTCTTTCCGCCGCGCTCGCGGTGCTCGTCAATCGAGCGCACCTCGGCTTCGGCGCGAGGAGCGTCTTCCGCGCGCGCGGCCTGCTGCGCCTCGTCCACCGGATCGAGCGCGAAAAGTTCGCGAAGCGCCTGAATGTAGGCGTATGCGTCATCGGCTCCGCTCGCACGCTTCAGCCGCAGTGTCGGCTCGTGCAGCACGCGCGAGACGATCGAGCGCACCATCGCGTCGACGCGTTCGTGGTCGGCCTCGCTCAAAGACTCAAACTTGGTGCGGTTCTCGGCCACGACCTGCTCGGCGATCTGCTCAGCGCGCCGCCGCATCGCGCTGATCGTCGGCAGCACGTCGAGGCTGGTTAGCCATTGGTCGAAGCGGTCATGCTCCTCGGCGATGATCGTCTCTGCCTTCGAAGCCTCCACGCGGCGTACGCCCAGGTTGCGGTCGATCGCGCGCTGCAGGTCGTCGATGTCGAAATACGTGACGCCCTCGATGTCGGAAACGGCCGGGTCGATGTCGCGTGGCACGGCGATGTCGATCATCAACAGCGGACGGCCCACGCGCAGACGCATCACTTCTTCGATTGCTTCGGCGTCGATCAGCTGATGCGGCGATCCGGTTGAGCTGAGCACGATGTCGGTTTGTAAAAGCTCTTCTGGCAGATGGTCAAAGCGCACGGCCTTGCCGCCGTAACGCTCGGCCACGCCGATCGCGCGGTCGTAATGACGGTTGGCCACGAAAACCGTGTGCACGCCCGCGTTGCTGAGTGCCTTCGCCGTCAGCTCGCCGTTGCCGCCGGCGCCGATCACCAGAGTGCGCTGGTCCGCGAGGTCGTGACCGATCGTGTCACGCGCCAGTTCCACCGCCGCGCTTGAAACGCTGATCTTCAGCGAGCCGACTCCGGTCTCAGAATGCGCGCGCTTGGCGGCGGCGATCGCGTCGCGGAAAAGGCGGTTGGTGACCGGTCCGGTCACGCCTTCGGCCAGCGCCAGTTCGTAAGCGCGCTTGACCTGGCCGAGCACTTCGGTCTCGCCGATGATCATCGAATCCAGACCCGTTGTCACGCGCATCAGGTGCTTGACCATCGCTTCGCCGCGGTGCGTGTAAAGACGCTCGACAAGTTGTGTGGGCCGGATGCCCGCGTATCGCGACAGTTCACCCAGGGCCAGTGTTTCGGCCTCTACGGGGTTGCTCACCACGAAGTAAAGCTCGGTGCGATTGCAGGTGCTGATCGCGACGGCCTCGTGGATTTCCGCATGGGCTTGCAGGTCGCCCAGCATCGCCGCCGCCTGGTTTTCGGTCAGCGCGAGGCGCTCGCGCAACGCAACCGGCGCGGTCTTGTGGGAAATACCTATCGCGAGCAGTTCGGTCATCGTTTGTCTGGGGGGAGTACGTCCGGCGGTCGTCTTCACTAGAGATTACGACGGCTGCGACGTTGCTGCCCGGAAACTGCACGCGGATTCGCGAGCGTGTGCGGTTTAGGCGTCGTCGCCGGGCTTGCGCGTGCGCTCTTGCAGGTCGCCGAGTCCGCGCTGCAAGCGCACGAGTTTTGCCGCCATGATCCCTATGTACACCAGCAACAGAGCGACGAATACGGCGTAAGCGGCGGCCACGTAACCACCACCGGTGTCGGCGGCGATCGGCAGGGCGGCGAGCGTGGCGATGGCGGCGGTCATGAGATCAGCTCCGCACGAAGTTTGCCAAGTCGCATCGACACACTTTTCGCCGTCAACTCAAATTTCCAGAGTGCCATCCACAGCAGGCCCATGCCGATCAGCGATGTGTAGAAGCTGACGCGCATCTCGGCCGGCATCTCGCCTGCGCCGCCAAGCACGCGTGGGTGCACCAGTGAGGTGGCCAGTCGCACCGCCATGAAGTTCAGCGGTACAAAAGCGCCGCAGATGATCGCGTAGACGGCGGCCGAGCGCGCCTGGCGTTCGGGATCGTCGATCGCGAAGCGCATCGGCTGGTAGACCGCGTAGAGCAGAAAGACGATCAAAAACGACACCAGCGTCGGCTCTTTCCACTCCCACCACACGCCCCAGGCGGTCTTTGCCCAGATCGCGCCGGTGATCAGTGCGGCCACGCCGAAAATCAAACTGAGGTGAATCGCCACGTAGGAGCGCAGGTCCCACGACGAGTCGCGCGTTCGCAGGTACTGGATCGCCATCACGCCACCGGCGATAAATCCGCACAGAGCGGCGATCGACAGCGGCACGTGCAGGTAGAAGATCTTCTGGCGCATGCCTTGGTCCGCGTCTTGAGGCGCCCAGAAGAAAACAAGCAGACCAGCCAGCGTGAGCGTGGCGGCCGCCGCGAAGGCGTATCCCACGAGTCCGCGCGAAAACGAGTCCGCGCTTGAGCGGGTGGCCGAGCGGCTGGAGAAGAAGCGTGATTGCGTCATCCGTCGGTCTGAATCGGGAGTTAAGGGCGTTTGCGGGGCGCTCGCGCGGATCCGTTATTCGCCGGTGTTTACCGGCTGTTCAGTCTTCGATCACGTACTCGAAAACCGCAAAGGCGAGCAGCGCGAAAACACTATCGTAGAGCGCCATCAGCCCCAGCCAGCGGTCCAGGTGCTCAGTGTGCGGGACCAGCGACATCAGCGGCGTGCTGGCGCGCGCGGCGCCGATCAGCAGCGGCGTGAGCAACGGCAGGCTCATCAGCGGAACAAGCAGTTCGCGGGCGTTGGTGTCGGTCGCGAGCGCACTGATCAACGTGCCGATCGCGGCGATCCCGATGTTGGCCAGCAGAAGCACCGGAGCCAGCGGCAGCATCTCGGTGCTTAAGGCGGGACCAAGCAGCAGCAGCGCAAAGGCGAGCAGCGCGAAGATCTCCAGCAGCGTCAGCGTCACAAACAGAAACGCGAACTTCGCGAAGAGAATTGCGTTGCGGTCGATCGGCGCCAGCAAAAGTGCCTCGTAGCCGCCCTGGGCGCGCTCGTTGGAGAGCAGGCGGTTGATCGCCAGCACCGCGGCAAACAGCACCGTCACCCAAAACACCCCGGCCGCGATGTCGCCGCTCATCTCGTAACGGTCGAAGGCGAAGTGGAAGACCACAAACGTGGCGACGGTGAATATCGCCGCCGTGGTGAGCGTCTCCATCGTGCGCAGTTCCAGCCGCAGATCCTTGCGCAGAATCGCGCCTGCGGCGGCGAACAGGCCCGGAGTCTCCTTCGACTCGTTCATCTGTAGAGCTCCCGAGCCTCGTCGGCGCCCACCTGAGCGGCCGGTCTGCACCATTCCACACGGCCCAGCCGCAGACCCAGCGCGACGTCCGCCTGTTCCAGGCCGTAGTCGATGTCGTGGGTGACGATCACGCGGGTGCGCCCGGCGGCCGGGCCGATGAACGGGTCGAGCAACTGCGCGGCGCCGGGGTCGAGGTTTGCGCGTGGCTCGTCCAGCAGCAGCAGTTGCGGCCGCGGAATCAGCGCGCGCGCGGCAGAGAGCCGCTGCATCATGCCCTTGCTGAAGTTGCGCACCGGCTCGTCGGCACGGCCTTCCAGATGGACGCGTTCGAGCATCTCGTTCACGACCGTGGCGACCCGGTTCTTTGGCTCGCCGTAAAGCCGCGCGGTGAAGGCGAGATTCTCGCGCGCGGTGAGGTCGCGGTACACAAGCGCCTCGTGCCCGATCAAGCCGATCTGGCCACGCACCGCGTAGGCGTCGTCGGGCAGGGCCTGCCCGAGCACATGGACATCCCCCTCGTGCGGGCGCAACAGCGTGGCGAGAACTCTCAGCAGCGTGGTCTTGCCCGCGCCGTTGGCGCCGAAGACCGCCAGCGTCTGCCCGGCAGGCAGCTCAAAGCCGACATTTTGCAGGGCGGCGCGCTCGCCGTAGTGGCGCGTCAGGCCTGAGACGCAGATTGCGAGATCGCCACCGGAACGGCGAAGATGTCCTGCGGTCGAGTCGGCAGCCTGTGGCATGTGCGTATCTTGGCGGATCGGCCGGGTCGTTTAGATGTCAGCGGCGTGTTCAAGCTTGCCGTGCAGCCCTCGGCCACGTGTGGCCGGTGGCTAGAGTCTCCGCACACGACGTTCGCAACCATGCGTCTGGCACGAACCGAGCGTAATTAGCCAAATGCAAAGGCACGTGCAAGTTGTTCGTGTCCAGCGATGTGAACTTCTTTGATCGCTGGCTTTCCGGCAAACATTGAAAAAGGCCCCCCAGGATTTCCTGGAGGGCCTTTTTTCATCTTGGATTCGTCGAATTATTTGCTACGGCTTGTTAACAGTCACCGTCTGCGATGTGCCTGAGCCAAACGAGTTGGTGCATATGACCGAGATCGGGTTTGCACCGATCACGATTGCCATCGAGTTCGTCGAAAGCGACGTACTGGTGTTCGTGACGCTATTCAGCGTGTTGGTGAAGGTGCAACCCGTCAGTGTCGTGGTTGTCGGCAACGTCGGCGATGTGGCGACGACGCCGTTTGCGTGGACGCCGTATACGACGTTCTGAGTAGCACCGGCGTTTGTCGAAGTCGCTCCCGGAGTCGTGATGAACACGGTCGGGATACCCCTGTCGACGTTACGTGAGGCCGTTCCCGATCCGAGCGAGTTGGTGCATGTGATC
>JACQZY010000014.1 GCA_016213645.1 Actinomycetota bacterium
GAACAGTTCCACTCTTGACCTCAACGTTTCCGTGACCCCCTGCGCAAGCCGGAATTGGCTTGACGAAGTGGATCAACTATTGCGCGGAGGGTGGGCCAAATGAGACCGGCAGGGTGGGCCAAATGAGGCCGTTATTGCCACCTCTGTCTCGGTGTCGACGGCGCTATCTGTGTGTAAGGCGAACCGCCCGGCAGCGAAGTCCGGCGAGTGAGGGGCCCGAGGTGTCAACTTGGGCAGGATCCGGGCCACCATGATTCGACAGCGTCGTGGTCGCGATAACGAATCGCCATTTCGGAGCCGTGCATCTTGATGAACATCGCGATTACGGTCAATTCGTGCATCACTCTCCAGCGAGCGGTCGGGGCTTCGGCGTAGCCGGCCCGCATGAGAACCAGAATCCGCGGCACGTTCGTATATGTGTGCGATCCCGGACTTCGCGAGTACCTGAGGCGGTTTGTTCAGGGCAAATAGGTCTGGCCGGAGACCGATTTGTCAATGCTCGAGGGCCAAGAACAGCCCCGAGGTCGGCGCTTCTTCGAGCTGGGTGTCCACATCAACCGGCGTCAGCAATCAGCCACCACTCCGTATCTCGACCTCACTCACATGGCGGTCGTCGCCAAGACTCAATCGGAGTGACTCCCGATTCAACGGCAGATTGTTGTCAGGACCGAGATCCCAATAGAGCCAGTCCCCGTCGTCCTCGTTGGGTCGGCCGAGCAGCTCAATCGCTTCACGCTTCGATACCCCCTCGAGCCGCCTGCATTTCACCAGATCGGGTGCAAGTTCTTGTCGGCGCGTAGGCTGGTAATCCTCCGTCAGTCTCGTGACTCGATGATTCGCCCACTGGTCGTGGATCACCACGTCCGAGGGACAAACTGCAGCGGAGTCGCCGCCTGACAGCACGACGGCTACAGCCGCAACCGCAACGCAAATGACGGCGCCCGCTGCAATGAACCTGATCATCATCCGAGCCTCTCATATTCCTCAAGAACGTGGCGACATGGCTTGTTGCCTTTGAAGTACTGCGGGTCAACAACGGTCACGCCAGCCCGAATGTGTATCACGCGGGTGCGGTGTTTGTTGGGATCGACCGTAATGTCTTCGACATTTCCTTGGAATAGATTGCCAACGTAACGCGATCTCTTTGCCTTGGCCCGCATAGCGGTGCAAAGTTGCCGTACGTTGTATTTTGGCCTGATGGAGGCCGCGTAGGCGTAGCCGACCAAGTTGTTGTTGACGGTCCTCAGGCCAATACTTCAAGCTCTGCAAGTACTGAGTCGCCTCTGGGTGCTCCGAAAACTCCAAGAGGTTTCCAACCTGTTCCAGCAACCCGCCTACCGGCTGGCGAAAGAAATTTGGATATGGAGGGACATCGGCAACAGGTGGCGAAACATTGCCGGACGTGCCCTCTCCCGCGTAGTGCAGCCTGAAGAAGGCTGTGGCACGGACCCCGTGACCGCGTTGACACGCATCACACAGAGATTTAGAGCCGGATACAAATGCGACGCGCACTCACTCGGTAGCAATTCGCCACAAAACCGGTCGCGTCCGGTAGAAATCCGGTAGCAACCACCGCACAAACCGCTCCATGGAGCGGTTTCGCACCCCGTGGCGGTATTGCTTCAAGCGCGAACTTGGCGCAGGTTGAAACGATAGAAAAACCCGGTTACGGGGCCAATACATTGCCGCCAGGGATTAAACAAGCCTCGACAATGTTTCGTCCGTCTCGTCCGGACTCGAGATTCGATGTCCAGGCGATGACCGTGTCGCCGTTCGAGTTCGAGGCGCTTTTGAACGAAATCACTCCTACCCGAGGGTCCTGCGTCTTCGCTGACAATTGCTGAGGATTCGCCCATCGTCCGTCTGAATCGCACGTCGCGAGCGAGACGGTTGCACCCGAGCCGCTGGCGTGGTCATGCCATGTCGCGATACCCCGGCCGTTTTGTGTCAGCTCAAGATGGCACCGCGACGCACTGTGCCCCAGAGTTGAGATCTGACGACCGGCGCCCCAAAGCTGCTTTTCCGATTGAGCTGCGACCCAGACGGAGCTCTGTCCCATTTCGTCAATGTCGTTCCAAGCTGCAACCGCCCGTTCGTCGGAGGTGAGCGCGAGAGATGTGAGCGTCGCGTCGTGTCCTGGCGGACTGATCCGCACCGCTGGACTCCACTCGCCACCCAGCTCGCACACGGCGAACTCGATAACGCTACGTCTGCTTCCGTCGATCCCTAGGTTCCATGCGATCCCGGCTCCGCCAACCTGATCGACGGCGAGACGTGTATTCCACGCGTTCGTATCGTCGGTCAGGGTGCGCTCCGGCTGCCAAGCGCCACCCGGCGGACGAAACGCGGTCTGGATTCCAGATTCGTAGACACCCCGATCAGGGAATCGCATCCACGTTGCCCAAGTGCTGATGGAGTCGTCAATCACAAACTCGGCGCTCACTGCGCCCGGCTCGGAAAGTGTGATGGCGTCATTCCATGACCCATCAGCATTTGCTGTTGCGGCTTGTACGAACCGTGCGCCGCGATCTCCGTCGAAGCAGTCCCAGCCAACCAGAGCCGGACCACTGCGCGGGACCACGATCTGCGGAAAGCTTGGAGACACGTTGGAAACCGACACAATGCTTGATTGCGACCACGGGCCGGCAGAAGGGCGATGGGCTGCTTCCGCCACGCTCAGAAATTGCCCTGGTGGTGTAGCGCACCAGACTGCCGAAATATCGCCATCATCGTTAATTCCAACCCTGGGGTTGTTGTGGTCCAAAGTTCCCGAACTCAAGGGCTCGGGATCATGCCATGTCAGGTCTGGGGTTGAGCGAACCGCGTACACCTGCTTATCCTGGGTCGAGAAAACCACTACGCATTCGCCTCTCTCGTTGATCGCGACGTCGCTGACGAACGAGTTGCGCCCTGGGTCGGAAATGACTGTGACCGGAAAGATTGATCCCGACCGGCTCGTTTCAATATTCGTCATTTTCACTTACTCGGCAACTCGGCCGATCGCCGTTACTCGCGTTTGGTTGGTCGCTGAGCGCCTTGGCCGGTCACCTGGTTCACGCAGGCGGGGCCGTGATGCCGTAAATGCTTTCCTTCGTCCAACACAATCCGAGATCCATACCGCCGCCTGCTGTGAAAGAGTTCTTCCCCGCCGTGGAGAACAACGCCGCGATAAGCCTCTACTGGCTCCCCGTCGGCGCCGACGGCAACTTCGTTCGGTTTTGCTCGTCCGCGTGGGAGGCGACCGATGCGTGGCTTCATCGTCGTGCTTCGATGGCGCTTTTTCATAGTGCGCTGATCGTCGAAGTTGGGCTGGAGAGCTTCGCGATCGAAATGGCGCCGGTTTGGAGTGGCGGCGTGCCGGCCGATCGCGGAGTTGTCGGTGTTGGCCCGGTTGGTTTTGCGTGGGCCGGGCGATGGCGATACTTTCGGTACGAATTGCGCTGTTGGCAGGGCGGCGTTATTCCCGATGTGGCGAGTGCCGTCGGAGGTTCAAATCGTCTGGCCGTCGAGCCAGACCTGGCGCGGTCGCTATTGGCCGACGTAAAGCGGGTGCCACTCTACGTCTGGGGCCGTGATCCCGGCAAACATGGAGACATGTGGAATTCAAATTCCGCGGTCGCGTGGTTGCTGCATCGGGCGGGATTGCCGATGGATTCGATTCAACCACCGGAGGGCGGACGCGCGCCCGGCTGGAATGCGGGACTCGCGGAGGCAATTCTTCAGAATCCGTGAATTCGAATCGCGGCAGGGGTGGTCTCGAATCGATGCACAAGCGAGCAGGCGATCGGGATCGTCGTCGTCAAGGTGCTGGGTCTACGGACGATCGACATCTGGTCGTCGATCCACAGCGCTGGGTTGATGCCGATTTTGAACCGCCGTTGTAATTACAGGTCAGTGGTCGTGTATTCGTGCTGATTCTCGAACCACCGCAGGGGCCACGCTGTTTCCGCTCCACGGCTTCAAACCACCTCGGCAAACGTCTTCAGGATCTCTCCGGGAGTGAGAAACAGCGTCGAGTCGTCTTCCGGCATGGGCTTGAAGCCGTGGCTCCCATGGAAGGCCGCCGCGACCTCGTTGATCGGGTTGACGACGACTGCTTTGATCGCAACGTGCTCCGAAGCTGCGACCGCTCGTTCAAGGGCGTGTATCACGAGCAGAGAGCCCAGTCCATTTCCCTGATACCGGCGATCGACTGCGAGGCGGGCAAGGATCGCGACGGGGATTGGATCTGGCGCATTGCGGGCGAGCGAGCGGGAGGCTTGTTCGCTGCGCACCGAGCCGCTCGCGAGCGAAACGAAACCGATTACTTGAGCGGCATCTGGTTCGAGGCAAACGAACGTCCTTGCGGTATCGCCGAGCTGACTCCTTTTTGCTCTCTGGGTGAGCCAATCGTCGAGGGATTGCGTACCGGAGTCGAAATTGGCTACGCCGTGCTCATCCTTGAGCGGCTCGGGTTCACGAAACCTCACTCCTTCGCTCAGACGCGTGCGGACTTCGCGCGCTTGACAGCGCCGGCGAGTCTTTCATTTACGACCGGCTCACGATCGAGTGCGGCAACGAATGCGCCCCAATCGGAGGGCGAAATTGTGATCTCTGTTCGGTCGGCCATTTCCATCTGCGCGCGCACGAGGGCGGATTCGACGAGATACTCAGACACCGACCGTGATTTGGCCTTGGCCGCAGCTTCAATCACTTTGTCATCTTCGGGCGAAACGCGAAGTTGCCGACGCTTTGTCTTGAGTGTGCCCGCCATAAAATCCTCTCGATCTAATGTACACACATTGTACATACATACGGCCAGGCACCAGGCACGACCGCAACCGAGAACGGCAGTAAAAATATTCATGTCGTCTTCGTTACGAAGCCGGTTTCCGCGGTCGGACTACTTACAGAGATCGAACCCGGCGGGCGTAGCCGAGCGTGCGCCCGCGAAGGTCATCGAGTGTCGTCGGCCGCCGACGGTGTATTCGATTACCACCTTCTTGAACGGTTGGACGCTGCGCAGCGCCGATCCGGCGGGGGATCCGGCGGTGCATCCGCGTACGCCGAAATTGAGGAAGAAAGAGGCCGAAATGCTGCGTTCGGTCCGCACTGGATGAAACGGTACGGTGCGCCGGAAATCGATCGCGTCGTCGGCGAACTCGGTGCCTACGTAGATCAGGCGCGGGTCGACTCCCTCTGGTTTGACTTTTGTGATCGTAAGGTGGAGAAAACCATTGTCGATGAAACCGTTGATGAAGTGCGCTTTGCGCATCGGAACGCCTTTCACTCGAACGTCCGCGTTGGTTCCACCTCCAATCCAACCGCGATTTTGCCCCAACGGATGCATTGTCGAAAATCCGCCGACCAACACAAGCGCAACAACGGCGATCGCGGTCTCAGAGCGGCTCATGTAGCCCAGTCGCGACGTCTTAGGAGCCACGCGCAGTTCAGCCGGATCGATTGCCGCTAGTCGGGCAAATTCTTTGCGCAAAACGATATTCGCGACGACCAGCGAAGCGACAAGGCCTAATACGAGGCCGACCGGTCTATTTGTCACCACGCCGACGCCTAGCAACGCGGCGCTCGGAAGGAGCGGCAATTTCAGCCGGGTTGGCCCGACGCGACGGTCAACCGCGCCGGCGATTTGAAGTGCAGGCAATCCAACCAAAACACTGGCCACCAAGACGTCGGCGGCAGTAGCGCCGAGGCTGCTGAACGCCCACGGCCAGCCTGGAAGTCCGTGGCCAAATCGAAAAACCGAAACGGGATACAAGAGAAGAAGCGAGAATGCAATGAGTGCCAACCAGACGGCCTTGCCGAGGCCGCCGCGTACTTCACGCCAATACCGTTCTCGAAGAGTCGACTCGACCGACAGCTGATCGACTGGAATCGGTAGTCCCGACGGTGTGACTTCAAACTCGCTCCGCATCGAGCAACAGTATCGCGGGATTGAACCCGGACCACGGCCCCGATTTCGAGCTGGCGTGCGGTGCGTTGACTGAGCCGGTTTGACCTTCGGTCGAGCCTTCCCGGCCGCGTTGCCGAATGAACCGCGACCGCAGACCGCTCGCCTCGCTCATCTCGCCATGCAAGGGTTAACGCCCGGAAGCATGCGGTCGATCAAATATCTGATGGAGATCGATCAGCAAGCCCGTGCCGAGCTGGAGGCCGAACTTCAGCCGGGAGAACGCCTGCTTTGGTGCGGCCGACCCGATACAAGCCGGGTCTTTGTGGCCAGCGACCTCATTGTGGTTCCACTGACGATTTTGTGGATTGGAGTGATGGCGATTGCGGAATTCGAGCAGCTCACGGCGAGAACGGTCGATGGCGATTTGCGGCTCAGCTGGTTCACGTTGCTGTGGGGGGTCGTTCTTTTGTTGGCCGGCTTGTACATGGCCGGCGGGCGGTTCGTCATTCGGCGGGCGATCGCCAATCGAATTGCCTACGCGATCACCGACCATCGCGTGCTTTCCGTGACGCCTACGTTTTTCGCCGACTGGTCGGTGAAGTCCGCCTGGCTTGGCTCGTTTCCACCGGTCACGCTGTCGTCGGGAGTAGTCGGGCAGGGGTCGATCGTTGTCGGTGTGCTGGCGAGGGGCGGATTCGGTGCATGGACCAGCGATCCCGGGCTCTTCGCCGCGGGCAGGCTACACCCGAACGCCGTGATTTTTTGGAACATCGCCGACGCTCGGAACGTTAAGCACTTGGTCGATCGCACGATTGCGGGCTGGTCGCAGGCGGGTCGAGCGAATGTGGCCTGACGGTTCTCGGGCGCAACGCGGGCCGCCTTGCCGAAGTTGAAGTCTCGGCCGGTCGTAAGCCGCGCGGCGCCCAACAGGCTAAGGTTGCGCAATGACACGGACGTTCCGCCCGGCCCGGATCAAGGCCGCCGTCGCACTTGTCCTGATGCTCGCTTTGAGCTATGTCGTGTCCGCCTCCACTCGCGCCGACGCGATGTTGATCTCGCTGAAGACCTTTCCGGTTTCGATCGATGTGGACCTCAAGCTCACCGAGCGATCGATTTGGCGTGGCATTCGTCCGGGTTGCTACGCGCCGCAAGAAGATTTCGATCAGACCTACAGGCTGAACTTCGATTCGCGGCCGTCGGGTAAGAAGTCCACGATCAAGAACGGCACGGCATCGCTGACGCCCGCGTCCTTCGGCGTGACGCCGAGTTACGGCGACAAGCATGGGGTTCGCCAGTACTCGAACGGCGGCACCTGGGACTTGGAGATTCAAAACCCCGCCGACTGCAACACAGACACGCCACCGCCGCCCGCTTGGGCCGTGGCGCCGACCTGTAAAAAGATCAGCGAACGGGTGGAGGCGACTCTTACGCAGAGCACGATCGACGACCCCGACAATCCAAACGGTCTGATCAAAAGCGGCGACGGAGTGCTGATCATCACACGGACTCCGAAGGCCAGGCCAACAATTCACGGGGCGAGCATCGGCGACTCTTGTTACAGGACGCTCCACGATGTCACTCCGAGCGAACGCGATTCGCTCGTGGCGATCACGACCACGGACACGCTGATTTCCGTGCCGATTCCCGACGCGGGCGACAAGATGGCAAAACTTTCTAAGGGCAAGCGCAAGTCGAACCCCGCCTTCAAGGTGAAGATCGAAGTTGGGGGCGACTGCAAAGGCATGTGGATGCGGCCGCGGACGGGCGAACGCTCGGACTACATGCCCAGCCCGTTCTCCCAACCGCATAACGCGCTTGGCGCGTTCGACGGTGACGGCACGCGATCGATTTGTTCGATCTCGGGCAGCGGCACCGCGACGTTCCGCCGCGAAGGACTCGTGGTGGATACGAACACGCTGCTGAAGTGAGCGGCCGGCCTCGGCGCAATTGATCCCTCCGTCCAGAAAGGGTGCCTCCACCAAATGAGCACCGCAAGTCGCATGCGCCGAGCCAACGCCACCCAGCGCGCCGGCGCCCCGCAAACCGCCCGCACTGCCACCGCACCCAAACAGCGCGCGGCTCACGGCCTGCGCGCCCGCGCTCGCTACGCCTTCGACAATTCGATGTCGCGCGGCCCCAGCGCGCTGATTTGGTATCTCGGCGGAGCGGTGATGCTGGTGGTGGTCGCGTTCGCCGCGCTGCTCGTGATCTTCGGTGTCGGCCCCACGCACAATCCGATTACTGCGATCTACAACGTGCTGCTGCACACGATCGACACGGGCACTCAGGCCGGCGACGTAGGCACGGCCTACAGCGCACTCGACCTGGTGGTCACCTTCGCCGGAATATTCATCTTCAGCGCGTTTATCGGTGTGCTTTCGAACACGATTGACGGTCGGCTGCACGACCTGCGCAAAGGCCGCTCACTGGTGATCGAAAGTGACCACACGCTGGTCCTCGGCTGGTCCGAAAGCATCTTCACGATCGTCAGCGAGCTGGCGATCGCCAACGAGAGCCGGCGCGGCGCGTCGATCGTGGTTCTCGCGGAAATGGACAAGGTGGAGATGGAGGACGCGATTCGCACTCGCGTGAAGGACCTTCGTGGCACGCGTGTGGTCTGCCGTACCGGCAATCCGATATCCGTCGTCGATCTGGACCTCGTCAACCACCATGAGGCGCGCTCCGTGATCGTGCTTGCGCCGGACGGCGAGGACCCGGACGCGATGGTCGTCAAGACGCTTTTGGCGCTGACGCGCGGGCCGTCTCGTCGCGAGCATCCGTACCACATAGTCGCCGAGATCCGCGATGCGAGCAACCTCGACGCCGCGCATCTGGCCGGTGGCGACGAGGCGGTGATCCTCGATAAAAGCCTCACCGCAAGTCGCATGATCGTGCAGACCTCGCGTCAGAGTGGAGCCGCTTACGTGTACCAGGAGCTGCTCGACTTCGACGGTGACGAGATCTACATGCGCCACGACGAGTCACTGACCGGCAAGACCTACGGCGACGCGCTGCTGGCGTACGAAAACTGTGCGGTGATCGGCCTGCGCCACGCCGACGGCGACGTCAAGCTCAATCCTGCGCCTGCCACGCCGATCAAGTCGGGCGATCTCGTGATCGCGGTGGCCGAGGACGATTCCGTGCTTGACGTGGCCGACGTCGTTTGCGCCGCGATTGACGAAGACGCGATCCGCGTGGGCGCCCGCGCGGAGAATGCTTCGGAAGCCACGCTGATCCTCGGTTTCAACCTTCGCACGCCGCTGGTGATCGCGGAGTTGGATAAGTACACGCGACAGGGCTCGCGCGTCGAGCTGGTCGCGGCCGAGCCGCCCGCGCCGGAGGCGCTGGCCGCGACCGCGGGTGGGCTGAAACACATTGAGTTGAACGTTCGCGCCGGCAACACCACCGATCGCGCGTTCCTTGAAGGCCTGGGCGCCGAGCACTTTGATCGCGTGATCGTGATGTGCGACGCCGACGCCTCAGACTCCCAGCGCGCAGACGCGCGCGTGCTGATTCAGCTCCTACATCTGCGCGAGTTCGCACGTCGCACCGGTGCCACCTTCACGATTGTCTCGGAGATACTCGACGAGGCGGACCGCGAACTCGCCAGCGTGGCCGAGGTTGATGACATCGTCGTGTCGGACCAAGTGATCAGCTATTTGCTGGCGCAGATTTCGGAGAACCGCGATCTTGCCGAGGTCTTCACCGAGCTGCTCGAATCCGAGGGCTCGGAGGTCTACATGCGTCCGGTCAGTGAGTATGTGGCGACCGGCTCCGAGGTCAACTTCGCCACCCTGGTGGCGGCGGCACGAGAGCGTGGCGAGACCGCGTTTGGCTATCGCGTCGCCGATTTGGCCTACGACGCCGACGCTTATTTCGGCGTACGCGTAAACCCGGCCAAATCGGAAGCGATCCATGCCGCTGCCGGCGACAGGCTGATCGTGCTGGCGGAAGACTGAGCGGCCGGTTCGCGGGCCGGCTGGTGGACCCGCGAGTCCGGACGCCGGGTCAGCGCATCAACAGCCTGACTTTCGTGAACAATCCTTCTTCTACCGTGAACGACTTCACGACGGCTCCGGTGATAAGGGCCTGGGTGCCGCACTCGCTGCTGTCGGAACCGGAGTCGCCCGAGTTGTTGGAGGTTTTCAGGTCGTCGCTCTCTTCAGACTTGGGGGGCTTGACGTATTCATCGCGCTCGCACGTGACGTACACATACTCCGCCAGCGGCTCGGCGAGGATCGTGCCGTCGACCATGCGGATTCGCAGCACGTCGCCTTCGAACGAGTGCACGTAACCGCTGACTTCGTCGCCGTCCTCGATGCCGTCGTCGTCGGAGTCGTCGTTGTTGCAGACAGTTTCCAGTTCCGACTCGACCCAATTGACCATGCCGTCATGATCGGAGTCCTCTCGTCCGTCGGCGCGCTTGTCACCGTCGCTGTTGCGGTCGCGTGGATCCATGCTGGACTGGTATTCGCAGAGGTTGCGGACGTGATCTCGATCCTGGTCGCGATTGGCTTGATTTTGGCTGGTCGAAAGGTGATGCTTCTTCTCCCAGCGATCGGGGATTCCGTCCTTATTGCGGTCGCCACTGACCGCCGTCGCCACCGCGACGAACACAAGCAGGCTCGCGCACGCGAGCACCGCGATCATCAGGCTTCTTGTTCCGAGCAAAATCTTGCGCATGGCCGGCTCCCATCAGGTCATGTGGCCGCGCGTACGGCCGAGTGTTCCTCAACTGATCAGGTATCGGCCGTTCCGCGCGAAGCTTCAGTGGTGACGGGAACTCTTCGACGTGCGGACTAGGCGGAATGTTTACGGCATTTGGAGTGGTTTTTTAACCGGTCCCGCGTTAGGTGTATAAAAAATCGCCGACATACTGTAAAATATGCGTTCAAGCCACATTGATGTGGCGGTTCGTCGCTACTCGGCAACGAACGAATCAGCGGATACGCATTCTCGGCAAGGATGTTTCCGCGCGGCCGGCCGAAGGCCGGGAATACAGAGGAGACTCGCTATGAGTACGTTTGCGCACGCTGCACGCGCTCACGACCGCGCATCGCGGCATGGACGCTTGAACGGCTACTCACGTGGCCGTGAACACAACATCAACCGGATTTCAAGAGTTCTGGTACTCGCCGTCGTGCTTTGCGCGGCGATCGTGGCATCGTTCGCGACCCAGGCGTCTGCGGCGCTGACCTATCAGAACGACGAAAACGGCGTCAACGATCAGCCGGGGCAGAAGGATCTCACGCGCCACGGGGTGGATGCGTCTGGCCTGCCGACCAGTTTGCAGGTTGCTTGGAACTGGGACACGATCGGCCTCAACGGTGCCAACACCGGCGACGCCTGTGCATTGTTCGACACCGATGCCGACGGCAAGATCAACTATGCGCTTTGCGTGACGATCGCCGGCGATCCGGCGGCGCCCACCGATACGCGACTTTATTCCTGCGGCGACGACAAGGTTGATCGCTGTACCACTCCGATTGCCGCGATTCTGGCGTTCGGGTCCTCTTGCACGGTCGCCCAAACCGCAACGGATCCGTTTAGCCCGAGCGGTGAAAGCTATCCCAACGACACGACCGCGACCTGCAGCGTGCTGATGGCAGACTTCGGCCTCGCCTTTTCGGCGAAGCTCGTCAATACATGCTCATATCCGTCTCAGCAGCCGAACTCCGACCCGTCCGACTGCGTACTCATCAAGCGAGACGGATTTTTGATCATTGACAAACAGGCCGAGCCAGACGAATCCAGTGCGCAGTTCAACTTCACGATGGACGGCTCGTCCGAAGTGGTTTTCACCGCCCACGGCAGTGAAACCAGCGGCATCATCCCGGTGCGAACGGATCGGATGCACTCGATCCTCGAGTCGATGCCCGATACATGGCTCCTTGACGGCGCGACTTGCAGCAACGAGTCCGGGACGCGGGAGGGCGACGGGTTGATCGAGCTGGACGTAGATGCCGATCAGACCGTCACATGCACGTTCGT
Source organism: Actinomycetota bacterium (assembly GCA_016213645.1). GTDB lineage: Bacteria > Actinomycetota > Thermoleophilia > Solirubrobacterales > JACPNS01 > JACPNS01. The sequence goes on from JACQZY010000014.1 coordinate 11,882, forward strand.
CAATCAGCGGAAGCCGAGTTCGTTGACTGTGATCAAGCATGTTGTCAATGACAACAGCGGCAGCTCGAGCGCGGCTGACTTTTCGCTGCACGTTTTGTCTGGCGACAGCGACGTGATCGGCAGCCCGCAGCCCGGCGATGAAACCGGCACTGTGTATGTGTTGGCTCCCGGCGACTACTCCGTTGGTGAAGATGCGATGGATGGTTATAGCTCCGGCTACTCCGGTGACTGCGCGTCCGACGGTTCCGTAACACTCGCCGCCGGCCAGGACCTCACTTGCACGATCACCAACGACGACGTGCCGCATCCGGCAATCATGGTGACGAAAACCGTCGACAAACCGGTGGTTCACGCGGGCGACGAAGTCACTTACACGATCTTGGTCGAGAACACGGGCGACGATCCGCTAACCGGCATATCGGTGGACGACCCCGACTGCTCTCCGATCGACTTCGACGATGTCGACGAAGGTTCGATCGACGTGCTCGACGTGGGAGAGACGTGGCAGTACAAGTGCTCCACCACGATCGGCGATGACATCGTCAATACCGCCACCGCCGAGGGATATGGCACTGAGCGCGAGCGTGTCAGCGACGACGACGATGCCGCGGTCGACGTGATCAACCCCTCGATTCACGTCAGCAAGTCGGCAAGCTCGACCGTGATCCACGCCGGTGACTCTGTCACCTACACCGTCAACGTCAAAAACGACGGCGACGTCCCGCTGACCGATGTGAAGGTGGACGACCCCAACTGCTCGCCGCTTACCTTTGTCTCTAGCGACGGCAATGACGACGCCGTGCTCGACTCCGAGGAGACCTGGACCTACACCTGCACGACCGCCGTCAACGACGACACCACCAACACCGCCACCGCAGAGGGCATCGACCCGATCGAAGGCACCGTCAAAGACGACGACAGCGCGAAGGTCGACGTGATCAACCCCTCGATTCACGTGCGAAAGACTGCCGATCAGACAACCGTGCTTGTCGGGACGGTCGTGAAGTTCACCGTCGAGGTGGAAAACAACGGCGACGTGCCTTTGTTCAACGTGAAGGTGAGCGACACGATCTGCTCACCGCTCACGTTCGTCAGTGGCGATGCCGGAACGGTAGGCGTGATGGAACCCTCGGAGGTCTGGATCTACACATGCAGCATGGCGATCAACTCCAACACGGTGAACGTGGCGACCGCCTCCGCGCTCACACCGCAGGAGGAGACCGTTACCGACAACGCTTCGGCGACGGTGAACGTGACCACCCCGCCGACGGTGCAGGCGTTAGCGACGCCGCCGTCGGTCACGTTGAGCGGGTTCAATCGCTGCGTGTCACGCAGGTTCACGTTGGCGCCGTCGATCTCCGGTGGTACCGCGGTCAGCACCGTGCTCTACATCGACGGCAAGCGCCGTGGGTCGACCACGTCGTCTGCGCCGCGCTTCACGATCAATGGCACGCGCTACAAGTCTGGAACGCACCGAGTGAAGATGGTCGTGACGCTAAGTAACGGTCAGACGATTACCACGACCGGCAGCTTCTCACGCTGCAAGCTGCGCACGGTCAAGAAGATCTCACCGAAGTTCACCGGCTGAGGCAATTCGAAATGGGCGCCCCCGTCCGCGCGGATCGTGCGGACGGGGGCGACGCCCGTCGAATCGAACGCCGATCATGCCGGAATTATTCGGTTGACGTGCATGAGCCATCGACCTTCAGCCACGTATCGGCTTGCGTCGTAGATTCAGAGTTGATACAAGTCCGGCTATTACTTCGCTAATTCGTAACAAGCGGATCGTCGCGGTTCTAGCTGCGATCGGGATAGCGCTCGGAATCGGCGTCGCTCCGTCACCGGTATTGGGGAGCGAAACTCCGGTCGTCGTGATCGCATGCAAGCGGGCGACAATTGGCGGAAAACGAAAGTGCATCGCCGCCGGACAGTTCTGTGCCCGGCGCTTTGAGCGGGACTACAACAGGTATGGATACACATGCTCGTCCCGTGACCGAAACGGCAGATATCACCTGAAGAAGTTGTGAAGTCGTAACTTCAATTCTCGCGCGCTATTTGCGACCTCGGGCGGAAGTTGTTCACCCGTCGCCGAACGGCTCGACCGCAATTCCGTGGCCGGTGTCCCGGCTGCCGAACTCGTAGACGGCTCCGCCCGTTGTGGTGAGGATCGTCGGTGCCGACGCGCCATCGTGGTGGTCGAGGGTGATCTCAAGGGTTGACACCGAGCAGTTAAGTGTGTGGTGATTTGAACCGTCGGGGTCTGAATAGATCCATGCCACGGTGGCCCGCGGTTCCGAGGCGATCGTGCCAAGCGCGGTCATCTGTTCGCCGGGAATGCTGAACTGACAGCGGCCGGCACGCGCGTCCACTTTGGTGGCTCGCACTGCGCCAAGACCGCCGAGCCGGTGACGCACGCCGTCAACGCTGACGGCACCGTTGGCCACCCAGGGGGTGGTCCATGGGCCAAGCTTCACGCGACCCATCGCGAGATCCACCCAGGTGTCGGCACCGTGTCCTTCGAACGTGGCTCCGTGCAACCACACCCACTGCTCGGCGTGCTGAGCGCCCCAGTTGTGTCCGACCATGCCCGGCCAGGCCGACAACTCGAGTCGCTCGCCGCCGAAATCCACCCATCCGCTGAAGCTTGCGGCCGGGGCCAGCGTAAGCAGCTTCGTGCGCGGCAGTGGCCCGCCGTAAAGGCGCTCGGGCAGGTGCAACAGTGGTGATTCGGCGCCGGTGATCGTCAGCTCCCAGGACGCCTCGCGACCCTCGCCGGAGATTCTGCCGGATGCGATCTTCGGCGAGAACGATCCCAGGTCGTCGATACCGACATAGAGGTCCGGTCCGGTGGTCAAAGCGCCTGCCGCCGCGGTTTGCTTCACGGCACGCGGCCGACCGCCGTCCCGTTCAAAGAGTGTCAGCCAAATCGAGCCCTCGACCTCGTGGCCAGGGCGCTTGTGCACGGTGTAACGAATCCAGACCGCGCGCCGACCGTCTGGATCGCCGGCCTTCAGGTAGTAGCTCTCGTAGTGGCCGGACTTCGCCGCAAGCGCGCCAAAGCGCGGCTCGGCCAACGGCTGCAAATTGCTCACGCGCCGATTCTCGCGGATGCGCGCCGACCGTGCCGGTAGCCCAGCCAGAGCCACAGCGGATACGTGGCAAAGAGCGCGGCGGCGAGCTTGTGCCCACGCGGTCCTACGTGATCGGTATCCACGCGCAGCACACCGGAATTGATCATCCAGTCGCGTCCGCTGCTGGCGCGGCAGGCCTTCCACACCGGCTTTGTCCAGCGTTGGTTGAGGTACAGCGGAATGCTGAGACCGTAGAAACCGGCGATCGTCGCGGCGCCGCGCTTCAGTGAGTTGCGTTCTTGCTCGGGTTCGGGCGCCAGGCGGGCGTAGGCTTCGCCCGTGGCGTAGAGCCACGGGCCGTCGATCAGGAAGGACATGCGACAGGCTCCTTGGTCTTGGGTTTGGCGATCTGTTCGGGCTCGGGTTCGTCGGTCGGCGCCGGCTTGCCGAGCAGCTGGTAGGCCAGACGGGTGGCCAGAGTCATGATCGTCTGCTGAGGGTTGACGCCGAGCGGAGTCGGCACGACGCTGCCGTCGGCGATGTAAAGACCGGGGGTGCCGTGAACCGCGAGATCGCCGTCGACTACGCCGCGCGCCGCCTCGGCGTGTGCTCGCGCGGTGCCCAGGGGGTGAAACGCCATCAACTTGAGGTCGGCCGGTGCAAGCTTTGTGCGGTTCAGCGTTTCGATGTCGCCGGGTGCAATCTCCGGCAGGCGGCGCAACGGCAGAATGATGCGGCGAGCGCCGGCCGCCGTGAACAGCCGCACCAGCAGCTCCACGCCACGCTTGAGCGCCGCGATGTCGGGCGGCTGCACGTTGTAGAAGATCATCGTCTGACCGCCGCGCGTGACCACGCGGCCGCGCGAGACCTCACTGACCATCATCCCAAACTGCGCGATTCGGCGATATTGCAGCATCAGCTCGCGGTGGCGCTCGCCGGAATACGGCAATAGCGTGGCGACGTACTCGGGCGGGCCCGCGGCGCCTTCCAGCATGATCCCTTCGTGGGCGAATTCGTCTACGTAATAGGACTGCGGTACGCCCACCGCCATGTCCACGATTTCGTCCATCAGTGCCAGCACGGCCGTGGCGGGGTGGATTGTGAGGTTGCGTCCGAGCTGTCCGGAGCGGCCCGTTAGACCCTGGCGCTGCAACAGCACAGGGGTCTGAATCGCGCCGCAGGCGACGATCACGACGGGCGCGTCCACGGTTACCCGTCCGCCGCCGGCGGTGGTGGCCTCAACGCCGGTGGCGCGACCGCCTTCCACACGTACGTTCTGGGCTCGGCACTTCGTGAAAGTGGTGGCGCCGGCGTTCCATGCCTTGGTCACGTAGGTGATGCCGGTGTGCTGTTTCGCCGACGTGGGGCAGCCGGAAGGACAAACACCCGAGCCCACACAACCGCGGGCATTGCGGTACAGATAATCGCCCGACCAGCCGAGCGCGTCTGCGCCTCGCTTGACGATGCGAGCGTTTTGGCCGGCCACGTCCTCCGGAATCTGTGTGATGTTCACTTCTCGCTCGACGCGGCGGAAGAACGGATCGAGCGATTCCGCGTCGATCTCGAGGCCGAAGTCGCGCTCCCAGCTTTGTAGGACAGGGTCGGGAGTGCGAAAGCATGTGCCCGAGTTGATGATCGTGGTGCCGCCGACGGCTTTTCCCTGCGGCAGCACGATCGGTGCGTTGCCAAAGGTGATCGACTGGCCCGCGTCGCGGTAGAGCTTGCCCATCATCTCGCGTGGCCGCGCGTTGAAATCGTCGGTCGTGAAGTGTCCGCCGTCTTCGAGCATCACCACGTTTAGACCGCCCTCGGCCAGTTCCTTGGCGGCGACTGCGCCGCCGGCGCCGGTGCCGATCACGCAGACGTCGGCTTTGACATGCTCGTGACCGGTGATGCCACCGCCGTCGCGCACGCGCACCTCATCGGGCAGCACGTAGCCGGAACCGACGCGGTAGGCGTCGCCGGTGGTGGGACGGACGCCGTTTGCGGACGGGCTTTCGCCTGTGCGTGCCGCATTCATGGGCGGCCTTCCGTGCTGCGGAGTTCGCGCCCTCGCGCGACGCGTGCGTCGGCGTCGTAGCCGAGGGCGCGGGCTACGTCGTCGTCGCCGTAGTACACCGCCGCGGCAAGCATTCGAAGCGTGTCAACCAGCGCCGCGATCCAGATTGGCCGGCGCTTATCCGACGGCGACAGAAACTCGCGGCGCGCGTCGCGGTCGAGTTGCCTGAAGCGACAGCCGCGACGGCCCAGCCGTGGTGAGATTTCAAGGATGTAAAGACCGGCGCGAACGGCCGCGCGGTTGATCGCCGGCGAACGGGCCATCCAGTCGTCGAAACCGGCGGCGGCCGAGGTGTCGGCGGTGGCCGGGAGATCCGGTGCGGGGGCGAGCAGCGCGTCAACGGCGCTTGTGAAGATCGAAGCCTCGCGGGGGGTGATCGCGGTGAACTGCGCGGCGCTTGTGACGCCGGGCCCGTTCGAGCCTGCGCCGGGCGATCCGGCGCCGGACGCGCCCACGCCACCGTTGACTGCGCCGGGATTCATTGCGCGCCCGTCTGTGACAACGTAGCGATCAGATCGAGCATCTGCCGTTCCTGCGTGGCGGCGAGCTTGCGGGCGCTGTCGGCGGCGGTATCAGTGTCGTGGCGTTCGATCGCCGTGGCGAGCGCCGCATACATCGGGATCAACTTGTCGCGATTGCCCACGACCGAACGAAACAGCGCGGCGTTGGACAGGTACAGGTCACGGGTGGTGTTGAGAATCAGCGAGAAGACGAGATTGCCACTCGCGTCGGCGAGTTCCTCGTAGAACTCCCAGTCCATCGTTTGGGCGACCGCGTCGTCTGGCTCGGCGGCGATACCGGCGGCGATCGACGAGAGCTTTGCGGCCTGGGCTTCAGTGCGACGCGCGGCGGCCAGGCGGGCACATTCGGTCAGCAGCAGACGCCGGGCCTCCAACACGTTGGTGAAGACCTCACGGTCAAACGCGCCCACGCCGAAGAGCATGTGGGCCACAACGTCAAGGCTTCCGTACCGCCGCCAGTCGCGCACTCGCATGGCGTCGCCCTGGCGCACCTCGACAAGCCGCAGTTGCTCCAGCTTCTTCACGGCTTCGCGCACAGTGGCCATGTTCACTCCATAGTCCTGGGCCAGTCGGCGTTGCGTCGGCAGCTTCTCACCCGGGGCGTACTGACCGCCGAGGATCGCGCGGCAGGTTGACTCGAAGATCTGGTCGGGGACGGACTGCCTGACCAGCGAGGTGGCAAGTGGAGTGGCAAGCATTTATGAAATTGTACCAGTGTTTGGAACAATCAGTCGGCATCTCTGTTTTTAGGCCGCTGCGACCGCCGGGACCGTTACGGATGCCGCAATCTCACTCGTACGACAGCGCTTCAGTCAACTTCGTACGCGCGACCGCGATAGCCGACAGGCTGACTGCCACAAAACCCACGCCGACCGCGGTTCCAGCCGTACCCAACAGCGGCATCAGCACTATTTCGTCTCCGATAGAGAAGCCCTGACTGTCCATAAACGAGTTGATCGGCCCGCGGAACGAAACGATGCCTCCCGCCACTCCGATCAGCGAGCCAAGCACCAGGATCACCGCGATCTCGATCGCCAAGGCCGTGAACAGTCTGGCCTTGCCCAGACCGGCCGCGCGCAGCACGCCCCACTCGCGGCGCCGCGCCAGCACCGAGGTGGCGAGTATCCCACCCACCGCCACGAGCGCCGCGAGCACGATCATCCAACGCATCGCCAGCATGTTCTCGCGTTGCTTGTCCATCTGACCCTTGATGCGCTCGCGCAACTGAGCGCCGCTGTAAGTGTGCAGCGGCCTCCTATCCGCGATTTCGCCGTTGTCGACATAGCTCCGGTTGCGCACGATCAGCACGTTGATCGCATCGTCGTCAAAAAGCCTGCGGTAGCGGGTGATGTCGAAATACACACTGCCCAGCGGCCAGGTCATGTCGTCGATCACGGCCGCGACCTTTGACTTACGCACGCCCTCCGGCGTGGGCAGGGCGATTTTGTCGCCTTCTTCCAGACCGGACCAGGCTGAAAGCTGTTTCGAAATCACAACGCGAGTGCGGTTGCTGCGTAGTCGTGACGCGATCTGCTTGCGTGATTCATCACCCGGCTTGCGAACGAACGGCCAGGTGCGGCGGGAGTCCAGCGCGAGCAGCGAGACCAGCTGGCCCCGGTACGGCGTGAATCCGGTCACAAACGGTGACGACCAATCGGGCAGCGGGCGACGGCGCTCGCGTTCTTGGGTCTCGCGCACCGCTTCGCGCTTGAGCTTCGCGGGGTCGGGCGGCGGTTGACCGGGCACCGGCGTCGGTGTCTTGACCTTCACCTTGAGCGGCTTCTCCGTCGTGACCCTGCGAATGTACTGTTGGGCCACCGGGACCGAACTGAAGAGGTCGTCGCCGGCGACGACTCGCTGCACGGTCTCTCGATGAATGCCAGAAAGCTCGTCCACGCGATCGACCAGCGCGTTATCCACCAGCTGCATCGGCACGATCGCCGACACGGCCATCGCCATGATCGCGGTGGAGATCGCGACGCGCCGGGGGTGCGACTCGATCGCCGAGCGCGCTACCAATCTGGAAGGCCCGCCGGTTACGTGAAACCGCGTGAGTCCGTGTGCCAGCAGTGCCGCGATGCCCGGAGCCGCAAGAGTCACGCCGAGCAGGGTGAGAATCGACGTGAGTGTGTAGTGGCGCGAATCCGCCCAGTTCAGCGAGGCCGCCGTGGCCAGCAGACCGCCGACCGTGAGCGCAACGGCGACCGGCAACGCGACACCCGCGGTAGCCGTGGCGCCGGACTGTGGAGAACGCCCCAACTGGTCGGCGACCGGTCGTCGAGTAGCCAAAAGTGCGCCAAGCGTGGCCAGTATGGCGACTGTCAGCGTGCCGGCCACCGCGATCGCGACGAGACCCGGTTTGATCTCCACAACCAATGTGAAATTGAAGACCTGGGTGAGATATTCGGGCAGATTTCCGGCCAGTTGGTGGGCAAACGCCTTGCCCACCAAGTAACCGGCCGGCAGCGCGGGCAGCATCATCACGAGCAGCGTCAGGATCTCCGCGGCGGCCAGCGGCACGGTGTTTGAGCCGAGCGCGCGCACAAGCCCGGCATCTTCCTGGCGGTCGAGCATGCGCATCAGTTGCAGCACGTAGACCAACAACGTCACGATCAGCAGCGCGATTGCCCCGAAGATGTATGTGTACGAACGCACGGTCACGTTGAGTACGCGGTCGAGTTGGCGTTGCTGGTCGTCGGGAGTGACTACAAGCGCGTTCTTGGGCAGTTTGTCGGCCGCGCGGCGGGTCCAGGTTGCGGCCGACACACCGCGTTTGAGTTGCACATAGATGCGGTTGGATCCGCTCTCGCCACGCATTTTTCGCAGGCTTTTGAGCGGTATCGCGACCACCTCGCTGAGCGCCGGCGAGACCTTCTGGATGCGCTCGATTTTGATCCGCGGCGAACGTGTGAAAGCGATCACACGCACCTTGTCGCCGCGCTTGACGCCGAGCGTGGCCGCCATTTCGCGGCTGATCGTGAGGCCGCCCTTGTCTGGATCTTTCGGCGTCTTTACGTCGAGTTCTTTTTGCAACGCGCTCTTGAGTAGACGGGCACGGCGGTCGATGCCAAACGCCGTGGCGACGTGCGAGACGCGGTGCTTGGAGCTGATGCCCACGCGCAGTTCGTCCACGGCGACCGCGTGGCGTGTGCCCGGTAAATCCTCAAGCTCGCCGGCCAAGGTCTTTGGCAGCACCGACTGGCCGACGGCCTCCACCTGCACCTGGGCCACGCCGCGGATCGCCTGGCCGCGCGCGCGGTGCGAGTCGTCGATGCTTCGCGTAAACGAAAACACGCCGATCACCACGCCCAGGGCCGCCGCCAACGCCAGCCACACGATCGCCGTGCGCAACACATGTGAGGTCATCGTGCGCAGGATGTGGCGCGTCAGCAGAAGTGTGGTGGAGAACTTGCCGAGCATTGTTTTGTGAGTGGGCTGGGCCAAAGGCGCGTCGCCGGCGCGATCAGGACTCGTCGGCCTCCATCGAGATTCGGCCGTCTTCGGTCAGACGCAGACGAACGCCTCCGGCATGTCGAGCGATCGCAAGGGCGATGCCGGTGATCATGCGGTCGGGATCTTCGGCAGGGTCGATCTCGAAACGCATTGACGGAGTGCCGGGTCCGGAGTCGGCGGAGGATTTGGTCCTCTGCACGGTTGCCGACTGCTCGTCTTGGATCAGGCCGTCGCGTACGACTTTGATTTCGTCGGCGTAGCGCTCGGCGAGATCGTTGTTGTGAGTGACAAGCACGACCGCGCGCCCGTCAGAGGCATGGTCGCGCAGCAGCGCGGTGATTTCGTCCGCATTGCGTTCATCGAGGTTGCCGGTGGGTTCGTCGGCCAGCAGCAGCGGTGCATCGTTGATCAACGCTCGCGCAATCGCCACGCGCTGCATTTGACCGCCGCTGAGCTTGCGCGCCGTCGCTCGCCGTTTGTCGCCCAAGCCGACCGTCTCCAGCAGTTCCGCGGCACGTCGCCTGGCCTCGCGGGGCGCCATGCCCACGATCACGCCTCCGAGCATCACGTTCTGCTCGCACGTCAACCCGGGCAGCAGATTGAGGAACTGAAAGACGAAGCCGATGTTGCGCGCGCGAAATCGCGTGCGTTCGCGTTCGCTCATCGAAGTGATGTCGCGACCGGCAAAGCTGATCCGCCCGGCGGTCGGTTCATCGAGTGATCCGATCAGGTTCAGCAAAGTGCTCTTGCCGCTGCCGGACGGTCCGACGATCGCGGTCATTCGATCGGCGCGAGCTTCAAAGTCCACGCCCTTGAGGGCGTCGACGGCGTTTTCGCCGGCACCGTAGGTCTTGCGCACGCCGTGTAGCGCAATCACCGGTTCTTCGGCCCGAGGTGCATCGCGAGCGGCGCCGGAGTGGCCCTTCGGGTCGCCTTGCGGGCGAGTGCTTGCGGCGGGGTCGGTGTTCATCTCAAGGCCGCGATTACGCGGGCGCGCTTCCGACTCTACGGGATCGATCGAACGGATAATGCGAAGCACGTACCGCGCGACACCGATGTTTGTGATGTAGGCAAGTGACTGTTGTACTACCTAACTTGGTGCCCTCAAGCGATCCGTCCATGTCGTCGATCATTCTGCATTGCGGCGGGCGCCACACACGTTGGGGAGTCGTCGACCCGAAGGAGCGGGGTGATCGTGAATCTCGGAGCAAATCGTTTCACGCCGGCCGAAACGGACCGGTTAGTCCTTGCGGCATCGCCGCGTGGTCGGGCCGTACGTGCCTGTGTGTTTATGTTGGCGATATTCGTCGTCTGGCTTTACTGGGCCGTACCGTCATACGCGGGATCGGAATTGCGGTCGAAATCGAATTTTTCGAATGCCGCAGCGCAGATCAAGCATCCGTGTCGGCGGTCCTCACGTCGCACAGGGAGACGGTGCAAGATCGTGCAACGGCTTTCGCACGCCAGAAGAACTACTGCGTCCGGAACTTGGGCGTGGACAACCGGGCCGGGGCGCACCGGGCCGAGCGGTCAGGACACGCCGCCGCCGTTGCCCGACGGCGCCCCACACGTGCTCTACACAGACATAGTCTCTGGACCGAACAGCGGCGGTGAAGGCAATCTCGGTGCGTATTTGTCGATCTTCGGCAAGAACTTCGGCTCGGCTGGGTTGGGCGGCACCGTTCGCGTCTATATTGGCGGTTCAGAAGTGGGGGCTTACGTGTCGATGGGCGCTTCGCGCGGCCGTAGTGACGTTCAGCAAATCACAGTGCGCCCTGGTTCGCTTGGCAACCCCGCGCCGGGTGTCGCGCTGCCGATCAAGGTGACGGTGGGCGGAGTTCAGTCCAACACCGACCTGACCTTCAAGGTCAATCCCGGGCGAATGCTCTACGTGGACAACGCCGGCGGCAACGACGCCACGGCGGTGCCCGGCGACATCACGCGTCCCTACCGGCACGTGCAGGCAGTCAACCTCGCGCAGGGCGCCTGGGGCGCGGCTCAGCCGGGGGACTTCATCGTCTTGCGCGGGGGCACTTGGACCGACGTTGGCCGTGAGAACTACTTCATGCGATTCATCAAGTCCGACGGCAGTTCCGGCACCGCACCAACAGGTGCCTCCGGTAGTGGTCCGATCACAGTGATTGGTTATCCGGGTGAAGATGCGTTCATCAACGCCGCGTCAAGCACGCACTCCGGCGGCGGCCTATCCGGCCTAAACGGCATCAACTACCCGAATGCCGGCAAGTGGGTGGTGATCGCCAACCTGCGTATCGAGGGCGGCGGCGGCGACGGACCGATCAGCCAGGAAATCTTCGGCGACCACTGGCGCATCGTGAACAACGAGCTGAGTGCCACAACGGCGCCTTCGACGTCAAAGATGGGAGGGATCACGGGAAATGGTGCCGACGCCCACTGGCTGGGTAACGAGATTCACGACATCCACGGCAGCCCCGGCGAGGCCCACGGCATTTACATCGACGGCGACGGAAGTTATGAAATCACCTTCAACGATATTCACGACATCTTCAACGGCAACGGCTTCCTGATGTTCGCAAACGGCGGTAACGGCTCCGAAGTGATCAACAATGTCAACTTCCATCACAACTCGATCGCCGAGGTCACGAAGCATTTGATCAACGTGGCCGACGGCAGCGCCGGCAATATCGCGATCTGGGACAACGTTGCGCGCGGCGCCAGCTACGCCGGCGTGCGGTTCAACACGATCGATTTACATGGGATGAAACTCTGGAACAACACCTTCTACGACATGAACCGCGCGAACAACTCCAATTACGGCGCGCTGACCAACGACTGGGGTTTTCCAAGTGACGCGCTTGACGTGCGCAACAACATCTTCGCGCTGACCAACGGCACCGACTACACGAGCGGCTCGGTGGACTTTGGCGGCACGATCGGAACGATTACGCACAACCTCTGGTTTGGCGGCACGGGCACGGCCTCGCTTGACGCAGCGCCGCTGTTCGGCGATCCGCTCTTCGCGTCGGCCGGGAGTGGCGACTTTCACGTGGCGGCGGGGAGTCCGGCGGTGGACGCCGGGGACGCCGGAGTAACTGCGCTGGTGACGTCCGATTACGACGTCACTACCGCGCGTTTCAAAGGCATCGCCTTCGACCTCGGAGCGTTCGAGCGCTGAACGCGGCGTCGGCGTGGGCCTTGCCGCCGTCCACCACTGGTAGGTTTGCGTAATGGAGCTGGGGGAACTTCGCCGCGCCGTGAGCGACGGTTCGATCGACACGGTGCTGTTGGCGATGACCGACATGCAGGGCCGACTTCAGGGCAAGCGGATGGCCGGTCAGCACTTCATCGAGGAAGTCGCCGAGCGCGCGGCCGAAGCCTGCAACTACCTGCTGGCCGTCGACGTGGAGATGGACACGGTCGGTGGTTACGCGAGTTCGTCGTGGGACGCAGGGTATGGAGACTTCGAGCTTCGGCCGGACCTGACGACGTTGCGAAAGCTGCCGTGGCATCCGGCCACGGCATTGTGCCTGGCCGATATCTACGCGCACGACGGGGCTCCGGTTACGGTTTCACCGCGGCAGATACTCCAACGTCAGCTTGAACGGCTGTCCGAACGAGGATGGAGCGCGAATGCCGCCACCGAGCTTGAGTTCATGCTCTTCGAGGACAGTTACGAGCAGGCGTGGGACGCCGGTTACCGCGGGCTTACTCCGGCGAATCGGTACAACGTGGATTACTCGATGCTCGGCACGGCGCGCGTGGAACCGTTAATCCGGCGAATCCGTAATGAAATGGCGATCGCCGGGTTGGAGGTCGAGGCATCCAAGGGCGAGTGCAACGCGGGTCAGCACGAGATCAACTTTCGATATCAGAACGCCCTGCGCGCGGCCGACGAACACACGATTTACAAGAACGGCGCCAAGGAAATCGCCGCCCAGGAGGGGTATGCGATCAGCTTCATGGCCAAGTACGACCAGCTCGAGGGCAGCTCGTGCCATGTTCACCTTTCACTCACTGAACGCTCTGGCGCCCCGGTGTTCACGAAGCATCCCGAGATCTTCGACCATTTCGTCGCCGGCCAACTTGCCTGCCTGCGCGAAATGACCTTGCTTCACGCGCCCAACGTGAACTCCTACAAACGTTTCGTTGCCGGATCATTTGCGCCGACGGCGGTGGCGTGGGGCAGGGACAATCGCACGTGTGCGCTGCGTGAGGTGGGCCGCGGCGGCGCGCGCCGGATCGAGTGTCGTTTGCCCGGCGCAGACGTTAATCCGTATCTCACGCTTAGCGCGCTGATCGCCGCCGGGTTACATGGCGTGGACAATGAACTGCCGCTAGAGCCGGCGTTCTCCGGGAACGCGTACACCGCGGACAAGCCGTGTGTGCCGTCCACGCTGCGCGAGGCGCGCGATCTTTTCGCGTCAAGCGAAGTGGCGCGCGACGCATTCGGCGACGAGGTTGTGATCCACTACGTAAACGGGGCCGACGTAGAACTGAACGCCTTTGAGGCTGCGGTGACCGACTGGGAGCGCGTGCGCGGGTTCGAAAGGCTTTGATCCGCCCGTGCCAGTGCGACGACGGACGGCGTCGGCTTGATTAACGCGTCGAGCGCGGCGGGGCGGGGATCTCCTCGCCGGTCGCGCCAGGCACTTCGGCGCCGAGCGCAAGCGGCTGCGGGCGACCGGTGAGGTGCGCGTCGACGACGCGAGCGCATCGACGGCCTTCGGCGATGGCTGACACGATCAGCGACTGGCCGGTGCGCGCGTCACCGGCCGTGTAGACGCCTTCGACAGAAGTTGCGTGGGCGCCGGCTTTGATGTTTCCGCGTGCGTCGAGTTCCAGGCCGAGATCGTTTACGGCACCTTCGTGTTCGGGGTGGCTGAAGCCGATCGCCACCAGCACGAGGTCTGCGGGAAGGCTGAACTCGGTGCCGGGAATCGGCTTCGCGTCGGCGCTCGAAGTGCCCTCCACTTCCACCGCGTGAACTTCTGTGACACGGCCGTTTTCGCCGCTGATGCTTGTGACGCGCGTACCCCAGCGGCGTTGGCCGCCTTCGTCAAGCGCGTACGTGGAGGCTGTGCGGCGTGGTTGCAGCGGCCATGGGGAGTCGGGCGTGCGACCGCTTCCGGGAAGCTCCTGGTAGACGTCGAGCATGATCGCGCTCGCGCAGCCTTCGCGGCCGGCGTTCGACAGACAGTCCATGCCCGTGTCGCCGCCGCCGATCACGATCACGCGCCGTCCGGCGGCACAAAGTTCGTCCGCGTTGGCGTCGGCCGGGGCGCCTTCGCGGCCTTCTTCGCGGGCAACCGCGCGGTTGCGCGCGTACAGGTAGTCCATCGCCGGAAAGACGCCCTGCAGGTCGCCGCCGGGAACGTTGACTTCGCGCTGCACGCGCGAACCGGTCGCCAGCACCACCGCGTCGTGCCGATCGCGCAAATCGTCGATCGAGATTGTGCCGCCGACATCGGCGTCGAAGCGAAAATCAATCCCTGCCTCGTGCATCAGCGCGACCCGACGGTCAATCACCCATTTCTCAAGCTTCGCGTCCGGCACTCCGAAACGCATCAGACCGCCGGCTGCCTCGTCGCGCTCGAACACCGTGACGCTGTGACCGCGTTTGTTGAGTTCGTCGGCGACGGCCATTCCGGCCGGACCCGAGCCGATCACGGCGATCGTTTTACCCGTGCGTCGGGCCGGTGCGCCGCCGCGAATCAGACCGGCGTTGAAGGCGTGCTCGACGATGCCGAGTTCGATCTGCTGGATTGTCACCGCCTCGTCGTTGATCGCGAGCACGCAGGCCTTCTCGCATGGGGCGGGGCAGACGCGGCCCGTGAACTCCGGAAAATTGTTGGTGGCGTGAAGCTGATCGTTGGCCTCCAGCCAGTCGGCGCGATACACCTGGTTGTTCCAGTCTGGGATCAGGTTGCCAAGTGGACAGCCGACGTGGCAGAACGGCACGCCGCAGTCCATGCAGCGGGCGCCCTGGTCGCGCAGAACGGACTCGGGCTGCAGCGAGTAGTAGTGCTTGTGGTCGAGCCTGCGCTCCTCCGGTTTGCGCTTCGCGAAGTCGACGCGATGCAGTTTCAGGAATCCGCCGATCTCACCCATCGGTCTGCGCTCCCACCGGCTCTTCGTCCGATCCGTCAGCGGCGCCACTCTCATCTGAGGCCGTGTTCGTTCCATCCTCGTCGGACTCGTCGTCGAGCACCTCGGGGAAGTCCTCGGTGTTGCCCTCGGCGTCGTGGTACGGCAGCACGATCTCACCGCGCGTGGCCGGAGCGTGCAGGGCCTTCGGCGCGTCTTCATGGGCACTTGTCGCGCCTTCGGGCGAGACACGTTCGGCCTTCTGGGCGAGCTCTTCAAGAGCGCGCTTGTAGTCGCTGGGCATGACCTTGACAAACTGCGCCGAGGCCTGCGGCCAGGCGTCCAAAATGTTCTGACCCGGCTTCGAACCGGTCGCGGCGACATGTTCGGCGATGTCGCGGAAAAGCTGCTCGGCGTCTTCGCCCTCGACCGGTTCAAGCTCGACGAGTTCGCGGTTTAGACGGCGCTCGAAGAGGTCGTCAGGGTCGTAGACCAGCGCGATTCCGCCGCTCATGCCGGCGGCGAAGTTCTCTCCGGTCGGACCAAGCACCGTTACGCGCCCGCCGGTCATGTATTCGCAGCCGTGGTCGCCGACGCCTTCGACCACCGAGACGGCGCCGGAGTTGCGCACCGCGAAGCGTTCGCCCGCCAACCCACTGAAAAACGCCTTTCCGCCCGTTGCCCCGTAGAGCACGGCGTTGCCGGCAATCACGTTCTCCGACGAGTCGAAGGTGGAACCGGCGGGTGGGCGCACGGCGATCGTGCCGCCGGAGAGTCCCTTGCCCGCGTAGTCGTTGGTGTCGCCGTGCAGTGTGAACGTAACGCCCGGTGCGAGCCACGCGCCGAAAGACTGCCCCGCGGAGCCCGTGAAATCAACCTCGATCGTGCCGTCCGGCAGTCCCTCCGAACCGTGGCGCTTGGCGATTGCGTTGGCGATCATGCCGCCGACCGTGCGATCGACGTTGCGGATCGGCGACTCGATCGACACGCGCCGTCCACTTTCGATCGCGGGCGTGAGTTGTTTGAGCAGCTCACGATCAAGTTGGCCGTCGAGGTTTGAGTCCGGCGCGGTGACAAAATGCCGCGCTTCGCCGTCCGGCACGTTGGGAAGCGCGAGGATGTTCGAGAGATCCACGCTTGCGGCCTTGCTGGAACCGGACTTGATCTCCGGGTCGGCCCGCAGCAGATCGGTGCGGCCGATCAAGTCGTCGAAGCTCGCGACACCGAGCGAAGCCATCAGTTCGCGAACCTCCTCGGCGAGGTAGACGAAGTAGTTGAAGACGTGATCCGGCGTGCCCTGAAAGCGGCGGCGAAGCTCGGGGTTTTGCGTGGCGATGCCCACCGGGCAGGTGTTGAGGTGGCAAACGCGCATCATGATGCAGCCCATCGCGATCAGCGGGGCGGTGGCAAAACCGAACTGGTCGGCGCCGAGGATGCCGCCGATCACGACGTCGCGACCGGTTTTGAGCTGGCCGTCGACTTCGACTGCGATGCGTGAGCGCAGGTCATTCGCAAGCAACGTCTGCTGCGTCTCCGCGAGACCGATCTCCCACGGCAATCCGGTGTTGTAGATGGATGACTGCGGCGAAGCGCCCGTGCCACCGTCGTATCCGGCGATCACGACATGATCGGCGCCGGCCTTCGCCACGCCGGCGGCCACGGTGCCCACGCCGACGGCTGAGACCAGTTTGACCGAGACGCTCGCGGTCGGGTTGGCGCAACGCAGATCGTGGATAAGTTGCTTGAGGTCTTCGATCGAGTAAATATCGTGATGCGGCGGTGGAGAGATCAGTCCGACGCCGGCCGTGGAGTGGCGCAGCTTCGCGATGTACGGCGAAACCTTCGGCCCCGGCAATTGTCCGCCTTCACCCGGTTTGGCACCTTGCGAAACCTTGATCTGCAACTGATCTGCGTTGGCGAGGTACTCAATCGTTACGCCGAAGCGGCCCGACGCGATCTGCTTGATCGCCGAGCGGCGCTCATCTATGAAGCGCTCCGGATCTTCACCGCCCTCGCCGGTGTTCGAGCGCGCGCCCAGGCGATTCATCGCCACGGCGAGCGCCTCATGCGACTCGGCCGAGATCGAACCCATGCTCATCGCCCCGGTCGAGAAGCGCTTGACAATCTCCGCGCCGGACTCGACCTCGTCGAGTGGGATCGGATCACCGTCTTGCCGGAAGCTCATCAGTCCGCGCAGGGTGATGCCCTTCGCCGCTTCGTCGTTTACGGAGTCGGCGAACTGCCGGTAGCTCAGCGGCCCGCTTTCGGCGTCGGGATTGAGGCCGACTGCGTTCTGCAGCTTGCTCACGGTGGTGGGATTCCAGACACGGCGCTCGCCTTGGCGCCGCCACTGGTACACGCCGCCGACCGGCAGAAGTCCGTATTCCGGAGTGTGGGCGTAGGCGAGCGCGTGCCGATCCAGCGCCTCTTCGGCGAGCGTCTTAATGCCGACCCCGCCGATGCGCGACGGCGTGCCCGTGAAGTATTTATCGACTAGCTCCTCGTCAAGTCCGAGCGCCTCAAAGAGCTGCGCCCCGCGGTACGACTGGATCGTCGAGATGCCCATCTTCGAAATCACCTTCAAGAGACCCTTGTCCAGCGCCTTGATCAGGCGCTTCTCGCTCTCAAGAACGTCCATCGCCTCGGGCATGTGGCCCATCGCCGTGAGGTTCAACAGCGACTCAAGCGCAAGATATGGATGCACCGCGGCCGCGCCGTATCCGATCAGCGCCGCCATGTGGTGCACCTCGCGCGGATCTCCGGATTCAACGATCAGCCCTACGCGCAGGCGCACGCCTTCGCGCACGAGGTGCTGGTGCACCGCGGCGACGGCAAGTAGCGACGGAATCGGTACGTTCTCGGAGTTGACGCTCGCGTCAGAGAGAATGATGATCGTTGCGCCCTGATCGATGCTCGTGCGCGCCTCGTCGCAGACGCGCAGAAGTGCGCTCTCCATGCCCGCCGCGCCATCGGCGACCGGCCACGTCACGTCGATGGTGCGCGACCGAAAACCGCGCCGGTCGAGATGGCGGATCTTTTCCATCTCTTCGAAACCGAGGATCGGCTGGTTGATGATCAACTGGATGGCGTGTTCGGGGACCTCTTGAAAGAGGTTGCCGTGTGTGCCCAGTCGTGTGACCAGGCTCATTACGAGCTGTTCACGCAATGGGTCGATCGGCGGGTTGGTGACCTGCGCAAAGAGTTGTTTGAAGTAGTTGAAGAGCGACGGCCGCCGATCTGACAGCACCGCCAGAGCCAGGTCGTTGCCCATCGACCCGATCGGCTCCGCCTGGGCCGCCACCATCGGTTCGAGCAGTACGCGCAGATCCTCTTGGCTGTAGCCAAACGCGAGCTGACGCGTGCGCAGCGGCTCGGGGCTTGGCGTCGGGCGCCCTCGGTCGGGAATCTGACTGAGATGTATTAGCTGCTCGCTGCACCACTGCTCATAGGGCTTTTGAGTCGCGATCGATTCCTTGAGCTCGGCGTCGTCGATCACTTTTCCGGCGTCAAGGTCGACGTAGAAGAATTTGCCCGGGTGCAAGCGGCCCTTGCGCTCGACGTTCTCGGGTTCGATCGGCAGCACGCCGGCCTCGGAAGCCATGATCGCGTAGCCGTCCTTCGTGACCGTCCAGCGGCCGGGGCGCAACCCGTTGCGGTCGAGCATCGCGCCGACCGAACGGCCGTCGCTGAAAACCACGGCGGCGGGTCCGTCCCAAGGCTCCATTTGGCAGGCTTGGTAGTGGTAAAAGCCCTTGACCGCCGGTGAGATCTCGTCGCGGGTGCGGTACGCCTCGGGGATCATCATCATCAGCGCGTGCGGCACGGAACGCCCCGCCAAAACCAGCAGTTCAAGCACGTTGTCAAGTGCGGCCGAGTCCGAACCTCCCGGTCGCACAACATCGCGCAGCTTGCCGGCGTCACCGCCGAAGAGCTCGCTCTTGAGCTGTGACTCGCGGGCCCGCATCCAGTTGTGGTTGCCGCGCAGCGTGTTGATCTCGCCGTTGTGCGCGAGCATGCGGAATGGGTGGGCAAGCTCCCAGCTGGGGAAGGTGTTGGTGGAAAAGCGCGAATGCACGACCGCGACCCGCGACTTCACGCGCGCGTCGCGCAGATCGGGGAAGTATCCGGGCAACTGCGGCGCCGAAAGCATGCCCTTGTAAACGATCGTGCGTGAAGACATCGAGATCACAGGAGCGTCCTCGCCGGCCTCGTGTTCAAACACACGGCGCGCGACGTAAAGCTTGCGTTCAAACGCGTCCTGGCCGACGTTTCGGCCGTTGCGCACGGCCTCACCGGCGCCGATGAACAACTGCTTGACGTAAGGAGCCGATGCCAGCGCGATGCGACCGGCGTGCGAGCGGTCGGTCGGCACGTCACGCCAGCCGATCACCCGTTGCCCCTCCGCCTCCACCGCCTGTTCGAGGCGGCGCTTGAGCCATTCGCGCTCCTGCACACCGGGGGGCATGAAGCACACTGCAACGCCGTATTCGCCGGCCGGGGGCAGCTCGAAGTCTGTTTCTGCGCGAAAGAACTCGTCGGGAATCTGCATCAGGATGCCCGCGCCGTCGCCGGTCTCGGGATCGGCGCCTTGGGCGCCGCGGTGCTCCATGTGCTCCAGCACCACGAGAGCGCGCTCGATCACGTCGTGCGCCGGATCGCCGTCGAGCTTGGCCACGAATCCCACGCCGCAGGCGTCATGTTCATAGGCAGGGTCGTACAGACCGGTCGCCGTGGGGCGTTTGGGCCGGTGACCGGTAACTGCTCGATTGTTGCTCGGCGACGCGCCGAGATCCTTCCGCATGATGCTGATTTGCTCCGAGACTGCCGCGATATAGAAAAAGATGGGCGTCGATCTTCCGGCCGCGCGCGCGGCGCGCACGACTTCGTAGATATCGAAGGGTACCGGCAGACAGGGAATTCGATCCTGAAGACCCGCGCAGAAGTTCGGTCGATCGATCTAAAACTCCCGCGCACTGATAATTTTCACCGATGAGTTCTACGGGGGACGGAGCGGCAGTGAGCGAGGAACTAAACGTGCTCGAACCTTCCACCGAGCGTGTACTCGACACGATCCCGCGCGCAAATGCGGGCGATGTCGACGTCGCGGTCGCGCGCGCGGTGGCGGCTTTCCCCGCGTGGCGGGACTTCGCGCCCGCGCGCCGTGCCGGGTTAATGCGCGAAATCGCCACCGCGGTCGAACGCGAACTCGAAGACCTCGCGGTATTGGAGGCGCGCAATGCCGGCAAGCCGCTGGCCGATGCTCGCGGCGAGATCGGCATGGTTGTGGAGACGTTTCGGTATTACGCGGGTTCCCCGGAGCGGCCGCATGGCGAGACGATCCCCGTGGCCGGTGGCCAGGCCTTCACTGTGCGCGAGCCGCTGGGCGTGGTGGGCCTGATCACGCCTTGGAACTTCCCGCTCGCGATTGCCGCATGGAAGCTGGCGCCGGCGTTGGCGGCGGGCAACACGGTGGTGCTCAAACCGGCACAGCTGACGCCGCTGACTGCGCTGAGGTTTTCCGAGATCGCCCGCGAGGCGGGTCTCCCCGACGGTGTTGTCAACGTTGTGGCCGGTCCCGGCGGCACATGCGGTCGCCGTCTGGTTGAGCATCCGGACGTGGCGAAGATCGCTTTTACCGGTTCCACCGAGGTCGGTCGCTCGATCGCCGCCGAAGCGGCGAGCACACTCAAGCGCGTCACTCTTGAACTGGGTGGCAAGTCGGCCGGCATCGTCTTTGCCGACGCGGACATCGAGGCCGCCGCCGCGGCGGCGCCCGGCGCGGTCTTCGGCAATGCCGGACAGGACTGCTGCGCGCGCTCGCGCATCCTCGTGGAACAGTCCGCGCTCGATCGCTTCATGGATCTGCTCGAGCCGGCGGTAAAGGCGCTGCGCGTGGGCGACCCTCTTGCGGATGGCACGCAGATGGGGCCGTTGATTTCGGCCGGTCAGCGCGACGCGGTCGCCGGTTTCGTGCCCGCGGGCGCACCGATCGCGTTTCGCGGCAACGTGCCCGACGGGCCGGGATATTGGTTCGCGCCGACCGTGCTGTGCCCGGTCGCGCCGGACGACCGCGCCGTGCGCGAGGAGATTTTTGGACCGGTAGCGGTGGTGATCCCGTTTCGCGACGAGGCGCATGCCGTCGAGCTTGCCAACGACACGATCTACGGACTTTCGGGCTCGATCTGGACTCGTGACGGAGCCCGTGCGTTGCGCGTCGCCCGAGCGGTGCAGACGGGTGCGCTCTCGATCAACTCAAACAACTCGGTGCGCGTGTCGACGCCGTTCGGCGGATTCAAACAGTCCGGTTACGGGCGCGAGCTCGGACCGCACGCGCTGGATGCCTACAGCGATGTGAAAACGATTTTCTACTCGACGGAAGGGGCTTGAAATGGCGCGACTGGAGGGAAAAGTAGCCGTGATCACCGGCGCGAAAGGCGGAATCGGCGCTGCCACGGCGGAGCTGTTCATGCGCGAGGGAGCAACCGTGGTGGGTGTGGACCTGGGCGAGGACTCGCCCGGAGACCTGGCGATCACGGCCGATGTAACCGACGCCATGGCCGTTGAGGGCCTCTACGCCACCGTTGCGGAGCGATTCGGCCGGATCGACGTGCTCTTCAACAACGCGGGCATCTCTCCAAACGACGACGCCTCCGTGCTCGACACCTCGCTTGAGGCCTGGCAGCGTGTGCAAGACGTCAATCTCAAGAGCGTGTTTTTGTGTTGCAAGTACGGCATCCCGCACTTGCTGGACGCAGGCGGCGGCTCTGTAATCAATACGGCGTCGTTCGTGGCCGTTATGGGCGCTGCCACCTCTCAGATCTCATATACGGCGTCCAAGGGCGGCGTGCTTGCGTTGTCACGCGAACTCGGCGTGGAGTTCGCCAAGCGAGGCGTGCGCGTAAACGCTTTGTGCCCGGGACCGGTGGATACGCCGCTGCTGCGAGAGCTCTTCGCGAAGGATCCGGAGAAAGCGCAACGCCGCATGGTGCATCTGCCGATGGGCCGCTTCGCTTTCGCCGAGGAAATCGCGCAGGGAGCCCTTTTCTTAGCGAGTGACGATTCCAGCTACGTGACGGCGTCCACATTTATGGTCGACGGCGGGTTGAGCGGCGCCTACACGACACCGTTGTGAGAAACCGTCCGCTGATCGGCGTTTGCGCGGCGCTCGAACGCGCGACCTGGGGCGTGTGGGACCTCCCGGCGGACCTGTTGCCGCGCATGTACGTGGAGGCGGTGCAACGAGCCGGCGGTGCGGCAGTGCTGCTGCCGGTGGACCCGGGCTGGATCGAAGATCCCGAATCCGTGCTCGACCGTTTGGACGGGTTGATCGTGGCCGGCGGAGCGGATCTCGACCCCGGCAGCTACGGCGCGGAGCCCCACCCTGCGACCGTAAACACTTTGCCCACGCGTGACCAGTGCGAGGTGGCGCTGGTCCGCGCGGCGTTGCGACGGGACATGCCGTTGCTGGGGATCTGTCGCGGCATGCAGACGATCAACGTGGCGTCTGGTGGCACGCTGCATCAACACGTACCCGAGATCGCGGGAGCGGATGAGCACATGCGTACGCCGGGATCATTCGCGGACGCCGACCAAGCCGTTCGCATGACGCCCGGATCGGCGGCCGAGCGCGCGGCGGGTGCCGGTGAGGTGATTGTCAAGAGTCATCACCACCAGGCGATCGACCGGCTCGGCGAGGGCCTGGAGATCACAGGGCGCGCCGCGGCCGACGATCTGCCCGAGGCGATCGAAGTGACCGGCAGGCGCTTCGCGATTGGCGTGCAGTGGCATCCGGAGGCGGTGGATGGCGACATGGTGATCCCGGCGCTGGTAGCGGCGGCGCGAGCGGCGGCGGCGCGGCCGCGGCCGGGCGGCTGAACCGGCGCGTCGCCGGTTCGAAAACCGGTCCCGGCTCCTGGGCTCGCCACGATTCACCTGCATTCTGGTACTTTTCACTGGTCGCTGAACGCCCGCGGCAGTGCCGCGGGTGGCGGGGGACCCAATCGAAGTCTCCGGGGCGAATCGCCGTCGATAGGACGGCGTAGCGCGAACGCCGGCATCGCCGGTTACGCGCAAGCCCGACAGCTAACTCCGTAAGCGACGCGAAACCGAACCCGCTCGGCCCGCAATCTGGTTTGCAGATGGCGCGCGCGAAGCAGGAATTCGGGTGATTGAGGGACCGGCGGTTCTACCGTCCGAAAACCGATGCGTGACACTCCCAACAACCATGCCGTCAGCAGACCTCTTTGGTCGGGCCTAATCGCGATCGCGCTTACTGCGGCCGTCAGTGTGTTGTATCTCGCATTGCCGATGGGGTCTCACGCCGTGCCGCCCGCGGGACTTGCGAGCGATCCGCACGTGCGGGCACAGCAGCTTGCCGCGCGCATCGATCAACTTCAAGGGCGTATCGACAAGTTGCAGGGACGCGAAAACATCACGCAGGCAGACCTTGTCCGCAAGCAGGCCCGCGAGCGCGCGATCGCGGCGGAGCTGACGGCGGCCCGCTCAAGACTGCAGCGCACCACGAAAAGACTGAAGCACTCTCGCCGCGTTCTCTCGCGTCGGCTGATCGCCGTTTACAAGTCGGGCCAACCGGACGTGGTGAGCGTGATGCTCAACAGTGACGGATTCGCCGAGATGCTTGAACGCGCCGAGTACCTGCACGACGTTGCCAAGCAGGATCGTCGCGTCATCAAAGACGTCGCCGAACTCAAGCGCAAGACGCACAAGCAGGCGATTGCGCTTTCGTCGCTGGAGGTGAAGGCGCAGGCCGCGATCGGGATCGTTGCGGCGCGAAAGGCCGGGATCGTCACCGCCAAAAACAAGGCGATCGCGCAGGCCGGCAGCCTGCAGGCCGAACAGCGTCGCGTACGCCGCGAGATTGCCGCGATTGCAGCACGTGCCCGCGCGCAGCAGCAGTCAGATACCGGGCCGAGTTCAACTTCGGCTCCGGTGGTCGCCAAGGGCGGCGTGGTCTCACTGCACTCCGACGGCCTCGCCTCCGCGTCGGCCGACGCGCCGCAGGCGATCAAGAGTGCGGTGGCCGCCGGCAACCGCATCGCAAAGACGCCGTATCTGTGGGGCGGTGGACACGGCTCGTTCGATTCCTCCGGCTATGACTGCTCCGGGTCGGTCAGCTACGTACTGCACGCCGCGGGCACGCTTTCCTCGCCGATGGCCTCCGGCCCGCTGATGGGCTGGGGCGCGGGTGGACCGGGCAAGTACATCACCGTCTACGCCAACGCCGGGCACGTGTTCATGAACGTCGGCGGCGTGTGGTTCGACACATCGGGCCGTGGCGGAACCGGCTCACGCTGGCAGGTCGGCAGCAAGGGCACCGGCGGATACGCCGTGCGTCACCCGTCCGGACTGTAAGCAAGCAGTTCTTCGCGCTTGCATCCGCAGGCGCCCGAGTCTGAGGCCGTCGACACCGAAGGCGCCGCCGCCCTGGGCAATTTCCGTGGCCGCCTATACTCGCCAACACAACCGGTCGTGACGAGGGAAGTTCGGTGTGAAACCGACGCGGACCCGCCACTGTGATCGGGTGCGTCCGTCGCACGAGGCGCCGCGCAGTCAGAAGCGGACCTCAGCCACTGGCGGCTCAACGAGCCACCGGGAAGGCGCGACGGAAAGACCCGTCAGCCAGGAGACCTGTCTCGGCCGTGTCAATGACATAACGATCCCTCGAGGAAAGGGGAAGTCTCTCATGCACACGGTCACCCGTGTCTTTACACGTTCGACAATGCTCGCGCTTGCGCTTTGCGCGGTCATCACCGCTTCCGCCGGTGCCGCCCAGGTCAACATTCGCGTTGAGGGCGCCACCGCCACTCGCGCAAACGCCGCGATCAACACCGGCCCGCGCTCGGTTTCGACCGCGAACTCCTCGTGCGTCGCGGATGGTGGCGGAGCCGCCGCCACAAACCCGACCGCGATCACGGCCGCGGCCGACTGGGCGGACTCGGCCGGCGCCGCCGCGCTGTTCGGTTTTGGCGGTTCGTATCTGTGCGGTCTCGCCGGTGAAATCGGCGGCGCCTCCAGCTATTGGTTGATGAAGATCAACAACAAGACCCAGAACCCGCCCGGCACCTACCTGGACGGTTCGACCAAGCTCACCGACGGAGACACGGTGCTCTGGTATTTCACCGACGATTACGCGAAGCCCACCCTCGACGTGGTCGCCGCACAAACGGTCGGCGTTGGACAGACTCTCAGTGGGCGCGTCGATTCGTGGGATGGCGCGACCGACAGCGTCAGCGCGGCCGCCGGCGTGAGTGTCACCGGCGGAGGGGCTTCGGCTACGACCGGCGCCGACGGACTCTTCTCGGTCAGTTTCACCGCACCCGGAAAGTTCATGCTGAGCGCCACGAAGACCGGCGCGATCCGCGGTTCCCTGCCGGTCACTGTGACGGCGGCGCCACAGCCGGTCGTGCCCGTGCCGCCGGTGCGCACCAACCGCTTTGCCGCCTGCGCCGGCAAGCACCGCAAGGGCAGCGCCGGATTTCGCCGGTGCGTACGCGCAGTGCGCGCCAAACAGAGTCGCGAGTGCCGCTCGGCAACGGCCCGTGAATCCGACCTCTGCAAGAAGGTGCTCGCGCGCGGAAACCGCGGGTGAGCGCAGACCGCAAGGCGACCCGATGAACGCTCGCCGCATACTTCTGCCGGTCGCCGTCGTCGTCCTGACGGCGGCCGCCGGTTGCGGCTCGCGTGTCGCGATCGAGGAGTCGGCCTCCGGAAATGGGTCGGTGCTTCTGATCACTCGGGACTACGGCAGCATCACGCAGTCGCCATCGCGGAGGCTTTCCGTGGTCAAGGGCGCAACCGCCATGCGGCAGCTCCAGGCCACGGCGAAGGTGGCGACGAGCTACGGCGGCCGCTACGTGACCGCAATCGAGGGCCGGAGCCAGGACCTCGCGGCCGGTCGCGACTGGCTCTTCTATGTGGACGGCGTCGAGGCCAAACGCGGCGCTGCCGACACCGATCTTCACGCCGGGCAGTTTGTGCAGTGGGATCTGCACGACTGGCGCGGGCTGCGTGAAGACAAGGCGATCGTGCACGCCTTTCCTCAGCCACTGCGCGCCTACGGCGTGCGCTTGACATGCCTTGCCGGTGCGCGCCCGGCCTGTGACACCGCCCGCCGCAAACTGCTCGCCGCGGGCGTCGTGATCAACGGTTCGGCCGCAAGAGCCACGGTCACGATGATCGTTGGCACGGCCGCCGCGATCGTGAAGTCGGGCAAGCTGCCGCAACTTGTCGAATCGCCGGCAACCAACGGCCTGCTTGCGTCGTTCGCAAAGCTCGGCGACGGATACGAGTTGCGCACCGTCGACCAGCACGGCCGGGCCGCCACAACGCTGAAGGCGGGAAGCGGACTGATTTCCGCCGCAGGCAGTGGCGACGCGATCACCTGGGTGGTCACGGGGGTTGACACGCGTGGCACGGAAAACGCCGCACGGCGTCTCACGGCACGGGATCTCAACGGCGCGTTCGCAATTGCCACCGAAGGCGACCGGGCGGTCCGGTTGCCTATGCCTGGACCCGCTTCCGGAGCCGCGCCGTGAACGCCGCGGCAGGCATCGCTCGCGCGCTGACCTTTGGCTATCGCCCGCGCGGCGGAGTGCTGCAACGCGCTCGCGCCACCACGTCCTGTGGCTGGTTCGCCGCGCTCGGCCTGGTGATCGTGCTCTACGAGAACCCGCTGGTTTCCGCCGTCGTGCTCGGCGTGACGCTGATTGCAGCCGTGCGGTGCCGTGTTTTGCGCGAGGTGCTGCTGGCGGTCGCGGTGTCGGCGCCGCTGGCCGTACTTGTGGCGCTGATCAATCCGATCGCCTCGCAACAGGGCCTGACCGTGCTGGTCGCCGATCTGCGTCTGCCGCTTGTCGGATCGATCGAGATCACGCGCGAAGCCGTGGTTTACGGACTCATCCTCGGACTTCGCGCGCTCGCGATGTTCGCCGTCTGCGCGCTCTACGTTTGCACGGTCGATCCAGACCAACTGCTTCGCGTGCTGCGCCGTCGCTCGGTTCGCTCGGCGATTACGGCCTCTCTCGCGGTGAGGTTTGTACCGGTGCTCGCACGCGACGGCGCGCGTTTGGCGGAGGCGCGAAGCTGTCGCCCGGGCATTAAGCCCGGCGCCGCGGCGGTCTCGCGCGCGGTCTTCGCGCGCTCACTGGATCGGGCGGGAGACGCGGCGCTTGCTCTGGAGACGCGCGGCTACGCGCTGGCCGTGCCGCTGCGCGAGGCTCACCGGCCGCGACGTCGAGTCGACTGGGCGGTTTCGGCTTCAGCGATGCTGGTCGCGGTGATCGCGATCGTCGGCAAGTCCGCCGGTCTGGCGAGCTTTTCCGATTATCCACTGACTCAGGCGGATCTCGGACCCTGGGAAATCGTGCTGATCCTTGCGCTGGGTGTCACCGCGTTGGCGCCGTTCACGCTACCCACGGCGCGGCTGGATGGGTCCGTTTCGGCCGCGTCCGCGTCGGCGACTGAAGTGTCAGCCGCGTCCGTTTTAACAACTTCCGCGTCGGTCACGTCCGTTTCGGCATCGGCCGCATGCAACGTCGCCGCGCCGTCCGCTTCGACCGACCTCTCGACTGGCGGCGCCGCATGAGCGACCCCGTGCTTCGGCTGGATCGATTCTCATACCGCTATCCCACCGAAGGCGGACCGGCCGGGGGCCTGAAAAACGTCTCGCTTGCGATCGAACCGGGGGAGTTCGTGCTTGTGTGCGGCGCCTCCGGTTCCGGCAAGTCGACGTTGCTACGCGCGGCCGGCGGTCTCGTTCCTCATCATTTCGGCGGCACGGCCGCCGGCGAAGCCACTGTTTGTGGCCGCGATCTGCGAACGCACGGTCCGGCCGAGCTCGCCGCCTACTGCGGCACGGTGCTGCAAGATCCGGAAACGCAGATCGTGATGGGCGAGGTTCGTTACGAGATCGCGTTTCCGCTCGAAAACCTCGGTTGGGCACCGAGCGATGTCGATCGGGCCGTCGATCGGACCGCTGACGCACTCGGGATCCGCCATCTTCTGCGCCGCCGCACGGCTGAACTCTCGGGCGGCGAACTTCAGCGCGTGGTGCTGGCCGCAGCGATAGCGGCGGGTCCGGCTCTGCTTGCGCTCGACGAACCGACGTCGCAGCTTGATCCGGTCGCGGCGGGCGACCTGCTGGCCGCGGCGATCACACAGAACCGCGACCACGACACGGCGGTTTTGATTGCCGAGCACCGCATTGAACGCGTACTGCCCGCGGCCGATCGCGTTCTGGTCTTTGAGCGTGGTGAACTGGTGTGCGACGCGCCGCCGCGAGAATTTCTGGGCTGGGCCGCCGCCACCGAATCCCGCGCATGGCTGCTGACGCCGTCGGCGCGGCTCTGCTCGCTGGCGAACATCACCCCGTTGCCGGTCGATCACGCGGAGGCGGCGAACTCGCTGTCGTTGATCTCGGAGGGCTCGCCGTTAAGCGTGACGGCATCTTCCGGCATCGGCGAGGCTACCGGCGCAAATGCCGTCGAGCTCGAGTTTCGCGACACCGCATACTCGTTCCCCGGTTGCGACGGCAGCGCGCTGACCGGCATCGACCTAAGCCTTCGTGCCGGCGAGCGCCTGGCGTTGATGGGCGCCAACGGCAGCGGAAAATCCACTCTCCTAAGGCTTGCGCGGGGTCTGATCAAACCGAGCGATGGAACCGTCGAAGCGTCCGGCAGCGTCGGGTTGCTTCTACAAAATCCGAATGACTACCTGATTCACGAGCGTGTCGCCGACGAAGCGCCGGTTGGCGCGCTTACGCGGTACGGACTTGAGTCCTACGCGGACCGCGATCCGCGTGACCTCTCCGGAGGCGAGCGGCAGCGCCTGGCGCTCGCGATCGTCACGCAAGAGAACCCGTCGGTGTTGCTGCTGGATGAACCGACTCGCGGTATGGATCGCAGGCGCAAATCGGAACTGCTGGAACTCCTGCGCGCTCCGTCACTTAACGATTGCGCCGTGGTGCTCGCGACGCACGACGTGGAGTTCGCCGCGGAGTTCGCCCGGCGCGTGGTCGTGCTGGAAGACGGCCGCGTCGCCGCCGATGGTCCGGCGGTCGAAGTGCTCGCCACCGGCCCACTGGCTACCGAGACCGCCCGATTGATGCCCGGCATCGGGGTATTGACTCCGGCGCACGGAGCCGCTGCGCTTGCCGATGCCGCAGCGTCCGCCCAAGCGACCGCGCGCCGCATGCGCCGGCCGGTCGCGCTCTCAGGAATCTCGACGTGACGGCGCAGTCCACATGGCAACTCGGTTCAGCCGCCGTGCTGCTGGCGGCGCTTGCGGCCGGTTTTTGGTGGTACGAGCGCTCGCGTCCCCCGGCGCGGGTGGTCGCGGCGGTCGCGGTGCTGGCGTCGTTCGCGGTGATCGGGCGCATTCTCTTTGCGCCGTTTCCGAACGTCAAGCCAACCACCGACATCGTGATCATCGCCGGATTCGCGATGGGCGCGGAGCCGGGTTTGCTGGTCGGCGCACTGGCCGCCTTGGTTTCCAACTTCTACTTCGCGCAGGGTCCGTGGACGCCGTGGCAGATGTTTGCGTGGGCGCTCTGCGGGCTCTTCGGCGCGTTACTGGCCCGTCTTTCCCAAGGTCGATTGGGTCGCATACCGTTCGCGCTGTGTTGCGCTGTGGCCGGTCTCGCGTACGGCGTGATTCTGAACTTCGGTTCGGCCGTGAATTTCGGCGGCTCGGATCTGTGGACCGGCTTCGTCGTCTATTCAGGGCAGGCGCTGCCCTTCGACATCGCTCACGCAGTAGGCAACTTCGCGTTTTTCATGTTGGCCGGACCGGCGCTGATCGCGATGCTGCGCCGCCTGCGCCGCCGAACGGACGTAGTTTGGCCTGCCGTCGTCGATCCGGCAATTTCGGACCAACAAGTTGGGTTTTTGGCCCCGGAGCGAACTTAACCGCAGCTAAACCCGAACTCGCGAAACATTTCGTCGCGCATGGCGTTATTGATTGCGATCATCGAAAAACGGGTCAACGGTCCAGTCGAAAGTCGGCAAATGTCTGAAAATACCTTGGCATTTTTGGATTTCGACTTGCAATCGACCGGCAGTTCCCGTAAGATGGGATCAGTCCGATCTGGACCGGAACGCCTGCGGCAAACTCCAGAAACCGTGGGGTTTACCCAGGGCCAACGGCCGGCACGGACATAGTCGAGCACGACGGTGGGTCGAAAATCGTCCCCGCCGTGAGGCCGACGGCCGCACCACCGGTGCGGGCACATAGCGCTCAAAGACTCCTGGCGTCAACGTGACCGGCCGGTCACAAACTTGCAGGCGGGTTCGTCTGTGACGCAAAACCCCGCGAGAGCAGGTAGTTTGAGAGTGATGGCAATCACGACATCTGTCAGGTCGAGCTTGTAACATGAAGTAACAAACCCATCCCCAAGTAAACCCCCGCATTCCCCCCATTCACGCAGTAATCCCACATAGAAGCTAAGCGCCCCGGCATCAGATCACCGTCATCTGGATCCACCGGGAACCGAGGCTTCAGCACAGGCCGCCGGCGCCCTCCATCGCCGGTGATCGCAAGACGGGCGGCGCGTCGTTTTTAATTGCGCGGTCGTTCATCTCGCCGGGCCGAGCGCGAGTCCATTCCCATCCCGCAAAGACCACAGGAATAACAAGTGACCACATTCACGCAAGACATTTTCGAGATTCCCGAGATCGGACAGCTGCTCGAGGCCGAGTCCGTCACGGAAGAGCGCCTGCTCGAGCTTGCCGAGATCCACGAGCTGGAGGACGTCCTGCTCGAGGACCTCAAGTCGCGACTCGTCGAGGCCGACGTGACGATCGTCAAGGGCGAGGACGACGACGCCCTCGCCGTTGAGCGCCGCGCGCTGAGCGATCACGCGCTCAACGCCGAGCTGCCGAGCGACCTCACGCGTCACTTCATCAATCGCGCCAGCCGCCACAAGATTCTCACGCGCGAGCAGGAGGTCACACTCGCCAAGCGCATCGAGCGCGGCGACGAGGTGGCCAAGCGCCAGCTGATCGAAAACAACATGAAGCTTGTGATCAAGCTCGCCGGTAAGTACCGCGACCAGGGCCTTGAGTTCGGAGACCTGATCCAGGAGGGCGTGATCGGACTCAACCGTGCGGCCGAGAAGTTCGACTGGCGCAAGGGATTCAAGTTCAGCACTTACGCGACCTGGTGGATCCGCCAGTCGATGCAGCGCGCCACGCAGAACCAGGGCCGCACCGTTCGACTTCCGGTGCATGTTGCGCAGCAGCTGGCGAAGATCCAGAAGGCCACTCGCCGCCTGGCGGTGGAGCTCGCCCGCGAGCCCACCGACGCCGAGATCGCGGAGGCAACCGACATGGAGATCGAGGAGGTCGAGCGCGTCAAGCTTGCCGCCCTCAAGCCCACGTCGCTGAGCCTGCCGGTCGGCGAGGGTGACAGCGAGTTCGGTGACTTCCTCGAGGACGAGGACACAATTACGCCGGAGGAGTTCGCCGTTGAGGCCGAGCGTCAGCGCAAGATCACGCGCCTGCTCTCGCGTCTTTCGCCGGACGAGCGCCACGTACTCGCGGAGCGCTACGGCCTGGCCGGCGGCGAGCCGCGTACGGCCGAGGCGATCGCCCGCGGCAGTGGCATGACCGCCGCTCGCGTGCGCGAGATCGAAAACGCCGCGCTCAAGCGCCTTGCCCAGGACCCCGAGGCGGTGGCCCTCCGAGCGGCGTAAGCCGCTCGGAGCAACAGCACAGCGAGCGGCGTAAGCCGCTCGGAGCAACAGCACAGCGAGCGGCGTAAGCCGCTCGGAGCAACAGCACAGCGAGCGGCGTAAGCCGCTCGGAGCAACAGCACAGCGAGCGGCCTAAGCCGCAACGCAAAGCCACACCCAGACTGGAAAACCCCCGCCGAACGCGGGGGTTTTCTTTTGGTGACTCGCGAATTTTGCGTACGCAGTTCTTGGACGGTCGTTCGAACTAACTCATTTTAGGGTCGAGCCGAACGCCGAGAATGTCGAACCCTTCTGTGCACGGTCGCCGAGCGCGGCCGTCAACACAGTTGTCATCCCCCCGACAACTGATTCAAGGGAGAAGTTGACATGCAAGAACCGAGGAGCGCGCCTCTGGCTACGGGCCAGGGATATTTACGCAGCCGGTTGAAAACGGTTCACGAATTGGAGCTTCGGCGCCGCACGGCGCTGCGGGACTGGACTGCGGCTGTGGTCGCCGTGGGAAGTCAGCAGTTCACGCCACTAGGCGTGAAGCTCTCTGCGGTCTGGTTCGTGATTCTGCTGGGTATCGCGCTGACAGTGATCGCAATATGCGTTTTCGTATATCCGCGATTGCGCGCGCCTCGGTTCATGCGTGTCGAACAGGCGATGATGTTCGTGGTTTGGGGAACGACCGCCACGATCGTCTATGCCAGTGGAGGGGCGGACAGTCCGTACATCTTC
This sequence comes from Actinomycetota bacterium, assembly GCA_016213645.1. Classification (GTDB taxonomy): domain Bacteria; phylum Actinomycetota; class Thermoleophilia; order Solirubrobacterales; family JACPNS01; genus JACPNS01. The sequence continues at coordinate 44,477 of JACQZY010000014.1, forward strand.
TTTTACGCGCAGTCGATGATCTACAGCGCGTATTTCTTTGCGCGAAGCCGTCTTTCATGGCTTCATATCGCGATCGGGTCAGTTGCTGCCGCGCTTCCGATTGCATACGACCACCAGGCCGCGATGGCCAGCGATTTTGTGCCGACGATAATCGTGGCACTCGCGGTCTGGTGGGCGATTTGTGCCGCGATCGCGTTTCGGCGCCGCGTGGTGTTGCGCACCGAGCACCAAGCCCGGCGACTTGCGATGGCCGATCCGTTGACCCACGTGGCGAATGTCCGCGCGATGAACGAATTCGCGGAGCAGCTGCAAAGCCGTTCCGAAAGCGATCATCAATGGTCGATCGCGCTGGTCGATCTAGACGGCCTTAAAACCGCGAACAGCACACACGGCCATGCCGGTGGTGACGAACTGATCCGTCGTCTCGCCTATGCCTTGCGCGTGGCGTCCCGCGAACAGGATCAGGTTGCCCGCGCCGGTGGCGACGAGTTTGTGGTCGTGATGCCGGACGTCGACGAAGAGCAGTTGAGCGACTGGCGCCGCCGTTTTGCGGCCGCGATCGCCGTTGACAACATCGCCAACGAGCAAGAAGGATTGAAACTCGCCGCGAGCGTGGGCACCGCCGGCGCGCCGCGGGACGGACGGACGCTGGAAACGCTGATGAACGTGGCCGACCAGCGCATGTACCAGCAGAAGACGGTTACGCCGGCCGCCGCCGACGACCGGCTCGTCGGAGAAATGCTGCGCGCCGGAAAACGTTTCGACGCAACCCGGGCAACATCAAAAAAGCGTGGTTCCAGGCTGCAGCGGCTGGACGCGCCCTCGGGTACGGTGATTGCAATGCTGGTGGCCGTCGGCGTCGCCGCTGCGATTCACGTTACGGGTGGGCATGAAAGCGTGCTGATCTCGCTTGTACTTGTGGCTGTTGCCTATTTCGCCTATTTCGGCTCGCGCCGCCAGACGATCGTCGGTTCCGCGGCGATGCTCGCCGGCTTCGCAACCGTGTATTTCGCATTCGCCCCGACCACGCCGGTTGAACAGACACGATTCACGACGATCATCTTCAGCGCGTTTGTGGTCGGCTACGCGCTTCAGGTCAATGGTCGCAAGCTCGCCGTAGCCGAGCACACGGCGCGCGAACTGTCGCGCGAAGACGCTCTTTCGGGCGTGCTCAACCGGCGAGTGTTCGAAGAGGATCTGATCGATGTTCTTGAGTGGTCTTCAACCGGCGAAGCGCTCGCCGACCGCCGTCAGCCAATCCTTTTGGTTGTGGACGTGGACAACTTCAAGACCGTGAACACGCTGATCGGTCACCCCGGCGGCGACAAGCTGATCCGTGCCATCGCTCAGAAGTTGAAGGAGGCGATCGGGCGCAAGGGAGGTGTGTATCGGGTCGGCGGTGATGAATTCGCGATCCTGCTGCCGCACGAACCCGAAAGGGACGCCGAGCCTTACGCCGACCGCTGTACGCGTGTGATTCGCACAATTCAGAGCGATGGTGATTACACCCGAAACGGAGTCAACATCGGCGCGAGCGTGGGATTCGCCTGTTGGCGCCCGGGCGTGACCGGCGAAATGTTTTTCGATCAGGCGGACAAGTCGATGATGGACGTTAAAACGGCTACGCAGAAAAAGCGTCAAGGCTCCGACGGAGATCAGGAACTTCGGGCGTTGGCCTGCTGAACCTGCCGGCGGTTTAGCGCGCGCCGGGAAGTCCGCGAAACTTGAAGTAGTACGGATCCACACCGGCTTGGATCACGAGTAGTTCTCCGGCGGCCTCGGGATCGGCGATCAACCGCAACGTTGCGTCGGCGACCACCGGTGCCGGAATCACCGGCACGCCGCCCGCTCTGAGGCCTTCACGAATCGGATCGATGATCTTGGAGTCGGCGAACCCGGGGCAGATGCCGTTGACACGCACGCCTTCATGCGCATGAGCGGGTCCCAGCGCCCGCACCAGCCCAACGACTGCGTGTTTGTTGATTCCGTAGACCGGCTGCGGCGGCATCGCCGTCAGGCCCGCCAGCGAGGCGGTGGCGACCACACTGCCCCCGCCGCGAGCCAGCATCGCCGGTCTCGCCGCGTGAAATCCAAAGACGACGCCGTCGAGGTTGATGCCCATCGCACGGCGGTAGCCCTCTAGGTCGAAGTCGTCACCCAGGCCGAACGGGCTTGCGATGCCGGCGTTCAAGTGGGCGATGTCAAGCCCGCCATGGCGCTGCACCACGAATTCAACCGCGGATTTGTTGTCGTCCAGGTCGGCGACGTCTAGCCGTACGAAGTCGACGCCCAGCTCTTCGGCCACGGCTCGGCCGCCGTCTTCGTCGATGTCGGCGGCCACGACGATCGCGTCGGCCCGCGCCAACGCGGTGGCGACTGCTCGTCCCAGGCCACTTGCCGCGCCGGTGACCAGCGCGATCTTGCCGCGAAGCGCTTCTTCCGGCATCGGCGGCGGTTGTCGCGGGGCGCTGTCAGGGCCGGGCATGCGGGGGATGATGACAGCCCACCGCGGCTCCCGTCGCCGTGCGTAGGTAGTTTCTGGCCGGCAATGATCAATCGAAACGCAGCCGTGGCCGCACTGCCGGATTCCGAGTTTGACGTACTCGTGATCGGCGGCGGCGTGACCGGCGCCGGTGTGGCGCTGGACGCCGCCAGCCGCGGCTATGACGTTGCTCTGATCGAACGCGACGATTTCGCCGCCGGCACCAGCAGCCGCAGCTCGAAGATGGTTCATGGCGGCCTGCGGTACCTACAGAACTTCGACATCGGGCTGGTGCGCGAGGCGCTGATCGAACGGCGGTTGATGGTGGAACTTGCGCCACACCTGGTCTGGCCAACGCCGTTTCTGGTCACGGCGTTCGAGGGCGAGCGCATCGACCGCAAGATCGGCGTGGGTTTGAACATGTACGACGCGATGCAGCGCGGTCAAGCAAGCCGCCGGGCTGAACAACAACGCCGCGCCGAACTCGCCGGCTTGAGTTTGCGCCAGTACCGGCGTGAGTTTGACGAAAAGGAATGGAACCCGGAACGCCACCGCATGATCGACGGGGAGGAAGTCAAGCAGCGCGTGCCGGCTCTGGCTCGTCGCGATCCGAAGGCGGCCTATCTGTTTTACGACTGTCAGACCGACGACGTGCGTTTGGTGCTGACGATCCTCGGCGAGGCCGAACGCTACGGCGCGTTGATCGCGAATGACGTGGAAGCGGTGGCGATCAACGAGCGCGACGGCCGCGTCGCGGGCGCGACCGCTCGCGACGGCGATTCCGGCGCGGAGTTCGAGATTCGCGCGCGCCACGTCGTCAACGCCACCGGAGTCTGGGCGGACCGGCTGAAGGCGCCCGACGCGCGTGAGCAGGACGTTCCGGTGATCAGGCCAAGCCGCGGTACTCACTTGACGTTTGCCACCGAAGACCTGCCATTGCGCAAGACCGCGCTCGTGGTGCCGGCGGGCGAGGGACGGATGATGTTCACGCTGCCGTGGATGGGCCGCACGCTCGTGGGCACCACCGACGTTGACTATGACGGCGACCTGAGGCACATCGCGCCGCCGCAGGACGACGTGGAGTACATCCTCGACGCGCTCAACCATTTTTTCGAAACCAAACTGACCGAGAGTCACATCACCGGTGCCTACGCGGGGGCGCGGCCGCTGATATCCACCGGCGATCCGCGCAAGTCGGTCGACATCTCACGGACGAGCGAGCTGTACGAGACGCCGTCCGGCGCGATCACGATCACCGGCGGCAAGCTCACGACCTGGCGGCCGATGGCGGAGGAGGTGGTGGACCGCATCGTTGCGCGCGACCGTCGCGAGGCGCCGTCGCGCACCGAGGACATACCGCTCGGCCTGCCGATCGATCCGCAGGATCTCCCGGTCGTGGCCGGCGTTGGCGATGCCGCGCGCGAGCATTTGGCGGCCCGCTACGGATTTGCGGCCAATCGCGTGATCGCCTACGCGCGCAACGATGCTCGCCTGGCGCAGCCGATCGTGACCGACGCCCCCGATCTGCTGGCCGAGGTTCTGATGGCGGCGCGTGACGAGCAAGCCCGCTGTCTGGCCGACGTGTTTTTGCGGCGCACCCGCCTGGGCATACTCTCGGCGCGCGAGTTGGTGGCGGGCGGCGGTGACGTGCCGATGGCCGTAGGTCGCGTTTGCGCAATCATGGGAGAAGAACTTCGATGGGACGAACACCGCAAGGAAGCCGAATGCGACGAGTGGCAGCGCGTCGCCAACGCCGAGGGAATCCTGCCCTGAGCGCGTCGGCGCGTCCGTGGACGCGATCATCCGCGGCGCCGCAGGCAGATTTGGCACGACCGGTCGCCGGGATCGCCGCGGGGGTCGGCACCGTGACGTTCTGCGCCGCGTCGGTGGGAGCGATTCTTTTCTGCGCCGTTGCGCTGCTTGTAGCTTCGCCTTCCGCCAGGGCCGAGGTCTCGACCGACCCCGGTGTGGTCGCGGCCGCCGCCGCGGAACCGTGGATCGGCAGGCAGCGACCGAACGGATCGTTCGTGGACTACTTGCCAACGCGTCGTGGCGGCGACCGCTACGGCACCGCGATGATGGGGCTGGCGCTCTTGGACCAAGGCATTCGCTTGGGTTCTCAACCGCGCATCGACGCCGGGCTCAAAGCCATGCGCTTCGCCTCGCGACGGGCTTTTCACTACGCGACCCATCGTCATGGCTACGCGCGCCGTGTGGTGTTTGACAACTTCGCCGTCGCCGCCGCGTACAACCTGGCGCGCACGTCGCTGGCGGGGGATCCGCGTTTCGAGTCGATGGCGCCGAAGTGGCGGCGCACGCTGCGCGCGATGCGGCGGCGAGTGCTCGGCAATCACGGCTATTACAACTACAAGCTCGTTCACGCGGTCGCGATCCTGGAGCTGCTCAACAGCGGACTGCGCTCGCACCGTCGCGGCAGCGTGCTTGCAGGCAGACGCCGGGCGCGTGCGTACGTGCGTCAGGTGATCAATCACGACATCACGCGGGTCGCACGCTTCTACGATCGGGAAAGGGGCACAAAACGCACGACGACGATCTCCGACCCGCCCTGGAATCCGCCCGCGTATCAGGCATTTTCGCTGATGCTCGTGGCACGGGCCGCGGAGCTGATGAACGGCGCGGACTCGCGGTCGGCGCGCGCGGCGCTGATGGCCTCGATGCGTGGAATGGCCAGATTGATGGGTCCCGATGGCGACGTCAGCTATTTTGGCCGCTCGCAGGAGCAGTCCTGGACGCTCGCGGGAGTTGTCTACGCCGCGTCGGCCGTGCAGCCCTACGCCGATCCCGCGCTGCGGCAGACGGCGAAGGCGATGGCGGTTCGCGCGCTGGCCCGACTTCAGACCGATTACTGGCGCCCGGACGTGGGGTTGGCAATGACGCCGTCTTTCGTGCAATCGACCGGCAAGCCGCCGTTGCGCGGCGTCGACACCTACGCCGGTGGGTCTTCCTACGCGGCTTTGACGATGGTGCCATTGGAATGGGCGGCGCACGAGGCGGCGATTTCCGACGGCGCGGGTGCCCCGATCCCGGCCGACGCCCAGAGCATCAACTTCGTCGGCCGCGGGCAATCGACGGTGGCGACGGTGCGCGCCGGTGATCGCTGGTTTGCCGTCAGTCGGGCACCGGCGCGCATTTCCGGCAGTAATTCGCTCTACGCGCGAGATCTGCGCTACGACGCCGGTCTGGTTGCGTTCAAGGCTCCGGACGCTTCCGGTCGATGGATTGATGTGATGCCTCTACGACCAAGAACGGGCACGCCGGACTCCGCGGGGCCGACGCTTCGACGCTTCGGCCGACTCTGGCGTCCGGTCGGTTCGCGGATCGACGCTTCGCCGCGCGGCACGATCACGCTGGACGGAGAGCTTCGCGACTTCAAAGGCAATCCGGCGCATCGGCGCCTGCGCATGATCATCGCTCCCGAAGGTTGCGGGGTTCGCGTTTCGTTTGGCGTGCACGCCGGAGAGCGCACGCAGTTCTCGGCGTTCTTTCGGCGCGTGCCGGACCGCCGCAAGCGCAAATCTCTGGTGCTCTCAGACGATCATCAAAACGTGTACGTGACGCCCGTGCCGAACGCGGTCAAGCTGCAGGGCGGTTACTCGTCGGCTGCTGACGCCGGTCTGGTGCGGGCCAGGATGACTTTCAAATCGAACAGGACTCGCCGTGTATCGGTCACAATCTGTGTGCGTGGGTAGCTCTTCCGGTTACACCAGGGCGCGCAGGGGTGCGCCGACAGTCGTTTTGCCGTGTCTCTTGCTGACGATCGCGGCCATCCTCGCCTGTGCGATCGCGCCGCCGAGTTCGCGAGCGGACGGCGGCTCCGCGCGCATCACCGCCAATCAGGCCACAGCGATGCTGTCGGAACGAGTGCGCGCGATTCACGCCGAGACTCCGCCGAGCCGCTATCCGTTAGGTTCCGGACGAGACGGTGTGTTGCATTTCGCGCGCGGCTGGACGAGCGGATTTTGGGCCGGCACGTTGTGGCGTGCCAGCGACCTCAACGGCGGCGAGTTCGGCGACTGGGCCACAACCGCCACGCTGCGCCATTTGGGCCACGAGCGCACCGATACACACGACCTCGGCTTCATGTACGGCGACTCATCGGTCGCCGCCTACGAGCGGCTGTGTCCGGATAGCACGCGCGCGAGGTTGTGCCGGCGACTGAAGAGGAGCGGGCTGACCGCGGCGCGGACGCTGCTGTCGATCGCTCGCTCCGCGCGAGCCACGGGAATGATCCCCACGCGCAAACACAGCTGCTCTGACTGCCTGGCCTACGACGAGAGCGAAACGATCATCGACAGCATGATGAATCTGCACTTGCTGTCGTGGGCCACGCGGATGACGGGGCGTCAGCGATACCGCGAGACCGCGCGGCGTCACGCAATTCGCGTCGCCGAGCTGCTGCAACGTTCGGACGGGTCCACCGCGCAGGCCGTGGAAGTCAGCCGCGTTGACGGCTCGGTGACAGATGTCCACACTCACCAAGGAGTGGGCGACACGAGCACGTGGGCACGCGGGCAGGCGTGGTCGATCTACGGCTTCGCCACGGCCGGTGCTGAATTCGAGAGCGCCCGTCTGCTGGGTGTCGCCGAGCGCAACGCCGCGTACGTTGCCGACCATCTGCCCGTCGATGGCGTTCCGCTGTGGGATTTCGATGCGCTGCCGGGCTCACCGATCGACGTTTCGGCCGGCGTGATTACCGCGGCGGGACTGTTCAAGCTCGCTGAAGCCTGCGATCGGGTAACCGGCGCCTGCACGCAGCGGAGCCGTTGGGTCGAACTGGGCAAGCGCATGCTTGACGCCGCGCTTGCGAACGTCAACCCGATCGCCCCGGTGGGCTTTCTCGGCAACCAGGTCTACACCTTCGGCGGGCGTGACACCTGGGACGACGACGGCGAACTCGTATTTGGCCTGTACTACGCGTTCGAAGCGATCGAACTCTCACGGCGCTTCGCGGCGGTTTGACGCGGGAGGACCTCCGCCGCACGCATCGTCGCTCTTCGCCGACGGCGAAAACGTGCCCGGCGTCCCGCTGAAGGCTTTTCCGAGCGATTGGCGTAGGCTTGAGTTCAATGTCACTGCCCGCCCCGCGCAGCGACGCGCTCGCCCCAGAGCGGTCGGATCACCCTCTGTTCAAGCCGCTCGGCCTGTCCGGACGGCCGGCATGGCGTACCTGCCTGATCGGCGTGGCCTACACCACACAGGACGGCTTCGGCGACATCCGGGATGGCAGGACCGTCGCGGTCGTGCTGGAGGATCTGACCGACCGGACTGCGCTCAATGGCCAGATTGAGGTTGACAAGGACCTGATGCCTGCCGAAGAGAAGAGAAGGGAAACGACCCACGTATGAACTCAGAGTCAAACACGTTCTCGATCGCCCACATCTCGGACATGCACTGCGGTTCGCCGTACTTTGTCCCGGAACTGCTGGAGTCCGCGATCGAGGAGATCAACGATCACGATCCGGATGTGGTCGTGGTTTCGGGCGATTTGACCAACGAGGGCTTTCTGCCCGAGTACGAACTGGCGCTTGACTATTTGGACCGGCTTCAGACGCAGAATCTCGTCGTGATCCCGGGCAATCACGATGCGCGCAACGTCGGCTACGAGCACTTCGAGGATCTATTCGGCTCGCGCAGCAGCGATCTCTACACCGACGATCTCGCGATCGTGGCTGTCGACAGCTCCGAGCCCGACCTGGACTACGGAACGGTAGGACGCGGGCGCTACCAGTGGATCGAGGGCTGCTTCGACCGCGAGGTGGCGCTAAAGGTCTTCGTACTGCATCATCACCTTTTGCCGGTTCCGGGCACCGGGCGCGAGCGAAACGTCGTGCACGACGCCGGCGACACCTTGGAATGCCTGATGCGCTCTGGCGTGAATCTCGTACTCAGCGGCCACAAGCACGTGCCCTACGCGTGGCGCTTCGAGAGCATGTTCATCGTCAGCACGGGCACGGTCAGCACTTTGCGCGTGCGCGGTCGCACGAAGCCTTGTTACTTGATGATTCGCGGAGACGCCGATGAGGTCACGGTTACGCGGCATTATCCGGAGGTCGGCAGCGACCAGCTCCTCAAGTTCGGGCCGCGTACTTTGGAGTACACGAAGGCCGACGAGATCATCGCCGGGCATCGTGTCACGCCGCGGCGTCCCGCAGGCGAGGAGCGCGGCTGACGCGCGTGGCGTCGTCGCCGGGGCCGGACGTGAGCGCGTCGCAACAGACGGGATTGAGGTTGGTGGGCCGGGGACGATTGATCGTGCTGATCGACGGTGAACACCATCCAGCCGCCGTGCATGACGCGTTAAGCGAACTTGCGGCGGAGGCCGAGGTCGTCTCGGTTGTTTTCTGTGGCGGGGGAGAGAAAGTCGCTCCGGCGGTGCTGGCCGAGCCGGAACAGCACTACGGATACTTGCTCATTCGACGCGACAACGCGATCGAGGGCCTGCGCCGGGCGCTCGACAACGTGTCCGCCGACGCGGTCTTCGACCTCGCCGACGAACCGGTCGTGCCACTCTCGGAAAAGCTCCGCCTCGCGGCGATGGCGCTGGCCGAGGGCGTGGCATACGAAGCGCCCGGCATGACCCTGCGGCCGATGATCACGTCCGAGGTCGAGTTTGGCGGTCCGAAGATCGCGGTCATCGGCACCGGCAAGCGCACGGGCAAGACGGCCGTCTGCGGCCATCTCGCGGTGTTACTGAAGCAGCGCGGCGTTTCTCCCGCGATCGTTTCGATGGGCAGGGGCGGTCCGGCCGCGCCGCAGGTGGCGGAACCGGACACCGGTTTGGCGGAGCTGCTGGCGCTTTCTCGACGCGGCGTTCACGCCGCCTCTGACTATTTGGAGGACGCGGTGCTTTCCGGTGTGCCGACCGTCGGCTGCCGACGCGTGGGCGGCGGACCTGCGGGCGACACGGCCTTCACCAACTTTCCCGAGGGAGCCGAATTGGCCGCACGCATCGACGGCGTTGACGCGCTGCTCTTCGAAGGCAGCGGCGCGACCGTGCCGCCGGTGGCCGCCGATCGAACGATCTGCGTGGCCGGTTCGGTGGAGCAGATTGACGCGCTGGCCGGACCGTTGCGGTTGATCCACGCCGATCTGGTGCTCGCTCACGCCGCCCAGCCGGCCACCGTCGAAGCCGCGAAGCGGTGGGCGGGCGGCCGCGTAATTCCGTTTGAACTTGAGCCGGTCGTTGCCGAGCCGCTGCCCGGCGACGCGATAGCCGCTTTCTTTTCGACCGGTGCCGCTAGCGTGACCGGAGTCGAACCGCGCGTGACATCGGTAAACCTCGCGCGCCGCGAACAGCTTGAACACGACCTGGACGCCGCTGCCGCGGCCGGCTGCACGCACTATCTGACCGAGATCAAGGCCGCCGCGATCGACATGGTCGCTCAGCATGCTGAACGCGTCGGCGCGGAGGTCGTGTTTGTCCGCAATCGGCCGGTCGGCTTCGACGCGGATCTCGACGCGGCGCTGATTGAACTTTACGATTCCGCCTCCGCGAGCCAGACGGGGACGCACGCCGGCGGCTGAATGGAGAGAATCAGCATGATGGCCGAACAAAACGGAAACACGGAATCGAACGCTCTGGCGAAACCGCCTGAGCAGTCGGTGCTTGTTGTCAAGGAAGACCACAAATTTCCTTATTCCAAGGGCTTGATGGCGATGTCGCTGATGGCCTCCGGGTTGCCACCCGACCGTTCATACGAAATGGCGACCGTGATCGAGCGCAAGCTCACCGACCGCGGACAGTTGGACATCGCGTCCCGCGATCTTTCGCGGCTGGCGGAAGAGGTGCTGGCGGCCGAAGAGGACGAGATCGCGGTGCGTCACTTTCGCCAGTGGAGGCGGCTGGACCACTTGCACAAGCCGTTGATCCTTATGATCTGCGGCGCGACCGGTGTCGGCAAATCGACGCTTGCGACGATGCTCGCGCACCGGCTCGGCGTGACCCGCGTGACCGCCACCGACATGGTGCGCCAGGTGCTGCGCGCGTTTTTCAGCAACCAGTTCATGCCGGCGGTTCATTACAGCTCGTTCGACGCCGATCAGGGCGTGCGCCTGAACACCGCGGGTGACGCGCTTCTCACCGGCTTCGAGCGACAGGTCGAGCAGGTGTCGGTTGGCATCAAGGCGCTGATCCAGCGCGCCGTACTGGAGCGCACGTCGATGGTGATCGAGGGAGTGCACTGTGTGCCCGGCGCCTTCGAGGGTCTTGAACAGCTTGATGCCGTGGTGGTGCCGGTCGTTGTCGCGATTGAGGACGAGGAACTTCACCGCAGCCATTTCTTCGCGCGCGGCGAGTCGCAGTCGCGCGCGGTCGAGCGCTATCTGGCGGCTTTCGGCCGGATTCGCCGTTTGCAGGGCTACATCGTTGACCGTGCGCTGAAAATCGGCGTGCCGGTGATCGACAACAGTTCGCTGGACGACTCGCTGATCGAGGTCATGAACCTCGTGCTCGACACGATCGAGTCAGAACTCGAGTGAGGCTCGGCCGGGCGGCCGCGATTCGGCGGACGTTGTAGGCTTCGCGCCTTAATGCCCCCGGTTCTCGACATCGACTCCCTTCTCGAAAGTCCCCTCGCGGATCTTCACGCGCTGGCGGGAGAGCTTGACATTGAGGGCTATCGCCTGCTGCGCAAGCCCGATCTGACGATCGCCATTCTTGAAACACGCGGCGCGATCGCCGACGAGATTCGCCCCAAGGTAGAGGCCAAGGCGGCCGAGCTGGCGGCGCTCAAAGCCGAGCGCGAACGCATCAGGGCCGAGCGCGAAGAGGCCGAAGAAGCCGAGCGAGAGGCCGCTCGCGAGCAGGCCGCGCGCGAACGCCGTGAGCGTTCCGCCCAGCGCGGAAGCACGGGTGACCGGCAGCGCGGCGGCCGTCGTCCGGGAGGACGCGGCGGCGAACGGCAGGCTCGCGACCGCGGAGATCGGCAGCGCCCGGGTGAGCGTGACCAGGGTGCGCGCAGTCAGACGTCGCGTGGTCAATCGGCGCGTGGCCGAGACGAAGGCCGCAAGGAAACTTCGGAGAAGCCGCAGGCTCCGCGTGAACCGGCGGTGCCGATCAGCGGTGTTTTTGAACCCGGTTCGGGAGGCGGTGGTCGCCTGCGTACGGATCTTTCGCGCCGTGTGCGCGCGGATGCCGACGTTCAGCGCGGCGAAGTCCGCAAGTGGCGCCTGCATCGCGGCGACGTGATCACCGGCGAGGCACGCAAGGTCAAGCGTGGACGCACAGATTTTCAGCTCGTCGGCATCACCTCCGTCAACGGCCTAAACGCCGAGCAGCGACAGGCGCAGAAAGTCCGCTTCGCCGAGGCCGAGGCCGCGACTCCGGGCGATCGATTCGCCAGGAAGCTTTTCAAACATGCGCCGGTCCAGGCCGGTTCGCGTGTCGTCATCACCGGTCCAACGCGCGCGGCGGCGTCGCAGATGATCGCCAAGCTCGCGGAGGATCTCGCCGGTTCCGGCGTCACGACAGCCTTGGTTTTGAGCGTCGCGCGGCCCGAAGGCGCTCATCAGGCGTCAGGCGCATTCGACTTGATCGCAAACGAGCCCGGCAAATCCGCCGAGGACGCGCTGCAGCCGATCGAATTGGTGCTGGAGCGCGCAAAAAGGCTGGCCGAGGGCGGTGGCAACGCCGCCGTATTGATCGACGGTCTCGACCTATTGCCCGCGGACAAGGCGTCCGAGATTCTGGGAACTTCACGCAACCTCGCGGCGCATGGTTCTTTGACGGTGATCGGTTCGGCGGGCGCCGGATCGGCGCTTGAGGCACAGGCCACCACGATCGCCGTCGTAGCCGGCGGCCGCAAGCTCAAGCTCGACAAAAAAGCCAGCTGGTCGGCCGGCGTCTAGTCGCCCAGCGATCGGCCTCGTCTACCAGCGGCGCTTCGTGCCGAAAAACTCCTGGAAGTAGCCGCTCAGCGATACTGGCGCCAGCATCGCCTGGGAGATCAGGAAGTAGAGCAGCAGCCCCGCGAAGTCGCTCTTACGCTTGAAACCGATCGCCTGCAACGAATCGCGCTGACGCAGCGCCATGATCGCAAGCATCAGTAAACCGAGCGGCAAGACCGCCAGCGTCATCGGGCCGACGATCAGGAAGTTGCCGCCGATCGCGAGCACCACGCCGGGCAGGAACGCGAACGTGTACGTGAGGTCCACGAACGGCAACATGTAGTCCACGATCACGCCGTGACGAGCGAGCCAGCGGCGCTGAACGACCGTGCCGCCCCAAGCGCGCAGGCCCTCGATCATTCCGCGCGCCCAGCGGCGGCGCTGGCGTACGAACGAGTGAAAGTGCTCGGGCACGCCGGTCAGGACGACCGCGCTCGGCTCGTATGCCACGCGATCACCCTTGGCCAACAGTGACCACGTCATCACGATGTCCTCGCCGATCAGGTCCGGCCAGCCGTTTACCTGCTTGAGATCGTCGGTGACGTAAATGCTGAAAGCGCCCTGCGCCACCAAAGTCGCCTGGTAAAGCGCCTGAACGCGCTTTACAGACGCGATCCCGAGCGCGTACTCCCATCGCTGCATGCGCGTGAGTATGTTTGCGCGCCAGTTGTTCACCAGCACGGAACCGGCCACCGCCGAGGTGCCCTTACCGGACAACAGCAGGCGCGTGACCGCCCTGCGCAGGGTGTCGGGCAGTAGCACCGTGTCGGCGTCAACCGTCGCCGAAAGCGGCGTTTCCACCTGCGCCAGCCCCGCGTTCAGGGCGAGTGCCTTTCCGCCGTGCGGAACGGTCATGAGTTGGATCGGGCCTCTGTCGTAAGACTTGATCAGCTGGGTCACAACGTCCGCGGTGTCGTCGGTGGAGCCGTCGTCGATCACCATCACGGACACCTCGCCCGGATACGTCTGCGCCGCGATCGAGTCGAGCGTGTCTTTCATTCGCTCCTCTTCGTTGAATGCGGCCACGAGGACGGTGATCTCCGGGTAATGAAGGTCGCTGTCGCGCGTCAGCGCGGGCGGACGGTCCAGCAATAGCGAAATAAGCAGTTGCATGTTCAAGTAGCCGGGTACCAGCGCGATTCCCTCGATCACCACGATCGCCAGCGGCAGAGTGATCACCTTGCCCAGGTCCGCAATCCAGTGGCGCGCCAAATACAGCGATAAAAGGCTCCAAACCGCTCCCATCACCACGGCGGCCACAGCGCGATAGCTTGACGGGATATAGAACCTCTTGAAGTTCATCTCGCCGTGAACGGGCCGACCCGGCCACTCGATGCGGTCGGCGGTGGATGGCGCGGCCGCCAGATCGGTCGCCACTTCGGTGACGGGCCTCAGATCGACCGTGTTTTCGCGGCGGACTGCGCCGGGCTTGGTTGCGTCGCGTTCACGCGCGCGCTTAAGCGTGAGGTTCATCCTTGATCGCATCTCCCTTGAATGTGCGAAACGGACCGAATCACGGCCGTTCTATATGCCTATCGGCAGTTACGCGGGAGACTTCAGTCGAGAATGGTGGAAATGTCCGCCACTACGAGCGGTAAGAGACCTGACGCCAAGACGGGCCGGTGGCGAGCACGATCGGCTCGTAGTCGCGGTCAGGCTGGGCGTAGAGGAAGTCGGTGGTCTCGGGGTCGAAGACGATTTCAAGTTCGCCTTCGATCACGCGCTGGTCCAGCCAGGCGCCGCGGAACACGAGACGGCGTAGCCAGTGAACGAGCGAACCCTCGTCGTTACCGCTCAGCTCGCACCAGCATTCGTTGATGTGGTGTCCGAGGGCGCTGACGCACTCGTGAACCTCGCCGTTGACCACGAGATTGACGAGATCCTCGACCTCGTCGGTGTGCAGTCGGCGTTCGATGAAGTTGAGCTTCAGCGCGGCCTGCTCAACGCGTTCGCTGAAGTCGCGTTCGTTGAACGTGAAGCGCAGCTCACCGTACTCGAGTACGTAGTCCGAGCCTGAGTCGTAGTTCTGTCGGCGGTAAGGATCCATCTTCATGACGTGCCGCGCGAATGCGCGTCCCTGCGTCGGGAGATTACGGCTGATTCCTCGGCCTCCCGTAGCCGTGCAAACGGCCTTGCAGAAACTTTCCCACAAATACACCAAACGGGGGAGTAGGAGGAGCGGCTCCAAATCGTTATATAGGTATGAACGATTTATCCGGCATCTGGTTGAGCGATCGCGGCCCGGCACTGCGGGTGCTTCCGGCGATCGGAACGCGGCGCGCCACCGGGCTGATCGGCCGTCCGCCGTTGAGCTATGGCGAGGCGCTGCTGTTTACGCGCTGCCGTTCGGTTCACGGCATGTTCATGCGTCGCCGCGTCGCCGTGATCTTTCTGGATGACGGGTTGTACGTGCGGCGTACGGCCGTATTGCGGCCATGGAGGATCGTCTTCTGTAAGCAGGCAGTGCATGTGCTGGAAATGCGCGACGGGGAATGCGAGCGCCTCGGCCTTCAGGCCGGCGACCGTTTCTTCGCGTCGCCATCCGAACGGCGCCGGGCACGTACAAACGGCCGAGCGGCCGCCGCGACTTTCGTAAAGGAGAAGATCTGATGGGCGCCTTTTTACCGACCGTATACGCACCAGAAAGAACGGCGTGTCTGCTTGTGGTCGAAGACCACGATTTGACACGCGAGACGCTCACCAAGGGTTTGCGTCTTTACGGTCATCGTGTGTTTGCCGCATCGACCTGCGAAGAGGCTCGAAGGATGTTGCGCAGGCAGCACTTCGACGCGATCCTGCTCGACGTGAACCTCCCGGACAGCAGCGGATACGACCTGCTGCGCGCCGTGCGCGGCGATTCCGTGAACTCGAACGTCTCGCGGCCCGATCTGCCGGTGATGATGGTCAGCGGCGACGGCGGCGAGAGCGATCGTGTGCGCGGGTTCGAGCTCGGCTGCGACGACTATCTGGTGAAGCCGTACTCGTTCGGTGAACTGCGAGGAAGGCTTGCCGCCGTCTTGCGCCGCGCCGGTGAGGCGGTGCCGCGAGACCTTCAGCACGTGGGCGAACTGGTGATCGACCATCACGCGCGTCGCGTTCAACTTGCCGGGGTCCCGGTCCAACTAACCGCCAAGGAGTGGGGACTGCTCGCCGCGCTGGCTTCCGACTCGACCCGGCTTTTCACGCGGGAGCAACTGCTGCACGCCGTCTGGGGGTATCGCTCCGGCGGCGCCACGCGCACGCTTGACGCGCATGCATGCCGGTTGAGGCGCAAGCTTTCGCACGGTTCGCGCGAATATGTCGTGAACGTCTGGGGTGTGGGATACCGGCTATGCGATCCGTCGCCGACCGACGATCTCGGTGAGTCGTCATGAGCTGGCCGCTGGCGGCGATCTGCGCTTTACCGGTGTTTGTGGCGGTCGCGTACGGCCTGCTTGTTCGCCACCGCCGTGCCGCACTCGCGACCGAACTGCACGAGCTTCGCCAGTCGGTCACCGCGGCCCGGCTGATGATCGATGTGATCGATTCGTTCGGGGAGACCGGCCCGGCCGGATGCGCGGCGGCGGCGGACGAGATGGCAAACGCGTATCAGGCGATGGTGACGTTTGAGGATCGGCTCTACGCGCCGCTGCTTCGAATCCCGCCGAGCCTACGGGCGTTGCGCCGCCGACGTGAGGCTCCTGCACCGGCTCGGCGTGGCGTGATCGATTCGCGGTCGGAATTTGAACGACTGGCGTTGATCTGGGGGCAAGCGGCTCGTGCAATCGGACGATCCCTGGAGTTCGACTGGCATGGCGGAGCCGCGCGGGTGGCCGGTTCGCGAAAGCTGCTCGCCGAAGCGGCGGCAAATCTGCTTTCGAACGCGATTCGCCATGGCCGCGGCCGCGTGCGGATCGCTGCCCGAGAATGTGGCGATGTGCTGCGTGTGGAAATATCGGACGAGGGTCCCGGGCTCTCGCGACCGCTGGTGGACCTGGTGAGCGACGGCCGTCGTGGTTTGCGCAGGCTCGGTCCCCACGGACATGGTTTGGCCGTCGCCGTGCGCGCGGTGGAGCGCCTTGGTGGAAGAATCTCCGGCGCGCCTTCGGCTGCCGGCGCGACACTGGTGATGGAGCTACCGCTTGCGGGAAAAGCGAACGCGATTGAAGACGGCGTTTTGATGGATGGGCCGCCCGCCGAACCGAGCCCGATCGGCCTCCCGCAACCGGCCGGTATCAGCGGTGAAGATCAGTGAGCGGTTTGCCGCGTCGATTGACACTGGCCGTCACGGCGATTTCACTGCTTTCGGGAGTCGCCGCCGCGTGGCAGGTGAGCGATCTTCTCACCGCCCAACACAGGCGGAACGGACCGCTTGTAAGCGTGCCGGTCGCCGTGGCGCCGATTGCGCGCGGCACACGAATCGACGATGCGGTGCTGGCCGAGTCGGTGACCGATCGGAGTGTTCCCCGCTCGTTCACGCCTATCGGCGCGGTGAGGTCGCAGCGGGACCTGCTCGGCGCGGTTGCGGCGGTGGACATTCCGCGCGGCGCGTACCTGACGGTCGCTGATCTTTCGTTCACGGGCAGCGCGGGGGGTGCGGGATTCAAACTGCGACGGGGCGAGCGAGCGGTCACGATCGATGCCGTGGTGGCTCCGGACGGCACGGAACTGTCGCCGGGCAGTGAAATTGATCTGCTGGCCAGCGGCATCGGCGGCGGCAGCGACACGGATCTCGTGATCGAGCGCGCCGAGGTGCTTGTGGCCGGCGACGTGGGCGAGGCGACGACCACGTCGCGCAAACGGATCACGCTGCGCGTCTCCGCGTCGCACCTGTCCGCGGTTATCCGGGCGGACGCGTTTGCCAAGGAAGTTCGTGCGGTGACCGTGCCGTGAGCTTCCGACCGGCTGCCGCACCGCATCATTCGTCGGCTTCTGGGGTTAAAGGTCACATGCGGCGTAGTCGATAGGAAAAATACGCCGCGCAAGCGTCTCCGCGAAAACCTGCGGCGGAAAAGGAATTCCCATGGGCTCACGCGTCTTCATTTCCAGGCTTCCCAAGGTCGCGACCAGCGGCCTTCTCGTCGTTCTTTCGATTCTGCTTTTAGCGCTGGCGGTCGCCGGCGATGCGGATGGCAAAAAGGCGAAGAAAAGCGCTTCGGCAACGAGCAAAGTTCCGTCCGTGACACGAGTGGATCCGATGGCCGCGGTGCCCGGAGAAACGCTCACGGTGTCTGGGCGAAACTTCGTCACCGGCAAAAACAAAATGCGGGTAATGCTTCAGCGCGACGGCAGCAAACGGCGCTTCACCGTGCTTGCAACGGCCAAGACTACGAAGTCGTTGACGTTCACTGTGCCCAATGTCACGACGGACCTGCCCACCACTTTTACCCCGGGTGCAAACGGTATCCAGATCGTGCCCGTACCCACGGCGTACAAGATCCGTTTGATCAGCAAATTTGGAATTGGACCGCAGACCAAGCTCGGCAAATCGCCAACGCTCAGTCCGGCTTCGTCCGGCAGTTCGGACACCACTGGTGCGGGCGACTGTGATGCCGACGGCGTTGCGAACGCCAGTGACACCGATGACGACAACGATCTATTGGCCGACAGCGAGGAATTCACGATCGGCACCGATCCTTGCGCGGTCGACACTGACGCCGATGGCGCGAGTGACTACTTCGAGTATCGCGTCGGCTATGAGTACAACGGTGGTCCTGTGCTGGTGTACCCGGCGCGTTCACCGTATCCGAATCCTTTGAAACCTGACGCGCTACAGGACTACGACGGCGACGGTCTACAGCTGTTTGAGGAATATGATCTCTGGCGCATGACCGGACGTATGGACCGCTTCTATAGTGACGCCAATCAGGACTCGGATGCCGACGGTGTCACGGACGACGAGGAGGATGAGGACGGCGACCTGCTGATGAATTACGTCGAACTTCGCCTATTTATCCCGCCCGGCCCGCATCTGAGTGACGTACTTACAGACACCGACGGTGACGGTCTTTGCGACGGGCTTGACGACCAGGACCATGACGGACCGCCGGTCGCAGTCGCAAACGCGGACTGCAGCACAACAATCCCCATTCTGCCCAACGGGAATGACGGGACCCCGCCGATCGACGGCGACGACAATATCTACAGCAACTGGTACGAGTGGTATTACTCCGTGACCAGCGACGAATGGTTTAAGCCCTGCAAGCCGTCGCCATACCCGATCAGCCCGATGTGCCCGCACGTTGGGCCGCACGACGGACTTCCGTAAAATTTTCGTTACAGGGGGTAGCTGGGGCACGCTTCGATCATTAAAGAAGTGTGTCCCTTTCTATTTTCCCGAACGATCGCGGCCGTGCGCCGGTCTCGCTTGACGAATACGCGGTCCAGCTACGTGAGCGCGCGATCGAGCAGGCGCGCGTTGGCGATCTGCGGCTGGAGGATGGTGACGCGTCGCTGCGACGGCACGTACGTGAGCTGGTCGCCGGCGAGGCGCCCGCTCTATCGGTGGAGCTGCGGGACGAGCTGGTCGACCGCGTCGTCACGGCGGCCGTGGGGTTCGGGCCGCTCGAAGAACTCTTCGCCGACCGCGCCGTCGACGAAATCATGGTCAACGGGCCGGACTCGGTCTGGGTTGAGCGCGACGGCGTGCTTGCGCCTACCGGCGTGAAGTTCGCGTCGGCGACGGAGCTTGGCAATGTGATTGAGCGGATGATCGGCCCGCTGGGCCGGCGTGTCGACGAAGCTTCGCCGATCTGCGACGCGCGGCTGCCGGACGGGTCTCGGGTGAATGTTGTGATTCCGCCGCTTTCGCTGGGCGGGCCGGTGCTGACGATTCGCCGCTTTCGCCATGACCGGCTCGGCTGCGATGCGCTGGTAGCCAATGGCACGATGAGCGAGCGCATGCTCGGTCTGCTGGCGGCATGCGTACGGCAGAGGAGATCACTGCTTGTCAGCGGCGGCACGGGTTCGGGCAAGACGACCACGCTGAACGCGCTGTCGTCATTTATCCCGGCGGGCGAAAGAATCGTGACGATCGAGGACGCGGCCGAATTGCGGCTGCGTCAGGGACACGTCGTGCGGCTGGAGGCGCGCCCGGCGAACGTTGAGGGCAGGGGCGAGGTGACGATCCGTGCGCTCGTGCGGACCGCCCTGCGGATGCGGCCGGACCGGATAGTCGTCGGTGAGGTGCGAGGGGGTGAAGCGCTCGACATGCTTTCCGCGCTCAACACCGGCCACGACGGAGGTCTCACTACCGTGCATGCCAATTCGCCGGCCGGCGCACTAGGACGCATTGAAACGCTGGCTCTGATGGCGGGCGTGGAGATTCCATATGTGGCCGTGCGCCGGATGACCGGTGCGGCACTGGATTTGGTGGTCCACCAGTCGCGCGTGGAGGGAGGCAGCCGACGCATCGTCTCCGTGGCGGAAGTGATCGAAAACGGCGACGGTTATGAGCTGCACGAGGTCGCGTCCGTTGGTCCAGAAGGCGAACGGTGGCGCCATCCGCGCTCGTCGTGGCTCGCGAAGTTGACGGAATGGGCGGACTGTGACGACTGACGTGGTGATCGGACCGGCGGTGTTGCTGGCGGGGATTTCGGCCTCGGCGGGCGCGTTCGTCGTCGCGCGAGGGTTGGTGGAGTCGCCTCGACGATCCGCCGCGCGGGTAGTTTGGAGGTCCGCTATGCGCTCGGTCTCGCAGTGGCGCCGACTGTTGCGAACTGCGGGCGACGATCTGCGCTCGCCGCCGTCGGCCGGACGCCGGTTGAGAACCGGTGCGGCCGTGGCGGGCGCGCTTGCCGGATATGCGTTGCTGGGGCCGGCCGGGTGTTTGATCGGGGCGATCGCGGGCCCGCCGTGCGTCGCGATGTTCGTGCGCGCGCGCCGCGCTCGTTATGCGCGCCGCGTTGACGCGTCGGCCGCCGATCTTGCGCTCGCGATCGCCTCGGCGGTCGCGGCCGGTCATTCCGTCCGCGGCGCGCTGCTGACTGCAGGGCGCGCTGTTCCGCAGCCGGCCGCAGCGGAGCTGGACCACGTGGCGTTCGATCTCACGCTCGGCGTCAGTGTGGACGAGGCGCTGTTTGAACTGCGACGCCGTACCGCCGCGCGCCGGCTGGACTCGATCTGCGGCGCGATCGAACTGCACCGTCGCAGCGGAGGAGATCTGGCGCGGTTGATGCGCGAGTTGGCCTCGGCATTTCGTGCCCGTGACGCCGCGCAGCGCGACGCTCGCGCGGCAACGGCGCAGGCGCGATTCACCGCGGTTTTGGTGGCGGTGATACCGCTGGCAGCCGCAGCGTTCGCGGAGCTTGTATCGCCTGGCCTTGTGACCGGTGCCCTCGGTTTTGCTCCGTCACTGCTGTTGCTGATGTGCGCGTCTGGGTTGTTCGCGCTCGGCACACTGCTTTGTCTGAAGGCGAGCGACGTATGAGTGTCTTCACGGATTCGTGGCAGGTAGTGGCCGTGGCTGTTGTGGAATCGAGCGTGGGAACGCTGATTGCGGTGTGTTGCGCGGGATTGTCGGTGGGGCTGCTTGTGGCCGTCGTGGCCGGCCGTGTGGTGCGACGCTTGTCGGGTGGACGGGGGAGAGGCGGCGTCGCGGATGTCGGCGAGGGCTATTTCACCGATCCATCGAATGCACCGTCGGGCGGAGCGGCGACCGCGCGGAGTTCGGCAGCTCCGAGGCGTCGGGCGGCGCGGCGTCCGCAGGTCGGCCGCGTCGCCATGCGGGGGGCGCACATGTTCGCGAAGATCCTGCAAAAACGCGCGCCGGGCATGCTGCTTCGCGTCGGACGCCGCGATGCTCGCGAGCTGGTCGCGCGAGCGGGGGTGAGTGGCGCGATCGGCGCGCGCGACGTGGCCGCGGCGCGCCTGTTTTGCATTGCGGCGGCCGTGGCCTTGATGCCGCGCCTGATGGGGATTCTGCCGCCGCGAGCATGGCCGCTCGTGCTGCCGCTGTGGCTGGCCGGCGGTGCGGAGTTGCCGCTTTGGTGGCTACGTCGCGCGGCCATGCGCCGAGAGCGAGGAGTGCGCGAGGCGCTCCCGGACGCGCTCGAACTACTATGCGCGGCGCTCGCGGCAGGACTTCCGCTGCGGCGGGCGCTTTTGCTGGTGGGCGACCATTGCTCGGAGCCGCTGGCCGGAGAGTTGATCTGCGTGTCGGGGGAGACTTCGCTTGGAGTGCCGTTGGTCGTGGCGCTTGACGGACTGGTCGCGCGCAATCAGCTGCCGGAAGTGCGCGTGCTGGTCGCGGCGATCCGACAGGCGGAGCGGCACGGTTCGCCGCTGGCGCCGGTCGTGGCGGCTCAGGCCGCCGATGCGCGCGCCGCGCATAATCGCGCGATCGTCGAACGCGGCGCGCGCGCGGCGCCGAAGATCCAGCTGATTGTCGCCACCACGATTGTGCCCGCGGCGATGATCGGGCTGGCGGCGGTGGTGATCGCGGCGATCGCGCGAGGGGAACTGAAATTCGTGTGAGGACCGCGCCGGTGCCGACAGGCGAACATCGCGCGACGCGGCAGGCTGTCGCGGGAGGAGATCAAGGACGTGCCGGTCCCGACGAGAATGGTCGGTACCGCGTGCCGCGTCCCCCGTCAAATGCCTGCCGGCGCCACCCCGCGCCCCCCGCCGTCGCTCAAAGTGCGCTTTCCGTCCAAGCTCGGCCGCCGGCCAGGTTGTTGATACCCAGCCAAAAGAAGTTCATCAATTCGCGGCAAGGAACGGCCGGGGGCTCCTCCGAGTGGTTTTCGTACCACCAGGCGCCAAGCGATTCAGCGGCACCGAGCATTGCGTGCGCCACGGCGGCGCGGCGCCTTTCGTCGGCGAACGGGTCTCCGACCGTGTCCCGCGACGAGCGGGCGCACATGTCCTCGACCACGCCGCGCAAAGCGACGTGGATTTCTTCGGCCGCCTCACGAAACGAATCCATATCGTAAAAAGACCGGCCGCAAACGAGGCGCCAGGCGCTTGGCTCGTCGCCGAGGTACTCAAAGAAGGCGAGAAATCCATTCCAGAGATTCTTCTCCGGTCCATGTCCGCTTCCGAATGAATCCGCGACTTTTCTGAGCAGCCGGTCACCGGACCGGCGGATGCAAGCCAGGTAAAGGCCTTCTTTCGAGTCGAAGTAGGCGTAGAGCATGGGCTTCGAAATGCTTGCCTCCAGCGCGATCTGGTCCATCGACGCGGAGTGATATCCGAGTGTGCCGAAGACCTCGGTTGCGACGTCGATCATCTGCTGTTCGCGCGCCGCGCGCGGTAGCCGTACGCGGCTCTGCGTGTGCTCTTCGGGGGTTGGGGGAAAGATGCCCGTCGGGCTGTCGGTGGTCGTCATTACCTCATCCGTTGGTTGCCGGTCATCGCCGCCCCTGAGTGCCGTCGCCCACCCCAAGACAAAACGATCCGTATGTCAGAAAATCGGCTCATTCTACTCGCTTTTAGTAAGGAATTACCTGTGCTGGGTTAATGCCCCGTGCAAGTCCTCTTGCGAGCTGAACCTACCCCCGCATTCTTCCATGGCTTGTGGATTTATGCGTTCCGGTGCGGTTTCGCCTATTGCTATGGGAAAAAAGCGGTATTTCGTGGGTGTGGCGCGGGCCCGGTGGGGCAAACAATCGTGCGAAGTGCTCAAGTGTGTTGCAAAATGGGGCGATGTGGGGTAAAGTGGCACACTAGCCGTGGACCGGGGAGGTGGAGTTCCTCCCGCTCAACCTCCCTGGTCTGCGTTTCTTCTTCGATTGAACGACCCACACCTTCACCAATCGCCTCCCTGCATATGGCCTTTCGCGGAAACTTCGAACACTCGCTCGACGCCAAGAACCGGCTGACGATTCCGGCGAAGTTCCGTGCTGCGCTTGACGGTGGCGTGGTGGTTGCGCAGGCGCTGGAACCGTGCGCCGCGATCTGGACGACGGAAGCGTTTGAGTCGTTCACACACAGTTTTCTGAAGGACCTCAATCCCCTCAGCCAGGAGGCCCGAAGGCTCTCCCGATTCTTCAACGCCGGGTCGTTTGACGGCGAGCTCGACGCGGCCGGCCGAGTGATGGTGCCGCAGCCGCTGCTGGCATATGCCGGTCTGACGAAAGATGTTGTGATCGTCGGTAACGACGACCATCTCGAACTGTGGGATCCGCGCAAATGGGCCGAGTACGAGGCGGACCTGTTGGAAAACGTCTCGGACGCGGTGGAGCGAATTGTCAATCCTGCTTGAAATGACGCGTGCACACGTACCAGTTCTGGCCGGCGAGGTGATCGAACTGACCGATCCTCGGCCGGGTGACGCGGTCGTGGATTGCACCTTCGGCGGCGGTGGTCACGCGCGCCTGTTCGCCGACCGGGTGAAGCCGGACGGCAGTGTGACCGGCATCGATCGCGATCCAGCGGCGGTTTCGCGCTTTGAGGAGTTCGCGGCCGAGGCCGAGTGCGATGCGCGCTTTGTGCGCGACGACTTCACCGGTGGTCTCGCGGAACTCGTGGCCGAAGGCGTCAAGGCGGACGTGATTCTGCTTGACCTCGGCGTGTCGTCATTTCAGATCGACGCGCTCGAGCGCGGGTTTTCATATGTCTATGACGCGCCGCTCGACATGCGCATGAACCCGGAGCAGGAGTTCAGCGCGGCGGACTTGATCAATGGATGGGATGAGCGACGCTTGTCGAACACTTTCAACAGGTATGGGGAGGAGCGCTACGCACGGACGATCGCGCGCGAAATTGTGCGCCGGCGGCAGGAGTCGCCGCTTGCTACCACGCAGCAACTGGTCGACGCGATCGTCGCGGCGGTACCCGTGCCGGCGCGGTTCGCCGGTGGGCATCCTGCCAAGCGAGTGTTTCAGGCCGTGCGAATCGCCGTCAATGACGAACTCGGTCAGCTTGAACGCGCGCTACCGCTTGCTTGGGCTGCGCTCGCCGTCGGGGGGCGGCTGGCGGTGATTTCGTTTCACTCGCTTGAAGACCGGGCCGTAAAGCAGTTCATGGTCGACCTTGCGCAGGGATGTGTGTGTCCGCCGGAGTTTCCGATCTGCAATTGCGGGCGCACGCCCCAGGCCGAGCTGGTCAGCCGCCGCGCGATCTCGCCGACGCCGGGCGAAGTGGCTCACAATCCGCGCGCGAAGTCCGGCAAGCTGCGCGTGGCGCGCAAGATCGCGGAAGACCGCCTGCCGGAAACGCGGAAAGGTCGCGAAATATGAGGCCGCCCGCCACATCCGGAGCGCGCGTGGCGCATGGCCAGACGCGCCGGCCGTCCGATGGCAGGCCGAGACGCGACGGTCGCGTTGCCGGAGACCGCGCGCCGAGTGGCGCCGTTCGCGCCAAGTCGAAGCGCCGGCGCACCGCGGGCGGAACACCGTTGTTCAAACCATTTCGCGGCGAGTCGCGACCGACCGGCGGGATGCCGTCGGCGTCGGCCCGTTCGCGCGCTCGTGTGCTGGCGAATGAGTCCGAGATGTACGACGGTCCCGCGCTGGACGGCGAGATTCGTGCCTATCGCGAGTCCGGCACCCGGAAGTCTGCCGCCCGGCGTTCGCGCCCGGCATCTTCGGCTCCGTCTTCGCGGGCACAGGGTTCGCGGGCACAGGGTTTGCGAGCACGGGGTTCGCGAGCAAAAGGTTCGCGAGAACAGGGTTCGCGGGCACAGGGTTCGCGGGCACCGCGTTCGCGAGTTCAAGGTGGGGGAGTAAAAGGTTCGCGAGTGCAGAGCGCACAGATGCAGTACGAGGAAACGCGCCGGCAGTCGCTGCGCGCGTACGGCGCGGTTTCGGAGCCGCGTGGTCGCACGGCTCGCGCGACGGTTTCTACCGGTTCTTCCGGCGGCGCTGCCGCGCTGACCGTCGGTCGTGCGATGGCTGAGGTTGCGCGTCCGGCCGCTGCCGCCGCCAAGCCGATGCTCAACCTCGTCGCCGGTGGACTCGAGAAGCTGCCCACCGGCACCGTGGCACAGCCGGCCGCGCGCGGCCGAATTCTGATCGTGATCGTGGGACTGCTTGCCGCCGGTTTGATCTACATCAACGTCGGCAAGCTCGAGGCCGGAGACGGTTATGGCCGTTACGCGCAGCGCTCACAGGAGCTTCAGCGCGAAAACACCATCCTTCGCGCGCGAATCGCCGGACTGGACTCGGCGGAAAGAATCGTGAAGTTCGCGAAGAAGAAACTGAACATGGTGATGCCTCAGCCCGAGCAGTTCAAGTACCTACGCACGCGGGATGGTGACGCGCTGCGCGCGATGCGCACCTACACCGCGCCGACGACTGCGCCCGTGACCGCGTCACCGGGGCAGACTCCTGGCGCCGTTACCGGCACGCCGTCGCCGAACGGAGGCACCGCGCCGGCTTCACCGCAGAAGGCACCTAGCGCCGCTCCCGGCCCAGCACCAACGGGCCCAGCACCAACGGGCCCAGCACCAACGGGCACAGCACCGACCGGCACAGCACCGACCGGCACCGTACCCGGTCGAGCGCCCGCGTCGCCGCCGGGCGCCAACGCTCCCGGTGCCGTCCACGGCAACACCGGCGCTTCGGCCCCGGGCGGTCACTAAATGGGTCTGATAGATCGCCGCATCGGGCTGCTCTCGGCGATCTTTCTGCTGGCTTTCGGGTTGGCGGTGGCGCGGGCCGGCAAGCTGATGGTGATCGACCACGCGAGCCTCAAGCAGCGAGCGACCGGCCAGCAGGTAGGTGACCAAAAGATCGTGGCTCCGCGCGGCGCGATTCTCGACCGCAACGGCGAAGAACTCGCCGTCAGCACGGATTCCGCCGACATCTCCGCCACGCCGTATCTGGTTAAGCACGTGCCCGAAGTCGCGCGTCGGCTGGCGCCGCTGCTGAAGACCGACGCCGGCGATGTTGCGACAAAACTGAGTGATCGCGAGAGCGGCTTTGTGTATCTGGCGCGCGGTGTTGATGGTCGCGCTGCCCAGAAGATCCGCAAGCTTGCGATCGAAGGCGTTGACGTGATGCCGACTACTCAGCGGTTCTTTCCCTCGAAAACCGTGGCGGCTCAACTGCTTGGCTTTGTCGGCACCGAGGGCAAGGGGCTCAGCGGCCTGGAGTACTCCTGGGAGAAGCGCCTGCACGGTACCGACGGCCGCCGCCGCGTGGTCAAGGACGGTTCCGGCGATCCGATCTCGACCGTGACCACGCAGGAGGTGCATCCGGGTGCGGACCTGCGATTGACGATCGACAATCAGATGCAGCTTCAGGCGGAAAGCGTGCTTTCGCGCGTTGGTGCCAAATTCCAGCCGAAGGGCGCCACCGCGATCGTGATGAATCCCGGCGACGGCGAGATTCTCGCGCTCGCAAACTGGCCCAAGCTCGACGCCAACGACCCCACAACCGCGTCGCCGGCGGCCCAGCAGAATCGCGCGTTGGGTTTTACGTATGAGCCCGGCTCCACGTTTAAGGCCGTGACGGTCGCCGGTGCGCTGGAGGAGGGTGCGGTGACGGCATCCACGATGTTCAGTCTGCCACCGACGATCCAGGTGGCCGACCGCGTCATCAAGGAATCGCACGACCGTGGCGCGGTCTCGCTGACGACTTCGCAAATCCTCGCTCAATCCAGCAACGTCGGGTCGGTGATGATCGGACAACGGCTTGGCGCCGAGCGCTTCGACAAGTGGGTGCATCGCTTCGGCTTCGGAACGCCGACGGGAATCGATCTCACCGGCGAGGAACGTGGTCTGGTGCTGCGTCATCAGGAATACTCCGGGTCGTCGATGGGCAACCTGCCGATCGGCCAGGGCATAGCCGTCACGCCGATTCAAATGGCGGCCGCCTACAGCGCGATCGCAAACGGGGGAATTCTTCGCTCGCCGCACATCGTTCGGCAGGTCGGCGACGAGCCGGCGCGTGAACCGCGTGGCAAGCGAATCCTCACGCGTAAGACCGCGTCGAGTCTGCGCACAATGCTTGAAGGAGTGCTTGGCCCGGGAGGCACGGCGTCGGAAGCCGCGATACCCGGATACGACCTGGCCGGAAAGACCGGAACCGCGCAGAAGATTGATCCGCAGACCGGCGAGTATTCGAAGAGCAATTACGTGGGTTCGTTCATCGGATTTGCGCCCGCGAAACACCCCAAACTACTTGTGGCGGTGATGGTTGACGAACCGCGCGGCGCTTACTACGGCGGAATCGTCGCGGCACCGGCATTCCAGGAGATTCTCAACTTCGCGCTGCCGTACATGAAGATCCCGCCGAGCTGAGCCAAATAAAACGACGACGGCATGCCGCGTCGAACGTCTTTCTTCGGCGTAAAAGGGCCGCCAGGCCTAAACGGTCGACCGGCGCCGCGCCGGGCGTAGTTATGCTGGATCGCGATGGATCTCGGCCAACTGACCGGAGATCCCGCGCATGCGGGCACTGAAATATCGAATCTCGCCTACTCCAGCAGGGATGCCGGACAGGGGAGCCTGTTCTTCTGCGTTAAAGGCTTTGCCAGCGACGGGCACGACTTCGCCGCCGATGCGGTTCACAACGGCGCCGCCGCGCTGGTCTGTGAAAGACCGCTCGGCCTGGGCGTGCCCGAGCACATCGTGGACGACGCCCGTGCGGCGATGGCCGCGATTGCGGCAGAATTTTTCGGCCATCCAAGTCGCGAGGTGGCGGTGGTCGGCATCACCGGCACCAACGGCAAAACCACGGTGGCCTACCTGGTGCGTCAGATCCTGCAGGCCGCCGGACGTCCATGCGGACTGATCGGCACTGTCGAGTGGATCGTCGCCGGTCACGCCGAGCCGGCGGTGCGCACCACGCCGGAGGCGATCGACTTACAGCGTGCGCTTCGCACAATGGCCGACGCCGGTGAGCGCGCCTGCGCGATCGAGATCTCGTCTCACGCGCTGGAGCTCGAACGCGCCGAGCACGTGGAATTCGCGACGGCGGTGTTTACCAACCTCACACAGGATCACTTGGACTTTCACGAGGCGATGGAGGAGTATTTCGCCGCCAAACGGCGGCTTTTCGAGCACGGACCGCGCGCGGCGATAGTCAACATCGACGATCCGTATGGCGCAAGCATCGCGCACGATTTCGAGTGCGTGACGTACTCCGCCGCCGGCGCGCCCGCGGATCTGCGGGCGACGGGCATTGAGTACGACGCCGCCGGTACGCGCTTCACCTGTGTGGGCGCCGACGGCGAGCTGCCGGTGTCGATCCGCTTGCCCGCCGCGTACAACGTGGCCAACGCATTGGCCGCGATCGGCGCCGCCACCAGCCTCGGCGTACATGCGCGCGCGGCGGTAGAGGCGCTGGCAAGCGCCACCGGCGCGCCCGGGCGCTTTGAACTGGTCGACGCCGGTCAGGCGTTCACTGTTGTGGTGGATTACGCCCACACGCCGGATTCGCTGCAGAACGTGCTCGCCGCCGCCACCGGACTGCCGCACGAGCGGTTGATCGCGGTCTTTGGCGCGGGGGGCGACCGCGACCGCGCGAAGCGTCCGCTGATGGGTGAGGCAGGGGCCCGCAACGCCGACGTTGTATACGTGACCTCCGATAATCCTCGCAGCGAAGAACCGTCGGCGATCGTGTCCGAGGTGTTCGAAGGAGCCGTCGCGGCCGCTGAAGAAAGCGGCGCTCGCGTGGAGGCGGAGGTGGACCGTCGAGCCGCGATCGAGCGCGCTGTCGCGGAGGCCGGTCCCGGTGACATCGTCGTGATCGCCGGCAAGGGTCATGAACAGGGCCAGGAGTTCGCCGACGGCCGCAAGATCCCGTTTGACGACGTGACCGTGGCGCGTGAGGCGCTGGCGCTGCTGAGCGCGGCCGGCCGATGATCGCTTTGACGGCAACGCAGATCGCCCGAGCGATCGGCGGCCGCCTGCAAGGTGGCGAAAATGAAAGTTGTCCCCGTCGCGCAACGATCGACTCTCGCGGCGCGGGTGCCGGGGATCTTTTCTTCGGGCTGCCCGGCGAGAGCCACGACGGCGGCGCCTTTGCCGCCGACGCGCTGCGTCGCGAAGCTTGGGGTGTTGTGGTGGCGCAACGACATTTTGAAGACGCGGCCGCGGTCTGCGGTACCGGCCAGGCGGTGTTCGGCGTGGAGGACCCCGTGGTCGCCCTGGGCGCGATTGCCAACCGCTGGCGCCACGAACTCGGCGCACGAGTGATCGGAGTGACCGGGTCCACCGGTAAGACGTCCACCAAGGACATACTCGCCGCGACGATCGGCAAAACGCATGCCGTTGTGGCCACCTCAGCCAATTTCAACACGGAGATCGGCCTACCACTGACCGTGCTCGACGCGCCGCCGGGCACGGAGGTGCTTGTGCTGGAGATGGCGATGCGCGGCGCCGGGCAGATCGCGGAATTAGCTCGGATTGCCGAGCCGGACGTGGGCTGTGTGGTGAATGTCGGCCCTGTTCACTTGGAGCAACTGGGCACCGTCGAAGCCGTGGCCGCCGCGAAGGCCGAGCTTCTTGTAGAACTGCCGAACGGCGCGACCGCCGTGATCCCCGCCGACGAGCCTCGGTTGGCGCCGTTTCTGCGGGACGACCTGCGCGTGACAACCTTCGGCGAGGACGGCGCCGTGCGATTGGCCGACGGGACATTCGATCCGGAACGGCCCCATGGTGCCGGATTGGGCGAGACCAACGAGCCGGATTCGGACATGGCGATTGCCGGCCGTACGCTGCGAATTCAGACCCCCGGCGGCATCCGCGCGATCACTCCGTCCTTCCGAGAGGGTTACCTGGTGCGTAACCTGCTGGCGGCGGTCGCCTGCGCCGAGGCAATCGGCATACATGCCGATGGCGAGCTGAACGTGCGCTTCTCCGCGCTGCGCGGGGAGTTGCTGGAGCTACCCGGCGAAATCACCTTGATCAACGACTGTTACAACGCAAATCCCGTTTCGATGCGCGCGGCGCTGGAAAACCTCTCCGCCGCGAAAGGCCGCCGGCTGGCGGTGCTCGGTGGCATGGCCGAACTGGGCGCTGACAGCGATCGTTACCACGCCGGTGTGGCCGACGACGCCGCGCGAGCGCGCGTGGACATGCTGATCAGCGTGGGCGAGCTGGCCGGTGCGTATGGCGACCACTACACAGGCGCGATCGAACACGTGCCCTCGCCCGAGGCCGCCGCGCATGTGCTGCGCGAGATTGCTCGCCCCGGCGACACCGTGCTTGTGAAGGGGTCTCGTTCGGTGGGACTTGAGCGCGTGGCGGAGCTGCTGCTGGCCGGCGGGAGCGCCGCATGATGGGCGAGGTGCTGATCGGCGGCATGTCCGCGCTGCTGATTTCGATCTTCCTGGGGCCGCAGTTCATCCGTTTCCTACGCAATCAGGAGTTTGGCCAGCACATCCGCGACGAAGGCCCGATCGAGCATCACGCCAAGGCCGGCACACCGACGATGGGCGGAATCATCATCTTTGCCGCCGTGCTGGTACCGGTGTTGGTTCTCACCGACATCACACGCGCCGGAAACGCCGCCGTCGTGGGCACGATGCTCGCCTGCGCGGCGATCGGCTTCGCCGACGACTGGATCAAGATCGTGCGCAAGCGCTCGCTTGGCCTGAGCGGCCGCTGGAAGATCTTCTGGCAGGCGGTGATCGCGGGCGGCCTTTGGTATGTGGCCACGCAGCGCGCGGGGCTGGACCATGTGGTTTACATGCGCATCTTCGACGCCTCCGTGGACCTCGGCTATCTCTACCCGGTGTTCATCTTTCTCGTGCTCGCCGGGTCCACGAACGGCGTCAATCTCACCGACGGTCTGGACGGTCTGGCGGCCGGATGCGCGGCGATCGTCTTCATGACATACACGTTCATGACCGGCAACACCAATCAGACCGATCTGACGCTGATCTCGGCCTGCCTGGCCGGCGCCTGCATCGGCTTTCTTTGGTTCAACAGCTTTCCCGCGGCGATCTTCATGGGCGACACCGGATCGCTGGGTCTGGGCGGGGCGATCGCCGGACTCGCGGTGATGACCGACACCGAAATGCTGCTGGTGCTGATCGGCGGCATCTTTGTGATCGAAGCGCTGTCAGTGGCGATCCAGGTGTTTTCGTTTCGCACCTTCCGCCGCCGCGTCTTCTTGATGGCCCCGCTGCACCACGACTTCGAGATGCGCGGCTGGAGCGAGACGAAGATCATCCTGCGGTTTTGGATCGTCGCGGCGGGGCTGGCGGCGACGGGGTTTGTGTTGTTTTTGAATCCGTTGTAGGGCGGAAGGCGAAGCCAAGCGTGGTGTGCTTTGGCGCACGAGCCGCGTCGTGCAAGCTTTCGCAGGTAAAATCCATACGAAAGAAAAGC
This sequence comes from Actinomycetota bacterium, assembly GCA_016213645.1. Classification (GTDB taxonomy): domain Bacteria; phylum Actinomycetota; class Thermoleophilia; order Solirubrobacterales; family JACPNS01; genus JACPNS01. Next base: position 76,066 of record JACQZY010000014.1, read on the forward strand.
CGGTAAGCTTTCGTAAGTGAATGTACGGGGCAAACATCTCGATCTGATCTGGAAGGCGGACCCGGCCCTAAAGGCACCGCCGCGATTCCGGCGAGCCTGTAAGTACCGGGCGTTCGTGCCGGACGCGATCGAGGGCTGGCAGCCGGATTTGAAGGGCGATCTTGCGATGGTCGTCGTCGACGCCGAGCGGAGGCTGCAGATGCTGAATTCCCGGCCGGCGAACGCACTCGATCCTTTCGCCCGGCTACTGCTTCGGACCGAATCGGTCGCTTCCTCGAGAATCGAGGGAATGCAAGCCGACCTGCGTAGTGTTGCCAGAGCGGAGACGCGGCGGGAGGCCGGTGCGAACGTTGGCCCAGAGTCGGTCGAGGTGCTCGCCAATATCGAAGCGATGCAGATCGTGGTCGAGAACTCTTCGGCCGCTGAAAAGCTCAGCGTTGAGCGTCTGAGGCACATTCATCGGGCGCTGTTGCAACGCGTGCCGATGCGCGAAACCCAGGCGGGACGTATCCGCACAGAGCAGAACTGGATCGGAGGCAACGATTTCAACCCTTGTGAGGCCGATTTCGTACCGCCGCCGCCTGACCATGTGGAGCCGCTACTGGAGGACCTGATTCGGTTCTGCGGCGAGTCCAATGTGCCGCCGGTTGTGCAGGCCGCCGTTGCTCACGCTCAATTTGAAACGATTCACCCGTTCGCCGATGGCAACGGACGTACCGGGCGGGCGCTTGTGCACGTAGTTCTACGGCGGCGGGGCATCACGCCAAGCTACGTGCTGCCGATCAGCGTCGTTTTGGCCGCCAACAAAGGGCGCTACATCGCGGGGCTGGAGTCCTATCGCGACGGCGACGCGTCTGTCTGGATTGAACAGTTCGCGGTTTCGACCGCCCGTGCCGCCGACGTCGCCGTTTCGTATCTTGAACGCGTTGCCGAGCTGCAACGCCAGTGGCGTGGAATGCTCGCGGATTCAGCCGTCCCGCGAGCCGACGCCGCAGCCTGGAAAGTGATCGAATCGCTGCCGGCGCATCCGCTGATTTCGATCGCGGCCGCGGTCTCCGCAACCGGAAGGACGCGACCCGCCGTTGCCCATGCGTTTGAACAACTTGTCGTGGCAGCCGTGCTTACGCCGGTGTCGGCGAATCGCCGCAACCGGGTATTTGAAGCGGCCGGGTTGCTGGAACTGCTGGAGGAGGTCGAGAGCGGAGTGTCGACAGTTGGGTAAAACAGGGAGCGGAGAAGCGAATCGCGAGATCGTGTCGAATGTCGCGCCTTAGGCGCAAACTCTCGGCTAGCGTTCGGACCTCATGATCCCCCGCCCGCAGATCCCCAGCGGTCCCTATCTCGTGGTTGGCCTGGCCCGCTCCGGGCAGGCCGCGGCGCAGCTGCTTGCCGGGCGCGGCTTCGAGGTCCTTGGTGTTGACGCAGGGCATCCGTCGGGCGCCGACACGTTGGGTGACTTCGGGGTCGACGCGCATCTGGACTGCGGCGGACTGGAGTTTCTCGACGCCGTGCAGACTGTGATCAAAAGCCCCGGTGTACCCAATCAAGCTCCGGTGATCGTCGCGGCGCGAGCAGCCGGCAAGACCGTGCTTGGCGAAATGGAGCTTGGCTGGCGATTTCTGCCCAACCGCTTCGTCGCCGTCACGGGCACCAACGGCAAGACCACCACCACAGAGTTGCTGGGCGAAATCTTCAAGGCCGCCGGTATGTCGGTGGTAGTCGCGGGCAATATCGGCCGGCCGGTGTGTGGCTTGGTGGGGAAAATCGACCCGGACGCCACGGTCGTTTGTGAAGCATCCAGTTTTCAGCTTGAGGACACGCTTGAGTTTGCTCCCGAGTGTGCCGTGCTGCTCAATCTGGCACCGGATCACATCGACCGTCACGGCACGATGGACGCATACCGCGAGGCGAAACTGACGATGTTTGCGCGTCAGCGCACCGATGACGTGGCGGTGACCGGGCCGACGATCAGTTTCGAACTGCCCGGCATGGCGAGAAAGTTGCAGGCGGATCCGTCCACGCTCGACGCGGCGAATATCGCGATGCGCGGCGCGCACAATCTCGAGAACGCGGCGGTCGCGGCAACGGCCGCGTGTGAGATGGGGGTGCCGCAGGCGGCGATCGACGCCGCGCTGGCGACCTTCACAGGAGTCGAGCACCGCATGGAGGACGTCGCCACGATCGATGGCGTGCTCTACGTGAACGATTCCAAGGCCACAAACGTCGCCGCGGCCACTGTGGCGCTCGAATCCTTCGACGGCGGTGTACACGCGATCCTCGGTGGAAGTCTGAAGGGCGAACGCTTCTCAAATCTGCGCGCGCCGACGGCCGGCGCCTGTAAGGGTGTCTACCTGATCGGACAGTCGGCGACGCAGCTTGCCGAGGATTTGCAAGATGTCGGCCCGCCGGTCCATAAATGCGAGACGCTGGAACGCGCTCTCGCCGAAGCCCGCGCCGCCGCCAAGCCCGGAGACACCGTACTGCTCGCGCCCGCGTGTGCCAGTTTTGACCAATTCGACAACTACGAGGAGCGCGGGCGGAGTTTCAAACGGCTGGTCATGGGCGAGGACCGCGCAGGGCAGGCGTAATGGCCGTCGAAATCAGGCGGGATGAGGTTTTCCCGGCAGAAGCGACCAAGCACACCCCGTCGCGGCGAGTCCGCTGCCCGCGATCCAAAATCGAACCGAAGCAAGCCGCAACTACAACGGATCTCGGGCAGGCTCGCGCGTGCGCAGGCGACCGGCGTGGAACGTGCGCGCCAGACCCCGGAACAATCCCTTCTTTGGACGGTGACGATCGCGCTGTTCGCGGCCGGGGCGGTGATGGTTTACTCCGCCAGCTCGGCCTCTTCCGCGTTGTCAACCCACGGCGACCCGCTCGGGTACCTGAAGCGCTACCTGGTGCTGGGGGCGCTGGGGCTGATCGCGATGCGTTACACCTCGCGCATCAACCTCGATCAATTGCGCAAGCTCACGCCGATGCTGGTGGGCGTTTCGTTTGGATTGCTGTTGATCGTGCTGTTGCCGGGGATCGGCGTGGAGGTCAACGGCGCGCGCCGTTGGATTGGTCCGGGGATCGCGCGCTTTCAGCCTTCGGAACTTATGAAGTTCGCGCTGGTGCTTTACGTCGCGATGCTGGTGGCCAAGGATCCTGCGCGCGTACGCGATCTCAAGTCGATGAGCAATCCACTCTTCTACGTGGTCGGTGCGGCGATGCTGCTGATCGCCAAACAGCCGGACTTGGGCACGGACCTTGTGATCTGCGCGACGATCGGGATGATTCTTGTGGCCGCCGGCGGGCGAATCAAGGATCTGGCCAAAGTGGGCGCCATTCTGGCGGCGCTGGTGCTTGTCTTCAGCCTGGTGGAGCCATACCGCGCAGCGCGACTGACGTCTTTTTTACATCCGGGCAGCGACCCGACTGGAGCGAGCTTTCAGTCCGAGCAGGCGCGAATCGCGATCGGTTCGGGCGGACTTGTGGGGCGTGGGCTTGGCGAGTCCGTGCAGAAGGTCTTCTATCTGCCGGAGGCGCACACGGACATGATTCTCGCTGTCGTGGGCGAGGAGCTTGGCTTGCTGGGCATCGCGGGATTGGCGACGCTGTACTTCGCGCTGATCATGACCGGGCTGCGCGCCGCGCGCAACAGTCGCGACGCGTATGCCAGATTGATCGCGATCGGAGTGTCCTCGCTGATCGCCTGCCAGGCGTTGCTGAACTTCTTCGCGGTGCTGGGCATGGCCCCGCTGACGGGCGTGCCGCTGCCGTTCATCAGCTACGGCGCCAGCAATCTGATTGTGATGCTTGCGGCGATGGGCCTGTTGGTGAACGTGGCGTCGGGCCGTCACACCGCGCGTGTGCGCGTGCTGCGCGGCGGCGCGGACGAGCACCGGCGGCACAGCCGCGAACCGAGCGCCGCGGCCGCGGCGGGCGGCCAGTACGGCGAGGTGAAGGATTGGTTTGGAGGGTTTGGGTCCGCGACGCGGTCCAAGGGTGCGAGTGCAAGGGCGCGTGGTCACTATGAAGATCGCAATCGCGGCCGGGGGGACGGCGGGTCACGTCGTTCCCGCCCTGGCAGTCGCTGAAGCCCTGCGTGACCGTGGCATCGAAGTCGTCTTTATCGGCGGCGAGCGGGCCGAGGCCGAGCTGGTGCCGGCCGCCGGTTTTCCGTTCCACGAGCTGCGACTGGCCGGGCTGGACAGGCGAAACCCGCTGAAGGCGGCCCGCGCGGTCTGGCTCTCCGCTCGTGGTGTGGTTGCCGCACGGCGTCTGCTGCGGCGCGAGCGTGTGGATGCGGTGATGGCGGGAGGCGGCTACGTGGCCGGTCCGGTGGGCATGGCGGCGCTGACGATGCGTCTGCCACTCGTGGTTACCGAGGCCGACGCTCACCTTGGCGTGGCCAACCGTGTGCTGGCGCCACGTGCGCGCCGTGTCTGCTTGGCGTTTGCGATCGAGGGGCGCGAGTCGCCGCGTTACGTGGTTACCGGTCGGCCGATCGCGCGACGGCGCGAAGGCATCCACAAGTCTGCGGCAAGACGGCAGTTCGGACTTCCGGAAGAAGGCGCCTGTCTGCTGGTCTTCGGCGGATCGCTTGGCGCACGCTCGCTCAACCGGGCGACCCTGGATGCCTTCTCCGTTGGCGTGCCGGAGGGTTTGTGCGTGTTGCATCTGACCGGGCGGGGCGACTTTTCGGCTTCCCGTGAGATCCTCGACACTCATCCGGCGCTGCGCGACGCCGCCGCTCATGCGCGCTTCCGCCTCTTTGACTACACGAACGACTTCGACGTGGCGTTGGCGGCGGCGGATCTTTCGTTCTGCCGTGCGGGAGGATCGATCTTCGAGCTGGCGGCCGCGGGTCTGCCCGCGATCCTCGTCCCATATCCGTTCGCCACGGCCGACCATCAGGCAAAAAACGCCTCGTGGCTGGTTGACGGCGGGGCGGCGCTGATGCTGCGCGACGAGGATCTCTCAGGCGAGCGCCTTCGCGTGCTGGTCGATGAGTTGCTGGCCGATCGCCCGAGGCTCAAGCGCATGGCAGAGACGGCGCTGGAACTGTCGATGCCGGACGCGGCAGAACGGATTGCGACGGAGCTCATAGCCGCCGCCGGAGGAGACGGAAAATGAGCTTTTCCGGACGCAAGCTCCATCTGATCGGCATCGGCGGCGCCGGTATGAGCGGCTTGGCCCTGGTGGCTCACGGGCTTGGCGCCGAGGTGAGCGGCTCCGACCGGGCCGAGTCTTCTTACACCGAAAGACTGGCGACGGCGGGCGTGCGCGTTGCGATCGGTCACGACGCGGCCAACGTTCCCGAGCAGGCAGACATCGTCTACTCCACCGCGATCGGTGAAGACAACCCCGAGTTCATGCGCGCCCGCGAACTTGGGCTGAAACTGCTTCACCGATCCGACCTGCTGTCCGAACTCGTGTCCGCAAAACCACGCTGCATCGCGGTTGCAGGCACGCATGGCAAGACCACCACCACCGCGATGATCGCTCACATGCTCAGCGAGATCGGCGCCGACCCGTCGTTCTTTGTCGGCGGTGAGGTTGCGGTCGGCGGCCGGGTGACAAACGCCCATTGGGGCGATGGCGACGTGGTGGTGGTAGAGGCCGACGAGTCTGACCGCTCGTTTCTGAAGCTTTCACCGGAAGTCGCGGTGGTCACGAACGTCGAGCTCGATCACCACGGCACTTGGGGTGGGGGACTGGACGAGTTGCTCGGCGCGTTCACGGAATTCGTGGCGCCGGCGCGGCGCACGGTGGTTTGGCGCGGACAGTCGCGTTTGATCGAACTGACCGACGCCGAACGGCTCAGGCGGTTCGGCATCGAGGGTGACGATGGTGCCCGGCCGGAGGATTTCACCGCGTATGACGTACAGACACCCGTCGATGAACCGGCCGCGGGCACGCGATTCACGCTGCTGCACGAAGGTGCGAGCACGCCGGCGGGACTTAGCGTGCGCGGCGATCACAACGTGCTGAACGCGCTTGCGGCTTTGGCGGCGATTGACGCTGCGGGCTTGAACCACGAGCGGGCCGTGGCGTCGCTCGCCGGCTTTCGCGGCGTCGCGCGCCGCTTCGAGCCGCTCGGCGTGTCGGCGCACGGCGGGCGTGTATACGACGACTACGCCCATCACCCCACAGAAGTGCGCGCGGCGCTTATGACGGCGCGCGGCGCGGCCAAAGACGGCCGCGTGATCGCGGTGTTTCAGCCGCATTTGTTTTCGCGCACCGCCTCGCTGGCGCGTGATTTTGGCTACGCCCTTGCGCTGGCCGACGTGGCGATCGTGATGGACGTTTACCCAGCGCGCGAAGCTGCGGCGGACTTTCCCGGCGTCTCCGGCTGGATGGTGGCCACGGCCACGGCCGACGCAAGGCCGGGCATGCGCGTGCTTTGGCAGCCCGGTCACGACGATGTGGCAGCGGCGCTGGACCGTGAACTGCGGGAGGGCGATCTCTGCATCACGATCGGCGCGGGCGACGTCACGCGGGTTGGTCACTCGCTCGTGGAAGGACGCCCATGAATCTGATCGCAACGCCCTGCCATGCGGCCCGCGCCGCTTGGCCCGGTGAGGCCGAACCCTTCGGGCGGGTGGCGTGAAATCGCTTGCGCCCCCTGACGGGGTAGAACGCAACGTCGATCTGGCACGCATGACGACCGTGCGCACGGGCGGCGCGGCGGCCTACTTCTCCCGCCCCGCCGCGGTGTCGCGCGTGGTCGAGCTGCTCGCGTGGGCGCGGGCGAGCAACCTGCCGGTAGGGGTGATCGGCTCGGGATCGAACCTACTTGTAGCGGATTCGGGTTTTCACGGACTGGTGATCAAACTGCACGGACATCTCACAGAAATGCATTTCGACGGTCCCGTACTGACCTGCGGCGCCGGCGCGCGTCTGCCGCGCGTAGCCGCGCGATGCGCGGACGCCGGACTTTCCGGCCTGGAATTTGGCGTCAACATCCCCGGCACGGTGGGTGGAGCGATCCGGATGAACGCCAATGCCTACGGCGGCGTGTTGTCAGACGCGCTGGAATGGGGCGAAGTCGCCACCCCGGATGGCGTTGAACAACGCGCTCCCGGGCGGTTTGAGTTCGCTTACCGCCGCAGCAACGTCTCCGATGACGAGGTCGTCACGCGCGCGCGATTCGCGCTGCGGGCGGGCGATGCCGAGGAGGTCAAGTCTGTGCTCGCTTCGCTGCGTGAGCGTCGGCTCGCCGCTCAGCCTTCGGGGATCAAGACCTTTGGTTCTACCTTCAAGAACCCCGAAGATCCGCGCGCTGAAGGCCGCACGGCGGGTCAACTACTTGAAGCAGCCGGCTGTAAGGGCCTGGCCGTCGGCGGTGCGCGGTTCTCGCCTAAGCACGCGAACTTCGTGGAAAACGCCGGCGATGCGACGACCGCCGACGTGATCGCGTTGATCGCCGAAGGTCGGCGCCGCGTAGGTGATTTGGCGGGTGTGGATCTTGAAACCGAGGTGCAGGTGCTCGGCGACGTGGACCCGGCGTTGTGGGGGACCGCGCGATGAGCGTCTCGGAATCCCTTGATGACCGCTTGAGCCGCATGCGTGAGGATGCCGCGGCGATTCGTGCCGGTGGCGTGCCCGTTGGCGCGGCCGGCGGTTTGCGGCGCGGCGCGCCGCGCGCGCGGGCCGTGATCGGCTCGACCGGCACGCATGAAGGCGTAAAGGGCGCCGGCCGAAAGCGTTTCGACGCCTCCGCTGTGCGCAGTGCAGTCGGAGGGGCAGTCGGAGGGGCAGTCGGAGGGGCAGCCGGCGGAGTGGCCGGCGGGGCCGTCTCCGTGGGCCGAGGCGCCGCGATGGCGGGACGCGCCGCGATCGTAGGAATCGTTCGTACGGCGCGCAAACGGCCGTCTCGCCGTCAGATCGCCGTTGTGGCACTGATCGGCGTGATGTTGCTGGCGGCCACGTGGGTGCTGGTGCGCAATTCGTCGCTGGTGGAGGTGCGTGAGGTGCGCGTTGTGGGCCTTGACGGTTATTACGACAGCGCGGCACGCCGGGCCGTCGCCGCCGAAGCACGCGACATGACCACGATGAACGTTGACGGCGACCGCCTGAAGGCGGCGGCCGGAGAATTCGTAAATGTCGCTGAGCTGCACGTCAAGCGTGACTTTCCGCACGGGCTGACTGTTGTGCTGAATGTTCGCCATCCCGTCGCGGCGGCAAAGATCGGCGCGAGCATCTACGCGGTCACCGGCAACGGCCAGGTGCTGGAGGGGGCGAAATCGCTCAGCGTGCTGCCGAACATCGAAATCGACGGAGTGGTCAAAGACGGGCGCGTCACCGATGCGAAGGCGCTTTCGGCGTTGAAGGTGCTGGGTGCTGCGCCGGACGTGTTGCTGCGTCGCGTCAAATCGCTGAAGTGGGGTCGTCTGGGCATGACCTTCGTGCTTGACAAGGGGGTGAGGCTCACCTTCGGAAATGCGAAGGACGCCGCCGCGAAATGGCAGGCGGCCGGGGCGGTTCTTGCCAGTCCAGTGGCGAAAGGGGCGCATTACATCGACCTGCGCGTGCCGGACAGGCCGGCGATCGGCGGCCTGGGCGCCGCGCCGCTCACCGTCAAGCCGCTGAACGAAGCATCGTCCCTGCCGGCCGATCCGACCGGCGCCGGCGCGGGGGCGGGCGGAGCGACCGGGTCAACGGGCGCCGTTAACCCGCCAAATGGCGCGCCGTCGCCTCAGGTTCAATCTCCCGCCACGACGGCTCCCCAAACCACGGCTCCCCCGGCAAACAGTCCACCGGCCGGTACGGCTCCCGGCGGAGCGCAGGTGGGCGGGCGGTGATCGCCGATCGGGCGACAGTCCAGCGAATTTCTCCAAAAACCGTGTATAACTCTGTACTCAAACCTCAATCAATCAACCCTAAACCTCTGGTTGAGAGTGCATCAACTCTCAACCCAGACTTAAGGGTTTGCTCTGCAACAAACCTTGTAGAGCTAAATCGCGGCTCTGGGAGGCCGTTACATTGGCGGCAATGAACGACTTTGAATACACATCGCCCGGAGGCTCTCACGGCAACCCGGATGCAGGCAGTTATCTCGCGGTCATCAAGGTGGTCGGCGTGGGCGGGGGCGGCACGAATGCCGTCAACCGCATGGTCGACGCCGGCTTGAAGGGCGTCGAGTTCATCGCCGTCAACACGGACGCGCAGGCGCTGCAGATGTGTGACGCCGACGTCAAGCTCAACATCGGCTCCCATCTGACCAAGGGACTTGGCGCCGGCGCCGACCCGAACATCGGCGCTGGAGCCGCGGCGGAGAGCCGTGACGACATCAAAGAATCTTTGAAGGGCGCGGACCTGGTGTTCGTGACGGCGGGCGAAGGAGGCGGCACCGGCACGGGCGCGGCTCCCGTGATCGCCGAGATCGCCAAGCAGGAGGTCGGCGCGCTGACCGTGGGTGTGGTCACCAGGCCGTTCGCCTTCGAGGGTTCGCAGCGCGCCAAGCAGGCCGAAGAGGGCATTCATCGTCTCAGGGAGCAGGTCGACACGCTGATCGTGATCCCGAACGAACGGTTGCTTTCCACTGTCGAGCGCCGCACATCGATTCTTGACGCCTTCCGCGATGCCGACAACGTACTTCGTCAGGGTGTGCAGGGCATCACCGACTTGATCACCACGCCCGGCCTGATCAACCTGGACTTCGCCGACGTGCGCACGATCATGCACGACGCCGGCAGTGCGCTGATGGGCATCGGCAGTGCATCCGGCGAACAACGTGCCGCCGAGAGCGCGAAGAACGCGATCAGCTCGCCGCTGCTTGAGGAGAGTGTGGAAGGCGCCACCGGCATCCTGCTCAACATCACCGGCGGACGCGAGCTCGGGCTGTTCGAGGTCAATGAGGCCGCGGAGATCATCAGTAGCGCGGCCGACCAGAACGCCAACATCATCTTCGGTGCGGTAATCGACGAATCACTCGGCGAAGAGGTCCGCGTGACCGTGATCGCCACCGGTTTTGACAAGGGCCGAGCGGCGAACCTGCGGGGCGTTGACTTCAACGCCGATCGCTCGGAGCGTCGCCGCCCGCGCCGCGACGTTGGGCCGCGCGACGTGGCCGCCGCGTCGCTTGAGATCGGCGACGACGACATTGACGTTCCGGACTTCTTGAAGGACTGACCGCGACGGCGCTGCGGCTACGCTGCTCGCCGCATGTCCTCCCAAGCTCCAGCAACTCCACTGCGCCGCACCAGCCTCTACGAGGCGCATGTTGCCGCCGGGGCGAAGATCGTGCCGTTCGCCGGCTGGGAAATGCCGGTGCAGTACGCAGACGGCATCAAGGTCGAGCACCTCACCGTGCGTTCGGACGCCGGGCTGTTTGATGTGTCTCACATGGGCGAGATCGAGACCGCGGGGCCGCAGGCCGTCGCGTATTTGCAACGTCTGTTCACAAACGACGTCACGAAGATGCCGGTCGGCGGCGCGCAGTACGCGCTGATCTGTCGCGAAGACGGCGGCGTGATCGACGACCTTTTCACGTACAGACTCGCCGAGAACCGTTTTCTGACAGTGACCAACGCCTCCAACCACGCCACCGACTTCGCCTGGTTCGCCGAGAACGCAGGCGGCTTCGATGTGGACGTGATCGACCGCGCCAACGAGTACGCGATGCTGGCGTTGCAGGGCCCGGCGGCGCGGGACGTACTTTCGCGTGTGATCGATGGCGCGGAACCGGTACGCATGAAGATCTGCGAGACGCGGATCGCGGGTGCCTCGGCGTTGGTCGCGGGTACTGGTTACACGGGCGAAGACGGCGTGGAGATGATGCTCGCGCCCGGCGACGCCGCGGCGGTCTGGAACGCGCTGCTGGCCGAGGGTGCGGTGCCGGCCGGTCTGGGTGCTCGCGACACGCTGCGCCTGGAGGTCTGTTTCCCTCTTTACGGCAACGAGCTTTCGCTGGACCGCAATCCGCTTGAAGCCGGTCTCGGGTGGGCCGTGGCGTTGGATACCGGATTCATCGGCGCCGAGGCTCTGATCGCGACAAACGAGTCCGGTCCGGCGCAGCGGTTGGTGCCGTTTGTCTTCACGGGTCCCGGCATCCCGCGTCAGGGCAATGCGGTGTTTGTGAACGACGCTGAAATCGGCGTGGTCACCAGTGGCACGATGGCGCCTTCACTTGACGTTGGCGCGGGCATGGCCTACGTGAACTCTGAATTTGCCGAACCCGGCACCGCGATCGAAGTCGACGTTCGCGGCAAACCGCGCGCGGCGGAAATTCGCGCGAAGCCGCTGTACAAGCGCCCGGCCTGAAGACTTGTGGGACATCCACGCCGTGCCGTCCGCCGGACGCGCGGTAGGATGCGCGGCTGTTCGATTCAACCCCACCGAAAGGCGCAAGCGTGGCCGACGAGCACTACCCAGAGGACCTCAAGTACCACCCCGAGCACGACTGGGCTCGCGTTGAAGGTGACACAGCCACGCTGGGCATCACATGGTTCGCGCAGGATGCCCTGGGCGAAATCGTGTTCTTTGAACCGCCGGCCGTGGGGACCACGATCAGCCGGGACGCCGCGTATGCGGAGGTTGAGTCCGTGAAGGCCGTCAGCGAGGTGATCGCGCCGCTCTCCGGCGAAATCATCGAGGTGAATGACGCGCTCGCCGATGCTCCCGAGACGATCAACGACGACCCGTACGACGCGGGCTGGATGGTGAAAGTGAAACTCTCCGACCCCGCCGAGGCGGACGCGCTGATGGACGTCGGCGCCTATCGTCAGCATCTTGATGAGGGCGCTTAGGACGACCCGCCCCACACGCGCTTGAGTACCTACACATCAGACACCCCCGACGATCGCAAGCGGATGCTGGACGCCATCGGCGTCGCCTCCGTGGACGAGCTGTTTTCTGACGTACCAGACGGCGTGCGATTGAACCGCTCGCTCGACCTGCCGGCCGGCCGCACCGAGGACGAGGTTTACACGCATCTCGCCGCGCTTGCCGCGAAGAATGTGCACGCCGATGCCGAAGTCAGCTTTCTCGGTGCCGGAATGTACGACCACTACGTTCCGGCGATCGTCGACTCGATCATTTCGCGCAGTGAGTTCATCACTCCGTACACGCCGTATCAGCCGGAGGTGTCGCAGGGCGGCCTGCAGGTGATGTTCGAGTACCAGACCGCGATCGCCGAGCTGACGGGGATGGACGTCTCCAACGCGTCCGTCTACGAGGGCCCAAGCGCGATGGCCGCGGCCGCCTATCTGGCAAAGATCGAGACCGGGCGCGACCACTTCATCGTCTCATCGGCCGTCCATCCGCAATACCGGCAGACACTCGCCACCAATGCTCACGGCTACGGCGCCGAGGTGATCGAAACGTCGATCGGCGCCGACGGACTGACGGACGCCGCGGCGCTTGCTTCGGCGATCGACCAACGCACCGCCGCGGTCTTCGTTCAAAATCCCAACTTTTTCGGCGGCGTGGAGGATCTCGGCGCGCTCACGGAGGCCGCGCACGAGGCCGGGGCGCTGGTGGTCTGCGTGGCCGATCCGCTGACGCTGGGCGTGCTTGCGCCGCCGGGCGATTTTGGCGTGGACATCTGCGTCGGCGAGGGCCAATCGCTTGGCAACAGATTGGATTACGGCGGCCCGTCGTTCGGCTTTTTCGCCGTCGGCAAGAAGCTGATTCGCCGCATGCCAGGCCGCATTGCCGGCGAGACCACCGACGTCGACGGCCGGCGCGGCTGGGTGCTTACGTTGCAGACCCGCGAGCAGCACATCCGCCGCGAAAAAGCGACCAGCAACATCTGCACGAGCCAGGCGCTGAACGCCCTGGCCGGGATGATCTACCTGTCATGGCTCGGTCGTCGGGGAATCGTGGAGATCGGTGAGCTGATGCTCAAGCGCACCGCGTATGCACGCGAGAAGCTCGCGGCCGTGGAGGGCGTGGAACCGCTTTTCGACGCCCCGGTCTTTCGCGAGTTCGCGGTGCGGCTGGACGCGCCGGTGAAGACCGTACTCGCCGAGCTGGCGGTGCACGGCGTAAATGGCGGCCATCCGCTTGGCGACGACTATCCGGAGCATGAAAACGGCTTGTTGATTGCGATCACCGAACGCCGCTCACGCAAACAGATTGATCGCCTGGCGGAGGGACTTGCCGCCGCCATCGCGACAGCAAAGCAGACCGTGGGGGCCGAGGCGTGAACCCACCGGATGCGCAGAACATCTCCGCCGCGCACGTAAGCGAGACGCCGATGCAGGCCGAGCGGGCGGTGACGATCTTCGAGAAGTCGCACCCCGGGCGCCGCGCCGCCATGCTGCCGCCGCTGGACGTGCCCGACCGCGATCCGGCGGATCTGCTGCCCGCCGCCGCGCTGCGCAAACGCGCTGCTCGTTTGCCGGAGATCGCGGAGCCGGAGATCGTGCGTCACTACAACCGCATCAGCCGTCGCAACTTCGACCTTGACAGCGGCTTCTATCCGCTGGGTTCCTGCACGATGAAGCACAACCCCAAGCTGCACGAGCGCGCCGCGGCGTTGCCGGGCTTTTCGCGCCTACACCCGCTTCAGCCGGCCGAACGCGCGCAGGGCGCTCTGGAGTTGATGTGGAACTTTGAGCACGCGCTGGCCGAGATCTGCGGTCTGCCGCATGTCTGTCTGCAGCCGAGCGCCGGTTCGCACGGAGAGCTTGCCGGTCTGCTGCTGACGCGTGCCTACCACGAGGACCGCGGCGAGCACCGTACGAAGGTGCTGGCACCGGACACCTCACACGGCACGAACCCCGCAAGCGTCACGATGGCCGGTTTTGAGACCGTCAAGGTGGCCACAAACGAGCGCGGCGGCGTCGATCTGGACGACCTGCGCGCCAAGGCCGGCGAAGACGTCGCCTGTCTGATGCTCACCAACCCCAACACGCTGGGCTTGTTTGACGAGAACATCGAAGAGATTGCCTCGATCATGCACGACGTCGGCGCCACGCTCTACTACGACGGCGCCAACCTCAACGCGGTGATGGGCATCTCGCGCCCCGGCGACATGGGGTTTGACATCGTCCACGTGAACCTGCACAAGTCCTTCACCCAGCCCCACGGCGGCGGCGGTCCGGGCAGCGGCCCGATCGCCGTGTCCGATCGCATCGCGCCGTATCTACCAGTCCCGCGAATTGTCCGCGACGACGACGGCCGTTTCGAGCTTTCCACCAACGAGCCGAAGTCGATCGGCCGCATGCGCGGTTTCCAAGGCAACTTCGGCGTCTTCGTGCGTAGCTACGCCTACATCTGCTCGCTTGGGGCCGAGGGCCTGAAGGCGGCCTCCGAGACGGCGGTGTTGAACGCCAACTACATGCTCGCGCGTGGCCGCGAAGGCCGAGTGGGCAAATACCTGCCGGTTCAGTTCGACCGCACCTGCAAACACGAATACGTGCTCAGCGCCGCGCCTGCCAAGCGCGAATTGAGCGTGAAGGCTTTGGACATCGCCAAACGCCTGCTCGACTACGGGTACCACCCGCCGACGATCTACTTCCCGTTGCTGGTGGACGAGGCGATGATGATCGAGCCCACGGAGACCGAAACGCCCGAGACGCTCGACGGTTTCGTCGAGGCGCTGGAGAAGATCCTCGCCGAGGCCGAGCGCGATCCTGAATTCGTGCAGAACGCGCCGTACACCACGCCGGTGCGCCGGATGGACGAAGCGGCGGCCGCGCGAAACCCGGTGGTCACGCAGGACCTCGACGCCCTTAGCTGACGGCCAGCACCTCGAACTCGCTGGACTTGCCGTTCGGCAGTTGAACCTTCACCTTTGAGCCCTGCTTAGACCCAAGCAGGGCCTCGGCTACCGGCGAAGCGCTGGAGATTCGCCCGGCGCCCGCGTCGGCTTCATGCGGGGCCACGATCGTGTACTCGACCTCTTTGCCCGCGGCGACGTTCTTCAGGCGTACTTTCGAACCGTGCATGACACGGTCGCCGCTCGCGATTTCGACAATCTCGGCGCGCTGCATTTGGTCGCGCAGCTTGAGGATCTTGGTCTCCAAAAAAGATTGGTCGTTCTTGGCCGCGTGGTATTCGGCGTTCTCTTTTAGGTCGCCGTCTTCGCGCGCGACCTGGATCTTCTCGGCGATTGCGGGACGCTCGACCTTTTCCAGCCGTTCGATCTCGGCCAGAAGTTCGTCGTAGGCGCTCTTTGACATCTGCACTGGTTCGCTCATAATCAGTAACTGTAGGCGAGTTGTTCGGGTCGTCGACTTGGCGGGGGCACCGTCGCCACCGCCGCGCAGGCGTTCAGGCACTAGGATCGCCGGTCGCGATGCGAATCTTTT
Source organism: Actinomycetota bacterium (assembly GCA_016213645.1). Lineage (GTDB taxonomy): Bacteria > Actinomycetota > Thermoleophilia > Solirubrobacterales > JACPNS01 > JACPNS01. Next base: position 91,314 of record JACQZY010000014.1, read on the forward strand.
CCGGCATTCAGCCCACCGGGCGCAAGCACCTGGGCAATTACATCGGCGCGATCCGTCAATACGTGCATCTTCAAGACGAGGGGGACCCGGCGATCTACTGCGTGGTTGATCTTCACGCCACCACGATCGCCTACGAACCCGCCGAGCTGCGACGCCAGCTGTACGACACCACGGCGATTCTGCTTGCCAGCGGGCTAGACCCGGCCCGCTGCATTCTGTTCAGGCAGAGCGACATTCCTCAGCACACCGAGCTCACGTGGATGCTGGCGGCCACCGCGACCGCACACGGCGATCTCAACCGGATGACGCAGTTCAAGGAAAAGTCGGCCGTGCAGCGCGAACTGGTCAGCGCGGGCTTGTTCTTCTACCCGGTGCTGATGGCGGCGGACATCCTCGCGTACGGCACCGACCTTGTGCCCGTGGGTGATGACCAGCGCCAGCACCTTGAGCTGGCCCGCGAGATAGCGAGCAAGTTCAACAGCCGCTTCAGCGACACATTCATCGTGCCGGAAGGGCGCATCCCAGATGTCGGCGCGCGAATCATGGACCTTCAGAACCCCGACAAAAAGATGTCCACGACCGCCTCCACGGAGGCCGGCACGATCTTCGTGCTGGACGAGCCGAAGGCGATCGAAAAGAAGATCAAGAGCGCCGTCACCGACAGCGGTTCCGAAGTGCGACGTGGCGAGGGCAAAGCGGGAATCTCCAACCTGATTGAGATTCTCGCGGTCGTGAAAGGGGTCTCGATGGAGCGGATCGAGACCGAGTTCGCGGACTCCCGTTACGGCGATTTCAAAACCGCCGTCGCGCAGGCGGTGGTCGAGTATTTGGCCCCTGTGCAGGCTAAATACGCCGAGCTTCGCGACGACGAGGCTGAGCTGGAGGCGATCCTCGCCGACGGCGCCGCGAAGGCGTCGGCGATTGCCGCTCCGATCGTTGCCGCGGCGCGCGACAAAATGGGTCTTGGCCGGCCTGTAGCCTGAATCGCGTGAGCGATTATTCCGCCCCGCCATCCGATCGACCCGTGACCGACGACGACGCCGTGTCGACGTTTAACGCCGCGGTGGCGCCTGCGGCGGCGATCGGCGAAGCCGCCGTCGGTGCCGCGCCTCTGGACGTGGACGCGGCGATCGCAAGTGACGCCGGACTGCCGGGCGAGTTCACCGAACCGGCGGCGGTCATGACCGAAGAGGCCGAACCGGCGACAATCGCGACCGACGCCACGGCAACGGTGACCGAAGACGCCGAACCGGCAGACCATCCGGTCAGTGCGCTCGGCGAAGGCACGCCGCGTTTCAACGCCCTTCAACTGGACCTGGAGGTCTTCCACGGCCCGTTCGACCTGCTGCTTGAGCTTGTGATGCGCGAGGAGATCGATCTGCTCGAGGTGGACCTTGCGCAGATCGTCCTCGGATACGTGGAAATTCTCGAAGCGCGCGGCGAGATCGAGCTTGAGCCGGTCACCGAGTTTGTCGTGCTGATAGCCGCGCTGCTGGAGCTGAAGAGCCGCCTGATGTTGCCGCGTGAAGACGACGAGTTCGGCCTTGATCTGGACTTCGGGCCCGAGGAGGCGGCCGAGGAGTTGCTCGCGCGGATGCTCGAGTATCACCGTTACAACAAGCTCGCGGGCTGGTTGCGCGAGCGTTACCACGCGGAGCTGCCGTTCCGTTACCGAGGCGCGCCACTGCCGCGCCGGTTGCGCACGGTCAGCTACGAGAACGTCGGGCAGGTCTACAACTCCGAACTGCTGGCCCGCTCGATCGGCGATCTACTGCGCGAGCCGGAACCGTTGACGACGCCGCACATGCACGTATCACACGTGACGCTGGAACAACGGCTCGGTTACGTGCGCGGATTGCTGCGACGTGCCCGCCATTTCGACTTCGACGAGGTTGTCGAGGGTGCCGACCGTTTGACCGAGGCCCTCACGCTCTGGGCGCTGCTTGAGCTGTACAAGCTCGGCGAGGCCGATTGGGATCAACCCGAGCAGTTCGGCCCGATCGATGTGTTTGCGCTGGAGGGGAGGGCGGCCGCGTGAGCGATCAAGTGAACGCGGATGACGCGTCCGCCGGACCGGCCGCCGTTGAGCCGGGGCAATCGGAGGAAGTCAGCGAGAATTCCGGCACCGTGAGTGTCGCCGACGAACCCGAACGCGAAGCAGCCGTCGAGACCGGCGTCGAACTTGCCACGGCCGCGGCAGAGCCCGGCCCCGCCGACGAACCGGCTCCCGAACCACCGGACCCCGCAGACGGCGTGCCGGAGGCACACCGGCTCAGTCTCACGGCGAAAATTGAGGCGCTTTTGTTTCTCTCGTCGGACCCATTGACCGTGGGCCAACTGGTTGAGGCATGTGAATCAAGCGAGTCTCAGATCGAGCAGGCGATCAGCGCGTTGGAGGAGGATTGCGCCGAGGGTCGCCGCGGTGTCGTGCTGCGGCGGATCTCCGGCGGTGTCACGCTTGCCTCGGCGCCGGGCGCCGATGCCGTGGCGCGACGGTTGTTCGCCAAGCCTCGCACGCCGCCGCTGACGCAGGCGCAGGCCGAATGTCTGGCGGTGATCGCCTACCTGCAGCCGGTGTCACGGCCCGAGATCGCTCGCATCCGCGGCGTCAGTTCGGAATCCGCGCTTGGCACCCTGCTTGAGCGAGGTCTCGTGGCCGATATCGGACGATCCAAGTTTGGCGCGACGATCTACAAGACGACGGAGCTTTTTGACCGCCTGTTCGGGCTTGAAGGACTGGACGCGCTGCCGGACATCGCCGCATTCGATCCCAGCCCGGAAGAAGCGCGAAACCTGCGCGAACGCCTGCTTAAGGCCGGAGAACAACGCGAGGCGGCGCAGCCGCAAGTCGGCTGAGACGCGCATTGAGCCGCGCTGGGGACCGCGCTCGGCGCACCTCCTGGGGTCGCTCCTGATACCGCTCCCGACGCCGCTCTGCAAGCCCCATCGGCCGAAGGTCCAAAGTTACCCGTTACTCGGGATAAACCGTTTGCGCTGAAGGTCGATAGATCTAATGAAGTTATTCGTTTTCTGACTTCTTCTTCAGACGGATTCGGAAGCAGAATTCTCAGATTTCGAGCTGTTTACGCCGATGGCGCCGCAGCGAGTGGCCGAGCTAAACCGCCGGTCATGCAAGCGGCGCCTGTGGCTGATCAAGCTGATTCGGTCCGTGCCGGCAGGAAGCCGGCAACTCCCCCCGCGGGCCGGTCATGAGCGAAGCTCGCCCCTTGCCACGGACTCGGCCGGGGGCGGCTTCGCCGCATTTTGGATGCGACGCAGATTGCAGCGGCCTTAGGCCGCGTGCTCCGCAACAAGTTGGCCGCACGCCGCCGCTATGTCGCGCCCGCGCGTCAGCCGGACCGTCGCCACGACACCGGCCTCCTGCAGGCGGTCGCGAAACGCGCCGATCGTCGTGCGTCCGGAACCTTCAAAGCCGGTGCCGGTGGGGTTGTAGGGAATTAGATTCACCTTGAAGGCCTCGTGCGGCGTAAGTGCCGCCGCGAGCTTGCGCGCGTGCGTGGTGTGGTCGTTTACGCCCCCCAGCATCACGTACTCCACAAAGACCTTGCGGTTGGTCTTGTGCCACTGCTCGCGACACGCGTTGAGCACGTCCTCCAGTGGATAGCGGTCGTTGACCGGCATGATCTCCGAACGCAGTTCGGGATCGGCCGAATGCAACGAGAGGGCCAGTCGCAGCGGCCTGTCCTGTGCGTTGAATTGCTTCAGCCCGGGCAGCCAGCCCACGGTTGAGACGGTTGTGCGCCGATGGGTCACGCCGACCTCGGGTAGCAAATCGCAGGCGGCCAACACGTTGTCCAGGTTCATCATCGGTTCGCCCATGCCCATGAACACGCAGTGGTCGATCGGTTCGATCCGCCGGAAATGCAGCGCCTGATCGACTATTTCCCACGCGGTCAAGTTGCGGCCAAAGGCCATTGTGCCGGTGGCACAGAACGCGCATGTCAGCGGGCAACCGCTTTGGCTGGAGACGCAGATCGAGCGGCGGCCGTCGCGGTAGCGCATCATCACAGCTTCGACCGGGCGCGCGTCGTCCGTCAGAAAGAGCGCCTTGACCGTGCCGTCGCGCGATTCCGCCTGATCCACGAGTTCAAGAGTGGAGAACGGCACCCGCTCGGCCAGCGCGCTCCGCAGCTCGGCCGGAAGGTTTGTCATCGCGTCATAGCCGGTCGCGCCGCGCGCGGTCCACTCCCACACCTGTCCGGCGCGGTAGGCGGGTTGGCCGAGGTCGGCGAGCGCGGTTTTGAGCAGGGTCAGATCCATCGTCTTTAACGGTAGGCGGTGCGCGGTCGTAGGCTTACCGTCAGTCATGCGTCTCGCCAAATACATTGCCCACGCCGGCGTCGCCTCGCGCCGCGCCGCCGAACAGCTGATATTCGACGGGCGCGTCACCGTGGACGGCAAGACCGTCACCGACCCGGCGCGCGACGTGTCCGAGCGCAATGAGGTGTTCGTGGACGGCGATCGCGTCGAGGCCGAGCAGACCGTCGTTTACGCGGTTAACAAGCCGTTGGGTGTGATCTCCACCGCATCGGACCCGGAGGGACGACAGACAGTGGTTGATCTGATCGGCAGTGAGAAGCGGCTCTATCCCGTCGGCCGGCTGGACGCCAACAGCAGCGGACTTATGCTGGTGACCAACGACGGCGAATTGGCGAACAAGCTAAGCCACCCAAGCTACGGCGTGCCAAAGACCTATCGCGTGCGCGTACGGCGCGGCGCGCCGCTGCACCAGGACGAACTTGACCGGCTGGCTCGCGGCGTGAAACTGGACGACGGCATGACGCGCCGCGCCGAAACGACAAAGACGGGGCCGCGCGAATTCGAGATCACGCTGAAGGAGGGCCGCAACCGTCAGGTGCGCCGCATGTGCGAGGCGATCGGCCGCGACGTTGGTGAGTTGCAGCGTGTCGCGTTCGGCTCGCTCGCGCTGGGAAGGCTGAAACTCGGAACGGCGCGCCGCCTGTCTCCCGAGGAGATCAAACAGCTTTGGCAGAATGTCGAGGAACCGGTGCGCATGCGCCGCCCAAAAGGCAGGCAGGGCTCGCGGCCGGGCGTCAAACGCGGCGCGGCAGGCAGGCGAGCAAGCAAGCGTTCCTCGAAGGATGGATAGACGATGATCGAAAAGCACACGAACACAGAGAGCGCCGATGACGGCCGGCCTGCATGGTCCGCCGATCTGCGGCTGTTTGCGCTGCGTGGCGCCACCACCGCGTCCGTGAACGGTTCCGACGAGGTTGTCGCCGCCGCCGAGGAACTGATTGTGGAGGTGCTGAGGCGCAACGACCTCACCCCGGCGGCGCTCGTGAGCTGCATCTTCACCTGCACCGACGACCTGAACGCGCAGTTCCCCGCCGTCGCCGCGCGCAAGATCGGACTTAACGCCGTGCCGCTGCTCTGCGCGCGCGAGATCGACGTGCCCGGCTCCTTGCCTCGCGCGATCCGTCTGCTGCTGCACTACTACGCGCCGGCCGATCACGCACCCAGCCACGTGTATTTGCGCGACGCAGTCACGTTGCGTACGGACCTGACCGCCGCGCAGTAGGGGCGTCGATGCCACTTCAGATCAACAAGACTATCGCCGCGATCCCCGTCTATCCGGCGGCGAGCACCTACGCATTCGGTGGACTGCTGGCGAAGCTGGCCTCCAACGAGTCGCCGTTTTCTCCGCATCCGGCGGTGGCCGAGGCGATCACCGCCGCCGGGCACAACGTCAATCGGTATCCGGATCCGACCGGCACCGCACTGCGCGAGAAGCTCGCGTCCAAGTACGACATGGCGGAGGAGCAGATCGTGCTCGGCAACGGCTCGTGCGAGATCCTGCTGGCGGCCGCGCAGGTGATGCTGGAACCCGGCGCGGAGATTGTCTACGCCTGGCCGTCGTTTTCGATGTACCCGCACCTCGCGGCGATGACCGGCGCGACGGCCGTGGAAGTTCCGTTGACGGAGGATCACCGGCACGACCTGCCGGCGATGCTCGCCGCTGTCAACGAGCGCACGCGCATCGTGATCATCTGCAACCCGAACAACCCCACCGGCACATTTGTCGAGCACGCTGAGATCGAGCGGTTCATCCGCGATCTGCCGCGCGACGTCTGCGTGATCGTGGACGAGGCGTACATCGAGTTTGTCAAGGACGCTGTTCGCGACCGTCTGCTGCCGACGGCGATCGATCACGACAACGTCGTGATCACGCGCACGTTCGCGAAGGTCTACGGGTTGGCGGGGCTGCGCGTGGGTTACGCGTTTGCGTCGCCTCACTTCAAGCAGGTCGTTGACGTCGTGCGCCAGCCCTTCAGCGTGAACATGATCGCGCAGGTTGCCGCCGCCGAGGCTCTGAATCACGTGGACGACGTTACGCAGCGAGTGTTCGGCACGTTGGCCGAGCGAGACTGGGTGGAGAGCGAGCTGCATGGTCTTGGGCTGCCTACGGCCGATACGCAGGCGAACTTCAGCTGGATCGATCTCGGCGGACGCGACGAGCAGGCGATCGTTGACGGATTGGCGCGGGAAGGTGTGATCGTACGTGCGGGCAGCGCTCTGGGTGCGGAGGGGTATTTGCGCGTCAGCTACGGCACGCACGAAGAAAACGAGCGTTTCATCGGTGCGCTCGGCGGGCTGCTTGGCTGAGGTTTTTTGCCTTCATCGCGATGCCGTCGGCGGACGGACACCGTTTTTCGCATGGCGGGATGTGGAACTTTTTGTTCCGGCCGCCTACTCTTAGCGCGAGCGATCACGGAAATTGCAGAATATTTCTGGATTATTCACAGCGCCTGGCGGACTTTTCGCTTTGATGGCGTAAGCAACACCAAAGATGTTTGCAGTCAAGAACTTTGGTGCGAACGTCGCCCCGCAGCGGCGCTCGGAATTAGATAACGAACACAAATTCGAATAGGTGGACACACAAAATGATGATCGTCATGAAAGAAGGCGCCAGCGAGGAGCAGATCCAGGCTGTCGTCGACCGCATTGAGAAGGCCGGCGCCAACGCCCACGTCTCTCGCGGGCAATTTGTGACCGTCATCGGGGCCGTCGGCGACGCCGACAGCCGGGTGGCCGAGGCCGGATTGGAACTGGCCGAGGGTGTGGACCACGTCGTTCCGATCATGAAGTCGTACAAGCTCAGCTCGCTGCAGTTCAAGAAGGGCGAGCGCTCGGTGATCGAAATCAACGGTCGCAAACTGGGCGGAGGTCACTTTGCGCTGATCGCGGGTCCGTGCACCGTCGAGAGCCGTGAACAGCTGTTCGCCGCGGCCGAGGTTTGTCGTGACGCCGGTGTGCCGTTCCTGCGCGGCGGCGCCTACAAGCCGCGAACTTCGCCGTACTCCTTCCAGGGACTCGGCGAAGAGGGATTGCGGCTATTGGCCGAGGCCAAGGAAGAGTTCGGAATGCCGATCGCGACCGAGCTGATGGACGTGCGTGACATCGACGCGGTGCTCGAGGTGGCCGACATCATTCAGATCGGCGCGCGCAATATGCAGAACTACAACTTGCTCACCGAAGTCGGCCGCAGCGGCCGTCCCGCGCTGCTCAAGCGCGGTTTTTCCTCAACGATCGAGGAGCTGCTGATGGCCGCCGAGTACATCCTCAAGGAGGGCAACCAGGACGTGATGCTCTGCGAGCGCGGCATTCGCACTTTTGAGACCGGGTATCGCTTCACGCTCGACCTGCTGGCGGTGCCGGTGTTGCAACAGCTCACTCACTTGCCGGTGATCGTGGATCCGTCACACGCGGCGGGCCGCCGCGATCTGGTGCCGCCGATGTCGCTGGCCGCGGCCGCATGCGGCGCCGACGGGATCGTCGTGGAAACGCACCACGACCCGGAGAACGCCGTCTGCGACGGCCCTCAGGCGATCGTGGCCTCCGAGTTCGCGGCTTATGCCGAGCAGGTTCACAGGGCGGCGGAACTCGCCGGTAAGACGGCGGAGATCATTCCGGCCTGACCCGATCTGAAGGAGTCTTCCGGCGCGGGGCGGGTGGTTTATCCGGCCCGCGCCGCGAGGATTTCCTCGACCACCACGGGTAGTCCGACCTTGACCGACTCGAACCGCGGCGTCCAGCCGGTCGCGTCCTTGAAGAGTTCGTTGGACACCCTGAGCGAGCGGGTCATCCCGCCGGTGCGGGCGTCGCCCATCAGCCGCAGCATGTTTCCAAGCATGAACGTACTGTGCTTGCGATGCACGGCGCGCGTGAGCGTTTCGGCATAGGTGGCGCGCGTGACAGGGTCGTCGTCGACGACGTTGTAAGCACCGGCCGGGGCGCTCAGCGCGGCCACGACCGCTGCCGCCGCGTCGTCGGCGTGAATGCAGCTGACGTATCCGCTGCGACCGCCCGTCGCCGGTGCTAGGCCTTTGCGCGCAAGGTCGACCTGCTCAGTGGTATGCGTGGAGTCGGGCGCGTAGAACATGCCGAAGCGAAGGATCACGGGGACAAGCGAGCGGTCAACCGGCGAGGCCGAGAAGACGTTTTGCTCCGCCTGCTCAACCGTTGCGAGTTTCTCCGGTGGATTGCGTGGCGAATCCTCGGTGATCCAGTTGTCTCCGTTGTCGGCGTAGGGAACGACGATCGATTCCTGGATGATCTTGCCCGCGCCGTTGGCGACGGCCGCCGCCGCGACGTTCGCGGAGACCTCGCTGCGTATGCGGTCGTTCTCGGCCCAGGCGGAGGATTTGGCGGCCTCGCGCATCGGCGGAATGTGAGTGGCGAGGTTGATGAGCGCGTCGTGACCGGCGGAGGCGAGGGTGAGCGCGTCGCGGTCAAAGAGGTCGACCACGGTCGCCCGGGCTCCGGCCGCGCGGAGGATTTCGGCCTTGGCCTGGCTGCGGGCCGCGCCGGTGACATCGTGGCCCGACTCAAGCAGCAGCTTCACGGTTCGCAGGCCCACGACTCCGGTGGCGCCGCTGACGAAGACCTTCATTCACAATCCTCGATGTGGCTGAGTCTCGCGCGATAGCCCGTGTTTGTTGAGATCATCGCCCTGATCCAGGCAACCCGTCCCACGTCCATCACCATTACTCCGTTTTGCCGGGCAGTCGGTTGTGGACGGGCTGGATGGAGGCACTGAATTGATTGGAAAGCCGAGAAACATAGCCAAGACGGGGTAAAAGTTACTCCACGGTCAGGCGACCAGACACAGTCTTGCCGGATCTTGGAGACAAAATACCCAAAGCATGGTATATAACGACTCGGCCGGAACTGGTGTGGCGCCATCAGCGCATCGCAATTTCCGCTGCTTCGCGTCGGGCCCGGATCGACCAAGAAGTACCGCGAGCTGACCATCTCACCCCGCGATCCCGATTTGCCCCGGATAGGCTCCAGGGCCATGAACGGTGAAGCTCGTGACGACCTGTGCGTGGCCCTGATCGGCGTTGGGCTGATCGGTGGTTCGGTGGGGCTTGCGGCGCGTGAGCGCGTTTCCGCGGTCCGTGAGGTGATCGGATACGACCCGTCGCCAGGCGTGCTAGACGAGGCATTGCGGCTCGGTGCGATTACGCGTGCCGCCGGCTCGATCGAGGACGCCGTCACCGGCGCGGACGTGATCGTTCTGGCCAGCCCGGTCGGCACCCTGGCCGAGAACGCTCGTGAGACGCTTGCGGCCGCCTCCGAGGACGCAGTCGTCACCGATGTCGGTTCGACAAAGCGTGAGATCGTCGCCGCCGTCACGGACGCGCGCTTTATCGGTGGACATCCGATCGCCGGAGCGGAGACGTCCGGTGTGGAACACGCGCGCGCGGATCTCTTTGACGACTCGACGTGGTTTGTTACGCCGACCGACCACACGACCGGCACGAGCCTGGAGCGCCTGATGCGCTTCATCAAGGCACTCGGCGCCCGGCCGCATGCTCTGGACGCGGAGTCCCACGACCGTCTGCTGGCCGACATCAGCCATCTTCCGCACGTGCTTGCCAACGCGCTCGTCACCCAGGCCGCCGACTCGCTGCGCGCAGGGGAAGGCACGATGGTCGTGGGCCCGTCCTTCAGAGACGCCACTCGCGTGGCCGGCGCCAACAGCAAGATCTGGCGTGACATCTACCTGAGCAACCACGATGCGCTGGTTCCCGCGATCGACAGCGTGATCGGTCGGTTGAGCGAGTTTCGCGACGCGCTGAACGCGCGGGACGGTGAAAGGATCGTCAACCTCAACGAGGCAGCCCGCGAGGATCGCGAAAAGCTGCTTGAGCGCGAACTCGTCGGCGCGGAAACGATCGAACTGCGCGTCAGCGTGCCCAACCAACCCGGTGTGCTGGCCAACATCACGCTTGCGCTGGGCAAGGCGGGGGTCAACATTGTGGACATGGCGCTATACCCGGCGGCGGACATGCGCAGCGGCGCAATCAGCCTTTGGCTTGCCGGAGACGAGGCCGCCGATCGCGCCGAGCAACTGATCACCGAACTCGGCTTTCCGGTCGCACGGGCATAATCACGGGCCGATGCCTACGCACTTCGCCCCATCCGGGCCCCTGAAGGGCCGCGTTCGGCCGCCTGCCGATAAGTCGATTTCTCACCGCGCGGCGCTGATCGCAGGAATGTGCGACTCGCCGGTGACGATCCGCAACTACCTCGACAGTGAGGACACCAGCTCCACGCTGGGAGCGATAAAGCTGCTCGGCGGCGCCGTGGAACACCGCGGGGACGAGGTGCTGGTGCGCGGCGTCGGTCTGCGCGGCGCGCTGGAGCCGGACGGGATCGTCGACGTCGGCAACAGCGGCACATTGATCCGCTTGCTGCCGGGTTGGCTTTGCGGACAGCCCGCCGGACGCTGGGAGTTGGATGGTGACGAAAGCATCCGTCGCCGGCCGATGCGCCGCATCGTCGATCCGTTGATCGAGATGGGTGCGCGGATCGAGGCTTCGGACGCAGGCACCGCGCCACTGACAATCCAGGCCGCCGCGCTGCACGGCGTCGACTACACGTTGCCGGTGGCGTCCGCGCAGGTGAAGAGTTGCTTGCTGCTCGCCGGGATGGCGGCCTCCGGCACTACGCGCATTCGCGAGCCGCAGATCACGCGGGATCACACTGAACGGATGCTTGCCGCGGCCGGCCTGCCGTTGCGCCGCGAGGGCGACACAATCGTCGTCGACGGCCTCGTCGACGAGCTCGAACTCGGTGTGATCGACGTGCCGGGCGATCTGTCTTCGGCCGCCTTCATGATCGCCGCGGGCGTACTTGTGAAAGGATCGCGACTGGTGATCGAGGGCGTCGGGCTGAACCGCACGCGCATCGGCATCCTCAGCATTCTTGAGCGGATGGGAGCCGTTGTTCTGGCCGAACCCGAGCAGCCGGGGGAAGAGATTCCATCGTTCGAACCGGTCGGCGACCTTGACGTGGCGGCAACACCCCTCGTGGGCACGACCGTCACCGGCGACGAGGTGCCGCTGGCGATCGATGAACTTCCGCTGGTCGCGCTGCTCGGCTGTTTCGCCGAAGGCGAGACGGTCGTCAGCGGCGCGCAGGAGCTTCGCTTCAAGGAGAGCGACCGCATCAGCGCCGTGGTCGATGGACTCCAGGGACTCGGCGCCGACATCGAGGACACTGAAGACGGGTTTGTCGTCCACGGCACCGGCGGACTGCGCGGCGGCACGATCGATTCGCTGGGCGATCATCGCCTGGCGATGCTTGGCGCGGTTGCGGGGCTGGCAAGCGAAGAAGGCGTGGACGTGGTCAACATGCGCGCGGCGGCTGTTTCGTACCCCGGATTTCAGAGCGACCTTCAGGCACTGACGGCCTAACGCCGGTCGCGCGTGAGTCCCTCTCTACCCTCAAGACCATGATCATTGCCATCGACGGACCGGCCGGAGCCGGCAAAAGCACGGTCGCGCGCGCGGTGGCGCAGGCGCTTGGCGCTACGTATCTGGACAGCGGCGCGATGTATCGCGTGGTCGCGCTGCTGAGTATGCGCGGTGAGGGCGCGCACGGCGCTTCCGGCGTTGCCGGGTCCGCGCTTGACCCCGCCGCAGTCGCACACGCCGTTCGAATTGGCCTCGGCGCCGCCGTGACCGCCGACGGCGAAGATGTGACCACGGCGATCCGATCGCCGGAGGTGACCGCACGTGCATCGGAGATCGCCGCGCTGCCCGAGGTGCGCTCGGCGCTGGTGGACAAGCAGCGCGACCTGCTCTTCGGCGGCGGAGACTGGGTGGCCGAAGGCCGCGACATCGGCACCGTGGTTGCACCGGACGCCGAACTGAAGGTCTATCTCACCGCCTCTGAACAGGAGCGCGCCCGCCGCCGGGCCCACGAATTGGGACTCGACAGCGCCGAGGTGCAGGACGCCCAGGCCGAACGCGACCGCCGCGACGCCACACGCGACTACTCGCCCCTGGTGGCGGCCGACGACGCCGTTCAGGTGGACACGACGGCGCTCGGGATCGACGACGTAGTCGCGAGGATCGTCGCGCTGGCGCGGACCGCGGTGACGACGTGAACGGCGACAGCGCAAACGACGGCGTGCCGGTTGAGATTGACGACGATTTCGACTGGAACCAGGACGAGGAATCTTCAGCGGAAGCCGAACATGGCGTTGGTCCGGCACGGGGAGCGGCGGTCGGCGAGGCCGGCGCGGACGAGGACGATCAGGTTCAGGCTCCTCGACGCCGCCACGCGACGATCGCGATCGTCGGCTATCCAAACGTTGGCAAGTCGAGCCTGATCAATCGTCTCACGCAGTCCAAAGAGGCCGTCGTGCACGAGCGCGCCGGCGTTACGCGCGACCGCAAGGCGCTGCACACAGACTGGAACGGAGTGGATCTCACGTTGATCGACACTGGCGGCGTGGATCTACAAGACCCAGACGACCTTGCCCGCCAAATCCGGTTTCAGGCCGAGACCGCCTTGGAGCTGGCCGATGTGGCGCTGCTTGTTGTGGACGGCAGAGCCGGTCACCGGCCCGGCGATGATGATTTGGCGCGCCTACTGCGAAACGGCGACACGCCGGTGGTGGTGGCGGCCAACAAGATCGATGTCGCCAAGGACATTCCGATGACCGCGGAGTTTCAGAGGCTGGGATTTGGCGATCCGGTCGCGGTCAGCGCCACTCAGGGACTGGGCACGGGAGACCTGCTGGACCGGCTCACCGCCGAGGCGCCCGAGGCGGCTCCGGCTCCGGACCCGAACGTGATCCAGCTCGCGGTGCTGGGCCGGCCGAACGTTGGCAAGTCATCGCTGGTGAACGCCTTCACCGGCGAGGAGCGCGTGATCGTTTCCCCGATCAGCGGCACGACGCGCGACTCGATCGACACCCGGATCGACGTAGAAGGCCGTCCGGTCACGCTGATCGACACCGCGGGCTTGCGTCGTCGCGGAAAAATGGCCGACGAGCTTGAGTATTTTGCTTCGCTGCGCAGCCAGCTCGCAGCCGAACGTGCCGACGTGGCGATCATCGTGTGCGACGTGACCGACGGCATCACCGCCGAAGATCTGCGGGTGGCTGAATTCGCGATGAAATCGGGCTGCGCCACGCTGGTCGTGCTCAACAAATGGGACCTTCCGCACGAGGAACTGGATCTCAAGCACGAGCGCGCCCGCGTAGCGCGAAAGCTGCGCCTGCGGCCGAAGATCGTGACCGCCAGCGCGACGAACCACCGCAACGTGCGCAAAGTGCTCCACGAGGCGATCGAACTGGCCGACCGTTCACGCACCCGCATTCCCACTCGCCAGTTGAACAAATTTCTCAGTGACGTGCAGTCTCTGCGCCAGCCGCCCAACGTTCGCGGAAAGCGCTTGAAGATGTATTACATGACGCAGTTTCAGGACGGGCCGCCGCGTTTCGCGATCCAGGTCAACAGCCGCCGCCAGATCGCCCGCGACTACGCCTATTTCGTGGAGAACCAGCTGCGCGAGCGATACGAAATGGACGGCGTCCCGCTGATCATCGACTTCAAAACCTCAAAAGGCCGCTACGACGACTGACCACCCCCGGCGCCGTGCCGGCGCCGCTCGCATAGGATCGACGGCGATTTGAGCGACCCCCACGCCATCGAGATCAGCGGATTGCGCAAGAGCTACGGCGACGTCGAAGCCGTTCGCGGCATCGACCTGCGCGTAAAGAGCGGTGAGGTGCTGGCGATTCTCGGGCCCAATGGCGCGGGCAAAACCACCACCGTCGAGATTCTCGAGGGCTACCGCCCGCGTAGTGCGGGCAGCGTCAGTGTGCTTGGCGCCGACCCGGCCAATCCAACGCGCGCCTGGCGCGAACGCATCGGAATCGTCTTGCAGGACTGCGAGTTGCTGGGCCAGCTGACGGTGCGCGAGTCGCTGGCGATGTACGCCGGTTATTACCGCGCGCCGCGCGACATCGATGAGACGATCGCGCTGACCGGACTGCAGGAGAAGTCGGAGAGCCGCGCCGGTCACCTCTCGGGCGGCCAGCGCCGCCGGCTCGACGTTGCACTCGCGCTGATCGGCGACCCGGAACTGATATTTCTGGACGAACCCACCACCGGATTCGACCCGGAGGCCCGCCGCGAGGCGTGGACCGCGATCGATTCGATGCGCACGCTGGGAAAGACGATCATCCTCACCACGCACTACATGGAGGAGGCCCAGCACCTTGCCGACCGCGTCGCGGTCTTCGCGCGCGGGCGCATCGTCGCCGAGGGCGCGCCCGACGAGATCGGCGGCCGCGCCGAGATGCCCACCACGATCAGTTTCACTCTGCCGCCGAAGGCCGCCGCTTCGGACCTGCCGCCGGTGTTTCGTGCCGGTGCGCAAAGCGACGGTTCCGGCGCCTTCGTTTCGGTCGAAACGCACAACTCCGTAGAGACGCTGAACGAACTCACAAGCTGGGCCTTGGAGCGAGCGATCGAGCTTGAGGATCTTTCCGTTCGCCGCCCGTCTCTGGAGGACATATACCTCCGGCTGACCGATGAGGAGGGCGCGTCATGAGCGGGTTCAAACTGCTGGCGCACCAGTTCCGCTACGACCAGAAGCTGTTTTGGCGCAGTCCGCCCACGGTCTTCTTTTCCGTCGCGCTGCCGCTGATATTTCTTTTCCTGCTGGGGGCGGTGTTTGGCGACGCCGCCGAACGCGACGCCAAGTACGGCCTGCTGGCGGATCAGTATCTGGTGCCGGCGATCATGACGCTCGGCATCGTCTCGGCGACCTTTGTGAATATCGCGATGGTGATCACTTACCAGCGCGAGATGGGCGTACTCAAGCGCCTGCGCGGCACGCCGTTGCCGACCTGGGGCTTTGTCGGCGCGCGCACCGCCACGAGCGTCGTGAACGCGGCAATGATCGCCGTCGTGATTCTGGCCGCGGGCAAGTTCGCGTATGGCATCGACGTCACGCTCACGCGACTGGCCGGCATGGTGATCGTGACGCTGGTCGGATCGGTCTCGCTTACGGCGTTGGGCTTTGCGCTGACGGTGATCATCCCCAGCCAGGCCGCCGCCACCGCGATCACGAACATGATCGTGCTGCCGCTGTACTTCATCAGCGGTGTGTTTGGCTCCACCGAGAACCTGCCGCCGGCGCTGGCGACGATCGGCAAGATCTTTCCGATCGAGCATCTAGGAGCGTGCATGTTTCAGGTCTTCAGCCCCAGCGCAACCGGAATCGGACTGAAGGCCGCCGACCTGGCGATCGTCGTTGCCTGGGGCGTGGCCGGAATGTTGTTTGCCGCGCTGCGATTCCACTGGGAACCGCGCGAGGGACGCTGAGTGGCGGAACGCGCCGTCGCGGCCGATTCAAGCGTTCTTACTTCACGATTGCCCTTGAACATCGCGTTCCGAGCGGCGGCCCGGACCCGGCGGCTAATCTTCAGCCGTCTCTTGCAGACCGATCAGCCAGCTACCAAGCGGAGCCTTAAACACCGATGAGCATCACCGATTTCGCAGACAACGAGTATCTCTTCACCTCGGAGAGCGTGTCCGAAGGACACCCCGACAAGATCGCCGACCAGATTTCCGACGCCGTGCTCGACGCGGTGCTCGCTCAGGACCCGTACGGCCGCGTCGCCTGCGAAACGTTCGTCACTACCGGCCTGATCGTCGTCGGCGGCGAGATCAGCACCACCGCGAACTTCGACGTGCAGGATCTAGCCCGCGAAACCGTACGTGAGATCGGTTACGACCATTCCGACAAGGGCTTCGACGCCAACACCTGCGCGGTGATGGTCACGCTCGATAAGCAGTCTCCCGACATCGCGCAAGGCGTGGACAAGTCACACGAGGTGCGCGAGGGCGGTCAGACCGACGACCACGGCGTCGCCGGCGCGGGCGACCAGGGCATGATGTTCGGCTACGCCTCAAACGAAACGGATTCGCTGATGCCGCTGCCGATCGAGCTCGCTCATCGCTTGGCGGAGCGTCACGCGCTCGTGCGCAAGAACGGCACGGTGCCGTACTTCCGCCCGGACGCCAAGACACAAGTTTCCGTGCGTTATCGCGACGGCAAGCCGGTCGCGATCGAGCAGCTTTTGATCAGCACGCAGCACGAGGCCGGCAAGACGGTCGAGGAGCACATCAAGCCCGACCTCTGGGAGCACGTGGTCAAGCCGATTCTGCCGACCGACCTTTATGACGAGGCCGAGCTGCGCTCGCGCTTTCTCGTCAATCCGACCGGTTCTTTCGTGATCGGCGGCCCGATGGGCGACGCCGGCCTGACCGGCCGCAAGATCATCGTTGACACCTACGGCGGCATGGGTCGCCACGGCGGAGGCGCCTTCAGCGGCAAGGACCCGTCAAAGGTGGACCGCTCCGCCGCCTACGCCGCGCGTTACGTGGCGAAGAACATCGTCGCCGCCGAACTAGCCGAACGCTGCGAAGTGCAGCTCGCCTACGCGATCGGCAAGGCCGAACCCGTCAGCGTGATGATCGAGACCTTCGGCACCGAGCGCATCGGTCGCGCGCAGCTTCACGACCTGGTGGTCGAGAGCTTCGACCTGCGTCCCGGCGCGTTCCGCCAATACCTCAACCTGCACCGCCCGATCTACAAGAAGACCGCCGCCTACGGCCACTTCGGCCGCGACGACGCCGACTTTACGTGGGAGACCACCGACAAGGCCGACGCGCTGCGCGAGGCCGCGGGCGCGACCGCCGGAGCGGCGTAGCGCCGTCCGACGGGCGTCGCGGAGCCCGACGGGATTTTGCGGCGCCGGGCCTTCCGGCGTCGCGCCTAGGCTCGAATCGTGCGCCCGATCGCAAAAGTTGAACCGTTGACGACGGCCCGCGCTTTGCGCGGGCCGTTCGATTACAGGCTTCCTCCGGAGCTGCTTGACAGCGTGGGGGTTGGTTCGGTGCTGCTGGTGCCGTTTGCCCGCCGAAAGGTTCTTGGCGTGGTCACGGCGCTGGCGGAAACAAGCGATTTGCCCGACGACAAGCTCGCCGAGCCGATCCGCGCGCTCGACGCGGGCGTACCGCCACGGCTGGTCGAACTTGGCCTATGGGTGGCAGAGCAGTACTGCTCCACGCCCGCGCGCGGGCTCTCGCTGGTCACGCCTCCGGGAACCGGCACCGGCGCCGGAGCGCGCGTTCAGGGTGTGCGAACCGAACTGGTGGCGAGGATTTCAGCGGACGGGCTCCATGCCCTGACCGATTCCACCACGAAACTGAACGATCGACAGCGCCGTGCGCTGGAGGCGCTTTTGAGCAGCGGCGAGGAAGGCGTGGCTACCGCCGATGCCGAACGCCTGACCGGCGCCGACACGGCCGCGCTGCGGCGGCTTGAGCGGAGGGGGCTGGTCTCGCTCGAACCGCGCGAGCGCCGCCGAGCGCCAGTACACGAGTCCGTCGGCGCGCTGGTCAGCCGTCCGGAGCTGACATCCGCGCAACGCAATGCATTGAGCGAGATCTCCACCGCACTCGCCCACGGCCACGGCGAGCTTCTGCTCCACGGCGTCACCGGGAGTGGCAAGACCGAGGTCTATCTGGGCGCCGCGGAGTCCGCCCTGGCGGCCGGCCGAGGAGTGATCGTGATGGTGCCCGAGATTGCGCTTACACCGCAGGTTGTCACGCGCTTCAGTGCGCGTTTCGGCGAACGTGTGGCCGTGTTGCATTCTCAGCTCTCGGCCGGCGAGCGCCACGACGAATGGCTGCGGCTGAGTCGCGGCCAGGCCGACATCTGCGTCGGTCCGCGCAGCGCGGTCTTTGCTCCGATCGAACGGCTCGGATTGCTGATCGTGGACGAAGAGCATGACGCCTCGTACAAGCAGGAGGGCGATCCGCGCTACGACGCCCGCGAGGTGGCCGAGCAACGCGCTCGGCTGGAGGGCGCCCTCTTGCTGTCCGGCAGCGCCACGCCTCGCGCGGAGAGTTGGAGCCGCTACCGCCGCTTGACGCTGCCTGAACGAGTTGACGGGCGGCCATTGCCCGCGGTGGAACTGCTTGACATGAACGGCGTGGCCGGCGCGTTGCATCCGCAGACCAGTGCGGCACTGGCCCGCGTTGCCGCCGACGGCGAGAAAGCGATCGTGCTGTTGAATCGTCGTGGCTGGTCCAACTTCGTCAGCTGCCGAGACTGCGGCCACACGTGGATTTGCCCCAACTGCGATGTAACGCTGGTGCTGCACATGGCGCGCGGCGTCGTCAGTTGCCATCACTGCGGACACCGCGAGCGCGTGCCGGACCTGTGTCCCGAATGCGAATCCAGCGACGTGGCGCGACACGGCGTTGGCACCGAACGGCTACAGAATGATTTGGAGCAGGCTTTGGGTGGCGTGACGCAGATCCTCAGGCTGGATGCGGATACCGCCGCCCGGGAAGGTGTGACCGGAGTGTTGGCCGCTTTTGAAACGGCCGATTCCGGCGTGCTGATCGGCACGCAGATGGTGGCCAAGGGGCACGATTTCCCCGACGTCACGCTGGGTGTGGTGCTCGATGCCGACTCCACGCTGAGGTTTCCGGATTTTCGCGCGGAGGAGCGCACATTCGCTTTGGTCGCCCAGTTGGCAGGGCGCAGCGGCCGGGGTCCGCGCGGCGGACGCGTGCTTGTTCAGACCACGGCTCCTGAGGCGCGACCCCTTCGTTTCGCCGAGCGGCACGACGCCGCCGGTTTCGTGCAAGAGGAGCTGACTCGTCGCCAAGCCTTCGGCTATCCGCCGTTTTCGCACATCGTCAAACTGCAAACCGCGTCACCGGAATACGCCGCGGCGATGGCCGCGGCGGAAAAGCTGGCCGAGGCGATCGGCACGCCCGCCGACGGACGCGTGCTTGGCCCGACGCCGCTCTTCAAGCGCAAAGGTCTGGAACGCTTTCAGCTGGAGGTGAAGGCGGTCGATCGCGAAGCCGTGGTGGGCAGCGTGCGTGAAGCGATCGAGCTGGTCGCGCGCGGCGCGGCGGCGCGGGGCGTGAAGTTTTCGGTCGACGTGGACCCTCAGTGACGGCCGGTTCAATGTGGGAAAACGGCCGACGAATCCGGCCCTGCCCTATGGACTGCTCGCATCCGGCGGAATGTTCAATTATGATTCGGGCATGAGCGATTTTGTGGACGATCGCGACGCCGCCGAGGCCGTCGCCTCTGACGAGGAGATTCTTCAGCAGGCGGGTCTTTCAGACGGTGAACTGGAGGCGCGTCGCCGTGCGCTCGCGCAGGTGCGCCAGTGGGGAGACCCCGTGCTGCGCAGTGAGACACGCGAGATCTCTCGATTTGACGACGAACTGATCGCCGAAGCCGCGCGCATGATCGAGCTGATGGACGCCGCCTACGGCATCGGACTGGCCGCGCCACAGGTCGGCAAGTCCGTCAGACTGCTGGTCTACCGAGTGGGATCGGCGCGCCCGATCGCGCTCGCAAACCCGCGCATCGAGTACAGCTCTGAAGACGCCGAAACCGCCGAGGAAGGCTGCCTCAGTCTCTCCGGAGTGCAGGTGGACGTGGACCGGCCGATTCACGTGCGCGTAATCGGCCAGGACATTCGCGGCGAATCAATCATGATCGAGGCATCCGGTCTTGACGCCCGCGTGATCCAGCACGAGATGGACCACCTCGACGGCGTGCTGATTATCGACCGGGCCAGCAAGGACCAGCGCCGCGAGGCACTACGCGCGCTGCGCGAGGCCGAAGCGCGAAGCGGTTACGCGGCGTAGGCATTGCGTACCTGCGCATTTCCACGTCACCGGCCTTAAATGACCGGTTCGTGGCAAGTTCTCTCCGTTTATCTCGACGCTGGTTGGGAACTCTCGACGATCCCGGTGGGCGGATACGCTTGATTTTCGCCGGATCATCCGGTGATTTCCGCACTGACTTAGGGGGCGAAGTTCCGATGAGCGAAACCTGTCACAACGCCGACCCGGACCGAACGCCCGTGCGGTCCGAGCGTCAGTAGCGAAGCGGTGATGAAAACCGTTTACCTGGGCACCTCCGACTTCGCAGCCACCGTGCTGCGTCGGCTTGCGGACTCCGCGCACCGGCCGGTGCTGGTGGTCTCGCGTCCGGCGCGGCCAAAGGGCCGAGGTCGCAGCATGCAGGATCCGCCGGTCGCGGAGCTTGCGCGCGAGCTTGGGATCGAGGTCTTCCAGCCGGAGAGCGTTAACGAATCGGATGCCGTCGCGCGGATTGCCGAGGCCGGGGCGGAGGCGATCGTCGTTTGTGCCTTTGGAGCGATCGTCAAAGAGCCGCTGCTGTCGATGCTGCCGAACTTCAACGTGCACCCGTCGTTGTTGCCGCGTTGGCGTGGGGCGGCGCCGGTCGAACGCGCGATTGCCGCCGGAGATGCGCAGACGGGAGTGTCGATCATGCGGCTTGTCGAAGAGCTCGACGCCGGGCCCTTCTGCGCGCAACGCGCGGTGCCGATCGGGCCGGACGACGACTACGGAACGCTTGCGCCTATATTGGCCGAACTCGGCGGCGAACTTCTCGTTGGGGCGATCTCGGAGTTTGCTGCCGGTTCGCTGAAATGGACCGACCAGGACGATGCGGGCGGGGAGGATGCGGTCACCTACGCGGAGAAAATCACTCGAGAAGACCGGCAACTTAGGCCGATGGCCCAGACCGCGAAGCAAATGGAACTTACGATCCGCGCACTAAATCCGCACATCGGAGCGTTTTTTGAAACCGCGTCCGGCGAACCGCTGCGCGTGGAGCGTGCCTGTGCGACCGAAGAATTCGTGCAAGCGGGCGTCGCCGCCGGGCGCGAGGGCCATCTGCTTGTGGGCGCCGCCGAAGGCGCGCTCGAGCTGCTCGGCGTCAAACCCGCGGGGGGCAAGTCAATGGACGCGGCCGGTTATCTGCGCGGATACCCCGTGCCCGAGCTGAAGGCGTAACCGCGTTGAACGCCGAAGTCCCACCCGTCAAGCAGTCATCGTTCGAAGTCGGCATCGAATGCCCGCATTGCCACGAGCCCTGGCTGCGGCCTTCCAATCTGCCCGGGCGATACCGCTGCGTGAACTGCCTTCACCGTTACGAACTGCTGTCGGCCTGCCCGGATTGCGGCTCCCATGCGACGATCGCGCGCATGAGCCACACCTCGGATCTTCAATGCACGAGCTGCGGCGCGTGGATGTTGACCGAGATTTGACGCCGGGCGCCGGAGGAGCGATTGTGTCGTTCGCGGGCCCGCTGACCGGTCGGCCCGCGTGTTTGAGCGCCAACCCGCCGCCTGCGTTCGATCTAACCTTGGCGCCATGAATCAGTCCGAACGTGCCCGCGAGCTTTTCGCCACCACTCAGATCCTGCCGTCGATTCTGTCGGCCGATTTCGCGCGGCTGGGCGAACAGGTGGCCACCGTGATGGATGCCGGCGCGCGGGTGATCCACGTGGACGTAATGGACGGCCGGTTCGTTCCGCCGATCACGATCGGTCCGTTGATCGTTGAGGCGCTGGCCGAGCAGGTGCACGACGCCGGCGGCGTGCTGGATGTGCACTTGATGATCGAGAACCCCGAGCGCCAGATCGAGCCGTTCGCTGCGGCCGGCGCGGACGCGATCAGTTTCCACATCGAAGCGGCACCTCACGCGCATCGCGTGGCCGGACAGATTCGGGAGGCCGGTCTGCTGGCCGGCGTCACATTCAACCCCGGCACGCCTGTCGACGCGATTTCCGGCGTGGCGCCGCAGCTTGATTTTGCACTCTGCATGAGCGTCAATCCCGGCTGGGGCGGCCAGAAATTCATCCCGGAGTCCGTTGAGCGGCTGCGCCGGGTGCGCGAGATGTTGCCCGAGCGCGCCGCACTGGAAGTAGACGGCGGAGTCGACCAAAACACGGCATCGCATGTGGCCGGCGCCGGAGCTAATCTGCTGGTGGCCGGATCCGCGATCTTTGGCCAGGCGGACCCCGCCGCCGCCTATCAGGCGATCGCCGCGGCCGGTCAGGCTGCGCGCGGCGTCGAGACGCGGTAAAGCCCCAGCAGGAGCGCGAAAAGCAGGAACGCGCTGGCCGGGTAGCCGATCTCAACGCGTTGTAGTGGGTCATCCACGATCGGCAGCAGCATCCAGACGACGAATCCGACGGCGGCCGTAATCCAGCAGGCGGTGGCTTGAGCCGTGCGTCTCGCCGCCAGCGCCGCCTGGTTCAAGGTGGCCGCGCACAGATACACACCCATACCGGCGGTGATAGCGGCCAGCCCCAGGCGGCCATACACATAGTCCGGACCGAAGACCAGCTTCATCAGCCACGGACCGGTCACCAGCATCACGATCACGCCGAAACCGGCAGCCCCCGCAATCGCCAGCAACGTCAGACGCACACTGCGTCGATAAACGGCGAAGTCGCCACCGGCGCGAAGCTTTGAGAGGTGCGGCAACAGGCTTGTGGCCACCGACTGGAAAAGCTGCATCGGCGCGCGGGCGATCACGAGAATGTTGATGACCGACGCCGCCGCGGCGAAGCTTCCGCCCGCAGTGCCCTTGGCGATCAACGGCGCGGCGTTGAGGATCGTCTGCTCGCAGGCCATGATCAGCAGGGCGGCCACCGCAAAGCCGCCGCCTTCGCTGAGCGTGAACTGCGCCTCTTCTTGTGCGGTCGCTCCGCTCGCCGCGTCGAGCCGCGCCTCTTCTCCGGCCGCGGCGGATGCCTGTTCGGCGGGCGTGCGCTGGTCCAGCGTGGTGTTCCGGTCTGCGCGTGCCCGGCCAACCAGCGCAAGCGGCACGACGAAAAGGCTCACGACCGGTCCGGCCAATATTCCCATCGCGACGGTGCGCTGGCCCGACGCCAGACCCACAACGACCGCGACCGGAAACATGATCCGCGCCGTCGCCTCAATAAACACAAGCAGTCCATACAGCCCGAAACGTTGGGAGCCGGCCAGCAGGCCCCGCGCGAAGTAACTGACCGCATAGGCCAGCACGGAGTAAAACATGATCCAGTACAGCGAGCTGTTGCCACCGAACAGATCTGCTTCCAACGCATCGCGAAAGACCAGTGCCAGTACGGCAAACAACGCGCCCAGCCCAAGTTGGATGATCGCCGCGATCCTCAAAGGGCCGCCAAGCGACTGGTCGCGTGCCCGTCGCTCCGCGATCGTGCGCGCGAGCAACTGTTCGATCGGCCGGTAAAAGACCGGCGTGACCATGAACACGATCGACCACAGCAGCGCCACCTGGCCGTACTGCTTATGAGACAGCGCGTGGGACGAGATCGAGAAGTACGCGAACGTGACCAGCCCGGTCACGCCGATGCCCGCCGTCAGGAGCGCGGCGCCGCGGCCGTAATCGGATGTTTTTGCGCCGGTGCTCAAGATGCGATCAATACCGCGCGCCGACCGGGTGCGTCACGCGTCAGCCCAGTTCAACCAGCAACATCGTCCAGGGAAAAGGCGACCGCGCCTCGACCACGCGGCCGACCTTCGAGAGCTCCTTGACAAACGCGCCCTTGGACCAGTGGTTGACGTGTCCGGGCGTGTTGCCCAGATCCTTCAGGTACGCGCCGCGCGCCATGTTGAGCATGCGCCAGAGCGGCTCGCGTGGCACCGAGACCAGCAGATAACGGCTTGCCACACGGGCCATCTCGGCAATCGTGTTGGCCGGCTCGGGAACGTGTTCGAGCACCTCGATCGCAGACGCCATCTCAAACTCGTTGTCCGCGAAGGGCAGGGTGGTGGCCTCCTGAACCATGTACTCCAGGTTCGGCCGCTGTCGCTTTTCCCACTCGGCCTTGAGACCCTCGGCATCCAGGTCGATGCCGACGATCCGGCCGTCGCCCAGGCGTTCGGCCCACTTGTGAGTGAGCACGCCCTCGCCGCAGCCGACGTCAAGGATCGATCCGGGCGAAGCCTGCTTCCATAGCTCGTCCAGCTGCGATTCAAAGCCCTCCATCAGTTTCTGTACGAGCGGATTTGTGGAGCCGTACTTGTCGAAGGTGTTTCCGGTCGCGATGCCGGTCGGGTCGGCGTCGCCGGGCCGTGCCGCGGCGTTGGTGGTTACCTCTGTCGTGCTCAAAGCTTCAATGCCTCTCGTTCCTCGGTTTTGCCGGTGGCTGCGCCCGCGTCGGCGCCGGTCGTGCGCTGGTGGCCGGTGTCGTGCGCCCCCGGTTCGTAATGTGACGGCTCTACGCCGAGCTTCAGTTCAACTCGTCTTGTGTGCTCAAGGAGCCGCTGTAAAAGGGTGCGCTGCGCGGCTAGTAGATCGCCGATCACGCCAAGCGCCGCCAGCAACAGCGCTGCGATAAACAGCACGGCGCCCAAGATCAGCGATTGAACGTGTCCGGCTCCACCGCCGGTCGCGTAGAAGTAGACGAAGCGGCCCCAGACTACGGCCGTTATCAAGCCGCAGAATGCCGCTGCGACCATGAACACGCGCAACGGTTCGTACATCGAATAGATACGGAAGATCGAAACGGTGTTGCGGCGCACGTACGCGGACATCGATGGAAACAACCGACTCTCGCGCATCTTTTCGTTGGTGCGAATTGGCACGTGGGTCGTGGCCACAAGTGTCTTGCCGGCCTGAATGATCGTTTCCAGCGTGTACGTAAAGCGCGACACCACCTGCATACGCAGTGCGGCCTCGCGGTTGTAGGCCCGAAAGCCGGAGGTGGTGTCCTCCACGTCGGTGCCGGACGCACGGCGCACGACCGCGCTGCCAAGCCGCTGCAATCGCTTCTTCAGCGGAGAAAAGTGGTCGATCGTGTGAATCTGCCGGTCGCCCACAACCATGTCGGCCTCGCCCGCGATGATCGGGGCGGTCAGCACGCCGATGTCGTCGGCGCAGTACTGGTTGTCGGCGTCGGTGTTGACGATTACGTCCGCGCCGAGCTTCAATCCGGCGTCGAGACCGGCCATGAACGCCACGGCCAGGCCCTTGTTGTCCGTCAATCGAACAATGTGATCCGCGCCGTGCTCGCGTGCCACTTCAACCGTGCGGTCGGTCGAGCCATCGTCGATGATCAGCCACTCGACACTGTCGAATCCATCGACTTCGCGCGGCAGGTCTCCGAGCGTGATGGGCAGGGAGTCCTCTTCGTTCAGGCAGGGAATCTGAATGATCAGCTTCATCAAAAATCAGTCTCTCGCGCGGCGGACCCGGGGCCGTGAATGCCGCGATCGTGGGGGTTTTCGGTATCCAGTGACGCGCTCGGCGCGCCGACCTCAAAGAGAGCGATCTTATCCGCTGCAGTTGCGGATCGACCGTGAACGCAGACGCGGTCTTGGTTGGAGAGGACAAATTGACGGGCTGGTCGCACAGGGCTACCCTTGGGTAGCAAGCCGCCTGCGCTTTGCGGACGCGTGACTACCTAGGCTTGAGGTGAATTGATGAACCAGGCGCTGCTCACAGATCAGGACGTGACTTTCCTTGAGAAGACTCTCGAGCTGGCCGAGCGCGGCCGTGGACGCACCAGCCCAAACCCGGTCGTTGGGGCGGTCGTGGTCAAAGACGGCGAGGTGCTTGGCCGCGGCTATCACCATGAGTACGGCGGCCCGCACGCGGAACGCATCGCGATCGAGTCATGCAGCATCGATACGACCGGCGCGACGATCTACGTGTCGCTGGAGCCGTGCGCACACGACGGCAAGACGCCGCCGTGCACCAACGCGATCACGGAGGCCGGAATTGCGCGCGTGGTCTACGCGTCAGACGATCCCACCGAGAAAGCCTCCGGCCGTGGTCCCGGCATTCTGCGAGATGAGGGCATTGAGGTGGTCGCCGCCCAGGGCGAGATCGCCGCGCGAGCGCGCCTGATCAATCAACCGTTTCGAAAACACGCGAAGACCGGCCGGCCGCATGTGCTCTTCAAATCGGCGATGACGCTTGACGGCAAGGTCGCCACGGCGACCGGCGACTCGCAGTGGATTTCCTCGCCGGAGAGTCGCGAAGTGGCCCACCGCTTCCGCTCGCAGGTGGACGCGATCGCAGTCGGCATCGGAACGGCGCTCAGCGACGATCCACAGCTGACCGCCCGTCCCGAGGGAATTTCCGGCGACCGCCAGCCCAAGCGGGTGATCTTTGATTCGGAGGCGCGTCTGCCGATCGACGGCGCGCTGGTTTCCAGCGCCCGCGAGACGCCGGTCATCGTTGTGGCTTCGCGCGCCGCTCCCAGAGAAGCTTTGAATCAGCTCGAGGCCGTTGGCGTGGACGTGATCGTCGCCTCCGGCGAAAACGAAGCCGCCCGTGTGATCTCGGCGCTAAACGAGCTGGGTTCCCGCGACGTGCAGTCGCTGCTTCTGGAAGGCGGACCCCACCTGGCCGGCGCCTTCTTCGAGGCCGGCGAGGTCGACTACATGACAATGTTCCTGGCTCCCCTCGTGCTGGGCGGCAAGCAAGCCCGCGCCGCCGTAGAAGGCTCTGGAGTGGAAAAAATCGCCGACGCCTACCACGCCCTCGCGATGCAATGCGACCCGATCGGAGACGACCTTCTGATCACGGCCCGCATGCGCGAGTGGTAGCCACACCCGCTCCTCCGCCCAGCCCTAAGTCCATATTCCCGGCCCGCTCCCCCCGGTGAAGCCAAACCCACCCGTATGCCTTAACCGCGCGGTATTTCCCTTCAACTACGTCTTCTCGGTGGGCGAAAAGACGTAGACGTAGGGCGACAACGCCTTCGTATCGCGGTTGTGATTTCAATCGGGCGAGGAGTGGCCGCCGTCGGTTCGGCTCTGGTTGTCGCGTACCGTTAGGGGCATGTTCACTGGGCTGATTGAGCACTCCGGCATTGTCGTGGCGATTGATCGCGGCGAGGCGGGGGCGACCATTTCGATCAAGACAGAGTTGGCGCCTGGGATCGGACCAGGCGACTCGATCGCCGTGAACGGCGTCTGCCTCACCGCGACTGGCCTGACTCCGGACACGTTCACCGCCGACGTGATGAACGAAACGCTTGACCGCACCACGCTGGGCGAACTGAACGACGGCGAAGCGGTCAATCTTGAGTTGCCGCTGGCGATTGGTGCCCGACTGGACGGACACATCGTCCAGGGACACGTTGACGGAATCGGCTCGATCGCATCTGCCCGCGACGACGGCTTCGCCCGCGTCGTGCGCCTGACCACACCGAACGACCTCGCCAAATACGTAGTCGAAAAAGGCTCGATCGCAATCGACGGCGTGAGTCTCACCGTCAGTGCCGTCGGTGAAGACTGGCTGGAGGTCTCGCTTATTCCCGAGACGCTCGAACGCACTACTCTCGGAGGCCGAAGTCCCGGCGACCACGTGAACCTTGAGGCCGACGTACTGGCAAAGCACGTGGAGCGGTTGCTCAGCTACGGATCCGGCGCTTCCGACCAGCAAAATGCCTGACGCGAAACCCCCCTTCAGCTCGATAGAAGACGCCCTGAGCGATTACCGCGAGGGCAAGATGGTGATCGTCTGCGACGACGAGGACCGCGAAAACGAGGGCGACCTCACACTGGCCGCGGAGTTCGCCACGCCCGAAGCGATCAACTTCATGGCCAAAGAAGGCCGCGGGCTGATTTGCCTGGCGCTCAGTCCCGGGCGCTGCGACGAACTTGGCCTCAACCTGATGGCGCTGAAGAACGAGTCCGGTTTCGGCACCGCCTTCACAGTCAGCATCGAGGCCCGCGAGGGAGTGACCACAGGCATCAGCGCCGCCGACCGCGCGCGCACGATTCAGGTGGCCGTGGACCCGCAATCCAGCCCGCGTGACCTCGTTCAGCCCGGACACGTATTTCCGCTCAAAGCCAAGCCCGGCGGCGTGCTGGAGCGCACCGGCCAAACCGAGGCCGCCGTCGACCTCAGCCGTCTGGCCGGGCTTACGCCCGCCGGTGTGATCTGCGAGATCATGAACGAGGACGGCACGATGGCGCGCGTGCCGGATCTCGCGGAGTACTCGAAGAAGCACGGCCTGAAGATGATCACGGTCGCGCAGCTGATCGAGCACCGCCGCCGCCACGACAAGCTTGTCGAACGCGTCGCCGAAGCCGCGATGCCCACCGAGTTCGGCGAATTCAACGTGGTCGGGTATCGCTCGCTGGTGGACGGCAGTCATCACGTGGCGCTGGTCAAAGGCGACGTTGACGGCGTCAAGGACGTACTTGTTCGCGTTCACTCCGAGTGCCTGACCGGCGACGTCTTCCACTCAATGCGCTGCGACTGCGGCAATCAGCTGCACCTGGCGCTGGGCATGATCGAGCGGGAGGGCAGGGGAGTGCTGCTCTATTTGGCGCAAGAAGGTCGCGGCATTGGCCTTCTCAACAAGCTCAAGGCATATTCGCTGCAGGACGAGGGCCGCGACACGGTAGAGGCCAATCTGGAGCTTGGCCTGCCGGCCGACCTGCGCGATTACGGCACCGGTGCGCAAATGCTCGTGGACCTGGGCCTCACCAGCATTCGCATCATGACCAACAACCCGAAGAAGATCATCGGCCTTCAGGGCTACGGACTCTCCGTCAGCAACCAAGTGCCGATCGAGGCCGCGCCCAACGAGCACAACCTCGACTACCTGCGCACCAAGCGTGATCGCATGGGGCACGTGCTGCACCACCAGGGCCTCGCGCTTGACGAGGAGATGATCCAAGCCGAGCACGCCCGCGACATCGGAGCCCAACCCGCGCCGGAGCACACTGCCGCACCCGCGGATGGAGCCGACCAATGAGCTTCGACCCCAAATCCGCCCGTTTCGGGATCGTCGTCGGCGACTTCTACGCCGATCTCGCGGAACGCCTGGTGACCGGCGCAGCCGGCGCCTTCAGCGAAGCCGGCGTGCCAGACGACGCCGTCGACCGCTTCACAGTGCCGGGCGCCTACGAGTTGCCGCTGGCCGCGCTGTACCTGGCCGAAAGCGGCCGCTACGACGGCGTTGCCTGCCTGGGCGCCGTGATCCGCGGCGAAACCGACCACTACGACTTCGTCTGCTCGGAGGCCGCGCGCGGCATTCAGGATGTGCAGCTCGACACCGGCGTACCCTGCTCGTTCGGCGTTCTGACCGTCGACAACATGGACCAGGCGATCGCCCGCACCGGCGGCGGCAAGCGCGATCAGGGCGCACACGCGGCGCAGGCGGTGCTTCACATGGCTGCACTACGCGAGCGCATCGACAACAACGACTGAGCAAAAACGCGGCCTCCGCGGGTTCGCCGCGAGATGGCCGCGACATCACCTTGCGCCACCCGCTACCCTTCTGCTCCGATATGGCCAAGGTATGCATCTCATGCGGCAAGGGTCCGAGCTTCGGACAGTCACGCAGCCACTCGATGGTTGCGACAAAGCGCCGCTTCGACCCCAACCTGCAGAAGATCCGCGTGCTCGTGGGCAACACGCCCCGCCGCGAATACGTCTGCACGCGCTGCATCAAGGCCGGCAAGGTCGTTAAGGCCGTCTAACCCGCCGCGCGGCCGTCGTCGCGCGCACCACAGATTCCCGCCGAACCGAGCCGATCACCGCGCATCGTTGGTTCACACGCGCGAAGCCGCGTCTCCGACCTGTAGATTCCACGAATCCACCGCCGATGCGGGATTCGGCGAGAACGAAAGGTTGATGATTCTCATGGTCTTGAACAGAGGAAGCCGCACGGCTTCGCTGACGCGGTTGATCGGCGTGCTCGTGCTGGCCGCCGCGTTCGCGGCGCTGGCCGGTTGCGGCGACAAGAAAGACTCCGGCACCACCGGGCCAACCGGCGCGACGGGTGCGGCCGGATCGGGCGAGATCACGGCGCAGAAGGACGAGGCCGTCGCCAGGCTCGTCCCCGCCGAGATCGCCAATCGCGGAAAGCTCGTGGTGGCGATGGACGCCAGCTACCCGCCCAACGAGTTCTTTGACAAGGACGGCAAGACGATCATCGGCATGGATCCGGACTACGCGAAGGTGATCGGCCAAACGATGGGCTTGGAAGTCGAATTGAAGAACGTCACGTTCGACGCGATCCTGCCCGGCCTGGCTGCCGGCAAGTACGACCTTGCGATGTCGTCTTTCACCGACACCAAGGAGCGCGAGAAGACCGTCGACATGGTCACCTATCTGATCGCCGGTACAAAGTTCTACACCGCCGCGGATAAACCCACCGAGATAAGTGGACTGGAAGATCTCTGCGGCAAGACCGTGGCAGTGGAGAAGGGCACCACTCAGGCCGACGACGCCGAGGCGCAGAGCAAGAAGTGCGAAAAAGCCGGAAGTGACCCGGTGAAGGTGAGCGTCTTCCCGGACCAGAGCGGCGCCAACCTCGCGTTGACCAGTGGCCGTGCGCAGATCGGCATGGCCGACTCGCCGGTGGCGGCCTACATCATTGACCAATCCGATGGAAAGCTCAAGGCAACCGGAGAGGATTACGGCACCGCGCCGTACGGAATAGCGGTCAACAAAGACTCGGGCCTAACGGAAGCCGTGCTGGCGGCCGTCAAGGCGACGATTTCGGGTGGTCAATACGTCAAGGTT
Source organism: Actinomycetota bacterium (assembly GCA_016213645.1). Classification (GTDB taxonomy): domain Bacteria; phylum Actinomycetota; class Thermoleophilia; order Solirubrobacterales; family JACPNS01; genus JACPNS01. The sequence continues at coordinate 122,027 of JACQZY010000014.1, forward strand.
CTGGAGAAGTGGAATCTGGCGGACGGCTCGATCGACGAAGCGAAGATCAACGACGGCGTCGAGTAGGCGCGGTCGCGACACGTGAACAAACCGGCAGGGAGCCTTGATCGGTGAGCAATGACGGTCAGCCGATCAAGGCCGTGCCGGTGCGCCATCCGTGGCGCTGGGCTGCGGCCGTCGTGGTGGCGATCCTCGCCGCCCACGCGGCCTGGTCAGTCGCCACGGTGGCGCGGCTCGACTGGAGCGTCGTCGGTGAGTTCCTGTTCATCGGAGCAAATTCTCCACGGACTCCTGCTGACGTTGATGTTGACGGGCGTCGCGATGGCGATGGGCGTGGTGCTGGGGGTGGTGCTTGCAACGATGTGGCTCTCGCCAAACCCGTTGGTTTCGGGCGCGAGCTGGTTCTACATTTGGCTTTTCCGCGGCACGCCGATACTTGTGCAGATCCTTTTCTGGTTCTACCTGGCGGCGCTGTATCCCCACGTCTCGATCGGAGTGCCGTTCGGCGGGCCGGAGCTTTTTGGCGGCGCCTCGAAGGATCTGATTCCGCCGGTGGTGGCCGCGATCTTCGGGCTCGGCTTCAACGAAGGCGCCTACATGGCCGAAATCGTGCGCGCCGGAATCAACTCGGTGGACGAGGGTCAGGAGGAGGCAGCCAAGGCGCTGGGGTTCAGTCGCATTCAGACGATGCGCCGGATCGTGCTGCCGCAGGCGATGCGCGTGATCATCCCGCCTACGGGCAACGAGACGATCTCGATGCTCAAGACGTCGTCGCTGGTCAGCGTGATCGCCTACGCGGAGCTGTTGTATTCCGCGCAGATCATCTTTTCGCGCAATTACAAGACGATCGAGTTGCTTGTGGTGGCGAGCATCTGGTACCTGGCGTTCACCACGATTCTGACAATCGGCCAGTACTACCTGGAGCGGTATTTCGCGCGCGGTTCCTCGCGTACTCCGCCACCCAGCCGGATCGAATACGTGGTGCGCAACGTCTTCAAATTGCGCTCTCCGCGCGAGGAGGGTGGCATGTTGCCCGAGACGCCGCACGCGCCGGGGGAGCCCGGCCGATGAACGCGCCAAACGCGCAACGGTCGATGGTCGAGGCCGTCAAGGTTCGTAAGCGATTCGGCCGCACCGAGGTGCTGAAGGGGATTTCGCTGGAAGTTCGGCCCAGCGAAGTGATGTGCCTGCTGGGGCCGTCCGGCTCCGGCAAATCGACTTTCCTGCGCTGTATCAACCACTTGGAGCGCATCGACGGCGGAGAGCTGTGGGTAGACGGAGAGCTGGTTGGTTATCGCGAGCACGGCGACAAGATTTACGAGCTCAGGGAGTCGGAGATCGCTCGCAAGCGCGCCGAGATCGGCATGGTCTTTCAGCGGTTCAATCTTTTTCCGCATCTGACCGCGATCGAGAACATCGCGCTGGCGCCTGTGCGTGTCAGGCAGACGGCCCGCGATCAGGCGAAAGACCATGCGCGGACCCTGCTTGCGCAGGTTGGCCTGGCCGACCGCGGCGACGCCTACCCGGCGCAGCTTTCCGGCGGCCAGCAGCAGCGCGTGGCGATCGCCCGCGCGCTGGCGATGAAACCGAAGCTGATGCTGTTCGACGAGCCGACATCCGCGCTTGATCCGGAGCTGGTCGGTGACGTGCTCGCCGTGATGCGCAAGCTGGCGGCCGACGGCATGACGATGATTGTGGTCACGCACGAGATCGGCTTCGCGCGCGAGGTCGCCGACTCGCTGGTCTTCATGGACGACGGAGTAGTCGTCGAAAGCGGAGCGCCCGCAGAGGTGCTCGACGCGCCGCGGCATGAGAGGACCAAAGCATTTCTCTCGAAAGTGCTTTAGCGTAAGGCCATGTCTGTACGAAGGATCGTGATCAGCGGGGCGAGCGGTTTCATCGGTTGTCCGCTGGCGCGGCATCTTCGTGAACGCGGCGATCAGGTGATCGAGCTCACGCGCGGTTCCTCCAGCGAGCACCGCGTGCACTGGGATCCGGATGAAGGTGAACTCGACCTCGCCTCCGTGGAAGGCGCCGACGCGATCGTCCATCTCGCCGGCGAGTCGATCTCGGGCATGTGGACGGCCGGCAAGAAGCGTGCGATTCTGGAAAGCCGCCGCCACGGCACCCGCGTGCTCGCCAGTGCCGTCGCCGCGCTGGACGCGAAACCGCGCGTTTTTGTGAGTTCCAGCGCCGTAGGTGTTTACGGCAGCCGCGGCGACGAACTTCTGACCGAGGAATCCGGCCCCGGCGAGGGGTTCTTAGCCGAAGTCGTGGAGGCATGGGAGGGCGCGGCGCAACCCGTGCGCGATGCCGGCATTCGCTACGTGGCATTGCGAACCGGCTTGGTACTCGACAAGGACGGCGGCGCATTGGGCCAGATGCTTCCCTTGTTTAAATTCGGTGCCGGGGGCCGTCTTGGCGACGGGACGCACTGGTGGAGCTGGGTCACGCTGCACGATGTGGTTCGCGCGTTCGTTCACGCAATCGATCACCAGGAGGTCTCGGGCGTTTACAACCTCGCCGCGCCGGAACCGGTCACCAACGCGGATTTCACCAAAGCATTCGCCTCCGTGCTGCACCGGCCGGCGCTGCTTCCGGCTCCGCGATTCGCGCTCAAATTGGCGATGCGCGAGATGGCCGACGAACTGCTGATGGCGAGCCAGCGCGTGGACTCGTCCAAGTTGAGGTCCACCGGCTTCGGATTCCACGATCCCGAACTCAAGCCGGCACTACAGCGAATTCTGAAATGAGCGATGCCGGGCAATCCACCTGTGCTCTTTCCGCGCCCACTTCGGTGTAGTCTGGACGCCTCTTGCCCGACCCTTCACTGAGCAGATTCCGGCGGATTGTTGAAGCGGCCTGCGAAGCGCTCGAAGCGCGGCGCGAGGAGATCAACGATCTCAATGTGTTTCCGGTTGCCGACGGCGATACCGGGGACAACATGGCGCGCACTTTGCGCTCGGTGCTCGATGCGCTGGACGAGATGACCGCGGATGGACGCGCGATCGACGAGATCGGCCGCGATGAGATCGTTCACGCGGTAAGCCGCGCCGCGTTGCTCGGAGCACGTGGCAACAGCGGTGTGATTCTCTCGCAGATCGTACGTGGGCTTGCCGAGGAGCTTTCGTCGCGACCCGGGCAGCGCATCGATCCCGCGCTGATGGCCAGCGCGCTGGGACGCGCCGCCGACGCCGCCTACGAATCCGTGCCCGACCCGCGTGAAGGCACGATGCTGACGGTGATCCGAGAGATCGCGCATCGGGTTTCGTCACTGGTGGCCCACGCGGAAAGCGAGTTTGGCGATATGAACGACGACGCCGTCCAGGAACGGGTCCTGGCGGAGCTCGCGGCCGGCGCGGTCAGCGTAGGCGAGGAGTCTGTTGCGCGCGGTCCGGATCTGTTGCCGCTGCTGAAGGAGTCCGGTGTGGTTGATTCGGGGGGCTACGGGCTGGTCGTGATCATGTCCGGTTTTCTCGGCGCGCTCTCCGGGGACAGCGAAGCACCTTCACGCGTGCGTCACCACGTGGCTCCGCGGGAGATTCACGAAAGTCATCACAGCTCGAACTTGTATCGCTGGTGTACGAACTTCGCCGTCACCGGCAACGATCTGAATCCAAAGCGATTTCAGTCGGAACTCGAGCGCATCGGCGACTCCGTGCTGGTCGTCGGGGACGACGAGACCTTGCGCGTACACGTGCACACCAACGACCCGGAAGCCGCGATGTCGATCTTCGAGGAGTTCGGATCGATCGTTGACACCGAGCTCGAGGACATGCACGAGATGACGGCCGCGCGCAGCGAGCGGCTTTCCGGAGATGGCGACGGAGCGCCCGTGGTCGCGGCGGCGGAGCGTCCGCGCGGCAACTGTGGAGCGGTGGCCGTTGTGAGTGCCGACGGCATCGCCGGCCTGTATCGCGAACTTGGCGCAACGATCGTGGACGGTGGCGTCACGCTAAACCCCAGCACCGAGGAACTGATCGCGGCGATCGAAAGCGCTCCGGAGCCGGAGGTCGTGCTGCTGCCGAACTCCGGCAACGTGATCCTGGCGGCCGAGCGCGCGGTCGAACTGGCGAGCAAGCCAGCGGCGGTGGTGCCGACCACCAGCCAGCAGGCCGGGTTGTCCGCAATCGTCGCACTCGATCCTTCCGGAACCACGGAGAGGAACGCGAAAGCCATGCGCGCGGCGCTCACAATGGTGCGCGCCGGCGGAGTCGCGCCTGCGGCGCGCGACGACGCCGACGGCCGTTTCCGCAAAGGCGACGCCGTCGGCTTCATCGAGGAGGACCTGATCGCCTGGGGCGAGCCGGAGCCAACGCTGCGTTCGGTGTTCACCCGGCTCGGCGCGGAAGCCGAGTTGATGACCTGCATCACCGGAGCCGGCGCTCCGTTATCGGGCTCGAAGGTGCGCGAACTCGCGCCGTCGGAGCCGGAGTTAGAGTTGCTCGATGGAGGGCAGCCGAACTGGTGGTGGTTGATCGCGGCGGAATGACCGCGCCCGCCGGCCGCGCGCTCGGCGGCGGTTCGCTGACCCGCGAACAGCTTTACGCCGCGCCGGTGCGATTGCCGCGACCGGCTCTGCTCGCGGCCGAGCTCGACGCCCACCCGCGTACCCGCGACGCCGCCGCCGTGCTCGGCATCCACACGATCGGCGACCTGCTGGAGCACGTACCGGCGGGACACGAGTTTCGCGCGACCAAGGCGATTGCTCAGCTGAAGGCCGGAGACGAAGCCACGATCGAAGCCGACGTTCGCTCGATCACCGTGCGGCAGACGCGCCGCCGCAATTTCCGGATCGTCGAGGCGCTTGTTGCCGACCCCTCGGGTTCGGTCAAGGCGGTGTGGTTCAACCAGGCGTACCTGGTCAGTCAGCTTCCGGCCGGCACGCGGCTGCGGCTTTTCGGCAAAGTCAAGAGCGGAACGTTTCAGGTTCGCGAACACAGCGTGCTCGGCAAGAGCGGCGCGATCGTCGATTCGGAGGCGCCCGCCGGTGGAATCATCGCCGTATATCCAGGTACGGAAGGGCTGAAATCGCAGCGCCTGCGCGAACTGGTGGCCGAGCGACGCGGATTGGAACTCAACGTCGTCGAGCCGTTGCCGGGACGCTTGCGTGCGGCCGAACGCTTGCTTGACCGGCCGTCGGCTTTGGCCGAAATGCACTTTCCTCGCGGCCGGAGATTCGCTCAAGAAGCGCGCGAGCGGTTGGCGTTTGAAGAGCTGCTGATGCAGCAGATTGCGCTTGGCATGCGTCGTCGCCGACGTGCCGGCGGAAGGCCCGCCACCGAACTGCCTGCGCGCGAGACGATCGTGGCGAGCTGGCGAAAACGCCTGCCTTTTGCGTTGACGGCCGATCAGCTAAACGCGATCGAGCAAATCGACGCGGACCTGACGGGTGGACAGCCGATGCAGCGCCTGTTGATGGGCGAGGTGGGATCCGGCAAGACGGTCGTGGCGCTTGCCGCGATGCTGAGAGCGGCGGAAAACGGCTGCCAAGCGGCGTTGATGGCGCCCACGGAAACGCTCGCCGAACAGCACTTCGCCACGCTCGACGCGATGCTGCCAGAGGTTCCGCTTGCCTTGCTAACCGGGTCAACCCCGGCGGCGCGCCGTCGCGAGATACTCGCCAGACTCGCCTCCGGCGAGTTACCTCTGATTGTCGGGACCCACGCGCTTATCGAGCCGACCGTGCAGTTTCGTGTGCTGGCGCTGGCGGTCGTCGACGAACAACACCGGTTCGGCGTGCGCCAGCGTGCGGCGCTGGATGAAAAGGCGCCCGCCGGTCGCGTGCCGCATGTTCTGCACATGACGGCCACGCCGATCCCGCGCACGCTGGCGCTGACCGGCTACGGCGATCTGGATTTCACCCTGATCAAACAGCTTCCCGGTGGCCGTCGCCCGGTCCAAACGCGGGTCGTTGCCGACTTACAGCGCGCGGCGGCCTACGACGAGGTGCGCGAGCAGTTGCGCGGCGGCCGGCAGGCGTACGTGGTGTGTCCGCTGGTCGAGGACAGCGACGAGTTGCAGGCGCGCGCCGCCACCAGTGAGGCCGAGCGTCTTGCCGCCGGGGAGTTCAAGGACTTCCGCGTCGGCCTGATTCACGGTCAGATGGCCGCCGCGGCGAAGACCGCCGCGATGCGCGCCTTCAGCGAGGGCGAGACCGACGTGCTTGTGGCCACAAGCGTGGTCGAGGTCGGAATCGACGTTCCCAACGCGACGGTGATGATTATCGAAGACGCCGAGCGATACGGGATCTCACAGCTGCATCAGCTGCGCGGGCGCATCGGTCGCGGCGAGCACGAGTCGGTGTGCATGCTTTTTGGCTTCCCGGCGGCGCGCCGTTTGCGCGCCGTTGCAAACGAACGCGACGGTTTCAAGCTCGCTCAAATTGATCTTGAACTGCGTGGCTCCGGCGAGGAGCTGGGTACGCGCCAAAGTGGACTGCCGCGCTTTCGCGTGGCCGTGTTGCCCGAGGACACGCCACTGCTTGAGCGCGCCCGCCGGTGCGCGTCACGGCTGCTCTCCGGCGACCCGCAGATGTCGGCGCCAGAACACGAACTGTTGCGCGAGGCCGTCACGGCGCGATACGGCGACGAAATCGACCCGATACCTGCGTAGGGCGACATTCGGTGCGTGCTCCCACGCGGCCGACTCGGTCAGCAGTCTCGCTTGACCGTCTTCATGCGCAGCACCGTGTTCAGCGGCCTGCTCTCCTCCCCGGCGATGCGCCGAGTCTCGACGACGGCGTACGGATGCGAGATCACGGCGGCGACCGCGCAATTCCTTCCGGGCACCGTGTGCGTAGCACGCACGATCAGCCTGCCGCTTTCTTCGGTCAGACTGTCGACCGAAATGGATTCGCCGCCGCCTCCCGCTTCGGCAAGCACGGCCACGACCATGCGATGGGCGAAATCCACACTGCGCCAGCGTTCCCCGGACCCGGGTCCGCGGATGCTTCGCTCCATCGACGCGTACGCGTCTTCGTCATGCGCGATCAGCGCGACCTGTTGTTGCACATTGAGCTGGGAATGCAGGCCGGCGTCGATTTCCTTGAATTCATCCGCCGCGCCGCTCTCCTCCGAATCAGCGGATTTGCCGGGCGCCGTCTTACTCCCGGAGCCGCAACCGGCCAGTGCAATTGCGAACATCAAAGCCGAGATGCAAAGTAGGCCGGCGGTTCTGGTTGACCGCGGTCTGGTTACCGTGTTCGAGATGCGGGCACGACGATCAACCGCGGCGATGCGAATCGGACCGGTCATCAAAATCCAAATTACAGGTTCGGTTGAATGAGGGTCGTCGCGGGCGAGTACAAGGGACGCCGGCTGGCCGGCCCGAAGGGTGGCGTAACCCGCCCGACCAGCGACAAAGTTCGCGAAGCGCTGTTCTCGATCATCGGCCCGGTCGATGGCCTTCGCGTGCTCGATCTGTTCGCCGGTACCGGCGCGCTCGGCGTAGAGGCGCTCTCGCGCGGCGCCGGCCAATGCACTTTCGTCGAGCGAGACAAGCGAATGCGTGCCGTGTTGCGGACCAACCTCAATGTCACCGCCGGTGACCCAGGGGCGGCTCGCGCGCGAGCGGTCGGGAGCGACGCGCTCGACTTCCTGCGGCGGGCGGCCGGTCGGCAGGAGTTTGACCTCGTGCTGATCGACCCGCCGTATGCCGAGGCCGCACGTCTCTCTGAGCCGCTTTCTTCGGCTTTGCCGCCGGTGCTCGCCCCCGGCGCGACGATCGTCGTTGAATGCGACCGGCGCACGCCGCTGGATCTTACGGCGAGCGCGCAAGACGGCTTACAAAACACGTTCGCGCTGCATAGTGAGCGACGTTATGGCGATACGCTTCTAACGGTTTTAAAGGCGTGGGCAGTCTCCTGACCGATGCCACTCGCCAAGCCGCACGCCATCTGCCGACGAACGAATCATGGACGCCGATAACAACGGATATGCAGGCCGCGTCGCCATTTGCCCGGGCTCGTACGACCCGGTCACTTACGGCCACCTCGACATCATCCGCCGCGGCGCCGCCGTTTTCGACAAGGTAGTGGTGGCGGTGGTAAACGCTTCGGTACGCAAGGTGCATCCTCTGTTCGAGGCCGACGAACGCATCGCGCTGATCGAAAAGTCGATCGAAGATCTCACGAACGTACACGTTCAGAAGTTCGACATCCTCGTCGTGGATTTCGCGCGAGAGGTTGGGGCGAGCGTGATCCTAAAGGGCCTGCGCGCGATCTCGGACTTCGAGTACGAGTTCGAAATGAATCAGCTCAATCGCCAGATGGCGCCCGAGGTGGAGAGCGTCTACATGATGGCGTCGCCCAAATACAGTTTCGTCAGCTCCAGCGGCATCAAAGAAATGGCGCGTTTCGGAGGTGATGTGGGGGAGATGGTTCCGCCGCACGTCGCCGTACGCTTGGCCGAAGCCCTGAAAAGCCAGTCGAGCCACTAGCTCGATTGTCGTAAAGTCACACTTCCGAAGGCAATTTTCCAAAGGGGTAAATCGTGGATGTCCTTGTTCTGATCGACAAGCTCGATGACCTGATTCACAACGCGAAGCCGTTTCCGTTGTCGGACAACGTGCGCGTGGACAAAGAGGAGATCTACGACCTGCTCGACCAGATGCGCGCCACGATCCCCGAAGAGATCAAGCAGGCCCGCTGGATTGTGAAGGAGCGCCAGGAGATGCTGGCCGAGGCCAAGCGCGAGGCCGAGCGCATCGTCAAGGAAGGTCAAGACGAGCAGCAACGGCTGGTCTCCGAGCAAGAGGTCGTCAAGCAGGCAGAAAACCACGCCGAAGACATCATCGAGGAGGCCCGTGCCCGCGAGCGCGAAATCCGCCTCGGCGCCGAGGACTACGCCGACGACATCCTCAACACACTTGAAGTGAACCTCGAGAAGTTCCTCGCCGCCGTGCAGCGCGGCCGCGACCGGCTGGCCGGGCGCGATCGAGAGGAAGCCGAAATTCGCTGAAATGGCGGGTCGGACGTAAGTCCGGGGCATGGCGGTTACTGCGAAGTAGTCTCATCTGACCGGTTCTTCGTCAGGGAGGGAATTCGTCCATGTATTTTTGCGCCTCGCTGGCCGCTCACGCGCGCCACGCCAACTTCGTGAAGGCTGTGTTCGCGATGGCCGCGACGGTCGTCGTCGCGCTCGCGCTGAGCACGCCCGCACAGGCGAGCTTTGGGTTTCTCAACGGCGTGAACATGCACGGCGAGGGTTCGGGCGGCATGCTGCAATTCGACCAGCCGAAGGCGCTTGCACGCGACGCGGGCGGCAACTTCTATGTCGCTGAAATGAACAATCACCGCATCGTCAAGCTGGATCCGAACGGGGGCTACCTGATGCAATGGGGGATAAGAGGTTCCGGCGACGGACAGCTGTCCAATCCGATGGGCGTCGCCGTCAACCCGGTGAACGGCGACGTATGGGTCGCCGACAGTGCGAACCACCGGCTACAGCGGTTCAGCCCGGCCGGCGCCTTTCTCGGAAAGGTGGGCAGCTTCGGCACCGGCAACGGACAGTTCAATTACACCGGCGGAGTGGCCGTCAGTTCCACCGGCATCGTCTACGCGACTGATGTACAAAATCGTCGCGTGCAGTACTTCGATTCATCAGGGACCTACCTCGGACAGTTCGGCTCTTCGGGTTCAGGCAACGGGCAGTTCAACGCGCCGTCCGGCATCGCGCTCGACAGCGATGGCACGGTGTACGTGGTCGATCGATTCAACTACCGCGTGCAGTACTTCGATGCCACGACACACGCGTTCCTCGGAAAGTGGGGATACAACTCTTCGGCCAACGGCGCGTTTGTCGCGCCTTCGGGAGTTTTCGTAAACACTTCCGCCACTCCCCACCAGGTGTATGTCACGAACGACTATTTCGACAATCGTGTGCAGCGGTTCTCGCTGAGCGGGACGTTTCTTGGAAAGTGGGGACCGGAGGCGACGCTTTCCCCCGGATCGGCGTTGGGCGACATGAACTCGCCGCAGGGCATCGTCGTTGACGGAACGACGGCTTACGTGGCGGACCTGGGTAATTACCGGATTGAAAAATTCATCAACGTCGACACGACGCCGACCGCGGTGAGCACATGGGGTACCAACGGCTCGGGCGCCGGTCAGCTCAACGACCCGGCGGCCGTGGCCGCCGCGCCCGACGGAGGCGTCTACGCCGCCGACACCGAAAACAGCCGCGTCGAGCACTTTGCCGCCGATGGCTCGTACCTCGGTTCGTGGGGCGAATTCGGTACCGGCGACGGCCAGTTCGACCATCCGCGCGGGATCGCGGTCGGCGCCGGCGGAGCCGTCTACGTGTCGGACTACGACAACGACCGTATTCAGAAGTTCAGCTCGACTGGAAGCAACCTCGGTCAGTGGACCGCCGCTGGCACATACGGCAATCTCAGCTACCCGATGGGCATTGACACTGACCAGGCCGGCAACGTCTGGGTCGCCGACGGCGGCAACCAGCGAATCGTCAAGTTCGACGCCAACGGCAACTACCTGACTCATTGGGGGCAGGTCGGCCAAGGCGATGCCAACGCCGACTTCCAGTTCCCCAGCGCTGTGGCGGTCAACCTGGCGGGCACAATCGTCTTTGTCGTCGACGAGCAGTCCTACCGCGCCAAGAAGTTCGACGGCTCGGGCAGCTTCCTCGCTTCGACCCATGCCTACAGCGGAGCCCAAGGGTCCGGGCCGGGACAGATGCGGTACCCGATCGGCGTCGACATCGATCCGATCACCGGCGACGTGCTCGTGGGCGACCGCGAGAACAATCGCGTACAACGCTTCGATTCCTCGCTGACCTTTCTCACGCAATACAACACGGCCGGTCGCGGGAACGGAGAATTTCAGAATCCGCGCGGAATCTCCTTCGACCCCAACGGCAATCTCTGGATCGCCGACACCCTTAATGACCGCCTTCAGCGTTTCGGCGACGCGCCTGTGGTGCAGATCACGTCGCCCGTCGCAGGTTCAACGCTGACCGACGCCACGCCCGCCGTGTCATACACAAAGTCCGATCCGGTCGCGACCTGCAATCTGGCCGACGGCGGTGAGACCGGCCCGCTCGCAAACGGACCGCAGAGCATCACCGTCACATGCACGAACGCTCGCGGCTCGGGTTCCGCGACCGTCAATGTCACGATCGACGCGCCATTGCCACCGGCCGCGCCTGCCTCGCCTGCCGCGCCCGTAGACGTCTTGAATCTCACGCTCAAGCGCAAGCTTCGCGCCGGGCCGAAACTGCGTTTGTTCGTGACCTGCTCGAACGGCTGCACGGTCGCGGGCACGGTCAAGATCGGCCTCCGCGTGTTCAAGCTGAAAAGCGTCAGGTCGCCGGCCTCGTCGCAGGCGATGTCGGTGACGTTGCGCGTATCCAAGAAGCAACTGGCGAAGATCAAGTCTGCGCTTGCGGCCAAGCGCAGCGTCGGACTGTCGGTCACGCTCACGTCGCCGGGGCTGGCGGGGGCCACGGCCACGGCTCGGCTGCGATGAAATGGGTGCGCTGCGCGAAATTGCGTCGAGCGCCGCGGCGGGATGACCCGTGAGTCCTGTCTCGGACTTCTTTGAATCATCAATATCTGGTAGTTTCCCCGCCTTACCGTTTTCTCACAGACATGTGATCTAACGCGTACTCAAGCACCAATCTCACCAGGGGAAGCCATCTATGAAGAAACTCATCGTCCTTGCGGCCGTGTGCATCGGTTTGTTCGCTATTCCGAGCCAGGCAAGTGCTGCCACGACGTTTTCGACGACGTGCACCGTCAGCGGCTCGATCAGTTCGGGCACAATCAACGGCACTTGCACCACGCCGCTTGGCAACGTGGTCTGCACCGGCACGCTGGCCGGCTCGAATGTCACCGGCACCTGCACCGGCAGCACGCTGCTTGGCACCGCTACCTGCACGCTCACCGGCACGGTCAACGCCGTCGGTGGCAAGTGGACCGGCACCGGCAACGTCAACTGCGTGCTTGCCAACGGCCAGACCGTCTCCTGCGTCGGCAGCGGCGGCGGCAAGGTCAGCAGTACCGGCAAGTTCACCGGCAAGCTGTCCGGCAAGTGCACGCTGGTCTAGCCATCTGACAAGCGCGGCGGTCCGGTCCGGACTGCCGGGGCGCTGAAATTCGAAACAGAAAGCCGAACGGCTGGGAGCGATCCCCCGGCCGTTCGGCTTTCAAAGGTCCAAAGTTCCTACGCCCAGCCCATGTCCTCGTAGCCGCTGGATCTGGGAGCCGAAACGATCAGCACGTCGGCAGGCGCGTCCCCGGAATTGACGACCGTCCGGCGGTGCGACGGATCCAGCCGGCAGAAGCTCCCGGCGGGGGCCGGGACGCTCTCCCCGTCCACGACCATCTGCGGTGATCCCGAGAGCACGAAGAAAAGTTCCTCCTGGTCGCGGTCGGTTTCGTCGTGCTCGGGGATCTGCCCGCCGGCGGGAATCGTGACGAGGTTCACGCCAAAGGCCTGCACCCCAAGGGAGCGCCGAACCAGCGACCAGTCGCCATTTCGTTCGAGGTCGTCGCGGTGCATCAGTTCGAATGCCATCGTGAGCTCCAGTCATCGAGTGTGTAAATCGGGTAATTTGCACAGTAATGGGCACGCTAACGGATTCGAAGACCGATCGCGCAGACGATCTGCGGCTGATGATCGACACGTACAACGCGGCCTGGAACGCTCACGACCTGGACACGATCATGTCGCTGCACGCACCGGGCATGGTCTTTCACAACCACACGGCCGGCGAACGGGCCGTAGGCGAAGCCGTGCGCGAACACATCGCCGGCATCTTCGAGTCCTGGCCGGATCTGCGCTTTCAAACCGTTCGGCTCTACGTATGTGACGGGGTGATCACGCAGGAGTGGACTGCATATGCCACCCACGGCAAGTCGATCAAGCGCGGTGACATCGAGCTGGCGGCGACCGGGGCCACGCTCAAGTGGGAAGGCGTCGATGTGATTCCGGTCGAGAACGGCCTGATCAAACGCAAGGATGTTTACAGCGATTCCGTGTCGATCCTGCGCCAGCTCGGCTTCATCGATTAGCGTCGCCGCGTTGGCGCGGCGCTAGATTCGGTGGTGATGCCGGCGATCACCGATCAACTCGACCTCGACAACCTGGGCCTCAAGCCCGGCGGCGGCATGCGTTTCGAAACCGCTGTGCGGGTGGGCGGGTACGTGTTCGGCGCGCAGCGTTATGAGCTCTCGGCGGAACCGCTGCCGGTGTTGATCGACGCGAGTCGCACGTCATCCGGTTACGTGGTGCGGGTGCGCTCCAAATTCGCGGTGAAGGGTCCGTGCATGCGTTGCTCCGACGACTTCTCGCTGGAACTAAAGATCGACCATTCCGAAGTTCACGAACCATCGCTCGACGAAGAGCTGGCGTCCGACTACGTAACCGGCGACGACCTCGATCTGGCGGCGCTGGTGCACGACGCCGTGGGGCTCGCACTGCCCACTTCGATCGCGGGAGAACTCGACGGCGAAGGCGGATGCAAATCGTGCGGGCGTACGCGTCAGAAGCTCCTTGAATTGGGCGTCGCGGCCGAGGACGACGCCGACCTCGATACGGTCGGTGACGCCCCTCGTGAGCCCGATCCTCGCTGGGCGAAGCTGCGTGAACTCGAGCTGTAGTACCCTTCGGGGCCGCTGATGGCCGTTCCAAAGCAAAAACAAAGCCACGCGCGCACCAACAAGCGCCGTTCGCAGCACAAGATCAGTGCCAAGAACACCAACTCCTGCCCGCGCTGCGGGGAGCCCAAGCTGCCGCATCGCGTATGCGGGGAGTGTGGTTTCTACAACGGCCGCGACGCCGTTGAAGTCGAAGACTGACTCTCGTTATTTTCCGGCGAAGCCGCCTAGGCGGCTGCCGCGCATGACAGAATCCCTCTCGTGAAGATCGCACTTGACGCACTTGGCGCCGACCGCGGTATCGAGGTCGTTGTGGCCGGAGCACGGATCGTGGCCGCCGAAGGCATCGCGATTGATCTGTACGGCCCTCAAGACCGCGTGCGCGCCGCGCTGGGAAGTGACGTTCCCGCGAACATCGGCGTCGTTCACGCGCCCGACGAGATCACCAACCACGATGACCCCGGCACGGCGGCGCGCGCGAAACGCGATTCTTCGATCGTCGTGGCCGCGAAGGCCGTAGCTCACGAAGCGGCCGATGCGCTGGTGAGTGCCGGACCGACAGGCGCCGTGCTCGCCGCTTCGCTCTTCAACCTCAAGCGCATCAAAGGCGTGCGTCGCCCGGCGATTGCAGTGATCCTGCCCGACGGCCGCGGCGGCCGATCGCTGCTGCTGGACGCCGGCGCCAACGTGGAAGTTCCGGCGGAGATGCTTGTGCAGTTCGCCCACCTCGGCGCGCAGTTCAGCGCACGCGTGCTCGGGAACCCCCGACCGCGCGTGGGACTACTCACGATCGGCGAAGAAGACGGCAAGGGCACGGAGCGCATCGTCGAGGCGGGGCGGCTGCTGGCCGACCCGGAAAACACGCACGGCTTCAACTACCTGGGCAACGTCGAGGGTCGCGACATCACAAACGGCGCGGCCGACGTGATCGTCACCGACGGCTTCACAGGCAACGTCGCTCTAAAGGCGATCGAAGGCGCCGCCACGGCCACGATGCTCGCGCTGGTGGACGTAATCAAGTCCAGTCCTCGCGCCAAGCTGGGCGGCCTGTTGGCCAAGCCCAAGCTGCTCGAACTACGCGAGCGCGTCGATCCGAATACAACAGGCGGCGCGCTGCTGCTGGGTCTGCGTCGAGTTTCTGTCGTGGCGCACGGATCGTCAAGCCCGGCGGGCATCGCGGCGGCGGTGCGGCTTGCGCGCGACTCGGTGCGGGGCGACGTCACCGGCCACATGGCGTCCGCAATCGCAGAGCTCAATGAGCACGCCGCGTCCACCTCCGATGTTACGGTTGGCGTCGCCGATGACGCGTGAAGAGATCTACGCCGCCCTGAGCAAGACGCTCGCCGACGAACTCGAGATCGATGCGAGCAAAATCAGCATGGAGGCGCACTTCAAGAACGACCTCGACGCCGACTCCCTTCACCTGGTCGAACTCGCCATGGAGCTGGAGGACAGCTACGACATCTCGATTCCGGACGAGGTCGCGTTGGAACTTACGACCGTGGGATCGGTGGTCGACTACCTGGCCGAGCGGCTGGCGGGCGCGTGACGCCGCCGCCCGCACGGCGTTCGTGATCACGTGGCCGGCAAGCTCATAGACCTGCTGGAATCGCTCGACGAGGAGCTTTATCGCGAGGTCTTCACGCATTCCTCGTGGACCGAGCGGCGAGCCGCCTCCTACGAACGTCTCGCGTTTCTCGGCGACAGCGTGCTTGGGCTGGCGATCTCAACCGACCTCTACCCGCGTTTCAGCGAGGCAACCGCCGGAGAACTGACCAAAATCCGCGCCCAGGCCGTGAGCGGCATTGCCTGCGCCCGAGTCGCGCTGCGTCTGGATGTTCCGCGCCGACTCACCGAGCACGCCCCCGCCGACGCGGAGATCCGAATCGACGAGCTGCTTGCCGCCCAGCGCGTGCTGGCGTCGGTGTGCGAGGCGGTGATCGGCGCGTGCTATCTGCAGTACGGCTACGAAGAGACCGCCGATGCGGTGGTCCAGGCGTTTGCGCACGAAGTCGAAGAAGCCCTGGAAAATCCGGCAGATTTCAAATCTCACCTACAGGAGCGGTTGGCGCGCCGCGGTGACAAGCCGCATTACACGCTGATTTCGTCCGAAGGTCCGGCCCACGACATGCGTTTCGTCTGCGGAGTTGAGATCCGGGGCGAGCGTTACGGTACCGGCAGCGGGCGCTCCAAGAAGGAGGCCGAGCAGGCGGCCGCCGGCGCCGCTCTCTCGCGCCTGGACGAGGAGCGAATCGGCGACTGATCCGCCGCACAACCGACATGTATTTAAAAGCGATTCAAATGAAGGGGTTCAAATCGTTCCCCAACAAGACGCGGCTCGAATTCGGGCCCGGCGTCAGCGTGATTGTGGGTCCCAACGGTTCCGGAAAGTCGAACATCTCCGACGCCCTCGTGTGGGCGCTGGGCGAACAGAGTCCGAGCGCCGTGCGCGGCGGTCAGATGCAGGATCTGCTCTTCGGTGGCGCTGAGGGCGTGCCATCGGCTTCCGGCGCTGAGGTGGAGCTTGTCTTCGACAATTCCGACGGCAAGCTAGAAAGCGACTTCAGCGAACTCTCGGTGACCAGGCGTCTCGGACGCGACGGCGAGGGCGAGTACCGCATCAACGGCGCGCGTTGTCGCCTGGTCGACGTGATCGAAGTGCTCTCGGACACCGGTCTCGGCAAGGAAATGCACTCAGTGCTTTCGCAGGGCAAGGTTGACGAGATCGTCGCTTCCAAGCCGAAAGAGCGGCGACTGCTGATTGAAGAGGCGGCCGGCTTGGGAAAACACCGCAAGCGTCGCCGCCGCGCGCAGATCAAGCTGGAAAAGACCCGCGACAACCTGGACCGCGTGCTCGACGTGGAGCGCGAAGCCCGTCGTGCGCTGAAGCCGCTCAAGCGCCAGGCTGAGGCCGCCGAAACGCATGCCCGACTCGAACTTCAGGCCAACGAGCTGCGCGCCGAGCAGGCGGCCGACCAACTGTTTGTCGCCGATCGCGAATTGGGCGAGGCGGTTCAGCTTGCCGGCAAGGCGCGTGAAGCTCGCACGCAGATCGAGCAACAACTCGCTGGGGTCGCCAAGCGGCGCGAACAGGCTGAGCAGCGCATCGCGGCCGAGGCGGCTCGCCGCGAAAAAGCCACGGAATCACTATTTTCAGTGCGGTCGGCCTGCGAGCGATTGGAAAACGCGCGCGAGCGCATGAACGAACGCGTAAGCCGACTTGGGATCGAGATCGAGCGGCATCAAGGCGAGATCGGTCAGCTGGAGCTGGACGTCCAGCCGGAAGTGGACCGGTCGCGAATCGCCGGCCTGGAAACCGAGCTTGCCGAGATAGAGCGTCAGGGCAGGGCCGAGCTAGAGCTGGAACTGGCTGATATGCGGGCGCAGCACGAAACCGCGCGCCGCGAGTTGACCGAACTTGAGGGCAGAGTGGCCGCGTTGCGCGAAACCGCGCAGCAAAGCGAGCAGGCCGCCGCGCAGGCGCGCCGCGCCGTGGCCGAGGCCCAACAGTCGCTTACCGCCGCCCGCCGTGAGCGCGTTCGGGTTGAGGGCGAGCTGGACTCTGTCGAGCAGTTCCTACGCGAGTCCGCCGGCGATGCCGGTGCCGACGCGCTGGCCGAACGGCTTTCGGTGGAACCCGGATACGAACCCGCCGTCACGGCGGTGCTCGGCCGCAGGCTGCGCGCGGCAGTCGTTTCGGATATCGCGGCGGGTCACGGATTTCTCGATCGCCTGGGTGAGTCGGGGGGCTCCGCTCTGGTCGCGGAGCGCGGCGGAGCGAACCATGCATCGATCGTGCCTACGGCCGGTGCAACGCCGTCGTCCGCACCTGGGCCGGGTGCTGCTCCATCGTCCCCACCGGCGCCGGGTGCGACTCCGCTGATCGAAAAGCTTTCCGCCGAGTCCCGTGCGATGTCGATCGTCTCGGTGCTGCTGGCCGGTGTTTGGCTGGTTGAGTCGTTCGAAGGCATTCCCGCGGACTTCGCGGGCGTCGCCGTCACGCGTACCGGGCGCGTCTTCTTTGGCGCCACCGGCGAACTGCGTCAGGCACCGGGCGGCGGCGAACAGCGCGTGCTCGCTGAGCGCAACCGCCGAGAGAGTCTTACCGCCGCCCGTGACGCCGCCCGCCTGGCCGAGTCCTCCGCGCAGGCTGCGCTTGAGGCCACCGAATCGGCTCAGCACGAGGCCGAGGCCGCCCGTGACACAGCTCACGATTCCGCCCGCGGCGCACGCATTGAGCGCGACGAACTGTCCGGCGCGGTTCAAGGCCGGGCGCGGGCGATTGAGCGCCGCATCGAAGCAGGACTCGCGGACGGGCCAACCGCCGTGCGCCGCGCTGCGATCGAAGCCGAGCTGCGCACCGAGCGCGCGCACGCCGACAGCCTTCAGCGCGCCGCCGAGCTGCAGCGCCGCCGCCGCGCCGAGTTGGCCCAAAAGCTTGTAAACGCCCGTGCGGGCCTGCCGCTCGCCCAGCAACTGAGCGAAGTGCTCGCGGCGGCAGCCGCGGCGGCCAACGAACGCATAGCGGTGCTCGCCGCAGAGCTGGACGGAGACCGCGAAGCAGGTGAACGACTGGCCCAGGAACTGCGTGAACACGCCACCGAGGAGGCACGGCTGCAGGCCTCCCTGCGCGAACAGGGCGAACTTGTCACCACCGCGGAGGTACGCGCGCAGCGCGCTCGCGACCTTCAAGCCGAGGCCGCGTCGGTTGTGGGCGAACTCTCGGCGGCGCTCGGCCGTGAAGTCGTGGCCGCCGAGCGCCCGCTCGACGATGCCCGCCGAGAGGAGATCGCAACCGGCCTGGCGCGAATCGCGCGCCGCCGCGAACTGCTCGGCCCGATCAACCCGTTGGCTCGCGACGAGTACGCACAGGCGCTTGCGCATGTCGAAGAGCTTGAAACCCAGCGCGACGACCTCGAGCGCGCGCTGAAGGAACTCGGCGAGCTGATCAGAGAGATCGACCGCACGATTCGCACGTCCTTTGAAGAGACGTTCGCCTCCACCAGCGCACACTTCGAGGAACTGCTCGCGCATCTCTTCCCGGGTGGTTCAGGCAAGCTCAATCTGGTGCGAGAGGAGCGGCCCAGGCAGGCTCCGCTCACACCGGCCGGGGCCGACGCCGCCGAGGCGGAAGCCGCGGCCGACGCCGCCGAACAGGCGATGCCGGAGGATCCCGATGATCAAGCCGACGCCGACCTGGAATACGGCGTAGAGATCGAGGCGCGTCTTCCCGGCGCGAAGTCAGGCCGTCGCCTCACCCTGCTGTCCGGCGGCGAGCGCTCGCTTGTTGCTCTTGCCTTCCTGTTTTCGGTCTTTCTCACCAAGCCGTGTCCGTTCTACGTCTTCGACGAAGCCGAGGCAGCGCTCGACGACGTCAACATCGACCGCCTTGTGGCGCTGCTGCGCGAGCACAGCGTGCGTTCACAGTTCATCGTTATCACTCACCAAAAGCGCACGATGGACGCCGCCGACTGTCTCTACGGCGTCTCGATGGGCGCAGACGGCATCAGCAAAGTCGTCACCCGCCGCATGCACGGCAAACCGGCCGGCGATCAGGCCGAGCTGGCCGTGGCTTAGACCAGCTCCGGTGCGCCCGCCTGGGCCTGCGCTGCAGACCCAAAAGGAGACTTGAAATACGTGCCGACCGGCCGGTCGTGGCGGTGAGTGATGCCGCCAGCCATCTCGGTCAGACGGGCGATGCGGTCCTCGGTCGGCGGATGCGTGGAAAACAGGGTGGACGTCTTGCCGCTGGCCTTCATCTGTGGTGCGATCATCATGTGCGCGATCGCGTCTTCCGGGCGGTTCGTTGGCTTCATGTTGCCGGAGATCTGCGCAAGCGCGGAAGCAAGTCCCTGCGGGTAACGCGTCAACTCGGCGCCGGAGGCGTCGGCAACGTACTCGCGCTTACGGCTGATCGAGAACTGAATGATCGTGGCCGCCAGCGGCGCCAGCAGTGCGGTTAGGATCACCACCACGATCGCGAGCGGGTTGCCATTGTCGTTGTCGTCGCCCACAAACCACAGCCCGTGCATGATGATCTGCGCGATCATCGCGATTGATCCCGCCAATACCGCGGCGTAGGTCATCAGGCGCACGTCCAAATTACGAATATGCGCCATTTCATGCGCGAGCACGCCCTGAATCTCCTGATCGTCGAGCACATCAAGCAGGCCCTGGTTCACGCAAACAAGCGCCTGCCTCTGAGATCGTCCGGCGGCGAACGCGTTCGGCGAGCGGTCCGGTGAAATGAACAACCGCGGCATCTGTAGTCCGGCGGTGATCGAGAGGTTCTCGACCAACCGCCATAACTCAGGCGCTTCATCCTTGCGCTTGATGCGTTTGCCGCCGGCCGCCATCACCGCCATGTCGTCGCCCGCGAACAGCGACGAAAGCACCATGATCACGGCGACCGCGGCAACCGCGATCGTGCCGACCGATCCAACCCACAAGTACAGCGCATAGGCGATCGCCGCATAAATGAGCAGAAAACCGCTCATAAGCAGCATCGATTTGCGTTTGTTTGCGCTGATCTGTTTGTACATCTAAGAACCCCTCGACGGACTGAAACTAGGAGAACGAAACCTGCGGCACCTCGCGGTCCGCCGGGTCCTCGATCTCGAAGAACTCGCGCTTCTCCACGTGCGCCATGCCGGCGACGATGTTCGACGGGAACTGCTCGATCTTGATGTTGAGATCGCGCACGTTCATGTTGTAGAAGCGGCGCGAAGCCTGAACCTTGTCTTCGGTGTCGGTCAACTCGTTCTGCAGCTGCAGGAAGTTCTGGTTGGCCTTCAGATCGGGATACGCCTCGGCCACGGCAAACAGCTTTCCGAGGGCCTGGGTGAGCATGTTCTCGGCCTGGCCCTGCGCCTCGGGTCCTTGCGCGCCGACGGCCGCAGTACGCGCCGCGGTGACGGCCTCAAAGGTCTGACGCTCGTGGGCGGCGTAGCCCTTCACCGTCTCGACCAGGTTCGGAATCAGGTCATGTCGACGCTTGAGCTGGGTCTCGATGTCCGAGTAGGCCTCTTCGGTGCGATTGCGCAGACGGATCAGCCCGTTGTAGGTGAGGATCACGTAGAGGATGAGCAGGACCGCTACGGCCCCAACGACGATCAATGCAATGCTCACGGCAGGCAGCCTTTCTTGAAGTTCGATCTTGCCGGGCGACGCCCGGTGTGGCGGCTTGGCCGCCTCTGCACTGATTCTTACCGATCGGCAGGTCGGCCGGGCCGCTTGTGGCTGAATATTCGATGCGGTGGTCGGCACGGCATAAGATCTCGCGCGTGCCCCGCGACTGGAATGAACTTTTCATCACCGGCGATCCGGCGGCCGGTGAGTCGCCGGCCGCCGCCGCGACCGATTCGCTGGTCGGTGCGGAGGTCGCGGCGGAGGATCCAGCGGAGCCACAGCGCCGCCGCGGTATGTTCAAGCGACTGCGTGAAAGTCTTGGCAAAACACGCCAAGCCTTCAGCGCGGAGCTACGTTCCACGCTGTTCGACACGCTCGACGAAGCCACGTGGGAGCGGCTTGAAGAATTGCTTATCTACGCGGACGTCGGCGCCCGCACGACCGCCAAGGTCGTTGGACGCCTGGAGACTGAGGTCGAGGAGGGCGAGGTTGCGGGTGGCGACGCGATCAGCGAACGTTTGCAAGAACTTCTGGCGGAGACCGCCACCGTTGGCGACGGTCACATCGACATAAGCGCAACGCCCACAGTGATCATGGTTGCGGGTGTGAACGGTACGGGCAAGACGACGTCAATCGGCAAGATCGCCTGGCATCTGCGCCAAGAGCTGGATCGCACGGTTCTGATGGGCGCCGCCGACACCTTCCGCGCCGCCGCCGGTGAACAACTTGAAGAGTGGGCGCGCCGCACCGGCGCCGGCATCGTACGTGGAGAACAGGGATCGGACCCCGGCGCCGTGGCATACGACACCGTCGCGGCCGCCATGTCGCGCGGTGTCGACGTTGCGCTCGTCGACACCGCCGGACGTCTGCACACGCAGGACAACCTGCTTGAGGAGCTCAAGAAGGTGCGTCGCGTGCTTGCCAAACAGCTCCCCGGCGCGCCGCACGAGACGCTGCTTGTGGTGGACGCGACGACGGGCCAGAACGGTCTGCGCCAAGCCAAGCTCTTCGCCGAGGCGGTCGACGTCACCGGCATCGTGCTGACCAAACTCGACGGCACCGCCAAGGGCGGAATCGCACTCGCGATCGCGGAAGAACTGGGCATCCCGGTCAAGCTGATCGGCATCGGCGAAACCGTCGAGGACCTGCGGCCGTTCGACGCCGCGGAATTCGCCCGCGCAATGATCGCGGACTGAACCGCGCGGTCGCCGCGATTCGCCCGGCGGGCGTCGACTCGCGCCCCGACGCAGCCCGGCGCCGTTCACTCGCCGTCCGGCGCCTTTTATTCAGAGCGCCATCGAACATTCCGCCAGCGTCACTCAACATCCGCCGCGCGGTCCCCGATAATGCGTAGCGTTATGCCTGACTGGGCCATTTGGTTAATCGTCGCAATCGTTCTCGCCCTTGGCGAGCTGGCGATATTCACGGGCTTCATCCTCGGCCCAATGGCCGCCGCAGCCGCGCTCACAGCGGCCGTCGTGGCCGGATTCGGCGCGGAGACCGAAGTCCAGCTTGGCGTTTTCAGTGTGTCGTCGGCGATCATGATCGCGGCGCTGCGACCGATCGCCAAACGGCACCTCACCGCCCCTCCGGAGATCCTCACGAACGCTCAGGCACTGCTTGGAAAGCGCGCCCGCGTGCTCGAAACGGTCGCCGAGGATGCGCCCGGCCTGATCCGCCTTGAAAACGAGAATTGGACCGCGCGGCCGGTTCCAGGCTCGGGACCGATCAAACCGGAAATCCACGTCCGCGTGGTCGAGATCGCCGGCGCAACGGCGATTGTCGAACCGCTCGGCGGCAACTCTGAATCCGAAGGAGAGACGTCATGACCGCCGGAACCATCGTCCTGATCGCATTCATCATCCTGATCTTTTTCACCGCACTGCGGGGTGTGCGGATTATCCCGCAGGCGCGCGCCGGAGTTGTGGAGCGGCTCGGCCGCTACAGCCGCACCCTCACGCCGGGTCTGGCGATCGTCATTCCTTACGTCGACAGAGTGCGTCCGCTGATCGACATGCGCGAGCAGGTCGTGAGTTTTCCGCCGCAACCGGTGATCACCGAGGACAACGTCGTCGTGCAGATCGACAGCGTCTTGTATTACACGATCAACGACGCGCGCGCGGTCACTTACGAGATCGCCAACCACCTTCAGGCAATCGAGCAGCTCACCACTACGACTTTGCGAAACGTGATCGGTGGCCTCACCTTGGAGAAGGCCCTGACCTCCCGCGACAACATCAACACCCAGCTCCGCGTGGTGCTCGACGAGGCGACCGGCAAGTGGGGCATTCGCGTCAACCGCGTGGAGCTGAAGGCGATCGACCCACCGGGAACGATTCAAGAGGCGATGGAAAAGCAGATGCGCGCCGAGCGCGACCGCCGCGCCGCGATCCTCGCAGCCGAAGGCGTGAAGCAGTCGCAGATCCTCACCGCCGAAGGCGCGAAGCAGGCCCAGATCCTCAACGCCGAGGGTTCGCAGCAGGCGCAGGTCCTCGAAGCCGAGGGCGAGGCGCGCGCGATCGAAACCGTATTCAACGCGATCCACGCCGGCAATCCCGATCTGCCGCTGGTCGCCTACAAATACGTGCAGTCGCTCGGGCAGATCGCCGGCAGCGACACCCACGCCACCTGGATCATTCCAAGCGAGTTCACCCAGGCGCTCTCCGGTCTGACCGAGAAGCTCGGCGGGCTCAAGCCGACCGGTCCCGCGTAACCGGGAAGGTTTCGGCTGCCCGGCCCGCTTGGCGCTGAACCGGTGCGCAGTCGAGGCCGACGGTCTATCCATTTTCGAGATTTAACAACAATGCCGTCAGTCACATAGTTGCGCCGAGAAACCAGCGCAACTATGTGATATCATCCATCAATGTTAATTTCGTCAAATAGGCATTCAATCGACGATCGGATTTCCGGCATCCAGTCGGCCATGTCGAGGCGGGTTTCCGCCGTCAACGCAAGATGACCGCCAAACGTCAACCAAGGAAAAACGAGCGCGGACCCGGCGTCGCCCCTCCACCGCCGGAAGCCGGGGCCGCGGCGCATCTGATTCGCGAGGCGCGACTGAGGAGGAGCCTCTCCCAGGCCGAAGTCGGAAAGCGGGCCGGGTACGACCAGGGTTTGATCTCCCGTTGGGAGCGCGGACGTACGCAGCCGTCGTTTGAGGCCGTGATGAGGGTGCTTGGCGTCTGCGGGTTTGATGTGTGGACGGGTTTGACGCTCGCCGACGACAACCCGCCGAACGGGCGCATCGCGAATCTGCTGATTCTTGAAGAGAACACACCACCGGACGAGACCGGGTTCAAACGCATTTTCCGTGAGCAGGACGCCGCGCGCCGCCGCGAGCGCGCCCGCGGCGGCTAACGTCAGCGCACCATGTTTGAAGCGCTTTCCGAGAAACTTCAGGAGACGCTTGCCGAGGTTCGCGCCCACGGCAAGCTGACCGAGGACGACATCAACAAGGCCATGCGCGACATCCGCCTCGCGCTTCTTGAGGCGGATGTCAACTTCAAGGTGGTCAAGCAGTTCACCGCGACCGTCAAGGAGCGGGCGCTTGGCGCCGACGTGCTGGAGTCGCTGCACCCGGGTCAGCAGGTCGTGAAGATCGTTGACGAGGAGTTGACCGCTCTGATGGGCGGTTCCGGCCGCGAGATCGTCTTTGCTCAGAGCGCGCCCACGATCATCTTGATGGCCGGCCTGCAGGGCTCCGGTAAAACAACCACCTGCGGCAAGCTCGCGCTGAAATTCAAGAACGAAGGCAAAAAAGTGGGCATCGCGGCATGCGACGTTTACCGTCCGGCCGCGATCGACCAGTTGAAGATCGTCGGCGAGCAGGCCGGCGCGCGCGTCTACGAGCAGGGCGCCGAACGCGATCCGGTCGATATCGCGAAATGGGCGGTCGACCAGTCGATCCAGAATCTTGATGACGTACTGATCGTCGACACCGCCGGCCGTCTGCACGTGGACAAGGACCTGATGGACGAACTTGGTCGCATCCGCAAACAGATCAAGCCGCACAACGTGCTGTTGGTGGTTGACGCGATGACCGGTCAGGACGCGGTCAACGTGGCCGAGCAATTTTCAGAGGTCGCGGCGTTCGACGGGGTGATCGTCACAAAGCTCGACGGAGACGCCCGAGGCGGTGCCGCGCTTTCGATCAAGGCCGTCACCGGCAAACCTGTGATGTACGCGTCCGTCGGCGAAAAGCTCGACGCGTTCGAGGTCTTCCATCCAGATCGCATGGCCGATCGCATCCTCGGCATGGGCGACATGCTCACGCTGATCGAAAAGGCCGAGCGTGAGATCGACGAAGAGAAGGCGATCGAGATGGAGCGCAAGCTCCGCAAGGACGAGTTCACGTTCGACGATTTCCTCGATCAGATGAAGATGATGCGCAAGATGGGATCGCTCTCGAGCATCCTCGGCATGATTCCGGGTGTCGACAAGAAAGCGCTGAAAAACGTCAACATCGACGAACGCGAGCTCGACCGCGTGCAGGCGATCGTGCTCTCGATGACGCCGAAGGAGCGCGGAAACCCCAAGATCATCAACGGCCAGCGCCGCAAGCGCATCGCGGCGGGTTCCGGCACAAGCATTCAACAGGTCAATCGGCTGATCAAACAGTTCGCGGAGATGCGCAAGATGATGAAGAAAATGAAGCGCGGCAAGATGCCCGATATCGGCCAGATGCTCGGTCAACGCTGACGGGGTGGTAACCTCACCGCCGTGGTTCGCATCAGACTCACACGCGTAGGCGGCAAGAAGAACCCGATCTGGCGGGTCGTTGTGGCGGACAAACGTTCGCCGCGCGACGGTCGCGTGATCGAGAACGTCGGCACCTACAACCCGCAGACCGACCCGTCGCAGATCACGCTCAAACCCGAGCGGATCGCGCACTGGATCGAGCAGGGCGCCCAGCCGACCGACACCGTGTTGCAGCTGATGAAGACGCAGAACCTCGGCGCCGACGGCAAGCCCGCCGCCGTCGCAAGCTAGCTCCGGCGCCGCTGATGTCCGACGACTTCGGAACCGGCAGCGAAACCAGTATCGACGTTGAGGCGTCGGACGCGCTGATGATGGAGGATCTGCTCGAGAACCTCGTCAAAGGCCTTGTGGACAAGCCGGAAGACGTCTCGGTCGAGGGTTTTGACGAGTCGGATGGTTCTGTCACCTTGGAACTTCGCGTCGCCGAGGACGAGGCAGGCAAAGTGATCGGTCGCGGCGGGCGCACGATCAACGCGCTTCGCCAGGTCGTTCGCGCGCACCGGGACGCGCGCGGCCGCAAGGTCGTCGTCGACCTGGTCGACTGACGCTGTCTCTCGTGTGACTATGCCCGGAGAAGCGGGCTCAATCGATCCAGTACCGGATCTGATTCGCATCGGGTTCGCCGGCAAGGCTCACGGCGTACGCGGCGGTTTTTACGTCGAGGGAGCGATCGATCCACAAGCGCTGGCGCCCGGGCTCGAAGTGCTGATCGGAGATCGGCGCTTTTGCGTGGTTTCTCGCCAGGGCGCGGACGCGCGACCGATTGTCTCGCTTGAGGGCGTCGGCGACCGGGACACCGCGACGGAATTGCGCGGACTGGCGATTTTCGCCGAACGCGGCGCTCTGACGCCGCTTGCCGAGGGCGAGTGGTACGCGTCGGACCTGGAAGGGATGAGCGTTTCTACCGCGGCAGCGAGTGGTTTGGCGTCGCTTGGTCGCGTTTCAAGGCTGGTCAATCTGCCGTCCGTGGACGTGCTCGAAGTGGAGTCGTCGGATCACAATGCCGTGATACAGATTCCGCTGGTTTCCGACGCGATCGTAGGCGTAGATCTGGAGTCCGGCGTGATCACTGTTGACGCGGAGTTCTTAGGACTCGATATCCCCGCCGACTCCGTTGAGGGCGGAGATCAGTCGTCCGGCGAATAGCGGGCGATCTAGTCTCACAAATATGCAGATTGACGTATTCACGTTGTTTCCCGAATGGTTCGAGTGGTTCTCAGACCAGCGCCACATGAAGAACCTCGCCGCGGCCGGTACGACGCTTGACGTGGTCGACATGCGCGCGACCACGCCGATCGCGAACAATCGCGTTGACGACACGCCCTACGGCGGTGGGGCCGGCATGGTGATTCGGGTTGACGTGGTTGAGGCTGCGCTTCGTGCGCGATACGGCGCGGATCCGGCGGAACTGCGTCAACGGCGCCGCGTGGTCGTGCTTTCGCCGGTAGGCCGGCGACTGGACGACGGGCTGGCCGAAGAACTCGCGCGGGAACCGGAACTGACGCTGCTTTGCGGCCGCTACGAAGGCTTTGACCAGCGCGTGCACGACCATTTCGCCAGCGACGTGATCTCGGTCGGCGACTACGTACTGTCCGGCGGGGAGTTGGCGGCGATGGTCGTGATCGACGCCGTCACGCGCAAGCTACCGGAGGCCCACGGTGACGAACGCAGCGCGCTTGAGGAGTCTTTCAGCAAGGAGCTTGACGGCGCACCGGAGTACCCGCATTACACGCGACCGGCCGAGCATCGCGGCTGGCCGGTGCCGGAGGTCTTGTTTTCCGGCAATCACGCGGAGATCGAGCGATGGCGCCGGGAGCAGAGCGAATTGCGCCGCGTCACGCGTGATCTGCCGAGTTAGCTAACATTCCGTCCCGCACGCAGCCTCCGTGTGGCGTTTGATCGCGACACGGGTTCGGCACGTGCCTTTTTTTCGAAGACTTCCACCACCTCAACCCTCTGACGGCGCAGCTTTCTACGGCGCACCCCCTTTTTATGGCAACGATTATCGACAAGCTTGAAAAAGCGCAGATCAAGCGCGTTCCTTCATTTGACGCGGGTGATCGCCTGCGCGTCCACTTTCAGGTCGTCGAGGGCACCCGTCGCCGCACCCAGGTTTTCGAGGGTGTTGTGATCAAGCGTCAGGGCAGCGGCGCGCGCGAGACATTCACCGTGCGCAAGCAGTCGTTCGGCGTGGGGGTGGAGCGCACGTTCCCGGTTCACTCAACGAAGATCGAAAAGATTGAGGTCGCCGCGCGCGGCGAGGTGCGCCGGGCGAAGCTTTACTACCTGCGTGATCGCGTTGGAAAGCGCGCCCGCGTGCGCGAACGCGCATGGACGCCCACCGAGCAGGCGCGTTTGGATGCGGAGATGGCCGGCGCCTACGACGAAAAAGGCTCGCAGGACGAGGCCGAACTCGTCCAGCCGGAGCCCGAAGCGACGGAGAGCGCTGAGTCAGAGGCAGTCACCGGTGACGAGTCGGCGGCGCAGGTGCCCGCTTCCGAGGAGCCGACCGCCGAGGAGCCAGTCGCTGCGGAAACCGCAGCCGAGGAACCAGCGGCCGAAGAGCAGGCCGAAGAGACTTCATCCAGTGACGACGCGGAGCCGTCGGCCGAGTCTGACACCGAGGCCAAGGACGAGACCTCGGCCGAAGCCGATTCCGACGAATCCGCGAGCTAATTCCGGGCATTCGCCCGATTCGCATGGCTGATTCGAGCGAGTCCCAGCGATCCGGCGGGGGCAAGGGGCGCCATCACGAGCGCAGCGGTCGAGAATCTCTGATTGAACTGGTCGTCATCGTGATCACCGCCTTGGCGCTGGCACTTCTTATCCAGGCATTTCTCGTGAAGCCGTTCAGAATTCCGAGCGAGTCGATGGTGCCCACGCTCGAAGTCGGCCAACGCGTCTTGGTGAACCGCGTCGAAGGCCGCTTCGGCACTCCCGAACGCTTTGACGTCGTCGTTTTCAAGCCTCCGGCCAGCGCCGCGACAAACAGTTGTGGCGCCGAAGACGGCCAGGAGTACCTGCCCGGAAAAAC
>JACQZY010000015.1 GCA_016213645.1 Actinomycetota bacterium
AAGGGGTCGCCGTCAGTTGAACCGATGACCGGCCCCTCCGGGGCCGGTCATGCAAGACTTGTTCACGAAGCACAAACCATTGCGGAGGGTGGGCCAAATCAGACCGGCACACCTGGGCCAGTGCAGACCGGTATTGCCACAAGACTGGCTGATTGAAAAGCCGACTCGAGCTACCCGCCGCGTTCGATCTCACTGACCGCGCGCTATCGATCATTCCACGAGGAAAGTTGACTCATGAGGCGACTGGTCGCACCAGTTTCATCAACGATTCCTAGCAACTTGACCACCTTCATTCGGCGACTCTGGCTCGAATCGATGCCGGCTGCGATTTCCCCCAAGAATGCGAAGAGGTCGTCTGCGTCGCTAAGAATCGGGCCGGGCGAATAGGACTCAAAATCCGGAAGATCGAAACCGCGACCGACGGAAAAATCATCGAGATCGGGACAGTAGAGGGCGATCGGCCGGTTCAGCGGAATGAAGTCGGTCCAAATGCTTGAGTAATCCGTTAATAGCGCACTGGCTCGGGCTAGCACCTGGTACAAGCCAACGCCCGCGCTCGCAAGGTCATCGTTGGCGATTTGAATCGTCGCGGCGAAGTCAAGATTCGCCTTGTCGAGGGGGTGCGATTTCACGACTAGCTGAAGGCCGGGATGAGCCAGCGATTTGGCCAGATCAGCGTTTCGAATGCGCACTTCATCGAACGGATCTGCGACGCGTGAGTCCTTCCAGGCACCATGTGGGCTGTCAAGTCGCGTGTGTCGGTATGTGGGGGCCCAAAGCACAAACGGTCGATCTGGATCGATTCCCAACGCACGCAGCTGATCGTCTGATGCTGGGCGATCGAACTGGTCGATTCGGGGATTACCAGACACGATCAAACCGTCCGAAGGAGCGTTGAAAGATTTGAGCTTCTCGGTGCCCCAAGCGATCGTTCCGGCGACAGTGAACTGTGCCGGTGTGCCAGCGCTGAAGTGCGCGGTTGTATCTACTTTTGGACCGTCGCCATGCCAGAGGTTGACAAATGTTCGATTGCGCGGTGGCTTTGGCCCGCCAAAAACTAGGTCAGTGAACAGGACGGTGTCGGCGCGAAGGAAATACCAGAATCCGCGAAATGAGCGTTTAGAAACAACTGCCGAGGCACCGCTTTTCGTTCCAGATACTGCCCGCACCGAATTCTGACTTGGAATTTCGTCCAGAAGCCACACTATCTGCCCGGAGGAACCCGTTTCGAGCCATCGAACTACCTCGCCGGCGTTACCCTCGAAGGCAGAAATGCTGTAAACAACTGTCAGCCTCTTGGGCGGAACGATCCAGAGAAGAATCCCAATCAGAGGCCTTAGCGTCCGGCTTAGTCTGTTCAGCAATCGTGGCATGTTCGTGATATGAATCCGTGGTTTCTAGGAAGAATCTTCGAGTTGGCTAGCGTCGCTCGCGAAAAGTTACGACCGTTTGATCCGAAGCGATCTTGAGACTCTTGTGGGACGCGATGAAGTTCAGCAATCGACTCCGCCGGGGGCCGCCGAATATCGGGTGGGTCGATGATCACTCTGGCCCGTGAAGAGCGTACGAAGCTCGCTGCAGCACTCTCGCTGGCCACTGCGACCAGCACTGGGCGCCCAGTCGCAAAATAGGCAGTCATCTTGCTCGGCAATGACATGGCGGAAACTGGCGGCCGCTGGTTCAACGCGAGAGCGTCGGCCGCCAAGATCGCCGCGTCGCACTGATCATTTGGAAGACTATTTGTGGTCGAAACATTCGCGGGAGAACTCCACGGTTCCGACCCTCGAGCGATCACTAGGTCAGGATTAAAATCTTTCAGAATCGAACTCGTACCGCGCGCAATATGGACGAACGCATCTTCGTGAAATCTTCGGAGATCCACGGTCGTCGAGTCGAGAAATACGTGCGAGTAATCACCGGGGATGGGACTCCACCGGCGATTGGGTTCTAATTTGGTCTCATACAGGACCAGGAGTTCGCATTCATTGCGTCGCTCAAGTTCATCGAATACCGGCGTGAAATTCGGGTCGACCATGCTCGCTATGAAGGCAATTCGAAGCGCCATATCTTGGCTGAACTCGCAGATCCGTTGGCCGACACTAATACGTTGTAATCGGTATTAAAGCTGTTCACACTCAGCGAGCCGATGTTCTGGGGGTAGAAAATTTGTTTGGCAAGGTCAAAAAAGCGGTGAAGGTTTTGCGGAAGTCCTCCTTCCGCGCTGCCCTTCGACGCGGAGTCGCCGCCTCGATAGAGCACGACGCGGTACCTGTTCCTGACGACGTGGCCACGGTGCTCGACGTCGGAGCAAATCGCGGCCAGTTCGCGATCTACTCGTGCAATCGCTTCCCTGTTGCGGCCCTTCATTGCTTTGAGCCGATCCCAGAGGCGCGGGCGAAGCTGGAGGAGGTTGTCCCGTCGAACCGCAACATAACGGTGCATAACGTGGCGCTCGCATCGGTACGAGGCTCTGTCGACTTTCATGTTTCTGTCGACGACGACTCATCTTCGCTGCTTCCGGCTTCGAGAGATCAGATCGCGATGTTTCCCGGCTCTCGACGCGATCGCACGATTTCGGTCCGCACGGAACGGCTGGACGATGTCCTCGCCGACCAGGAACTTGCGCGGCCCGTTCTGATGAAGCTTGATATCCAGGGCGCGGAACTGGAGGCGCTCAAGGGTGCGGCCGAAACGCTCGCGAAGACCGAATATGTGCTTGTCGAATGCTCCTTTGTTGAGCTCTACGATGGCCAGGCTTTCGGCGACGAGGTCATCTCTTTTCTTCGCAACGTCGGCTTCGATCTCGTCGGTCTGTATTCGCCCACGATCGTTGACGGCCTCCTGCTCCAAGCTGACGCGTTTTTCACTCGCCGGGTCTAATCGCGAAGATTCGAACGGTCAACAAGCAGCGCCTCGAACCCAGAGGTTGTCGCAGAGCTCGTCAGCCGATTGCTGGTGTAGAGCCGCGCTGCTTCGCTCGAACGTGCGAGGCCCTCTCTATCGCCGATCATCTCGGCAAGAGTTCTGCCGAGATCTCCCCCGCTGCACACAGCCCCAGCTCCACTCTCATCAACCACCCGTTTCACCTCCGACTCCACCCCCACCGACGCCACCACGGGCAGGCCGGCGGCGAAGTAGTTCATCAGTTTCGAGGGCATGTTGAACTCGGGGTATTCGCTGCGCTGGCTTACCAGTCCGATCGTCGCGTGCGCCAGCTCCCTGTTGAGCCGCTCATCGCTAACGAGGCCGAGCATCTCGACGCGATCGGTAGTGATCGCGGCCCGCACCTCTGTCTCGGCGACGCCCGTGCCGGCGATCACCAGTCGCGCCCCGTTCTTTTCCAGTTCAAGCGACGACTCAAACGCGCGCACCACCTCATCGAGCCCCTGCGAATGTCCAATGTTCCCCATCACCAACACACGCGGCGGATCGTCGGTAGGAAATTCGCGTGGTGCGTCTATTACCGGTCGCGTGGCCGGGTTGTAGATCCGCGTCAATTTCTCGGTCGGCACGCCCTTAGCCAACAGATTCTCCTTGAACCGATCCGAAATCACCACGATGCGATCGGCGGCGACGTAAGCCGCCTTCTCGAGGTGCCGGGCAAAGCGGATCGCAATTCCGTCATCCACGATCCCGGTAGATACAGCTCCATCCGGCAAAATGTCCTGAATCCAAAGAATCAGCGGCTTTCGTCGCACCTTCCGATTCAGAATTGCGGGTGCCAGTGCGGGAAAACACGGCGACACCGCCACCACGGCGTCGGTTCCGCCGAGCAGCGGCAGATAAGCCGTCTGCCACGCCGCGAAGCTCGCCTCCTGTCGGATCCGCTCCTTCGCGTTCTCGCGGCCGATCCACAGCGGCAGCCGCGTCACCTTGATCCCATCACGCCATTCCGTGTACGGCCGGCGACGTGATCCCCAAACCGGCTCCGGGTAATGCGGATGCGCCGCAATCACGTGAATCTCATGCCCGCGCTCCGTCATCGCCTTGGCCCACGTGCGGCTCACGGGTCCGATCCCCGTCGGTTCGGGGTCGTAGTTGTAGCTCCAAAGCTGGATGGTCATTCTCGGGCTAAGAGTCACACCCGTTCTATTCATTTTGCGGTCATTCATTGTGTGATCAGCGCGACGTTGCGCCATCGTGCTTCGAATTCGCCAAATCGAAACGCGTCTCCGCATCCCGCTCCGTCAAATACCGCGCCAGGTGCCGACCGATGAAACCGGACCCACCAAAAATGATTACCCGACCCATGCAAGGCAGGTTAGCCCCAATCACCAGCATTGCAGTCTTCCCGCCAGAACGAGCACACACAGCCACCCAAACCCGCAACACCCTCGCTCAAATCCTGCTAATCTTGTCAAGACGACAAATTGAGCGTAAAAATCCTTGTCATCCCCCTCGTCCGGGAGCCCAAGCCAAATGCCCAACATCAATGAAGACGATTTCCGCAGCAGTCTCGGCGCTTCGCTGAGATCCTTTCGTGAGAACGGCGGTTTCACGCTTGAGCAACTCGCGCAGCGTCTCGGCGTGGACCAGGCGAATCTGTCTCGCATGGAGCGCGGCGAGCGCAACTTAAGCACGCTGGTGTTGCGGCGCGCGGCCGACGTATTCGGCGTGCGGATGGATGCGTTCTTCAACGCGCCGGGAGAAGCTGTCGAACTGTTGCGAGCCGGCGACGACGCTCGTACGGATGTCATTCTCGACTGGGCGGCCGAGCTTCAGCGCGACATGCGTGCGGTGCGCGCGCTCAATGAAGATGAGCGCGTCTAGCGCGGCCGATATCGGGGCCGCCGCGGCAAGCAAGCTGCGGCTGGATGCGGGAATCGGCAATGAGCCGATCACGGACCTCTGGGCGTTCATTCGTGACCAGGGGGTGGACCTGGCATTTCATGGATTCGGCGAGGAGGGCCCCGACGGCACCTATCGCTACGACGGTCGTCACGCGCTTATCGTGGTCAACTCCGATCGCAAACCGATTGCTCGCCAGCGCTTCACGGCTGCGCACGAGCTGGGCCACCATGTGCTGCATCGCAAGCAAGGTCAGCCGATGCGTGCGGCCGACGCGGACGTAAACGCACCGACGGGCGGATCGCGCCAAGAAAGCGAGGCGCACGCGTTTGCCGCTTATCTGCTGGCGCCGGACGCGGCGATGCGGGCGGCGTTTCCCGGAGTTGAACCTGCCGACATCACGGTTGAAATCGTGGTCGATCTGGCGCATCGGTTTGGCGTTGCCGTCGCCACGACTATCTATCGACTTCACAATTCAGGTCGTATTCGTGCAGTGGACCGGGACCGTCTCAATGACCAGCGCAAGGGGAAGGTGGAGCGATTGCGTACGCAGAAGGGCTACGACGTGGAAGAAATCCACGGCGCGCCACTACCGCCTGGATTCGTCACCGATATCGCCGCCTTGTACGACCGTGGCATGGTCGGCATCGACCGCGCCGCAGAGTTGTTGAGAACAGACGTCGACACCGCTCGAGCCAAACTGGGGCATCGTCCAGAAGCGGCCGATTTCTCCGAGGACGAATTTCTTCGCGAGATCGACGCCGAATTTGGTGAGTCGGCCGGCGAGTGACCGGAGATCCCGCAGGCCCGCCCACCTCAGGCAGTGATCTCCCGTGTCTGGATGCGATGGTGTTGATTCACTTCAACCGCACCGGCCACCTGAGCCTGCTCGCGGATCTGTGGCCCGATGGTGCGATCACTCCAGAGGTGATCAGGGAGTGCGAGATTGGTGACGCGACCAGTCATCACCCTGAAAACAAAAGAATTCTTGAAGCGGTATGGATTCGCGCCGTCGCGGTCGATGATCCGGCCGACGTTCGTTACGCGATGAATCTGAGGCGCGCTTGGCACAGCGCCCCCGACAAAGACCGCGGCGAGGCAGACATTGTTGTCCTCTGTCGCAGAAACGGCTGGATCGCCATAAGTGATGACAACAACGGCCGAGCAGCACTCGAACACACCGGCTGTGATTTCTCGTACATGGCCTCGATGCTTGTCGCGGCGGCGGCGACCGGACACGCGGGTTTGGATCTCACATCCGCCTGGGAGGTGCATCAGGCGCTGCAAGACAGCCGGGTGCGCCCGCACATCGACACCAAAGAGAAGTTCGCGGCATGCGTGAAGCTTGCGAATCGACTTCACACTCAGATTGGATCTCCCGCATGGCCCGGAATTCTCCGTGATCCGAGGGTTGACTTGATGATCGAGAAGTTCGACGGTCGTCGACTGTCGCGCCGCACTCGGCCGAGTAGCGGATGATCGAATTTCGTGCAGCCGCCCATCACACCTCCAACCGGCTCCAAACTTCTAAGTACCAACCCCCCAAAAACCCGCATTCCAAAGCCAAATCCCAATGCCCTACAATGTAATGAATGGCACAGCGTGTAGGTGAAGACTCGGTAGACATCCACACGCGACTGGAGCCTAAGCTTCTGCGGGCCTTGGAGATGGTCGCGCCGGGCACCTTCATTCGCGAAGGACTCGACGATGTTCTGCAGGGTGGCACCGGCGCGCTGATCGTGATCTGCGAGCCGGAAGAGCTGGCGTTCATGTTCAGCGGCGGCATCAAG
The DNA here is from genome assembly GCA_016213645.1 of Actinomycetota bacterium. Classification (GTDB taxonomy): domain Bacteria; phylum Actinomycetota; class Thermoleophilia; order Solirubrobacterales; family JACPNS01; genus JACPNS01. The sequence goes on from JACQZY010000015.1 coordinate 6,579, forward strand.
CTGGACCTCGATTACACGCCGGCGATGCTCTACCAAGTCGCCAAGATGGACGGCGCGATCGTGCTCAGCGCGAACGCCGGCAAGATTGCGTGGGCCAACGTGCAGCTGATGCCGGACCCCACGATCCATTCCGTCGAGACCGGCACGCGCCATCGCACGGCCGAGCGTGTCGCCAAGCAGAGCGACGCGATCGTGCTTTCCATCAGCCAGCGGCGCGAGGTCATCAGCCTCTACGTGGGCGAGAGCAAGTACGTGATGGTCGACATCCCGGAAGTGCTCGCCAAGGCCAATCAGGCGCTCGCCACTTTGGACAAATACCGCCGTCGCCTGGACCAGGTCTCCAGCCGTCTCACCTTGCTGGAGTTTGAGGGTCGCGCCTACATGCACGACGTGCTCACCGTGCTGCAGCGCGCCGAGCTGATCACGCGCATGAGCGTGGAGGTGGAGCGCTACATCGTGGAGCTGGGCAGCGAGGGCCGCCTGATCGAGATGCAGCTCGAAGAGACGATGATCGGCGTGGCCGCCGAGAAGTTCGGCCTTGTGCGCGACTACATCGGCGAGGACACGGACGACATGTACGCCCAGGTCGTGGACCAGCTGGCGCGCATCGGTCATCAGGACTTACTTGACTTTGGTCGCCTGGCGGAACTGCTGGGTTACGACCGCAAGATGAACACCATCGACCACGTCGTGGCTCCGCGCGGGTATCGCATCCTCTCGCGCATCCCACGACTGCCGAAGATGGTGGTCCAGGACATCGTCAACGCATTTGGCGGACTGGACGAGCTTTTATCAGCCGACGACTCCGAGCTAGAAGCTGTGGAGGGTGTCGGCGACGTTCGCGCAAAAGACATCCGCGAGGGCCTAAAGCGCCTTCAGGAGATCAATATGGTCGACCGCTACATGCAGGCGTGACGTATGCGTTTCTCGGACGCACACCGATCGCCCGCCCCACCGCGGCCGGCCACCCAGAGGAGGGGATGGAAATTTCCGACACAGACGTAATTGATATTGATTTGGAGGATCTCGAACTCGCGCCCAGGGCGCCGACGATCAAGTTCAAGGTCGGCGACAAGGTCGTGTACCCGCACCACGGCGCCGGCAAGGTCTTGAAGAAGGAGAAGAAGGTCCTACTCGGCGAAAAGCGTGAGTACCTGACCATTCGGATCCTGCACAGTGACATGACCGTGATGGTGCCGTCGGAGAACACCGGCGTGGCCGGGCTGCGCCGCGTGATCGACCACGCGACGGTGAAGAAGGTTGTGGGCGTGCTGCAGGACGAAGTCTCCGACATGCCGGGCAACTGGAACCGCCGCTTCAAGCACAACCGCGAGAAGATCCGCACCGGCGACATCTTCGAGCTGGCCGAGGTGATCCGCAATCTCGCCGCGCTGGAGTCTGAGAAGGGCCTCTCTTCCGGCGAGAAGCAGATGTTCGTGCGCGCCAAGCGCATTCTCGCCAGCGAGTTCATGTACGCGCTGGACATGAGCGAGGAAGACGCCGAAGCACACGTGGACGACCTTCTCGGTCAGAGCGAGGCGGTCGCATAGAGGACGCATTTCCGGATCTGCGGGCAGAGCAGATGCTTTTGCTTTTTGCGAGTTCGTCCCACCGCCCTCTGGGGGGAGGCGGTTGAGCGACAACCACATGCGGCGGGCGCCGATCGCGCTGATCGCCGCCGGTGGATCTGGCAGGCGCCTTGGGGCGGGAAGCCCCAAGGCGCTTGTTCGTTGCGCGGGTCGTTCGCTGCTGCAGCGGTCGCTCGACGCGTTCGCGCGCAGCGAGCGGATCGGTGGAGTTGTGGTGGCCGTGGTGCAGGACCAGCGCGAGTTGTTTGAGCGCGAGCTGGGGCCCGCTCGCGAGGCCGGGCTGGAAGTGTTGATCTGCGCGGGCGGCGAGACCCGATCGCATTCGGTGCGATCCGCGCTGGCCGCGGCGACGGCGGCACACGACCCGGAGTTCGTGCTTGTACACGACGCCGCTCGTCCGCTGGCCGGACCGGATCTGGTGGCCGCGTGCCTGGACCGGCTCACGCAGGACACGGCCGCTGACTGCGTGGTGCCCGCCGCGCCCGTGGCCGACACGATCAAGCAGGCCGGCGCCGATCATGTGGTCACGGCCACGCTTGACCGCTCGACGCTGTGGGCCGTGCAGACGCCGCAGGCGTTTCGCGCCACCTCGCTGGCGCGCGTGCTGGGGCTTGAGCCGGGGATCGCCGTGACCGACGATCAGCTTGCCGCGGCCACCGACGACGCGTCACTCATAGAGCGTGCGGGCGGGCGCGTGGTGGTGATGCCGTGGACGGACGCCAACCCCAAGGTCACTACGCGGGCGGACTTGGAACAGGTGGAGCGGTTGTTGGCCGGCCGGAGCGCCTCGCTCTCCGGTTAGCGAACTTGGCTCAGTACAGAATCTGGCTCAAGCTGTCGTCGGACGGGGAATCGCCGCCATCGAGCAACCGGCGCAGGATCGTGTCCACCTCGTCGATGTCAAACGGCTTGACAACGTAGGCGTCGGCGCCAAGGTCCAGACCAAGCAGGCGATCTTCCTCTTCGCCACGCGCCGTCAAGATCACAACGGGGATTCGACATGTGGTCGGATCGGTCTTGAGTTTCACGCACAACTCATGGCCTTGGATCACGGGCATGACCCAGTCGAGCACCGCGATGTCCGGCTTGTGCTCGTGGATCGCGTCAAGCGCGGCCTGGCCGTCGGCGGTTGGAATGATGTGGTATCCGCGTGTGCTTAGACGTGCGGCCAGTAGGTCGCGGATGTCGTCATTGTCGTCTGCGATTACAACCACCGGCTTTGGCCGGCTCGCTGACGGTTGATCACTTTCGCTCTGCAAGGCTTGATCCTCTTTGTGTCCGCGCGACTCGTCCACCTGTCGCGACGAGCCGTACGACCAAAATGTAACAATAAGTTGATGACCCTGGTCGTACGTGTCACGCGCGAGGGTGAGCGTGACGGGCGCCCGGCGTTGCGCGGGACAAGGATTCAAGATGGCGCTCCAGCAGACCACCAGCCAGCGGCCCAAACTCAGCTTTCGCAGACTCGTGCGCGCGGCCATCTCCGCGCAGGCGCTGGTGATCTTCGTCGTGCTGGCGGCCACGCTCTACGGTGCGCTGGCGACCGTACGCACTTCGAACGAACTGCGCGACCGCTCGCAGAACGCGCTGCTGCTGCGAGGCCTGCAGAATGAATTCAACCGTTCCCGCATAGCGCTACGCGACTACGTCAACACGGGCGACCCGATCAAGCTTGGTCCGTACTCGCAGGCGCAGACGCAGCTGCTGCTGATCTCGTCCACCTTCGGCGGCAGCGTCAGCGACGTCGCCCGCAAACGTTTCTACGCGTATCGGAACAGCATCACCACCTATCTCGACGACACCGGGCAGCAGGCGGTCAAGCTGGTTCAACAGGGCCGGCGCGACGAGGCAAAAGAGTTGGTCAATGGCCGTGCGTCCGCGTATCGCGTGGGGATGATCGGGAAAGAGGGCAATTCGCTGCAGGTCTGGTTTGACAACTCGCGGCGACAGGCGGAGCGATCCGTGCGCAACCGCCAGTACTTCAACGTGGGCCTGATCGCGCTCGCGGGAGTCCTGGTGCTGGCCGCTGGTATGGGCGTGTTGATGTGGATCCGCCGCGAGATGATGTTGCCGCTCGACGAACTTGCGACGGCCTCGCGCAAGCTTGGGCACGGAGACCTCTCCGCGCGCGTCGAACCGCGTGGTGTGGAGGAGATCCGGCTCACGTCCGCGGCCTTCAACCAGATGGCCGACGAGATCGAGCAGCAAGTCCAACAACTTCACGAGGCATCGGCCGCGCGCAGTCGTTTTGTGTCGTCGGTTTCGCACGAGCTGCGAACGCCGATCACTTCGCTGCGCGGATATCTGGAATTGCTGGCAGGCGGCGAGGCCGGCGAGCTTGCGCCCGACCAGCAGCACTACGTCAACATCGCCGAGCGCAACGCGCGTTCTCTGGACGAGCTGATCAACGACCTGCTGACGCTTTCTCGCATTCAGAGCGGACGCATTTCGATCAACCCGGAACCGGTCGATATCCGCGCGCTGTTGCGCGAACTGAAGGCCGAGATCATGCCGATCGCGTCCGATAAGAAGGTCGACATCGTGCTGGTGGACACCGGCGAGCTGGTCGTCTCCGGCGATCCGCTGCGACTCAAGCAGGCGTTCGGAAATCTCGTCGGCAACGCGATCAAATACAGCCCCGAGGGGCAGGCGGTGGTGCTGCGGGCGTTTCGCATCAATCGACAGGTGGTCGTGTCGGTGGTGGACTGGGGAATGGGGATCCCAAAGGACGATCTGCCACTACTGGCGGAGCCGTTCTTCCGCTCCAGCAGCAACGACCGCATTCCGGGCACCGGCCTTGGTCTGCCGATTGCCAAGCAGATGATCGAACTACACGGCGGGCGCTTGGCGGTGGAGAGCGAACCGGGCGCCGGGTCCACGTTCACGGTGTATCTGCCGTTGCGTGGCGAGTTGGGAGAATCGCTGGTCGAATCCGCGGGCGGCGCGTCGTCGGACGCCGAGGCGGGCAATTTCGCCAAGCCGGGCGCGAAGCCCGCCGCCGGCGCCGCGAAAGCGAATGGCGGCAAGGGGCAACGGCCGGCGTCTGATGGCGAGGCGAAGGCAGCGTCCGGAGTTCCGCGTCAGACCGAGGGCGACCGCCGCTCGAAGCCGCCCGGAGAACGCCGCGCGGGCGACTGACCGGTTGCGCGGTCGGCCGGGAGCGTGCGCACGGGCATCGCCGCTTCGGTCGTTCGCTACAACTATGCCCACGCCGATGCTGACCGATTACCACGTTCACCTGCGTCCGGACGAACCCGGCACCGAATTCGGAAAGTTCATGACCACCGCCAACGTGGACCGTTTCCGCGCCGCAGCGGAAGAGGCCGGGATCGCCGAACTCGGCGTCAGCGAACACATCCATCGTTTCGCCGACGCGCTGCGGATCTGGGACCATCCCTTCTGGAAAGAGAATGCCGTCGACGACCTCGGCGAATACTGCGCGTTCGTACGCGGTGAGTCGGATCTGCGCCTGGGCATCGAGATGGACTTCGTCCCCGGCCGCGAGGACCGCATCGCCAACGTGCTCGAAGAACACGAGTGGGACTACGTGATCGGATCCGTTCACTTTCTCGGGCACGGGGCGCTGGACTGGGAGGAGTACGACGTCTGGCGCGAGGGCCGCTCGGCCGAGCAGATCTGGAAGGAGTACTTCGCCACGCTGGCGGTTGCCGCGAGCAGCGGTCTGTACGACGTGATGGCCCATCCCGATCTGGTCAAGCACTGGGGGCGTGACCGGCCCTGGCCCGAGGGCGATCTGCGCCGCTTTTACGAACCGGCCGTCGAGGCCTTCGTCGAGGCCGGTGTGGCGGTGGAGATCTCAACCGCCGGTTTGCGCAAGCCGGTCGGCGAGATGTATCCGTCACCGGCGTTCATCGACATGTGTGTGGACGCGGGGCTGGACTTCTCACTTTCTTCCGACGCCCACGTGCCGATTCACGTAGGCCACGGCTTCGAGGTGGCGACGGCGTTGATGAACGATCTCGGTATTGATCGGTTGTGTGTGTTTGAAGGACGCAAACGCCGACTGGAGCCGGTCGGATGAGCGCGTCCGCCCGCCGCGCCAGGCTTGCCGTATGAACGGCGTCGCCAGAAACGGCATCGGTTTCGACACGCATCGGCTGGTGCCGGAGCGCCCGCTGGTGATCGGCGGCGTGACGATCGAGCACGACTTCGGCCTGGCAGGTCACTCCGACGCCGACGTTTTGGCTCACGCCGTTACCGACGCGCTACTGGGCGCGGCTGCGCTGGGCGACATCGGCATGCACTTTCCGGACACCGATCCGGCTTTCTCCGGAGCGGATTCGATCGAGCTTCTGGCCCGCGCGGCCGTGCTGGTGCGCGAGCGCGGGTTCGAGCCGGTAAACGTGGACGCCACCGTGATCGCGGAACGTCCGATGCTGGGTCCGCACCGCGAGCCGATGGTCGCCAATCTGGCGAAAGCTCTTGCGTTGGGAATCGGCGGCGTGAACGTCAAGTTCACGCGCGGTGAAGGTATGGGATACGTGGGGCGCGGCGAGGGCATTGCCGTGCTGGCGACCGCCAGCGTTGTCGCGGCCGCCGCGGAACGGTGAGCGGCGCGGTCCGCGCGCGTTTCGCGCCCAGCCCCACCGGCTCGCTGCACGTGGGCTCGGCCCGCACGGCGCTGCTGAACTGGCTGTTTGTTCATTCACCGGAGGCCGGTCCTGGAGCGCGTCTGCTTTTGCGCATCGACGACACCGATCGCGAGCGTTCGGACCCGGCACTTGAGGCGACCGTGCTGGATGATCTGCGCTGGCTTGGTCTGGCATGGGACGACGGGCCGGTACGCCAGTCGGAACGCGGGGCGCGCTACGCCGAGGCGTTGGCGGAGCTGCCGGTGACCACGCGAGACGGCGCCGGCGTGTTTGGCGGTCGTGTGATCGCCCGCGCCGACGGCAGCGCGCTGTACAACCTGGCGACCGCGGTGGACGACGTGGACGATGGCATCACCCATGTGCTGCGCGGACGCGACCATCAAGCCAACACGGAGTTTCAGCGCGAGATCATCCGCGCGCTCGGCGCTGAGCCGCCGGTTTATGTGCACGCGCCGCTGATGACGCTGCCGGCGGGAGGGAAGATTTCAAAGCGTGACGGGGTCGCGGGAGACGGCGATCCGCCGGGAGGCGCCGGTGAGGCGGGTTCCGCCGGGGCGCCGAGCGCGCCGCCCACGCTTGCGCGGCTGCGCGAAGACGGTTACCCGCCCGCCGCGGTCTGCAACGCGCTTGCGCTGTCGCTCGCCGATTTCGGCACCGAGGAACTGATGCTGACACTGGAGGATCAGGCCCGGCGCTTCAGCCTCGACCGTCTGCACACGGCCGACTCGCGCTTCGACGTTGACAAGCTGAACTGGATTTCCGGCCTGCACATTCGCGAGTTGCCGGACGACGCGTTCGCCGGGGAGATTGTTGCGCGGATCGGCGCGGCGGGTTCCGGGGTGGCCAAACCGGCGCTGGACGCGGCCTTGGCCGCCGCTCGCACCGGTGGCGACACGTTGGGCGAATGCGCGGCGACGGCCGGCTTTCTGCTGGATCCTCCGTCGCCGGACGCTCACGCACGCGAGTTGGCGGCCACCGCCGAGGCGGTGGCGGCTCGTGAACTGTTGAACGAACTGATGCCCGCGCCTCCGACCGATCCGGACGCCGCGCGGGAGCTGTTTGGTCTGCTCAAGGCCGCGCTACGCGACCGCGACGTGCCGCTTGGTCCGGCGTTGCACGGACTGCGAGCAACGCTTACGGGTCGCACCGAAGGGCCGGAGTTTCCGTACGTACTTGCGACGATTACGCCGCAACGGCTGGCCCAGCTGCGCGACGGCGCGTAGGCTTTGCGGCCGTCAGGGGGAATCTTCAACCCGAACCGTCGCGGGCCACGGTCGCGCGCCGCCGTTTATTCACGCAATGCGAGAGATCACGATTCACAACACTTTGAGCGGAGCCGAAGAGCCGCTGTCGCCGCGCGATCCCGGCAAGGTCGGCATTTATGTCTGCGGCCCCACCGTCTATTCGCGCATCCACATCGGCAACGCGCGCCCGTATGTCGTGTTCATGCTGTTCAAGCGCTTTCTTGAGCACGAGGGCTACGAGGTGACCTTCGCCTCCAACGTCACCGACATCAACGACAAGATCTACGTCGCCGCCCGCGAGGCTGGCGTGCCGAGTGACCGGCTTGCGAACGAGATGACCGAGGCGTACTTTGACGACACGTCCCGTTTGGGGCTGGGGCGGCCGGACGCCGAGCCGCTGGCAACGGAGACGTTGCCGCAGATCGTCGAGTTGATCGAGTCGCTGATCGAGCGCGGACACGCATACGAGAGCGGGGGAGACGTGTATTTCAGCGTGCCTTCGTACGACCGCTACGGCGAGCTTTCGAATCGCGATCCCGAACAGATGGACCAGGGCGAGGACGACAATTCGCTCAAGCGCGACCCGCGCGACTTTGCGCTCTGGAAGACGCGAAAGCCCGACGAGGACACAGCTTGGCCTTCGCCCTGGGGCGACGGGCGGCCCGGCTGGCACATTGAGTGCAGCGCGATGAGCGAACTGATCCTGGGTACGAATTTCGACGTGCACGGCGGCGGCATCGACCTCGTGTTTCCACATCACGAAAACGAATGCGCCCAAACCTACGCCGGCCGTGGCGAGCCGCTCGCCCGCATTTGGATGCACAACGGCATGGTGCGGTTCACCGGCGAAAAGATGAGCAAGTCGCTTGGCAACGTCTGGCAGCTCCACAGCTTCCTCGACAGTTACGAACCGTCCACGTTGATCATGTTCTTCGTCAGTGGCCACTATCGTGCGCCGATCGAATGCACCGAGGCCACGCTGTCGCAGGCCGCGGCAAACGTGGAGCGGCTGCGGGAGATTGCCGCACGCATCGGCGACGACGCGCCCGATGCAGCGCTGGAAGCGGCATTGGACCGTTTCTATGCCGCGCTCACCGACGACTTCAACACGCCGGCGGCGATTGCCGCCGTGTACGAATGGGTGCGCGACGCGAACCGCCGCATCGACGCCGGCGAGACCGTCAACGGACGCTCGCGACTGCGCGAGGCGCTGACGATCCTGGGCCTCGAAAACGTTTTCCAGGCACCGATCGCCGACGCCGACGCCGAGTCTCTGGCACTGCTTGACCAGCGCGAGGCGGCACGCGCCGCCAAGGACTTCGCCACCGCGGACCGCCTGCGCGACGAACTCCTGTCTCGCGGCTGGGAAATCCGAGACACCGCCGAAGGCCCCAAGCTCCGCCCCGTCTAGGCCGCACTCACCGCCTTGCGGCGGTGTGCCGCCGCGGTTCCGTGGAGGGCTTTGCGGCGAATCTGTGGCGGATTCGCCGCACGTGGATTTTGGGGCGCTGCGACAATGTTTGCTTGGGCGGTGTTTGCGCCGCCCGGAATGACGATGATTCTTTACGGCCGAAATCCAGTTCGTGAGGCGCTGCGCGGTCCGCGCGCGGTAAAGCGTGTGTGGGCCACGGCCGCCGCCGCGCGGGAGCCTTGGCTGTCTGGGCTGGAGGCGCCGCCGGTAGACCGCGCCGAATCAGACGAATTGGCATCGCTCGCCGGCAGCGAGGAACACCAGGGCGTCTGCGCGGAGGTCTCCGAATACGTGTACGCGGACGCAAAGAGCTTCCTGGCCGAGGACGACGCGCTGGTACTGGTGCTGGACGAGATTCAGGACCCGCACAACCTCGGCGCGCTGGCCCGCGTGGCCGAAAGCGCGGGCGCGAGCGGCATGGTGATCGCGGAGCGACGCAGCGCGGAGGTTACGCCGACCGTCTGCAAGACCTCGGCGGGGGCGGTTGAGCATCTGCGCATCGCGCGCGTCGGAAACGTCGCGGACTACTTGCTGGCGGCCAAAAACGCCGATGCGTGGGTTTACGGCGCGAGCGCCGACGGCGACCAGCGTTACGACCAGCCCGACTACTCGGGCAAGGTCGTGATCGTCGTCGGTTCAGAGGGCCGGGGCCTGCGAACGCGCGTTGCAAACAGCTGCGACGCGCTTGTCAGCATCCCGATGCGGGGGAAGATCGATTCGCTGAATGTTTCGACCGCGACGGCGGTGTTTTTGTACGCGGTATTGCAAGACCGCATGCAGAAATAGGGACCGCAAGTCGTAGGTTCCATAAAAACGCAATAATTCCATCCGAACTTAAACCTAAAGTCCAGCTTCAGGTTAGATCTTCCGGTTTGCGCCGGGATCGAACCTGAGCCGGATATAAGGAAATATGGCGCAGGTTGGGAGGCATGCGTCACGACCACAATGGTCACCGCTATGCGCGTCACGCACGAAAATGCGTTGATTTGCAGGTGGTAGGCCGAATTGGAGGATACGTGACCACTGCATCCCAGGCAGTTGCAAAGCAGGAAGAAAACGACCGCGAAGAACTCGCGCCGCGCACCAACGCCGGCCGAATCAGGCAGAAGTCTAAGTCTCTACCTGAGGTTGATGATCACTATTTGATCGCGCTCGCAAAGGGTGGAAACAGCGAGGCGTACGAAATGGTGGTGCGCCGCTACTACGGATTCGTGCGATTGAAGGCGTCTTCGTACTTCCTGATCGGCGGAGACTCGGACGACCTGATTCAGGAGGGCCTAGTGGGCCTCTACAAGGCGATTCGCGACTACCGCACCGATCGCGAGTCGAGTTTCCGTAACTTCGCGGAGCTGTGCATTACGCGCCAGATCATCACCGCGGTGAAGACCTCCACGCGCAATAAGCATGCGCCGCTCAACCAATACGTCTCGTTCAACAGCCCTCCGGGTGGTGGCGACGACGACGGTGACCAGACGCTCGACGAGATGCTTCCGGGCAGTCACGTCCACGACCCGGTCGTGCAGGTGATCAGCGGCGAAGAGCTGGGCAGCCTTGTTGACTGTCTCTCCACCTCGCTTTCGGAGCTTGAAGGCGACGTGCTGCGTCTCTACATCGACGGTTACTCATACGAGCAGATAGGCGAGAAGATCGACTGCGACGCGAAGACCGTTGACAACGCCCTGCAGCGCGTCAAGCGCAAGGTCGGCATGCACCTCGATTCGCGCAACGTGGTGCAGTAGGCGCGGCTTTCGGCCGCCACCGAACCCTCCGGCAGCTCGAAACCCTTACGCACGCGTGCCGCCGCCGGCCTGGGAGGCGGCGGCAGGCGGTGCGTCAATGACTCACCTCAGGACGCGATGTCGCGGCGTTCGAAAAGCACCGCGCCGATTGCCGTCAGCGCCGCCGCCGCGGCCAGCACGGCCACCGCTTCAGACCAGTCGATGCCGTGCTTGAGCCAGTCGTTGTAGTAATAAAAGACCGAGAGCTTCTGCGCCTGCGCGAAAGAGTGGTCGAACGCGGCGATCACCGGCAGCATGTACATCAGCACCAGCACGCCGCCGGCCGCGCCGAGCGCGCGCCCGCGCCCGGGGCCGAACCCGGCCATCAGCGCGCCAACCGACGCCACAAACGACGCAAGTGGCCACAGTGACACGCACGAACGCGCGAGATCGGCCATGCCGAGATTCACGTCCAACAGCTCCGCAGCAAGCAAAGTGACGGCCCAAACGGCGAAAAGCACCGTCGCCAGCGCCGTCGCCCCGGCTACGGCCGCGCCCGCGAGCACCTGCCATCGCGCCACCGGAGTGCAGAGCAAGTTGTCTAGAAAGTGCCGTTCCTCGGCGGCCGGCAGACACTGGTTGATCACGCCAAGCGGAAGAAACGCGATCGCCAGCGGGATCATCATGCTGAAAAGCTCGGCGTTGATGTAGCCGATCGGTGTGCTGTATTGCGAGGTGTCTTCAATGCCGAAGGCCTCAAGCATCGCCTTCGGATATTGCTTGAGCAGCTGCTCGAAGTCGATCTTGCCGATCGACGGGAAGATCGCAACCATCAACACCGTAAGCGCGCTTAGCGAAAGCGACCAGATCAGAATCGACCGCAGGCGCATACGCAGGGTCTGAGCGGCGAGCTTGGCGATCACAGCTCGCCGCCGGAATCTTCATCTTCATACAGCCGCACGAAGGCGTGTTCCAGGCTTGGCCGCTCGCAGACCAGGTCCACGACGTGACGCGCCGTGGCAAGTTTCAGCGCGCCGTTGATGTCGCCCGCAACGTCCATTTCGACGCTGTTTCCAGTTGCCCGGACGTCGCGCACGCCGTCCAATGCCGCAAACGGCGCGGCGTCGGCGGGGCCGTCAAAGGTCACGCGCAAGTGTCTCGGCGCACGACTCAGCAGCGAATCGACCGTCTCCACGGCTAGCAATCCGCCCTGATGGATCATCGCCACGCGGTCACAGGCGCGCTCCACCTCCGCCATATTGTGCGAGGACAAAAGCACGGTGCGACCGTCGTCGCGCAACTCTTCCACGATCCGCAGAAACTCCTCCTGCATCAGTGGGTCCAACCCGCCGGTCGGCTCGTCCAGCATCAGCAGCTCGGGATCGTGCACGAGGGCCTGGATCAGGCCGATCTTCTGGTGATTGCCGCGCGAAAGCTGTTTGAGCGGGCGGTCGAGATCGGCGCGCAGGCGCTCGGCGAGTTCGTCGGCGCGGCCGTCGGCCGGCAGCCCGCGCAGGCGACGGAAGAAGTCGATCACCTCGCGCCCCGTCAGCATGTCCTCGTACGCAAAGTCGCTCGGCAGCACGCCGACGCGACGGTGAATCGCGCGCCGCGCGCGCCAGCAGTCCAGTCCCAGCACGCTGCCGCTGCCGGCGCTTGGGCGGATCAAGCCCAGCAGCAGCCGGATCGCCGTGGATTTGCCTGCGCCGTTTGGCCCGAGCAGGCCGAACACCTCGCCGCGCCGGACGCTCAAAGAGACGTCCTCGATGCCGCGGTGCCGGCCGAAGTGCTTGCTCAGGCCGTGAGTTTCGATTACCGATTCCGAGCCGTTCACGCGCGGGAGTATCCCACATGCGATTGCGCGGTTTGTCGAGGAGCGGCACGCGCCACTACCCTCAGACCACTCGCCGGGATAGCTCAGCTGGTAGAGCAACCGCCTTGTAAGCGGTAGGTCAGGGGTTCGAGTCCCCTTCCCGGCTTGGCCGCGGCATACCCGCCGCGGTGTTCGGTGCCGTGGCGTCCGGTGCCGCGGCGATGCGCAGAAGCGCGTAACCAGTATGTAACCGTGCAAAAAAGCCGGTGTTCTGTTACTTCAACCCCTACGCAGCACCTCAATACGAATCAGTCGCGGCAAAACCCGCCGTGGCAATTCACACACAAACATGCCCCCTGTCGAACTGACGCCCCCTCCGGCGCCGAACAAAGAACCGATCGAAGGCCGGCCCGCGAAGACCGACCGAACCGCCGAACTCGAACTGCGCTACCGCCAGTGCCACGAGCGCACACGCGCGCGCGGCGTAAACAAGCTGCTCTACCACGCCGTTCGCGGGCTGCTGGTGCCGTTTTTCAGAATTTACTTTCGCCTCGACCGGATCGGCCGCGAGCACGTTCCGAGCGATGGTCCGGTGATCTTCGCCGCCAACCACCGCAGCTTTCTGGACCCGTTCATCATCGGCACGATGACGCGCCGTCCACTCTTCTACGTGGCCAAGAAGGAGCTCTTCGGCCATCGAATCCAGGCCTGGTTTTTGAATTCGCTTGGCGCGATTCCGGTGGATCGCGGCCGGTCAGATGAGGACATGCTTGCCACCGCACGCGCCGTGTTGGACCGCGGCGACAGCCTTGTGATCTTTCCCGAGGGAACGCGCATTCGCCCCGGCGCGCTTGGCCGGCCCAAGCGAGGCGTCGGCAGGATGGCGCTGGAAACCGGCGCGCCGGTCGTGCCGATCGCGTTGATCGGCACCGAGGACGTGCGCCGCAAATGGCGCGTCTACCCGCGCAAGGTCCGCATCCGCGCCGGCAGTCCACTTGTATTCCCGCAGACCAGCGATCCCTCTCCCGAGCTTGCCGAAGAGGTCACCAGCCGGATCTGGCCGCGCATTGAACTTCAATGGGAGTGGCTAGGCGGCCTCCCGCCGATGCGTAAGGCCGCCGTGATCGGCGCCGGTTCCTGGGGCACCGCCGTGGCGGCACTGCTGATCCAGGCCGGGATGGAGGTCACGCTAGGCGCACGCACGCTTGAACGGGCCGAGAAGATCAATTCCGAGCGCCGCAGCGACCGCCTGCCGGAGGTTGATCTGCCGCCGGAACTCGAGGTCAAGCAGGCTGGGCAGATCGAGCTTTCCGGTCAGGACCTGGTGGTCTTCGCCGTACCGAGCAAAGAACTGCCGGGCGCCGTGGCGCAGGCCGCCGACCGTATCGGCCAGCGCAGCGCCGTGCTGGTTCTCTCGAAGGGATTGGTGCCGCCGCTTGGCACGCTGCCCAGCGAGTATGTGGGCTCACGCGTGCGTGCGCGGGCGATCGCCTGTCTGGGCGGACCGGCGCATGCCGCCGAGGCTGTACTGCGCGGAGCTTCCGTGGTGCTGGCCACGCCCGACGAGTCGATGCGCCGCCAGCTCGGCGACGCGCTTGAGCAGGCCGGGCTTGAAGTTGAGCGCTCCGACGACCTGGTCGGCACCGAGCTGGCCGGATGCGCGAAGAACGTTGCCGCGCTTGCCGCAAGCGCGGCCGCCGCGGCCGGCATGAACGCCGCCGGCGCCGCCGCCGGTCACACCTTCCTGGAGGTCGAACGGCTGGCTCGCCTGCGTTATGGCGCGCGTCACGAAACCTTCACCGGCCTGGCCGGCACCGGCGATCTCGTCGCCACCGTACTCGCGGCCGGCAGCCGCAACCGCCGCGCGGGCGAGATGCTCGGAGCGGGCGTGTCCGCCGATCAGATCAAGCGCGAACTAGGTCACGTTGCCGAAGCGGTCGACACCGTGCCACTGCTGGCCAAAGTGTTTGAGGAGAGCGGCACCGAGGCGCCGACGGTATTTGCGCTGCGCGATCTGATCAATGGCGCGATCGCCCCCGAGGATTGGGTCCGGGTCGTACGCCGCGCAGCCTGAGGTTTGCCGGATAGTCTCACGATGTGCCCGGGGATCAACCGCAACAGCTCGACAAGCAGGCGCTCGACAGCGCGTTCACCGATCTGTACAAGGCGCACCTCCGCGACGTCTACTCGTTCCTCTATTACCGGCTCGGCAATCACCACGACGCCGAGGACGTCAGCGAACAGGTTTTTCTGCAGGCCTATCGCCACCTCGGCAAGGCGCTCGCGGAGTCGGACGGCCGCTCGCTGCGGCCGTGGCTCATCCGCATCGCTCAGAACCTCGCGATCAACCTCTACCGAGATCGCTCGCGCAAGCCGCAGGCTCCGCTGGAGGCGGCCGGCGAGTTTGCCGACACGCACGATGTTGAGCAGCTCGTGGCGGCGCGAGAAGAGCTCTCGCAGGTGTTCGCACAGGTCGCGGATCTGCCTGATGACCGCCGTGAGGCGCTGATCATGCGTTTCGCGCTGGGCATGGACAATCACGAAATCGCGGTCGCGCTGGGCAAGAGCGAGGGCGCCACAAAGGTGCTGCTGCACAGGGCGATCAAGCAGCTCGGTGAAAAACTCGAGTCAACCCAAGAGCAACTTTCCGAGCCCTCCGCGCGTAGTTCATAAGTAGAGCCATGACTTCAGACCACGACAAGCACGAATCCGGTCCGTTCAACGAGGCCAAGATCGAGCGCATGCTGCAGGCGGTGCTTGCGCCGGTGGACCCGCCGCCGCGGCTGTACCAGCGACTCGAAAGGATCGAAGACTCGCTCGAACGTCGCGTTGAGGCTGCCACCGAGGAGCTTTCGGAATGGGAGCTCGCGGCGATGCGCGATCCGCGCAACTGGGTGAAGCCCGCGGTCGCGCTTGCGGCCGGGGCCGCCGCGGCCGGCGGACTCGTGGTGCTGGGCCTGCGCTCGCGCCGCCGAGACGACAAGGCCGCCAAGGCCCTGCGCTCGCTGGGCGACGCGCTGGGTGACGTGCGCCGCGAGGTTGAACGCTCAGCTAAACGCGCGGTTTCCTGAGCGTGGATTGTTACCGGCACCCGGGGCGCGAAACCCTCGCGTCATGTTCCAGCTGCTGCCGTCCGATCTGTCCGGACTGCATGACGCCCTCGCCCGTGGGCATGCGCTGCCCGGAATGTGCGTCTCACCGCACGAAGGTGATCGACGCCCACCAGATCGTGAACCCTCGGCTGTTCGACGCCGCGCCGGTCACCACTGTGCTAATCGCGCTCAACCTGGTGGCCTTCGTGGCCGAACTGGTCACCGGCGCGGGTCTCAGCGGTTTCAGCAGCCGTCTCAACGGCTCGGTGCTTCTGAACGGAGTCTTCTACGGTCCGGCGGTCGCCGCCGGCGACTGGTGGCGGATCTTCACGTGCGGGTTTCTGCACCTCGGTCTGCTGCACATCGCCATGAACATGGCGTTGTTGTTCATCCTCGGACGACAGCTTGAACCGGAAATCGGGCGCACGCGCTTCGCGGCGATCTACTTCGCATCGCTCGCCGCGGGTTCGCTCGGTTCGCTGGTCCTGGAGCCCACGACGCCCGCTGCCGGCGCCTCGGGCGCGATCTTCGGCCTAATGGGCGCGGTCTTCGTGGTCGCCCGCGCGCGCGGCATCAATCCTTGGCAATCCGGCATCGGCACGCTGATCGCGTTGAACCTGATCATCACCTTTTCCGTCGGCGGGATCTCGAAGGGCGGCCACCTCGGCGGACTCGTGGGGGGCTTGGTGGTTGGCTGGCTGTTGATTGAACTTGACGAGCGCCGGCACCTGCTTGGACGTGGCGCGCTTCCCGCCGTGGGGATCGGCGTGATCTTCACGGCCGCTTTCGCGATTGCGACCGTGCTGCTTGCCCAGAGCAAGTTCCCGTTCGTCGGCTGATCGGCTTAAATTGCGAACGGCGGCACAGACTGCCGCGACGCGAACGGGCCGCCGTGGCTTCAACGGCGCGCGATCGGGTCGCTGGGCCGCCGGGCGCAGCGCCGCCGCTGAGCCGCCGCGCCGCGGCGCCCCCTCGAAACCGCAGTCAGTTGCATATCTCCCTTTTAACAAATATGCGATAAAAACCTATATAGATCGCAAAACCAGCCGCAAAAACGTAACAAACAACATTGTTGTTAAAAGAGCAAAACCGAGGTTCCTCACTCGGCTCCGCCGACTTCAATTCCGCCCGCCGCATTTCCCGCCCGCCGCTCGCCCCGCCGCTCATCCCTCGGCCGCCTCCCGTGCTAGCTTGAAGAAGTCCATGGGGATTCTCGAAGACGAACCTCCGCGAAGTAGCTGCCCGCGGGCCGCGCTGCTCGCGGAATGCCACCGCGGCGCCCACCGAGGCTCCGCGTGAACGCGCTGCTGCTGATCGTCGCGCTGCTGCTCGTGCTGCTCAACGGCTTCTTCGTAGCCGCGGAGTTTTCACTCGTCCGTGCTCGCGCGTCCGCGCTGGAACAGGACATGGAGGACCACGGCTCCAAACGTTCGGCCAAGGCGCTGGAGGCGATCTCGCAGATCGACAGCTACCTCTCTGCCTGCCAGCTCGGCATCACGATGGCGTCGATTGGTCTGGGATTCGCCGGCGAGCCGGCGCTGGGCACGTTGCTGGAGCCGCTTTTCGACGGCATCTTTGGTGAGGGCGCGAGCGTCGCGGCCGCGCTCACCACGGCGTTCATCATCATTACCGTTTTACACATCGTGATCGGTGAGCTGGCGCCGAAGTCGGTCGCGATTGCGTCTCCGGAGGCCACCGCGCGCTGGACCGCGCGGCCGCTGGGCGTCTTCCGCCGCCTTTTCAGTCCATTCATCCACGTGCTCAACGGCACTGCAAACCGGCTTGTCGGCCTGTTCGGCGTGCGGCCGGCCAGCGAAATGCGACTTGGCGCGACCGGCGAGGAGCTGCGCATGCTGGTGGAGCACGGACGCTCGCACCGTACGCTCGACGCGGGCGAGGCGCACATGCTCAGTGGTGTCTTTGAACTGCACGAGAACGAAGCTCGCAACGTGATGACACCGATTCCCGCGGTCGTCACGATCGACGTTGACGATACCGTCGAGGTGGCGTTGCGGCGCTGCACTTCAAGCGGTCACACGCGGCTGCCGGTCACGGAGGACCGCTCGACGGACAAGATCAAGGGCGTGTTGCACCTCAGTTCGCTGGTGCGGCTGATGCTCAGCAAGGGCGAGGACGCCACGATCGCGAAGGCCGTGCGCGACGCCCTGATCGTGCCTGAGACCAAGCCTCTTGACGACCTGCTCGCCGACCTTCAGCGCGAGCGTATGTCGATGGCGATCGTCGTGGACGAGTACGGACGCACGGTCGGTGTGGTCACCGTCGAGGACATTGTCGAAGAGGTTGTCGGCGAGATCGACGACGAGACCGATCCGGCGCTGGCAGCCGTTCGCAGATTGGCAAACGGCGATCTCTTCGTGCGCGGTCATGTGCCGCTGGCCGATCTGGAGGACCACGGAATCGAACTACAGGTCGACAGCGACGCCTACAACTCGATCGGCGGGTACGTCTTCAGCGAACTCGGTCGTCTGCCCAAGCGGGGCGACTCGCTGCGCGCCAATGGCTATCTGATCCGCGTGGAGTCTGTCCGCGAGAACCGTGTGGAGGCCGTGCGCATCGCGGAGGTGCCGCACGACGAGACTTCGGACCACGCGGCCGTCACGCCGGATTAGGTCCGGTCGGACCGGGACCTGCGCGGCGGCGCCCGAAGGCGCCGCCGGTTCGATCACTTCGAGTAGTCGTAGAAGCCGGCGCCGCTCTTGCGACCCAGCTTGCCCGCAGCCAGAAGGTCACGGCAGTTCTGCGGAATGTCCGCATCGATCTGTTCGCCGATCGCGATCGACACGTCCATCCCGACGTAGTCCAGGAGCGCCAACGGACCCATCGGCAGGCCGGCGCCGAGCTTCATGCAGGTGTCGACGGCCTCGGGTTCAAGTCCCGTCTCCTGCTGAAACTTCGCCGCGTCAAAGAGATACGGGAACAGCAGACGGTTGACTACGAACCCCGGCGTGTCGGGCACTTCAACGCCCGTCTTTCCGATCGCCTCGCAGAGTTCGCGCGAACGGCTCTTGGTGTCCTCGCCGGCGGCGTCCGGGTAAACGATCTCGATCAGCTTCATCACCGGAACCGGGTTGAATACGTGAAAGCCGACAAAGCGGTCGGCCAACCCGGCGCGCGAAGCCAGCTCATTGACCGACAGCGAAGACGTGGTCGACGCCAGCACCGTGTCCTCACCGATCAGCCCCGCGAGTTCCTGAAGCAGCGGCGTCTTGGCGTCGTACTCCTCGGCGATTGCCTCCACCACGAAGCTGCGGTCGGCCAGCTCGGCGAGGTCGGTCACCACCTGCACGTTCGCCAGTGCGGCCTCGGCGTTCTCCAGCCGTCCGCACTGCTTCTCGATCGACGCACGCGCCTTTGCCGCCGATTCTTCCGATCGCGCGCGCAGCTTTACGTCGTGTCCGCTTCCGGCGGCCGCCACCGCCAATCCGCAGGCGATCGTGCCGCTGCCGGCGATTCCAAGGGTCTCGCTCAAAACTGCCCCTTCCCGGGCGCGCCGCGATGGCGTGCCATGGTCCGTGCGGCGCGAGCTCGTTGCTCGGCCGGGAGCCTGGCGGCTCCTTGTATAAATGTCATCTGAGAGGCTCCCGCAGGGATGCCAAGACGAGGAAGGATAAAGGCCTGATGAGCATGCAGTCAGCCGGTGGCCGGGAGGTCACGATTGTTGAGGCGGTACGCACCCCGATCGGGCGCGGTCATCGCGAGAAGGGTGTCTACAAAGACACGCACCCCAACGAGCTGCTCGGCATCGCGCAGAGCGCCGCGATCGAGCGCGCCGGCATCCAGCCGCTCCAGGTGGAAAACGTGATCGCCGGCTGCGTACAGCAGATCGGAGAGCAGTCGCTGAACATCGGTCGCAACGCCTGGCTACAGGCTGGATTGCCGATCGAGGTGCCCGCCACCACGCTTGATCTTCAGTGCGGATCCAGCCAGCACGCGGTAAACCTCGGCAGCGGTTTGATCGCCTCCGGCGCAAACGACGTTGTGCTCGCTTGCGGCGTGGAACACATGGGCCACATTCCGTTTGGCATCGGCCTGATGCATCCCGACGAAACCGGCGTTCCGTTTCCGCAACAACTCCTCGACCGATATCAACTGGTCCCGCAGGGCATCTCGTCCGAGATGATCGCCGAGCAGTGGGAGATCCCACGCTCCGAGCTTGACGAGATGGGCCTGCGCTCGCACCAAAACGCCGCTCGCGCCACCGACGAGGGCCGTTTCGAACGCGAGATCGTGCCCGTCGAGGTGGGCGTAAACGGTGATCGCCAGACGGTCGCCACAGATCAGGGCATCCGGCCGGACACCTCACTCGAAGCGCTCGCCGCGCTAAAGCCCGCCTTTAAGGAGGACGGCGTAACTACCGCCGGCAACAGCTCGCAGATCAGCGACGGAGCCGCCGCCGTACTTCTGATGGCGCGAGAAAAGGCGCAGGAACTCGGCGTGAAGCCGCGCGCGCGGATCGTCGACCAGGCCACCGTGGGCGTGGACCCCGTAATCATGCTGACCGGCCCGATCCCTGCCACCAAGCTGATCTTGGAGCGCAACAACATGACGATCGGCGACATCGACCTGATCGAGATCAACGAAGCCTTCGCAAGCGTGGTCGCGGCCTGGCGCCGAGAACTCAATCCCGATTGGGACCGCGTGAATGTGAACGGCGGGGCGATCGCGCTGGGGCATCCACTCGGTTCGACCGGCTCGCGTCTGATCACCACGCTGCTTCACGAACTGGAGCGCACGGACAAAGAATGGGGCATGGTGACGATGTGTTGCGGCGGAGGCATCGGCACGGCAACCCTGATTCAGCGCGTCTAACGACACGGCGAGGGCGGCGCCCGGCAACCGCGCGGCGCCCGCCTGGCGCGAAGTTTTCCGCCCAAAACCCGCGGCGGGGTCTATTCGACCCCGCCGCATCCGCCGATACCCAAGGCATTGAGGCAGACTTCAGATGTCTAGGGACAGACACCGACACACACTTGATTCGCTGAGTATCGCGCGCCAGTCGCGTGACGGCTTCGGCGCGCCCACGGCCGAATTCCGCTCTCAGGTGACCGCGCTGGCGGACCGGTTGAAGGCGCCGCCCGGCGTGCGGATGGAAGCGATCAAGGTCGCCGGACTTTCGGACTTGGGAATGCTGGGCGTGAACCGCTTCACGCTGGCGTCGCCGCGTCCGCTCAGCGATCGCGAGCGCGCCGAAGTTAATCGTGCGCCGCTGGTGGCGCAACACCTCGTGTCGTCGATGCCGGGCTACGAGTCGGTTGCCGAGGCCGTGCGCCACGTACACGAGCGGTGGGACGGGAAGGGATACCCCGACGGACTCAAGGGCATCGACATCCCACTCGCCAGCCGCATCGTCGCGGTCGCAGCCGCGTATCGGGCGATGTCGATGCAGCGCCCGTTTCGCTCGGCCATGCACCCGCGCGCGATCGCCGCCGAACTGCGCGCCGGCGCCGGCACGCAGTTTGACCCGGAAGTCGTGCAGGCGATGCTCAGCCTGATCGCGGACGCCGACGACCGCTGAATTTCCCGAAAAGCACGCAAACGAATGCGTTGAAAACATTCGTGCGCGGGGGATGACTCTGCGGTCACATAGCGAAGAAGCTACCGATCGGTACGCCACCGGCCTGGCGAACCGTCTGAACAAAATTCTATTTTGGACCGGCGCTCCGCTGATTCGGCGGAGTCATCGGCATGTGACTGGCCGCCGCGAGGAGCTCTATGAGCAGTAGCGACAACGCCCGGGACATCAACACGCTTATCGCGACCGGCGACGCATACGCGCCGCGCCGCGATCCTCGTGAGTTGATGGCGTACACGTTCGGCGCCGCGCTGACCGCCGGCGCGCTTGGCGCGGCGGTTTACGCCTCCGTGTCTTCAATCTGGAATCCAACCGTGATCGCGCTGACCGCGGGTACGGCAATCGCCGCTCTTTACGCCGCGCTGACTCCGTGGACGCGGCTCGCCCGCGAGTGGCAACTTTCGCTGTACTGGCTTGCGGTGCTGGCCGTGACCGCGGCGGTCTACGTGTTCGCCGTGCCCACGCTCGGCCTGCTGTTGATTCTGCCGATGATGGCGCTGACGTATTTCTTCGGCCGTGAACGCGTGATCGTGGCCGGAAACCTGACTTTGGCTGTCGCCGCCTTTACGCTCCCGGTGATCACCGGCGAGGCCGACGACTGGGCCGGGTCGCTGATTGTCACGCTCCCGGCGATCGTTGCCGTGGCCCTGCTGTCGGGAGTGCTCGCCGAGCGTTTTCACGCGATGCGCGCGCGGGAACGCGACCGCTACAAAGCCACGATCGAGGCACTTTCGACGGCCCTCACGGCGCGCGACGGTTACACCGGCACGCACTCGCAGGAGACGCTCTGGTTTGTCAGCGCGGTCTGCGACGAACTCGCGCTGCCGCCGAATGCCCGCGAGTATGTGGCCGACGTCGCGCTGCTGCATGACATCGGCAAGATCGGCATCCCCAACGAGATTCTGCACGCTCCAGGAAAGCTCGACGAACAGCAGTGGGACGTGATGAAACAACATCCCGTGATCGGCGAGCGCATAGTCGCCACGATCCCGGGGCTCGAAGAGGTCGCCCGTGCGATCCGTCACGAGCACGAGCGCTGGGACGGCAACGGTTACCCCGACAGGCTGAGGCAGCACGAAATCCCGCTCGCGAGCCGCATCGTGCTGGCCTGCGACGCCTGGCACGCGATGACCAGTGATCGGCCTTATCGTGCCGCGATGAGCTTCGTGGAGGCGAGAACCGAGCTTTCTCGCAACGCCGGCACACAGTTCGACCCGCAGGTGATCGGCGCGCTGATCAACGTGATCGACAACCGCGCGGACAAAAAGACGCGACCGTCTGACGAGTTTGACGAAATCGCGGAATTGCTTATACAGACGGCGTGAGTGACGGGCGCGATTATTTCCATGGGCTGCGTAACCCATCTTTCCGGAAATACCGCGTTTTCGGCTTGTTTTTCAGCCGTATGGCCGTCATACTTCCGTTGAACCGTCCAGTTTGACCACTGGATGGACGGTTCCATTGGGGATCAGTGGAGGGACTTTGCACATCGTGGATGACCATTCGAGTTCAGTGACGTGGCGAGGCTGGAAGGCTGAAGCCCAGCAGACGTACGTATGGGTGGGCAGGTTGGCCGCCGCCGCGTGGCTGCTGGGGGCGGTGCTTTCCACCGCGTACGTTGTCACCACCGACGGCGTGACGATCGGTTCCTGGTCTTTGCTTGGCTTCTGTCTGGTGGGCTGCGTCACCTCGCTTTTCGTGCCCTGGCAACGCGCCGAACGCTGGTGGGTGCTGCCGATGATCGCCTACGCGACCGTCGTGATCAGTTCCGCCACCGTCGTACTCGACAAACCGGGAATCACGGCGTTCCATCTTTTCCCCTTGCTCTTCCTCGCGTACTTCTACTGGGGTCGATGGAACGTGATCGTGCCTGGATATCTGGCCTGGTGTGGAATGTTCGTGGGCGCGGAGTTTCTGCGCAGCGATTCGGTCAGCGGCGAGCAGCTGATCGTCGCGATGCCCACGTTCAT
The DNA here is from genome assembly GCA_016213645.1 of Actinomycetota bacterium. Classification (GTDB taxonomy): domain Bacteria; phylum Actinomycetota; class Thermoleophilia; order Solirubrobacterales; family JACPNS01; genus JACPNS01. Next base: position 29,682 of record JACQZY010000015.1, read on the forward strand.
CGCGACCTCGGCGATGGTCGGCGTGCTCGCGCACCGCGTGCGCAGCGTCAGCAGCACCGAACGCAAACGCTTCAAGGCCACGGTCGAAGCCCTCTGCGCCGCGCTGTCGGCTCGCGACGGCTATACCGGCGAGCATTCCGCGGAAACTTTGGAGTTGGTGATGGCGGTTACGTCCCAGCTGGCATTGGAGAACGTGGTCGTCGAGACGATCTCGGACGTCGCCCTGCTCCACGACATCGGAAAAATCGGAATCCCCAACGAAATCCTCCACTCCCCAGGCAAACTGGATGAGCGCCAGTGGGAGGTCATGAAGCAGCACCCGGTGATCGGAGAGCGCATCGTGGCGCGTATCCCGGGCCTCGAAGACGTGGCCCGCGCGATCCGTCATGAGCACGAACGCTGGGACGGCAAGGGTTATCCGGACGGCCTCAAAGGCTCGGAGATACCCCTTGCCAGCCGCATCGTGCTGGTATGCGACGCGTTTCACGCGATGACGAGCGACCGTCCTTACCGGACCGCGATGTCGGACGACGACGCGCGCGCCGAGCTTGTGCGCCACGCCGGAACGCAGTTCGACCCGGTGATCGTGGGCGCGTTGCTTTCTTCGTTTGACGGCTCCTCAGGACGGGACGAAGGCGGCAAGTTCTCGCCCGAGCAGGTGCTGGGCAGCGCCTTCGGCGCGCCCCGCGAAGTGCTTCAGTCGGCTTACCAGTCGGCCTGACGACGTTCGTGCCGACGATGGCCTGCGTGCGCGCTCAAGTCCGTGCGTGCCCTTAGCCGCGCAGCGGCGGAAGGTCGGACTCGCCGCCGGAGCCGTGCTCAAGATCCACGGCCAGCAACTCCAGCCTGATGATCTCCGACTGCGCGAAGCGCCGGGCTGGGTGATCGTCCGGCAGCGGTGCCACCAGCCTGCTCAGGCGGTTGCGGAGGTGCAGCGAAAAGTGCGGTGTGGCGGCGCTCGAAAGCGCGCGCACGTCGTCGATCGTGACGGTCTGCTCGGGGGCGGTCAGTGAGGGGTTTTCAAATTCGCTCATCGGTGTCTCCTTGACGGTCCGCTTGCGCGTTTTCGCGATCTCGATTCGCCGCGGAGCAAGATCGTCAAAAACCTTCTTCGCCGGTCAAATCCACTCCGGTTTCGCCGGTCACAAAGACGATCTGACTGAGTTTGTCGATGCGCGCTTGAAGCGACGGGGATATTGCCTGCTCGTCGCCGAGCAGCCATGCCCGATTGTAAACGCCGTTTGACGGATCGTCGCGGTAGCCCGGCTGAATGTCGAGCAGGTAGTTCTCGATCGGTTTGTCGAGCACCGTCGACGAACTGTTGAGCAGCAGCGGACCGTAGGCGGCCCCCGACGAGAGGGAAGTGGCGGCCGCCACATCCATCTCGTGATGCGAGTTCATCACTACGTAGCCGTGGCCCGGTGAGATGATGCCCCAGCCCCATTCGCTGACGGGGTCGGAGAAGATCGCCGCCTGCACAGAATTTTCGGTCGGCGTGTCGGCGCCCATCCGTCGCACTTGCCCGTATCGCTTGAGTCGCTTGAGCAGCGCGTCCGAGATCGCGCGCGGCGGGCCGACCACGTAGATCCGTGGTTTGTCATGGGCTTGAATCGCGCGCAGCGTGGCCAGTGGCACGGTGTCGCGGCCGACGAAGAACACGGGACTGCCGGTCTTTGCCGCCAGCGGTCCCGCCGGCAACGCGAAGCGCGAAAGCGCGGGGTCCGCCGTCGTCACGATTACTTCACTGGACGGCTTGCCGCTGTTGATCTTTGTCCATAACGCGTCAACGCTCAGCGAAAGCTTTTCAACGGTCGTGTTGACCAGGTTGATGCGCGGCATCTTGTCGAGCACCGCGACTTTGCCGGCGACCACCGCCTTCGGCTTGACCACGAGGCCCGGCACGGTGGTGCCCGTCGGCGCCAGCGCCTTAAAGGCGGACTCCGTGATGTCGGGCACGCCGTCGTCTTCGGACAGCAGCATCGGGGCCTGCAGCGGCCGGGCGGCGAGCACGCTCATCGCGATCGCGCCGCGCCAGTCGCTCTTGCCGACGACCGCCACGACCTTCGGGCGCGTCGTCGGGTTGGAAGACGGGTAAACGGTCAGCGCGGCGCCGGCGGCGTTGCCGACGGAGTCCTCACCCGGGATGCGGATCGTGTTTTTCGTCGCAAGCGCGGGGGAGCCCGTACCACGGGCGAAGTCTTGGTTGCCGGAAGAATCGCGCAGGCCGGTGAGCCCGCCGCTGTTGCCAAGTTCGCAGCCGCCCAGCGCCGCGGTCGCGAGGATCAGGACGATCGTCGCGCATGGGCGGGCGATGCTTCCGCCAGTGACGCGCCGACGGCGCGCATCGCCTTGGAAGTGTGTCGGTTTCAGCTCCACAAGCGCAAGATATCCACCTGTCAGGAGGGTCTGGCCGAAGCTTGCGCGGCGCGCAGGCTGAAGCGCCTCCGCGCGGATACAATCCACAGTGACCGGCGGGTCATCAATCTGCCGCTCGCACGGTCAGCCCCAGACTTCATCAGGAGCAAGTTTCTACACCGTTTTCATCCCCGGTAGATCGGCGGGACACGCGGCACGCAGGCCGTCGCCGAGATTGGAGCCAGACAGTGGATTTCAGTTACAGCCCCGAGCAGCTCGAGTTGAAGGAGCGACTCAACAAGTTCGCCCGTGAGGTGATGCGCCCGGCGGCGCCGATTCACGACAAGGAACAGTCGGTGCCGTGGGAAGTGATCAAGCAGGCGTCGGCCGAGAACATCGGCACGCTCGACTTCATGATGAAGCTCGGCGAGGACCCGGGCGGACAGTTTTCGATCATCTACGCCGAGGAGATGCACTGGGGTTGCGCCGGCATCGCGCTTTCGATCGCGGGCTCTGGCTTGGCGGCCGCCGGTATCGCTTCGTCGGGTACAGGTGAGCAGATCGCCGAGTGGGTGCCAAAGTGCTTTTCCACGTCTGAAGAGGCCCACCTGGGCGCTTACGCCGTAACCGAGCCGAGCGCCGGCTCCGACGTCAAGTCGCTCAAGACCACGGCCAAGCTTGACGGTGACGAGTGGGTGCTCAACGGCACCAAGGTGTTCATCACGAACGGCGGAATCGCCGATGTCACCGTCGTTGTTGCCGCCGTCGACCCGGAGCTCGGCACGCGCGGCCAGGCTTCGTTCATCGTGCCCAAGGACACGCCGGGGCTCAGCCAGGGCAAGAAGGAAGACAAGCTCGGCATCCGCGCGTCGCAGACCACGGAGGTCGTGCTGGAGGACTGCCGCGTACCGGCCGAGTATCTGCTCGGCGGCATGGACAAGCTCAACAAGAAGCTCGAGCGCGCCCGCAGCGGCCAAAAGACCGGCAGCGCCAACGCGCTTGCCACCTTCGAGCTGACGCGTCCGTTCGTGGGCGCCAGCGCGATCGGCATCGCCCGCGCCGCGTACGAGTTCACACTTGAGTTTCTGAACGACCGGACGATCGAGGGCAAGCCCGCACTTGACCACCCGGGCACCCACCAGGCGCTGGCCGACCTCGCAGTCGAGATCGACGCCGCCCGCCTGCTCGTGCAGCGCGCCGGCTGGATGGGTCGCAACGGCATTCCGCTGCTCGGTGGTCAAGGCTCGATGAGCAAGCTCAAGTGCGGCGACGTCGCCGTCTGGGCCACCGCCAAGTGCATGGACATCGTCGGCCCCGACGCATGGAGCACGGACCTTCCGCTAGAGAAGTGGTACCGCGACGCGAAGATCTACCAGCTCTTCGAGGGCACCTCGCAGATCCAGCGCATGGTCATCGGCCGCATGCAGGTCAGCGAGTTCCGCGCCGGCCTGGAGCAGGCCAAAGCCGCATTCGAGGCCGACAAGGCCTCGGCCACCGGCGAGCCGGTTCCGGCATAAGCCACAAAGCGATCACATACGTTTGACCTTCGACGGCCGCCCTTCGGGCGGCCGTCGGCGCTTGGCATGCCACAAGCGGCGACCGTCCCGCATATTCCACGTCGCCGCCCGCCGCCCGCCGCTTCGGCGGAAGTCAAACCCCTGAATTCCATGATTTGCAGGGAAATGGCCTTGACGCAGACGGGACGTTCTGGTAAGGTTCTGACGTCGCTGAACGATCCGGTCGCCAAGCCGGGTCGACGGGGGACCCAATTGGAATCGAACTTCCAGCAGGTTCCTTCGGGGCGAATCGCCGTCGTTAGGACGGCGTAGCGCAAAGGTCGAAGTCGGCCTACGCGCGAGCCCGACAGCTAACCCCGCAAGCGAACATGGCATCAAAGCACGGGACAAGCCTTCGCGCGCGCATGCGTCGCGACGGAATGCGTCCATCGTCAAGCGCAATATCGATTGCAGACCTTCGATTAATCAGAGGATTTCGGCGTCAACCATGATTTCGCGACCTAGCCTGAACGGCCGTATGTCAAACCCAGTCCTCCACGCGCGCGTTCGCGCCGCCGCGATCGTGCTGATCTCCACTTTGATGCTGACCGGCCTCTACATGGCGCTGCCGCTCGGCTCAAGGGCGAAGACCTCGGCGCAGCTGCAGCAGGACATCGCTCGCAAGCGTGCCAAAGAGGGCGTGCTGACCGGTGAAATTCAACAGATGGGCTCCAAGATCAAGGGCCTGCAAAAGCGGATCGGAAAGTTGCAGGCACGGCAGAACTCGATTCAGTCCGATCTCGATCGCAAAGAGGCGCGCCGTCAGGCGATTGCCACCGACCTGAAGCGCACACGCGCGCGCCTTGCCCGTCTAAAGCAGCGCCTGGCGCACGGCAAGAAAGTGTTGTCGCAGCGGATCGTCGCCGTCTACAAAGCAGGTGAACCCGACATTCTGACCGTCGCGTTGAACTCCGACGGTTTCGCGGAGATGATCGAACGAGGTACGTATTTGCACGAGGTCGCCAAGCAGGATCGCCGCGTGATCAACGCCGTCACCGGGCTGAAGATTCAGACCCACAAGGAAACGGTCAAGCTCGCGTCATTGGAGCGCGAGGCAGCGACGCTTGTGGCCCAAGTGCGCGAGCGCCGCAATCAGGTGGCGGGGGCGAAGGACCTGCTCGCCAGCCGCCGGGGCGAGCTCGCCGGTGCTGTGCGCAATCGCCGCGGCACGCTTGCAAGCGTCTCGTCGAGCCGCCGCCACGACGAAGAGGACCTCGCCGCGATGCAGCAGAGCAGCGGCACGGTACAGGGCTTTCTCCAGCAAAACGCCGGACCGATCAAGCACGGAACCGGGCGCTTCATCTACCCGATCAACGGATCATTCACGTCGCCGTTTGGCACGCGCTGGGGTCGCCTGCACGCGGGTATTGACCTCGCGGCACCCACCGGCACACCGATCCGTGCAGCCGACGGCGGCACCGTGCGTTATGCGGGATGGATGAGCGGTTACGGCAATTACACCTGCATCCAGCATTCCGGCTCGATTTCCACCTGTTACGGCCACCAGTCAAGCATCGGCGTGAGCGTCGGCCAGTCCGTGCGGCAGGGTCAGGTGATCGGCGCGGTTGGCAACACCGGTCACTCGTTCGGGGCGCATCTGCACTTTGAAGTGCGTATCAACGGTTCACCGGTCGACCCGATGGGTTATCTCTAGGCCGCGCTCGGGCCGCGTGCCCCCGGTCGTCTGCCCCAGCCGCGCGCCCGCCGGCCGCACACGTCCCCGCATGCCCGCCTGCTTGGCGCGCTACGCCGGCCGGCCAGTCCGTGGGGCGCCTGACGCCGCATCGTTCCAGGCACCGGCCGTGGCAGACCACGTTCGCCGGTAGTCTGAGCCGCCATGTATCCAGAGATCAAACTCGGCCCGCTGACGATCCAGACCTTCGGCCTGATGATCGCGCTCGCCTTCGTCGCGGCCGGAGCGATCGTGGCGCGAAGACTGCGCGAATTCGGCAAACCGACCGAATGGGCCTACGAGATCGTGCTTGCCGCCGCGGCCGGTGGGCTGATCGGCGCCAAGCTCTGGTACTCGCTGCAACAGGGAGATTGGTCGTTCGGTCAGTTGCTCAGCGGCTCCGGACTGGTTTGGTACGGCGGCGCGCTGGGCGGCACGGGCGCCGTGTGCCTTTACGCGCACAGGCGGGGAATGCTCGATTGGACGATTTTCGATCTATGCACCCCAGCGCTTGCGGCCGGATACGCAATCGGCCGAATCGGCTGCCAGCTCTCGGGCGACGGCGACTACGGCAAGTCCACCGACGCATGGTGGGGGATGGGATATCCGGATGGCACCGTTCCCACGCCGCCCGGCGTGAAGGTCTATCCCACACCGGTCATCGAGACGCTGTCGATGGGGCTGCTGGCATTCGTGCTGTGGCGATTGCGCGACCGCTACCGGCCCGGGGTGCTGTTTGGTCTATATCTCGTCGCGTCCAGCGCGGAGCGATTCTTGATCGAGTTTCTGCGCCGCAACGAAGTGGTGGCGGTCGGGCTTACGCTGGCGCAGATCGTCAGCGCTGGCTTGGCCGCGCTCGGTGTGGCGATCGTGTTATCGCTGCGCGACGACGCCGGTGCGCGCGCTCGACCGGTGAGTCCGCCGCAGGCATGACGCCGCGGCGGCAGCGGCGGTGCAGGTGATGGCGACCGAAGCGCCGGCCGGCCAATCCGCGTAATACGAGAGGTAAAGCGCACCCGCGCCGCAGATCGCGCCCGCAAGGGCGGCGATCCAGACACCGCGTCCGATTCGCGTGCAGAGCGCGTCCGCCGCGATCGCCGGTCCGACCAGCAGGGCCAGAGCCGGCAGACTGCCGGTCACGTTGACGGCTGCCGCAACCGCGCAAACGATCACCAGCAGCAGCACGGCCTGCACGCGCGAGACCGAAACGCGGAGCGACACTGCCGCCGCCGGATCGAACGCGAGCGCGCCGAAACGCTCGTGAGCGAGCCAGAGAGTCACAGTCACGCCGGCCAGCAGTAGCGCCCCGGCCGCCAGATCCACTCTCGTGGCGGCCACTGGGTTTCCGAACAACAGGCTCTCGAAGGCCGCATATCCAGAATCACTTGACGCGGCGATCAGTGCGCCCCCCGCAACCAATGTCGTCACGGTGACCGAAGTTGAGGCCGCCGCCGACGTCTTCGGCGCTCGTGAAAAGGCCAGCGTCGCCACGTACGCCAGCAACACACCGGCCAGCGCTCCGATCACCAGGCTCGCGCCGAACAGTGAAGCCGCCACCAGCCCGGGCAGTAGCGCGTGCGTCAGTGACTCCGCCAGGAACGCTCTCCCAAACTGCAGAATCCACACGCCGACGGCTCCGCATCCCGCGCCCACGACGGTGAGTGAGATCAGCGTGGTCAGACCGAAGTCGCCGCGTATTGGATCGAGCAGTGCGTCCACGCCGTGCCTCAGTGATGGTGGTGATGCTCGATCACGCCGACGGCGTCATCCCCGGCGGGCAGCAGTGTGAGTTCGGCGGCGTAGGTTTCTTGAAGCACGCTCGGACTGAGCGCATCACCCGGCGGGCCCGCCGCCACGACGCGTCCGTTCAGGCAGACCACGCGATCGGCTCGCCGTGCCTGTTCGATGTCGTGCGAGGCCACGATCACCAGGCGTCCGTCGTCGCGCAGACCGCGCAACGCCGCGTCAATCACCTCGGCAGACGCCGGATCCACGCCGGCGAGTGGCTCGTCAAGCAGCACGATCGGAGAGTCCTGCACGATCGTTCGAGCAAGCAACACGCGCCGCCGCTGTCCGCCGGAGAGTTCGCCGAAACTTGTGTCGGCGCGGTCGGCCAGCCCAACTCGCGAAAGCGCTTCACGTGCGCGCGAGCGTTCGGTGCGTCCGGGCCGGCGCCAGGGTGGCCGCTCGGCGAGGGTTCCCATCAGTGTCACATCTAGGGCCGAGACCGGGAAATCGGTGCGCGAGCGGTCGTGCTGCGGCAGATACGACACCGGCGCGTGCACTTTCAGCGTACCGGCGGCCGGTGCCAGTTCGCCGGTCAGTCCGCGAAACAGCGTGGTCTTGCCGCCTCCGTTCGGACCGAGCAGAATCACCAGCTCGGAGCCGGGGAGGTCAAGCGAAACGTCGCGTAGTGCGGGTGACGTTGCACCCGGATAGGCGAACGACGCATCGCTCGCCGTGACCAAAACGTTCAGCCGGTCTTGCATCTCACTGCGCCACTTGAAACCGCGGCGGCGATCCGGTCGAGATTGAACTCGATTGCGTCAAGCGAAGTGTGTGGACCGCCACCGTCGCCCGGCGCGAGAGAGTCACCATAAAGCTCAAGCAGTGGCACGCGCAGACGATTCGCGACGGCCCGCGCAACCTTGCCGCTCTCACCGGCGCTCGTCACGACGGCTCCGGCGCCGCTCGCGCGCGCCGCGGCGACGGCACGCTGAAGATCGGCAACCGATGGCTCTCCGCCGCTGGCCGGCTGCAGCCGGGCCGCAACTTTGAACTCGTAGCGCGCCGCGAGATAATCGAACTCGTTGTGGTCGGAGATGATCACCCGCTGCTTCGCCGACAATCGCTTCGCGCAGCGCGCGAGTGCGGTGTCGGCGGCTCGCGTCCGTTGCGCGTAGCGTGCGGCGTTGGCGCGATAGGTCTCGCGGGTGGCGGGATCGGCCTTCGTCAATTCGTCGCGCACGCGTTTGCCGACGGCTTCGAGGTTGACGGGATCCAAGAACCAGTGAGCATTGAACGACTCGCCGTTCGAGGCGCTGTCACCGGCCGCCGCATCCGAGGGCAGCAACACCGCCGCATCCGACAGATCGATCGGACCGCGACCGCCGCCGGCCGCGTCGATCGCCGGTTGCAGCCATGAGTCAATCGCGCCGCCCGATCGAAAGATCACGCGCGCGTCAGCAAGGGCGGCGACGTCGCTTGGTTTCGGTTCGAACTCGTGCGGATCGGCGCCGGGCTTGAGCATCGTGGTGGTCGCCACGTGATTCCCGCCGATTTGACGCACGATGTCGGCGGCATGGGTGGTAGTCGCCGTGACCGGCACGCGATCATTGTTGGCGTCGCCCGTGGCGGCGGTGGTCTGGCCGGACGATCCACCGCAACCGGAAAGCGCGGGCAGTACGACGAGTGCCGCGAGGCTTGCCGTCGCCATCGTGCGGTGGTTGTCTCGGCGGTTGGGTCGACTGATTCGATCGGCCCGCGAGCGCACGCTCACGGCTATCGCCGCAAGCGCGAACAGACCGCCCGCGACCGCCGCGATCGACGCGCCGGCCGGCAGATCGAAGGCAAGTGAGAGATACAGACCGAACAGCCCGCTGACGACGGCCAACGCCACCGCTGCCGCGGTGATCATCGCCGTCCTGTCGAAGAGCATGCGTGCCGTCGCCGCCGGAATCACCATCAACGCGCCCGCCATCAGCGCGCCGGTCAGCGGCAGGATCGACGCCGAGGCAATCGCCACGAGTGGCAATAACACGCCGTCATATCTGCTGATGCGCATCGCACCGACTGCTTCGGGGTCGAACCCCACTGCCAGCCAGCGACCACTGAGCAGCGTCACGAGCGGCAGACAGAGCGCGGCCGTCGCGGCTGCGGCGACAAGTTCGGATTTGCCGACGGTCAGCACCGATCCGAAGAGCATCGACTCCGGAGAGCGCGCAAAGCCGCTTCCGCTTCCGGCCAGTACCTCTGCCAACACGGCGCCGGCTGCCAGCGCGGTCGCGACAAGCAGCCCGGTGCGTGAGTCGCCTTGCCGTGCGTCCGCCGTGCTTCCGCGTGTCAATAGCCACAGCAGCGCGGCGAACACAAGCGCGCCAAGCTGCGCGGCGATCGCGAGCGACATGCCCAGCGCCGCGGCAGCGACCATCGTCGGGTAGGCGCCGGCGCCGACGGCATGTGTGAAAAACGGCAGGTCGCGCAGCACGATCGTGGTGCCGAGCGCTCCGCCGATCACCGCCGCCAGCAGCACCGCAAGCAGCGCGCGGCGCGCGAAGAGTGGATCGAGCAATTCCGCCGGAGATTCAAGCGTGGCGAACCCCGGAAGTCTTGACGTGGCTCCCGAGATTCCAAGGTGTGAAATTGCCGACACGACGAACACGGCCATCAATCCTAGTAGAATTGATAATCATTCTCATTACGGTGATTTTTATCATCGCGAATTGATGCGGGTTGATCATGAGCGGAAGATCTCAAAAACTCAAGCAGGGCGGCGCCGAGCACGCCAGCGCCGAGCACGCCGAGCCCGGCGGCGCCTCCGAAACGCGGCGCACCCAGCAACGACAAGCGATTTTCCACGAACTCGCTCACGGAGACCGTGCGCTGTCGGCTCAAGAGCTTCACGAGCGACTGCGCGCCGCCGACGCGGGCGTTGGTCTGGCCACGGTGTATAGAAACTTGGGCCGTCTCGCGGAGGAGGGCGCAATCGATGCGATCCGCCGCCCTAGTGGAGAGACCGCCTACCGCGCCTGCGGCGCGGGCCATCACCATCATCTGACCTGCCGCCGTTGCGGCGCAGTGGTCGAACTGCACGATTGCACGATCGCGGACTGGAGCCGCCGCATCGCGGCCGAACACGGCTTCGATCAAGTAGAGCACCAAGCCGAACTAAGCGGCATCTGCGCCAACTGCCGCTGAAGTGCTGCGAAGCCAGAGTGCTGCGAAGCCAGACTCCGCAGCACAATTCCCCTCCATAAAGAAGTGCTGCGAAGCCAGAGTGCTGCGAAGCCAGACTCCGCAGCACAATTCCCCTCCATAAAGCCATCCTCCAAATAGGCCCCGTAAACCCAACCGCATAAACAAGCCAAATCCTGCAGCGGAGTCTGGCTTCGCTGCACTGGCTTCGCTGCACTCTTCGCTGCACTGGCTCCGCCGCCTCCGGCTCTGCGGCACTCCCGGCCCCGCGACGCTTCGCGGCACTTCTTACTGCGTCCGCCATACTTACCGCTCGCAAAATGTCAGTACAGCCGAACACCGAGCAGGCGCAGGGGGAGGGCCTCGCCGGACGGGACGACGCAGGCTTCAGCGAAGTCGGCCCGCTCGGCCCGCCATACCCGATCGACGCGCGCATCAACGAGGCCGGCCGCCTGGAGGTCGGAGGCTGCGACCTGGTCGAAATCGCCCGCACCCACGGCACCCCGGCCTACGTGTTCGCCGAGAACGACCTGCGCGCCCGCGCCCGCGCGGCGGTCGCCGCATTCGGACCGCAGACCGCCGTGTTGTTCGCCAGCAAGGCATTTCCCTGCACCGCCGCTTACCGCCTGATGGCGGCCGAGGGCGTCTACTGCGACGTCGCTTCCGGGGGCGAGCTGCATCTCGCGCTGAAGGGCGGTTTCGCGTCCGAGCGCATCCTCATGCACGGCAACAACAAGACTCCCGCCGAGTTGCAGCAGGCGATCGACGCGCGCATCGGCCACATCGTGATCGACAGCTTCGACGAGATCGAGCGCCTGTCGGAGATGCTGCCCGCCGACGGCCCGCGCACGCTGATCCGCGTCGCGCCTGGTCTCAAGCCTTCCACCCACGCCTACATCCAGACCGGCCAGACCGACAGCAAGTTCGGCATCCCGCTCAGCCAAGTCGAGCAGGCGCTTAAGAAGGCGCCGAACTTCGCCGGGCTGCACTGTCACCTCGGCAGCCAGTTCTTCGACGTCGACATCTTCCGGGCGGCGGCCGAGGTGCTGGCCGGCTTCGGCGCGAAGTGCGAGGTCGTCAACGTCGGAGGCGGTTTTGGTATCCCCTATCTGGAGCACGACCACCCACCGCGCATCGCCGAGTACGCGGGCACGATCCGCGACGCCGTGGCCGAGCATTTCGGCGCAGACACCCGGATCATGGTCGAGCCGGGCCGTTGGCTGGTGGGCAACGCGGGCGTCACCATCTACACGATCGGCACCGTCAAGGAGATCCCCGGCGTTCGACGCTACGTCGCCGTCGACGGCGGCATGTCCGACAACATTCGCCCGATGCTCTACCAAGCCGAGTACACCGCCACGATCGCCGACCGCGCTGCCGCAAAGCCGGCAAGCGACGTGCGCGTCGTCGGTATGCACTGCGAGAGTGGCGACGTGATTCTGCCCGAGGTGCTGCTTCAGGACCCGGCCGTCGGCGACACGCTCGCCGTCCCGGCGACCGGCGCGTATGGTCACGCGATGGCCAGCAACTACAACGGTGTCACGCGCCCACCAGTGATCTTCTGTGCCGACGGCGCGGCCCGAGTGGTCGTGCGCCGCGAGACCCACGACGACCTCGCCCGTCGAGACGTGGAGTAGGAGTAGGAGCAGGGCAGTGGCTGACACCTTTAAGATCGGACTGCTCGGCAGCGGCACCGTCGGCGGCTCCTTCGCGGCGCTCGTGGCCGAGCGCGCCGACGCGATCGCCGCGCTGACCGGCCATCGTCCGGAAGTCAGCGGCGTGCTGACGCGCTCGAAGGGCGATTTCGACGAGATCCTCGCCGAGGCCGACGCGATCGTCGAGCTGATCGGCGGCATCGACCCGGCGCGCGATTTCGTGTCCCGCGCGCTCCAGGTCGGCAAACCCGTGATCACGGCAAACAAGGCGTTGCTGTCCACCCACGGCGAAGAGCTGTTCGCGGTCGCCGACGCCAACGGCGCGCAGTTGCTGTTCGAGGCTGCCGTGGCCGGCGTGATCCCGGCGATCCGCGTGATCGAGGAGTCGCTGGCCGGTGCATACGTCGAGCGCGTTCACGGCATCGTCAACGGCACCACCAACTACATCCTCACCGAGATGGCGCGCAACGGCCTCTCCTACGACGCCGCGCTCAAGCAAGCTCAGGATCTCGGCTATGCCGAGGCCGATCCCACGGCAGACGTCGGCGGCGCCGACGCCGCGGCGAAGATGGCGATCCTCGCACGCCTCGCATTTGGCGCGGGCGTCACGCTCGACCAGGTCGCCTGCGAAGGCATTCAGAACATCACCTCGGAAGACATCGCCTACGCCAAGGAGTTCGATCTAGTTCTCAAGCTCGTCGGCACGGCGGAACGGATCAACGGCGGCATCAGCGTGCGCGTGTTCCCCGCCTTCCTGTATCCCAGCCACCCGCTGGCCAGCGTGCATGGTTCGTTCAACGCCGTCACCGTCGAGTCGCCCGCGATCACCGAGATCACGATGAGCGGACCCGGTGCGGGCGGCATCCAGACCGCCAGCGCGGTCCTGGGTGACTTGGTGTCGATCCTTCGCGGATCGCCCCGCGCCCGCCCGCCCGCCGCCCCGGCGCAGATCGTCACCGACATCCAATCGGCGTTCTATCTGCACCTTGAGGTTGAGGACCGTCCCGGGGTATTGGCCGACGTCGCCGCCAAGCTGGGCGAACACGGCGTGTCCGTGCGCAGCTTCAACCAGCAGGACGCCGGTCAGGGCGCGCGCCTTGTGATGGTCATGCACCGCACGCCCGAGCACGACTTTTTCGCCGCCGTGAATCAGATAAAAGACCTGCCGGCCGTCAGCGCCGAGCCACGCGTGATCCGCGTGATCGAAGAGGAGTTTGTGGAGTAATCATGCCCGGATTGATCGAGCGTTATCTGGACCGACTGCCCTTCGAGGCCGACGATCCGATCGTCAGCATCCAAGAAGGCTCAACACCGCTGGTGCCCGCGCCGCGTCTTGCGGAGCGCGTTGATGCCGACGTCTATCTGAAGATCGAGGGCGCCAACCCCACAGGCTCGTTCAAAGACCGCGGCATGACCTGCGCCGTCAGCGCCGCCGCGCGCGAGGGCGCCCAAGCCGTGATCTGCGCCTCCACCGGCAACACGGCCGCCAGCGCCGCCGCCTACGCTGCCCGCGCCGGCATGACCTGCGCAGTGCTGGTGCCCGACGGCAAGATCGCCGCCGGCAAACTGGCTCAGGCGCTGATCTACGGCGCCCGTGTGATCGCGCTGGCCGGCAACTTCGACGTCGCCCTGCAGCTGGTGCGGGAGCTGGCGCAGAATCACCCGATCGCGCTGGTCAACAGCGTCAACGACTTTCGCATCCAGGGCCAGAAGACCGCGTCGTTCGAGATCAGCGACGCGCTGGGACCGATCGATCTGCTGTGCATTCCGGTCGGCAACGCCGGCAACATCACGGCCTACTGGAAGGGCTTCAAGGAGTACGACGAATCCCCGGAACTCAACGGCTACCAGGCCGAAGGAGCCGCGCCGCTGGTACTCGGTCATCCCGTCGAAAACCCCGAGACCGTCGCCAGCGCGATCCGCATCGGCAACCCCGCCCGCTGGGAGGAAGCGATGGCCGCGATCACCGAGTCTCGCGGTCAGATCCGCGCCGTCAGCGACGCCGAGATCCTCGATGCCTACACCTGGCTGCCCGCAAACGAAGGCGTCTTCTGCGAACCGGCCAGCGCCGCCAGCGTCGCCGGATTGCTCAAGTTCGGCGTCTCCGACGCCGCTCGCGAACGTGCCGCCGGCGGACGGCCAAAGGTCGTCTGCATCCTCACCGGCCACGGCCTGAAGGACCCGGACACGGCGTTCGACAACGTCGGCTCAGTGATCCCCTGCGCGCCCGAAATGGCCGAGATCGAACGCGCGGTGCTTGGATGAACCTCCGCGCCGCACGGGTGCTGGTGTGAACCGCCGCCGGGTCGTCAAGGTCCCGGCCAGCTCGGCCAACCTGGGCCCCGGTTTCGACGTGCTGGCCGGCGCACTCGATCTCACGCTGACGGTCGAAGTCGAAGAGACGGGGGAGTTCGCCGTAATCACGGACCTGCCGGTGCCTACCGACAAGTCCAACCTGATCGTGCGTGCCTTCGAGACATTGCATTCGGCCGACGATTTCCGCTTCACGGTGACGAGCGAGATTCCGCTGACCGGCGGCCTGGGCAGCAGCGCCAGCGCGATCCTCGCGGGTGTCGCCGCCGCCGACCACATCTTCGAACTGGGCACCGACCTGCTCGCTCAGTCCACCAAGCTTGAGGGCCACATCGACAATCTCGCCGCCGCGTTGTACGGCGGCTTCGTCGTCTGCACCCGCGGCCACGTCGCCCGCGTTCAGCCGCCCGCCGGCCTCGAGGGCGTAATCGCAATTCCACCGGCCGATCACAGCGTGCCCACCGAGCAGGCCCGCGCTGCGTTGCCGCCGGATGTACCGATGCGTGAGGCCGTCGCCTCGATCGCACACTCGGCCTACGTGGTGCTCGGCCTCGAGCGCGACGACTGGGACCTGATCTCGCGAGGCCTCGACGACGTGCTCCACCAGCCGCGCCGCGAACACCTCTACCCGCAGTCAATGCAGCTGGTCCGCAGCGCTCGCGGCCTAGGCGCACTAGGCGCCACGATCAGCGGCGCCGGCCCAAGCGTGCTGATCTGGACCACCTGGGAAAACACCGGCAACGTTCTGGAAGCCGCCCGCGCCGCCGCCCCCGGCTGGGACCTACGCCGAGTCACCTTCGCCCAGGGCGGCCTGGACGTAATCGTCTAACGCCCCCGCGCAGCGCACCTCCGTACCTGCACTAACGCGTTCCCACGCCACCCCCGCACTCCCCGTCGCACCGCGCTCCTCCGCGGTGCCCCAGCAGTGCCCCTGCGGCGCCCCCCGCAACGCCGCCGTCGCACTCCGCCCCCCCGCAACGCCCCAGCGGCATCCTCGCCCGGCCACCCCCCGCCGCACCCAGACCCGCGCCCCTGCGTAGATGTCCGACACCTACGCGCCAACCACGCCCTTCTCCGCGTAGATGTCCGACACCTACGCAGCAGCCACGCCCTTCTCCGCGCCGACTGCGTAGATGTCCGACATCTACGCGTCAACCACGCCCTTCTCCGCGTAGATGTCCGACATCTCGCGTGCGAGGAGTCCGACATCTACGCGCAATACCGCATTCGAATCGCAGATCACCTCATCGGCAGCAGTGCAAATCTGTAAAAAGTTCGTAACAGGGGGTAGCTGGAGGGGCTCTCAACCATTAACTCATTAGAGAGTTATGGCGAGTGGAATCCGGCACAAACCGATCGATGCCCCTGGGGCGGTATTTCACGTCACGGCGCATGGCGTCGGCGATACGGCGATTTTCCGCAGCTCATACGACAAGCGTGAGTTCCTCACCATCTACCGCAATTACCTCAGCCCGATTCCGATGCGAAATTCCGCCAGACGACCGTATGCCAAGCTCCATCGCGAAGTCGCTGTGCTCGGATACTGCCTGCTGGATAATCACTTCCACCTGATTGTCCGCCAGCAAACTCCCGACGGCATGTACAAGCTGATGAAACGCACCCAGACTGCGTATGTCCGCTACTTCAACGACCGTTACGGGCGTCGTGGTCCGCTATTCGACGCTTGCTATGCGGCGAAGCCGGTCAACAGTCTCAGGCATGCGCGTTTCAGTATCGCCTACGCGCATCTCAATCACGAGATCGAGCAGCTCGACTACGAGTTCTCCAGTCACCGGCTTTTCCTCGGCAAGGAATCAAATGATTGGTTGGATGTCAAAGCCGGACTCGCCATCTTTGGTGGCGTCAGTCAATACAAGCGATTTCTGAACCAGTTTGGCCCGTCCATAATCGACCGCAAGCTGAAGAAGCGAGGACTCTGTCCCGAATCCCACGCCTTCCGTCCGATCCGCTGATCCCGACCCACCGCCCGACCAGAGCTCACGCTCCACGCCCGCCCCTGCGTAGATGTCCGACACCTACGCGCCAACCGCGCCCTTCTCCGCGTAGATGTCCGACACCTACGCAGCAGCCACGCCCTTCTCCGCGCCGACTGCGTAGATGTCCGACACCTACGCGCCAACCACGCCCTTCCCTGCGTAGATGTCCGACACCTACGCGCCAACCACCGCTCGCCTACCCACAAGTAAGCAGAAACGCCCCCATTTACCCGTCATTCTGTTAGATTGCCCTTACTGAATCCGCGTGTAGCGCCCCGGCAATCGCGCGGTTCGAAGCTCAAAATTCCACGTTAAACCCCGTCGCGCGCCCTCTCGAAGCAAGGCGCGGTCCCGAGGAGAGACGATGTCCCCATCTAACGGCTCAGAGAAGCTCGGCCGGTCAACCGACGGCGCTCGTGACGCCCACGTCGGCGCCCACCAAACCGGCCAATCCCGCCATTCCGGCCAGTCCCGCCATTCCGGCCAGTCCCGCCATTTCGGCCAGTCCCCCCAAACCGGCCAACCCCACCAGACCGGCCAGACCGGCCAAACCGGCAAAACCGGCCAAATCCCCCAAACCGGCCCTTCCCGCCAAACCGGCAAAACCGGCCAAGCCCCCCACCCCCATCAACCCGCCCCCGGCGGCCCGCTCCCGCCCACGCCCCGCTTCTCCAGCACCCAGCACTACCGCCCACTCGCCCCGCCCGCCACGGTTGAGGACCAGGACGCCTGCGCCCTCTACGCCAGCGTGCGCAAAGACGGCAAGCCCGCGCACGACCCCATTCCGAAGGCGCTCGACGCCCTCGGCCAAATGCTGCACCGTGCAGGCAACATCGACGGCGAGGGCGACGGCTGCGGCATGCAGATCGACGTCCCGCGCAAGATCTGGTCCGAGGAGATCCGCAAGGACGGCCACGCGCCCAGTCTCGCGCTCGACCCCAAGTTCGCCGTCGCCCACATATTCATCCCAAGAACCACCAAAGTCAAAGACCTCCAGCACGACGCCCGCGAGATCATGTCCGCTGCCGGCCTGCGCGTGCTGGCCGAGCGAGAAGGTGTCGTAGACAGCTCCGCGTTGGGTGCCACCGCCCGCGAGGAGGAACCCGTGTTCTGGCAGGTCGGCGGCCTGATCGACGGTCCCCGCCCGTGCTTCGAACTGATGATCGAGTTGGAGCAAAAGCTCGACGTCCATGTCGCCTCGCTCTCAAATGACACCGTCGTCTACAAGCTGATGGGTGCCCCGGGCGCCCTCGGCCGTTACTTCCCAGACCTCATGGACGAACGTCTCGAGACGGTCGCCGTGCTCGGCCACAACCGCTATTCCACAAACACCTGGCCCACCTTCAAGCGCGTTCAGCCATTTGGGGTGATCGGCCACAACGGCGAGATCAACACGATCGTTCAGCTCCGGGAAGAGGCCCGTCTGCTGGGCGTGCCGATTCACGCCGACGGCTCGGACAGCCAAGACTTCAACCGCGTGATCGAGACCTTCGTGCAGCGCGACGGTCTTAGTCTGATCGAAGCGATGGAGTTGGTGCTGCCGCCGATCGTCAACGAGATCAAAGACCTCTCGCCCGAGCTCAGCCACTTCTACATGTATCTGCGGCAGGCCTTCGGCCCCTTCACGCAGGGACCCGTGGCGTTGATCAGCCGCGTCGCCGACGAGTGTCTCTTCAGCACCGACGCTCTGGGCCTGCGCCCGATCTGGCAGGTCGAAACCGTCGACGATTTCATCTTCAGTTCCGAGCCCGGCGTCGCACCGGTCGCCGAAACCGTCAGCGAGCCCAAGCCGCTGGCCCCCGGCGAGAAGGTCGCGCTACAGATCAACCCCGACCACGGCACCCGTCTGCGCGGTCACGACGAGGTTCAGCGCCTCGCGTATGAGCGTTGGCTCAAGCGCGTCGGCAGCGACACCGTGCCCAGCTACGACACCGCTCTGTTGACGGGTGGCCCCAGCGAAGGACCGGACATCCCGGGCTATGCCCACGCCGGTCCGGCCGAACCGGTCAAGGTGTCCGACCACGTACTCGGCGGCTTTGGCTGGCTTCGCGAGGACATGAAGCTGATTCAGCAGATGGCCAGCAACGGCGCCGAGCCGATCGGCTCGCTTGGTTATGACGGTCCGCTGGCCGCGCTCAACTCCGAGCGCCAGAATCTCGCCGATTACTTCAAAGAGACGGTCGCAGTGGTCACCAACCCGGCGATCGACCGCGAGCGGGAGATCGAGCACTTCAGTTGCCGAACGGTTTTCGGCGCTCGTCCTCAGCCGACCGAGCCGATCCCGGACCCCGGCACGATCGAGCTCAGCTTCCCGATCGTGCTCGGTGGTCACCACCGCATGGCGCCGCTGGATGCGGACACGCTGCGCAAGATCGCGCGAAACCACAAGAGTTATCTGTTGGAGGACCTCTGGGAGGCTTTCCCCGGCAAGCGCAGCGCCGTGCTCGACATCGCCTGCCTCGAGAGCGAGAACACAAAGGGCGCGATCGAGCGACTCAAGTTCGAGGCGATCGACCTCGTGCGCCAGGGCGCCGAGCTGATCGTGCTCTCTGACCGCACGGTCTTTGACGGCGACCGCCGTTACATCGATCCGCACCTCGCGATCGCCGCGATCGACACCGCGCTGAAAAACGCCAAGGGCACAGACGCCGAAGAGACGAACCTGCGCCGCCGCACCAGCCTGGTCGTACGCAGCGGCGCCCTGCGCAACGTGCACGACGTGATGATCGCGCTGGGTCTGGGTGCCGACGGCGTCTGTCCTTACGTAATGTTCGAGGTCGCCTGCGTAGACGACTACGAGGCCGACTACAACCACCTCTGCGGAGCCCTGCGCAAGGGCATGGAGAAGGTCATCTCCACGATCGGCATCCACGAGGTGCGCGGCTACGCGCGCCAGTTCAGTGCGATCGGCATCAAGCCCGAGATTGCCGAGATCCTCGGCGTCGAGAGCTATTACGGCTCCGAGAAGGGCGGCCTCGGGTTTGCCGAACTCGACGACGATGGCAACGAGCGCAAGCTCGTACTGGCCCAGAGCGAGATTTCCAAGCCCGCCAAGACCTTTCGCTTTTACCCGAAGGTCTGGAAGGCCGCAAACGCCGCCTCGTATGGCCGCGCCGGCTACGACGAGTACAGCGCCAAAGTGCGCGAGCTCGAGGCCGAAAACCCGGTGTCGCTTCGCCACGTGCTCGATGTGGAATCCGATCGAGAGCCGATTCCGGCCGAGCAAGTAGACACGACTGTCGGTCACCACGACTATCCGATCGTGATCGCCAGCATGAGCTTCGGCTCGCAGAGCGAGACGGCCTTTCGCGCCTACGCCGAGGCCGCGAAGCGGATCAACATCCTCAGCATCAACGGCGAGGGCGGCGAGCCGCGCGACATGATCGGCATGTATCCCAAGCACCGCGGTCAGCAGATCGCCTCCGGTCGCTTTGGCGTCACGAGTGATCTGATCAACAGCAGCTATTTGGTGGAGATCAAGATCGGCCAGGGCGCAAAGCCCGGCGAGGGCGGTCACCTGCCGGCAAAGAAGGTCACCGAAAAGGTCGCCGCCGCGCGTAACGCCACCACCGGCACGGACCTAATCTCGCCCAGCAACAACCACGACCTCTACTCAATCGAGGACCTCGCCGGTCTCGTCGACGAACTCAAGACCGCAAATCCGGACGCACGCGTAGCCGTCAAGGTGCCGGTGGTTCCGAACATCGGCACGATCGGCGTGGGTATCGCCAAAGCCGGCGCCGACATCATCACGCTGTCGGGCTTCGAGGGCGGCACCGGCGCCGCGCGCAGTCACGCACTGCGCCACGTCGGTCTGCCGTCGGACATCGGCACCCGTGCCGTGCACCGTGCGCTGATGGAGGCAGGCATCCGCAACAGGGTGGAGATCTGGGCCGACGGTGGATACCGCCACGGCTGGGACATCGTCAAGCTCCACTGCCTCGGCGCAAACCGCGTTGGATTCGGCACGCTGGCGATGGTCAGTCTCGGCTGCACGATCTGCCGCGGCTGCCAGTTGGACACCTGCCACGTCGGCATCGCCACGCAGATCGAAACCACCCAGCAGGCCGAGCTTCACGGTCTCAAGAAATTCACTCCGCAGGTCTACGGCGACGCCGTCACGGCCTGCACCACATTCTTTAAAGCGATGGGTGAGGAAGTCCGCCAGATCACCGCGCAACTCGGCTACGAGCGCGCGCAGGATCTGGTCGGTCGCTCCGACCTGCTGATTCAGTCTGCCGCGTTCGACAGGCTCGATCTCACGGAGATGATCCAGCCGCTCGAGGAGTTCCTGGACCTCGAGCCGATCGACCTGCCGGTCTCGGAGTCCGCCGACGCACGCGCCGAGGCCGGAATCATCGTCAGTCGGCCGATCGAGATGCCCGTCAAAGAGGCGTCAAAAACGCTCGCCGCACTTGTGCCAGACGTCTGCGGAGGCAGCCTTGCCGGCAGTGGACCGATGAGCTATTCCTACCCGCGCCCGACCAACGCAGGCGACCGCGTGCTCGGCACCGAACTCGCAGGCGGCATCTCACGTGAGCGCATCTTCAATGACGGACCCGAGCGGACGGAGGAGACCCTCGTCAATGTCAGGTTCGACGACGGCTCCGTCGCCGGCGGCGGCCTTGGCGCGTTCAACGTGCACGGCGTCAAGATCGACGTCTCCGGAGGCGCTCAGGACGGCGTCGGCAAGTGCATGTTCGGCGGTTCAATCGCCGTGCTCAAAGGCGTCAACAAATTCGGCAAGCGCGTGAACGGCAGCGTCGGCAAGTCCTTCGCCTACGGCGCCCAGCGCGGCCGCCTGTTCGTGCAGGGCAGTGCGGACTCGCGCTTCTGCATTCGTCTTTCCGGCGCCGACGTCGTGATCGGCGGCGAGCCCGCCGAACCGGTCGACGACTCAAAGGGCTGCCTGGCCGACCGCGCCAACATCAAGGGCTTCGCCTTCGAGTACATGACGGCCGGACGCGCGGTCGTGCTCGGCGATCCTGGTCCCTGGGCCTGCGCCGGCATGACCGGCGGGCGCATCTACATGCGCCACTGGCCGAAAATGGGCCTCACGCAGGAATCGCTCACGCGCCGGCTGGGCAAGGGGGCGAAGGCCGTAATCAAGGAGATCGACACCGAGGGCGTGCTCGACATCCAGGATCTACTGGAGTCTTACGCCGACGAGTTGCGCGACAACGGCCAGCCGGAGGAGGCGGACCGCATGATCGCGCTTTCGGCCGACGCCACGACGAACTTCCTGATGTGCGTGCCGCAGAGTGAGCAGGCCGACCCGTCGGTCTCCACCGAGTAGGCGAAAGCATCGCCCGGGGCTAGCCGAGCCGGCAGGCGTGAGAGGCTGTGGTCAAGCACGGTCGACAAGCGCCGGCATCAGTCAATCGCCGTGTTATGCACTGGTGCCAAGTCGCCGTCTCGGCGCGGGCGAGGCCGCGCCGAGGGCGCGATGCTCAGGGCTCAATCACAAACAAATGCACGCATCCGATGACGATCTCGTCGCCGTCGGTAAGCGTGGCCTGTTCCACGCGTTCCCCGTTGAGGTAAACGCCGTTCAAGCTGCGGTCATCGAAGACCGTCAGCGAACCGTCGTCGAACGCGATCATCGCGTGGCGGCGCGAGACCGTTGGGTCGTCGAGCAGGATGTGCGCGGCGGGACTACGGCCGATCCGCGTAAGCGTGCCGTGTAACGGCAGCACGTGTACGGCTTCGTCGTCGCGGTACGCAAGTCGCGGTGCGCCACCGGACGGCAGCGTGGCGCGCGCCTCCTCAACCCACTCATGCTCCTCGGTCAGATCACCGCGAACCGCGAAATCAGGTTGAAACATCGAGGCCGGGCGAAACTGAGTCTCGCCACAATTCGGGCATTCAGGCAACACGTCGCCTTGCTCGGCCGGTAGCGGAAATTCGCAGAGCACACACACGTATGTGCCACGCTGCTGAGCCAATTCATTGCTGGCGGTGAAAGCGGGCGGTGGGGCAGGGGACAGCGCCATTGGTTTCCCTTCTGGATAGGGGTGTTGCCCATGCTACGGAATTTCCGGTAACGGCGCGCTACGAATCCGGCGATCTGTCCGTTTGGCCGGTCGGCAGGCGGCCGGTAGCGGTGTAGGATTTGTAAGCGATGCGACCGATTCGCGCAAAGATCACGATCGACCGCCCGGGCGCCGAGGTTTACGACTACCTGCTCGACATCGGTTCACGGCCCGAGTTCGCGCCGGACATCTTTCTCGATTTCCGCCTCTCTCGGGTGGAAAGCCACGGTCACGGAGCGGGCGCGCGATTTCGTTTTCACCCGAAGCTGCGCGAGCGTTTCGCCGGCACCACGATCACTCGGGCCGAGCCGTTCGGCTGGATTCTCGAAGAGGGTTCGACCGGTCGTAGCGGCCGTGTGCCCCTGCTGATCGAGTACCTGCTAGACGAACGCTCAAGTGGTGTCACCGTCGTTCAGATGAGCATCCAGACCTGCCCGCTTCTGCCATCCGATCGCCTGCGCGAGTACGGCCTGCGCCGTCATCTCAAGCGTCGCCTCCCGCGCGCTGCCCGCCGCCTGCGCGACATCCTTGAAGGCGCTCCAAAAGTACGCCGCGGCGAGCGTCCCACCGTCGCCGGGATCGACTCGGACTACGTGCCCAATCCCTGAGTTCGCGCGGCCTGTGCACCCGCGTTGCGGTTGGCCGGAAGTGGCGCGCGCGACCCGTCGAACCATCTTCGAATGACCGCAAAATACCTGCATATGAAGGTATTCGGCAAACTCGATCCCGTCGTGTTCGCCGGCTTCTCCAACGGCCGCCTGCGCACTAGCTAGACTTCCGCGCCGCATGAACCGTTCACCCGCTTTCACACGTCTGATGCTGGTCCTCGCCGCGCTTGCGGCGCTGGTCCTGGCCGGCTGCGACAAAGAAGTCAAGCCCGTCGAGGGCAAAGAAGGCGGCCGCGTCTACCTGGGCGGTCTCTTCTACCAGGTGCAGCTTTCGCGCCAGCTCAACCCCAAGGACGTAGAGGACAGCTTCTACCTGGTCGACCAGCCTTCGCCAAAAAGCGGCGAGAGCTACTTCGGCGTCTTCATGCGCGTCGACAACGAGGACACGGACAAGCGCGTCACGCCGATCGCGATTACGAAGATGAAGATCACGGACTCCAAGGGCGAGGAGTACGAGCCGACCCCCGTCAGCGCGAAGGGCTGGGGCTACGAACCGGCGCCGCTGGGCAAGGGCGCTCACTCGCCGATTCCAGACACCCCCGCCGACATCGGTCCGATCCGTGGTGGACTGATTCTCTTCAAGGTCCCGCTCAAGGGCTTGGACAGTCGCCCGCTGGTGCTTGAAATTGAAGGTCCCGGCGGCAAGAACGCCGAGATCCAACTCGACGTCTGACCCGAAGCTCGCTCGCGCGAGTACCGCGATCTGTCGATACGCATTTGTGCGTCCGCGAGCGCCGAGTCGTCGCCGCTCTCGTCGTCTCTACGCAATCATTTGACTAATGACATTGCTCGACTTGCTGATTCTGATTTTCGTCGTGGCGCTTGCGGTACGCGGCTTTCGCCATGGCGCGGTGATCGGCGTGTCTTCGCTGCTTGGCTTCCTCGGCGGCGTCTGGATCGGCACTCGTTTGGCGGGCAAGCTGCTGACCGAGGGAAACCAGTCGCCGTACGCGCCGCTACTTGCACTTTCGGCCGCGCTGGTTGTGGGGATGATCATCGGCGAGCTGGCGCTGTCGCTGGGGTTCAAGGTGCGTGTCCGCTTCACCAGCCACGTCGCGCGGCGCGTCGACGGCACGATCGGCGCGCTGCTGCTGGGCGCGTTCGGTCTTGGCCTCGTTTGGGTGGGCGCGGCCGCGGTGATGCAGTCGCGCGCGGGCGGAGATCTGCGCGACGGATTTCGTCGGTCGGTCGTCGTCAAGCGGCTCAACGCAATCATGCCGCCCAGCAGCGGTCTGCTTGACGTGCTCGCGCGCGTAGATCCACTGCGTCAGATCAAGGGCCCGTCGACCAACGTTCCGGCCCCCGATCCCGCCGTTCCCAACAATCCCAATGTGCGTCTGGCGGCGGCCTCCACCGTGCGAGTCTCCGGTACGGCTTGTGGCTACGGCGTGGAGGGCTCGGGGTGGGTGGGGGACACCGGTCTTGTGGTTACCAACGCCCACGTGGTGGCCGGTCAATCCGACACCATCGTTCAGCCCGGAGGGTTCGGACCTGCCGTGCCTGCCACGACCGTCTGGTTCGATTCGCGCAACGACCTCGCACTATTGTCGGTGCCGGGTTTGACCGTCGCTCCACTGCAACTTCGCACCGACACTCGCAAGGGCCTCTCCGCCGCGATCATCGGCTACCCGCTCAACGGCCCGCTCGACGTCGAGCCCGCGCGCATCGGCGTCACCCAGCAGGCGATCTCCGACGACATCTACGGTGGCGGCCCGATCACGCGATTGATGACGTCGTTTCGTGGTCTCGTCCGCCACGGCAACTCCGGGGGACCGATCGTGGATGAGGATGGTTTTGTGCGAGGCACGGTCTTCGCCTCGCAGAGTGGCAGCGACGACCGCCGCGGGTACGGCGTACCGGGAAAGGTCGTGCGCGAAGCGCTGGACAGCGCCGATCGCACGGTTGCCGTCAGCACCGGGGCATGCGCCTAACCGGCGCCGCCTCCTTTTCCGTCGGCCCCGCGACCTAGATTGACCTCATCACCCGCGTCATGGGGGCGCGGTGTTTCTCATCCGAACGGGATCGCTCAGCACATGTCACTCTGTTTCATAGAGCCACTTGACGCCGTGCGCGTCGTGTCGGATTCAATCGGCCGCGAGGCCAGGCGACAACTCGTCACCGAGGTCGTCAACGCCTGGGTCGATTCCCTGCCAGAATCAGAGCTGCCGATCCACTACGCCGAGGCCGTGCGCTCGCTCGACGAGCAGGACCTCACCGTACTGGCAGCGTGGCACGCCTCGCTGGAAGTCGGCCAGCCGGTCGCCAACCGCGATTTCCTGATCGGTGCCTACACCTCGCTCGGCCGCAACGACCGCCGCGAAGCCCTGCGCATCGCCGCCGGCTTCCGCAGCGACGAGGCCTTCGACAGCGGCACCTCGGACGAGGAGATGCTGGAGACCGTCCTGCCCTGGCTGCCCCCACACCAGACCATGGCCCTTGCCGCCGAGGCGATCCGCATTTATGTGTGGGATCGCATCGGCAGCGACAACTAGGGCGCCTGCCGGTCGGCACACCGATCGAAAAGTTCGGTTTTGCCCTGCCGGCTCAGCCCAGCATCGCCCGAACTTCCGCGATCGCCTGCTCGGTGTCGCGAAAGTGCACTGCCCTAAAGCCGAAGTCCAGCGCCGCCGAGCAGTTCGCCTCAACGTCATCCACCAGCACGCACTGTCCGGCCGCCACCTCGGCGAGCCCGTCCAGCGCGGTGATCCGCTCGTACGTGATCTCGTAGATCTCCGGTTCCGGCTTGCGCGTGCCCACGAAGCCGCTGTCCACAACCGTCTCAAACAGCTCGTCGATCGGCAGCATCGAGCGCCAGCGGTGCTCCCACTCCTTGACGTTGTTTGTCAGTAGCGCGAGCCGCCCGCCGCCGGACTTGTATTCAAAGAGGAAGTCGAGAAACGGCTGATTGGGGTGGAGGTGCTCAAAGTAGCGATCGGGGAATGTGTGAAACTCGATGTCGTGGTCAAGGCGTGACTCCAGTTCGGCCTGCATCATCACGTTGAAGTCAGCCTCGCTGAGCAGGCCCTTCTCCAGCTCGAACAGCGGGTGCATGCCGTCCCGCTGCATGATCGCCAGCATCGCCTCACCCAGAACCTCGATCGGTATGCCCGTCGTCTCCTGATACTTGATGAACGAATCCATCAACGGGTTCGTCAGCACGCCGCCGAAGTCGCTGATTACGACGTGCACCGGAGCGCGCTCTTGATCGTCGCGGGGGCCGGTGCCCTCGTGCGCGGCGGCCTCGCTCATCGCGTCAAGCCGCGCGTCGCGGCGGCGCCGCGAGCGCGATCTCGTAGTAACCAACGCCGGTGTGGGGGCCAAGCGTCCACTTGTAGAAAGCCAGCGCCACGTCTCGGTCGGTCAGCTCCACGTGCGTGCCCTCGATCGCTTCGCCCGTGAGACGTCGCGGAAACTCATCGTCCTCCAGAAACAACTCCACGCTCGCCTGCGTGTGCAGGTCGTCCTTCGAGTAGACGGTCGACAGTCGCACGTCGGTGGCGCGCCTCGACTCACCGGCCTCGATCAGCACCGCGTCGTTGCGCTCGTCGCCGTGTCCGTGGTAGACGGCCGGGCGGTAGGCGTTCAGGAAGAACGCCGAGCCGTCATCAAACACCGCGCTGATCGAGCGCAGCACGGGCGGCCCGCCGCGGCGGCTGGGCAGCGTGGCGATCCCACTCGAACTGAAGCGACGTTCGCGCTTGCCGTTCTCGGAGAGTTTGCCGCTGACGTCACAGATCACAACGTCGCTGGAGTCCAGCGACGCCTCGGCCCCCTTGCTGCGCCAGTCCAGTTCGAAGGCGCCCTTCATCGAGGTCATGTGCGCCGCCCAGTGCGAGGCGCCGTAACTCGTGATCTGCTGCACGTCGCTGACGGAAAAGCCCATTTCGCCGTCGCCGGAGAACATCACCGAGACCTGCGGCCCCGCAATCCCGAAAACAGACCGTTCAGGCTCAAAAAAAGCAAGACTCTCAGCCTCTAGTACAGGTACAGACTTAATCGAATTCATTGATTTCTATGCGGTGTTTGGAAGTCGAAGTCGGGATCGTCGCCGTCACTGAGCTCAGGTGGCGAAAAAGCGGTGTCCGGGGCCCGTTCGGTGACGCCGTCTGCGATGTCTTCGGCCTCGTAATCCCACCTTCGCGGCTGCCTGGAGCGCTGAAAGTTTGACAAACCCGTATCGGCAATCGAAAACGCCAGCCTGACCCGCCGCGAAAGCAGTCCCATCACCCAGCCGCCAAAGACGCGCCGCGTGGGGGGCAGAAGCATCAAAACGCCCAGCAGATCGGAGAGAAAACCCGGGGTCAGCAGCAGCACTCCGCCAACTATCACGAAGCCGCCGTCGACGATCTCGCGTGCCGGCATTCGCCGCTCATCGATCGCCCCGGTGAACTGGCGCCAGACGGCCCGCCCCTGGCTTCTCAAGAGGGCGGCGCCAAGTAGTGAATCCAGCACCAGCAGGCCGATTGTGAGCGCCGCGCCGGTCGCCCCACCGCCCAGTAATTCGGCGACCTGAAGGATCAACCAAAGCTCCACAATGGGCACGACGATGAATACGATGATCAGCAACACCAGCGGCATGGCGTCACTCTAACCAGAGCCCCGTACAATCAGGCCATGGCGGTTCCCACCAGCGAAGAAGTTTTCGAAACCCTCGAGCAGATCATCGACCCGGAACTCGGCCTCGATTTCGTCGAGCTCGGGCTTATCTACGACGTCACCGTCGAGCCGCTGGAAGACGGCTCCGGCGCCGAGGTCTACATCACCTACTCGCTGACCTCACCGGGCTGCCCGATCGGCCCCCAAATCGCCGATCAGATCAAGGAATTCACGATCGCGATGCCCGGCGTGACCAAAGTCTTCCCCAAGCTCGTCTTCACCCCGCCATGGACGCCGGAGTTGATGAGCGAGGATGCGAAGTTCGCGTTGGGGTATTGACGGCGCTGATCCGCTGAAATTTCGCCGATAAAGCGACTTTCGTCTCACGATCGTGTTTGCATAATCGTGCGATCGCTTATATCTTTTGGAGACGGCGACTCGGCCGTCGGTCGTGGGCAGGTATGCTCGCGGCCACATGGTGCCCCCGGTCTCGGGCGCCAATCGGTAATATTGAGTTGAGGCTCACGAGGGGAATAAAGGGGTGTGTTGATGTCAGCCTGGTTCGCGGGAATCCGCAGCTTGACCAATTCTTCAATCGCGCGGCGCGTGCGACGTACCGCGCTGGCCACGGCGCTCGTCGGCACTGCGCTACTGGCGTTTTCTGCTGGCCCGAGCCTTGGCAGTCCACCGCCGGTCTTCGCCCCGGCCATCACCTTCGAAACCAGCACGACCCGGGCGACCGCTCACCCCGACGCCCGCATCACGATCGACAACACGGCCAGCACTTCAAACATCGGCTCGCTCTCGATCAGTCTTCCCAACGGTTTCTGGGGCAGCCTCGCCGCGGTCGGCGACACCGATGACATGTGCCAGAACTTCACACCCGGCTCCGGTTCCGGGTCCGCCGGCGCCGACGATTGCAACCTGACCCCGGACAGCAAGATCGGCACCGTCACCTCGGAGGCGACGATCGACCAGAGCGACGCGAAGATTAGTGGCGATGTCTACATGGTCAAGAGTCCAGACGCTAGCTACGCGGCCGCGCTCGGCGTGAAGGTCCACGCGAAGGTCGGCGGGGTTGACCTCGGCTACGTGCGCGTGATCGGCTATGCCGAAGTCCGTGGCAACGGCGAAGGTCTAAATACGACCGTCAGCGATATCCCCAGTTCGATCACCGACAGCCACGGCCGCACCGTGACCTTTCACATCAAGAAAATGGTCGTAGATCTAAAGAGCGACCTCGACGGACCCAACACGCCGCTGCTGACAAACCCGTCCAAGTGCGGCGCGGCGGGCTATGCGGCGACTTTCGACACCGGGGTGAGCGTCGGCTCGGAGAACCCGGTGGCGGTCGCCGACACGTACACAGTTACGGGCTGCGATACGACGTCGTATGCGCCGTCAGCGTTTACTTTTACAAACTCGATCACGACAGCCGCTGCGCCGACGGGTTTCTCGACGAATATCTCATTTCCGTCAGGCAGCGCAAGTTCATCTTCAATAAAGGTCAAGTTGCCGACAATGAAGATATCGTATCCTGCAGTCGGCGACGACGACGACATGTGCCCGGCATACGTCTCGGGTGTATTTGACAGTTACAGCTGTCCGGATGCAGCCATCGTGGGCACTGCGGTGATCACGACCCCGCTTATGCCGCAACCGTTGATGGGAAATGTTTACACGGTTATTGCTGGAGCAAGCCCCGGTTTAATGATCAGCGTCTTGCCAAACCTCAGCCCAAATAATCCATCTGGCGTGAGTCTCTGGTTCTACGGTGCAACCAGTCCGGTTCCTATTGACCCGCAATGCGTTCTCCTTTCCTGTGCGAACCCACCGTTCACCGTCGAAACCGTATTCAGTGACCTTCCGGACGCACCGATTACCTCGGTCACATTAACGCTCGACGGTCCCGGCCGACCAAAGACGTCGTCTCCGTCAACGATCCTTTCCGGCAAGCTGCTCCAGAATCCGGATGTCGCAAATTGTCAAGCAAATGACGAAGCGCTTGCCGACTTCACCAGTCACTCGGCGGTCAGCGATGCGCCCAGCGCGGACCCGAAGACCAATGCCCGCGTCGACACAATGTCGTTCATGGGTTGCGCGACCGACCCGGCGACAATCGGTGCCCCTGCCGGTGGTGAAACTACCTATACCACACCATCGTTCGCGATTGGCGCCACCGTTCCAGCGCTACCGAGCTACTTCTGCGGAGTCGACAACTTTTCGGGGGCGGTAAGTGGATCGACTGTTGGAGGTACGCCCTGCAACACCGTCACTCCATATACGAAGCCTGGCGCTCTTTCGGTAGGCACTCATCGCGTTTTCGTCGGCAGCACTTACGCCGCAGTGACAGGGGGTAACTATGTCTCCCGCGGCTTCGCCGTCGTCCCGCCGGCACCGGCCCCCCTCGGCCCGGCACCGACGACATCTTTCACCACAGCACCGCCCGCAACCACCGACCCAACCCCAACATTCAGCTTCGAGGCAAACCAAACCGTCTCATTCCAGTGCTCCTTCGATTCCGGCGCCTTTCTGCCGTGCGATAGCGGCAGCCCGGCCACGAGCGGCACCTACACAGTGGCCTCTGCCGACAAGCTACTCGCCGGTTCAAGCCACACGTTTCGCGTCCGCGCGCAGAACGCCGAGGGCACGATCGGCAACACGATTTCCTCCGGCTCATTCAGCGTGGTCGTACCGTTCGAACCCACCTTCAGTGTCGACGTCTCAACCACACAGGCCCGCGCGCATCCCGACTTGGACATCACCATCGCCAGCCGCTCGCATGAAGACCTGGAGGACGTCACGCTCAGCCTGCCCGACGGTTTCATGGGCGGACTGCAGGGCGTTCAAAACCTCTGCCCGGTCGCTCTTGCCGCAGTCGGCAACTGCACGTCGGCCTCGCAGGTCGGTACGGTCGAAACCGAGGCGGCGGTTGACGAGAGCATCGTTCGTCTAGACGGCCAGGTGTATCTCACCGATCCGCTGCAGTTCGGTGATCCGGCCGGCATCTCGATCAAGGTGCCCGCGGTGATTCAGGATGTCAATCTCGGCAACGTGATCGTTCCGGTTCGTATGCGAGTGCGCGGAGAGATGACCGGCATCGACAGTCTCGCGATCGGCGTTCCCAACTCGATCGACCCCGGCACAAACCCGAATGGCGACACGGTCACCGAGTTCGACATGCGCAAGCTCAAGCTCAAGCTTCGCACCGGTGCCGGAGCCGCACAGCCGCTGCTCACCAATCCAAGCTCATGCAGGGCCGCCGAGTTTGCGGCGTCATACAAGGGCACCGGCGACACGACCACCACCACCAGCATCCCGTTTCAGAGCACCGGCTGTGACCAGCTGGGCTTTGGCCCCACGTTCCAAGCCAGCTTCGTCAACGATGCGGGTTCCAGCACTCCTGCCTACCACGACGGGGTGACGATGACCGCGACAGTCAACGCCAACCCCGGCGATGCGGGCATGGAGGGAGCCTCGATCACGCTGCCACGCCCGATTTCACTTGACGTGCTCAAGCTTGGTCCGGTCTGCGAAATTCCGCAGTTCGACGATTGCCCGGCCAACACCAAGGTGGGGGAGGCCACGGCGACCTCGCCGCTGCTCCCGCCCGGCGAGGTGCTGAGCGGCAACGTCTACATGCTGCGAGCCATTGGCAAGTCGATCCCACGCTTACTCGTGCGCCTGCGCGGCAGGGTTGACGTCGACATCATCGGCGTTAACGAATTCGTCGGCAATCCGAGGACGCAAATCCTCTCGCGGTTCGCCGCGCTGCCGGACACGCCGATCAACAGTTTTACGATTCGCGTAGCGAACTTCCTGGGCGTGCTTTATCCGGCATGCGAAGCCGGCGTCGCGAACGGACTGAGCACCGGGCACGCGGTCACAGGTTCTCTCGAGGGATACAACGGCAGCGTTTCAAGTGTGTATCAGTCAACTCAATTTGACTGCAGTGGTCTCTATGCGGACAGCTTCAAGTTCAAGCTCGCAGGTAAGCGAACGACGCTGGCGTTCAGCGTCAATCGCCAGGGCGACCAGCCCAAGATCAAGAAGTTCCAGGTTCAAATGCCGCGGAAGCTGCCGATCAACGCGCGCGCGGCCAAGAAGAAGCTGATCATCCTCGCCGACGGCAAGCGTCTGAAGTCGAAGTGCTTCGCGGTGACCGGGCGTAGCAAGACCACGCTCGTCGTGAATCTCTGCGGCAAGAAGGTTTCGACGCTCACATTCAACTTCAAGCCCGGCACACTGGTCGCGAACAAACGACTGCGAAACGTGAAGGTGAAGCTCACCGCGACAGACACCGCGAACAAGAGTCACAGCAGCACGGTTTCGCTTTCGTCGAAGGATCTCGTTCAGTTGGGTGGGCGGTCGGCGCGACTTGGGCCGGTCAACTGAGAATTTGGTTACTGTGACCATTTACTTGAGGTTTAGGGTTAGCATTTAGCCTCGGTGCTGCGACCGGATATATCCGGTCGCGGAGTCGTCGAAGCGATCAAATACCGGCTTGGCGACTGAATTCGGCGAATCTCGGCGTCGATTGACACGGATGTAGTGGTGCGCAGCCACAAAATCGAGCCCGCTGGCAATGCACCCGCGCAAACCAGATACGGGCCGGCTGCTTGGACTGCCGCGAAAGCGATCTTATGTATACAAATTATCGTTTCGAGTTCAATTAACCAACTCGTCGGTAACACGGAATTCACCCCGCTATCCCAGTCCCAGAGCCGGTTTCGGTCGAGGCGCAAAATAAATCCTTGACATCGACCCCATCTGTTGTTAACATTGCGAAAGCGTGTGATTCGAGTCACACATCAAGCAGGCACGTTTCGACTCGGTTCCGTCATGGAAAAGTGGGGGCGTGACTGATGGATCAAATCGGCTACGAGTGATCCGGCAGTGAGTATCAGGCCAGATCACCGGGGGGAGTAATTTTGAATATCGGACGTAGTTCTTCTTCACGCTTTAGCGTGACCAAGGCAGAAGGAACGCGCAAGAGTGCGTTGCCTTTGCTTTGTGCGTTGGCGTTTGCGCTGGTGGCCCTTGTGGCGCTGCCGGGTTCCGCGAGCGCCGCTTTTAGCGTTTCTAACTTCAATTACACGAATTCAACCAATCAGGCCAACGCGCACCCGAGCACGACTATCTCGTTCACGCGCAACGGCTCGGAGAGCGAAGACCTTCGCGACGTTCTGCTGGACCTGCCGACCGGTGTGTTCCCGAACCCCGAGGCGGCGACGACCAAGTGCACCGACGCTCAGTTCAACGCGGACACTTGCCCGAACGCGGCACAGGTCGGAACGGTCAGTGCGGACATCAAGGCGATGAGCCTGCTTGGCATTACTGCCCCCGGTTCAATCGACATCCTGACGCCGCGAAGCAACGAGGTTGCAACCCTCGGTATGACTCTGCGTCCAGGAAAGATCTGCATTCTCTTCGTTTTCTGCGCGGTACCGCAGAAGGTCTACTTGAAGACCGGCGTCGTCGTACGTACGTACGAAGACTCCGGCATTCGTACGTACACCCCTGGTACACCGCGAACCACGTCGATTTCGATCCCGCTGATCGTGACGACGGCCACTTTGCAGGCCGACATCACCATGAACAAGCTGACGCTGGCATTCCAGGGTCGCGCTAACTCGTCGGCGAACGGTCCGTACTTCTGGTTCAACTCGGGCTCTTGCGTCCCGGCTCCGGCCAAGGTGACCTTGACCTCGTACCAGAACGTCAGCTCTTCGGCATCAAAGGACAACTCACCGACAGGCTGCACAAACGAGCCGTTCAACCCGAGCACAGCTGTTGCTCCGGGCAACACCACGGCGAACCTTGGCACGACGCTTGCCTACACGCTCAACATTCCCGACGCGGACGCGACGATTCAGAACTCGTTGCCGAAGTACGTCGACGTCGACTTCCCGAAGGGTTCGGGTCTCGATATGAGCGCGCTCGCGAACGTCACCGCATGCTCCGAGGCACAGCTTCAGTCGCGTAGCTGCCCGTCCTCGAGCATCATCGGTAACGCCAGTGCGCTTTCGAAGTTCCTCCCGCCGGGACTTAGCGGCAACGTTTACGCGATGGGCCAGGTCGAAAACCAGGTTCCGATCGGCGTTCAGCTCGTCGGACCGCGTAACACCGTTGTGATCTTCCGCGGTACGCTCGGTACGCGCGGTGACGCGAATGTCGGCACCGGTCGTGTCTACTCGATCTTCGACCGCATCCCGCAGCTGCCGTTCAAGCAGTTCACTTTGAACATCACGAAGAACCTCTACAAGAACCCGGACTCATGCGACGCGCCTGTAACGACGACGTCGACGATCGACGGATTCAACGGTACGACGGCATCTAACGGCTTCGGCACTCGCAAGGTGACCACGAACTCGTACACGCCGACGAATTGCCCGCTGGAGCCCGAAACTACGATCACCAGCGCTCCGCCTGAGTCGCCGGACGTGACCACCAACCGTCAGCCGGAGATCTCATTCGAGTCGAGCATTCCGGACGGCGCCACGTTCATGTGCTCGCTTAATGGTGCAAATCCGACGGCGTGCTCATCGCCGTGACAGCCGCAGCTTCCGTTGGAGGACGGTGACTACACGTTCAGCGTCACCGCATACAACGGACTCTCGGATGACCCGACGCCGGCAACGACG
This sequence comes from Actinomycetota bacterium, assembly GCA_016213645.1. Taxonomy (GTDB): domain Bacteria; phylum Actinomycetota; class Thermoleophilia; order Solirubrobacterales; family JACPNS01; genus JACPNS01. The sequence goes on from JACQZY010000015.1 coordinate 64,084, forward strand.
TCGTTCACGGTCGGGACCGGAAGTGGCTACGACATCACTTCGACGGTCACTCCGTCTACAACCCAGGCTGCTGCACATCCGAACCTGGATGCGACGGTCAACATCACGGGCGGCCAGCCGCAGTCGGTTTCGATCAAGCTGCCGGCCGGCCTCAACGCGAGCCTCTCAGCCCGCAACCCGCTGTGTGACCCCTACGCCGAGGCATTCTCGGGCAACTGCCCTGCCTCGACGACGATCGGCACCCTGCAGCTCACGGTCGCCAAGTTTGGCGGCGATGTGGCCGGCATCGGTGACGTATTCCTCACCTCGGCTCCGACCGGCGAAGACGCCGGTGGTATCGCCGTCAAGGTCAATCTGCCCGGCGTCGGCGACTTCATCGCCCTCGGCGGCGCGAACCTGGTGAACAACGGAAACAACCAGAACCTGTCGATCCGTGATTTCCCGACGAACATCAACGGAACCGACATCACGGTTAAGCAGCTGGTGCTCCATCTCGACGGTGTCACCGGTAACCTGATGACGAACCCGACAAGCTGCACCGCCAACGACGGATTCCAGGTCGACTCGACCGCCTTCGACAGTTCGCAGGCCGAACCTGTATTGGTCGCCTTCCAGGCGACTGGATGCGGCTCTGTTCCGTTCGGTCCGAATGTCAACCAGGTCGTCACAGACCCGGTTGCTGGTCACCTAACGGGTATCAAGGCAACGATCACCACCGTCGCCAATGACTCGAACATGAAGTCGATCCGCGTGACGGAACCGCCGGCCCTCGCGCCGAACTACCCGTCGTTCGGAAACACCGACGACATGTGCCCGTCTGAAGCGGCGCCAGATCCTGACTCGATCTTCGACGAGTATGCGGGCAACGGTTGCCCGGCCCAGTCGCTCGTAGGAACGATGCAGATCAGCACGCCGCTGCTGCCATTCGATCTGTACGGAAATGTGTACCTGATCGACAAGGCTCCGCTGCCGTGGTTCGGCGTTGCGATCGACAGTTCGGGAATCAGGCTGCGCCTCACCGGCGTGACCTCGACCCCGCAGGTCGACCCGCTCTGCAACCCGGCAACAACACCGTTGGGTTACTGCCAGACGCAGATCTCGGTAGTGTTCAACAACCTGCCCGACGTACCGCTCACACAGGTCATCTTCGACCTTAATGGGCCTGACCGTACGGGCAACAGTGCGAACCTGTCCGGCAAGCTGCTCAAGGTGGCTTCCGCGGGATCGCCTGCATGTGCATCCGGCCCCGCGAAGTCCGCGTTCGAGCCGTTCAGCGCCCCGGGCACGTACGTGAACCGTACGCAGACCATTTCGGTCACGGGTTGCTAATAATCCCTTAATGCGGAACCCTCGCCGCGGCTTCGGCCGCGGCGAGGGTGGCCGTTTCAAAACTTTTCGCTTTTTCGCTCGGTTTTTTTATTCAAAGTTCGCGTTTGCCAATTACATGAGGATTACTGGGGAGGTATATCCGTCAAATGAACAAGTCTCTTACATTTAATGCAGGCCGTAGCGCCTCGCAGAACGCACGCAAGGTGCTTCTGCTTGCTGCGTTTACGGTGCTCGTAATTGCTGCGGCCCTGGCGGTTCGCCCGGGCAACGCAAGCGCGTC
>JACQZY010000016.1 GCA_016213645.1 Actinomycetota bacterium
CGAACAGTTCCACTCTTGACCTCAACGTTTCCGTGACCCCCTGCGCAAGCCGGAATTGGCTTGACGAAGTGGATCAACTATTGCGCGGAGGGTGGGCCAAATGAGACCGGCAGGGTGGGCCAAATGAGGCCGTTATTGCCAACTGCTGCAGTCGGGCAACTGTTGTGGGCTCAAGACAGAAAAGTCACTGCAGACTGCGACCGCTATCGCTTTGGCAGCGCACAGTGGAAGAGCGATCAACGCAATGCTGACGGATTCTCAACCGATGGCGACAATCTGTCGAGGGGTCAGCGCATGGCGCTCGAACTTAAGAAGTGCCGCGTGCTCGACGGCGCCACCCGAAAAGAGGTCGAAAACCTCTTAGGTCGTCCGCCCGACTGGCAGAGTGACGACAACTGGCGCGAGGTCGATCTCTGGTACTTCACAGTGGGGCCGATAGATGGCGTCTTTGGTCCGAAATCCTCAGGAAATGAGGAGCTCGTGGTGGCGTTTGGCACTGACGACCGCGTGACCGATTTGTATTTCGAAAACACAGAATGAAGCTGTAGTTCTGAGGAGACGCGCAAGATCGGCACACCGTTGATCTTGCGACAGCGACGCAGGGTTCGCGGACCTGTTTGCTGAAGATCAACACGGCACTTCCGTCGGCATCACTGCTTGAGGCCGATATGAAGCTCGAAGTTACTCCTGGCACCAACGCTGAGGCTTTGTCGTAGCGCCACTCCCGTCAATCCGAAAGACCAAGCGGCTGGCGCCGGCGACCTACGGCCGCATCTTTCGGATCGCCGCGAGCGACGCCGTTTCGTGCTCATTCAAATGAATTTGGTTAGCCACTGAGTGGCCAGCGATTTGGACGAGTGACAAACATTTCTTCCGTCACGCGTTGACGATTTGGCCTTTTTCCCTTTCTAAGGGTCGAGGGCGAAATCCGCGCGATCTGACCCACATCTCCGAACATATGTTCGTCGTTGCGGCTCTTCGCGATCGACGTCGTCTGAGGACGGCGATTCGACGCCGGTTGATCCAGGCCGGCGCTCGATCGAAAGGAGGGAGCATGAGTACGCAGACATCCTTTGTCTTAGCGTTGGTCGTGTTGCTACTTATCGTGAATCGCGATCCGCAGTCCGCAAACAGAAACGGCCGGGGTGATCGCCCCGGCCGTTTCCAGTACGAAGAGAGCCGAAATTCGACAACCTTCGCCTTAGCGTTATTGCCATTGTACCGGCGGATTGCGACGCACGTTAAAAGGATTCCACAACGCAAACCGTGGAAAGATGCCTAGGACGCTGATCGACTGCGGACCTCGCACCGTCAGTCAACGCGGCAGACGTCCTCAGCGCTTCACACGCGACCGGATCGCAAAAACCCTCAGCCCCCAAGCGCCATCTTCTTCAAATCCATCGCCTGCTTGTAAACCTTCGCGTCGACGCCCTTCTCCAGCGCGACTTCTCGCAGGTTGCGGCCACTGGCCGCCGCCTCCTTGACGATCGCCGCAGCTTTGTCATAGCCGATGTATGGGTTGAGCGCGGTGGCCGCCGCCAGCGTGTTCTCGGCGCTGGCCTTTAGACCGTCCTTGTTGGGCTCGATGCCGTCCACGCATTTCTCGCTCAGCAACCGGGCCGCGGCGGCCAGCAGGCCGATCGACTCCAGCAGGTTCTTCGCGATCAGCGGGATCCGCACGTTCAGCTCGAACTGGCCCTGCGTGCCGGCGACGGTGATCGTCGTGTCGTTGCCGATCACCTGCGCGGCGACCTGGATCACGACCTCCGGGATCACCGGATTGACCTTGCCTGGCATGATCGAGCTGCCCTTTTGCAGCTCCGGCAGGAAGATCTCGCCGATGCCGGCGCGCGGGCCGCTGCCCATCATCGCCAGGTCGTTGGCGATCTTCGTGAAGCCCACGGCCACCACCTTCAGCGCGCCCGACAGCTCTACAAGCGCGTCGCGGTTTGCCTGTGCCTCAAACGGGTCGGCCGGTTCGGCGGCTCGCACGCCGGTCTTCTTGGCGATGTGCTTGCGTGCGGTCGCGGCGAACTTGGGGTGAGTGTTCAGCCCGGTGCCGGTCGCGGTACCGCCCAGCGGGATCTGCGCAACGCGGCCCAGCGTGTCACCGATGCGGTCTTGTCCCAGACGCACCTGCGCGGCGTAACCGCCGAACTCCTGGCCCAGCGTCACCGGCACCGCGTCCATCAGGTGCGTGCGACCGCTCTTGACCATGTTCTTGAAGGCGCGCGACTTCTTCGCCAGCGACTGCTCAAGCTGCTTGAGCGCGGGCAACAGATCGGTCTTGGTCTCGGAGAGCGCCGCCAGATGCACGGCGCTGGGGAAGACGTCGTTGCTCGACTGGCCGAGATTGACGTGGTCGTTCGGGTGAACACCCTTGCCGGCCAGCGTCGCAATCACCTCGTTGCTGTTCATGTTGCTCGACGTGCCGCTGCCGGTCTGAAATACGTCGATCGGAAACTGTCCGTTGTGCTCGCCGGAAGCGACCTCGTCGGCGGCCTTGGCGATCTTCTTGGCCATCACCGGCTTGAGCAGTCCAAGCTCGCCGTTGGCGCGCGCGGCGGCGGCCTTGATCTCGCCCAGCCAGTGGATCACGGCGCCGGGGATCGGATTGCCCGAGACGGGGAAGTTGGCGACGGCCTTGTCGGTCTCGCCGCCCCAGAGCTTGGGTGAAGACTTGGTGGAGGGTGGCACTTGGGACTCCTTGTGTGTTGATTCGATGTGTGGGGGTGGGCGGCGCCGGCAAATTGCCGCGGCCGCGAGCGCGCTGTCGCCGGCGCGAGGCGTGGCGTGAGCGCGAAAGGTCGCGCGGGACACTAGTTGAATGTGCACCGCGCGCGGACACCGAAGGACCGGCCGGTCACAAAAACAACGCCCCGCGCGACTACCACTCGTGAATCAAAAACCAACAACCTCGATACGCGGCGGCGGCATCTTTGTGGCGCGGCTCTACGAGCTCCATGCCGACGAGTTGCTGGCGTTCTTTGCCCGACGCACGTTCGATCCGCAGGTCGCCTTTGACCTCGTCTCCGAAACATTCGCCACCGCTTACGAGCAGCACGCCGGATGCCGTGCTCGATCGGCCCGCTCGCGCCGCGCCTGGCTCTACGGCATCGGCCGCAACCTACTGAACGACTTCTATCGCGACGGCGCGGTCGAACGGCGAGCGTTGGACAAGCTCGCGGTCGCCCCGATCGCGCTGAGCGACGTGTCGTTCGAGCGGGTCGAAGAGCTGGCGGACCTGCGCCGATCCCGCGCGCTGATGGCGTCGGCGCTCGGCGGTCTGAGCGACCAGCACCGTGATGCGCTGGTTTTGCGTGTGATCGAAGAACGCCCGTATCCGGAGGTCGCGGCCACGCTGGGCGTCAGCGAGCAGTCCGCTCGCGCGCGCGTCAGCCGGGCGCTGCGCAACTTGCGCGAGGTGATCGAATTGAACGAGAGCGAGGTGATCGAACGTGTTTGACCGACGAGATGACGATTTCTCGATTGACGAACTGCGCGTGCTCGACGAGCGGCTGCGTGAGGCTGCGGGGGTGGATCAGCCGTCGCCGGTGGCAAAGCGTGAGCTGCCCCGGCAACGCATGTTTGCTCCACGCCGCATGGCGGTCGCGGGTTTGATGTGCGCGGCGATCCTGGCGACGGCGGCCGTAGTGCTTACGCCGAGCGACGGCGGGCGCGGAGGGATCGCCGACCTCACACACAAGCCGGTCACGCTGACTCCGTTGAGCAAGCGCGAGGCCATTGCGCTGCTTTCAGAAAACGCGGAAACCGGAGGACTGGAATTCGCGCGGGGCGACCAGTTCTTTCATACGCGGTGGGAGCGGACGCTGCGTGGCGAAACCTCGGCGGAAATTAAGCGCGACTCCGGTCTGACGACGGTCAGGTTTTCAGAGCTGCGCTCCGAGGTCGAGGATCGCTGGACGAGCTTCTATCGCGAGGGCGCGGCCAGAACCGACGTCACGTCGGTCAAATATCCAACTGAAAGCGATCGCAAGCTTGCGGAGCGGGCCGACGCGGTCACACCGCCTGGTGTTCAATGGGCAGGCTACTCGCCCGACTACTTCTATTACCTGGGCAGCGCCGAATACTCGCGGGAGGAACTGCTCAACTACCGCCCCACGTCAGAGCAGTTGATTGAGGATCTCACGCGCCATCCGGTCGTCGATTACGAAGGCGACGCAACTGGTATCTGGGCTTCGCTGGTGGAAACGATGACCGTCCATTCTTTGCCGGTTCATCTGCGTGCGACGGCGATCCGTGCATTGGGGATGATTCCGTCCGTCAAGATTCTCGGCGCCCGTCGAGACCGGCTTGGCCGGCAAGGCTACGCGTTCGCGCTGGAGCACGATGGCGCGCGCGACGAACTTCTGATCGAACCGACAACGGCTCAGGTGTTGAGTCTGCGACGGGTCATCGTGTCGGCCGACAACGAATACCGGGACGCGCTGCTCGGCGAAGTGGTGATCGACCAGCTTCTGACTCGTTTCGAAGTGGTCGACGCGCTGCCCGCAGACGTTCAGAAAAGTCCGGCATTCAAAGGCAGCATGCCGATGGCGGCGATCCGGCAAGACCGGCGATTGGCTACCGACGCGCACCGCCGCGACGAACTCGCGATCAAAAAGCGCTGATTGGTTTGGTCACAGACCGAGCCGGTTGTGTCACTTAGCGGCATGACCCTGTTCAATCTTGTCTTCGAGAACGTGATCGGCTGCGCCGGCGCGGTCTGCTCAAGCGCACCGACATGCCGCTGAACAACGACGACATCAACGCCCTTTATCGCGACTGCTCGCCAGGCCTGCTGCGCTACTTGATGCGCCGCACCTTCGACGCGCAGGTGGCTGTAGACCTGATGGCCGAGACCTTCGCGATCGCCTGCGAGGACCGCAGCAAGTTTCGCGGCGAGCCCGCGGCGTCGCGGGCCTGGGTGTACACGATCGCCACAAATCTGCTGCGCGGGTTCTACCGCTCCGGAAAGATCGAGCGCCGGGCGGTAGAGCGGTTGGGGATCGTCGTGCCGCAGGTCAGCGCCGACGACTTCGACCGCATCGAAGAGCTTGCCGGTACCTCCGAGTTGCGAACTGCCGTCGGCGCCGCTCTCGGTCGTCTCACGGAAGACCAGCGCGACGCGCTGCGGCTGCGTGTGGTTGAGGAACGCGACTACACCGAAGTCGCATCGGTGCTCGAAGTCTCCGAACAAGTCGCCCGCGCCCGCGTCAGCCGCGCCCTGCGCCGCATGCGCGAGCTTCTACAGCAAGAAAGCCCCGAAGAGGTGATCGAACATGCCTGAAACCCGCGAACTCCCCGAAGTGATCAACCTGCTCGGCGACGAAATCGAGCGCGCGCTGGAACGGCTTGAGATTCCGGCTGCCGCACGGGAGGAGAGCGGCCGGGTGTGGCGATTTCGACGGTGGCCGGTGCGGTCACGGGCTTGGAAGCGCCTCACGGTCGCTGCCGTAGCGGTGTCGGTAATTTCCGTTGCGGTCACCTACGCCGGTTCACTTTGGTTCGGCCAAAGTCCGCTCACGACAGAGGCGGCCGTCGCCCGTGTGGCAAAGGCCACGCTCAACCAAACCGAGGCGGGTCCACGACAGCTGACTTATTCGCGATTCGCAGTTCGGACGCTGACTCCGTATCCAAGCTATTGGCTTCGGGAATTGCCGAAAACGCAGTCGTCTCAGCTTGTGGACAGCCGTCCTTTTGATGCTTTCACTGAACGGACTTCGGAGACCTGGATAAGTCTGCGATCGACTGGATTCGTGGTCGATCATCGCGGCGTGCCTAGTTACCCGACGGACGTCGATCGCGAACGCGGCGAACGGTATCTGCGGCGCCTGCGCGCTCACTTCAAGCGCGCCGGAAGAACGTTTCATTTCGAAGAGGGCGCGGGCCGAGGGTGGGCCGTGATCAGAGATGATCAATTCAACCCACTGAGGACTGCAGCATACGGCTTTGACCCAGCCGGGCGCGTGACAATCGGCGGCGAGGCGCTTACCTGGCACGAGGTGCTTGACCTGCCCACAGATCCACGCCGGCTCCTCAATTGGCTAGAAGCGTTGCCAGGTGACTATGCGGGTCCTAAGGCGGACGAAGCTTGGGTGCTACTCGCCGGGTCTTACCTACCGGGCTACGGCGTTCCGCTTCCAGTGAAGTTGCGCGCCGCGTTTGTCGAGGCGCTTGCCTTGGTTCCCGGCGTGCAGGTCCGAGGGGAGCGAACCGATCGGTTTGGTCGAGTAGGCCTTGTCTTCGCGCACGACTTCTCTGGGCTACGCCAGGAACTCATGTTCGACAAGAAGACCGGAACGCTGCTCAGTTCTACGACGACGCTCACCGGCGGCGATCGGCGGATGCAACGCCAATACGGGAACCAACCGACCGGTACGGTGATCGAAAGCTTCACACTGATTGAGCAGCGGGTTGTCAATCGGCTACCGGCAGCCGCACGGCGTGTGTTGCGAGCGGATCCTCCGAAACGCCGGTAGAGGGAAATGCCGCGATAGTCGCGGGGCATTCGACATATGGAATTCAGCGTCCGACAGCAGGGAGTCGGCGGCGACGTTCGCCGCGCCGCCCGCCGCATAGCCTCACCACGTGCCCTCGACCGCCGCCACTTCAAACCGCTCACGCGATCGCCGCATCTTCGCCTTGGCGATTCCCGCGCTTGGCGCGCTTGCCGCCGAGCCCACGTATCTGCTGGTCGACACGGCGATTGTCGGACATCTGGGCACCACTCAGCTGGCGGCTTTGGCGATGGCGGCGACTTTCCTGGGTAGCGCGTTCTGGCTTTTCAACTTTCTTGCTTACGGCACCACGGCGCAGGTTTCGCGGCTGCACGGCGCGGGCGATCCAGCTGGTGCCGGTGCAGTGTCCGCGCAGGCGCTTTGGTTGGCGCTGGCGATCGGCGCGGCGTTGGTGGTTGTCGGCGAGTTGCTGGCGCCGCAGATCGTCGCGATGCTGCAAGGCGACGGTGCCGTCGGCGAAAAGGCCGAGACGTACCTGCGCATCAGCTTTCTTGGCGCGCCATTTGTGATGGTCGTGCTGGCGGGCGAGGGATATCTGCGCGGCGTCCAGCGGATGAGTGTGCCGCTGAAGATTCTTGTGGTTTCGAATCTCGTCAACGTGGTGCTGGAGCTTTGGTTCGTCTTTGGGCTTGACTGGGATCTTGCCGGTTCGGCCTGGGGCACAGTGATCGCTCAAGCTGGTGCGGGCGTGGCGTTCGGCGTGGTGTTACTGCGTGCCGCGGGCGGACGGCTGCGTTTGGATCGCGCTCGGATGCGGTCGCTGGCGCGGATCGGCGGCAACCTCGTGTTGCGCACCGCCGCGCTGCTTGTCGTTTTCAACGTCACCGTCGCCCTGCTGGCCGCCGAAGGCGAAGTCGAGCTTGCCGCCCACCAAGTGATTCTGCAGGTCTTTCTGTTTCTCGCGCTGACGCTTGACGCGCTGGCGGTTGCGGCTCAGACGCTGGTCGGCAGCCATCTCGGCGCGGGCGACGCGATTGAGGCACGCGCGCTGTCACGCCGCATCACGGTGATTTCGGCCGTGTCGGGAGCGCTGGTCGGCGCCGTGCTTTTCGTCGGGAGTTCAATCATCCCCGACGCCTTCACCCGTGACGACGCCGTAATCCGCACGGTTGCCGACGCCTGGTGGCTATTCGCCCTGATGCAGCCTTTCAACGCGATGGTCTTCGGCTGGGACGGCGTGCTGATGGGTGCCGGCGACACCCGCTTCCTGATGCTTGCGATGTTCGCCGCCTCTGCTGTCTGCGTTCCCGTCGCCGCACTCACGATCGCCGCCGGCTGGGGACTGCTCGGTGCCTGGACCGGCATCGCCACCCTGATCGCCATCCGCTTCATCACCAACGTCGCCCGGGTCGAAGGCGGTCGCTGGATCCAGGCCGGTCCAGGCACCGATCGCTCCTGATGTGTCCGAGGTCGGTACCGACCGGCGATCACCGTGTCGTAATACGTATGTTGAGATCAGCCCAATGCGGTCGACATCACGCGTATCGTTTGAGTCCTCCGCAAATCATCTGACCAAGGAGGGTCTGATGAAATCTCGATTTACCGTAGTGTTCCTGCTCGTCTGCGCGATTGCGCTGCTTGCAATCGGCCAGGCGTTCGCAGCGTCCGACAACGTCCCGAGCGGCAATCACGCCTGGGGTGACCCGAACGGTCCCGACTGCCACGTCAACGGAGCCGGTCCTGACACCGGGCTCGGTCACGACCCGGCGCATGATCCAACGTCCGGCCCCGGCATGGGCTGGGGTCACCACAAGTGCGACGGCACGACCGATCCCGATACCGACGATGACGGCGTCCCGGACTCCAGCGACAACTGCCCATACACGCCCAATCCAGACCAAGCCGACTCTGACGGTGACGGCGTAGGAGACGTCTGCGGCGCAACCTGACCCCCGCCGCCCTCTCCCAGTCAAAACCGCAGTCTGACTCGCCCCAATTTCGGCCGACCCGACTGCCGAGCCAATTTCCGCCGCGGAGCTCCCGCCGCGGAGCCAGATTCCCGCAGCGGAGCCAGCCCGCAGCGGAGCCAGACTCCGCTGCGGGTTTTGGCTTTGTAGAGCCAAGTGCTTATTGGCACGACGACGGTTCGCCGTAGACTCACCATTCGCCGATGGCGCGTCAAGTCTTCACACCTCTGGACCCGAGCGAAAAGTTCCCGCAGATCGAGGAGCGGGTGCTGGCGCGCTGGCGCGATGCCGACGTCTTTCACCGTTCGCTCAAGCAGCGCGAGAACGCCGAACGCTTCGTCTTTTACGAAGGCCCGCCCACCGCCAACGGTCGGCCCGGTAGCCACCACGTGCTGTCCCGCGTCTTCAAAGACATCTTTCCCCGCTACAAGACGATGCGCGGCTATCGCGTGGACCGCAAGGCCGGTTGGGACTGTCACGGCCTGCCGGTCGAGCTTGAGATCGAAAAAGAACTCGGCCTGCAGAGCAAGCACGAGATCGAGAACTACGGGATCGCCGAGTTCAACGCAAAGTGCCGCGAGTCGGTCTTCACCTATGTGGAAGAGTGGAACAAGCTGACCGAGCGGATCGGCTTTTGGATTGATCTCGACGATCCCTACGTCACGCTCTCCAATCAATACGTGGAGTCCGTATGGTGGTCGCTAAAGCAGATCTGGGACAAGGACCTGCTCTATGAAGGCCACCGCGTCGTGCCTTACTGCCCGCGCTGCGGCACCGCGCTGTCCAGTCACGAGGTCGCGCTGGGCTACAAAGACGTCAAGGACCCATCCGTTTTCGTCCGCTTCCCGGTCGCGGGCGAGACCGGCACCTACCTACTGGTCTGGACCACCACGCCTTGGACACTGCCTGGAAATGTGGCGGTGGCCGTGGCCCCGGACGTCACCTACGTCAGGCTTGAGGTCGGCGACGAAACATTGATTCTTGCCGAGCAACTGATCGACGCCGTGATCGGAGAGGACACGCCGCGCAAGATCGCCCAGACGCTCACCGGCGACGAACTGGCCGGCCTGCGTTACGACGGCCCGGTCTACCCGCTCGACGGCGGCGGCCCCACATCCACCAGTGACACTCCCGTTTACTCCGTGATCACCGGCGACTTCGTCACCACCGAAGACGGCACCGGCCTGGTGCACATCGCCCCGGCCTTCGGCGAGGACGACTACCAAGTCGCCGCGCAGAACAACCTTTTCGATCCCACCAAGCAAGAGACTCTTTTCAACCCGGTCAAGCTCGACGGCACGTTCGATCAGAGCGTCACCGGCTTCGAGAACCGCTTCGTCAAGGACGACCAGACCACCACCGACCTGATCGCCGATCTGCACAGCCGCGGCCTGCTCTTCAAGTCCAAGAAATACGAACACTCCTACCCCCACTGCTGGCGATGTCACACGCCGCTGATCTATTACGCGAAGGCCAGCTGGTACATCAAGACCACGGCCGTACGTGAGCAGATGCTCAGCGGCAACGAAGGCATCACCTGGTATCCACCGCACATCAAACACGGCCGCTTCGGCAACTGGCTGGAGAACAACATCGACTGGGCGCTGTCGCGCGAGCGCTACTGGGGCACGCCGCTGCCGGTCTGGGTTTGCGACGCCGACCGCGCTCACGCCACTTGCCTTGGCAGCTTCGAAGAGGTCGAGCAGAAGTCCGGTGCAATGCCCGACGACCCCCATCGTCCCTACATCGACGACGTCACCTTCGCCTGCGAGCACTCCGGCTGTAGCGGCACGATGCGCCGCGTACCCGAGGTGATCGACGCTTGGTACGACAGCGGCTCGATGCCGTTTGCCCAGTGGCACTACCCCTTCGAGAACAAAGACACCTTCGACGAAAAGTTCCCCGCCCAGTACATATGCGAGGCGCTCGATCAAACCCGCGGCTGGTTCTACAGCCTGCTCGCCGTCAGCACGCTGCTCTTCGAAAAGCCCTCCTACGAAACGGTGCTTTGTCTGGGATTGATCCTCGATCCCGACGGGCACAAGATGAGCAAGTCGCGCGGCAACGTGGTGGCTCCGTGGGACGTGATCGACAAGCACGGCGCCGACGCCTTCCGCTGGTACTACTTCACCTCCAAGGAGCCCTGGGCCGGTTACCGCTTCAGCACAGAGACCGTGGGCGAGTCCGTGCGCAAGTTCCTGCTGACGCTGTGGAACACCTATGGCTTTCTCGTGCTCTACGCCAACGCCGGGGGCGAGGACGGCACAAACGCCCGTCCGCTCGCCGAGCGCTGCGATCTCGATCGCTGGGCGATCAGCCGCCTCAACGGACTGATCGAAACGGTCACCGAACGGTTGGACGATTACGACGCCACCGCCGCCGGCCGCGCGATCGACGAGTTCGTCGATGAGCTCTCCAACTGGTACGTACGCCTTAGCCGCCGCCGTTTTTGGGACGCGGACGCGGACGCGATCGCGACGTTGCGCGAATGCCTGGTCACAACGGCCCAGCTGCTTGCTCCCTTCACCCCCTTCATCGCCGACGAGATCTACTGCGCGTTGACACCGGCCGCCCAGGCGGAGCCGTCCGCCGATCAACCCGCGGACTCTGTTCACCTCACCGACTTTCCGACCGCCGATCCCGCGAAGCGTGACCAGAGGCTGGAAACCACCATGTCCACCGCCCGCGGCGCCGTGGAACTCGGCCGTGCGGCCCGCGCCCAGGCGAAGGTGAAATTGCGTCAGCCGTTAGCTGAGGCAGTCGTTGTGGCAGCCGACGACGAACGCTCCGCGATTGGCCGCTTCGAGTCCTTAATCTGCGACGAACTCAACGTGAAGTCGATTCGTTACGTGACCGATGCCGACGAGTTGGCTCGCGTGGAACTGCGAGCGAACTTCAAGGCACTAGGCCCGCGCCTGGGCAAGAACATGCCGCTCGCCAAGGACGCAATCGCCGCGATCGACGGCGCGGCCGCGGCCGCTGCCTTTAAGCAGGGCGAGACCGTCGGCCTCAGCATCGGCGGCGACGAGATCGAGCTGACCGCCGATGACGTGCAGATCGTGCTCGCCCCGCCCGACGGGTACCAACTCGAACGCGAAGGCACTCATGCCGTGGCGCTCGATCTCACGATCACGGACGAGCTGAAGCGCGAGGGACTCGCCCGCGAAGTCGTGCATGCCGTGCAAAACGCGCGCAAAGACGCCGGCCTCGCGGTGGAGGACCGCATCGTGCTGCGTTTGGGCGGAGACGCCACGCTGCTCGACGCCGCCCGCGCGCATGGCGACTACGTCGGCGGCGAGACGCTGGCCACCGCCCTCGACATCGGCGATGCGGCGTTTGACGACGGCGCGGTCGCTACGGTTGACGGACTTGAGCTGCGAATTGCCGTGCGCAAGGCAGATCCGCCGTCCGACTGAGAATCACCGCTGAACGCACACCGCCGAACCAGACACCGCCAACCAAACACCGCCAATCGAACACCGCCAATCGAACACCGATGAATAAACATCGACTCAAGACCCGGGCGATGCCGGCCTCAGCCACGACGCTCGCGCTTGCCGTGACCCTGGCCGCCGCACTGATAGCAACCTTGACCTTCGCGGCCCCCGCCGGCGCGATCACCAACCAGCATGCGGTCAAGCGCGGCGTCAAGTACATCAACAAGAGCCGTCTCTCGGCCTTTGACTACGGCTTCAAGGCGGACGCCCTCTCCGCGCTGGCCGCCGCGCGAAAGTTCGGCGTGAAATCGAAATCTTCCTCGCGGTCCAGGTTGATCGTGGGGCTTGAAAACGATGCCACCGGATATGTGTCGTCGGCCGGTTCGGCGGGCAAGGTCGCGTTGGCCGCCGTGGTCGCGGGCAGAAACCCGCGCTGCTTCGGCAGCGACTCCGGCGGTCGCCTGGACCTGATCTCCTCGCTTGAGGGTTATTACGACAACGGCCAATACGGGACCACCTCTTACGACCAGGCTTTTGCGATGCTCGCCCTCAAGGCCGCGCACGAACGAGTGCCCAAGGAAGCCGTTAAGTTCGTGAAGAAACGCCGTGGCAAGCACGGCTGGGGCTTTGGCATGAGCAGCGGCAGTGGCGACGACGTTCAGTCCACCGCGCTGATCATCCAGGCGCTGCGCGCGGCGGGCGTGAAGCGTTCCGATGGCGCGTTGCAGTCGGCCTACAAGTGGATTCGCTTTCAGCGCAACTCCGATCTTGGCTACAACCCCGACGGCAGCGGTGCCGAGACCAACGCCAACGCCACCGCGCTGGTGATCCAGGCAGCCGATGCCCTAGGCAAGAACACCAACGACGCCAAGCGCGCGCTGCGCGCGTTGCAGCAGAAAAACGGCGCCTTCAAACTCACTCCCACCACCGACGCATCGTCCAAACTGCTGGCCACGATGGATCCGGTACTGGCGCTGTCGGGCCGCCATTACCCCGTCGTGAAGCGCTCCAAAGCCGCCGCGTCCTGCTTCTGAGCAGCTTGAAACGCATGTGTAGACCGTGCTATGCGACGGTTAACACGCCCTTCAGACCGCCAACCGAGCCGTTCGGCCGTATTACATTGTTCTGACTGTGGGGACGGATTTTGTGAATGACGCATTCTTACAACCGCGCCTTGAGCACCGGACCGCCGGCCGCTGGCCGGTTTCGAACACGCTCGTGGTCGTGGGCCTGGTGCTGACGGTGCTGCTGGTGATGTTCCGGCCCACCGCGGTGATCGCGGAATTGCCCGCGGAGGCACTTGTGTACGTGGACAACGAAGAAAGCCAGTCCTACAACGTCAAGCTGGAACAAACCCCGATCCAGCGTGATTACGACATCGTGCTCGACGGCAAGAAGACTCCGGACAAGATCTCGCTGACCGGCATCCCGCTGATCGACCTGCTCGGTGCGGTCGGCAGCGACAAACTCGACCCCTCAACGGTGCCGTATCTGAAGGTGCGCTTCGGCAACAGCGACGCCTACTCGTACCTGATCGCGCTTAATGGAGGCGCGGCCAGTACGCCGCCGCCGCTCGTGCTCAAGAGCGGTGACCGTCCGGGACGCGGTTCGTTCCACGTTCCGGCGATCGTGCCCGGTCAGCCGACCACGGACCCGATCTTCGAGGCGCAGATGATTCCGTTCAACGCAAAGAAAGACAGCGTGCAGCTCGTGCCGATGAAGGGCAAGATCTTTTCCGTCGAGCTCAAGCACGGCAAGCGCAACAGCAAGGGCCAGATCAAGTACACGGCGAAGGCCGTTGACGCTCCCGGCGGTGCGGTTTCTTACAAGTGGTATTCGTTCGACGGCACGGGCAACGTGAGCGAAGTCAGCTCAAAGAGCACCTGGACCACCACCAACGCCAAAGGCACTCCGCAGACCAACTACCTGCGCGTGGTGGTGAGCACGCCCGACGGCTCCACCGGCACCGCCGCCGACAGCTACGTCAGCAGCCGTACAGACGACGGCGCCAAGACCGACCCGGGATACGGAAACGACACCGGGACAGGAACGGGCACGGGGACCGGCAATGGAACCGGTACGGGGACCGGCACTTACCCCGGTACCGGAACCACACCGACGGTTCCGACGACGCCATCCACACCGCCGCCCACGACGACCACGACACCTGCGCCGACCACGCCCACTCCGCCGACAACGACGCCCACGCCGGAGACCACCGAACCCACCCCAACCACCAGTTCCGGCACCACGGTCGACAACTCCAACCTTGCAAACATCGCTCAGAACTACACCTCAAGCTCGCCGATGACCACGGTCAACGGAGTGCTGCTTTCGAAGCCCACGGTGGCGCCCACGGCGGCGCCGTCCGGCGGCGGCGGCTCGGGCGCGGCAAACGGCCTGACCCCGCTTCAGCAGTCCGCCGCATCGCTGGCAGAATCGATTTTTCAACCGGTCGACGATCCTGGAGATCTTTGGCCCTATCTCGTCACGTTATTGTTCGCACTCGGTTTAACCGGGGGAGTAAGGGAGTGGATGAATCCGTGAATTTCTTTTTGGCAACGTCGCCGGGCGACACAATCACCGATGCCGTAAACGAGGTGGCCAAGGCGCTGCGCTATCCAGTGCTGATCCTTGCGCTACTGGCACTGGCGCTGGTCGCCTATGAAATTGGCCGGCTGGGGGCCGAATGGTTCCGCCGCAGCCAGGGCAGTAAAGAGCGCTTTGACATCCTCGCGCGTCGCGCAACGCACATCGCGCAGTCCGGCGACACCGCGGGCGCGCAGGCGATTCTGCGCGAGTACACATACGGAAAGGCTTTGCAGCAGGCTGCCGTCGGCGCGATGTTCGCCGGTAATCAGATTGACGCGCAGCGAGCCGTTGTGGACTACGACATCTACGTTTCGCGGCGACTCGACCGTGTGCGCCTGCTGGTGCGCTCCGGTCCGGCGTTGGGTCTGATGGGAACGCTGATTCCGCTGGCCCCGGCGCTCGCCGCGCTCGGCGACGGTGACGCCAAGGTATTGGCCGACGAACTGCAGACGGCCTTCGCGATCACCGTCGTCGGTGTGATGATCGGTCTAGTGGCCTTCTGCGTGGCACTCGTGCGCGAGCGTTTCTACACCAAAGACTTGGCAGACCTGGAGTTTCTGCGCGAGATCCGCGGCGACGCCTACATCCCGGCCGGCGCCACGGCGGGAGCTGCACCGGCGCCCGCGCTGGCGGCCAGCACCCAGGGCAGCGACGTGACGGACTCTCCGGAACCGTCGAGCGCCGCCGCGTCGCAGGGTGCGCCGACAGTGGTGGCCACACCGCCACCGACGATGCAGGCGGCACCCGCCGCCGCGGCTACCGCCCCGGCAACACCGGCCGCCGCGCCCACGGGCGGCAAGGAAAAGAAGAAGTTCGGCATCAAGAAGAAAGACAAGGGTTCCGCCACCCCGGCACCCGTAGTCCCGGCCGCGGCACCGCCCGCCGCGCCCGCCGCGACAGAGGCGTTTCCGCCCCCGCCGCCCGCGCCGGTCACGCCGACGCCCGAGCCTGGTGCACAGGCCGAGCCGCCGACACCTGCTGCGAATGATTTTGTCGATCCCGTGACCGGCGAATCGCACTCCGCTCCGGGATCGGAATCCAATGACGGCGTTGATAGCTGACGAACGGTCCGGCGAGCGACGATGAGATTCACACCTACACCCGGAAGTGTCGCCGGAAGGCGCACCGACAAAGCCGGCGATCCCCTGGACGGTTTGATCAACCTGTTTGACCTCTCGCTGGTGCTTGCGGTCGGACTGCTGTTGGCGGCGTTGTCATCGATCGGCGCCACCGGATTAATCGTTCCGCAAGGCACGAAGGGCACGCCGCTCAACGGCCAGCCGCCTACGAACGGGCAGAACGGACAGGGCCAGGGCCAGGAAGTGGGCAAGGTCTACCGCCTACAGGACGGCAGCTTCGTGTTTGCGCCATCGGAGGGCAGTTCGCAGTCCGGCGGCGGTTCAACCGGCGGCGCCGGGGCGACCTCTTCGACCGGCACGACCGGCGGTGCGACGGGTGGGGCGACCGGTTCGACCTCCAGCACTCCTGTACCCACCGGCGCAACCTCGATACCGCCGGCCAGCACCACACCGACGCCGGCGACCGGCATCACGACGGACTGAGACTGTTACCGCGCGCTGCCGCGCGCAGTCGCGACGGCGGGGGCGGGTCGCAACAACGGCCGGGCCGGGCGGCTCGCCGCCGCGTACCCGTAGCGCCGCTAAATCTCGTCTTGGAGTTGGCCGGCGATCGAGAAGTCGCTCTTCTTCATGTCCTCGAAGACGATCCATACGTGATCCTCGGTCGTCTTGGCGACCTCGACCATCGTCTTCGTGACCTGCTTGGCGATCTCGTCCTTCTGCTCGCGCGTGCGGCCTTCGTACATCTTGATTGTGATGACGGGCATGCGCGGATACTACTTGCAAGGTCGTGTCTTGCTCGGAGGCGTTACGCCAGGGCAGGCTCCAGCTCGGCTTCAAGACGACGCTTCGGTAGCGCGCCGATCACCTTGTGGGCGACCTCGCCGTTCTTGAAAAGGATCAGTGTGGGAATCGACATCACTTGGTACTTGCCGGCCGTCTCAGGGTTCTCGTCCACGTTGAGTTTGACGATCTGAATCGCGTCGCCGCGCTCGGCCTGGATCTCCTCAAGCACCGGCGCAACCATGCGGCACGGACCGCACCACGGCGCCCAGAAGTCGACCAGAACAGGCTTGTCGGCTTCTACGACTGCTGCCTGGAAATTGTCATCTGAGACTGATGTGATCTCGGCCATTTTCGATTTCACTCGCTTTCCGGTTTGAGGCCCGTGCTGTTGCGGTGTTCCAATACTTCAGAAAGTATAGCGACCCCTATGTCAGAGTTCGCCGGACTTGATGACGGCACAATACAGGCGAATATGGCATCTTGCGGGTTGTGCCGGTTGATCCGTTATTTGCCAGGGATATCCGCTTGCGCCGTGCTTTCGCGCCGTCACTTTCGCGCTGTCCCTTTGCGCATGCTTTGTATCGTTTCGCACGACCGCCGGGCCGTTTCCGCCGGGCGGCCTGGTTGTCTGACCGCTACCGAGGAGTCAGTTCTGCAAAGGGGATGTAGACAACCACCGGCAGCTTCGCGTTTTTGCCTGTTGATCGTGGTGTGCGCCACGCTGATCGCGGTGACTGCGTCGGCTAGCCCTGCCACGGCGCGAGCGACGATCGGCCCGTCATTCGCACGGCTCGATCTGAACGCACTGCGCACGCAAGCCGGCCTGCCGCCGGTCCGCCGTTTCAGCGGCAGACTCAACCGCGGGTGCCGCCAACACAATCGCTACATGGCCGCCACCGGCGAGTTCGGTCACACGGAACGCCGGGGCAGCCGCTATTACACGGCCGGCGGCGCTCGCGCCGCGCAGCGCAGCGTGATCGCGATGCCGCAGACACTGCCCAGCGCCGCCTGGGGGGACTCCGTTTACCACCGGATTGCGATGCTTCAGCCGCGTCTTCGGCGCGCCGGATTCTCCGCCAACAGCGGCTTTACCTGTATGCAGGTGTTGAGCGGAGTCTCCCGCTCGCGCCGCGCTCGCACCGCGCAACCGGCGATCTTCAGCTGGCCGCCCAACGGCAGCCAGGGCCACGCGCCCACGTTCGGCGGCGGCGAATACCCGGATCCGTTCGACGACGCGCCAGGAGCCGGCGAACTGGGCACGCCGATCACCTTCAACGTCAACGGCCCATGGCGATACTGGCCGCTCGTGCGTTCAAGCGTGACGACCGCCACGATCGTAAGCGACGTCGGCGAACCCGTACCGGTGTCCGTCTCCGACATGTCCGCGGCCAACGCCGCCTACCTACAGGGTGGCTTCGCGCTCCTGCCGCGCCAGTCGCTGGAGCCGAACACCTGGTACACGGCAACGGCGTCAGGATCGATCAACTATCTCAGCCGATCTTGGGATTTCTCCACGTCGACCAGGTTCAGGACCGGCGACGAAGCCCTCTGAAATGTTGAACAATCTCCGCACGCGCGGTACGGGCAGCGATGACCGAAGATCTCAGCTTGCCGTCTTCGCATCGACGCCACCCGCGCCAAACTCCTCGTCCACGCGCCGCTTCAACCCCGGCACGCGAATCGCCGCCTCGATCGCGATCTGCGGACTCATCTTCGAAGTGCCGGCGCGCCGCTCGGTAAACCAGATCGGCACCTCCTTCACCGTCTTGCCCGCGCGAATCGCGCGGTAGGTCAGCTCGATCTGAAATCCGTATCCGTTGGAGATCACCTTCTCCAACGCGATCGCGCGCAGCGTGTCGGCGCGAAAACATTTGAACCCGCCGGTGAGGTCGTTCACCTCCACGCCCAGAATGCGTCGCGCGTATTGACATCCTCCGCGGCTGAGTAGGCGTCGCAGCAGCGGCCAGTCGCGTACACCGCCGCCGTTGACGTAGCGCGAACCGATCGCCAGGTCGCACTCGCTGTGTGCGGCGCGCGCCAGCCGCGCGATGTCGCGCGGGTCGTGCGAAAAGTCGGCGTCCATCTCCACCACCAGGTCGGCGCCATTCTCCAGCGCCACGGCAAAACCGGCCAGGTAGGCGCGGCCAAGCCCCTCCTTACCCGCGCGGTGCAACACGCGCACGGTGGGGTAGGTCTGCGCCAGCAGGTCGGCGGCCTCGCCGGTGCCGTCGGGCGAGTTGTCGTCCACGATCAACACCACGTGATCGCGCGCGCATTCACTCAAACGCTGCGTTGCCGCCGCGACGATCGGACCGATGTTTTCGGCCTCGTTGTAAGTCGGCAGGATCAGCCAAACGCAGGCGTCGACGGGTTCTTGGTGCGGCATGGGCACGAAACCCTAACCGCAAACGCAAAAAGCCCCGCTCACATCGCGGGCACGCGCACCAGCTTCGGCTGCCGCAACGCCGGCGAGCGCACGATCCAAAAGTGCACGGCGTCGCGTTCCTCGATCGCCTCGACCGCCAGCGGCTGCTTACGCCACGCCAAAGACCAGATGAATCCGTAACCGGCGGTGACCGCGGGAAGCGACTCCAGCCAAAACGATCCGATCGCCGCAAACAGCGCCAACAGCATCACCGGCCAAAGCCGCGAAAGCAGCACCACGCCCGGTTCAATCTTCGGAAACGCCGGTTCCGGCCGCGAGCGTGAAAGCAGCACGCGGATCGATTCCATCGCCCCGGCGCCGCGGCCCAGCCACATGCCGATCAGCACCGCAAGGCAGTTCCAGACGACCGTCACGATCATCAGCAGCGTGCTGCCTTCGCGCACGATCGCGCCCGCCGCGATCACCAGCAGCGCGATCGAACTGGCTCCGAGCAGCATCACAGTGGCGCGCAGGTATTCGCAGAAACGCATCGCCGTGGGCTCAGATCGTTTGCAGCAGATCCGTCACGCCGCCCGGACCATCGACCATCACGTCCGCGGCCTCGACCAGCCGCTGCGGTTGTTCCGATGATGAGACGCCGATGCACAGCGCCGTCGTCAGCGCGCCGTCGTCGTGCAGTCGCCGTAACGCATTGAAGGCGTCAAGGTCGGTGAGGTCGTCGCCCACGTAGGCGGCGTGCTCGATCGCGTAGCTCTCCACCAGACCGGCCACGGCCACACCCTTGTTGAAGTGCACGGGCGGGCGGATCTCCAACACCATGCGGCCGTGATGGATCTCGAAACCCTGGGCGGTGGCGTCCTCCACCACACGCGCCACGAATTGCTCGGCTTGTTCTGGCTCCTCGCTGCCGCGCCAGTGCAGTGCTTGGATGAAGCCTTTGTCTTCCAAACGCACACCGTTGCGCCGCATCTCGGCCGCGTCGAGTGCGTTAACAAAGCGCTGCACCGGCTCGCGCCAGGCCTCCAGCTCGGGCGTGCGCTCGATCTCGCCGGTGGCGGGATTCAGCAACTCGGCACCGTGCGCTCCGGCGTAGACCACTCCGCCCACGCCTACGAGTCGCTTGGCGTCGGCCGCCGTGCGACCGGAGACACAGGCCACCAGACCCAGCTGTGCGGAGAGCCTGCCCAGAAGCCGGCTGACTTCCACCGGCACGCGCGCCTCGTCGGCGCGCGGGACCACCGGCGCCAGAGTGCCATCGACGTCACAGAACAATCCCACAGCGCGCGGGTTGTCGCGCGCGGCGCTTAGCCAGTCGCGCAGCGGACCGGCGTCGGCGGCGGAGTGCGTTGCTTTGGACGGTTCGTCGGGGAGCACCCGTTTAGTATCGCTTACTGATGGAGCAAACCGAGCTCAGCCCCGCACGACCCGGTGGAATCGGGCGACTTTCCGTGATCGGCCTGGCCGGCGGATTGTTCTCCGGGCTCTTCGGCGTGGGCGGCGGCACGGTGATCGTGCCTTTACTGGTGATCTGGCGTGGACTGAACGAGAAGTGCGCCACCGGCACCTCGTTACTGGCGATCGTGATCGTCGCGGCTTTCGCCGCCACAAGCAGCGCGATCTTCGGCGACGTCGACCTAATCAAGGGCGTGTTGATCGGCGTGCCCGCCGTCGGCGGCGTGGTGGTTGGCACAACCGTGCAGCAGAAACTCTCGGACCGCGCGCTGTCGGGCATGTTCGCGGTGCTGGCGATGGCCGTGGCGATTGTTTACGTGATCAGGGGAGCCGCCTGATGGACGTCGCCGAAGTGATCGCGATCGGTTTTGTCGCCGGTGTCGTGGCCGGCCTATTTGGCGTCGGCGGCGGCGTGATCTTCGTGCCCGCGCTTGTGCTGATCTTCGGTCTGCCGCAGGCCGAGGCCCAGGCCACCTCACTGGTCGCGATCATCCCGGTAGCAATCGTCGGCAGCATTCGCCAACGCCACTACGGCAACGTCGTCGTGCGCGACGGCCTGCTGATCGGATTGCTTTCATTGCCCGGCGCCATCGCTGCATCGTGGCTGGCCAACGCGTTGCCCGAGAGCGCGCTGAAGGTGCTGTTCGCGGGGCTGTGCATGTATGTGGCGTTTCGGATGGCGAAGCGGGCGATGCGAGCGGAGCCATAGTGTGGCGCCATAGTGTGTAAACTACACACTATGGCATACATAGCCAAATCGCGAGGTGACCGTTGGGAGATCCGCGAGTCGCACGTCACCGCGAAGGGGCCGCGTAGCGTGACCCTTGCCACCTTCGCGGTACTTGACGGCGAGACGATCGCGCGCGCGGCGTCGCGTTCGGCCGGCAGCGTCACCAAGGCAGAATTGGTACGGTCCGCGCGCCGGGTCGGCGCACCCGTGGCCACCGACGCGACAAGGCGCGCAGCCGGTGAACTACTGACCGCACTTGCGGACGGCGCCACGCTTCCCCCTGTCGTTGTTTGCGCCCTGACCGACGCGGTCGGGCGATCAGTGACTGCCGGGTCGACCGAACCGTTCGCGCCTTCGTCGATTACGCCGAGTGACGCCGTAAGGTCCGCCGCACGATGGGCCGGAGTCGATAACCGGGAGCGCGCCAAGGCACTGGCCGACCTGCTTCTGCTGGCCGACGCCCTGCCTGCACCGGCCAAGCGCATCGGCAAAACCTTCCCGCGCCTCGTACCTGCCGAGCGATGACCGAGCCGTCGCTACCGGAGAAAATCGTCTCCGTTGACGCGGCGCTCGCCGAGCACAAGATCGCCCATGCGTTCGGCGGAGCGCTGGCGCTTGCCTATTACGCAGAGCCACGCGCCACGATCGACATCGACCTCAACGTCTTTCTGCCGACCGAGGATTTCGAGCGCATCGCCGAAGCGTTCCGGCCGCTGGGCGTGGACATCACAGTCGATCGCGAAAAGGTAGACCGCGACGGTCAATGCCGCCTACGCTGGGGCCGAACGCCGATCGACGTGTTCCTTGCATACGACCAGATCCATGCCGACATGCGACAGTCGCTTCACCGCGTGCCGTTCTCCAACACCACTATCCCGATCCTCTCGCCCGAGCACTTGATCGTGTGCAAGGCGGTGTTTGACCGGCCGAAGGACTGGATCGACATCGAGCAGATGCTGCTTGTCACAGCGGACCTTGATCGCACTGAGGTGCAGACTCAGATGGAGAGACTCGTCGGCGCGGTCGACGAGCGATTCAAGCGGCTGTCGGCGCTGTTTCTTGAAGCGCTTGGGTGAAGCTAGGCATTTCCTGGACCACGGAGTGTTTGGTCTCGATCTGAAGGTTCAGCTCTCGCGGCGGCGTAATTCCTCGCCCCTCCGCGAGTCCTCACACTTCCGCGAACGCGTCGAGCGAGTCGTCTGATCGGCTCTGGCTGCGCATGAATTTCAGCACCGCAAGCACACGCCGGTGGTCGTCCGGGGTGGATTCCAGGCCAAGCTTCTGAAAGATGTTGCCGACGATCTTCTCGGCCGAGCGCAGCGTGATGATCAGCCGGTCGGCGATCGCTGAGTTCGTACGGCCTTCCGCCATCAGGCGCAGCACGTCGTACTCGCGATTGGTCAGGTTTTCCAGTGCCTGACCGCGTTGAAAACGGTTCACAACGCGCGAAATGATGCCGGGATCCAGCGCGGTCCCCCCCTGGGCAACGCGAACGACGGCGTCCGTGAATTGGTTTATATCGACGATCCGATCCTTCAGCAGGTAGCCGAAACCGGCGGCGTTGTCCGCCATTAACTCTGCCGCGTAACGGTATTCGCCGTACTGCGACAGCACCAGCACCCCGATCTCCGGGAACTCGTTGCGGATTTTGATCGCCGCCTTGAGTCCTTCGCTCGTGTGTGTGGGCGGCATGCGCACGTCGATCACCGCCACGTCCGGTTTGTGCGCGTGAATCTTGCGCATCAGCTCGGTAGCCTCGCCGGCCTGGCCCACCACTTCAATCCCGGCCTCGTCAAGCAGCCGGGCGATTCCCTCACGTAGCAGTACGGAATCGTCGGCCAGTACCGCCGTAAGACCTGTGCCGCGCTTTTGGTTTTCCACATCGCCCTCGCTCATGTTTTCAATCACCGACCGCGGATGACGCGGTGACGTCTCGAACGGCGTGCCTTGCATGCAATCCATTGTGATTGACGGTCAGCCTCTCGAAGGGGCGGAAAACCGTCCAATTTTTCGGAAAACCGTCCTGCCGTAGGGCGGTTTTCCGCCCCTCAAATACGGGGGTTAGCCTCCCCGCAATCCACCGGTAAGCCGAACTCGAAACGGCGCGAAATCGTTGAATATTCAGGAGAGGGGCTGGCGCGGGGCGACCGGCCACTGAGACTCCCCCTGGTTTCGGTCGTCCCGCAATAGCCAGAGTTGCCGTTGGCGTCTCGGGAAAACCGACTTCGCCGGCGCCGGCGCCCGAATCCCTCGCTACTCGCATATCGCCCTGAAGTTCATCGCCATCGAGCCGGGACGTCGCAGCCACACGAACGGTTTGCCTCCCCTCGCGCGCGGGGGTTCGAGCTTGACGGTCAGGTCCGTGATCACCAGCCGAGTGTCAAGCGGATACGAAGCGCTGATAAACGCCGGTAATTCCCGCAACTCGGGGACTCGCACATCGATCTCGCCGGTTCGGCTGATCGGGATCGACAAGTTGATTGAGTACCCGGCGAACGGTTTGGATGTGTCGATCACCGCCACCATCCGCGCAGATTCGCCACCGCGCCTGCGGTAGTTGTACAGGCGAAAATGACCGGCCGCATAAGAAAGCGCGCCAAATCCGTCGCGGGGTTTACCGGGCGTGCCAAGAACGCCGCTGACAGTGCCGCGGCCAACCAACGACCGGCGCGGGCAGCGCGCGGGATCGCCGTTGTTGGGCACTTTGACGGTGCACACATCCAGACCCTTGGCGCTGCCGTTGAAGCGAAGCGTGCGCGATTCGAACTGCAGACGGTTGATCATCATCGGTGTGATCGCCGGGTCATTCTCCGTGTTGGTGATTGACATCGTCATTTTGACTTCACGATCGGGATCGGAGGTTCCGGGTCCGTAGATCCGGTAGGACATGTCCTTCGGAATCGCGAGCGCGCTTTCCGGCGCGATCGCGCAGATGGCGCCGACCAGGATCGTCGCGACAGCGACGGCGGCCAGGGCACATGCCGCCGCCGCGATTCGAGAAACCTCTATCCGATCACGGCGGCTCCGACTGCTCACGAACATGTGGACGGCTTCTCCGTACACTGGCGAATACGGTCCAGATCGTCGCTCATGTCGCGCAACTTGACCTCGAAGTCCGTGACCACCGGGCCAAGGCTGGTGGTGAACTTGGACATTCGCGTGATCTGGCGATTGAGCGAACGAATGCGCCTCACGAGCGCCCGCAGCTGAGGTGCCACATCCTCCAGCGTGGCGGTGGACGCGATCATCTCGTTGAGCAGCGCGGGCAGCTGATCGAGCGTGCCGGCGCTTGAGCTGACGGACTGCAGGTCCGCAAGCGCCTGCGAGACCGGTTCCTTGAACTGCCGCTTGGTCTTGTTCAGCTCTTTGAGCAGTAGCTTGGACGAGCCGTTGGATGAAGGCGGGGGGAGACTGGGTAGGGCAGTTTGCTGCTTCTGAGAGCTGTTATCGGTGTTCGCGACCGGATCGTCGTCCAGCGCCATTTTGAGCAACAGCGCATTGGACATCACAAGCAGGGCGAGCACCGCCGCCACGCTCCCCACCGCGAATCGCTGCCACGACGAACTCACGTCAGCTTCTCCATTCGAGCCGATTTTCATAAAGCGTCATGCACACAAGTTCGAACTCCGTCAACACCAAAAATTGACGACCCCCAAGGCCATGCGATGTTCAGGTTACAGATAGCGGTGCGGGCGAAGGTCGCAACGTCGTTGTTTGGAACACGCGGTGGGGTGGGAATGGACCGGCGTGCCGGGATGTGATTGCCGGGAGTCCGATCGCCTGGAGGGCGGAAAACCGCCCCTGTTCAGTCGGAAAACCGCCTTGCGGATTGACGGGTAAACCGGCGTTGGATTGACGGGTAAACCGGCCCCATGGCTCGACAAAAGTCGCCGATGATGACCGCGCCGCTCGATCTAGGACGGCGAGACGGTTTGTTCACGGTTACTTCAGGGGGTTTGAATGTCGCATCGGATTTCAATACGTGCAACAGTTCTTTTGGCGGTCATCACGGGCGTCGCGATTGCTCTCGCGTTCACGGCGATGCGCCACTCGGCGCCGGGTCGCCACAGCGCGAACGCCGCCGACGATTCTCGATCACGTGTCGGCGCGATGCCCGAAGTCCGTCCGCCGTCAGCAGCGGTCGTTAAGCGGATCAAGCAGACAGAACTCCGATCCGAGCGGCGCCAACGAGTGCTCAAGGTACGGCATGCACGTTTTGTGGCTTCCCCTCGGGCCCGTCTCGAGCGCAAGCGCTCCCGAACGAAATATCGCAACCTGAGCCCGCGCCGCGCCGCTGCAGCCGTTTCCGCGACCCAGTCCGACGTGCTGACCGAAACCGCATGGTCTCCGCCGGACCCACTCCCCGGAGAGAAGATCATCGACTACCCCTCCTCCACGACGGCCGTGATGGACTTACCAGACGAGAAGGCCGACGCGGTAATTGAGTCAGTCGGCGGACCGATCGCCGTGCGCAGTGGCAGCGAATACAAACCGATCGACCTGTCTCTCGCTTTGCTCGACGGCACCTGGAAGCCGAAGAACGCGCCCGCGCCGATCAGTTTTCCGGTACGGCTGAGTGACCCCATACGCATTTCCGGTGCGGGCGGCGCCGGCGAAATGGAAGTTCGACCGGCCGCCGGTTCTGCTGCGGGCCTTCTTCAGGACGACGACAAACTCTTCTACGCAAACTCGTTCACGGACACCGACACGATCGCCGAAGCGGTGCCGAACGGCACGCAGATTTCGTGGACACTGCGCTCGCCCGCCGCGCCGGAAAATCTCCCGCTTGGGATTCACC
Source organism: Actinomycetota bacterium (assembly GCA_016213645.1). Lineage (GTDB taxonomy): Bacteria > Actinomycetota > Thermoleophilia > Solirubrobacterales > JACPNS01 > JACPNS01. The sequence continues at coordinate 25,689 of JACQZY010000016.1, forward strand.
TCTCCGTGGGCGTGACCTACAAGCTGGAGAATGACGGATCGGCGTCGCTGATGTTCGGCGATTCGAAGGTGGCCACTGTCGCGCCGCCGACCGCGTGGGACGCTCAGCATCAGCCGGTGGACGTCCGCTATGAGGTGACCGATACCGGCCTGAACGTGAAGGCCGAGCATCGATCCAGGGATTTGGCGTATCCGGTTGTTGTTGATCCGTATCTCAATTTCTACGGGGTCTATTCATTTCGCGAGGAGGACACTGGCGGCGCCCCGTTCGTTCGTCCGTGGCTGTTCAGTTCCAACCCCACCAATTACATCACCGGTACTCAATTGAGCGGTTCCACGCCGTATGTGCTTCGGACGATGACCAAGTCCTGGTGCTGCGGCTCGGCGTGGTGGGCGTACGACGCGCCAAGAGAGTCCACCGTCTTTCGTGCTGAGTTCACCTCCGTCGTCCACAATGCAAATCACTCCACACTGCTCACGGGTATCTACGGTCGGGGCAACGGTTGGGCCGACTCTGCTTGGGGTGCCTTTGTCAATAACACCGGCTGTGTCGAAACGTCGCTCGGAAATGTTCCGGGATGTCAGGGAGGCGGACCCTTCGGGAACAGCTCCGGCATGGCGTCCACCAACGCCACGATTGCTTGCGCAGCGGCCGGCTGCGGCATGGGCGGATCCGTAGACAACATCGCGCCATTTCAGCTAAACGTAACTGGACCGCAGACAGGCGGTGACGCTAGTGCCTCCTTCACCGGGGGGTACCTGTACTTCAGTGATTACCAGGATCCGACGCTCTATGGCACACCAAACGGTGGAGCGTGGGAAACAACCGACGCCATCAGTATTTCAGCGGGTGATAACGGCGTTGGTCTTACGAGAAGCCCGTGGAACGAACGCAACCGAAACGCCATCAGCATCGTCCGCGACGGGGTACTTCAGCAGAATTACGGCGGAGGCCCGAGTTGCTACGGCGGCGCCGACGAACCCTGCCCGAATTTCTACACGCCCCCCGGCAACTACCCGCTGGCCGAAGGCGTCTACACGTACCAGTTCCGGTCTGCCGACATGGTTGGCCGCGAAAACTCGCAAACAAGAACTCTGAGAGTGGATCGCACGGCGCCGACGATCAACTTGACCGGGCGACTCAACGGACTTCTGGAGGCGGATTCGCTTTGGGGCAACCCCTCGCGAATTCCGCGTACGATTTCCAGAACAACTCCATTTTCGATCCACGTCGACGACCACGGCAAAGATGACGGTGCCACCGCGCGCTCGGGTGTAAAGACCGCTTATTGGAGTGTCACCAACGCAGCGACCGACGGCAGCAACAACTTCCAGAGCGTCGTTGTGAGCTATCCGACCGTGACGCAAATCACGCAATGTGACGGATCGGCCGCACAGAAAAACTGCGCCGTCGACTTCTCCGGCAGTATCAATCCGCAAAACCTTTCACCAGGTGTCTATTACCTCAACGTCTCGGCGGTCGACGGGGTTGGTAAAACCGTTGATAGGTCTTACAAATTCGCCATCGGCGTCGGCGACATCACCAGCGTCTCCGAAGGCGTCGCCACCTCCCGCTATATCCCGCTTCAGGCGGAGCAAAATCGTGCTGGTCTAACGCCCGCACCAACCAGCGCACGCTTCCAGTGGCGCAGAATCGACGGCACGTGGCAGGGCCTCCCGCTCGCGGCGATGAAGCTGGAGAGCGACGGCTCGGCGCCGCAGTCGACCTGGTTCAACCTCGGCGTCAACGGCTGCACCAGTGCCGTCGCCGCCAACTGCACGCCACGCGTGGTCGTAGATCTCGAACAACTCAGCCGAAACGGCTCGGGCGCACCCGGAAGCGCGAACGACAGGCTGCGCGACGGGATGCTCGTCTTCAGGGCGATCTTCAATCACGACGCGTCAGTCACCGATCAGGAGCGATCCTCCGAGGATGTGGCCGTTGAGCTGGACCGCGGTGGACGCGATACCAAGGACGACTCGGCGAATCTCGGCCTCGGCAGCGTGGATCTGATGTCCGGAAATATTTCGATGAGCGCGAACGACTTCTCGCAGGACGCCTACCGCGGCGCGCTCTCGATCTCTCGTTCGTACGCCTCGCGGTATGCGAGCACACGGGACGATCGCGGCGTCGCGCGGCCAATCTCGCCGCTTGGACCGGGGTGGTCGATCAATCTTCCGACGCAAAGCGCGCAGTACTCGTCGCTCGTCGACAATGCCGACATCAAACGCGATGTCGAGCAGCAGATGGCGTTCGTCCAGGTGCTGACCGTCGATGGAGCCGGGATCAGCTTTGAGTTGAGCGCGACACCGAATGACGACGGCACTGATCGCTACCTCCCTGAGCCAGGCATGGAGCGGCTCAAACTAGAGCGCCAGGCCGGTGCGACGCCGGCCGACACTTCGGTGTCTTTCAAACTCACCGATCTGGACAGCAACGTCGTGACCACGTTCGGCCAGCGTGACACGGTCAAGAACGACGGCACGTACTTGGCGACCAAGGTTGACAATCCCGGTTCGGCGAAGGACGTGACCTATTCGTACGACACGGTCGCGCCTAATGCCCTGTCACCAAGCACGCAACAACTCTGGCCGAGCCGGATGCTTGCTCCGGAGCCGGGCACCACGGCGGGATCGTGCAGCGCGAGCAACATGGGCGCCACACCCGACGCCGCGCCGGTCGCCGCCGCCAGGGGCTGTCAGTCGCTCGACTTCAAATACAGCGACGTGACAGTTGATCCGCCAAACACGCCAGACGGCATTCAGTGGGGTGGCGCTCCGTGGAAGCCGATTTCCGGCGACTGGAACGGCGACGGCGTCGATTCGATCGGCATGTTCAGGCCCGACAACGGAAACTGGTATCTGAGCGACACGCCGGCGGTTCCAAACTCGACGATGAGGATTCTGTCCACTTGGGGTTCCTCTGGAGATCTGCCGATTGCGGGAGATTGGGACGGCGACGGCAAGGACTCGCTTGGACTCTTCAGGCCGAGTACCGCGACTTGGTTTCTCACCAACAGCAATACCAATCCAGGCGGAAGTCCCTACAGCTCTGTGGCGTGGGGCATGAACGGCGACGTCCCCGTCGCCGGCGATTGGGACGGCGACGGCAAGGACACGATCGGAATCTTTCGTCCCAGTACTGGCGTGTGGTATCTGAGCAACAGCAACACCAGTCCCACCGCAGACGCCGCGCAAGTTCAGTGGGGCGGAACCGTGCCGCCGTGGAAACCAATGACCGGCGACTGGAACAACGACGGCAAGGACGGCATCGGGCTTTACCGTCCCGATACCAGCCAGTGGTATTTAAGCGACACGATCAAATCGCCTAATGACACGATGCGCATAGTCGGCCCCTGGGCGGACTCGTCCATGGAGCCGATCGCCGGCGACTGGAACAACGACGGCATCACCACCATCGGGGCCTTCCAAACCTCCTCGGCCAAGTGGTACCTGAGCAATTCCAACACCAACCCGTCGACGGCCGCGCTCACTACCCAGAAGCGCCTCACCTCCGTCTACCTCAAAACCTGGGACCCCTCCGCCGGCAGCAACGGCGCAATGACCAGCAAAGAAGTCGCCCGCTACTCCTACGACAACTACGGCCGGCTAAAAGAGCAGTACGACCCGCGGCTAGACGTCCCGTTGATTTCTACGCCGCTGAAGACCGCCTTCGAATACGACTCAAACAACCTGCTCACCAAGGCCACCCCGCCCGGCGAGTCCCCGATGAGCGTGTCCTACGCCACCGGCCCCTACGACCTCACCGCCGGTCGCGTTAAAGACGTCTCGCGAATCGATCCCAACTACGGCACCGCCAACTGGGCCGTGCGTTACGGCGTCCCGATCAGTGGGAGTGGTGCGCCCTACGACATGAGCAAGACGCAGGTATCCAAATGGGCCCAGAGCGTCCCACCGCTTCAGGCCACGGCAGTCTTCCCGCCCGACCAGCAGCCCAACGGCGACTCCCCCACCAACTGGGGTGTGTCGCAGATCAGCTACCTGGACCCGCTCGGCCGCGAGGTCAACAACGCCTCGCCCGGGGGTCGCATCAGCACCACCGAGTACACGCGCACGGGCCAGGTCAGCCGCACGCTCACGCCCGCCAACCGCGAGAAGGCAATGCAGCAGGCAGACACCGTCGCCGCCTCACGGAAATGGGACACGCAAAACACCTTCCAGGAAGTCCCTTACGACGGCAGCGAGCGCATGATCGATTCGATCGGCCCGGAACATCCCGTCAAGCTCGCGAAACCGCAACAGGGTGACCCCACAGGTCAAGTGTCGGCCAGAACCCACACTCGCATCACCTACGACGAGGGCGCCCCCGGCACCACCGCCTACAGCCTCCCCACCACCACGACGGTCTCGGCGCAGTTGACCGACGGCACGGACCGCGACGCCGTCACCACAAAGAAGGAGTACGACTGGAACCTCCGCGCGACGACCGCGGAGATTTCCGACGCCGGCTCAGGCGGTCTGGCGATCAAGCGCCAGTTTGTGCTCAACTCGATCGGCCAGGAGATTGAGCGCAGACAGCCGATTGATCCCGGCACCGCCTCCGCCGGCAGCGCGGACGTGCCCACCACCACCGTCACCACCTACTACAGCGCCGGCACAGAAAACGCCGACGCCGACTGCAATAACCGCCCGGAATGGCGTGGCTTGGTCTGCAAGGTCGGCCCGCCGGCAAACACTCCCGCGTCGGCCAAGCTCGTCACCAAGTGGGTGCAGAAGTACGACCTAAACCGCCAGCCGCTCCAGATCTGCGAGCTCTCCGGCGCCCGCACGATCTCGTCCAGCGGTAGCGACCTTTGCCCGGGGAGTTCCTCCGTGTCGGCGCGCGTAAGCACGTCTACCTACGACTCGATTGGCCGTCCGGCCTCTCAGTCGATGAACGCGGGCGCGGCCTCCCCATCGATCGGCCGCGCGGTGCCGACGATCCGCCACAACTACTCGGCCGCCACCGGCCGCGAGACGAGCACCGATTCACTCAACGGTTCCACACTCGACAAGTCGATCACGCACACCTTCGACGCGCTGGGCCGCGAGACCGCCTACCAAGACGCAAACGGCAACATCTCCACCACCGCCTACGACATCCTCTCGCGCCCGGTCACGACCAACGACGGAAAATCCACCCAGACCCGATCCTACGACCCGGTGACCGGCGACCTGACCGGTCTCACCGACTCACAAACCGGCAGCACCGGCGCCAACTACGACGCCGACGGTAGACCGCTTGCCCAAACGCTGCCGGGCGGACTAATCAAGAGCCACGTCTACGACGCCGACGGCAACGTGACCGAGCTCTCCTATTTCAAATCCACCAACTGCTCGTCGGCCTGCACCTGGTACTCAAACCAAGTCACTCGCACCGCCCGTGACCAGATCATCGACGACACCGACACCTTCGGTCAAAAGCAGTACACATACGACACCGCCGGCCGCCTGACGATGGCCACGGACACCCGCAACGGCAAATGCAACACCCGTCGCTACGCCTACGACGCCGACTCCAACCGCACCAGCCAGACCGCCGCCGCATCGTCAACGGCCACCTGCGACACCACCGGCGGCACCACCAGAACCCGCACATACGATTCTGGTTACAGGGACCGCCTCGCAGACCCCGGCTACGTCTACGACGACTTCGGTCGTGCCACCACCACCCCGGCGGCCGACGCCGGCAGCACCGGCGCGATGACCGCCACCTACTACCAAAACGACCTCGCGAGCTCAATCACGCAAGCGGGCATCACCCAGACCCTTGACCTGGACCCGGCGCTTCGCGCCTTCAAGAAGACAAAGACCGTAGGCACGTCAACAACGATCGAGAACTAC
>JACQZY010000017.1 GCA_016213645.1 Actinomycetota bacterium
CGACCTGGCGAAGCTGGCCGTGGCGATCGAGCGCGCCGATTCCGCCATGGCGGAATCGGCAGAGGAGGCAGGTACGCTGGTCATCGCCTGAACGTCAGACGAGGACCGGTGGTGAAGTTCTACAGCGGTCGGGACAATCTCGACTCAACAATCACCGCGTAGCTAGCGATCGCGGAAGCGAAGCAACGGTTGAAATAGCTCGGTCTGCGTCACGTTCGGAGATGGTCACTTCCCAATAATAGATAGAGACTCGGGCAATGCGTAGAAGGTACCTAGTCGAATTTTAGTCACCCAAAAACAATTTCGAGCATGGGCGGAGTTCGCGGGCGGCTCTAAATGCTCTAAGTACGCCGACTTCATCACCACCAGCAGCCGACCGCCGAGCTGCCATTAATCGCCACTTTCAGTTCTTGGGTTCCCGACGAACTGCTTCAGCGATCTGAGATTGGGATTTCTCATGCCAGTCGAGACTCGCGTACACCAGCCTCCCTTGGCCCATATCCCCAGCCGCCCAAAGTATCGCCTTAATCGCATCAGCTAATCCGATAACGAAGCGAGACAATGCGGCCAATTCGTCATTTCGAGCGATGCGGTTTCGATCTAGCCACGGCTAGTCCGTCAGACGCCCATGCACCCGGTACTCCCCCGCCATTTCAAGTGCCTGCGCCGCGCCGCTTGCATCCCCTTTCTGAACAAGCGCCCGCGCGCTCAGCAACCACCAGCGCCAGTTCGTCGGTTCCGACTCGATCGCTTGGTTCAGGTCAGTGATCGCCGGTTGGATCTGATCACGCTGTTCCTCAACCAGCCCTCTCTGCCCGTACCCTCCGGCCCCCCACGGCATCGCCTCGATTGCATCGGTGGCCCTGGCTGCCGCTTTGGCGTAGTTACCGGCGATTGCGGCCTTGCGACTGGCCTTCAGGTTCACCTCGCTCGAAAGGCCGGGAAGTTGCAACACTATGGCGATTACGGCCACTAGAACCACGGCAACAGACGCACTCGCGCTCGTCGCCGCGTCGTCGGTACCGCCCGCGCCGATCAGCCGCTCGCTCCCGGCTCCACCCGCCAACCCCACCGCCACCAACCCCAGCACCGTCACCGCCGTCGACTCCCAAATCCAGTCCGCCCCGGCTTGCAGCAAAAACACCGCGAACACGCCGCACAGCCCCGCGTGTATGCCGGTTTCTCCCGACGGTCCCAAAGCCCGCCGCCCACGCCAGGCGGCCCACGCCAGTCCCCCTAAAAACAGCAGCATCAGCGCAAATCCCACCACGCCCGTCTCCGCCCAGGCTTCCAGGTAGATGCTGTGGGCGTCTTTCAGGAACTCGCCGTTTTCGCCGTCGCGGTTCCACCAGACTTCGAAGGTGCCGGCGCCGATTCCCTTGACGGGGTGCTCGCGGGCGGCGCGCCAGGCGCTTTCCCAGACGTTGATGCGGTTGCCGCTGAGGTTTGTGAGGCGGGCGTCGGGGTTGGACTGCGTGGGGGTGGGTACAAAGGTGGTCTGCTGAAAATCGTCCCAGGCATGTCGCGCGGCGGGTGGCACCACGATCACCGCGAGCACCAGGGCTACGACCGCTCCCGCCAGGGCGGCGCGGCGGCCGGTGCGTGGGTTCATGCGTAGTCGCTCGCCGGCGTTCAGGCGATGTGCGGTCCAGGCGATTACTGCGCAGGCGGCGCAGGCCACGGCCAGCGCGGCGATCACGCCGCCCGCGCCTTTGGTGCTTAGGCCTTGCACCAGCGATTCGTGGCGGCGGGCCACCATCACCACGGCTGCGCTCAGCGTACCGGCGGCCAAGGTGAGCATCGCGGTCAGCCAGTGGTTTCGGCCCAGCGCGATCACCACTGCGGGGCCCAGGATCACGCCGCCCAGCGCGGCGCGACTGATCGTGCAGTACAGCACCAGCACGCAGATCGGCACGGCCGCAAGCGCCAGTGCACGCACAACGCCGCCGCGAGCGTGCGCCGCCCAGGCCAAACACAGCGTCACGCTCATCGCGGCCCAGCAGCCCATCGCGTTCCAGTATCCGAACGGATAATTGAGTCGCTTGGCGCCCAGGTTTTTCGCTACCGCGTCGGCGGGAAACAGCGCAGGCCAGAAGCGGCTCGCCATGGCCAGGGCGCACACCAGCACGGCGGCGGCGGGCAGGGCCGGGGCTATGCGGCGCCAGTTCTCGCGGCTGACGGTCAGCCAAGTCAGCGTCATCACGCCGAGGTATCCCACCACGCGCACGGCTTCGTTGAAGGTCTTTTCGTCGCTCTCGGTCCATTTCAGGCCGATTGCGATCCACACGGCGGTGGCGGCCAGTGCGGCGTATGGCAGCCACAGCGCGCGAGCCGGGCGCACTCTTGGCAACATTCCCACGATTGCGGCTGTGCCGATCACGGCCCACACGAGCACGGCCAACTGCTGACGGTCGGTGATCGAATAGCTGCCGTGGTGTAGAGCGGTGAATGCCAGGACCACGGTGACCGTGGCAATCGTGGCCATAGCCTGGGCGCGGCCGGGGCGCCGGAGTTGCGCGTCGGGTCGGTCTGAACGGGTGGCGGTCATCGCGAGGGCAAGTCTAAGTTGCGCGGAGCATCGCGGGGGATTTGGGTTGGGAACTTTTGCGGGTTATATTTCCCTACGAGTAGGTAGGCTGGCGGTGTTCAGGTCCCGCGCGGGCCGGCCGATAAACGGCACGTGAGCGCGTCCAGCACAGGGGGAAACATCTTGAGCTTGTTGAGCGTCAGTCAGATTCGTACTTGGTTTGTGATCGCGACGGCCGGCACCGTGATGGCGCTTGCTTTGACCTTCACACCCACGGCCGGCGCCACGGCGGGTGGACCATCGCAGACGGCCGCCGCTCGCGGCGCGGTGTGCGACGTCAACGTGAACCCCAAGCACGCGGCACGTATCGTGGGCACCACGCACACGATCAAGGCGACGGTGCTCGGGCGCGACAACTCCCGGCGTGGCGGCAAGAGGTGCATTCTGCCGCTTTCAGGTGTGACGGTTGAGGTGCGCGGGATTTTTGGACCCGGCGCCGGGGTCACCACCTCGCTGATTACGGACGGCAACGGTCAGGCTTCCTACTCCTTTTCCAGCGCGGTCACCGGCAACGACATCACGCGTTTTACGGCCGACGGACAGCGCGGAAGCGCCACTACGTTCTGGATCGACGGCTCCGGCGGCCAAGGCCCTTACAGCGAGCGACCGAAGGGAATCGGCTTCGTGAGCGCCGGCGCACACTCAATCGCGATGTATGTGCCGACCGCATGCCGGCGCGGCACGCTGAATCTGGACCCCGTCTTCAACGGCGGTTCGCCGCTAGTTGCTCGAATGCAGATTGACAACGTCCGCATTCCGGCGACGACCAAGAACTCTCTTACGTACAACGTGAACGTGCGCCGCTTTCGGCCGGGGAGCCACCACCAAATCTCGCTGACGGCGGTTTTCACAAGCGGAGTGCAGGTGGAGCTGAAGTCCACGTTCAAGGTCTGCCGTCGCTGATTAGCGGTGGCGCTTGACTTATTTGGGTGCGTGGTAGTAACGTAATTGGACGGCTGCCCATTGCTGGGGAGCGACCACGGCGCGCGGAACTCGGGTTGTTGCCGCGCAGGCCTATCGATATGAATTTCAAGACGACGCATACGGCAGGAGACGGCGTGGCCTCGCGAGCTGCGGGCTTGTGCTTGGCGACGGCGATGTTTATGCTGGCGATCGTGCTGGTGGCTGCTCCGCCGGTTTTTGCCGAGGCGCCTTCGGCTCAGGATCAATACCTGGAGGTCGTGCCGGACGCGGACGGCAGCCAGTCGCCCGAGGAGTTCAGCCGTTCGCTGGGCGGCGATGGCGGCCCGGTCACGCAGGCTCAGATTGAACGACTGGCGAGGCAAAACGCCCGTCGGCGAGGGCACGGGCGAAGCGACGACGCTCGCGCCTCGGATCGCGCCGAGGCAAACTCCGAGGCGCCCGCGAACCTGGAGGCCGTGGCCACGGCAGCCTCCAAGCAACCGCTCAGCGGCGGCTTCGCGATCATCCTCGCGCTGGCGGTTGCCCTGACCGCCGCGGCCGGCCTGCTGTTGCGCCGCCGCACCCGAGCCTGACTTGCGGCACTCTCTGATGTGCCATTTTCGCCTCAATTGGGGCGGTGATGACGGGGCCGCTTGCACGATCATCGATTTTTGGTTATAGTCCACGTACGCCTCCCCCATTAGGGGAAGGTCTCGGCACGGTTTCTTTCTTCTGGTGGGGTGAACCGCTTCACCTTGTATTCGCAGGGGGCTTCGCATGCTTTCCGTTCGTTCAACGCAATTTCGCGCTTCTCGGCAGTTGATCGCCGCGTTCATCACCACCATTGCGCTGGCTGCCGCCTTGGCGCTGGCCATGGCTCCGGCTTCGCTCGCGAAGAGTAAGCCGGCCGGCGGGCCGCCGAAGGTCTGCGCGATCATCGCCACGCCACCGATCTCGGCTCGACTGATCAACACCACGCAGTCGATCCTGTTGACCGTTTACACCGAGTCGCCCTCCGGCCGGCGCGGCAAGAAGTGCGACAAGCCGCTCACCGGCCAGTCGATTGACGTGCGCGTGCTGACGGGTCCGAACGCCGGCCTCGTCACGGCGCTCACCACCGACGGTGCCGGTCAAGCCACGTTCATGAGTACAAGCGCGGTGCCCGGCATCGAGGTGACCAAGTACACCGCCGGCGGGAGGGTCGCCGTCAGCCATACGTTTTGGGTGACCAAGCACGGCGGTCCCGGCCCGTACGGGGAGCACCACGGTGGCATCCGCGTACTCAGCAACAACTCCAACACCGGTGTGGTCTACGTGGCCAAGCGTTGCTACACACACGGGTTCCGCCTCTTCCCGGCGTTTGACGGTGACAGCTTCGTGTCCTCAACGTTCAGTCTGGACGGCCGCGAAGTCGCGACTTCAACCGCCGCCGATGCTTCGTACGCGGTCAGTCTGCGCGGGATCAAGCCCGGCAGTCGCCATCGCATATCGATCCTCGCAAAGTTCACCTCTGGCGGTCCGGTGGAGCTGAAGGCGTCGTTCACCCGCTGCGGGCACTGACGGCCCGCCGATGCTGAACTGACGGGGGATCGGGTGAAGCCCGTTGATTTACACACAGGCGTTCCGCCGACCGGTGCGGTCGGCGGAGACGCTCGTGCTCGCGCTCGTGCAGCCGATAGGTGGCGCGACTCGACCAGCCCGGATGACACGAGCAGCACGGAGCTCGGCGCCGCGGCGCGCGCGTGTGCGCCACACACCGGCTCCGGCCGAGACGCCTTCGCGAGCTCCGTCGCAACGGCGGGCGCATACGCCGACCACCTATCCGGCGACGGCACCACACGGGCCGACACCGTCGCCACGGACCGTCGCGCCAGCACCTTTCGCCGATTGATCGGCACCGCCGACCTGCTTGCCGCCACGGTAGCCCTCGTCGTGACCGGCCGGATCTTCGGTGGCGTGTCGATATCTCTGTTTGCCGCGCTGATCGTGCTGGTGCCGACCGCCAAGATCGCCGGCCTTTACGACCGCGACGAATACGTGTTGCACAAGACCACGTTGGACGAAGTGCCGGGGCTGTTGACCGTTTCGCTGGTTTTCGTGATCAGCGCATTTGCGGCGCGCGACGTACTGATCCAAGACGAAGATCTGATCGGCGCCGGCCAGTTGGTGGCACTCGCGGCGCTCACTCTGGGATTTCTGACCGCCGGCCGCGTAACCGCACGGCGCGTCGCGCTGCTTGTTACCACCCCTGAGCGCTGCCTGCTGCTCGGCGACGCCGAAGGCTGCGACCGGATCGCGCGCAAGATCCGCGAAGCGTCGGCGCTAAAGGCCACGATTGTCGGTCAGCTGGACCTCAACGGCGATCTACACGAGCGCGATCCCGAACTGCTCGCGCATGTGTCGGAGATCCGCCACGCCGTCGCGACCCTGCGGGCGGACCGGTTGATCGTGGTGCCGGGGAGCGACGACTCGCACCGCTTGCCCGAAATCGTGCGTGCGGTCAAAAGCATCGGCGTGAAGGTGAGCGTGTTGCCGCGATTGATCGACGCGGTCGGCAGCGCGGTGGAGATCGACGACATCGGGGGCACGCAACTGGTGGGCGTGCGCGATCTGAAGATGACCGCGTCGTCGAGCATCCTCAAACGCACGATGGACCTGGCGGGCGCCGCGATCGGTCTGTTATTGCTCTCGCCGGTGCTGCTGGCGGCCGCGCTGGCGATCAAATTTGACTCCCGGGGACCGGTCTTTTATCGCCAGGCGCGCGTGGGGCGCAACGGACGCCAGTTCGAAATGTTCAAGTTCCGCTCGATGCGCGAAGGCGCGCACGAGGAACGCGACTCGCTGATGGATCTAAACGAGGCCGAGGGCCTTTTCAAGTTGACCGACGATCCGCGTGTAACGCGGGTGGGGCGGCTGCTGCGCCGCTCGTCGTTGGATGAGCTGCCCCAACTGCTCAACGTGTTGCGCGGCGACATGAGCCTGGTCGGCCCGCGTCCGCTGGTGCCCGAAGAGGACGAAAACATCACCGGCTGGTATCGCCGCCGATCTCACATCATGCCCGGCGTCACCGGCGTGTGGCAACTGCTTGGACCGGTGCGAATACCGCTTGACGAGATGGTGCGTATCGACTATTTGTATGTAACGCACTGGTCACTGTGGTCGGACGTCAAGATACTTTTGCGCACGATTCCCTTCGTGCTCGGACGGCGCGGGTTGTGAAGAACCTCGCCGTGGCCTGCCTGCTTGCGTGGGCGGCCATCGGCTTGCTCGCGCAGAACGCAGTGGCCGCGCGTCCCGGTTTTGTGCTCGCGATGGACGAGCCGGCGGTGCAGCAACCCGATCGCGCGGACGCGGCTTACGCCCGCATCGACGAGCTGGGCGTGAGCAGAGTGCGCGTCAACCTCAGCTGGGCAAACTCGGCGCCCGCCGGGGCGGCGGCTCCCGACGGTTTCAATGCCCGCGATCCGGCGGACGCGCGATACCGCTGGACCGCCTTTGACGCGACCGTGCGACGCGCCGCCGCCGCCGGACGCGAGTTGCTTGTGACGGTGTCCGGCGCACCGGCTTGGGCGCAACGGCCCGGCGCGCGCCCTGACGACATCGCGCCGAGCGGATACCACGTAAACGCCGCGGCCTACGCGGACTTCGCCTACGCGGCGGCGCTGCGTTACAACGGGCGCTTTCCCGATCCACTGACGGCCGGAGCGACGTTGCCGCGCGTGCGGATTTGGCAGGCCTGGAACGAGCCGAATCTGCCGTCGTTCCTCTACCCCGCCACCCCCGAGCATTACCTGCCGTTGCTTAACGGGTTTTACGACGCGGTCAAGTCCGTGGACGGCACGAACTTTGTGGTGGCCGCGGGACTGGCGCCGGTTAAGTCGTCAAAGCCCGCGTCGTACCCGCTGCGCTTCGCCGCCGAGATGTTGTGCCTGCGACGCGAGGGCCCGTTTCGTGACCAGCGATTCTCCGCGGGCGGCTGTAAGCGTCCGCCGGCGCGCTTCGACGCTCTGTCGATTCACCCCTATTCGCTGATGGCCAAGCCCGGCCAACACGCCGCCTACGACGGCAACGTCTTCGTGGCGGACGTACCGGTGCTGGCGCGAATGTTGCGAGTGGCCGAGCGGTCGCACCTCACTCACGTGCCCCGGCCACCGCTGTGGGTGACCGAGTTCGCCTGGTTCACCAACCCGCCGAACAAATCGGTCGGCGATCCGCCACGGATCGCGGCCGCGCGCGCGATGGAGGCGCTTTACCGGTTGTGGTCCGCGGGCGTGAGCTGCGTGACTTGGTCGCTGCTCTACGACGCCAGCGGAGGATTGGTGCCCGGCGGAGGCCTGCTTTACGCCGACGGCAGCGAAAAGCCCACATTCGACGCATTGCGGATTCCGTTGTTCGTAGGCCGGAGCGGCGGGCGAACGGTTTTCTGGGGCCGTGGGCCGTCTCCGCGCACGCCGGTGACGATTCGAACGCTGCGCGGCCGGCTGGTTCGCACGGCACCAACGGACGCGGACGGCGTGTTCAGCTTCTCCGTGCGCGGCAAAGTGCGCGCACGACTTCAGGCGTCGCAGGGCGCGGTGCAATCGCTTTCGGCGCTACCGCGCGACATCGCGCGCGGACGTGCTGGATGACTACGGCGCCTCGTTCAGGAACCGCGCGCGGAAACGCGATCACCGAGTCTGCGCAGTGTGGAACGCACGATCCCTTCGCCGTCGGCTACGGCACGCCCGGCTCCGGCGCCGATCCGCGGACGTGGTGGCAGCTCGGTCCCCTCGAAGATCGCTCTGGGCAGCGTCTCGGTAAGCCATTGCGCCAACTCGTCGTCTTTCAACAGAGCGCGGGCCTCGCTCATCTTCGGCGAACGACGAAGGACGCCGTGAGCATCGGAGGCGATGATGTGCGCGTCGCCGGAAGCGATCAGAGCGCGCGCGGTCTTGCGCGCGCCGGATCCGGCGTCCCCGGTGAGCGATCCCGCAACGACCTGCACCAGCGCACCACGCTGAACCAGGCGCCGCAAAGGCGCCGCGTCGTGCTGCACACCGGCACAGCGCTCCGGATGAGCAATCACGGCGGTGAGTTTCAGCAACGCCAACCGCGCGACGTGCAGTTCGAAATCCAGCGGCCAGGCCGCGTGCGGGCATTCCACGAGCAGATGCCTTCCGGCGCCACCCAGGCTCAGCGCGACCAGTTCGTCGTCACCGAGATCCGCGAAACGATCGAGCGAGACCTCGGCGCCGGTTTTCAATTCAAGGCCACGGTCGCGCAGCAGTTCCGCCACCGAATCGGCCGCGCGCTCGATCGTGGCCGAGGTGTTGCGATAACGCGCGTTGACGTGCGGCGTGGCGACCGCCGCGCTGATGCCGTCGGCCACGAGCGCGTCGGCCAGCGCGGCCGTGGCGGCAACATCCGCCGGGCCGTCGTCGATGCCCGGCAGGAGATGAAGATGCAGGTCCACCATCGCGCCGACATTCTCGCAGCGCGGCGGGCGGGCGGCGCGGCGATGTGGGCGGATGGCGCGGCCGATCAACATCACAGGGCGGCGCGGTCGATCGGCAGCCACGTCCGCGCGTTGCGTATCGGCCATCGCGCGCCGCGAGATTACGTGCAAATATCGCCCCTTCAACGCCTGCGGCCGGTATCTTCAACCAGTACGCCACCACACCGCACCGGCGCGCTTGCCGGTACTTACGGCGCGGTAGGCGAAGAACGAGGGGAATCATGAATCCGACCGAGAGCGACCGCGACACCGCCGCAAGCGGACTGACCCTGCACGACGCCTTGTCGCTGCTTCGCCGCAGGCGCTGGATCGTGCTGACCTGCGTGATGCTGGTGCCGCTTTCCGCTGTGATCTTTTCGCTGTTCCAGACCGCCGAGTACCAAGGCCAGGCGGAGGTGCTGCTCAGCCAGCAGAACTTGGCCTCCAGCCTCACCGGAGTGCCCGACACAAGCGTGCGGCCGTCGGACGGCGATCGCATCGCCCAGACTCAGGCCAAGCTGGCCACCGTACCCGTGATCGCCTCGCGCACCCTGAAGGCGCTGCAAATCAACGACCGCAGCGCCACCGACCTGCTCGATCAGATTGAAGTTTCGACCGAGCAGAACAGCGACATCCTCGTGTTCAATGCGACCGACCCGGACCGCTCGCTGGCCGGCAAAATCGCCAATGAGTACGCCCACCAATACACGCGCTATCGCGCGGGGATCGACACGGCTGCCGTGCACAACGCGCTTGATGAAGTGACCACGCGGATTGAACAACTTGAAAAGGCCGGGGACCGCAACACGTCGTTGCACGGAACTTTGATCGACAAGCAGCAACAGCTACGAACCCTCGAAGCGCTGCAAACCGCCAACTCTTTTGTCGTGCGCCGCGAGAACCTCGCCGAAAAGGTGAAGCCCACGCCCAAGCGCAATGCGATGCTTGGCTTGGTGCTGGGCGTATTGCTGGGAATCGGACTGGCGTTTGCGCGCGACGCGCTGGACACTCGCCTTCGTAACGCCGAGCAAGTAGCCGCCGAAATCGGATTGCCATTGCTGGCGCGCATTCCCGCGCCGCGCCACGAACACGTCGGTCCGGTGATGCTCAGTGATCCGCATGGCCCCGGCGCGGAGACATATCGTGTGCTGCGCGGCAACCTTGAGTTCGCGATGCTCGGGCGCGACATTCGCACGCTTATGGTCACGAGTTCGGTGCAGGTAGAAGGCAAGTCCACGGTGATTTCGAACCTCGCCCTCGCGCTCGCCCGCGGCGGTCACAGCGTGGCGCTGGTAGACCTGGACCTCCGGCGCCCGTCAATCGAGCGTTTGTTCGACATCAACACCGGCGCCGGCGTCACCAACGTAGCGATCGGGCGAGTATCGCTGAAGAAAGCGTGTGTGAATGTTCCGCTTGACGCCGCGCCCGCCACCGCCGAACAAAACGGCGGCGGCTCACTGGCTTGGACTGGACCGTCGTCGAGACGTCTTGACCGCGCGGCGACCAAGGACGCAGAGCAGGGTCGTCTGGACGTGCTTCCGTGTGGCGCGATACCTCCGGACCCCGGCGAGTTCGTCGGCACAGAGGCGCTCGGCGAGATCATCCGCGAACTTCGCGAAAGCTATGACCTTGTGCTGATCGACGCGCCGCCGATGCTGCGCGTAGGAGACCCGCTAACACTGGCCCGCCACGTCGATGGCGTCTTCGTGGTCGCCAGGCTCGGCGTAGTGACCAGCGCGATGTCTCACGAGCTTGCGCGGATGCTTTCGGTGGCGCCGATGGCGACCCTCGGCGTAGTGGTCACCGGCACCGGTGAGGAGTCGGCGTATGCGTATGCGTATGCCTACGCCGACGAAGATGACTCCGCGTGGCCCGCGCCCGACGCAGCTTCGCGCGAAGCGACTCCATCCGACGCAACATCCCGCGAGGCCACGTCAAACAGCGCTGATCAAAACGGTGGAAGCGCGGAGGACGAAGCCGTAAGCGAACCCTCGTCGCGGGCCACGGAAAACGACGACTGACCCATCATACGTGCCTCGAAACGGCGCGTAGGCCTCCCCCACCCCCGACGGTGAACCGATGATCAGCCCGTCGGCGGTGCCGGCTCGTGTTCGTGCAGCACCCAGTGAGATTGCGTGGTTGGATAGGCACCTTCCAGCCAAGCGTTGACCACACGCGGCCACACGCGATAGAGCGCCGCGTCGGAAAGTTCGCCCTCCGGCGAAAGCTCCTCTTGCGTCATGACGTACTTCTCCATGTACTTCTCCATCACGGCCAAAGTGACGGAATTCGCGAAGACCTCATCCCACACGGCTACAAGCTCGACCGTGCCATCCACGATCACCACATCGTCCGCGCTTTCCACGTGCAGCACGCATCGCGCATCGTTCGCGAGATTGCGCCCCTTCACCGAAGATCGCCCGGTGCTGAACCAGATCGTCCCGTCGTGGTACACGCCCCAGACCGGGCGCGCGTGTGGCCCGCCGTCCGGTTTGGACGTGACCAACCAATAGCTGCTGCTTGTGATCAGCTTTCGTTCAACCCAAGACCATTCCAGGGGTTGACTGTCCGTCTCGTGCGGATGCTTGTCCCAGCCGCGATCCATCGCTTTGCCAGGTTAGACGGGGATCTTCAAACACGCAAGTCGATTCGACCACATTTATGAAACAGTTTCGTGGTTTTGTCCGGTATGTGGCGAAATATCAGGTGTCGAACGACTCGGTAATTGCGACGACGTTGGCCGCGACGTCGTCGGCCGACTCATCGGCATCGAACGCGGCCGACAGCGCTTGTCGTAGATTTCTTGCGGTCTTCTCGGCTCCTGCAGCCGCGCGAACGAAAGGCACATCCGCTGCCGACGAGGCAGTGGCCGGCGCCACCACTCGCCGCAGCCCGAACTTTGAGGCCTCTTCCAGACGACGGTCGGCGTGCGGCACTTCGCGGAGTTCGCCGGTTAGTCCGATCTCGCCGAAGCAGGCGAGCGGCACGTCTCGATGCGAAAGCGCCCGTCCGCGGGCGGCAGAGGCAATCGCCAGCGCGACGGCCAGATCCGCGGCCGGCTCCTCCACTCGCACTCCCCCCGCGACGTTCACAAAGACGTCGTGCGCGCCCAGCCCGATTCCGCCGTGGCGGCCAAGCACCGCCAGCACCAGCGCCAGCCGGTTGCGGTCGATGCCGTTGGCGACGCGACGCGGCGGCACCACTTCGGTTGGCGATACCAGCGCCTGAATCTCCACCAGCAGCGGACGCGTGCCCTCCATCGCGCACATCACGACCGACCCCGGATTACCGGTCGCCTCGCCCACGAATCGCGCCGAGGCGTCAAGAATCTCCACCAGGCCGCCGCGCTCCATTTCGAACACGCCCACCTCGTTCGTTGAGCCGAAGCGGTTCTTCATGCCACGCAATGTGCGGTAACTGCGCTCGCGCTCACCCTCGAACTGCAGCACACAGTCCACCAGATGCTCAAGCACCCGCGGACCCGCGAGCGCACCTTCCTTGGTGACGTGGCCCACCAGCAGCATCGCGATTTCGCGCGTTTTGGCCAGCTGCATCAACCGCGCCGCTGCCTCGCGAACCTGCCCAACCGACCCCGGCGCGCCAGAGAGGTCCGCGCAGTGCAGAGTCTGAATGCTGTCGATCACGACCACGCGCGGGCGATGGCGGTCGATTGTTTCGAGCACTGTCTGAAGGTCGGTCTCGGCGAGTACGGGCACTCCCAAAGCCGCGTCGCCGAGCCGCTCGTGGCGCATGCGAATCTGCTCCGGCGACTCCTCGCCGGAGACGTAGAGCACGGTTTCGCCCGCGGCGATCAGGTTGCCGAGCGCATGGCCGGTGAGCGTGGATTTGCCGATGCCGGGCGAACCGCCGAGCAACACCAGCGAACCCGGCACGATGCCGCCGCCGAGAACTCGGTCGAACTCACCGATCCCGGTGGAGATTCGATCCACGCGCTCCGCGCGGATCTCGCTCAGCACGATCGGCTCGGCAAGCGCGGCGGCGCGCGTCCCCCCGCGCGCGGCGCCGCTCTTGCGCGCTCGAATACCCGGCAGCGGCTGCGGCGGCCGCTCCTCGACCAACGTGTTCCACTCGCCACAGCCGGGGCACTGGCCGTGCCACTTGGCTTCCGCGGTGCCGCACTCGGTGCAAACAAACAGCGTGTTCGCGCGACTTGTGGTTTGTTTTGTGGCCGGACCGGGCATCAGGAATAGAACATACGTTCGCCCCAGGACGGAAGAAATCTCGGCGCGCCGCGGCGCGTGGCCGATCGCCACTTTCCGCCCAGCGCGCGGCTAGGCAGCGGCGGTCGTCGACACACGGGCGCACCGCGACGCACGGTCGGTCTGCGCGGCGGCGCTCAGTCCCGTTCGCGGATGCGCTCCAGGTAGCGGCGGTAGTCCGCCCTGCCCGGTCTCATACCCACGGCCAGTGCCATGTGGCGCCGCGCGCCGATCAGATCGCCTAGTTTTTCGAGCGAGCGGCCCAGGCAAAACTGGCTGAAGTCGTCGTCGGGCCGCCGCTCCACCACCTCGCCAAAGGCCTCCGCGGCCTGCCGGTATCGCTGCGCGTGAAAGTACGCCCGGCCCAGCGATTCCAGGATCGAGATCTTGCCCGGCTCCAGCCGTCGCGCCTGCTCCAGAGACAGCGCCGCCTGCAAGTAGTGCCGCCGTTCAAGCAGCTCGGTGCCACGGATGAAGAGCGCGTAGGCGTCTCCCGCCGCGGGATCTGACGGGTGGTCGAATGCGTCGGCCATGCCTTTTGGATCGTCCCACAAAGTCGTGCGCCTTAGCGCAAGGGGACGATCGGACGGTCTTGAGCCATCGCCGACCTGCGCCGCGGGCGCGCACGGCCGCAGCGACGGCTACTTCTTGCCCTTTGTTTCTCCGGTGCCGTCGCCGGCGGCGCCGTCTTCGGAACTCTTCTTGAGCGCTTCGTCCAGCTGGGCGTCGAGCGCGGCGGAATCGGCCGCGGCTTTGTCGTCGCCCGACGAGCCTTCGGAAGCCTCGCCCTCGGCACCTACGCCGACCGGCTGCTTCTTCTTTGCGCGCGTGCCGCCGGGCTTCTTCTTCGGCTTGACCACCTTGACCTCAACTTCAAGGCCGTCGTTTGGACCGCCCTTGATCTCCTCGGCCAACCGCTCCACGATCACTGTGGACCCGGGTTCGATCTTCTCCGCGAGCACCTTGTCCGCGACCGGGTCCTCCACGTAGCGCTGGATCGCGCGGCGCAACGGGCGAGCGCCCATCGCCGGGTCCCAGCCCTTGTCCACGAGCAGGTCCTTCATTCCGTCGGTGATCTCCAGCTGAAGCTCCATGTCCTTCATGCTCTCGCGCACGCGGTTGATCATCAAATCGACGATCAGCTTGATCTCGTCGCGGCTTAGCTTGTGGAAGACGACGATCTCGTCGATGCGGTTGATCATTTCGGGGCGGAAGACTTTCTTCAGCTCGCCCATGATGCGCTTCTTCATGTCTTCGTAGCTGATGCCGGTCTCGTCCTCGGCCTTGGAGAAGCCGAACGATGTGTTCTTGGCGATCTCGGCGGCGCCGATGTTGCTGGTCATGATCACGATCGCGTGACGGAAATCCACGGTGCGACCCTGCGCGTCGGTCAGGCGACCGTCTTCAAGAATCTGCAGCAGGATGTTGAACACGTCCGGGTGCGCCTTCTCGATCTCGTCGAGCAGCAGAACGCTGTATGGCTTGCGGCGCACGGCCTCGGTTAGCTGTCCGCCCTCGTCGTAACCGACGTAACCCGGAGGCGATCCGACCAGACGACTGACGGAATGCTTTTCCATGTACTCGGACATGTCGATGCGCACCATCGTCTCCGGGTCACCGAAGAGGAAGTCCGCGAGCGTGCGGGCGAGTTCGGTCTTGCCCACACCGGACGGGCCAAGGAAGATGAACGAACCGGTGGGCCGCGTGAGGTCCTTGAGGCCGGCGCGCGAGCGGCGGATCGCCTTTGACACGGCGGTGATCGCGGGGTCCTGGCCGATCACGCGCTTGTGCATCTCGTCTTCCATGCGCAGGAGCTTCTGGGTCTCGCCCTCGGTGAGTTTGAAGAGCGGAATGCCGGTCCACATGCTGACGACGTCGGCGATCTCTTCCTCACCGATCACCGGGCGGTCGCCGGACTCTCCAGACTCCCACTGCTCTTCCAGTTCGCGCTTTTTGTTGGTGAGCTTGCGCTCTTGATCGCGCATGCTGGCGGCTTTTTCAAATTCCTGGTTCTCGATCGAGGCTTCTTTGTCGCGGCGTACCTGCTCAATCTCTTCCTCGAGTTCGCGGTACACGGGCGGCGCGGTCATGCTCTTGATCCGCATGCGGCTGGCGGCTTCGTCGATCAGGTCGATCGCCTTGTCGGGCAGAAAGCGGTCAGAGATGTAACGGTCCGCCAGATCGGCGGCGGCGTGCAGCGCGTCGTCGCTGATCGTGACCTTGTGGTGAGCCTCGTAACGGTCGCGCAAACCTTGCAGGATCTGCTCGGTCTCGTCGATGCTCGGCGGCTCCACGAGAATCTTTTGGAAGCGGCGCTCCAGTGCGCTGTCGCGCTCCAGGTATTTGCGGTACTCGTCGAGCGTGGTAGCGCCGACCGTCTGCAGTTCGCCACGGGCCAGGGCGGGCTTGAGGATGCTGGCGGCGTCGATCGCGCCTTCCGCGGCGCCGGCACCGACGAGGTTGTGAAGTTCGTCGATGAAGAGGATGATGTCGCCACGCTGGATGATCTCCTTCATCACCTTCTTGAGGCGCTCTTCAAACTCTCCTCTGTACTTGGAACCGGCAACCAGGGCGGCCAGGTCCAGCGTGTAAATCTGTTTATCGCGCAGCAGTTCGTGAACTTCGCCGTTGCTGATCTTCTGGGCGAGACCTTCGACCACGGCGGTCTTGCCGACGCCCGGTTCGCCGACGAGCACGGGGTTGTTCTTCGTGCGGCGACTGAGGATCTGCATCAGCCGTTCAATTTCTTGCTCGCGGCCGACGACCGGATCGAGCTTGCCTTCGGTGGCAAGCTTGGTGAGATTGCGGCCGAACTGGTCGAGCAGCTTGGAACTCTTCTTTCCTTCACCGGAACCGGATGCGCCCGCGCCGGCGCCCGCGCCGGCTCCACCGCTGCCGCTGCGGCGGCCACCGGGGCCTGAGAGCATGCGCACGACCTCGTTGCGGATCTTTTCGGAGTCGGCGTCGAAGTCCAGCAGGATACGCGCGGCGACGCCTTCGTTTTCGCGCACCAATCCGAGCAGAATGTGCTCGGTGCCAATGTAGTTGTGACCGAGGCTCAGCGCCTCGCGCAGCGCGAGCTCAAGGACCTTCTTGGCGCGCGGGGTGAACGGGATCTGACCCGAAGTGACTTCTTCACCGGAGCCGACGATGCGCACAACCTGCGCACGCACGCGCTCAACGGTGATGTCGAGGGACTCGAGAACGCGGGCGGCAAGACCTTCTTCTTCACGCAGCAGTCCGAGCAGGATGTGCTCGGTGCCGATGTAGTTGTGCTTAAGGGTGCGGGCCTCTTCCTGGGCGAGAACCACTACCTGCCGAGCGCGCTCTGTGAACCGTTCAAACATCTAATTGACTCCTCTGAAAGTCCTGATCGCCTTGAATTCGCCGAGACTCGCGCCGGACCTCTCGCGACGGCTCCCTCATTGCGTCCTATCGGACATTATCCCTGTTCCCTGAACCATCTTCCAGGGGTTTTAATCAGACCGAAATCCAGCTTGCCGGTTCTCGGTGAACACTACCACCGGAGGCGGTTCGCGAAGCCGAAGGCGAACCGCCGCCATCGCCGGAATAATGCGACTTGAGCGCATGGGCGAAGGGGAGCATCCGGGAAACGCCGCACACGCGGCCGAGCAAGAGTCGCAACAGCGCGAGTCGCTGGTGGTAACCGCGTCTGAGCGCGTGCTTGCGTGGATTCTCGCGGGCTTTCTGCTGATGGCCCTGAGTTGGGCCTATGTGAATGTGGACGATGCCGTGCGCGACACCCGCGGCCGTTCGACCGACGCCGCCTACCGCGCGCTCCATCAGATTCGCTCGGAGCAAGAGAGCAACGAACGGTCACTTGGCCTGTGGGACAAGCTTTCGGTTTCGTCGGTTGACGATCAGCAGACGCGGCTGAGCGACGCCGAAGACAACCGCGACGTCGCACGCGAGCGCTACCGCACAGAGCTTGACGCGGGAAACAAGAACGCGAAGCTACGCGCGGCGTACGCGGCTGCGGAGGTTCAAGTGACCAAGCAGCGCGCGGCGTTGGGCGAGCTGAAGGTCGCGCGTTTGGCCGCATTGAAGAAGCAAACCGCGTACATGGAGTCCACCGCCGCTGCGCGGCGGCACGCCCAGCAGCGCCTGGAGGCGCGTGACAAAGCAACCGGGCGCTGGATCTTCTTTCTTCGTGCGCTGTTGGTGCTGGGTGCCCTGGGACTAAGTGTCGGGGCTCTGCGATGGATAACGGAGCGTTCACCGCGAACACAGCCGCTGGCGCAGGCCAGCGTTACGGCGTCGGCATTGATGGTGCTGACGATGATCATCGACTACAGCGAGATCAGCTTCGATTTCGACACACTCGGGCCGCTGGGGTTGGCTGCGCTTGGCAGTGCGATCACGATCGGCGCGTTCTTCGGGCTTCAGCGTTACTTGGCGCGGCGACGACCGCTGCGCCGACTGCGCGCCGGCGAATGCAGACGTTGCGGCTACCCGGCGAAGGACGTGGCGTTCTGCGAAGGATGCGGCGCGCACGTGTTCGATAGCTGCGATCGCTGCGGCAAGCCACGGCGCGTGGGCACCCCGCACTGCCGGTCCTGCGGCGCGGCCTGAGGCAAAGCTTCAGTCCCGCATCGCGGGAAACAGCACGACTTCGCGAATCGCGTGACGGCCTGACAGCAGCATCACCAGGCGGTCGATGCCGATGCCGATGCCGCCGGTGGGCGGCATGCCGTGTTCCAGCGCCTGCAAGAAGTCTTCGTC
>JACQZY010000001.1 GCA_016213645.1 Actinomycetota bacterium
TGCCCGGGCGTGGCGTAGAACTCGTAGAAACCGGTGGCGTCGGTGACCGCGGTCTGGGCGCTGCCGCCCGCCGAGTAGAGCATGATCGGCGTGCCGCCGACCGGTGCGCCGTTGCCGGTGGTGAGGTGGCCGGTCAGGTGCACGGGCGTGGGCACCAACTCGACGTTCAGTGTGCGATCGCCCGTCACGGCGACGGAGTTGGCCGTGGTCACGCCCAGACCGGTGCCGCTCGGAGGCGTAAAACTGAAGTCGTACGTGCCCGGTGCAACGACGACGGAGTATTCGCCGGTCGGGTTGGCCGTGGCGGTGCCGACGACCGACGGCAGCCCGGCGTCGCGCACTTCGACGGCGACGTTGTCGACCGGTTGCGGCGTACCGCCGACGACGGTCGTGACCGTGCCGCTCACCGTGGCTGCGGCAGCCGAAGCCACGGCGGTCGTCAGCAACAGAGCCATCATCGCCACGACCAGTCGGAAAGCGCGGTTTGCTCCGCGCGCAGACAGAATGCCAAACATCGTTCGCTCCCCCGTTATGAATCGATTGTCATCCGCGCGCAAGTCGATCCGTGAGTTGCGAGATGTCCTGCCTCGGCGCCGGTGTCGGCTCCGCTGAGATCAACTCGGCGGTGGGGCGATCCACCTGTCGGCGATCATACCCGCGTGCGACGCTTAAGTCAAACTGCCCTTGCTCGCGAACCGCAATCGGGCTGCGGCTCTGACAAGATCGCAGCACGGCCGTTGTACCACTCCATCCTCTACCTCACAGGGCGCCCCTCCAGCCATTTGACCGCGTCACGCACCGTCTGCTCAAGCGGACGCGATGTATGACCGAGTTCGCGGCGAGCTTTCGAGTCGTCGTAGAACCAGCATCGCTCGGTCATCAGCGCCATCTGCATGGTCACCGGCGGGTTTTTCATGATCGGCTCGGTGAGCCGCGCGACGGCGCGCATCATGCCGCCGGGCACCTTCAGCTTCGGTGGACGGCGATCGGTCACGCGCGCCAGCAGCCGAAACAGGTCTTCCAGACTGACATCCACGCCACCCAGCAGATATCGCTCGCCAACGCGGCCGCTGTCCATCGCCGCGATCAGTCCGGCGGCGGCGTCGCGTACGTCGATCACGTTGTGTCCGCCGTCAACATACGCGGGGACCTTGCCGTTGATGAAGTTGTTCACCACCTCGGAGCTGGACTCGTACACGTCGCCGGGTCCAAGGCAAAGCGTCGGATAGGCGAACACGATCGGCATACCCGCGTCGGCGCAGGCACGCGCGTAGAGCTCGGCTTCGCGCTTTACCTGGACGTAATCGACAGCGAGTTCACCGAGTTTCCACGGCGAGTTCTCGGTGACCGGATCGGGCTCCGCACCGGCGAGCGCGTAGATACTCGCCAGGTAGACGACCCGCTCGATCGGCCGATCGCGCGCGGCCTCAAACAGATTGCGCGTGGTCGTCACGTTGAGGTCGTACAACCGTTGCCGCTCACCGCGATCAAGTGAGATCGCACCGGCGATGTGATGGATCCGCCGAACTCCCTCGAGTGCTGGGCCGATAGTCGACCGATCAAGCAGATCACCGACTGCGATCTCGACTCCGTCTGCGCTCGGGTTGATGCCGACGTCGGCGAGTTTGGCGGGGTCGCGGACGAACAGCCGCACTGGTTCGCCGCGCTCGATCAGCTGCGCTGCGACGTGCGAACCGATGAATCCGGTAGCGCCGGTGATCAGCGTGCTCACAATGGCCGCACGCGTAATTCGAGCCGATCACCGAGCTCGACGTCAGTGATCGTTGCGCTGCCGCGCGCGTCGGCGACGATCGGCTGCGCGGTGTGACCGTCGACCGCGTACTTCGCACCGGGAACCAACCGGTCGAGCGCGAGCGTCGTGCGCACCGGTCCGGCGCCGGGCCGCAGAACCAAGTCAAGCGCTCGGCCGTCGGTTACCGCTCGTGCCACGAGCACATCGGGATATGCGGCGCCCGACAAGCGCGGTCCGACGGTCCACGCGGCGGGCAGATCGAAGGCGATCATGTCGCGCGTAGCGTCGCGTCGCATGAAGCGCGCGAGCGTGTGCGCGAGATTGCCGTAGACCGAAAGGCCGCGGTAACGGCGCACGCCGCGCTGGAGCTCAATCTGAGCGGTCTGATCGATCGAACACTGGACTGCCTCGGCAACCTCGTCGTCGCCCATCTCGCGTGCTGCAAGCAGGACCATCGTACGGGCGAATGTATCCTTGCCGAAGTGGTAGTTGCCCACATCGACGCGATCGAGATCGCGAATTGTCGGCAAGACTTTAGGTCCGTCTAGGTCGATCACACGCTCACGCAACAGCCACCAGAGGCGCTGAGCGAAGTCGGGCAATCCGGGGTTTAGCCACGACACGAGCACCGATTCGTTGATCGTCGGTGCCGCGCCGATCGCAAAGCCGAGGCGACCGTTGCGGATCGCCACGATGCGGCCGTCGGGGTGCAGGAAGTCACGGTCGAAACTCTCGCGAAAGCCGCCCATCACGTCGGAAGAGTCGCCGCCGTTCAGACGATCGTGAAGGATCACCGTGTTGAGTGCGTAGCTGCTGCAGATCGGATATATCCAACTCGGCTCACAGGGGAACATGCAAAACGGCGAGCGCAGCAGGTTGGCGCGCATCAACCCGGCGACTGTGCCGAAATCGTAGGGATAGACCTCGCGCTCACCGTTGCGAAACGTCAACGCGCCGGGCGCGTTGTAGCGATCGTCGCCGTTGAGCGATTCGTAGAGGCCGACCATCGTGCCCCAGTAGCCCGACAGCATCACGTTGTCACGGCGCAGAGGATCCGGCTCCCAGCGCAGATTGCCCCAGAGGTTCTCCCAGCGCCAGTACTTCCAGACACGCGGCTGGAGCATCTTCTCGATCGCGTTGCGCTGCGCCTCGGCCAGGTAGCCGGTGAACGCCGGCGTGCACGTGTATTGCGACATCGCGGTCGAGTACTGCAGAAAGTTCAGTTGGTAGCGCACGGCCGCCTCGCGAAACTGATCGACGAAGCCGAAGCCGTCCCAACGATCGATCGGCTGCAACGCGAGGTCGAACGCGTAGCGCAGCGCCGAGAGATCCTCCGGAGAGGACTCGCCGACCGGCGGGGCGGCCGGCGCGGATGAGACCGGGAAGGAGATGTCTCGCAGACGCTCGTTGAGAGCGCGGCCGCGACGGCGAGCGCGGCGAAAGACGATCTGCCTTGCTGTGACGCTGCCGGCGATCACGACGACCAGTGCTACCGGCACGGCCACCTGGGCCGTGTCCCACAGTCCCGTGTCGATGCGCAGCGTGCTCAGCGTGGCCGCACCGACCCAGACGGCCGGCGGTAGCAATACCGGACCGAACGCCCAGTAGAGAACCAGCGCGAGCGCGAACGCGATCAGCGAAGCCGCCGCAAATACCGGATCCGATGTGTACACGAAACCGCCGCCCGGCAGGAACAGTCCAAGCCCGAACGCCTTCCAGCCGGCCGACGCGCCGATCGCCAACGGAATCGCACCGATCGCCCAGGCACATGCCACGCCAAAGAACGTCCGCCGTAGCCGGGCGCGCGTGACCGGACCGTTGGGGTGAAGGCGCTCGGGAATCGGAGCGTTGACCATCCGTCCGACGGGGCGGGCGTCGCCCCCATTGCGCGAATCACGACCACCTCGCCCACGATCGCCGACGTTCGAAGGCAGCATCGTCGTCGTGGCCTTTGAGCCGACGGTTTCGCTCATCGAAAGTTCACCTGTTGCACGGCACCGGGCGCCGGGCGGGTCATCTCGCGACGGTTGAGCAGCAACAGCCCGCCGATGACCGCCCAGAAACCGGCTGCGTGAAAGACCGCATCCCAAAGCATCGCACCGTGAGCGATCTCGATCAATCCGAAGACGTGCATGTCGATGAAGCCGAGCACCGTCCATGCCGCCCCGACGCCGATCAACGCAAGCGTCGGCCGATGAAGGGCGCGACGCCGGTCCTTCGCCATGCGCTCGGAGATCACCAGCGCGAACGACGCCACGATCGCGAACGACAGGTCACGCATCAGCCAGTGCGCGCCAGAGTCATCAAGCGCCGACGCGGCTCCGCAGGCAAGCAACGCGGTGATCGCCGAAACGTAGAACGCCACGCCGATCGCGCCCCAGCGGCAGAGCGTGGCCGTCGTGGCCGTCGTGGCCGTCGAAGTGAACGGTGCCGCGGACGTGTTCGGCGACGGATTCACGATCATGGGCGCGAGCGCGCCTTCGACCGTGCGCCGCGCCGGCGGAGGAAGCGGATCATCGACGCCGTTGCGTCGAAACACAAGACCGACGACGGCGAGTAAAACGATGCAGCAGAGCATCGGTCGGTCAACTCACGCGGACGCGTCGCCCGGATAGAACATCTCGTCCGCGCCAAGCGCACGTGAGACCGTGTCGCCAACACGGCGCGGCAACAGATCGGCCACGTGTATTAACGCGGCGGCGGAACGCGGCACGATCAACTCGTCGCGCGGCCGCACGATCGCGCGTGCCACCCCGGCGGCCACGTCCGTCGGCTCGGCCACGGGTATGCGCTTGCTTGTGGCGCCCTCGGTCATGCGTGTGCGCGTGAACGTGGGCATCACCAATGTGAACTGCACACCCGAACCATGGTGCTCGCGCATCAGCGCGCGGGTAAGCCCCACCACCGCATGCTTGGTGGCGCAGTAGTTGGACATCCCGGCTGCGACCGTGCGCCCGGCGACCGACGCTATGTTGACGATCTGGCCACCCCGGCGGGCGAGCATGTCCGGCAGGACCAGCCGAACACCGCGCATCGTGCCGTAAACGTTGACCTCGAACATCTGATCCACGATCGCCTGCGACTGATCGATGAACGGCCCGGTCGGCATGACTCCGGCATTGTTGACAAGCACGTCGATATGGCCCACCTGATCAACAAAATGCACAAACGATGCGTCGTCGGTGACGTCCAGTTGCAGGCCGGTGGCTCCGATCGCCTCGGCCTCGCGAACGGCTAGTTCGGCGTCCAGATCGCCGGTAAAAACAGTTGCGCCCAGCAGACGCAGAGCGCGAGCGGTATCCAGTCCGATGCCCCGAGCACCGCCGGTGATGGCGATCCGACGACCGGAAAGCTTCGTGTTTGAACTCATACGGCCAGCGTAGATTTGTTGCGGAGTGCGCGGCAGCGACAGATTGCCGCATCTAGATACAATCTCTTGTGCTAACTGCACATATTTAGCTCGATACGAGCAGATATTGGACGTATTATCGGTGTATGCTGCTTACATCGCGTCGATGCATACCTCGATTTACAGCCTGCTCGCCGACGATCTAACGCAGAATCTCGACCGCTTCATCGATCTGCTGGCGGAGCGCACGATGGCCGAGCTACCGGAGCTCACCGACGACGCCGAGCGATATGCCTTCGCCCGCACCGGCGCCCGCTCACTGATGACTGATTTCGTCGCCGTGCTGGAACTGGGCGCGGTAGATGCCAGATACCACGCGCCGGCCGCGGCGATCGCTTTGGCGCAGCGATTCGCTCGCGACGGCGTACCGATCGCCGTGATGCTGCGCGCCTACCGGCTGGGCCAGGAACTCGTATTCGATCGCGCCGTGCATGCGTCGGAGCGGATCGGGCAGACCGAGGACCGCGCGCAGGCGATCGCCGCGCTCGGCGCGCTGTCGTTCCGGTACATGGACGGCGTGATGTCCGACGTCAGCCGACACTACGACACCGAACGCGAAAAGGCTTTCCGCGGCCGTGATGCGCGCCGCCTGGTGCTGGTGCGTGCGTTGCTGTCGGGAGCGCCGGTCGATCCCGTTGAAGCAGAACGCGGGCTCGAATATCGCGTTGACGGAGAGCATCAGGCGGTCGTGGCATGGAGCAGTGGCGGCGACGACGAGCGGCTGGTAACCGCCGCCACACGAATCGCCGCCGAGATTGGCGAAGGCCGCACTCTTACAATCGGCGACCCTGCCGGCGAGGTGACCGTTTGGACCAGACCCACCCCGGACGTCGGCGATCCAGAAAACCTCGCACGTATCGCCGAGGACCTACGAAAACAGTCAATCCAAACCGCGATCGGCGAACCCGGCCGTGGCCTACGCGGGTTGGCCGCCACCAAACGGCAGGCCGACCTGGCTCGCGCAGTCGCCGAACTGCGTCCCGACCGCACGATCACGCGCTACGCAAACGTCGCTCTGGCGACCGTACTGTTACGCGACGAAGACGTCGCCCGCGCGTTTGCCGGCGAGCAACTCGGCCGCGTCGCGCACGCCACCCGCGCCGCGCACGTGTTGCGCGAAACGCTCACCACCTTCTACGCCACCGGTCACGACCGCTCCCGTACCGCCCGCGCGCTCGGCGTACACCGCAACACGATCGCCAATCGGCTGCGCCGAGCGGAGGGACTGCTTGGGCATCGCGTGGATGAGCGGGTTCGTGAGACGGAGGCGGCGCTGGTGATAGTTGACGCGCTGCCGACGGAGCGGACATCCCGGGACGTCGTCTAGAAATACTCGGCAACAGTCGACCGCGCAGCCCAGCCTGTCCTAGTTCACGCGGAAATCCTCATCGGCTTTCCCTGCCGGCTGCCTGCTTTCGCTTCGTGCAACGCGCGGTCGGCCTTGAGAATCAGGTCGGCGGACGAGTGGCCAGGCATCCACTCGACGGTCGCCACACTCGCGGTCGGGCGAAGGTCCGGGCAGACGCGAGACCTCGCGCGCACGACGGCGTCGCCCAGACGCCGGGCGGTTTGTCTAAGTGGCTCGGCGCGAATGTCGTTCACCACGATGACGAACTCGTCGCCTCCGCGGCGCGCCACCAGGTCTTCTTCTCCGGCGGTGTCGGCCAGCTCGCGGGCGACGGCGCGGAGCATGCGGTCGCCGGTGGAGTGGCCGCGTTTGTCGTTGACCGGCTTGAACTCGTCAAGATCGATCGCGATCAGCGCCGGGTGCAGCTTGCCGGCGCTCACGCGGCCGTTTATGTTGCGGACGCGCTGTTCAAGCGCGCGCATGTTGCCCAGGCCGGTTAACGCGTCTCGCTCGGAGAGTTCTCGGTTGACTTGTGCGTGTCGCACGGTCACACCGCGCAGCTTTGACATCAATCCGCCCACCATCAGCACGATTGCGCTGCCGACCGCCGCGCCGGTCGGGCCGGTCGGCGCGTCTCCAGCTACGACGAAGTAGGCGAAGAGCGACTGGCCCAGCAATAGATAGGCAAGCGCCAAACGCACCCGGAACATGATGAAGCCAAGCAAAACCAGCATTGGGAACAATTCCAGAAACGCAACGCCGTCCCGGCCGGCGAATTTAACGGTGGCCGCAAGCAATGCGTACACAGTGATCGTTGCGGCATGCAGCCAGCGGTGGCTTATTCGGTGCAGCCCGGCGATCACGCATCCCGCGGTGATCGCGGCGATCGACACGGCCACGCATGCACCGATTGTTGTCGGCAGTGCGTCAAGCGAGCCCGCGGAGGTCACCACGAGCATCAGAAGCGCGACCGGACCAAACATCGCGGCGGCGGATATCCACGCCGCATCCAGATCGCGTTCGAAAAGCGCCAGAAAGCGCTGGCGAAGCTTGCGGGCGCCTTTGTCGCTTTGCTCGCGCGATGCCGCCGCGGGGGTATTCGACTGGTCAATCGGTGATACAACCGCGGTGCTCGCGCCGTTGGCGTCGGCCGGGATTCCAGCGTCGGCCGATCGGGCGCGAAGGCCGCGCTCACGATGCTTTGTTTCCTGCAACGCGTCGTCTGCGCGTTCAATCACGCGTTCAAGCGCTTCGCCGCGGCACGCGCGAACATACGCCACTCCTGAACTTGGCGTGACCTGCGGACACGTGCGCATACGCGCGGCACGGATCGCTGCCGCGATCCGGTCGCGCAGTTCTTCCAGGTCACGCCCGTCGGCTCGATAAGCGATCACCGTGAACTCGTCGCCGCCTCGGCGTGCCACGAAGTCGCCGGGATCGACGGCGTCGGAGACGGAGCGCGCGACGGATCGCAGCACTTCGTCACCTCGCGAGTGGTCGAATCGGTCGTTGACCTGTTTGAAGTTGTCGAGATCAATCGCGTAGAGCGCAAAATCCGGATCCTCGAGCTCTGATAACAGCCGGGCTTCGAGCCGTTCGCGAAACGCTCGCGTATTTCCCACCCCGGTCAGCGGATCGGTGAACGCGAGCCGCCGGTTGCGACACGCGAGCGTGCGGACACGGCGTTTGGCCAAGATCATCGACATCGCAACCACCGCCATCGCATACGTCGCGATCAGCGCGTGAGTTATGCGGGCCGGACCCTCGATCGAGAGCATCACGACCAGCTCAACCGTCAAAGCCGTTCCGACGTAGGGGATTATGAAGCGGCGGCCGTAGAGGTAACAGGGCGTAGGAAGCGTCATCAGCGGCAAAAAGGCGAACACCGGCGCGGCCTCCGGCGCCAGCCAGGCGCCGACGGTGTAGGAACTGACGCCGATCAACAGTCGGGCATGCACCGCTGGTTCGGAATTGCCAAAGCGCTCCGCCCCAATCGCCATCACGATCGACACAAGGATCGAGACGCCGGCAATGAAGAAAAGTGACTGCGGCACGAGAGTTGGGTCGAGCAGATGGATCACACTCACCAGCAGGCCGCCGCCGCCATATAGCGCGGCCGCCGTCAACCAGGAGGAAGCACCGGTGAGTCCGACCTCGGCCATCTCGGCGCGAACGCCTGCGGCAACGTCGCGGCGCGGCGTATCGTCGGTCCGAACGTGGCCGGGGTCGCTTTTTCGCTGCGTATCTTTGCGGCGGTCATGCCGTACCGCATTGCTGCACCGCGCGGCGTAAGCCGCGCCGGTCCCTTGAATCAGCATGCTTTTGTATCGTGCGGCCGCGACCTGACATCAAGTGCTGAGCTGGACGGTATTTCGCCAAACGCGGCGCAATGCCGCTTCCAGTGCGGGGTTCACGCAGTCGGTTCGCCGCTGAACTGGTTACGACGTGTGTTTAGTGTCCGGTCGGAAAGGAGTTGCGGACCTATGCCGGGCCGATCAGACTACGGCGTTTATCCCGAGATACCGAGCGCTCAACCGCTCAACGTCCGCGTGACAACGCGCGTGAACGGCGCGCCGCCCGGAAGCTTTCCGTCGATGTGCAGTTTCGCGGTCCGCGGGGCACGGCCGGTTGTTGCGATTGCCAGCCGGTCGCCGGCGCCGACCTCGCCGTCGGCGGCCGCGGCGGCGGCGGCTCGGCGTAGCGGTAGTCGCTCAACGGCCACTGGTTTTGCGTGTAGCTCAAACCCGGCGGAAACGGGCCGGAGCGTGTCACTCCAGCCGATGCCTGCCCTGCGCTGTTTGCTCAGCCAGGAAGGTGGCGGTAGCGGCACGTCCGCGAGCCGCGCAAAACCGGAGTGCAACGCGAGTGGCCGGTCTTCAAACGCCGCGCCGACGCTCAGCTCGATCTTGTTCTTGCCGGGTGCGAGCGTGGTCCGCAGTGCCAGCGGCGATTTGACGAATGCGGCGACCGTATGTGCGCCCACGCCCGCGCGAGGACGGATCTCCCAGCCGCCCGGCGCCGGACGCGTGATCTCGACCAGTGCATAGTCGGCGCGCTCGACGATCTTCACGCCCCAGTCGTCCGCCCGCACCCGACGGCCGAACGGCGAGAAGACCTCCACCAACGGCTGCTTGCGACGCTTCGACGATCGCGGTTTCGTGTGCAGGGAAAGGCTGATGAGCAGTCTCTCCGCCCCGATCTCGACCTCGGCTACATGGAAGCCGCCGCCGACGGCGCCGTCCTGCTCGACGTTGTTGAACCCGGCGTTGTTCAAAACGGAATCATCCTGCCCGGTTTCGTTGAGCACCAGCCCATCGTCGGTCATGTCCGATCGGATCTGGTTGTAGATCTCGTGGAGGTCCAGCGCGGTCGGGCTGGAGAAGAATTGCCCTCCGGTGCTCGTGGCTATGGACTGCAGCAAAGCTACGTCGGCTGCCGCGCCGAGCGCGATCGTGAAGACGCGCAGCCCGGCCGGGAACGTGGCGAGCACGTCGGCGACGATCGGCGCGCGGTTCTGATAACCGTCGGAAATCAACAGCACGGCACGAGGAGACGGACTGCCGGCCAGCAGATCGGCCGAGCGTTGTAGACCGGCGCCGATCGGCGTCCATCCGTTGAACGTGATCCCGTCCACGCTCGCCCGCGCGGCCGAGTAGTCGCCGGGGTCGTCGATCAGCGTCAACGGCAATTCGGTCGTCGCACGCATCGCGGGTGGCGTAGCGGCCGGGTCCGGACTCGGGTCACCGAAGCTGACCACGGCCACGGAATCGCCCAGCGACATCATGTCGATGAAACGGCGTGCGTTCGCACGAGCCGAATCCACATAACCAAACGCGACCATGCTGCCCGACCGGTCGATGCACTGCACCACACGCGACGGCGCCGGTGTGGTGGTCGTGAGGTCGATCGTCGCCGTCGCCAAGGCTCGCAGTCCGGCAGTCACTTCCTGGACGGCCGACTGGGCCAGCGCGAACGACGGCTGAAAATCGAGAGCGCACTCGAAATCGAATCCAAAGACGCGGTGACCGAAGAACATGTACTCGTCCGACGTGCCCGCGTGATTGCTGGTTGAACCGGTGGAATACGTCACACCGTTGACCGCGGCAATCGCGGATCGCGCGGTGTTTTCCAGCGCGGTGTAGATCGCGTGATCTGCGGCGGACACCGGCAGCGACGAGATGTACGTACCTCCGGCCGGACCGGGACGAAAGATCGCCTGGCCGAAGGAATGCGAGTCCACGCCGGTGAGGATGTTCGGGTGCTGCTCGAGAATGTGGCGGACGTCGCGGTTTTCGGCTTCCGAGAACGCGGCCGCGCCGTGATACGAGTCGTCGCACGGCGACGCCGACGAGCCGGCGCCGCCGAAGTAGACCTCGTAGTTGCGATTGTTGTCGATCCCCGGGCAGGTGGCGCCGGCGGCGTGACTGCGGTTTTTGCGCCAGCCGGCCGAGTCGTGGATCGAGTAGTTCAGTCCGTCCGGGTTGAGCACAGGCACGATCAAGACATCGCACTGCTCGACGATCCGATTGATTGCGACAACCTCCGGATCGGTGCTGCCAGGCGCGTAGTTGTTGGCAAGCTGGGACGCGAACTCGATCGCGATCAGCGGATTGATCCACTCGCGCGCGTGTGTGCCACAAACAAGCAGCACGCCCGGCTTGCTTTGCGTGGACGGGGTGTTGGTGATGCGCAGAAGCTGTACCGGCGACGGCCCGGCCAGCGCAGAGACCGAGCCGTCATAGCCGGCGGTGTTGTGCGGCAGGGTCGAGAGATGGCAGATCGACGGATGCGCCGCCGCCAGCGCGGTGATTCGCGATGCCACCTGAGCCGCGTCCAGATATGCCGTTGTGAAGCCCGTCGCCAGCACGTCGACAGCCGGTGATCCGTCGGGCCCGGGAATCGCGTCAATCTCGGCACGGGCGTCGCGTGTCAGCAGCTCACGACCGATGTCGACACTCAGGCCGTGCTCACGCAGCAGGCGGATCTCCCGAAGCGAGAGCACGACCAAAAACCGGCCGTCGTCGGCGGCAAAGTGGTCAAGGCAGATGCGTCCCTCGGCGTCTAGTTGCCTCAGAACGTCCTCGGCGCCGGGCGTTCGCACGACACGTGCGCCGAAGTGTCGTGTTCTGGACGCGCGCGGCGCGAATCGGACGCGAGGGCTGCCCTCGCGCGCCGCTTCGGCTCGCTCGCGCAGGTTTGCCGGCACCTTTTTGCCAAGACCTGATCCGGCCATCGTCCGTCCCTCACTTTCCGATCTGCACGGCGATCTCCGCCGAGCCGGTCACCTGGCCACGCGGATCGCGCTGCAGTACGACCACGCTGTATTCACCGGGTTTGGCGCCCTTGCCGGTGATTCCGCCGATCACGACCGGGTTGAGCGTGCCGGCACCGCCGTAGACGGGGATCTGCGTCTTGCCGCGCGACGTGCAGAAGACGACTTCACTGCCGTTGTGGTGTCCGATCGTGAACGGCTTGAGCTGGCCGGCCCGATGCGTCAACCGCGCCGGTGCCATTGGTTCGAGCCGTGTCGTGGTGGGCGCTCTGAGCGCCAGACCACCGCCGTTTGGCACGATCGCGGGTTCGGCCTCGATCGCCACGCGAAAGCCTCCGGCGAGCTTGATCCCCGAGGGCTGCTCGGGCGTGAATTCGCCGGCCGGCTCGAAGGCGCGTTCCTGCTCCGATTTGATTCCGTGCCGCAGGCGGCGCTTGAGTGCCGGATTGATCAGATCCACGTAGAGCGTGACCTCGCGCGGTAGGTAGCCGCGGTCGATCTCGAGAATCACATACTCGGCCAGATTGTCCTCGTTGCCAAGCACCATCGCCGTCGCGAAGTCGGCCTTGGCGTCGCTGTAGACGATCGAGATGTTCTTCTGGCACAGACTGTTGCTGTCCCAGACGTGATTGCCTCCGGTGGTCGGGCCGTCAAGCGGCGAGCACTCCACCAGCAGGCAGGGGTGCCACCGCACGGTCGCGGGCGGCGAGGTGCCCATCGTCACCGTCTCGGGCGGGATCAGCGCCGCCGGCCACTGCACGTTGACTATCTGCTCCGCGCCGGCGGGGATTCCCGTCACCTTCACCTCACCGATCAAGTACGTGCCGGTCGTCATCGGCGAAGGCACGGGGTTGCCCGGCCGGTTGGTCGGGATAAACGAGGTCGGGTAAGTGAACTCGGTGCCGGGCCAGTGTGTGATCGAGAGCCGCACGTAACAGTCCAGCGACGGCCCGGTTCCAATGTTGCGCAGTCGCGCATAGACCCAGTTGGCCTGACCGGCGATCGGGGACACGTGCGGTCCGGCGGTCGCGTAGTTGGCCGGCAGCGCCGCCGCACCTTCGGAGGCGGGAGAGAGATTGCGCACCCACACGTCCGGGCTGTTCCAGAACGCGCCGACCGCCGGTACCGCGCCGGTGTCGGCGAGGTTGTCGCGAACAACGATGTCGCTGGTGAATCCGAATGTCAGCGCGCGTTGCACGGCGCCGTCGGCGTTCACGCGCCCGTGCCCGTACCAGTTGCTGCGCACGGCCGGCTGTCCACTGGTTGTCGACGGATTTCCGGCGGCGTCGAGCCAGCGCCCGACCGGATCGGTGTTTGCCAGATCAAACCTGATGGCCGAATCGCGCAGCACCTGACGCGCCTCGATCCAGGTCAGATCCGGTTCGGCGGAAAGCACCAGCGCCGCCACGCCGGCCGTCAGCGGCGTGGCCGACGACGTGCCGCCGAAATTGTTCCTGTTGTTGGCCGGTCCCTGTGCCACCGGGCTTCCGGCGACGTGCGCGTTTAGCAAGCCTCCGCTCCACGTACCGCCGGCCATCATCCCCTGCACGTTGATCGTGTTGGTCATCGCGTTGACAGCGGTGATCTGCGCAGGTTCGCTTCCGTTGACGCCGATCGCGCCGACGTGGATCACTTGATTGATCGCCAGACCCGCCACGCTCGCCAGCGAGAGCGTGTTTGCGCCCGCGGCGCTTGCGGCCGTCAGCGTGGTCTCGATCGCACGGTGGCTGATCATGTTGCCGGTGCCAAGGTGACTGCACGCCCAAGTCGCGAAGTTGACGGGTGGGTTGTGCAACGTCGGGAATTGGTCGTGCGTCGGCGCGCTGAGCGCGATCTTTCCGGTTCCCGAGAAGGGCGCGTGAATCTCGGTCACGCCGTCGTCGGCCAAAGTGGTGCCGGCGATGCCGAAGCTTTTCTCGTAGGCGGAATATGGCCGGTTGATCGTGTTGTCAACGCCGCCGTTTCCCGTTGAGAAGAAGAGCATGCAGCCCTTGCCTCCGCGGCCGAAACTCGTCAGGTGGTCGATCATCGCCTTCGCCGTGCCCGAAAGCGCGGCTCCCGCACCCAGGCCCAGGCTGCAGGTGAAGACGTCGGCCCCAGGGCTGATCGGCGCGGGAAAGCCAACCGTCGGACTGTTTGGGTTGAAGCCGGCCGCCCAGATGTACATGTCGGCGATCTGCGTGTCCGTACCACTCTGGGCCATCGTGAGCAAGCGACAGTTCGGCGCCGCTCCCACGACGCCGGCGAACTGCCCCGCGATCGGCGCCGCGTTGGCCGCGTTGGCCGCGGTGACTCCCGCCACGCCGGAACCGTGGTCGCCCCAAGGCGCGTCGTTGTTGGCAACCATGTTCGCAAAGTCGTAAGCCCGGTAGACCTTTGTGGCACCGTTGCTGACCGTGCCCTGGAAGTCCGGGTTGGTCGGCGCACCACCGGACGACTGCGTGCCGGTGTCAACTACTCCGATGATCACGTCGGGGCTGCCGTAGGTGGGCAGTCCGGCATCCTGAAGCCGTTGCCAGGCGTCGCCGCAACCGATCAGCCGGCGATCCCAGCACCCCTGCCACAAGACGTCGGCCGGGTTGATCGTGTCCAATTCGGGAGTGGACAAGAGGTTGGGCTCGGCCCACTCCACAGTCTCGGTGTCCGCAAGCCGCTCGATCGCTTTCAGCAGTTCAAGCGATCCTGGTTCTTGCGCGCGAAAGTGGAAGGTGTTGGGGCTGTAAGGCATGTGACGAATCACCTCGAAACCGAACTCTTTCGCGATCTTGTGTACTTCGGGTTCCGTGACGTGGGCCTTGAAGCAGCAGACGGCCTCGTCGGTCATTTGCGTGTAGCTCTCCTCACGCATGCCCACGATCGAACCGGCAAACTCCACGCGCGGGTGCTCGCGGAGCTTCTCCAAAATCTCGCGACGGATCTTGGCGGTCTTGCCCGGCAAACGGAAGATCTGCATGCGCAGGCGGCGCGCGGTCTCCGGCGTTTCCTCCGGCCGAAGCTTCATCGAACGCGCGAGGCGATCGAAGATCTGCTTCTGATCGTCCTCGGAGGTTCCGGGCCCCAATTTGACGGAGATCAAATCGGGGTCAACCTCAAACGGCATCTTCACGTTCCCGCGTGAATAGGCGGGTAGGCCCTTCTTGCCGAGCACGAACAGCTCATCGGTGCCGGCCGGCTGCACGACGGTCTCGCGCGACTGCGGGTCCATGCCGGCGCGGGCGACCGCGACGCTGTGCTTACCGGGCGCCAGGCCGATGCCAAAGAATGTGCCGGTTGACTTGTCGAACTTGAGCTTGATCTCCTTACTCGCCGGAGCGCTGCCGTTGGTGTGGCCGCGCGAGCGGCCGCCGGAGCTGGGCTTCTTCCTGCGGATGGTGGACGGCGCGGTCAGTTGCTTAACGGTCACGGAAGCGTCGGCGACAGGCCGGTCTGTCAGGTCACGCACGTCAACCCGAAGCCAGCCCGCGCGCGCCGCGAGAGGGGTCTTGGAAGGCATTTGATTCTCCTTGGCGGAATAGGGAGATACGGAGATTTTGGGGCGGCGCCCGATGCCGAACCGGGAGTCGCAAAACGAGCTTTCTCGGTTATACGCTGAATCGGGTTGGGATGCGGCGCGGCTCGGAGGCGGGAGCTTTCGGCGGCGAGGAGTGGACTCGTTCTTACCTCGGAGTACCGGGTAACGCGAGTATCTGGCGGGCGGTTGCTGCCCGTCAGCGCACGATCTTGAAACGCGCCCGAACCGCGGCTCCGGCGTTGCCCACCGTGTCTGTGGGCGTGGCAACCAACTGGTAATTGCCGGGCTTGAGCTTGCGGCCGCTCAGTCGGCCGGTGAATTTAAAGGTGTTGGTGCCCGACCCGCCCGCCGCGCTGAAGCTGCCGGGGAGTGCGCTGGTGATCGTGCAGCGTTTGCCGCGTTTGCGCTTGGCTCTGCATTTGGCGCCGGAACGGCGGCCCTTTGTCAGGCGCTCCACCGTGAAGATGACGCTCGCGGATTCAGAGAGCGTGAAGCCGACCCTTGCACCCAGTGGGGCGCGCTTTCGCGACGAAACCGCACTGTCGCCGGAGCGGCGCGACCGGAATCTTCGCGGGCTGAGCTTGAGCAAAGTGAGAACGGGCGCGATCTCATCGACGTACTGAAACGCACCGATGTCGCAGCCGCCCGCGCGCGGCTTGCCACGCTGGTCGGTGGCCGGGCAGGTTGCTGCATTCGCCGCGTGGATCGCCGGACTACCGAACGGCAATGCCAGCGTCTGAGTGGAGCCGCCGTTGTTTGTCAGCGGTTCGAGCAGCGGGTTGGTGTTGGGCAGATCAC
Organism: Actinomycetota bacterium; assembly: GCA_016213645.1. GTDB lineage: Bacteria > Actinomycetota > Thermoleophilia > Solirubrobacterales > JACPNS01 > JACPNS01. Next base: position 16,092 of record JACQZY010000001.1, read on the forward strand.
CGGCCGCGTTGAAGGTGCAGGTGTCGACGTCTTCAAGGTTGTGGCCCAGCGACATCGTTAGACCGCCGCCGAAGCGCCCGCAGTTCTGCGTGCCCGGCGGCCCGGTATTTCCCGAAACGATCGAGTTCTCAAACCTGTAAGTCGTGCTGCCGTCGGCGTGTACGCCGCCGCCGTTGCCGGCGCTGTTACCGGCGATCGTGGAGTTACGCACAACGATCAGCGCACCGCCGTCGATGCCGCCGCCGGTGTCGGGGGTCGCGTTGCCCGAGACCGTGGAGTTGACGATCGTGACCGAGTCCTGGTTGTAGATCCCGCCGCCGCCGTCCGTGGACCCAGCCGTGGAATTGCCGCTGATCGTGCTGTTCTGAATATTTAGCGGCGCGGGGGCGCCGGTGTAGATGCCACCGCCCTCGCCACCGGTGACCGTGTTGTTGCTGACCGTCGTGCGATCGAGATTGAGGGCGCCTTGGATGAAGTAGACACCGCCGCCACCGCCGGAGGCCGAGGGGATTACGTTGTCGGTGATCGTGCTGTCGGCGATCGAGAGCGTGCCGTCGTTTTGCCTGATGCCCGCGCCCTGAACCACGCCACCACCACCACTGATCGTCACGCCCGCGATCGACGAGACAGCAGACGGATTGCCGAGATGGAAATCGAAGACGCGATCGGCCCGACCGTCGGCCTGAATGATCGTCGTTGCCGCTCCGGCTCCGGTGATCGTCGTGCTTTGAAACACGTCAAGGTCGCCGGACATGTTGAGATCGTCGCCCGGGGTGTTGATCGTCAACGTGTAAGTGCCCGCCGGAATATTGATCGTGCTGCCGGGCGCGCCGTTGGCGTGCTGGACGGCCTCGCGCAGCGAGCAGTCGTTCGGCGCGGCCGTGCAGGCGCCGGCGAAGGTGTCGGCGGTGCGGTCGACGTCAAAGGTCGCGGCGGCGGCCAGCGGGGGAGCTGCCAGAGCGAAGGCGGCGGCCGAGGCGATCAATAGTGAGTAGCTGCGCATAGGGGGAGTTTGCCACAACCTCTCCCAGAACCGCTTCAGCTCGGCCGCGCAACCGCTTCTCCTGCTTCTGCGCCCCGGTGCAATTCGTCGCGCCTTGGCTCAACCGATCGACTGCCCCAAACGCACCGCCGCTCGACGAACGTCAACGAGCGCCTCTTCAACATTGGTCGCCAAGCCAGACTGAGCAAGTTGCACCGCCGCACGGCGGGCATGATCGTTGCCGTGGGACGAGAATTCATCGATCACCGCCCTACAGGAGCTCCGCACTGCAAAAGGAGACGCCGTCATCGCAGCGGCGATGTCCAATCCGGCGTAACGCATCAGCAAATGCGCATCGGCGAAGTCTCGCTCGATGGAAATGCCTCGAACATCGACTCGACCAAACGCCCGTTGCTTGAGTCCCAGCAGGGACGCCGGATCCACGCAATAGAACCGCGTGACATCGGGTTCGTCCAAGAAGGCGACGGGCACACGCCCTTCGAGGAAAGGCTCTATCCCGGGCTGTACCGGAATTCGCCGGAGCGCACCGCGCTTGAACGGCGTGAAGCCACTGATCAATTGAATCTTCGATTTTTCTCCGACCCAGGTGAATCCGGCTTCACCCGCTGCTTCGCTCGGCGAAAGCCGGGCGGCCTCAAGTGCGCCGATGATCCTACGCACATTCCACTCTGCCTCGGTTCCACCCGGTAGCGCAAAATCAACGTCCAGAGTCGGCGACACCAGGGACGCCTCACCGCTGATCGCGATCTGCACCGCCGTCGCTCCAATCGCCGTGACTTGATCTCGAACAGACGCGATCGAAGCGGCGGCTTCCCGCATCATCGGCGTCGGCACGATCACCCTCAAAGCTTCATCGCCCGCATCACAGCTTCGGCGGCGTCAAGCGCGCGCTCGCCCTCTCGATTGCAATCCAGGTAGATCTGCGAACGATCGGCAACAGGCACGTCGTTAGTTTCATCGAGAACTCGCCGAACCCCCGGATATCCGCCGACGCTCTCACCCCGAACATAGTCACGCGCTTGATCGAGGGGACCGTAGAGGCTTCCTCTCGGACTGCGTCGATCGGCGAGCGCAAGAATCCATGGATCGTCCGCGAGCGCGAGTCTCACGGTAGCCTGAGCACGCGGCACTTCGACCGCTGCCAGCGAATCGATCCATTGATCGATCTGGTCTGCTCGAATCCACACAAATAGATCCGCCGGCTCCACCACCGGTGCGATGGCGGCGGCCCCGTTCAATCCACCAAGCATCCATTCGAGCGGGCCGCCCTTCGCGTCAGCTGCCGAGCGAACCAGCGCCAGCGCCTCGGCGACATCGGAGGTTCCGGCGTCGAGATTCACGATTCGCAGGTTTTTCCGACGCCAGTATTCCGACCACTGAGTGAGCAGTCGCGCACCGTCGACGAGCTTCACACGCTTCGACCGGCGGTCATTCTGATCGACCGTCGAGTCGACAAAACCCAGCAAACGCAGGGCTCCAACCGACCTGGACACCGTCGACTCGGTCAGCACAAGTTCATCGGCCAACCGAGAGACAGTCGTCGACTCGCCGGGGTTGTTGAGCAACCAGCGGGTGACTCGGCTGCCTCGTTTCGATAGGTGGTTTAGCTCGGCGTTTTTCGCGCGCGCCGGCGTACGGAGCACCTTGCCGCGATCGGGCCGCTCGACGTACAGCGGAGGGGCGTCGATCAACATCCCGCCCGAATCGCTTTTCCACGAAACTCTCCGGCGACGCATCTCGCGGAGCGCCAGCGGAGACGCTCTCTCGAACGACACCAGCACCCGCTCGCCCGACTCAACGCGCGGAAGGACGTCTTCGATCCACGCACGATCCGTGAGAGTCGCTACTCGGACCTTCCGAAATCGAGCAACTTCGTCTGCTCCGTCAATCGACACCTCCACTACGGCGCCACGGGTTCGAGTTTTCACGGGATCGTTCATTACTTGCATATTAGCGATAGTTGCGTGAATGCGCAAGTATCACGAATATGTATGTATTGTTGCCATTGCACATAACCGGATTTCATCTAGCTGGACGTTCGACAAGTTCCATTGGTGAGACCCTTCGACTATTACACTTCTTCGCCAACTGTCGAGAGGCACTGGCTTCGGCCGGTTACCGAGCGATGCTGTCGCACGCCGAAGAGAAATCTCAGTGAAGTTCTGCGTCGCTTTAGCGCGGCACAGGCTCTAACCAAGCCCCTTCAGCCGTTCCGCCAGATCGCTCGCCGCTACGAAAACGTGCGGCCGTCCGGCGCCGTGCCTTTCCAGCAAGTCCATTCCGACCAGAAACGAGAGATCGTTACGGGCGGTTTCGTGTGTCACTCCGTAACTTGTCGCGTGAGACCGGAACGTGTAGCGAGTATCAGGCGAGCGCATCGCCTCGCCCAGCAATGCGATTTGGCGATGATTCAGTCCAGGCGTGCCCTTTAGCAACGGCTCGACGTCACGCACTTCTTTGGCCTTACGACGCAGGTAGTCGTGAAGCTTGTCGACTGCGCGGCGGATCACCTTCAGCTGAAAGACGATGAAGTACGTGAGGTCGCCTTCATCCGTTTCGCTCAACAGAAATGCTCGCGTGTATTTGGCCGGCCCCGTTCGCAGGATGTTTGAAATCGTCAGGTACTCCGTCAGCCAATATCCACGCGTACGCATGTACCAGTAAAAGAGCGCCCGTGCCGTGCGCCCGTTGCCGTCCGCAAACGGATGGTCGTAGGCCAGCCAGAAGTGCAGCAGGATCGCACGAATGACGGGATGGATGAACTGCTTCTCGTCATCATCGTTTGCGAAATCACACATCGCCCTCAGCCGGGTGGGAAGTTGCTCCGCCTTCGGAGGTTTGTGAATCAACGTGTTGTCCAACCGATCGAAGACCGCCACCCGTTCGTCGTCCGGCGTCTGCAGTCGCCCGGCTTCGTCGGGATCGTCCAACGTGCCGTCCGTAAGAATCCGCTGAAGTTCAAGCACCGCCTCGGGTGTGAGCACGTCACCGATTTGTTCGCGCATGAAATTCAGCGCGCGGTAGTTGTTCAGGATCATGCGTTCGCTTCGATCTCTCGGCGACCGGCCGGTCTGAAGAAGATCCTTGGCCACTCGACGCGACGTAGTCGCGCCTTCGAGCTGGCTCGAACGGATCGCCTCCTCCATCAACGAATTGACCAGGTAGTGCTGCCGCGCGCCTTCGTCGGCCGTCATCACCTCGGGCATCGCAATCTCACCTGCGCAGCGCTGGTCTATGTGGTGCAGTAACCGCTGGACAATGTCTGGCGTCGAGTACGTGAATTCGTTCCCCTTCGCATCGGCGAGCGGAACGCCACGACACATCGGTTGCCGGGAGAGCTTGATGCCCAACCACCACTCCTCGTGGGACAGATCATCCGGCGGTTCGAGGTACCGAAGCTTGTCCCAGTGAACGTAGTTCGGACCGGGCTCCAAGCTGCGGGCACGAAGAATCATCCGCAGTCGCTGCGGACTGATCGCGGCCAGTAAGTCGCCGGTATCTGGGGGCGTCTCTACGTACATCGATCGATTCCAACCGATTCCAAATAACTCCAATCTCTTGGATTCATTCTACTCCAAATCTTTGGAGAAATTTGGAATGTTTTGGAAACGTCGTGGCCGGTGCAAGGAACACGACGGTCAGGTAACACGACGACGGTTTTTGAATCTCCAGATTCTGTCCGGCCGCGCATGTGAAGTTCCTCGAACCGATATCTCACACCAGAAATCGAGCAACAAGCAGGAGCTAACCCTTGAGCGAATCGCAGGCGGCCGTCGTCGCCAAACTGAACCAAACCACCGACAACGTCTTCGTCAGCGGCGAAGCCGGCACCGGAAAGTCGGTCGTTCTGCGCGACTTCGTCAACACGACAAGCAAGAAGGTCGTCGTCTGTGCACCTACGGGATTGGCGGCCAACCACGTGGACGGCGTCACGATCCATTCGCTCTTTCGCCTTCCGCTCAATGATCACTTCATCGACTACTCGCCCAATCCCGACCCAGAAGCGGACAAAGTCCTCGCCGGTGCCGACACGGTCGTAATCGACGAGGCCTCGATGGTTCGGGCCGACATGCTCGACGCAATCGACTCGCGCTTACGTCTGGCGCGCGAAGACGCGCGACCGTTCGGCGGCGCGCAGATGATCCTCTTCGGAGACCTGCTTCAACTGCCGCCGGTGACCAACGGCAACAACATGAATCTGCTTCGAAAGAAGTACGAAAGCGAGTTCTTCTTCGACGCCGAAGCAAGCAAGGCCGCTGAGTTCGTGTCGGTCGAGCTGACCGAGATCCTGCGCCAACAAGAGCCGGATCTCGTTGCCGCGCTCCGGCGCACACGCGTCGGAAAGATTCAGCGCGCCGATCTGGATTTGCTCAATACGAGAGTCGCCGCCCCGACGCAGATGTTGCCGAGCCCGGTGCTTGCCACAAAAAACACAGTGGTCAATGGGCATAACGAGCGCGGCTTGGAGGCCCTTCCGGGCGCACCGGTGAAGTTCATTCGAGAATGGCAGCCGCGCGACGGCCTGAAGGCGCCCCAGGAAGCGCCTTGCGAATCGCAGATCGTGCTGAAGGTCGGATGTCCGGTTCTTTTCACGCGTAACGATTCCGAACTCGGAATCAGCAATGGTATGTCTGGAATCGTCTCAAAGCTCGATGCCGAAAGCGCGACAGTTCAGTGCGGAAGACAGCTCATCGAAGTCGAACCGGTGAGCTGGCCCGTCAAGGAATATGTTCACGACAGCACGTCCGGCCGTGTCCGCCTGGTCGAGCAGGGCGAGTTCATTCAGCTGCCACTGCGCCTTGGATTTGCGATGACGATCCATCGATCCCAAGGTCAGACATACGACCGCGCCACGATCGACTTCTCACAGGGCCGCCCGTTCGCCGCCGGCCAAGGCTACGTCGCGATCAGTCGGGTCCGGCAGCTTGAGGGTCTCACACTGACGTGTGCGCTACAGACAACCGACTTTAAGTGCTCGCGGCGCGCCCTGGCGTTCTTGCGGGATTCGCTTCGAGCGTCGAACGCGCGTTCCAGCCCGCGATGAACTCGCCAAGTTCTGCCAGGTCGGCCAGGTCGATCATGATGTCCTTCTGGAGGGGCTTGAATCACTCATTGCTCCTTCGTGATAAACATAGTGTTCAAGATGTGAAATCTCGCAATTTCGAAGTGTGAAATCGGTATACTTCGAAAATGCTCGACTACCGCCCCAGAATCGCCGATGGCGAGCTGCGCGACCGGATGTCCGCCATGGGCGCGGTTCTGATCGAAGGCCCGAAAGCTTGCGGGAAGACCGAGACCGCGCTTCAACGCGCCGCCGGCACGGTCCGATTTGACACCGATCCGAACGCGAAGGCGATGCTCGAACTCAACCCGGATGAGTTGTTCGACAGAGACCTCCCGATCCTGTTTGACGAGTGGCAGCGCGCGCCTGCCATCTGGGATCACGTACGCCGACGTGTCGACGAGCAGCGCGCCAGAGGCTTATACATATTGACCGGCTCGGCGACGCCCACCGACTCGCGCGAACTCCATTCCGGAGCCGGACGCATCGGAACGCTGAAGATGCGCCCAATGAGCTTGTTCGAGTCTGGTCATTCGACGGGCGAGGTGTCGCTCGCGCGCCTCCTGAAAGGTGATCCTCAAACTGCCGGCACCGTTGACTTGACCGTCCCAGAGCTTATGGAGCGAATCGTCGTCGGCGGCTGGCCCGCGCTGCTCGAAGATGATGAGCGCTCGGCAACCCGCTGGCTTGCCGATTACCTCACCCAGATCATCGAGGTCGACATTCCGAGCCTCGGGATCGCGCGACGGGCGCCCGAGCGCCTGCGTAGGTCGCTCGCATCCTTGGCTCGCTCGGTCGGTCAACCGGTCAAGCTGACCTCCCTCGCAACCGACATCGCCGGATCCGGGAACAGTCCGCTTGCCGGCAATACGGTCAACGCCTATCTCGATTCTCTCGACCGCCTGAAACTGACCGACAATTCGCCGTCTTGGCAGCCACACATGCGCTCGCGCACCCGGCTGCGCGCGGCCCCGGCCCGGTACTTCGTCGACCCGTCGATCGGAACGGCAGCGTTGCGAATCGGAACTCGGGAACTGCTCGCTGATCTGAACGGCGCCGGATTCCATTTTGAGGCACTTGCCATGCGCGATCTTCGGATCTACGCGCAGCCGACCAGTGGCGAGATCTATTCATGGCGTGAAGCCAACGGCCGCAAAGAAGTAGACGCGATAATCGAGACCCCAGAGGGCTGGGCCGCCTTCGAGATCAAGCTCACCGGCGATCCGCGCGTGATCGATGACGCCGCAAAGCAACTCCTCGACTTCGCGGAAAACGTCGACCAGACCAAGCACGGCGCACCCAAGGCACTCTCGGTCATCACGGCAACGGGCGGCGGCGGCTTGCGGCCCGACGGTGTGCACATAGTGCCGATCGCGGCGCTGGGGCCGTAAGCGGCAGCCCCGGAGCGGATTCAAAGAAAGCCGACGCCCAGATTCGAACTGGGGACCCCTTCATTACGAGTGAAGTGCTCTACCAACTGAGCTACGTCGGCGTTTGGCAAATGCTAGTCGGCCCGAAGTGGTTGTGCAAGGGGTTTGGTGCAGAAGGCTGCCGGTGTTTGATCCGGCGATTCGGCGGGAGGGTGGTTCGAGTCGCTGTGTGCGGACCACGGCGCGATCGGCTCGGCGTGCGTTCGCCCCTGCAATCAAGGCTGAGCGATCGAAGATGTTCGACCGACCAATCCGCAAGTGTGTTGGGGAATGGACACTCCAGACAGACAAGACGGCGCTAAGCCACCCGATCCGACGGCCGGATCGCCCGTGGCTTCGGCGGCCGCCGGCGCCTGGGCGGTTCGAGCCTCGGTGCTGGCCGTCGTGTCATTCGGCGTGCTGATTCTGTTGTCGCTCGTGGCCGACGTCAACGAGGGCGAGAACAGCGACACCCTCCTTCGAGATCTCGCGGGGATCGTGCGATTTGTCGTCGGTCTTCTTTTCGCGATTGGCGGAGTCGGCGCGCTGGGCTTGTCGCTGCGGGCGATGTCCCGCGGAGAGCGCTCGGTTCGGTTGTTTGTCGCACTTGCGATCGGGTTGATCACGACCGGTTTCTTCGTCGCTGAGTTCACCGTTCTCGAATAAGCCCGCACGGATACTTCGTTCGTTTGCCGCTCGGCCGTCGGGCCGACCGTGCAGAATCTGTCCCGGACATGCCGGACGCCCACACACCGCAGGCCGAAAAGCTTGGCGCCGATTCGGACGGCGTACCCGGGCCCGTCACGTACGAGCGGCGTGGTGCGGCGGCGATCGTCACGATCGATCGGCCGCAGCGGCGAAATGCCGTGGACGGTGGTACGGCGGCGGCGCTGCGCGAGGCTTATGACCGCTTTGTCGCGGACGACGGGGCGCTGTGCATGGTGCTGACCGGCGCGGGTGACCGGGCGTTCTGTGCGGGTGCGGATCTGAAGAACGCCGCGTCGCTGTTTCCGCGGCTGGACGATCCCGGTGGGCCGATGGGATTCACCCGGCTGACCTCGCCCAAACCGACGATCGCGGCGGTCGGCGGGTGGGCGCTGGCGGGTGGGTTTGAGCTGGCGCTTTGGTGCGATCTTCGTGTGTGTGGCGAGGGCACGGTGTTCGGCTTTGCGGAGCGGCGTTGGGGCGTGCCTTTGATCGACGGTGGTACGCAGCGAATCGCTCGCGTGATCGGCACGGGGCGAGCGTTGGATCTGGTTCTGACCGGGCGTATGGTTGAGCTCGACGAGGCGCAGGCGATCGGGCTTGTGACCTTGCGCGCGGCGCGCGGCGGACACCTGGCGACGGCGCTGGAACTGGCCGAGAAGCTTGCCGAGTTTCCGCGCGAGACGATGCTTGCCGATCGTGCCGCGATGCTTGCCGGGCTGGGGCGGTCGCTGGATGAGGGACTGGCGATCGAGGCGGCCAACGGCATGGCGACCGCGCACGTGGCGGCCGCCGGAGCCAACCGATTTGCCGGGGGCGAGGGTCGCGGCGGGGCAGGGTTGTGATGTCGCGTATTCGGCGCTTTGCTGATACCCTAGGGGGGTACCGGCGCGCACGTCGCGATGTCGGCCACGAAACGATGTTCATTCGCATCAACAACCTGCTTCGCAACGGCAACCGCGTGCTTGTGTTGTCGGCCGCATTCGCCGTGGTGTTCGCGCTGGTGGCTACTCACGGCGCGCTCAGCACCGCGCACATGAGCGAAGGCCCTGGCCAGACTCACGGCGACGGCATGGCGGTTCACGGCGATCACATGTCCGACAATGGCGACGGCCAAAGCGACGGCATGCAGATCGTGATGTCGATCTGCCTGGCGGTCGTGGAAGCCGCCGTGGCGATCGTGCTCGGCCTTGCGCTGGTGAGATTGCGCGACCTTTTTAGCGGTCGCGCTCGCTCGACCGCGAGACCGGTCGCGGCCTCTTCGCGTTTCGCCGTTCCGGCGTTGGCCGGACTTGGTCCGCCCGGTCGGCGGGCCGCGCTGCTTCAAGTCTTCTTGCGTTGACGCGCCGTCGCCGCCGTCGGATTTTCCGGCGGCTGCGACCTCGCGCACGGTTCACGTTCGGCTCCGCGTTTTCGTGGGTCCGTCCGCCGTTCCCACGCGCTCCCACCCGTGTCATCCAAACGCAGGAAAGGTCTATTGAGAATGTCCAATATTGAGAAATCCCTACGGCTCTGGCGCATGGTCGCGCTGGCGGCGATTGTGATCGCGGCGGTCGCGCTTGCTGTGAGCGTGACGGTCGCACTCGGCGACGGCGAAGACGGTGCCGATGACTCGGTCGCGACCGAGCAGTACCCGCCGGAGAAGTTTTTGATGAAGGGCGCGGCCCATGCCGAGGCCGCGCACAAGCCCAACCCCAACGCCAAGGTGGAGTCCTACGTCCGCCCCGACCCAACCCTCCCGGCGCCACCGCCGGGCAAGATCAAGCGCTTCACGATCGACACCGCCGAGCGCATCACCCGCGTCTCCGACGAAAAGCCCGGACTGCGCGTTTGGTCGTTTGGCGTCAATGGCAAGCACCTCACCGGCACCGGCGGCTCGCCTCCGATTGTCGTTGACCAGGGCGACGCCGTGGAGATCACCCTGAAGAACGGCTCCGGCGAGTCGATGCAGGTGCACTTTCCGCACTCGTTCGACACGCACGCCGCAGAGGTTTCACCGCAGGCCGCCTACAAGAGCATCGAGCCCGGCGAGCAGTTGCGATTCTCCTTCAAGGCGAATCACCCCGGTGTGTTCATGTACCACTGCGGCACCAAGCCGGTGCTGCGGCACGTCGGCGCGGGCATGGCCGGCACGATGATCGTGCGACCGCGCGGCCTGCCGAAAGTGGACCGCGAACTGTGGTTTACGCAGCAGGAGTTCTACCTGGACAAGCCCAACGGCGACGCCTCGGTGGACAAGATGGTCGCCAAGAAACCCGACGTGATCGCCTTCAACGGCTTCGCCTCGCAATATCTCAAACGGCCGATCGACGTGCGGCGCGGCGAGCGCATTCGCATCTGGGTGCTGAACGCCGGACCGTCGCTGCCTACGTACTTCCACGTGATCGGTTCGGTCTTTGACCGCGTCTGGAGCGAGGGCGACGCGCGGCGCCAAGCTCAGACAATCAGCCTTGGCCCGTCCGAGGGCGGCTACGTGGAACTGACACTGAACCGCGAGGGCACCTACCCGTTTGTGACGCATGCCTTCGGCGACATGGTGCGCGGAGCGATCGGCGCGCTGCGCACGCCAAACGCCCCGACCGAGTCGCAGACTCCTCCGGCGACGAAGATGCCCGGCGGCGGGATGGGCGGCGGAGACCACATGGACGAACACGGGGACATGGACGGAATGGACGGCATGGAAGACATGGACCACGGCGACCGCCCGATGGACAAGCAGGACAAAGAAATGGACACCGCACGATGAGGAAAATCAGGGTAAACACGATTGCCGCCGCGGCAGTAGCCGCGGCGGTCGCGGTGCTCGCGATCACGGCTTCCGGTTGCGGATCGAACGACTCCGGTAAGCAATCTGCGGGCACGTCCGGCGGTGGAACCGACGCGGCCTTCGCACGCGAAATGATCCCCCATCATGAGGGCGCCGTGTCGATGGCGAAATCCGCCCGCAAAAAGGCGATGCACGACGAGATCCGGCGACTTGCAAATTCGATCATCAGTTCTCAGAACTCCGAAATCGAACAGCTGCGGCGCATCGATCGCGAGCTTTCCTCCGGCGGTGTCAAACCGAGTTCGCTGAACATGAGCCACGCACAGATGGGGATGGATTTCGAAATGCCGATGCTCGATCGCGCTCGCGATTTCGACAAAGCGTTTATCGACATGATGATCCCCCACCACCGCGGCGCGATCGCCATGGCGCAGTCCGAAATCGCCGACGGCACACACGCCGAACTACGCCAACTCGCGCGGGCGATCATCTCCGCTCAGCAAAAGGAGATCGCACTCATGCAGTCCTGGCGCAAGCGATGGTACGGCGCGGAACTTCCGGATGCCGGAGACGGGAAGATGGATCACAACACGATGGATCACGGCAAGATGTGAAAGCGACTGAAGCGAAACGGAGCTGAGAAATGACTGACACATTGATTTCCGCCGCGCTTTTGGCGGACCGCTACGGGCGCGGTGATCACATGGACGGCGACTGGTGGTGGATGGCACTGGCGATGGCGGTCTTCTGGGCCGCGATCATCGTGCTGGTGGTGTGGGTGTTTCGCAGCGGCGGCGGTGTGAGCGTGCACCGCCGCGAATCCGCCGACGAAATCCTGCGCCGCCGGCTGGCCGAAGGCGAGATCAGCGTGGAGGAGTTCGAGACCCGGCGCAAGGCAATGCGCGAGGGCGGCGGCGGGGAAACCTGACGTGCCGGCCTGCGCTGGATGAAGTTGTTCGCTCGGCGGTGGATCTGCGTTACGTCGCGGATTCGCCGTCGAGCGATTCCAACAACTCCACGTCGGCGAGATCCTGCGGTCGGCCGCTCGCCCGTTTGAGCCTGATCAAATCCTCGCGGTGGGCGATCGCAACGATCAGGTCGCCGAGCTCGACATCGTGTGCTCGCGCTCGTAAATCGGCAAAAGAACCAAGTCCGGCAGGGGCCGTGACAACGTCCAGCGGACCAAACCGCGTGATCAAGTGCCACTGGTCGCTCGCAGCGAGCAGCCGGGCGCCCGGCACTTCGCGTGAACGGCCGCCGTCTGGGCCAATGATTCTGGCCTCAACATCTATAAGCATCGCGGCCAGCCGCTCAAAGTTCTCGGCCGAAGCCGCGATCGTCACGTCCAGGTCGCGTGTGAGTCGCTGGGCGCCGTGAGCCTGGATCGCGACGCCGCCGATCGTCACGTACTCCACGCCATGCCTGGCCAGCGCACGAAACAATTCTCGAGCGTCGAAATCCAACGGGGCGCTCACCGTCGTTCTGCTTCGCGCTCGCGCGCTTTCGCCAGTCCGGTCTGAAGTTCCGAAGCCAGCTTGTTCCAGCTCAACGCCAGTTCCAAACGCTCTGCCATCGGCCGTCGCAAAGCGTCGGCGACCAGGTCCGGGCGCGCCAGCGGGTCACGCACGGGAGGCGCATGAGTGCCCGTTGACGACGGTGTCGATGCTGCGTTCTTGCTCACCGTTTCAGCGTACAGGACGCTATTTGCGATTTCGACCGGGGAAGGGTGCAGTGGCAGTGGCAGTGGCGGTTGCGGTGGCAGCGGTGGTGGCAGCGGCGACGGTGGCGGTGGCGGTGGCGGTGGCGGTGGCGGTGGCGGTTAGAGGCGGATAGCGGAAGCCATGTCGCCTCACGTGACGATCCACTAACCCGCGCTCAACCCCCGCGCCGCGGCGGCTCATACGCCCTGCCCGGCGTGCCGCCGATCGCGATCACGCGGATGCCGTCTGGGCCGGGGTGGATCTGGCGTTTCTGCTCGGGGCCCACGCGGATCATCTCACCGGGCGCGATCGGAATGCTGCCCACCCCGTCGATCTCGATCTCGCCCTCGCCGGAGATCGGAATGTACACCTCTTCCTGGCCGTCGGCGATGTGGTCGTGATGCGGGTACTCGGCGTCCTCAATGCCCTCAATCTCGAGCAGTCCGATGCCGAACGCGGTCACGCCCAGCTCCGACCGCACCGGTGTGAGCGAGACGCCGTTGAAGTGCCCGCTGTACGTGTCCATGTTCTCAAAACGCACCGCGGTGCAGTCGTGAGTCTGGTCGCCCTCGCCCGCGGCCGCGGCCTTCACGCCGGGCAGTTCGGGGATCATCGGCTCGGGCGCTCCGGCCTCGGAGTGCACGAAGGGCTCGTACGCCTCGCCGGTCGCGGCGCCGATCGAGAGCAGACGCAATCCTTCCGGGCCGCTGATCGGACGTCGCGTTGCGCCCGGACCCACGCGCACCGCGGTGCCGGTGTCGATCGGCACTCGCTCGCCGTCGATCTCCAGCCAACCGTCACCCAGCAGCGGAATGTAGACCTCCTCCTGGCCGTCGAAAGTGTGCACGTGCGCGGGCACCATGTCGAAGTTCGGCGGCAGGTCGCTGACGGACATGCCGAACGCCGTCACGCCCAGCGCGGCGCGGGCGCGCTTGAAGCCGCCGGCCCAGACTGCCTCCATCTCGTCGATCGGCATGTGCTTGTGTTCGGTGAGGATGGTCATGCTCGCTCCTTTGATTGCGTCGTTGGTGGGAGGGACTTGTTCGCCGGCCGGGTCATCGACGTGTGACAAGGCGGTCGGTGGGCGTGCGGCCGCGCCATTCGCGCGCGGCGCCGGCAGTGTGTCGAGAAGCCGAACATACACTGACCGCGCCGTGTACGACACCACCACCGCAGACCTGATCGCGCTAACGCGCCGCCACCGACCGGGAGACGACGACGAACGGCGCCACCTGCTGGCGGCGCTCGACTGGCTGGCGACCGCGGGGCGCCCGTTTGACCGCGACGCGTTTGACCCGGGACACGCGACCGGCAGCGGATTTGTGGTCGGCCGCGACGGGCGCGTTGCGCTGATCTTTCACTCCAAGCTGGAGCTGTGGGTGCAACCCGGCGGCCATGCCGAGCCGGGCGAGACCGACGTGGCCGCGGTCGCCGCGCGTGAGTCCGCCGAGGAGTTGGGCGTAACGATCGACCCCGCGTCGGTGTCGCTATTCGACATCGACGTTCACCGTGTGGCGCCGCGTGGCGCCGCGCCGTCGCACCTGCACTTCGATTACCGCCACCTCTGCCTGATTGACGCCGGCGTCGATCTACCCGGCGGCAGCGATGCGCGCGAGGCCCGCTGGTTTTCGCGCGCTGAGTTGTCGAGGATCGGGCTGGACCCGGGACTCCGGCGAATGATTCGAAAGGCGGAGGCTGCCGGGCTGGTCAGTTGACACCATGGGACGATGGAAAGGCCGTCGCCATGGCAGATCCCGGACAGCAGGACTTGTCGGTTGGCGTCACCAGACGAGGAGCACCCGCCATCGCCCTGCTTATTGAAGACGGTGGTGGTTGGCAATTGCTCGTCGCCAAGACGTCGCGAACTGGACACCGACGGGCGGTGCCGGCCCTCACGCTCCCGCAAGCAACCTGTCTAGCCGGAAACTCAGCGCCTGAAGGGTGAGCTCTTCGCTGACATTGCGGCGCAGGGCGCGGCGGGTGTCGTCCACCTCTGCTGCGGCCGCGATCAAATCGGCGACGGAACGGCCGGCGGCGGCTTTGGTGATCGACTCGGAGCGATCCGTGGCCAGCACTTGATCCGCGGCGCCGACGGCAGTAGCGGCGAGATCGCGAAGCAGCAACGCGGCCACGCGCAGCGAGCGGTCCAGGCTCTCGGCACGCTCGCGACGAGCGGTGCGGTGGGCGGACTGCTCGCCTTCCTTTTGGGCAGCGGACTTTTCACGGCCTTTGGGCAGGGCTTCGATGCGCGCTTCCAGTTGCGAGAGTTCGGCCTGCTCAGCGCGTTCACCGGCCTCGACGGCGCGGGCAAGCAATCCCTCCCAAGGCCGCTCGCGACCGGAAACTCCGCGCAACGCGCACGCGACGATCTTGCCCGCCTCGCTACGCATCGCGTCGCCGTCGTCCGTGACAAGTTCGTGCGCCAGCCGCGGGTCTCCAGAGGCAAGCGCGGCACAGGCTGCAGCGCGGTCTTCGGGCACTCCTTCGGCCACAAGGCCGGCAGCGATCAGCCGCGGCGCGAGCGCGTCGAAACGCACTTGTTGACAACGCGACAGCACCGTCGGCAAGACGCGCTCGGACTCGGCGGTCAGCAGGATGAAGTGCGCGTAGGCTGCGGGCTCTTCCAAGGTTTTGAGCATTCGGTTGGCAACCTCGGCAGACATCGTTTCGACGCGTTCCAGCACGAACACTCGCTTGGCGCCCTCCATCGGCGTGCGTGTGGCGCCGTGGACAACCGGCTCGGCAATGTCGTCGATGCGCATTTCGTGAGCGCCGGAAGGCTTGACCCAGGTGAGGTCCGGGTGGGATCCGCGCAGCGCGCGGGCCGAGGCGGACTCGGCGGCTTGATCGTTTTGTGTGCCGGCCGACAGCAACGCTGCCGCAAACGCGCGGGCCGCGCGAGCCTTGCCCACGCCGCGCGGGCCATGAAAGAGGTAGGCGTGCGAGGCGGAGTCGTGCTCGATTGCGGAGGTCAACGACGCGCGAGCTTGTGGGTGAGAGGCGGTGGCGGCAGTGAGTTCGGTGAGTGGAGTCGCGCCGGCCGCGACGGCCTCAATCTGCGCACCACTCACGCGAACGCGCCCTCACCGATCAGCGCCGCCACGTGCAGCGCCACGTCTTCGGCCACGTTCTCTGGCTCGCGGTCGCCGTCGATGCGCTGGATGCGATTCGGATCGCCGGTCGCGAGCTCATCGTAGGCTTCGGCGATCGCGCGCTGAAAGCGAAGGCCTTCGGCTTCAAAACGGTCGTCGATCTCAGCCCCGCGTTCGACAGCGCGTTCCGGGTCGATTTCGATCAGCAGCGTGAGATCCGGCATCAATCCGTCGGTCGCCCAGTCGTTCAGCCGGTGGATGTGCTCGCGGCCGAGGCCACGCGCCGCGCCTTGGTAGGCGAACGACGAGTCCACGTAGCGATCGGCAATCACGATTTTGCCGTCGGTGATCGCGGGTTTGATCACCCGCTCAACCAGGTCGGCACGAGCCGCCGCAAAAAGCAGCGCTTCTGCACGGTCGGTCATCGGGATCGTGGGGTCTTTCAGCATCGCGCGGATGCGTTCGGCAAGCGACGTGCCGCCCGGTTCGCGCACCAGCATCGCGCGCTCACCAAGCGCCGCCGCCAGCAGCGCCGCCTGCGTGCTCTTGCCGCTGCGGTCGATGCCCTCGAAAGAAATGAAGCGGCCGGCGGCGTTGATGCCTGTGTTGTAGGGCAGGGCGTTGCCCACTTTGCCGCTTTTGCCACTACCCGCGTCGTTGCCCGTCTCGTCCATCCGCCGATGGTATTGGCCGCCACCAGCATGTGCGCCGCGCAACCCCAAGCCCGCGTTCCCCCCCGCCCCGACCCCACTTCGCACTTCAATGCGGTTTCCTGCGCAGACCTCTGACTCCTCGCAACGCGAGATGTCGGACATCTACGCAGAAAACCGCTTGGATAGCGCGTAGATGTGGAACATCTACGCAGGGGCGCCTGGGCTGAGCGGGCGCGCTGGACGGGCGCGGACGGGTGCGGGTGCGGGTGCACGGCAGGCGTAGCGGCACGGCAGCGGCACGGCGGGCACAGCGGCACGGCAGGCACGGCGGCACGGCAGCGGCACGGCAGGCACGGCAGGCACAGCGACACGGCAGGCACAGCGACACGGCAGGCACAGCGGCACGGCAGCGGCACGCATCGCAAGTCGCGGTTGACGGCTCCTTGCCTGCGGCTCCCGGCTTGAGTCCTGGTTGACGGCTCCTTGCGTGCGGGTCCTGGCTCGCAGCTCCCGGCGCGCAGACTGCGGTTCCTGGCTTGCGCGCCGCTCCCGGCTCCCGGCTCCCGGCTCCCGGCTCCCGGCTCCCGGCGGACCGCCTACTTCTTGGCGGCAGGCTTTTTCTTCGCCGCTGGTTTCTTTTTGGCAGCGGGTTTGCGGCCGCCCTTTTTTGATGGGCCGGCGGCGCGGCGATCGGCGAGCAGCTCGACGGCGCGTTCGTGGGTGATCGTTTCCACGTCGTCGCCTTTGCGCAGGGAGGCGTTGAACTCGCCATCGGTCACGTACGGACCGAAACGGCCGTCTTTCATCACGATCGGTTTGCCGCTGTTGGGGTCTTCGCCCAGTTCCTTCAGCGGCGGCTTGGCGGCGCGGCCGTACTTCTTCGGCTGGGCGTAGATCGCACGGGCCTCTTCTTCCGTGAGCGTCAGCAGTTGCTCCTCGGTTTCGATTGAGCGGGAGTCCGCACCCTTCTTCAGATACGGGCCGTAGCGGCCGTTTTGCGCAGTGATCTCCACGCCGTCCACGTCGGTGCCGACTACGCGCGGCAGCGTCAGCAGCCGCACCGCGTCGTCCAGCGTGACTGTGTCCAGCAACATCGAGGCAAACAGGCTGGCCGTGCGCGGCTTCGCGCCCTTGGGTGCGTCCTCGGGCAGGGCCTCGGTCACGTACGGACCAAACCGGCCCTTCTTCGCCACGATCGCCAGTCCGGTCTCCGGGTGTGCGCCCAGTTCACGCTCCGTGCCGGACGGCTCGGAAAGCAGCTTCTTGGCCATGTCCAAAGTCAGCTCATCCGGCGGCAGGTCTTCGGGCACGTTGGCGCGGGTGGGCACCTCTTCGCCCTCGTCGTTCTTGGTCAGCGGCGGGCCCTCCACATACGGCCCGTAGCGACCAACCCGCAAGGCGATCCCCTCGCCCAGCTCGAACGTGGCCAGCTCGCGGGCGTCAATGTCGCCAAGGTCGTCGACCAGGCGCTTCAAACCGGTGTCGCCTTCGCCGGTGCCAGACCAAAACCGCTGCAACACTTGCACGCGATCTTCGCGGCCGCCGGCGACTTCGTCGAGCACGTCCTCCAGCTCGGCGGTGAACTCGTACTGAATCAATCTGCCGAAATGCTCCTCAAGCAGACGCGTGGCGCTGAAGGCGATCCACGCCGGCACAAGCGCCGTGCCCTTCTTGTATACATAGCCGCGCGCCTGGATCGTGTTGACGATCGACGCATAGGTTGACGGGCGACCGATCTCACGGTCTTCAAGTTCTTTGATCAGGCTGGCTTCGGTAAAGCGGGCCGGCGGCTTGGTCTGGTGGCCGACCGGCGCAAGCTCGGCCGGTGTGACGGCGTCGCCTTCGGCGACGTTTGGCAGCTTGGTCTGCGAGTCGTCGCTGGCCGCGTCCGGACCCTCGGTCGTCTCCACATACGCCTTCAAAAAACCATGGAACGTGATCGTGCGTCCACTGGCGGCGAACTCGGCCTCCTGGCCATCCACCTCGCCGCCGGCTGCCGTGGCGCGAATGCGGATCGACACCGAGTTGCCCTTGGCGTCGTTCATCTGCGAGGCGATCGTGCGCTTCCAAATCAGCTCGTAGAGCTTGAACTCGTCGCCGTTTAGCGAAACCTCTTTGGGCGTGCGGAAGCTCTCTCCGGCCGGACGGATTGCCTCGTGCGCCTCTTGGGCGTTCTTGGTCTTGGTGGAGTAGACGCGCGGCTGATCGGGCAGGTAATCGGCGCCGTAAAGCTCGGTCACCTGCGCACGCGCGGCCTTGACCGCGGTTTCCGACAGCGTCACCGAGTCGGTGCGCATATAAGTGATGAATCCGCCCTCGTAAAGGCGCTGCGCCACCTGCATCGTGCGGGCGGCGCCAAACCCGAACTTGCGCGACGCCTCCTGCTGCAAGGTGGTGGTGCGAAACGGCGCGTAGGGCTTGCGGGTGTACGGCTTGGATTCCACCGAATGCACCGCAAACGGCTGCTCGCGCAGTCCGCCGGCCAGCGCACCGGCCGCCGCCTCGTCGAGCTGCACGGCGCTCTCGGCGGTGAGCTCGCCGGCGTTGTTGAAATTGGCGCCGGTGGCCACGCGCTTGCCGTCCACGGAGTGCAGCCGTGCGGGAAACCGCCGCGGTTCGTACCCCTCACCGGCGTCAAAGGTGGCCTCAAGATCCCAGTAGGACGCAGCCCGGAAGGCGATCCGCTCGCGCTCGCGCTCCACCACCAGCCGCGTCGCCACGGACTGCACACGGCCGGCCGACAATCCGCTCATCACCTTCTTCCACAGCACGGGGCTGATCTCGAAGCCGTACAAACGATCGAGGATGCGTCGCGTCTCCTGCGCGTCCACGAGGTGCATGTCCACTTCGCGCGGGTTCTCGATTGCGCGCTGCACGGCCTCTTTGGTGATCTCGTTGAAGACGATCCGCTTAACCGGAACGCTGGGTTTGAGCTCGTCGAGCAGGTGCCAGGCGATCGCCTCGCCCTCGCGGTCCTCATCGGTGGCGAGCACGAGTTCGTCCGCGTTCTTGAGCAGCTTCTTGAGCTTGGTGATCTGCTGTTTCTTTTCCGCGGGGACCACGTAGATCGGCTCAAACGCCTCCTCCACGTTTACACCCAGCCGCGCCCAGGACTTGCCCTTCAGCTTGGCCGGCACCTCGTCGGCGCCGCGCGGCAGGTCGCGGATGTGACCGACCGAAGAGTCCACGACGTATCCGTCACCGAGATAGCTCTCGATGCTCTTTACCTTGTTCGGCGACTCAACGATTACGAGTTTTGGCACTGCGATCCTTTTCCGGGCGGCCGTTTGAGCACACCGTAGCGCGTGTTCGAGCAAATCACAAACGTGGCGACGAACGGGATGGCGGCGCGCAATCCGGCTCGCAGCCCGTGATTACCGGACGCCGGCGCGCGGTGATCGCGCGCGTTTGGATCACGTAGGCTGTGACCGTCCAGCCCCTTCCAACTCGCGGGAAAGTGATCGCATGAAAGCATTGGTGACAGGCGGATCCGGATTTATCGGCTCCAACCTCGTGGACGCACTGGTTGCGCGCGGCGACGAAGTCGTGGCGCTCGACGATCTGAGCACCGGCAAGCGGGAGAACCTCGACGGCGCGCTGGCCGGCGGCGCGCGCCTGGTCGAAGGCAGCATCACCGACCGTGCCACGATCGACGGGTTGCTGGCGGAGTTTCGGCCGGACACGATCTTTCACTTGGCCGCCCAGATCGACGTGCGGCGATCGGTGAACGACCCCGCGTTAGACGCGTCGGTCAACGTAGTCGGCACGATCAACATGTTGGAAAGCGCGCGCGAGCACGGTGTGGGACGGTTCGTTTTCAGTTCCACCGGCGGCGCGATCTACGGGGAGGCGGAGACGATTCCGTCGCCGGAGGGCGTCACGCCGTTTCCGGAGGCGCCATATGGACAGGCAAAGCTTGCGGCCGAGGGCTATCTGGGACTGTTCGATCGCCTTTACGGAATGTCGACGGTGGCGCTGCGTTACGGCAACGTTTACGGACCGCGCCAGGACCCGCTGGGCGAGGCCGGCGTGATCGCGATCTTCTGCGGCAAGGCTATGAGCGGCGACCGACCGACCGTTTTTGGCGACGGCACCCAGACGCGCGACTACGTCTACGTAGGGGACGTAGCGACGGCGAACATACTCGCGGCCGAGAGCGATTTCACCGGCGCGATCAACGTCGGCACCGGTCGCGAGACCAGCGTGCTGCAGCTGGTCGAAGCGCTGGCGCCGCACGCCGAAGGCGACTTCACGCCGGTCTTCGAACCGGCCCGTTTGGGCGAGCTACCCCGCAGCGCGCTGGACGTGTCACGCGCCGAGTCCGTACTGGGGTGGCGTGCCGAGGTGTCATTGGCCGACGGCATGGACACCACGCTGGCGGTCGCGCGAGCGACATTCGCATAAAAAAACGGCCCGGTGACCGCGAGGACGCACGGTCACCGGACCTATGAGGGCTGGTTGCAGACCTTCGGGGACACTCAAGTCTGGCCCTTCACCCTTGATCTCGAGACGCGCGCTGTGCTTCGGGGCAGACTCCGAAGCGGTGCATTGCGCTATCTCATAATTCCGTTGTCGGACACTGGCGAATGTTCTTTAGACCAAACTGGCTGATTGGCCAAAGAATTTCTATATTTACCCCATTCCGGGGACCAGTCAACAATAAAGAAGTGGGAATTTACCTATTTATTTGTAGGTTGCGTCGCTCAAAAACCCACGCCATGCCCAGCGCAAGGGAGAGCGCGATGAACGGCAGAATCGTAATCCGCGACCTGTTTTCGGCGTGCATCACGAGGTACACCAGCGGCAATGTGACCAGTGGAAGGGCCATCAGTCGAGCTGCCGAACCCGGCCCCTCGGCCCACATGCTGATCACTCCCAGCACCAGCAGCAGCGCATAAACCGCGATCCACGCGATAGCCAAACCGTCGTCGATCCGCTGAAACGTGGGATCGTCGCGGGTGGCAGCGGGAAGCAGCCGGTGGTAGTCCCATTCGCCGGAGTCGTAGTTGCCGCGCGCGTGCACCTGATTCCACGGCGAAAGCAGAGCGACCGCGCGGTCGCCCACGGCGTGCGCGGACCGGCCGGGATGACCGGCCAGTTCCGCGAAGCCCTCACGCTGCATGCAGCGCGCCCACTCGGCGTGATCGGCGATCTCCTGGCTTTCCAGGAGCCCGCGGTCGCAGCGGGGCGAGGTCGCGCCCGGCACGAAGCCGCCGGAAGCCAGCGGATCAACATTGTCCTGATAGAGCGACGCCACGCCGCCGAGCGAGATCGGAATGAACTCGTCGTAAAGCGCGTAGTCACGCGCGATCCACACCGCCGGCAGCAGCAGAGCGATCAGCACGAGCCTGATTGCGAATCGCCACGGAAGCGCAGTGGCCAGCCAGGCCGCCGCAAACGGCAGCATGATTGCCACCCGTGGCTGCGTGATCAATGCGTACGAAAAGGCCAGACCGGCGAGCAGCACCAGCATGTCCGTGGAGGCCCCTTCGCGGGAGGCACGCTTTTGGCGGCGTCCGCGTCCGCGGCGCGGCGGTTCGTCGAGCACGGCCCATTCGGTGTCCAACTCGTCCTCGTCCCGCGCCGGGACGTCGTCGGCCGATTCGATGAATTCGGCGTCGAACGGCTGCGCCAAATCAGCGTCCGGCGAAAGGCGGGCGGCGGGCGGCGGCTCTGCAGTCGGTGAAGCCGCCAACACCGCGTCACTCCGGTCTTCGTCGCTCGGCCCGCCCGCGGCCCGATCCGCCTCGCGCGCCTTCACCAACAGCAATACCGTCGCAGTCAGCATGAACGTCGTAAGGGTGTCACCGGCGAACCGGTTGGGCAGGTCGACCAGCGCGATCGAAACAGTCAGCAGAACCGGTGGCACCAGAGCGCCGTAGCCGAAGAGCACGCGGCATGCCAGCGCGAAGGTCATCAGCGTTGTCGCCGCCGCAAGCAACGATTGCGCCACGAACGCGATCGTCATCACATACTCGCTGCGCACTTCCACGTCTCCGACCGGCAACGCCTTCCACACTCCGGCCAGGAAGAGCGCGTAACCGGGTGGGTTCATCTCTCGATATACGTCGGCGAGCGAAGCGAACGCCGGGTCCACGATCCCGCCGCGCAGGTAGCCGTGCGCCTGGGTTACCCAGACCGCGCCTTCGGCACCGGATCGCATCGCCAGTAGATCGCTGCCGTAGTGCACCAGCCAGGCGGCGCGCGCGATCAACCCTGCCGCCGCAAGCAGCAGAGCCAGCGTCCAGAGTCGGCGCGTGGTGGCGGCTTCGTTGGGCGTGGTGACGGTTTCGTGGCGCATGGTGACGGCTTCGTCGGGTGCGATTGCGGTTTCGTAAGGCGCGATGGCGTGCGCGTTGCGCGTGAGAGCCGATCGGCTGCGCGCGGCGGCCCGATCGATGCGTGCGGCGGAATTCTCGGCAGGCAGGTCCGCAGGCAGGTCGGCAGGCACCTCGGCAGGCTCACGCCCGCGCCGTCGCTTTGAACGATCGCCTCGCATGGTGATGTATTCGCCGAGGCGCGGCCGTTTGCATTTAGTAAAGCCGCTTATTGGGCTTTTTCATGCGTTTTTGGCGGCGTTCAGATCACTTCTCAAAGGTAATATCAACGCGTAACCGGACTTGTTTCCCACTCGATGCGCCGATCCCTTCAAGGTTTTCCGTCCGAGCAAAGTGATTGATTGTCGAGTTACCCGCTGATAGCGGATGAGAAGCCCGCAAAGTGGTGATTTTCACGGCAAATTCGCACTTTCGGCATCAGCTTGACGAACCACTGAAGAGGAATGCCTGACAGAAAAATTGCGTCGCCGGACGGGGATCGCGGCGGCAATGGGAGGGGATCACGAATGACGATGACGGACATGACAACGGCACTTACAACACTTGCGGCATCCGGACCGGGCGAAGGCGCGGCCAACTATCGCGGCCACGGCCGGGGCCTCACGCTCCAGCGATTCTTCACGCGGGCCGGTGTACGACCTTTCGACACGGTCGAGTGGGAGCTTCGCGACGCCGTGATCGGCGATCCCGCGAATCCCGTCTTTGAACAGCGCGACGTGGAGTTTCCGAGGACGTGGAGCCAGAACTCCACCAACATCGTCGCCCAGAAGTACTTCCGCGGCAAGCTCGACGGTCCCGAGCGCGAAAACTCTGTCAAGCAGATGATCGGCCGCGTGTCCGGCACGATCGCCGGCTGGGGACGCGAGCTCGGTTACTTCGCGAGCGAGGGCGACGCGCAGATCTTCGAAGATGAACTCACGTACATCCTGCTGCACCAGATCGCGGCGTTCAACTCGCCGGTCTGGTTCAACGTCGGCTTTGAAGAGAAGCCGCAGTGCTCGGCCTGTTTCATCCTCTCCGTGCAGGACACGATGGAGTCGATCCTCGACTGGAACACGCAGGAGGGCATGATCTTCCGCGGCGGTTCCGGCAGCGGCATCAATCTTTCGAACATCCGTGGTTCGCACGAGCACCTCAGCAAGGGCGGATACGCCAGCGGCCCGGTGTCGTTCATGCGCGGCGCGGACTCGTGGGCCGGCACGATCAAGTCCGGCGGCAAGACTCGCCGCGCGGCAAAGATGGTCGTGCTCGACGTCGACCACCCGGACATCGAAGACTTCATCTGGTGCAAGGCCAAAGAAGAGGACAAGGCCCGCGCGTTGCGCGACGCCGGTTTCGACATGTCGATAGACGGCGACGGCTTCACCTCGATCCAATACCAAAACGCGAACAACTCGGTGCGCGTGAGCGACGCATTCATGGAGGCGGTCGAGCGCGGTAGCGAGTGGTGGACGACCGCACGCAAGGACGGATCGCCCGTCAAGGAATACGACGCTCGCGACCTGATGCGCCAGATCTCCGACGCCGCGTGGCGTTGCGCGGATCCAGGGGTGCAGTACGACACTGTGATCAACCGCTGGCACACATGCCCGAATTCGGGGCGGATCAACGCGAGCAATCCGTGCTCCGAATACATGCACGTCGACGACTCGGCCTGCAATCTGTCGTCACTGAACCTGATGAAATTCCGCCGCGAGGACGGCACGTTCGACGTGCGGCAGTTCGAGCACGCGGTCGACGTGATGTTGCTGGCGCAGGAGATCGTGGTCACGCCGAGCAGCTACCCGACCGAGAAGATCGGCGCGAACGCGCGGGCGTTTCGTCAGCTCGGTCTGGGCTATGCGAACCTCGGTGCGTTGCTGATGAGCAACGGACTGCCTTACGACAGCGACCGCGGTCGCGCCGATGCGGCGGCAATCACTGCGCTGATGACCGGCCGCGCCTACCGCCAGAGCGCGATGATCGCCGAAGCGATCGGCACTTACGAACGTTACGGCGAGAACGCCGAGCCACACATGAACGTGATGCGCATGCACCGCGATGCTTCGTACGAGATCCCTGAGGACCTCGTGGAGGACGCCCCGCTGCTGGAAGCCGCGCAGCGTGCCTGGGACGAGGCCGTCGAGGCCGGTGCGGCGTATGGCTACCGCAACGCGCAGTCCACGGTGCTCGCGCCGACCGGCACGATCTCGTTCCTGATGGACTGCGACACCACGGGCATCGAGCCGGACTTTTCTCTGATCAAGTACAAGGAGCTGGTGGGCGGCGGCCGCATGACGATCGTCAACCGCACTGTTCCGCTGGCACTGAAGACGCTCGGTTACGACCCGGCCGTGATCGAGCAGATCGAGGCGCACATCAACGAAAACGGCACGATCGTGGACGCTCCCGGTCTGGACACCGCGCATCTGCCGGTCTTCGACGTTGCCGTCGGCGACCGGGCGATCAGCCACATGGGCCACATCAAAATGATGGCCGCCGCACAGCCGTTTCTCTCGGGGGCCATCAGCAAGACGGTGAACATGCCCAACTCGGCCACCGTTGAGGACATCGCCGAGGCGTACATCGAGGGCTGGCGACTGAGCCTGAAGGCGCTGGCGATATACCGCGACGGCTCGAAGACCGCGCAGGCACTGCGCACCGACGCGCAGGAGAGCGCGGACCTTGAAGGCAAGGTCGTGCTCTCGCAGGACGAGTTCGACAAGGCGCTGGAGACCGCGCGGGCCGAGGGGGCGACCGAGGCAGGCAAGAAGCCGCACCGCCGGCGCATGCCGGTGGAGCGCGAGTCGTTGACGCACAAATTCTCGATCCAGGGCCACGAGGGCTACATCACCGCCGGCAAATACGAGGACGGCACGGTCGGCGAGATCTTCCTCACCGACATCGGCAAGGAAGGCTCCACGCTGCGCGGCATGATGAACGCCTTCGCGACCGCGATCTCGGTGGGTCTGCAGTACGGCGTCCCGCTGGAGACTTTGGTGGACAAGTTTTCCTACATGCGTTTCGAACCCGAGGGCATGACCAAGAACAAGGAGATCCCGTTCGCCAAGTCGATGCCCGACTACATCATGCGCTGGCTGGCTTCGCGCTTCTGCGACGCCGAGCTTCAGGAAGAACTCGGCATCATGACCGACGCCGTGCGCGCGAAGAAGCTCGGCGAAGAGGCCGACGTCGCCCAGCGCCAGGACACGGCCGGCCCGGCAAACAGCCCGGCAATTAGCCCAGCGAACGGCTCCGGCAACGGCAGCGCGAGCGGCGAGACCACCACCTCACCCGGCGCCAAGACCGAGGCCACCACCGCGCCAGCGGACAAGGCTCCCGAGGTGACCGCTACTGGCGGTTCCGGTCAGAGCGCCGCCGCGGGTTCCGCGCTGACCGACACCCCGCCGGCCGTGCCGGCGAAGATGAAGGGACTGGACCTCGGTCCGGCCTGCGGCCAATGCGGCGGGATGATGCAGCGGACCGGGTCTTGCTACACCTGCCCGTCTTGCGGCAACAACACTGGGTGTGGGTGATGGTCGGCCCGTTTCAGGACTGAATCACAAAACCAGATGAAGAAAAGGCCCGGACTCGCTTCGGGCCTTTTCTTGTTTGAGTTCTGTTGTCGGTGACCGGGCTCGACTAGCACCGATCGACGGCGGGGGTACACGCGCCGGCCAGACGGCGGACCATCCTCGGGCGCAACCCGAAGACTGCCGTTGCTCCAATGAACTGTCGTTCGATCTTTCCGTTTCGGCGAACGCGGATCGTCAATCCCGTCCCGTCTCCCCAATAGCTTTGGGCGATGACGGCGCAAATGCCTCACCCTGCCGGAACAGACGCCACCGGCCAAGGCGAAGAGGCGCGCGGGGCGCTGGCGATCTCGCTTGGGCAGAGCGCTCTGATGGCTGCCGGTGGGGTGTTGGCGCTGCTGATCACGCAGTTCTTCGGGATCGGTGCGGGTACCGACGCATTCTTTACCGCCTACGGGTTCTATGTGATCGCGGTGGCCTTCGCGCAGACGCTGCGGTTGACGGCGTTGCCGCGCCTGGCCACAGACGTCGCGCGTGACCAGGAGGGAAGGCTGCTGGCCGCCGTGTTGGGCATGTCCGCGACGGCGGCGTTGCCGATGCTGGTGATGCCCGGGCCACTCGGCGACTTGATCGCCAACGGCGATCCGACCGGAGTGGCCGCGCAGACGCTTCGTCTGCTCTGGCCGGCGTTGACGTTTCAGCTTGTCGCGGGCGTGCTTACGCCGATGTTGACGTTGCGTGGCATCTACTCCCCGATCGGCCTGGCCTATGGGCTGGCCGGCGGACTAAGTGTTGCCGCGTTTGTCCTCTTCCAGCCGGAGCTGGGAATCAAATCCGTCTCGCTGGCCCTTGCTCTAAGTGGTGCGCTGCTTGCCACATCGCTCATCGCGACGTTGTGGCGGGCCGGCTGGCGGGTGCCGGGCAAGGCGTTTATCGACGTCATGTCGATCGCACGCGACACCCTGGCGCTAACTGCCGCGTCGGCGAGTTTCATCGTCTTCAACCTCGGCTACGTGATTTCTCTGGCCGTCGCCAATCACGAATCGAAGGGCTCGGCGACCGTCTATGCGTACGCGTTCTTCGCCGCCTCTTTTTTCGTCGCCGCCACCGCCGTGCCCAGCGCACTCGTGCGAGCGCCGCGCATACTCGGGTCCAGAGCCGACCGTGGACTCGCGAAAAGCGATGTGCTGTCGGACTTCCGGCTCGCGCTCGTGCCGCTTGCGTTGTTGACCGGCGTCGCCATCGGCCTGGCCGGGCCGCTTGCGGATCTGCTCGCCGGAGGATTTTTCGGCGCCGCCGACACGCGTCAGCTCTCCGTGCTTTTGGTCGCGCTGATCCCCTGGACGATGGCCGGAGGCATCGGCGTGATGGTGGTGCTTGAATTGCTCAACCGCGGCCGCGCCCTGAGACTCGGCTGGATCGCATTGGCGCACACCGTGGTCTTGGTGCCGCTGTCGATCGCCGGCGGCAAGGTTGCCTCGATCGCGGGGATCGCGCTCTGTCAGTCGCTGGCGATGGGCGTGGCAACCGCGGTGCAGATCCGCCTGGCGTTCAGCGGCGACGCGCGCTCGCTGACGACGGCGCTGGCGCGCGAGGCCGCCGTGGCAATCGCGATCAGCGCGGTGGCCTTCGCGCCGGGATGGGCGGCCGGCCGGGAGATCGGATCGGTGACCGGAATCGCCGTGACGCTGGCTGGAGTTCCGATATGCGTGCTCGCGCTGCGTCGCCGATATGGCCGCGAATGGCACACGCTCACGCGGGCGTTCGGCCGTCGCCGATCGGACGGTGCCACGTCAGACGACGCTCCTTCCGATGCCGACCCGGTCTGATTCCCGCGGATGTAGCGGCGAACTACACCTACGCGGCGGCGGCCGCCAGCCGCTCGGCCGCGAGTTTGCCCTTCGCACAGGCGAGGTCGGTGTGGGTGCTGCCGGAATCCGCCACCAGGCGAGTAACAAGTTCCTCGACCTCCACCGGCACGGTCGTGCCCGAGGATTCATCGATCTCGAACAACACAAAGCCAGCATCCCTCAGTTCGTCCACGTAGGCCCGCAACCGCACAACATCAAGATGTTCGGAGCTGAGTTCGGTCAGAAGCAATAGATCTTCGTTGGCGGCGATCAGGCCGCGCGCGCCCGCCAAAGCGAGCGGCTCGGCGCCTTGGATGTCCATCTTGATCACGTCCACGTCGGGGAAGTCGCCGCCGAAATACGAATCCAGCGTGACGGCTTCCACGGTCACGAGTTCGCCGTCAGACTCGCCGTCGCCGGCAAGCCTGTTGTCGCCGGTGTTTTCTCGCGAGATCACAAGCGACTCGGCGCCGGCATGGTCGGACACCGCGCTTTTCACCATCGTGACGTTTTTGTAGCCGTTACCGGCGACGTTGCGTTCGAGCAGGGCGAAATTGTCCGGCGCCGGCTCGAAGGCCACCACACGACCGGCAGGGCCGACGGCTCGCGCCGCCTGCAACGTGTAGTAACCGATGTGTCCGCCAACGTCGATCACGGTCGCGGCGACGCGTATGTAGCGGCGAAATATCCGGGATTCGACGGGTTCATACTCGCCGTTGACCGAAAGCAGCAGGCTGTCGGTGGAGTCGAGTTCCAGCGTGTGACCGTCGATCTGCACGATCTTCGGCTTTAGGCGACCGATCAGCCAGGTGTAGAACCTACGCGATCCGGGGATCAGCCAGACGGCGCGGGCGAGGCGCGTGCCAAGCATCACCCGCATGACTCGCGAAAACGCTCTGAAGGTTGCGCGTCGAAGCATCGGCGTGAGCTTAGGACTGATCCCGGGGCGCGCGCTCTCCAGGCGAACAGTTCTTTGAAACGGGCGGAGTATCTAGGATCAACAGATGCGCCGCATCGCCTTCAACGTCATGTACCTCGTGCCCGGTCAGGTGGGCGGCAGCGAGACCTACGCGCGCGAGTTGATCAAGGCGCTGACGGAAGCTCATCCGGAGACGCACTTCTATCTCTACTGCGGGCGTGAAGCGCGCAAAGCGATGCGCGAGCTCGCCTCGGCTGAACGCCTGACCGTTCGCGCACTGCCGGTGCTCAGTTCGATCAAGCTTCTGCGGATTCTGGCCGAGCTGGTACTGCTGCCACTGTGGGCGCTGCGCGACCGGCCGCAGGTTCTGCACAGTCTCGGCAACACGGCTCCGCCGCTGGCGCCCGGACGAAGCGTCGTAACGGTGCTGGATCTGATCTTCCACCGGTTTCCGGGCACATTTCCGCCGCTTGCCCGCCGAGGACTTGAACTGCTCGTTCCGCTGGCCGTCAGGCGCGCGCGGCGCGTGATCGCCATCTCCGAGCACACCAAGCGGGACCTGGTTTCCGAATACGGTGCCGATCCCCGGAAAATCGACGTCGTTTATCTAGGCAGCGGCATCGAGACCGGCACGAACTCCGGGGACGACGAGACCGCGCGAACCAATACCGACGTGCGTTCAAAGCTGATGCTGGGCGAGCGACCGATCGTGCTTACGGTGGCCTCCGGGATCGTGCATAAAAACGTCGCCCGTTTACTTGAGGCGTTCGCGGAGTTGGTGCGCGACGGCCGTGCCGGTGAAGCGATGCTTGTCGTGGTGGGACATGCCGGACTCGAAACCGGCGCGCTGGCAAGCAAAGTCGCGGAGCTGGATCTCGCCGACCGGGTGGTCATGACCGGCTGGGTCGGCGGCCAGGACCTGCTCGCGCTTTACGTCGTCGCGGAATGCTTTGTCTACCCATCGCTTTATGAAGGCTTCGGCATTCCGGTGCTGGAGGCGATGCGGCGGGGTGCGCCGGTGGCGTGTTCGAACACCACGTCGTTGCCGGAAGTCGCGGGGGAGGCGGCCCTGATGTTCGACCCGACCGACACGTCCGCGATCGCGCACGCGATCGAGCGGATGCTCGGTGATTCCGCGCTGCGTCAGCGCCTCATCTCGGCCGGCCGAGAGCGCGCCGCGCTCTTCACCTGGGTCGCGGCGGCCGAAAACACCTGGGACAGCTACCTGGCCGCCGTCAAAGACGACTGATCAACTGCCCAAAGGTCCATTTGCCACGGCACGGGCTGCGTCACCGCTGCCGTTGCGCATGCTCGAAATACCCACTGACGTTGACCTTGCCTGCGTGCCTGCATCCGCGCGGCCCGTTCAGTAACCGGCGCTCACCCGGAGGATTGAGCACGAGCAGTTCCGGCACGGTGACCATGGTCAACCTGCTTCGGCGGATCGCGGGCAGTATTCGTCTGCGCAGCGCGGTGAACGTGGCGGCCGGCCCGTCATGCATCAGAATCACCGACCCCGGACCCAAGCCGTCGACAACGTTGCGGGAGACCACCTTCCACGGCTGACCAAGCGCGTCTTGGGAATCCGCGCTCCAGAGGATCTGTGCGTATCCCAGCTTGCGCACGACACGATCGGTGGCGGCGTTGTGTTCGCCGTACGGCGGCCGCATCATGTCGTACGAGCGGATGTGACGCCCCAGAGCGGCCGCGTACATCCGATCGGCACTGCGCAGTTCTCTCGTGATTGCCGGCGGAGTCAACAAATTGATCTGTGGATGGCTCCATGTGTGATTGCCGATCGCGCCGCCACGCCCGAGCGCGCGCAACGCCGAGGGCTGCGCCTGCGCCCGTTTGCCGATCGCGAAGAACGTCGCCGGAACGCCCGCGCGGCGAAGCATCCGCAGCAGCCGGCCCGTCGTCGGCGTCGGCCCGTCGTCAAACGTGAGCGCGGCATAGCGGCGCCTGCCACCGCAGTACAGCGGCACGCCCAGTCGGGCGAGATCGCGCAGCTCGCGGACTTCAGCCGTACGAGTGAGATACAGCGCGTTCGAATTTGCGAGTTCACGGCCGATCTTCAGCGGCAACGCCGAAACCTGCAACACGCCGCCCACGCGATTCTCCGACGCACCCGAACGGTGAGCTGCGGAGGCTGCCGAAACCAGCACCAGTAGCCCGGCCACAGCGGCGGCGGCGCGCAGCGGAGCGTTCTGCAGACGCTCGCCCCGCACTAAGACATCTGTCCATCTTGCTTGCGAACTACCGACATTCGCCCTACGGTGAACGTGACGCTGAAAGATGCGACGTTCAACGGTTGGCGAGCCGATCGTGGAGCAAGCTTCGATTCATCGTCTCCAGACCCTAATCGGATGAATCGCGAACTTCCGGAACCCGTTCTCTGAGCTGCTCGGGAGCCGGAACGCCATCCCCGACTGCGGAGGCCGAGGATGGCGGGAAGAGCCGGCAATCGCCGGCTCTTTCTCTTGCGCGCACGGTCGCTTGCAACACGTTCGGCTGACCCCATTCAAACCAACCGCACTCGTCTCACCCGCAAAGCCAGTCACACCGCCCCGCACAAGCACCCCCCCGCAGCTTTCTCCCCGCAGGAACCTCCCCCGCAGGCACCTCCCGCGCAGGCACCGGTGATCTGCGCAGCTTTCCGCTTTCTCGTCGGCACTGCCTGCGCAGGCATCGTTGCGCAGGCACCGGTGATCTGCGCAGCTTTCCGCTTTCTCGTCGGCACTGCCTGCGCAGACATCGTTGCGCAGGCACCGTGCGCAGGCACCGGTGATCTGCGCAGGGAATTGGGCTGCCGTGGGGGGGCGGGGTCTTTAGTGGATTGGCGACGTGCGATCGTCGCCGTCGCGAAGGCGGCCGTCGCGGCCCACGTATCCGCCGTGCGCGCCGAAGCACACGTAGACCGCGTCTTCGTCGCCGACGTTCTCGAAGCTGCGCGGTGTGGCGGCGTCCACGCGAAGCACTCCGCCAGGACCCAACGTGACGCTGTGCTCGTCGTTTTGGCCGAGCGTGAATCGCATCAGGCCCCGATGTACGAAGTAAACCTCTTCCTGGCGGTCGTGGAAGTGGGTACCACTGGCGATCCCGGGTGGGATCACGATCGCATTTACGCCCATCTCCTTGACGTCCAGGAATTTGCGAATCTTGCGAAAGCCGGGACCCTCGCCCATGCCGTCGATGCTGCCGGCGGCAAAGCCTTCGCCGGACAAGACTTCGATCTGCTGGCTGCCGTTGCCGTCGCTCACGTTGCGCTCCGATCTTCGAGAAGTAGCCGGCTTCATGGCCGGTTCATGGGACGCGACAGAGCCTACCGGAAAATCCGCACGAACGATCGTGCGGCTTAGCGTTGGAGACGAATCTCGCAAGTCAGGCCATGCCTGGGGCAAGGCACGGCGACCACGGGGACCACCGGATCCGGGCCGACCTCTTGCTAGCTTGGCGAAATGGTTGACCGCAGCGGCGCCGACGCCGTCTACCGCCAATGACAATCGAATCGCTCACGGTGGCGATCCCCGTGCTCAACGGGGGCCAGATGCTGGCGGACACGCTTGATTCGCTCGGCGGTCAGCAAAACCGCGCGGGCATATCGCTGGAGCTACTTGTCGTGGACTCTGGTTCTGATGACGGCTCGGCGGAACTCGCCGAAGCGCACGGTGCTCGCGTGATCCGGATTGACAAGTCCGAGTTCTCACACGGCGGCACACGCAACATGGCGGTCGCCGAGGCCAAAGGCGACGCTGTGGCGGTGCTGACACAGGACGCCACTCCCGCCCACGACGGCTGGCTCGATGCGATCGTCGAGGGCTTCGCGCTTGCGGACGACGTTGCGCTGGTCTTCGGACCGCATCTGCCACGGCCCGAGCACAGCCACTTCGTCAGGCGCGAAATGGCCGATCACTTCAAGACTTGGGAGCGCGACGGCGAACCGCTGTTGCAACGTGTCGAGGCCGGACCGGCCGGTTTGGAGAAATACCGCCTTCGCGCCGGGGAGTACCGGTTCTTCTCCGACGTCAACGGTGCGGTCGCGCGTTGGGCCTGGGAGCGTGTGCCATATCGCGAGGTTCCGTACGCGGAGGACCAATTGCTCGGCCGTGAAATGATCGAAGCGGGTTTTGCGAAGGTCTATCACCCGCGCATGGCGGTCGTCCACTCGCACGACTACCCGCCGCTTAAGTTCATGAAGCGATATTTCGATGAGTACCGCGGGCTTCGCGAAGTGCTCGATTACACACCGCCCTTCGGCATCCGTTCGTCGCTGCGGACGATCATCGGTCTGACGCGGTCCGACCGCCGCTTCTTGCGCGGCGAGGGCATCACCGGCACCGGACTGATTGCGCCGACGGTGCGCTCTGCGCGGCACCATGCGCTTCGTCTCGTCGGCGAGGGACTCGGTGGGCGGGCGGACCGGCTGCCGGCTCGTTTGACCAAGACGATGTCACTTGAAGGCCGCGCCGGTTTCGCTCCGGCGAAACTGCCGGACCGTCTGCTGAACTGACAGATCCAGCCCGACGGTGACGGTGAAGCCTCCAGCCGGCAAGGCCCGCTGGTAGGGTCTTTTCGTGGCCGGACCCTCAACGAACGCCAGTGAATTGAACGCCGACGCAGCAGATTTCGACGCAGCAGATTTCGACGAAGCGGATTTCGGGACAACGGATTCGGCGGCAGCGGCGCCTCGTGCCGTCGCCGACAAAACCGGCATCTTCGCCGACCAGCAGATCATCGCCGCCGAGCGCGTCGCGTTCCTGTCGCTGGCGGCGGAGTTGGCGAAAGGCCGTCGCGTGCTTGTGGTGGACGACGGCGCGAGCTCCCTCAGCGGGATCGCCGCCCATCTGGACTCCGTGTCCTCTGCCGAAATCGACGGACAGGCGGGCGGTGGATACGAAATGGCGGTCGCCGATCTATCCACCGAGGAGGCCGCCTCGGCTGCGTCCGCCGAAGCACTCGCCGAATCGCTCGACACGGCAGGCTTCGTACTCGTGCGAATACCGAACGCCCCGGGCTTCGCGCCATTTCGGGAACGCTTCGCCGGCACATTCTCCAACTGCGTGGAGTTGCGGCAGGCCAATTGGGTGGCCTCGGCCGTGCTCACAGACAAGCTTTTTACCGCCGCCGATCCCGGCCGCGCGGCGGCCACGACACTGCGCAAAGGCGCCGACGCGGTCGCAGGCGAAGAGCTCTACACGATCTTCGCCGCCACCAACGCCGACCTGCCAAAGCTGCGGCCGCACGTCGCACTCACGCGCAGCCGTTCACTGCGCGATCTGCACGAGGAGCTTGATCGTGTTCGTGAGGCTGCGCAACTGTCATCGGTCGAAAGCGAGGCCCGCGCGGCCGCGCTGGAGGACACGATCCGCGAGCTTCAGGAGCAACTCGCCTGGTACGACGAATGGGAACTGAACCTCCGCGATGAGATCGAGAAGCGTGGCTGGGCGATGACGCTACTGAAGACCTGGGCGCGGTTCGTGACATTGACGAAACGCGCGAAGAGCGTGCTGGGCCGCTGACTTCGCCGTGATCTCGGTCGTCATCCCCGTCTTCAACGGCGCGGAGTATTTGCGCGAAGTGCTCGACGCCGTCTGCGAGCAGCAGCTCGACGAGCCGCTGGAGGTGCTCGTGATCGATTCGGGCTCGACCGACGGGTCGCTGGAGATCGCGCGCGAGTTTCCGCAGGTGCGGCTGGTCGAGATCCCAAACGAGGAGTTCGGCCACGGCCGCACGCGCAATCTCGGAGTGCGAGAAACAAGCGGTGACCTGATCGCGTTCCTTACGCAGGACGCCACCCCATCCTCACCGGAATGGCTGGCGGCCTACCGCCGCTCCTTCACGCTGGACAAACGGGTCGGCGCCGCGTTTGGCCCACATCTGCCGCGGCCCGGCGTGAATCCGCTGATGGCGCGCCTGCTGATCGACCATTTCGATTCCTTTTCGCCGAACGGCGAGCCCGCGATCCACCGCCAAGGCGACACCACCTACCTCTCCAACTCGAACTCGTGCATCTCGCGCGAGGCGTGGGAGCACACGCCGTTTCGCGAGATCCCCTACGCCGAAGACCAGGCCTTCGGCGCCGACGTACTGGCGAACGGGTACTCCAAGGTCTACGTGCCCGGCGCCGCCGCCTGGCACTCCCACGACTACGGCATGGTGGAGACGTTTAAGCGCTACTTCGACGAATACCGCGGTCTCAATGACAGCGTTGGCGAGAAGACCGAAGCCTCGGCCACAAAGGCGCTGGACGTGATCGGGTCCTCGGTGGCGGCGGATCTGAAGTTTCTTGACGAACTCGGGCAGCCGCCGCTGCGGCGGGCCGCATGGGGAGTTCGCAGCGCGGTGTATCACGCCGGACGAGTTGGCTTCGGCGGCCTCGGCGCGCGCGCCGACCGCATCCCCGGCACGATCCGCGTCGCGCTTTCGTTCGAGGGCCGCGGTGACGGCGTCGCACGCCGCATCGAGGCCCGAGACGGTTTTCCGTTCGAAGACATCGGCATGGTTGAGCGCGAGGGAGCACTGCCGCTGGCGCCCGCGCTCAAGGAAGCCGGCGAACCGCTGCACATCGCGTGGATCATCCCGCCTTTCTCGATCGGCGGCGGCGGCCATACGACGATCTTTCGCATGGTTCAGGCGCTCGAACGCGCCGGTCACCGCTGTTCGCTGTGGGTCTATGACCCCCACCATCTTGAGCGGAAATCCGAAGCGGCCTTGCGCGCACGGATCAACGACGGATTCATGCCCCTCGAAGCGCCGGTACACGTTGGGTTCGACCATTGGACCGGCGCCGACGTGGCCGTGGCGACGGGCTGGGACACGGTCTACAGGCTTCTGCGGCTGCCGGATTGCTCGGCGCGCGCCTACTTTGTGCAAGATCACGAACCGGAGTTTTTCGCGAGTTCAAGCGAGCGCCTGTTCGCGGAGCGCAGCTACGGCTACGGACTGCACTGCATTTGTGCAAGCCCGTGGCTTGCAGAGCTGGTGAGCGACCGCTACGAAGCACAGACGACTCCGTTTCTGCTGGGCGTAGACAGAAGCGAGTACGCGCCGCTGGAGATCCCTCGCCGCGGCGACACGGTCGTGTTTTATGCCCGGCACTTCACCGCCCGCCGCGCGGTCGAGATGGGTCTGCTGGCGCTGGCGGAAGTGCACCGCCGCAATCCCGGCACTCGCATCGTGCTTTACGGTGCGCATCTGCCGCCCCACGCACCGTTTCCGTTTGAACACCTGGGCGTGGTGTCGCCGGAGCGGCTGCGACGGCTCTACGCCGAGGCGACTGTCGGGCTCAGTCTCTCGCTGACCAATTACTCGCTGATTCCGCAGGAGATGATGGCCTGCGGCCTGCCGGTCGTGGAACTTTCCGGTCGCGCCTGCGAAGGCGTCTTCGGCGACGACGGGTCCGTGATCACGCTTGCGCGCGACAACTCGGCGAGCATCGCCGACAAGGTCTGCGAACTGCTTTCCGACGACTCACGGCGCGAGCGGTTGTCGGCCGCCGGGCTGGACTTCTGCGAACGACACCCGTGGTCGACCGCCACCAAAACGGTGAAGCACGCGTTGACGGATCTGTACGCGCGGGCCCGCGAGGGCGCACCCCGCTGGCGAGCAGGCGCACTGCTGTAGCCGGGGGCAGCCGGATCGCCGGCTACTTACGCCGCAGGCGCCGGACAAGCATCACGGTTCTGTAGGTCATCACGATCAACCGGCTGATCAGCGCGTTGACCGCCACCGCCACCGGATGGCCGGCGCCGTGTTCACGCGCGTTCTGCGCGTGCTCCTTGAACTGATCCGCGAAACCGGTGATACTGAGCGAGCCCTCGCCCATCCGAAACGACGCCAGCTCGGCGTCGATCAACACCGGCTTTGATCGCTGGGCCAGTCTCAGCCAGAGGTCGTAATCGGCCGAGTACTTGAAGCGCTCGTCAAGTGGCCCGACCGCGTCGATCACGCCGCGCCGCACAAAGGTGGCGGGAGACGAGACGAAATTGTTGGTCAGGTACAGACGCAGGCTGAAGTGGCGCAGCAACATGTTCTTGTATGCGGTGACGAGCTTGCGCGACTCTTCGCCATCGGCGCCGATAATGCGGCAGCGACCGGTGGCCCACTCGGCGTCGGGCGAGGCGGCGAACGCCCGGCCCACCGTCAAAAGCGCCTCCGGCGCGTATAGGTCGTCCGCGTTAAGCCAGCCGATCACCTCGGATTCGGCCAGCCGCAGACCTTTATTGAACGCGTCCGTCAGACCTTCGTCTGGCTCGGACACAAAGCGCAGGCACCCTGTGCGCTCGCCCTCGCGCAGCAGTTTGAGCGTGTCGTCGGTCGAGCCACCGTCGATCACCAAGTGGTCCAGTCGCGGATACCCCTGAGATTGCACGCTCGCGAGCGTCCGCGCCAGCGTTTCAGCCGCGTTGAAGGTAGGTGTGATGACAGTTATCGAAGGCAGCTCGATGCCGTCGCCGGAGCCCGATATTTGCGCTTGTGATGCCAGATCGCGAGCCTATTCGGTTGCTAGGCTGGATCGACTTGCCGCCCGCGCAGACGCCCTCATCGACCGAGTCCGACGACTCGGCAGCGACATCCGGCGGATCCGGCGGATCGCGTTCGGGCGGTTCGTTGAGTTTCGCCTCAAGCGCGCTGCTGACCGGACTTTCGCAGTCCGCGGTGATGATCGCCAGCGGCATCAACGCCGCGCTGATCGGCGCGAGATACCCGGCAAGCCACGACACCGACGGCCTTTTCACTGCATTCGCGATCTACTCGATCGTGGTGATCATCTCGACGAGTTCACGGACGGCGATGGTCGCTCATCTGATGGACGACGAGAACCGTTTCCGACCGTTCAACGAGATTCTCGTATCGCTGGCATGGGCGACCTTGCCACTTGGCGTGCTTTTTGCACTGATCATGCCGCACTTCGTCGGCGCGACGGTCGGAACCGACGCAGGATCGATCGCCTTCAAAGCATTGTTGATTTTGTGGCCGGCGGCGGTCGGGCAGTTCGTCGTGGCGCTCTCCGCCGCGATGCTCGGAGTGCTCGGGGACTTCCGTGCCGCCGCCGCCGCGTTTACGGCCGGGGGCGCGGCGACGGTCGTCGCGTTCATCGGGCTGGAACCGCCGGTAGGTCTGCTCGCGCTGCCGGCTGCCGTGCTGCTGGGAACGGTCGTGACGGTCGCGATCGTGATCGCGGCACTGTGGCGGCGCGGCTGGCGGCCGGTGAACCTGTCGCTCTCACCGGGGCTCGCTTGGCGATGGCAGAAGACGGTAACGCTGGGGGCGGCTTACTACATCTGTGCTCAGGGGCTGTACCTGATCAGTGTGTCGGCCGCGGGCCATTACGTGGGCGAGGGCGCCGCCACGCTGTTCGCCTACGCCTATTTCGCCACCGGCATGGCGCTGGTGATGGTCTCGATGGCCGGGTCATTCGTACTGGCGGCCGGGATCGCGGCCGACTGGAACGGCGAGGCCAAAACACTCATACCGTTCGAAAACGACATCAACCGTACGCAGCTCCTCGTCGCCGCGGCGTTCACAATGGCGACCGCGCTGATAGGAGCTGACGTGGCGGGCGCCGTGTTGAAGGAATTCAGCCACCGGGACGTCGAAACGATCGTGGACACGATGCTCGCGCTGGTGCCGATCGTGATCGCCTCGCAGTGGAGCGCCGTGCCGATCCTCGCCTTGTTCGCAAAGAAACGTTTGACAACGGTCGCGCTTTCCGGTGTGGCGGCGGTGCTGCTGCACGTGCCGATTTCGATCGCGCTTGCCGGCGGCGGCAAACTCGTCCACGTCGCGATCGCGATGTCGATCACCAATCTGTTGCTGGCGATCGTTCTGCTCGCAATCGTCCACCGCGGCGCAACCGCCGCACGGCTGGCTCAGGCACTGGCCGAAACCTTGTTGATCGCGATTGCGGCAGGCGCGTCATATCTGATCGCCAATCTGACCGTCGGGGCCCTGCACCTTGGCAACTCCGCGCAGGACTTCGCCGATTTCGCGCTGGCAAGCGGACTCTTCCTGCTCGTCGTTTGGATCGCCCTACCGCAGTTTCGCGCGATCATCACGCGCATCGCCGGTTCATTGCTCGGCGATGCGCGCCGAATTCGCGCCTGACGATCGATCGGGGAATGACTAAATCTGCGTGACGGCTTCGCCCGCGAGCTGGCGTTCGACCAGTTCGAGGTCCGCGTCGACCATCAAATCGACGAGACCTTCAAAGTCCACCGACGGCGTCCAGCCGAGCTTTTCGCGCGCCTTCGAAGGGTCGCCGATCAGCAGATCCACCTCCGTCGGGCGGAAGTACTTTTCGTTGACCTCGACGTGCTTCTCCACGTCCAGCTCGGCACGTGCGAACGCGCGTTCCACAAATTCGCGAACGCTGTGCGTCTCGCCGGTGGCAACCACGTAGTCGTCGGGCTGGTCCTGCTGAAGCATCAGCCACATCGCTTCCACATAGTCCCGCGCATATCCCCAGTCCCGCTTGGCGTCGAGGTTGCCCAAGTAGAGCTTGTCCTGCTGCCCGTGCTTGATGCGCGCGATTGCACGCGTGATCTTGCGCGTTACAAAGGTCTCACCGCGCCGCGGCGATTCGTGGTTGAAAAGGATGCCGTTGCTGGCATGCAGTCCGTAGGCCTCGCGGTAATTGACGAACGCCCAGTACGCGTAGACCTTTGCGACCGCGTAGGGACTGCGCGGGTAAAACGGCGTGGTCTCCTTCTGCGGCGTTTCCAGCACTTTGCCGAACATTTCCGATGAACTGGCCTGGTAGATGCGGGCGGGTGACTCCGTCTCGCGAATCGCCTCCAGCAGACGCAGCGCGCCCAGCGCGCAGATCTCGCCCGTGTACTCGGGCACTTCAAAGCTGACTTTCACGTGACTCTGGGCGGCCAGGTTGTAGATCTCGTCGGGATTGACCTTCGCGATAACGTGATTGAGCGAACTGGCGTCGTTGAGATCGCCGTAATGAAGATGAAGATCGGTGTCGGCCACCAGCGGATCGGCATAGAGATGGTCGATGCGCGCGGTGTTGAAAGAACTCGAGCGCCGCACGAGTCCGTGGACTTCGTAACCCTTTTCAAGCAGCAGGTCTGCCAGATAGCTGCCGTCCTGGCCGGTGATACCCGTGATGAGTGCTTTTTTTCCCATGAATGCTCGTAACTCGCTCGTGATTGTGGAACAGAAAACGCTGCCGGAGCCGATCGGCCGGTACGGTGTGACCGGGCGCGACGCGGCACGCGGCGGGCAGTCTATTCAAACCCGACTAAAAGCGTTTGATGCGGCGCTGTCGCTGTCGCTCCGTAAACTAATTGCCGATGACGGAACAAGTCACCTCTAAACGCGCGCTGATAACGGGAATTGGCGGCCAGGACGGCAGCTATCTGGCGGAACTGTTGCTTGGCAAGGGCTACCACGTTGAAGGAGTCGTGGAGGGCGACCCGGACCGCGAGCGTCCTGTACTGACAGCGATCAGAGACAAATTGACCCTGCACGTGACGGATCTGACCGACCGGGCCCGTGTGCATGAGTTGATTTCGCTGACCCGACCTGACGAGATCTACAACCTCGCCGCGCCATCGTTTGTGCCGGCGTCGTGGGACGACCCGATCTCGACGATCAACTTCATGGCCGGCAGCGTGATCTGCATGCTCGAAACGATCCACGAGCATTCGCCGCACACGCGATTCTTTCAAGCTAGTTCGTCGGAAATCTTCCGTGACGCCCACGCCAGCCCGCAAAACGAACTAACCACCGCCAAACCCGCATCGCCCTACGGAGTAGGCAAGCTCGCCGGCCACGGCCTGGTGCACTCGTACCGGGAGCGCTACGGAATCCACGCGTCGTCGGGGATTCTGTACAACCACGAATCGCCGCGTCGGCCGGTCGACTTCGTCACGCGCAAAATCGTCAACGCCGCGGTCAGCATTTCGCTCGGCGAACTCGACGAATTGGCGCTGGGCGATCTTTCCGCACGGCGCGACTGGGGCTACGCCCCCGACTACGTCGAAGCGATGTGGCTGATGCTTCAGCAGGACCAGCCCGACGACTTCGTAGTCGCCACCGGCGTTCTGCACACCGTCGGCGAACTGGTCGACGCGGCGTTCGGATTGCTCGGACTTGACGTGGCGAAATACGTGCGCGTCGATCCGGCGTTCGTTCGCCAGGGCGACGAGGCGCTGCTGGTGGGTGATCCGTCGAAGGCCGCCGAACGGCTGGGCTGGCGCGCGAGCACGACTTTCGAACGCCTGGTGGAGATCATGGTGAAGGCCGAACTCGAATCGCGTTCGCAGACTCCCACCGCCTATTCGATCGGCTGACGAGCGACCCGGTCGGCGACAGGGCCACCTCGTCACAGTGCGGGCGATCCGTTCAGGCGTATACGTGGAAACAGACGAACGTCAGGCAGACAACCGCGAATGCGGACATCAGGCCGCAGCTGAGACCCCAGGCGAATGTGCGCAGACGCGCCGGAAGGCCAAAGATCGCGCCGGCTCCGGCCACGCACAGCGCTGAAAGCGCGGGCAGGATGTAGCGGCCCTGTTCGGCAAGAATCGGGCGTCCGCCCGGCGTCGCGTACGCCCAACCGACCAGCACCACCACCGCGACCGGAAGTGTGATCACAAGTCCGACCGGCAGCCAGTTGCCGCGAAGCCACGAGCGATGGCGAACGATCGCCGCCAGACCGCTCAATCCGATCGCCAGCATCGCGGCCGCGATCGGCAGATAGACGGGAATCGGAAACGTGATCCGATGCCACATAAATTCGGCCCAACCGCCGACGATGTAAATGCGCCCGAACGGATGTGCGACCTGCTGCTGGTCGCCCGTCAGATGAATGAAGGGGATGAACGTCTGGATGATGTAGTCGACGCGCTGCAGAAGCGACGGAATCGTTCGCGGGTCGGACGCAGCCTCGCCGGTGTGCACGTTGATCAGTCGCGCAGGCCATCCGGCAATCGATGAAACGACCAGCCACGCCACGCACGTCGCCACCACCGACGCCAGAACCGCTGTTGCGCCACGAACCGCTTCGCGCGTGCGGTCTCGTAAAGCCATCACAGCCACCCAGAAGGCCGCGAACAGCGCCGCCGACGTACCCGTGGCCTTGCCGACCGGCGCGAACGCCGCCGCGGCGCCGAGCGCCATTGACCGCCTGATGTCCCAGCCCTTGACGGCGATCCGCATCGTCAGCCAGAGGATCAGCGCGCCCAAGACGATCACAGCGGTGTCGTTGTTGATCGAACCAGCGGAGTAGCCGGCCATCGGCTGCACAGCCGCGGCGGCGCCCGCGGCGGCGCTCGGATACCTCCGCCCGCCCAGCAACAGCGCCGCCGTCAACACGGCGAGCAACGGAACCAACGCGGCAAGCAGCGCGTTTAAGATCCTCAGCAGCACCAGCTGGTTGGCCGGACGCATCCACGTCGTCAGGCGATACGGAACCGCGAAGAGCATGTAATACCCGGGGCCGTGACCCGAAGCCGAGACCGTGTAGCCGCCGCCGTCGTCGGTGCGAAGGCCGTGATCGGACTTCCGCCAGGTTTCATCGCGTCGCGCCGTCCAAAACGGCCGCGCGGCTCCATCCACAACCACGCTGCGGTGGTGAATCGCCGCAAGCATCAACTGCTGGCGCGACGAATACGACCGGCGAGTGTTTCCGGAATGGGACTGGTCCCACGTGTGCCCGGTGGCGGCGAGATATTGCAGGTTCGCAAAATGCTCCGGCTCGTCGTTGCCCTGAAACGGAGGTGACACGAACGCCCATGCGGCGCCCCAAAGGAAGCCGACGCACATGAATGCCAGAGCCAGCCGCCTGACCGAGTGCCGCGGCGCCGTGACGACAAGCCACAGTCCGAACGCCGTTCCGATCACCGCCAGCAGTATCGACAGTGCCATCAGCCACGGATACGCCCAGCCGTGAAACACTTGCGAGTGAGCCACGATATCGCCGAGCTTGCCAAATTGCGTGGGGCGATCATTCGCTCCCGAGAAATACGCAATTGCCGGTTCGGGCTCCCCCAGAGCGCGCCCGCCGAGCGTGGCCGGGCGCTCGCCGCGTAACCGCGTCACGAATGCGCCACCGACCGCCACCGATCCCGCGACTCGCAGGCAGATGCGGTCGGTTTTTTCGATCGGCCAGGCCGGTGCATCCGGCCCGGGCAGCATTCGGAAGTCGCCGGTTTCCGGCACCACGACCGGAGACGACGCCAAGTCGCGCCGACCGGTGGAGTGAAAGACCAGATGGGCCGTGGAGCCGGTTTTTGCCGCCAGCCACATTCGTACACGTCGAGTTCCGGCCGGTACGTAAACGGCGTTTACGCAAAGCTCGTGGCCGGTTTCGACCTGAGCGATCGGCGAACCGACCCCGACCGCGTTTGAATCGAGCATGCGATCCGACCGCTGGAGCATGAACCACGCTCCCACGATCATCACGAGCAGTACGCCGAGTACGGCTCCGGCCGCGCCGAGCCTGTTCCGGCCGCCACCTTCGGACGCGGCGAAATCCGGCTTGCCCGGTGCGGGGCGCTCGGACGAACGGATTCGAGCCATTCAGCTCATTCGTAGCGGCTGTGCAACCCGACGATGCTCATGAAGAACGACGTGAACATCGTCTGCAGTCCGAGCACCACCAGCGTCAGCGAGAAGACGGCGAGTTTCTGTTGCGCCAGTCCGCCGAAGTCGCTTCCGATCCAGTCGACCACAACCACCGCGGCGAGGATCGCGCCGACCAGCATTACGAGAACACCCGCAATCAGACCGTGCTCCAGCCGGATGCGCCCGTCGAACCTATCGTGCAATTTGTCTACTTCACCGAGGTGATAAACGCCGTAGGCCTTCGCGGAAAGACCGAGGCTGATCACCTGCGAGCCCGCGATCGAAAGCATCGCGCCGGCGATCATCGCGTGCAGGTCCCAGGATCGGCCAAAGATGTCGGCGCCGGTG
This sequence comes from Actinomycetota bacterium, assembly GCA_016213645.1. Classification (GTDB taxonomy): domain Bacteria; phylum Actinomycetota; class Thermoleophilia; order Solirubrobacterales; family JACPNS01; genus JACPNS01. The sequence continues at coordinate 60,033 of JACQZY010000001.1, forward strand.
AGTACCACCGCCATCGCGATCATCCCCAGCGCGAACATCGCGATCCCGGGCGCAAGGAAGAGGTGGGTCGGGCTGTGGATCAAGAGAAAACGAAGGTGGCGCCAGCCATCGCTGAACGTGTTTAGCTTCGATTCGCCGATGCGCGGGTGATAGTCGATCGGCACTTCTTCCACCTTCAGACCGGCCTTCGCCGAGCGGATCACAAGCTCGCTGGCGAACTCCATGCCGGTGGTGCGAAGGTTCAGGCGCTCCAGCACATCGCTGCGAAAACCGCGCATCCCGCAGTGAGCGTCGCGAACCCCGGTGCGGAAAAAGACGTTCAGCACGCCGGTCAGAATCGGGTTGCCGATGTGTTGGTGCAGCCACGGCATCGCGCCCGGTTGAATGTTCTCCATACGGTTGCCGATCACCATCTCGGCGCCGTTCTCGAGTTTCTCCACAAACATGTCGATCGTGTCGAAGTCGTAGGTGTCGTCGCCATCCCCCATCACGATGTACTTGCCGCGGGCCGCGGCGAATCCGGCCTGATACGCGCTTCCATACCCCGGGCGCGGCTCGTGAACCACGCGGGCGCCAGCCGCCTCTGCGATGTCCGGCGAACCGTCGGTAGAACCGTTGTCGGCCACCACAACCTCTCCGGCCACCCCCATGCGATCAAACGCGCGCCTGGCCTTCTGAATGCAGGTGGCGATACCTTCGGCCTCGTTCAGACACGGGATCACGACCGAAACTTCGATCTCTCCGGTGGCCTGCGGGTCTTCGATTGCGGAACTGAGACTGTCTGCGGTCATGGAGAAAACCTTGCTCGTGGGTCGGTGAGACGGTGAGTAAAGCGGACAATCGATACCAACCCGCGGGCGCGGAGAGGGTTGCGGACCGAGCATCGTTGCGACCCGATTCTAGACACTCGATTTTCGGCATCGCATGTTTGGGCCGTCCGCGCGCCCATATGCTGACGCGGTCATGCGCATCGCGATCCTCTACGACTGCATGTTTCCCTACACCGTCGGCGGCGCCGAACGCTGGTACACGCAGCTCGCGCAGCGGCTGGCGGAGGAAGGTCACGAGGTGACCTACGTGACTCTGCGGCAATGGCCCAAGGACGCTGAGCCGGCACTTCCTTACAAGGTAAAAACAGTCGGCCCGCACCTTGGCCTTTACAAGGAAAGCGGCGAGCGACGGATCTGGCCTCCATTGCGTTATGGCGTTGGAGTGTTTCTACACATGTTGCGGCGCGGCGGTCGTTACGACCTGGTCCACAGTGCTTCGTTCCCGTATTTCTCGGTGATCGCGTCATGGCTGGCGTTGTTGCCGCGCAGACGGGTCAAGCTTGCGGTGGACTGGGTGGAGGTGTGGTCGCGCGAATACTGGATCGGGTATCTGGGGGCCGTGGGCGGTCGAATCGGCCACACGATTCAGTCGTTTTGCATGCGTCTTCCGGATTGGAATTTTACGTTTTCTCGGCTTCACGCATCGCGATTGCCGGCGGGCGGTGAGGCCGTGACGATACTGACCGGTCTCGTCGGTGATTACGTCGATCGAACGCACGGTGCGGCGGCGCGGCCCGCCTCCGACCCGCCGGTCGTCGTTTTCGCCGCACGCCACATTCCGGAAAAGAACGTCGTAGCCCTTCCCGCCGCCATGGCATCGGCTAGACAAGACGTCCCCGACCTCCGAGCGGAGATTTTCGGTGATGGGCCGCAACGCAAGGAACTACTAAAAGAGATCGACGCCTGTGGCGTGAGCGAGTTCATCGAGGCGCCTGGATTCGTGGAAAGCGAGCGAATCCAATCGGCGTTCGCCACCGCGGCATGTATGGTGCTGCCCTCGGTACGCGAGGGGTACGGGCTGGTGGTGATTGAAGCCGCCTCGCGGGGCACTCCCGTCGTGCTGGTTGACGGGCCGGACAACGCGGCCGTAGAACTGGTGGAGGACGGCGTGAACGGTTTCGTCGCGAGTTCGGCCGAGCCGGAAACGCTCGGCGACGCGATCGTCCGCGCGATCCGCGGCGGTCAGGAGCTGCGCGAGAGTTCGTGGACCTGGTACGAGCGCAACCGAGAGAAGCTTTCGATCGAGACCTCGTTGCGGACGGTGCTGGACGCCTACGCGCGCTTGACGGCGTGACGGCCTTCGGTCACTGCGCGCAGATAAGAATCGACAGTCTGTTCGGCGGCGAGGTCCCAGCTGAATCGTTTTACGTGTTCTCGCCCGTCGCGAACGAGCCGCTCTCGCAACTCCGCGTCGGTCAGCAGGCGCGTGATCGCGGCGGCTATCTGATCAACATCGAACGGGTCAAAGTACATCGCCGCGTCGCCGCCGGCCTCCGGCATCGCCGACACGTTTGACGTGGCCACGGGCAGATCGCGCTCCATCGCTTCGAGCACCGGCAGCCCGAATCCCTCCATGTAGGACGGGAATACGAAGCAAGTGGCGAGGTCATAAAGCCCATCGAGATCGGCGTCGGAGATCCATCCGAGCATCTTCACGCGTTCCGCCACGCCCAGCCGCTCGGTCTGTTCGGCCATCCACCCCTCCTGGCCGGTCTGATATCCAGGCAACAACAAGACCGGTGCGGGATCGTGATCGATCCGCGCAAGCGCCTCGAACAGTCGCGGCAGGTTCTTGTGCGTGCGCCGCGCCGAGGGGCTGAGAATCAGCGGTCGGTCGGGCAGGTTGTATCGCTCCCGCAACTCGGCGATCGGCGTGGCCTGGCCGCGCGGCCGACCGGCCGGCGGAATCACGTCAACCTTTTCCGCAGTCACCTTGGCGACCTTCACAAGATCTCGCAGCGACGCCTGGGACAACGTGAGAACCCTGTCAGCGCGCCGTGCGGACATGTTCACCAAACGATTGAAGGCATGTCGCTGCCACTCCGGATTCATCAGCAGTTCGGGTACAAATGCCGGGATCAGATCGTGAATCGCGACCACGCTCGGCACCGGCGATAAAAGCGGCGCAGTGTTTGTGAGGCTGTGCAGCACGTCGAGCTTGTGCCGCCGGGCGTCCAGCGGCAGCCGTAACTGCTCATAGCCGAGCCGCTTGAAACCGTTGGTGGCCGTTGTTTCGCACGGCACGATCTCGGCGCCAAGTTCGTCCGAATCGAAACCGGCGACTCCCTCACGACAGGCGAAGAACAGCAGCCTCGCGTCCGGGAGCAGACCGCCGATGCGCGGAATCAACTCGCGCGCGTACACCTCCATGCCGCCGGTCGAGCCGGGAATCATCGACACCGCGTTAAAGCCGATCGTTCGCAACCTGCTTCGATCGCCCGGTGCGATGGCCGGGTTACCGACTGAGGATCGCTCCGGCCGCACCACGGATTCGACGCCGCTCAACGCGCCGCCGCTCGCCGCTCGGACTGGCTGCGCCTTTCGACGTCGGAATCCACCCAGTCGCGATTGGCCAGGAACCATTCGACAGTGCGCGCAATCCCGACGTCCAGCGGCACGTTCGACTCGAAGCCGAATCGTTCAAGTGCTCGTGCGGTGTCGATACGACGGCGCGGTTGTCCGTTGGGCTGGCCGGCGTCCCAAACGATCTCGCCGGTGAATCCGGTGGCCTCGGCGATCATCCCGGCGAGTTCGCGGATTGTGATCTCGAAGTTCGCGCCGATGTTGACGGGGTCGGAATCCTCGTAGCGTTCGGCCGCGAGCAGAATCGCGCGCGCGCACTCGTCAACGTAAAGGAACTCACGGCTGGCGGAGCCGTCGCCCCAGAGTTCCACGTCGGTACCGGAATCGCGGGCTTCGACCATCTTGCGAATCAATGCCGGGATGACGTGGGAACTTTGCAGGTCGAAGTTGTCACGCGGGCCGTAGAGGTTGACCGGCATCAGAAAGATCGCGTTCAGTCCGTACTGTTCGCGATACGCCTGCGCCTGCACCAACAAGGCTTTCTTCGCGACGCCGTACGGTGCGTTCGTCTCTTCCGGATAGCCGTTCCAAAGGTCATCTTCGCGAAACGGGATCGGCGCGAACTTCGGATAAGAGCAGATCGTGCCGAGCTGCACGAATTTCTCAAGTCCTCGATGGCGCGCCTGCTCCATCAGTAACGCACCCATCATCAAGTTGTCGTAGAAGTACGCCCCCGGGTTTCGTCGGTTGGCGCCGATGCCGCCGACACGCGCGGCGAGGTGAATGATGATCTCCGGGTCGGCATCGTCGAACAGCCGGTTGACCGCGGCTTCGCCCGTTAGGTCGTATTCATCCGACCGGGGCACGAACGGTTCGCAACCGATCTCTCGCAACCGGTCACACACATACGAGCCCAAAAACCCCGAACCACCGGTCACGGTGACCCGCCGGCCGGCGAAATAATCAGATGAAGAAACCTCGGTCACGGCTCGATCCTAACTGACCGAGCAGCTCTCGCGGCAAGGCGCGGCGGTGTTCCGATCCGCCCGCGCGATTACTGTGAATGTCGCGATGAGAAAGCAAATGCTCGCGATCGTCCCCGCCTACAACGAGTCCGCCGCGATCGCGGCGGTTGTCGGCTCGATCCAACGTGAAGCGCCCGAGTTTGATGTGCTCGTGGTGGACGACGGATCAACCGACAGCACGTACGCGCAAGCTCGCCGGGCCGGCGTCGCGGTGCTCCGTCTACCGTTCAACCTCGGGATCGGCGGAGCCGTGCAGACCGGATATGCCTACGCCTTTGAAAACGGCTACGAGTACGCGGCCCAGGTGGACGGAGACGGTCAGCACGACCCGGCCCAGTTGCGCACGCTGCTTGATCGAATCCAATCCGACCCGCCGGTGGAAATGGTGTACGGCACGCGGTTCGGCGGCAAGGAGGGGTTCAAGTCGTCATTCGCGCGGCGCGCGGGGATTCGTCTGTTCGCGGCGATTCTGTCGGCGGTCACCCGGCAGCGCGTGACCGATCCGACCTCGGGATTCCGCCTCTGCAACCGGCGCGCGATCGAGCTATTCGCCCGAAACTATCCGCTCGACTACCCGGAGGTCGAGGCGATCCTGCTGATGCACCGTCACGAGCTTCGCTCGGCGGAGGTGCCGGTTTCGATGCGCGTGCGCGCCGGCGGGCGCTCATCGATCACGTTGCTGCACAGCGGTTATTACATGATCAAGGTTCTGCTCGCGGTCTTCGTCGGTCTTTTCCGCGCGCGCCACCACATCGAACCCGGCGACGACGCGCCCACCTCGGGAATTCACGGGATCTGATGATTGCGGCGCTAAGTGTTTTGCCGGCGGCCGGAGTGGGACTGAACGGACGGTTGCAACTGGTCGCGATCCTCGTCACCACGCTGCTGTTCGCGGTCGTCTTCGAGATGGTGCGACGCCGCCACCTGATGGAGCGGTACTCGCTGCTCTGGCTGTTCGCCTCGGCCGCGCTGCTGCTGCTGGCGGTTTTCACGGGCCTGCTCACCGCGCTTTCCGACGCAGTCGGTATCGCAACTCCGTCGAACGCGCTGTTCGCTGCCGCGATCGGATTCATGATCCTGTTGCTGTTGCACTTTTCGGCGACGATTTCGCGGCTGACCGACCAAACGAAGATCCTCGCCCAGCGGCTCGCGATCGCAGAGGAAAAGCTGGGCCGCAAAGATGACGGCGATTCCTAAGCGCACGATCGCGGGCATCGGCGTCTCGATAGCCGATTACACCGACGTGCTCGACGCCTTTGACACCGCGATCGAGAGCCGTCAGCGCCTCTACGTCTGCTGCGCCCCCGCCAGCACCCTGATCTACGCCCGCCGCGACCTTGCGCTTACCGCTGCCCTGCGTGATGCTGACATCGTCACGCCGGACGGCATGGGCGTGGTCTACGCGGCGCGGCTCTTGGGCGAAAGGCTGCCCGACCGCGTCTACGGACCGGACCTGATGCTCATGCAGCTCGCGCGCGCGGAGCAATCCGGACAAAGCATTTGGCTTTACGGCGGCTTTGACGACGAGGCGCTGCGCGCGCTGCTGGAGAGCTACGGCAAGCGGTTCCCGGCGCTGCGCGTGGCGGGGTCGTGGTCACCGCCACACCGCCCACTGACCGACGAAGAAACGCGCGAACTTGTCGAGCGCATAAACGGCGACGCCCCGGATGTGGTCTGGGTCGGCCTGGGCACGCCCAAGCAGGACATCTGGATGCACGAGATGCGTGAACGACTAGACGCTCCGGTGCTCTGCGGCGTCGGCGCGGCGTTTGATTTTCACGCAGGGCGCGTGGCGCAGGCGCCGCGCTGGATGCAAAACGCCGGGCTCGAATGGTTGTTCCGGCTGACGCGCGATCCATGGCGAATGCTGCGCCGCTACGCCGCGACTTTGCCGCATTTCGCGGTGTTGGTGGGGTGGCAGGCACTGCGCGAACGAATTCGCCGATAGTCTCGCCCTCAACGTGACCGACCTTAAAGGCCTAATCCTCTCCGGCGGCAAAGGCACGCGCCTGCGCCCGATCACCCACACCAGCGCCAAACAGCTGGTGCCGGTGGCAAACAAACCTGTGCTCTTTTACGGCATCGAGGCGATGGTGCAGGCCGGCATCACCGAGATCGGCATCATCATCGCTCCGGAAACCGGTGACGAGATCCGCGAGTCGGCCGGTGACGGCTCACGCTTCGGCGACGCGGTGGGGATCACCTACATCCCGCAGGCCGAACCACTGGGTCTGGCGCACGCGGTGCTAACCGCCGAGCCGTTCCTGGGCGATTCGCCGTTTGTCATGTACCTCGGCGACAACCTGCTGCGCGACGGCATCGTGACGCTTACCGAGGCCTTCAAGGCGAACGCGCCCGAGGCTTTGATCCTGCTTACCAAAGTGCCAGACCCCGAGCATTACGGCGTGGCCGAGCTTTCCGACGGCAGGGTCGTGGCATTGGCGGAAAAGCCCGCAGAACCGAAGACCGACCTGGCGCTTGTGGGCGTGTACATGTTTAACAAGTCGATCTTCGACGCGGCGCGCGCGATCAAGCCCAGCCCGCGCGGCGAGTTGGAGATCACCGACGCGATCCAGTACCTGGTGGACCAAGGCATGAACGTGGAGCCGCACCTGGTTGACGGCTGGTGGAAGGACACCGGCCGCCTGGAGGACATGCTGCAGGCAAACCGCCTGGTACTCGAAGACCTGGAGACCAGTGTCGAGGGAACGCTTGACAACGACAGCAGCGTCGAAGGCCGCGTCGTGATCGAGCCGGGCGCCGAGCTGGTGCGATCCGTCGTGCGCGGACCCGCCGTGATCGGCGCCGGTACCAAGCTGACCGACGCCTACGTGGGGCCGTATACCGCGATTGACGAGCGTGTCACGGTTGAACGCGCCGAGATCGAGTACTCGATCGTGCTGGCGGACTCTCAGATCAGCGATCTCGGTGCACGTATGGAGGCGAGCCTGATCGGCAAGCACTCGCGGATCACGCGCACCGACGGCATGCCGCGCACCTTCAGGTTGCTGGTTGGGGACAACTGCGAGATCTCGCTGGTTTGATCAGCCGGCGCAGACCGTCGCGAGTTCGCTGATATATCTGTTGCTATGAAGGTTTTGGTCACCGGCGCAAATGGCATGCTCGGCCGCGACGTGGTCGCGGCCGCCGATGCCGAACACCACGAAGTCGCCGCGTTCGGACGCGACGAGCTCGACATCACCAACGCCGGCTCCGTCAAGCGCGCGTTTGAACGCGAGCTGCCGCGCGTAGTCGTCAACTGCGCCGCCTTCACCGCTGTGGATGACGCGCAGAGCAACGAGATCGAAGCCACGCGCATCAACGGTGAAGCCGCGGGCATCGTGGCCGCGGCGGCGGCCGAGGTAAACGCCAAGGTCTTCTATCCGTCCTCCGACTACGTCTTCGACGGCTTAAAAGGCGAGCCATACGTCGAGTCCGACGCCACCAATCCCGTCGGCGCCTACGGACGCAGCAAGCTCGCCGGCGAGATCGCGACCGCCGAGGCCAACCCGCGTCACGCGATCGTTCGCACCTCGTGGCTTTACGGTCTGCACGGGCGCAACTTCGTGGAGACGATGCTGACGCTGGCGCAACGGCAGAACGAGGTTCTGGTGGTGCGCGACCAGATCGGCTGCCCCACTTACACGCGTCAGCTCGCAGACGCGATGGTGCATCTTTTCGACTACGAAACACTCGGCGTAATGCACATCGCCGGCGCGGACCACTGCGCCTGGTACGACTTCGCGATCGAGATCTTCCGCCAGTCGCAGCTGGACGTAAAGGTGCTCTCGGCCACAACCGACATGCTCGACCGTCCCGCCCCCCGCCCGCCGTTCTCGGCGCTGATGACCGAGCGTGAGGACATACCCGTGCTGCCACGCTGGGACCATGGCCTGCACGCCTATCTGGTGGCGCGCGCCGAGCGCACCACCGCCGAACACGCGGCTCTGGTCGAGGAATCGGGTGACCCCGGCAATCCCGGCAACGCCGATGACCCCGGCAACCCCGGCGAAACAATCGAAGTCCAGGAGGCAAATCAGTTATGAAGTTGCTCGTCACCGGCGGAGCCGGATTTATCGGATCGAACTTCGCGCGATATGTGCTGAGCGAACACGCCGGCGATTCGGTCGTGGTGCTTGACAAGCTCACTTACGCCGGGCGCCGCGAAAATCTGGCCGATGTGGCCGACAACCCGCGTTTCGAGTTTGTGCACGGGGCGATCGAAGACCGTGAAGTCGTCGACGCCGCTCTCGAAGGCTGCGACGCGATCGTCAACTTTGCCGCCGAGTCGCACGTCGACCGCTCGATCGAAGATCCCGACGCGTTCATCACAACCGACGTGATCGGCACCCACGTCCTGCTTGAGGCCGCGCGCGCCGCCGGCGTAGGACGCTACCTCCAAGTCTCCACCGACGAGGTCTACGGCTCGATCGAAGAGGGTTCTTTCACCGAAAAGTCGCCGATCGATCCGTCATCGCCGTACTCGGCCAGCAAGGCCGGCGGCGACATGCTGGTTCAGGCCTACTTCCGTACTTACGGCATGCCCGCACTGATCTGCCGAGCCTCGAACAACTACGGACCCTTCCAGTACCCGGAGAAGCTGATTCCGCTGTGCGTGCTGAACGCTCTGGCCGGCGACAAGCTTCCCGTCTACGGCGACGGCATGCAGGTGCGCAACTGGCTCTATGTGGAAGACCATTGCAGCGGCATCGACACCGTACTGCGCAAGGGCGCCGAAGGCGATGTCTACAACATCGGCGGCCCGGACGAGTGCCCAAACATCGAAGTCGTCAATCGCATCATCGAGCTGACGGGCCGCGACGAGTCGTTGATCGACTACGTAACCGACCGACCGGGCCACGACCGCCGCTATTCGCTGTCTTCAGAAAAGACGATGACGCTCGGTTGGGAGGCCAAAACACGCTTCGCCGAGGGCCTGGAACGCACTGTCGCCTGGTACCGCGAGAACGAAAACTGGTGGGCGCCGATCCGCTCCGGCGACTATTTGGAGTACTACCAGCGGCAATACGGTCAGTCGTTGGCGTAACGCCGCCACGCAGAATCAACCATCTAGAACCGGTTCATCCCGACCACGATCTCGTTTGCGCCGCCGATCGAACGCCAAGGCCGAAACGTCATCTGACCGACGGCAATACTCCGCCATCGAAGCGACCAGCGATGTCGCCGCCGAACGGCGCCAAGCCAGTCAAAACCAAGATCGTCGTCACGCAGTCGCGCGTCGAGGTAGTCGTTGTACCCGGCCGGCATCGTGACCACAAGCCGCCCGCCCGGCGCAACAAGCGAGCGCATATTTTCTAGCGCGTCGGTGAGCTTCTCCGGGGACCTCGGTTGTTCATCCCAGCCGACGTGTTCAACGGTCGAAATGGCGACGACCAGATCAAACTTATTTCCCGGCGAGTAATCAACAATGTCCTCGTTGATGACGCCCGGAGCCGACTCGTATTTGTCAACCACGACATGGTTGAAATCCCCGTAATACGCAAGCACGTTGCCGACTTCAAGAATGCGTGCGTTGCGCGCCTCAGCGTCTCGAACTTCACGCTCGACGATCGGCACCTCCACGGCTCTTTCGGTCAGCCACGTTGTGTTGTACGGATCCACCAGATATCTGTAACGATGTCCGTCGAAATCGAAACCGCGAAAGCGGCTCGTCGCGCGGCGCCATCGCTCGTAAATCCGAAAACTGATTCTCACCGGGGCCCGAAAGATCGCTTGACTGATCGGCTCTTTTTCGCGCAAGGCAATTCCCATGGAACGTCAGAGTAGAACCGTCGGCGATAACTAGGGTTCGGCGGCGTCATTGACTCGCAAGTAATGTTCGCCGACCGTCAAGGTACCGTTCACGCCGTGGACGGAACAAGCGACGCCTACGAGCCTCGGCTCGCGGGCGAACTGGGCAGCCTGCTCGACGGCTCGCTCGACATAGAAGATTTCATCGCGGCGATTGTGCACGAATCGAACCAGCCGCTAGTGGCGATCCAGATGCTGGTCGGCGCGCTTCGCGACGCGGGTGATTCCATGCCGGCGGAGGAACGCGCACGATTGCTTGATGGAATCGGCGACCAGGCGCGGTTCTTATGCGACCTCTCGAACTGGATGCTGCAGCCGTTCGCGCGCGAAGTGGTCGTGTTCGACGAACTGGTCGAGCGCGAGGTCGATCGCTGCCGACTGATCGCGACCGATCACGTGCTTGTCGTTTCGCCGGCCACCGACGGCCTGATCGTCAACTGCGAGCGCCCGAGGGTGGAGGCGTCGCTGCGGAACCTGATCTGCAACGCGGTACGCAACTCTCCGGCCGGAAGCACGATCACGATCACAACTTCACGCCACGGCGACAGCGCGGTTGTCAACGTTCGCGACGAAGGTTCAGGCATCCCCGAGGCCGAGTGGGAGCGGATCTTCGAGCCGAACGTACGACTTGATCCCGAGTCCGAAGGCGCCGGTCTTGGACTTGCGATCGTACGCAGCTGTGCGGATCGCCACGGCGGCACGGTGCATGTTGACGCAAGCACACCGGCGGGCACGACGATGGAGTTCGCGATCCCCGTGATGGCCTGATCGCACCGCCGCGGCCGCGTCACATAAGATTCACACTGTGACGAACACCACACATCTCCTGCGCGCCCTGCCGCTGTTTGAAGACCTCAACGACCGCGAGCTGAAAGAGCTGGCCACGGTGGCCGTGCCACGCACATTCGATCGCGGCGAGGTGATCTTTCAGGAAGGCACACAAGGCGACGTGATGTACGTGATCCAGGACGGCCGCGTGCTGATCAAACGCGAACACGCCGGTGGACGCACGATCGCGCTGACGGAAATGGGCGCCGGCGACATTTTCGGCGAACTCGCCGTGTTCGACAAAGAGGTGCGCTCGGCCACGGTGGAGTGCGTGGCGCCGACGAAGGTGGTGGCGCTGACGGCCGGCGACGTGCAGCGCGTGCTCAAGCGCAACCCGGAGATCGCGATGAAGGTGATCGTCTCGCTCAGCCGCCGCGTGCGCGAGGCGAACTCGCGCATCGGCGACCAGTACTTCCAGTCCACTGAGGGGCGCATCGTGAACGTGGTGCTCGGCCTGGCGGAACAGCAGAACGGCCACGTCGCGCAGGGCAGCTTTGTGCGCGCCAACCAGTCAGAGATCGCCCAGCTCGCAAGTACCTCGCGCGAAACGGTCAGCCGCTTCCTGGCCGGCTGCCAGCGCTCGGATCTGCTGACCACGTTCCGTGGTAGATTGCAGATCCGCGATCCCGAGGGCTTGCGCCGGATGGTCGTATAGCGGGAAAGCGTTCCTCTTCATCACATGTACGTACTCAACTTCTACTCGCCGCTTTTTGCCGACCAACTCCGGCGTGGCCGCAAACAGGCCACGATCCGCTTGGGCGACAAGAGCCACAAGTACAAGAAGGGGCATCTGGTGCTCGTCACGCTCGGCGCCGAACATTCTCCACGCGAACGGATCTTTCAGGCAGTGATCGATTCGGTCGACGTGAAGAAGCTCAGCGACCTCTCGCCGCGCGAAATCGAACTTGACAACCCAGAATTCCGCCGCCTGGACGAACAAAAACGCTTTCTCGAGCAGATCTACGCGCGCGACATCTCCGACGACGACCTCGTCACCGTCGTGCGCTTCAGTCAGATCATCGAGCACCCCACCGGCCTCGCAGAGCGTATGCGCGGCGACGCCGGGCATCAGAACTAGCCCGCGATCCGCGCAAGGACCCGGGCAAATCCGCCCAAGCACCCGCGCAGGCATCTGTGTTGCGGGACGCCGATACGCCCGGCCGCGCTATTATTCGCCGCAACACCTTGGCACTCGCCGCTCGCGAGTGCCAGAAATCCCCAATAAACCCCTTTAAATAGACGTTTTCGCCGGTCTCGGCCACCGCACACACGGGTAAGTCCGTCGGCGAGCGATCTTGGAGGTCAGACAGATATGAATCTCAAGCCACTGGGCGATCGACTGATCGTCAAGGCAGTTGAGGAAGAAGAGACCACGGCCAGCGGCATCGTGCTGCCCGACACGGCCAAGGAGAAGCCGCAGCGCGGCAAGGTCGTCGCCGTCGGCGACGGTTCGTGGGACGAGGACGGCGAGAAGCGCATTCCGCTCGACGTCAGCGAGGGCGACGAGGTCCTCTACAGCAAGTACGGCGGCACCGAGGTCACGGTCGAAGGCCAGGACCTGCTGGTCCTGCGCGAGAGCGACGTGCTGGCCAAAGTCGTCTAAGGCATCCCCCAACGTCAAGAGCTAGAGGAGAAATTTCGAAATGGCTAAAGAACTCAAGTACGGCCAAGAAGCGCGCGGCACGCTGGAAGCCGGCGTCGACGCCGTCGCCAACGCCGTAAAGGTCACACTCGGCCCGAAGGGCCGCTACGTGGTGCTCGACAAGAAGTTCGGCGCACCGACGATCACCAACGACGGTGTCACGATCGCTCGTGAGATCGAGGTCGAGGACCCGTTCGAGAACCAGGGCGCCCAGCTGGTGCGTGAGGTCGCGACCGCGACCAACGACGTTGCCGGCGACGGCACCACCACCGCCACGGTGCTCGCTCAGGCGATCGTGCGCCAGGGTCTGCGCAACGTCGCGGCCGGTGCAAACCCGATCGCGCTCAAGCGCGGCATCGAGACCGCCGTCGACCAGGTCGTAGCCGCGATCAAGGATCGTGCCCAGGAGGTCAACGGCAAGGACCAGATCGCCCGTGTCGCGGCGATCTCCGCCGGTGACGACGAGATCGGCGACGTCATCGCCGACGCGATCGACAAGGTCGGCAAGGACGGCGTAGTCAACGTCGAGGAAGGCCAGACCTTCGGCCTGGAGCTGGAGTTCACCGAGGGCATGCAGTTCGACAAGGGCTACATCAGCCCTTACATGGTCACCGACCAGGACCGTATGGAGGCCGTGCTCGAAGACCCGTACATCCTGATCGCCAACAGCAAGATCGGCGCCGTGCGCGAGGTCTTGCCGGTACTGGAGGCAGTGATGCAGAGCGGCAAGCCGCTGCTGATCATCGCCGAGGACGTTGAGGGCGAGAGCCTGGCCACGTTCGTGGTCAACAAGCTGCGCGGCACCTTCACCGGTGTGGCCGTCAAGGCCCCCGGCTTCGGCGACCGCCGCAAGCGCATGCTCGAGGACATCGCGATCCTCACCGGCGGCGAGGTCATCAGCGAAGAGCTGGGCCTGAAGCTGGAGAACACGCAGGTCAGCCAGCTCGGTCACGCACGTCGCGTCGTCGTGGGCAAGGACAACACCACGATCATCGACGGCGCCGGTGACGCCGAGGCGATCAAGGGCCGCGTCAGCCAGATCAAGAGCGAGATCGACAACACCGACAGCGACTTCGACCGCGAGAAGCTGCAGGAGCGCCTGGCCAAGCTGGCCGGAGGCGTGGCAGTCGTCAAGGTCGGCGCCGCCACCGAGACCGAGGTCAAGGAAAAGAAGCACCGCGTAGAAGACGCGCTGCAGGCCACGCGCGCCGCGCTTGAAGAGGGCATCGTCGCCGGCGGCGGCGTCGCCCTTCTGGAAGCGCAGGAGTCGATCAAGTACGACGCGATCGAGGACATCGACGAGCGCACAGGCGCGCAGATCATCGTCCGCGCAATTGAGGAACCGCTGCGCCAGATCGCACACAATGCCGGTCTGGAAGCCAGCGTCGTGGTCAACGACGTGCGCAAGGCGAAGGCCGGCGAGGGCCTGAACGCCGCGACTGGCGAGATCGTCGATCTCGTCAAGGCCGGCATCATCGACCCCGCGATGGTCACCCGCTCAACGCTGCAGAACGCCGCGTCGATCGGCAAGAACATCCTCACCACCGAGGCGATCGTCGCCGAGCTTCCCGAGAAGGAAGCCGTCGGCATGCCGGGTGGCGGCATGGGCGGAATGGACATGATGTAGGCCGAATTGGCCGCATCGGTCCGCACGTCGGATCAGATTGGAAAAGCCCGGCCCGCGCGCCGGGCTTTTCCATGCCTGAATACCCGGATGAGGACGTCGGCCCGCGAGGCGCAATCCGGCCATGGCCACGATGCGGCCGTGCGCCGGACGGCTAGCAGTTAAAGCAGCGTCGCCCCGTGCCGCGTGGCCAAGTCGCCGCGCGAAGGCTTGTTCTTGACGAGCATTCCTTCCGCGGTGTCGACCAGTTCCTCCGCGGTCATCCCAGGGCGCCAGACGGCGTGTCCGACGCTGACGGTGATCGGTTTGCGTAGCCGTATTCCGGACTTCGGGTAGTAACGGATCGTTTCGTCGATGCGGCCGGCGAGCGCCCGCGACGCGTCGGCGCGGTCGGCGTTCATCAGCACGGCGAACTCGTCGCAGCCGATCCGGTAGATCGTGCCCAACCGGGACGTGAGTACGCCGAGCCGCTGCGCCGTCTCACGCAGCACTGCATCGCCGCCGAGATGACCGGCGGAAACGTTTACGTCTTTGAAGTCATTCACGTCCACCAGCACCAGCGCCGGCTGGGACCCCCGCCCGTCGGTACCCACCGCGCGGATCACCGCCTCCGTCAAATCGCGCCGGAAGGCGTGTATGTTCGGAGCACCGGTTGTGGCGTCGTGGGTCGCGGCATCACGGATTTGCCGGATCGCGTTGTCCAGCGCACTGCGGTTGGACTGAAGAATCAGCGTGATCACGACCGTCGCCGTGACGACAGTCGCAAACAACGTCTGTCCCGTGGGGCTGACCACCGGATCGGCCAGACCCAGGGGCCCACTGGTCCAAAACCCAAGCGCATACGCCCCGACTACAGTCGCCACGCGCCAGATCGCTTTCACACCACGCTGGATCTGCGCGTAAAACGCGACGGGCAAAAAGATGGCAAACTGCACAGGGCTCTGCCACCCGCCGGTGATCCAGATCGTCGGCAGCACGATCAACATCGTCGCGACGTCCGATACGCGCAGAGCGAGCCGAGGAAAACCGGCGACCCGGCCGGCTTCCGCAAACCCGGCGACCGCCAGGCTGACCAGCGCCAGCGCCGGCAACCCCTGCTCGCTGGATGCATCCATGCCGGGGATCATGAGCCACGCGAAATAGACGGCCGACATCACCAGCCAGCGAATTGCCGCGAGACCGGCGCGCCGGCGCATTTCGCTTGATCGCGAAACAGCGCCGTCACGCTCAACGGGGCGTAGCATTCGCTCGGCTCCGGCCCGCGCCGACACGTCCACTTCAAATGGCGGCTTCACCTCCACGCGCTTGCGAACGAGCAGTTCTCGGTCGGCCGCTTCGATCAGCTCAGCCGGCGTCGATCCGTCAAGCGGAAACGTGGCCGCGCCAAACTCAGCCGAGAGACGTGGCAATCGCCCTTTCACCCACCCGTTGTGCGCTGACAGATCCCGCTCGAAACGATCCCGCCACTCCTGAGTGGCCGTCTCGTCGCCCGGAAGTAGCACCACGAATTCATCGCCACGCACCCGCGCCACCTGCGTTTCGTCGTCCGACGCCCGCATCAATAACGCGGCAAACCTGCGAAGCATGTCGTCTCCCACGTCATAGCCAAACGCGGCATTGGCGCCTTTCAGGCCGTCGACGTCGGCCACTAGGAGCGTCAGCGGTGGGCGTTGCTCACGTAGCGCGGTTTCCAGGATCAGTTCAAACGAGCGCAGATTGGCGACTCCGGTCAACGGATCCGCCAGCGCCAGGTACCTGACCGCCTGGTTCGCGGAGCGAATCGAACGCCGGTCGGCGACCAGCGTCAGCGTCAGCGTCCAAATAACGGCCAGTAGAAGCGCAAACACCACTGGCGTATCGCCTTTCAGTGTCGTGGGGTCGTACACCACGGGCGCAAGCACCAGCGCAGTCGTCACCACGGCGTTCACATAGGCACGGCGACGCTCGAAGAACTGGACTGCGTAGAAGATCGCGAACAGCCACCAGACCGCGTAAGGACTCTCCGCGCCGCCCGTTGCGTGGCACATATACGCGATCAGCACATACGCTTCGGCCACCATGAACTGATCGACCATCTTGAAGGCCTTCGGCCGTAATAGCGGATAGGTGATCGCAGTAATCACGATCGAGACCGCCATCCAGACAGTCGTCGTGATCGCGGCATCATGAGCCATCTTGATACCGATCGGGCCCCACTGGTTGATCGAATTCACGATCAGCGCTGAAGCCCAGAGCGCGAGCGCGGTATTCGTTCGCATCCGAATCTCGAGGTCGGGTTCCAGCATCTTGATCAGAGGGCCGCGGCCGCTTTGGTCCGCGGAACTGCCTGGATTCTCGTCTTCGGCGTCTTCGAGACCCAGGTGAGAATTGGGCTCCGACCAGCCGTGGTTGATTTCCAAGGCGGTGATCACGCTGTTTTGCAGCGCCCAGTTTCGGTATGGAAGCAGCTTTGGATCGGTGCCGCCACCGGCATCGTCGGCGCGAGCGCGCGGCAGCGCCTGCCCGGAATCGGCGCCTGATTCGCCCCTCGAACCTGCAGAGTTCATCTTTAGCTAATACCCTCCCGAATTCAGGGTAGTTATCGGATCGCCCGGATGCTTTGCGGTGCGGACGAATGAGCTATGCGGAGCGCCGACGGCGTAGAACGCCGCGTCAGAGCAGGGTTTTGCCCTCGCCGTAAGCCGGATAAGTCGGTCGTTCGCGCTCTTTGCGCTCGCTGAGGTCGCGCTCCGCCGCCTGCACCAGTTGTTCGGCGGACATCCCCGGACGCCACACGGCCTGACCAACGCTGACCGTCACCGGCACCTCGAGCTCCGATCGCTTCGGAAGTTCAATGCGCAGCGATTCGCGAATCGTCTTTGCCAGCGATTCGGCATGGCCCAGGTCATCGGCCTGGTGAACAAGCACGAATTCGTCCGATCCGATGCGAAATACAGTCCCATGGCTCTCCGTCAACCGAATCAGCTGCCGCGCGAGTTCGCGCAACGCGGCGTCCCCGCCGAGGTGGCCGGCGAAGGAGTTGATCCTGCGCAGGTCGTCGATGTCGGCGACCGTGAGCGCCGGGCGTGGCCAGCTATCCGCGCTGTCTCGCGCGGCTGCGAGATCCTCCGCCAATCGGCGTCGAAACGCCGGAAGGTTGTTCACCCCGGTCAACGGGTCGCGCACGGCGGCGTCGCGAATCGTCGCCACGGCCGCGTCAGTCTGCCGGCGATTTACGTTGAGCATCAGCGCGATCACGAAAAGCGCGGTCAGAATCGTCGCGAAAAGCGTGTGACCCGCGCGATCGACATGTGCGTCCGCGAAGCCGAGTGGTCCGCTGGTCCAGTAGGCAAAGCCGTACAGGCCGATCACGGCGGCGACCCGCTTGACAGCTTGAACACCTTCAAGAAACTGCGCATAAAAGGCGACCGGAAAGAAAATCGCCAGTTGCAGCGGGCTTTGCCAGCCGCCCGAGACCATCATCAGCGGTGCGATCACGGCAATCGTCCCCAGGTCCGAAATCCGATATGCACGGTCCGATGGACTGTCTGCGCGGATCGCCATGCTCACCAGGGCCATCGCCAACGCGTACACGCCCAGCAGGGCGACTCCGGCGCTGCTCGACACGACGTCGTTCGGCACGACCGAGAGTGAAAACAAAAACCCCGCGGCAATCAACCAGCGAGTAGCTGCATGAAATGACGTGCTGCCAAGCATCTCGGGCAGCGAAGGCATGGGTGGTGGCTCCGGCTCACGCATCATGCGCTCGGCGTCGACACCGGTAGTGACGTCCACTTCGTACGGCGGTAAAACGGTCGAGGACTTTTGATCGAACATCCGCCTGTCGGCCTTCTCGATCAATTCGGTCGAGGTGATCCCGTCATGCGGAAAGACCGCGGTGCCGACCGCGACCGAAATGCGCGGCCGCCGGTTGCGTACCCAGCCGTTGTGGGTATCGACGATGATTTCGAATCGCCGCCGCCACGACTCCACTTCCGCGGCACCGGCGCCGGGAAGAATCACGGCGAACTCGTCGCCGCGAACGCGAGCCACCTGATCCTGCGGACCGGACGCATGACACAGCAGAGCGGCGAGCCGGCACAACATGTCGTCGCCTTCGCCATATCCGTACACGACATTTGCGCCGTTGAGGCCGTTCATGTCGGCCATCACCACACCAAAGGGCGAGCGCGCGTCACCGAGGGCTCGATCGAGCGACCGTTCGAAGAGGCGCAGGTTGGCAACGCCGGTGAGCGGATCGGAAAGCGCCAGGTAGCGGACCGCGCGCTCCGCGCCTCTGCTGGTTTCGCGGCGGGCCACCAGAGTGAGCGCGAGCATCCAGGTGACGGCGAGCAGCAGAACCATCACGATCGGGGTTGCCCCATCGGCGATTGCGGGGTCGTAAACGGCCGGGGCCAACATAAGTAGCGAGATGACGGCGACGTTCGCGAACGCGCGGCGCTGGGGGAAGAAGTAAGCGGCATAGAAGGTTGAGAACATCCACCAGACCGCGTACGGGCTCAGCGCCCCACCGGTTTCGTGACATTTGAAGACGATGACCGCGAACCCGCTCGCAAGCATCAGCTGCTCGATCATCGCGAACGGCCGCGGTCGCAGCCGCGGGTAGGCGACCGCGGTAAACACAAGAGCAAACAGCGCCCATGTCAGCGTGAATTTGTACGAGTCCGACGGCATCACCACGCCGATCGAACCGAACTGATTTGCGGCGCCCGTCAACAATGCGGCGCCCCAGATGACCAAAGACGTTCTCGTGCGAAGCTGAAACTCGGGGTCCGGCTCCAGTTCGTTCAGCAGCAATCCTTGACCGCCGCGCGGATCCTCCGAGGTGACGACGGCATGATCACTGCGTTCGCGGCCGCCCCAGGTCGTATCCGCTCCAAGTGCGGAGATCGGATTGTTCTGCATTGCCCAGTTGCGATAGGGGCGAAGGCGCGGATCGTCCGCGCGGTCGGTCGCCTCTGTCGCGGCAGGGTCCTGCTGCGCTTGAATCTCAGAGTCCATTCCGTCCAGCCACGTAATAGGGGGGTCGTTTGCTAGAGCGGTACTACACCATTCAGGCTAACCGTTATCCAGAGAATGGCAATGCTCAGTTTTACGGTGTTTCCGCCGGCCATGCGTGACGGCGCGTTTATCCGCCAAGGACGTCGGTGACCGTCAACGGCTGCACTCCTAGGCGCTCCACGTCGGCGGTGCCACGCACGGCCACGTAGGCGTGGTCCATCAGCACCGCCTCGTCCCAGGTCGCGAGCGCGCTGGGGCCCAAGTACCACTCTTGCAGTCGCAGCAATCGCCGCACCGGGCCGCGGGGTAGGTGCAGAAGCGGGCGGTCACGGCCAAACGACCGCATCGCCGCGTGTAAGAACTGATTGTGAGTGAGGGCCTGCGGTCCCGCCATTTCGACGTATCGCGCGCGGCGGGCAGTGTCGATCCGTCCCACGCCCGCCGGAATGCCGTCGCTCTCGGCCAACAGCAACGCAGCCATCATCGCGTCCGCCGCGTCCTGTGCCCAGATCGGTTGCAGCAGCGCCCGGCCCTTGCCGGCCACCGGCAGCGCCGGTAATCGCGACATCGTCCGCAACAATCGCATCCAGTGATCGCCGGGCGCGTAGATCATCGACGATTCGAAGATCAACGACTCGAGGTCCGCGGCCGCGACAGCGTCGCGAGCGAGCGCCTGAGAGCGGATGAAGCGCGACGGCAAATTCCGCGACGCCCCGATCGAGCTGACGTAGATGAAGCGCCGCACTCCCGCTCGCGTTGCCGCGTTCACGAGACGTGCCGTACCGATGCCGTTGATCCGCTCGATCGAGCCTCGGTCTTGGTCGCGCGAAGTCGACGCCAGATGAATCACGGTGTCAACTCCGCGCAGCGCGCGGTCAACGCCGTGAGAATCGGCGAGATTGCCGATCGCGATCTGCACCTGCACGCGCGAGGCGCCGAGCCGGCGCGGTTCTCGCACCAGGCAGCGAACGTCGCGGCCGGCGCCGATCAGACGCGAAAGCAGCGGCCGTCCGAGTGTTCCGGTCGCGCCGGTAAGAAGGATCATCGACCTGAATATAAGGTCGACAGCAACGTGAATTCCCCGATTTCGCCAAATCGTGTTTAAAATCTCCGGCCAAGCCTCAATTTAGAAGGAGCAGAACAACTTGGCTTACGTAATCGCGGAACCCTGCATTGCAACCAAAGACAACTCGTGCGTCGAGGTTTGCCCCGTCGACTGCATCCACCCGACGCCGGACGAGTCTAGTTACGACGAGGTTGAGCAGTTGTACATCAACCCCGACGAGTGCATCGACTGCGACGCGTGCGTCGAGGCCTGCCCCGTAGATGCCTGCTTTGCCGAGGACCAGGTGCCCGACGAGTGGAAGAACTTCGTCGAAATCAACGCGAAGTACTTCGCCGGCTGAGATCGGCCACATCGGGTTGAACGATTGGGGCGGCCGCTGAGCCGCCCTTTTTCGTGGTGACTGCAAGCACCGTCGCCGTACGGAAAAAAGCCCCGGCGTCCAGCCGAGGCTTTTTTCTGTGATGGATCCCGGGGGGAGGGACCTATGGGGAAGGCGCCGAAATTCGGCGGGTCGGTCGCGTTGCCACGACCGGTTAAACGTGGGTCTTAGATGTCGAGACGCTTCTCGACCTGGGCCTGAACCTTGTCAAGCTGCTCCTGAGCCTTGTCGAACTGCGTCTGAACGCGGTCCTGCAGGTCTTTGAAGCGCCCTTCCAGCTCGTCGCCAAGGTTGCCGAAACGGTCCTCAACGCGGTCGCGCTGCTTGTTGACCGTCTTCTCAAGCTCCTTGCGCTGCTTACGAAGTTCGCGCTCGGCACGCGTGCGCTGCTTGCGCAGGTCGCGCTCGATGCGGTTGCTAAAGGTCTTACCGCGCTTCTCGAACTCCTTGAGCTTGCGCTCAAGACCGGTGCGGCTGCGATACGGCTCGACCAGATCGACAATGCCGTCGCGAACCTCAAGCGCGAGACCGACCGGCACCAACACGGCCTTCTCGGCGTATGCCTGACTCTTGTCGGCGTAGCTCTCGCCCGTGGGCTTGGTGGTGGTCTTCGCCGAGGTCTTGGCGGTGCCCTTGGCGGTGCTCCTGGCGTTGCTCCTGGCGTTGCTCCTGGATGGGGTTTTGGTCGCGCCCGACTTTGCGGTGGTCTTGCGGGCTGCGGTGCGCTTACGCGCGGTTGTCTTCTTAGGGGCGGTGGTCGCGGCCATTAGTGCCTGTCCTCCGTAAGTTTGTTAGAAATAACAATGTCGAAACTATACAACACGGCGCGGCGGGGTTGGTTACACCGCGCTGAGATGGGTTTACGCGGCGATCTGCGTGTCTGAGTGGCGGTGGCGGTGGCGGTGGCGGTGGCGGTGGCGGTGGCGGTGGCGGTGGCGATTGTGGTGGCAGTGGCGTTGGCGGCGGCGGTGGCGATTGTGGTGGCAGTGGCGTTGGCGGCGGCGGTTGGCGTTGCGGCTGCGTTGACATTGGCGGTGGCAGTTGGCGGTGGCAGTTGGCGGTGGCAGTTGGCGGTGGCATTGGCGGTTGCGTTGGCGATGGCATTGGCGGTGGCAGTTGGCGATGGCATTGGCGGTGGCAGTTGGCGATGGCATTGGCGGTGGCAGTTGGCGGTGGCATTGGCGGTTGCGTTGGCGATGGCGGTTGCCGTTGCGTTGACGGTGGATGCCATCGATACCGCTGCCGTTTGTTGCGTGATTGAGCCGCGGTAGATGCCATCGGCGCTTGTGGGCTTTGTTGCGCTTCATTTTACCGCGCGGGCAAAGGAAGCGCAACAAAGCCCACA